>CAVYRN010000001.1:0-32559 GCA_963771015.1 uncultured Actinomycetota bacterium
CTCCCGCCTCACCGGCAACATCACGGATGGTTGCACTCATGACGTCACCTCGGCCGCGGCGTCGGCAGCCGGCATACCGGGGTCCGCGAGCAGCGCGCGGAGCCGCTCGGGGTCGATCTCGCCCGCGCTCTCGGTCTCGCAGGAGGCGGCGGCGACCGCGACCGCGAAACGCATCGCCTCGTCGTCGGACGCGCCGGCGGTCAGCGCGTGGGCCCAACCGCCGACGAACGAGTCACCGGCGCCGATGGGGCTGCGGACCGTCACCGGCAGCGCCTGGAACCAGCGACTGCCGTCGTCCGTCGTCAGGGCCGCCCCGCTCCCGCCGCCGGTGACGACGGCCCGGCGGGCGCCCCGCTCGTGCAGCGCACGGCTCGCGGCGAGGCACCGGTCCGGGACGTCGAGGCCGCTCTCGTCGACGCTCTCGTCGGCCCGACCGAGGAGCAGGCCCTCGGCCTCGGCGAGGTTGGGGGAGACCAGGTCCGGCGCGTGGTCGAGGGTGGCACCCAGCACCGCGGGGCCCGCGTCGACCAGGGCGAGCAGGCCCCGCTCGTGTGCGAGGTCGACGATCTGGCCGTAGCCGTCCTGGGGCGTACCCGGGGGCAGCGAGCCGGAGCAGGCCACCGGCCCACGCTCACCCGCCAGGGTGGTGTCCAGCTCGGCCGCGACGGTCGCCAGAAGGTCGTCCCACAGCCGGGGCGTCATCGCCGGGCCGGCACCGTTGACGACGGTCGCCCGGCCACTGTCCTCGAGGAAGATCTGGGCGATCCGCCCGGGTCCCGGGTGACGGATCGAGCGGAACGTGCACCCCTCCTCCCGGAGAAGCCGGATGAGGCGGTCGTCGGACTGCGAAGCCAGACCGACCAGGGTGGTCTCGTGGCCGAGGCGGCGCAGGACGCGAGCGACGTTGACGCCCTTGCCGCCCGCGGTGACCACGGTGCGGGGAGCGCGCGCCACCGTGCCGGGGGCCAGCGTCGGCACCCAGGAGGTGATGTCGGTGCACGTGTTCGGCGTCACAACGAGCACGCGATCTCCTACGTCCACGGTCCGCGGCGGCACTTTCGTTGGGCCGCGCCCCTTGCATGTCGCTCGGGGTCATCGGTAACGTAAGACTGCAATGACAACGATGTCAACAGGCCGTTACCAAATGGTTAGCGACGCCGGTTCGCCTGTTCGACTGGCGATACGTGCTGCGCCCGTCACCCCGTGAACGCCCCTCCAGGAGGCCGAAAGATGTCCACCACCAGTGACCCCCGCGTCTCGTCGACGGCACCCGGGAGCTCGTCCAGCGTCGACGTCGCGAACCTGGGGAAGCTGCGGCGGATGCAGCGGATCAGCGACGCCGAGGGATTCATCCGCACCGCGGCCATCGACCACCCCGAGAACTACCAGATCCTCTTCGACCAGGACCTCACCAAGGTCAGCTTCGACGAGGTCGTGGAGTCCAAGCTCTCGATGATCGCCGCGATGGCCCCGCATGCGACATCGCTTCTCCTGGACCCGGTGTGGTCGCTCGGCCAGGCCGTCGCGTCCGCCGCTCTGCCCGGCTCGCTGGGCCTGATCAGCGGCCTCGAGGACCTCTACTACCGGCCGGACGACAGCCCCGTCGGGTTCGACACCACGCTGCGCCTCAAGCCCGGGTGGACGCCGGCGAAGCTGTCACTGGTCGGCTGCGACGCGGCCAAGCTCGTCGTCTTCCACCGCCACGACGCCGACGACGAGACCGCCGCCCGGGTCCACGGTGTGGTCGCCGGGGTCGCGCAGGAGTGCGCTCGCCTCCAGCTTCCGCTCATCGTCGAGCCGCTGTGGTACCCCCTGCCCGGCGAGGACCTCGCCGACCCCGAGGTCGCCCAGCGCCGCACGGAGAGCGTCATCGCCACGGCCGGCTCCTTCCGCCGGGCCGGTGCCGACATCATGAAGGTCGAGTTCCCGACCACACTGGCGACACCGGAGGGGCGCGCTGCGGCCGACGACGCGTGCGAGCGCCTCGACGCGGCCGTCGACGGCCCGTGGGTGCTGCTGACCGCCGGCGTCACGTTCGACGGTTTCGCCGACCAGCTCCGGTATGCAGCTCGGCACGGCAGCAGTGGCTTCATGGCCGGGCGCGCCATCTGGGGCGACGGCGTGGGCCGGCGTTCGGACGAGGACCGCCGCCGCGGCGAGCAGGTCGCCGCCGACCGGCTGGACGCGCTCGGCGAGATCCTCGCCGCCGGGGCCCGGCGCTCGTGGATCCCGGCTCGCCGGGACGAGGCCGCGGCGGTCGTGGGACCGAAGTGGTACGCATCGTACGGTGAGTGATGTGACGGGTACCCCGGTCCTCTGCTGTGCCGGTCCCCCGGGGAGCGGCAAGTCCTCGGTCGGCGCGGCCCTGGCGTGCCGCCTCCGCTGTGCGGTGATCGACCAGGACAGCGCCACCAACCCGCTCATGGAGCAGATCGCCCTCGCCGCCGGCATCCCGTTCGACCTGGATGCCCCGCGGCTGCGCGGCCCGGTCCGGGACGCTCGGTACGCCTGCGTCACGGCGGTGGCCCGGGACAACGCCCGGGTCGGTGTCCCCACGATCCTCGTCGCGCCCTTCACCGCCGAGCTCCGCGACGCCGACGCCCACCGGCGGCTCGCCGAGGCCGTCGCCCCCGGTGTGCTCCAGCTCGTCCTCGTGGACACCCCCGCCGTCATCCGGGCAGCCCGCACCGCGGCCCGCGGGGCCGCCCGAGACCGGTCGGTGAGCCCGCCGGCCCCGGATGACACCAAGGAGGCGAGCCCCCTGGAGGGGGTCCTCGTCGTCCCGGGCGCCGAGACCCCGGAGGCCATCGCCGCCACCATCATCGGCACGCTACGGCTCGTCGACACCCCAGCCGAGAGCCACGGCGGCCGACAGCCCAAGGAGTGAGGTCAATGACGACACAAGGCCCGCCATCGGACACCGCTGGCAGCAGCTTCTCGGCACTCCCCGTCCGCCCCGGCGATCCCGTGTCCGGCGGCCGCTGGACGGAGCAGCCGACCCACCTCGCCTGGCTGGACGACCAGCTGAGGGCGCTCGTCCGGTTCTCCCTGGGCACGGTGCGCCCCGACGGCGGCTTCCACTACCCCGCAGCCGACGGCACCCCGCAGCCAGGACGGGGAGTCGAGCTGTTCCTCACCGCCCGGATGACGCACATGGCATCCATCGCCCACCTGCGGGGGATTCCCGGTGCCGGCCGCCTGCTCGACCATGGCGTGCGGTCCCTGAGCGGCGTGTTCGTCGACGGCGAGCACGGCGGCTTCGTCAGCTCGTTGGGGAACCCCTCGGGGCGGAAGATGACCTACGACCAGGTCCACGTCGGCCTGGCGGCCTCGTCGGCCTCAGCGGCCGGCCACCCCGACGCGGGCCCCCTGCTCGACCAGGTGGCCGAGGTCATCGACACCCACCTGTGGGAGGCCGACGAGGGGATGCTCCGCGAGTCCTTCGCCGCCGACTGGAGCGACTGCGAGGAGTACCGCGGAGCCAACGCCACGATGCACGGCGTCGAGGCCTTCCTGGCCATGGGCGACGTCACCGGCGACCCGCGGTGGCACCACCGGGCCTACGGGATGGCCGACCGGATCGTCAACGTGGGCGCGCGGGCCCTGGGATGGCTGGTCCCGGAGCACTTCGACGCCCGCTGGCAGGTCGACCTCGACTACAACGCGGACCAGCCGGACCATCCGTTCCGGCCGTACGGCGCCACCTACGGCCATCTGCTCGAGTGGGCGAGGTTCCTCGTCAACCTCGACGCTTCGCCCGTCGTCGCACCCAGCCCGTGGCTCCTGGAGGCGGCACAGTCCCTGACCGAGTCCGCGCTGAGCGGTTGGGGCGCCGACGGGGTCGAGGGCATGGTCTACACGGTCGACTGGGACCGCCACCCCGTGTCGCGGCTACGCCTGCACTGGCCCGTGTGCGAGGGCATCCAGGCCTGCGCCGCCATCGACAGCGCGACCGGCGGCAGCCGGTGGGAGGCCTGGTACCGCACCCTGTGGGACCACGCCAGCCGGTTCATCGACGAGCAGGGCACGTGGGTCAACGAGCTCGACACCGACCTCCGCCCCTCGGGCACCGTGTGGCCGGGACGCCCCGACGTCTACCACTGCGTGGGGGCCTACACCGTGCCGACCGTGCCGGCGACGCCGTTCATGACCCTTGCCCTCGCCGGCGAGGAGTCGCGCCTGGCGCCACCGCCGTCATGACCGACCCTCCCGCTGGCGGCACCGTCGAGGTGGACTGGGTACGCCACGGGCAGAACGTCGCGAACGTCACCCGCACGATGTCGCACCGGGTCTTCGACGGCGACCTCACCGAGCGCGGCATCCGAGAGGCGCACCTCCTCGCCGAACGCCTCCATGCGGAGGGTCGGCGGTACGCCACCGTCGCGTGCTCGCCGCTCCTGCGCGCCCGGCATACCGCCGAGATCCTGACGCGGCGGCTGGAGATCCCGGTCACCGACGTGCTGGAGGACCTGCGGGAGGTGGACATCGGCGAGCTCGACGGACGGAGCGACCCCCGTGTCTGGGAGGTCTACACCGGCGTGCTCGACGCATGGCATCGTGGCGACCTGTCGGCTCGTTTCCCGTGCGGAGAGGACGGAGCGGAGCTCGTGGCCCGCGTGCGTCGGGCCCTGACCGCCGTGACCCGGCGGGTGGGCCACGGCAGGGCGCTCGTCGTCGCCCACGGCGCCAACCTCAGGGCGGCGGTGCCGGCCCTGACGGGAGCCGCCGACCCGGGGGCCGACCTGCCCACCGGAGCGCTCGCCCGACTCGATGTGACCCCTGGGGCGGACGGCGCGCTGACGGCATACGTCCTGCGTGGCTGGGACTGCTGACGGCAGCCCACGGACCACGCCGTCCACCGGAGCCCTGACCCCACGCCCGATGCCGTCGTGACCGACGACGCGGCGCTCGGGGGACACGCGGTCGGCGTAGCGTGACGCGAATGAGATCGCGAGCGCGCTACCTCGACCCCGCGCAGGCGGCCGCCGTCTACGACCGGGTGGGCCGGTGGCAGGACACGCAGGGGTTCTACGAGCGGGACGCCGTGGCGGGCCTGGTGGCGGCCGGCCGGTTCGGCGAGGCCGGGTCGGTCCTCGAGCTGGGCTGCGGGACGGGCGCCCTGGCCGCGAGCCTGCTGAGCGAGCATCTGCCGCCGGGCGCGCGCTACCTCGGGCTGGACGTCAGCCGGCAGATGGTCGACCTGACCCGGTCCCGCCTGCGGTCGTGGTCGGACCGGGCCGATGTCGCGCTCGTGGACGGCCGCTCCCCCTGGCCGCTGGGCGACGACAGCTGCGACCGGGTCGTCGCCTCCTACGTGCTGGACCTGCTCTCGCCGTCCGCGCTGGACGTCGTCGTGGCCGAGGCGGCCCGGGTGCTTCGGCCCGGCGGCCTGTTCGCCGTGGCCAGCCTCGCCCCGGGACCCGGAGGCGTCGCCCGCGTCGTGTCGACCGGATGGTCGCTACTGTTCCGGGTCGACCCCCACCTGACCGGGGGATGCCGCCCCGTCGAGCTGGGCCCCCACGTCCCATCGGGATGGCGGGTGCTCCACGACTCCATCGTCACGAGCTGGGGGGTGTGCTCCCGCGTCTTCGTCGGTATGCCGTGACCCGGCCGGGCGCCGTGGTCGGACAGCCGTTGGGGCGGGGGACGAAGGACTCCCCCGCCCCAACGGGCCGACCTAGCCGGCGAAGCCCTCGAGCTTGTTCGCGGCGATCGCGTAGTCGTTCGTGTAGGTCTTCGACAGGTCGACGTTGCCGGTGACGTTGCCGACGAACTTCTCGATCTTGAGGACGGTGGCCGGGCCGTTGGCGGGCATCATCCCGTCGGGCAGGAACTGGCCCTTGTCCTGGGTCAGCGCCGCCACATAGTCCGCACGGGTGACCAGCGAGTTCTCGACGAAGTCCTTCGGCAGGTGGTCGGCGATGTCGGAGGCGCTGTGAGTGTTGATGTAGTGCATCGTCGCGACGAGCGCGTCGACCACCTTCTGGACGGCGTCCTTGTGCGAGCTGACCCAGTCGGCCCTGGCAAGCACCGAGGCGGACGGGTAGGCGCCACCGAGCAGCTGCTCCGCGCCCGCCGTCGAGGCGAGGTCGAACGCCGAGGACCCGATGCCCTTCTTCTCGATCGCCGAGACCGTCGGCTGCGTCGTCATGCCGCAGACGATCTTCCCGTGCTGCAGCCCGGCGATGAGCGTGGCACCGGCCCCGACGCCGACGCGGGTGAAGTCCTTGGTCGTCAGTCCGACCTTGGCGGCCATGTACTTGGTGAGGCTGTCGGTTCCCGACCCGAGGTCGGTGACGCCGACGGTCTTGCCCTTCCACTGCGCCGGGGAGGTGATCGAGGTGCCCTTGGCGCACATCTCCCGTTCGCCGGGGGCGCCGCTGAGCTGGACCACGTCGATGACGTCCTTGCCCTTGGCCTGGAAGTCGATCGTGTGGACGTACCAGGCTCCGGCCATGTCGACCTGGCCCGAGATCATCGCGTCCTCGGCGCCGACCCCGCCGTTCTGCTCGGTGCTCAGCTCGACGTTGACGCCGTACTTCTGGTAGTAGCCGAGCCCCTGTGCCAGCTGGTACGGCAGGTAGATCTGCTTGTCGATGCCGCCGACCATGAGCTTCACGGTGGGCATCGCGGCGCTCGGCGAGGCGCCCGACCCGGCGGCGCCGGTGCTGCCCCCGCCGCTGCTACTGGATCCACACGCGGCCAGCGCGAGCGTCAGCGCGGTCGCCGAGGTGACGCCGGCGAGGAGCCGGCGATGGGGGAATGGGGACATGACATATCTCCTTGTCTGGTGCTGACTTCTGGTGAGAGAGACCGGCGAGCGGATCCGCTGCCGTGAGGTGTACCGGGGCGGGTGGCCCTTGCGTCAGAGGGATGCCGTCTGGGACCGGGTCGGCGGGCGCCACCCCAGGACCCGATGCTCGAGCAGCTCGATGAGCCACTCGGCGGTGAGCGCGATGAGGCCGATGACGAGCATCATCGCGAAGACCCCGTTCGGGTCGAACTGGTTCTGGGCGGTGGCGATGACCAGGCCGAGCCCCCTCGTGGCGCCCAGGAACTCGCCGACGATCGCGCCGATGACGGCGAACCCGAAGGCGACATGCAGGCTGGCGATGATCCAGGTGAGCGCGGAGGGGATGACGACGTTGCGCACGATCTGCCACGTCGAGGCGCCCAGGACCCGGCAGTTGTCGATGAGCCGTTGGTCGACCTCGCGGACTCCCTGGAAGGCGTTGAAGAAGACGACGAAGAAGACGAGGACCGCCGCGAGGGCGACCTTCGACGTCGTCCCCAGGCCCAGCGAGACGACGAAGATCGCCCCGAGGACGATCCGGGGGATCGCGTTGAGCACCTTGATGAACGGCCCGACGATGTCGGCGAGGATCGGGATCTGGCCGAGGGTGATGCCGAAGACGATGCCGAACACGACGCCGAAGGCGAAGCCCTGGACCGCCTCGTCCATCGTCACCCAGATCTGCTCCCAGAGGCTGCCGTACGCCGTGCCGTTGCGCGCGAAGTCGACGAGCCGGAGGGCGATGCCCGTCGGCTGGCCGTAGAAGAACGGGTCGATGACGTTGATCGCGGTGAGCCCCTGCCAGAGGCCGAGGATGGCGAAGAGGAGCGCGACGCGGCCGGCTTGGACCTTGATCCTCCGCCGGCGGCGCTTCAACCTCGCCTGTTCGGCGAGGGCTTCCTCGTCGGTGAGCGCCGGGCGCGCGGCCTCCTGAAGGGCGCGGAAGGTCCGGGCGTCGGAGGGCGCCGGGCTGGGGACGCTCATCGGGAACCTCCGTCGGGGATCGCCTGGGCTGTGCGGGCATACGCTCGCTCGACCTCGTCCTTGAGGGACTCCCAGATCTGGTGGTGAAGCTCGATGAACCGGGGGGAGAACCGGGTCTCCTGGACCTGGCCGCGCGGTCGGGGCAGGTCGATGTCGTAGACGCCCTTGATCGTTCCGGGACCAACGGTCATGACGACGACCCGGTCCGCGAGAGCGACGGCCTCCTCGAGGTCGTGGGTGATGAACAGGACCGTGGGGCGGGTCTGCTCCCACAGGCCGAGCAGCTCGTTGGACATGATGGCCTTGGTCTGCACGTCGAGGGCTCCGAACGGCTCGTCCATGATGAGGATCGACGGTTCGTTGATGAGGGCGGCAGCCAGGCTCGCCCGCTTGCGCATCCCGCCGGAGAGCTGGTGGGGGTAGTGCTGCTCGAACCCGGACAGCCCGACCCGGCGCAGCCAGTCCCGGGCCGCCTCGGTCGCGGCCCCCTTCGACGTCCCCCGGAACCGGGGCCCGAGCGCGACGTTGTCGACGACGCTCTTCCACGGCAGCAGGGCGTCGGCCTGGAACATGAAGCTCGTCCCCGGGGTGATGCCGTCGACGACCCGTCCACCGACGAGGACCTCGCCCGCCGTGGGGCGGTCGAGCCCCGACACCAGGCCCACCGTCGTGGACTTGCCGCAGCCGGTCGGGCCGACGAGCGCACAGAACTGGCCGGGCTCGATGGTGAGGTTCACGTCGCGGATGGCGGTGAGCGTGTCTCCGGAGGGCGAGGTGAACTTCTTCGTCACGCCACGAAGCTCGACCTTCGCACTCGTGTCGGCTCGTCCGGCAGGACGCTCAGGTGGCCTGTCCATGGCTGGCTGCGGCACCGAAGTTGGCATGGCGTTCGTCTTCCTTGACGTAGGACCTGGCGAGTGCCACCACTGTCCGCGCGACCCGGGGTCGGGTAAACCTTGCGCCACCAAGGGACGAAAAGCGTGCCTTGAAGTACTTGTGCTCTTTATGCGCCCATGGCCCCGGCCGGACCCGGGTCTACCCTGCGGTCATGCGCCAAGGCAGCCGCACGTGGTGGCCGAACCGGTTGTCGACCCAGGTCTTCGTCCTCCTCGCCGGGATCGTGTCGCTGACCGTCGCTGCGGGGTTCGCCATGTCGTACACGCAGATCCGTCACGAGCTCGACGCCCAGGCCGGCGCGAAGTCCCTCGACATCGCCCACGCGGTGGCAGGTATGCCGAGCGTCGCCGCCGCGCTGTCCCGTCACCATCCCGAGACGACGATCCAGCCCCTCATGCAGACCCTGCGGAGGCAGACCGGGGCGTCGTTCATCGTCGTCGCCGACGCCCACGGGATCCGCTACTCGCACCCCAACCCGAACCTCATCGGCACGTCCCTGCTCAACGACCCCGGCGAGGACCCCGAGGCGGTGCTCGCCGGGCAGACCTTCGTGGGCGTCCAGTCCGGGTCGCTCGGGCGGTCCATGCGGGCGAAGGTCCCGATCCGCGACTCGAGCGGACGGGTCATCGGCCTGGTATCGGTCGGCGTCCTCGAGCAGACGGTCAGTGCGGAGATGCGCCGGGACCTGCCCACCACGCTCGTCCCGCCGCTGCTCGGGCTGGCCCTCGGCCTCGTCGGCGCCATCCTGCTCACCCGGCGGATCAAGCGCCAGACGTTCGGACTGGAACCCCCCGAGATCGCATCGCTCCTCGAGCAGCGCGAGGCGATCCTCCACGCCGTCCGCGAGGGCACGATCACGGTCGACACGTCCGGGACCGTCAACCTCATCAACGACGAGGCCCAGCGGCTGCTCGGCCTGGACCGCCGCGCCGTCGGCCGTCCGCTCGCCGAGCTCGTCCCCGAGGGACGACCTCGGGAGATCCTCGCGGGGCCCGCTCCTGCCCGGGACGAGACGATCCTCGTCGACCGGCGCGTCCTCGTCGTCAACCGGGTGCCCGTCGCCGTGCGCGAGCGCCCCGTCGGGTCGGTCATCACCCTGAGGGACCGCACCGAGCTCGAGACCCTGACCCGAGAGCTCGACGACGTCCAGTCGCTCGCCGACGCGCTGCGCGCCCAGGAGCACGAGTTCGCCAACCGGATGAACGTCATCAGCGGCCTCATCGAGCTCGAGCGCTACGACGATGCCGTGCGGTTCATCAACCGCAACTCCCAGCTGCACCAGGACCTGGCCGCTCACCTCATGGACCAGGTCGGCGACCCGGTCCTGTCCGCCCTCCTGCTCGGGAAGGCGTCCGTCGCGAGCGAGCGTGGCGTCGACTTCGCCGTCACCGCCGGCACCGCCCTGCCTCGGGGGATGTCCGACCCGAACGGCCTCGTCGTCATCGTCGGCAACCTCATCGACAACGCCCTCGACTCGGCCCACGCCGGATCCGGTGAGGCCCGGGTCGAGGTGGATCTCTGGATCGCCGACGACGAGCTCGCCATCCGCGTGCACGACTCCGGGCCCGGCATACCGGCCGCGATCGCCACCGAGATCTTCACCGACGGTTTCACGACCAAGGTGGCGTCCAGCCGCACGCGCCGGCGCGGGCTGGGCCTGGCCCTGGTGAGCCAGGAGGTGGACCGCCGAGGAGGGCGGATCGAGGTCGGCAACGACGAGGGCGCCGTCTTCATGGTCCGGATACCCCTCGCCGCCATCGTGACCGCCGACCCGATGCCCCCGGAAGCGGCGGTCTCCGGATGATCCGCACGCTCGTCGTCGACGACGACTTCATGGCGGTCCAGGTGCACCGTGAGCTCATCGAGCGGGTCCCGGGGTTCACCGTGGTCGGGGAGGCGCGCTCGGGGCGGCAGGCCCTCGCCCAGGTCGAGGCGCTCCGCCCCGACCTGGTCATGCTCGACATCTATCTGCCCGACATGAGTGGCATCGAGGTCATGCGCCGGATGCGGGCCACGCCCGAGGTCACGGCCGACATCATCGCGATCACCTCCGCCAAGGACATCGACATTCTTCGCTCGTCCATGTCCCTCGGAGTGGTCCACTACATCGTCAAGCCCTTCACGTTCCGGGTGCTGCGAGAGCGGCTGGAGAGCTACGCCGCCGCGTCGAGCCGGCTCGACGCGATGGAACGGCCCGGCCAGCGCGACATCGACCGGGTCTTCGGGCTCCTGCGCACCAACACCGAGCACGCCCTGCCCAAGGGCATCTCCGCTCCGACCCTGGAGCTCGTCGCGGACATCGTCAGGGACTCCCCCGAAGGGATCACCTCGGCCGACGTCGCCGACCGGGCCGGCTTCAGCCCAGGGGTCGCCCGGCGCTACCTTCGCCACCTCGTCGACGCCGGCACCATGACGTTCACCCTCCGGTACGGCTCGACCGGCCGCCCCGAGCACATCTACCACTGGGACGGGGCCCCGCCGACCGGCTGACGGCGCGGAACGCCCACCGGCTGGGGACGGCGCCGCGAGAATGGGCCGGTCGGCGGACGCGGAAGGGCGGATCATGACAGGGACGGGGCACAAGCGCGTCGGGATCCTCACCGCCGGCGGTGACAGCCCCGGTCTCAACGCCGCGATCCGCGGCTTCGGCAAGACGGCGATCGGCCACTACGGGATGGAGCTGCTGGGGTTCCGCGATGGGATCACCGGCCTGGTGAACAACCGGCACATCCCGCTGGACGGGGCCGCGCTGTCCGGCATTCTCACCACCGGCGGAACGATCCTGGGTACCAGCCGCGACAAGGTCCACCGTCTCGAGGTCGACGGCGAGGTCCGCGACATGGTGCCGACCGTCGTCGAGACGTACGAGCGGGAGGGGCTGGACGGGCTCATCCTGCTCGGCGGTGGGGGCACGGCGAAGAACGCCATGCGGCTGGTCAAGGCCGGCCTCAACGTCCTGCACCTGCCCAAGACGATCGACAACGACATCGCGATGACCGACACGAGCTTCGGGTTCGCCACCGCCATGGAGATCGCGACCGAGGCGATCGACCGGGTCCACAGCACGGCACACAGCCACCACCGCATCATCCTGACCGAGCTCATGGGGCACCGGGCGGGCTGGCTGACGCTCGGGGCGGGCCTGGCCGGCGGGGCCGATGTCATCCTCATCCCCGAGATCCCCTACAGCGTCTCGAAGGTCGCCGAGACGATCCTGCAGCGGACCGCCCGAGGCAGCTCGTTCAGCGTGGTCGCCGTGGCCGAGGGCGCCCGCGACATCGACGACGCGGCCGACGACGAGGCCGCCCGGCTGCTCGTCAAGTCGGCGAAGACGCCCGAGGCGACGCGGGCCGCCCGGGCACACCTGTCCAACGTCGAGGACGCCCAGCGCGAGCACACCTTCCGGCTCGCCCGCGAGCTGGAGGCAGCGACCGGCCTGGAGTCGCGGGTCACCATCCTGGGCTACGTCCAGCGGGGCGGCACCCCGTGCGCCGCGGACCGGCTGTTGGCCACTCGGCTCGGCGCGGCCGCGGCGGACCTCGTCGCCCAGGGCGAGTACGGCTACATGGTGGCGGACCGGGGTGAGCGGGCCGAACCGGTGCCCCTCGCCGAGGTCGCCGGCCGGGTCAAGTACATCCCACCGGACCACGACTGGCTCAGCGCAGCCCGGAAGGTCGGGACGGGGCTCGGCGACTGACGCGGGACGACCAACCCGAACGAGGTGATCGCAGAGACGTGGGTAGCGGCGTCTCGTTGCCGCGCCGAACCGCCCACCTGCGCAGACGCACCAAGACAAGGAGGTTGGCCACGCCCCCGGTACGCCCGGCCCGACCGCGGCCTGATCAGCCGTCCGGGGCCGGAGAGGTCGGCGACTACCGCGCGAACGTCGACGACCGGATGCGCGAGCTCGTCGCCGCCCTCGACCAGGGCGGGTCCGGGTAGGCATCCTCACCGTCCAGAACCGCTCGCGGTCGATGCGCGGCTGCATCGGGCTCGGGGAACTTCTCGAGCAGGACGTTCTCGGGCCCCGGTGGGGGTCCAGACGAGAATGGCCCGATGACGACATCGACTCCGGACCGTCGTGGGTGGGAGAAGCCGGGCGCCCACGAGGTGGCCCCGGACATCCACCGCATTCCGCTTCCGCTCCCCCAGGACGCGCTTCGAGCGGTCAACGTGTATGCCGTCGCCGGAGCCGACGGCCTGACCCTGGTCGACGCGGGCTGGGCGCTGGAGGAGTCACGGACGGCGTTGGAGGCCGCACTGGCCACCCTCGACCGCGACCTCGGCGACATCCGCCGGTTCCTCATCACCCATGCCCACCGGGACCACTACACCCAGGCCATCACCATCCGCCGGGTACTGGGCACCAGAGTCGCGCTCGGAGCCGACGAGCAGCCGAACCTCGACAGCATCCAGGCCCGAGCGGGACACGACGACCCCTCCCCACAGCTCGTTCGGCTCGCCACCCACGGCGCCGCCGACCTCGCCCGCCGGATCACGCAGGCCCGAGGCACCCTCGACGCGGCAGCCGTCGACCAGTGGGAGTCCCCGGACGAATGGCTCCAGGAGCACACGGTCGTCGAGGCCGGCACCCGGTCGCTGCAGGTCATCCCGACGCCGGGGCACACCCGCGGGCACGTCGTCTTCCACGACGCGCAGGCCGGCCTCCTCTTCGCCGGTGACCACGTTCTGCCGCACATCACCCCGTCGATCGGGTTCGAGGCGGCGCCCACCGACTCACCGCTGGCGGCATACCTCTCCTCCCTCGAGGTGATGCTCGGCCTCCCCGACGCGACGCTGCTGCCGGCGCACGGCCCCGTACAGCCCAGCGTCCACCACCGGGTCCGCGAGCTCCTCGCCCACCACACCGAGCGCCTCGACCACACCCTCACCGCCGTCCAGAACGGACGCACCACCGGCTACGAGGTCGCCCACGCACTGCCCTGGACCCGCCACCACCGCGCCTTCGACGACCTCGACCTCTTCAGCCAGATGCTGGCCACCAACGAGACGGTGGCCCACCTCACGGTCCTGGCCGACACCGGCGCCCTACGTGAGCACCACGCGCAGGGCCGCGTGTGGTTCACGACCTGAGCGCCGCCCTCCCCCGAGGTCAGCGGTGGCCGGACCACGGACTGGCGGGCCAGGCGCAACAGGCACAATGTCCCCCATGACGGACGCAGCGCCCCCCATCGACTGGCAGGCATCGGGTTCCTACGAGGACATCGTCTACGAGACCACCGAGGACGGGATCGCCAAGATCACCATCAACCGTCCCGAGGTGCTCAACGCCTTCCGCCCGCAGACCCTCATCGAGGTCTCCGACGCCCTGACCGTGGCCAGGGAGGACGAGTCGGTCGGCGCCATCATCCTGACCGGAGCGGGCGACCGCGCGTTCTGCTCCGGCGGGGACCAGCGCGTCCGCGGCGACAGCGGGTACAAGACCGATGAGGCGGCCACCGGCCGTTTCCACGTCACGGACCTGCACGTCGCGATGCGTCGTTGTCCCAAGCCCATCGTGGCGATGGTGGCCGGCTACGCCATCGGCGGCGGTCACGTCCTGCACCTCGTCTGCGATCTCACGATCGCCGCCGACAACGCCGTCTTCGGGCAGGTCGGGCCCCGCGTGGGGTCCTTCGACGGCGGGTACGGCGCCTCGATCCTGTCCGACCTGCTCGGTCCCAAGAAGGCCAAGGAGGTCTGGTTCCTCTGCCGCCAGTACGACGCCCAGCAGGCCCTGGAGATGGGGCTGGTCAACACCGTCGTGCCGCTCGCGGACCTGGAGGCCGAGACCGTGCGGTGGTGCCGTGAGATGCTCGCGCTCTCCCCGTGGGCCCTGCGGCTGTCGAAGCTGAGCTTCCACGCGCACGAGGACGGCTACGCGGGCATCCAGCAGCTCGCGCACGACGCCAACCTGCTCTTCTACGGCCAGGCCGAGGCCCAGGAGGGTCGCGAGGCGTTCAAGGAGAAGCGGCGGCCGGACTTCTCGGCCTTCCCGCGCCGCCCCTGAGCCCGCGCCCCGCACTACCCGGCGGCTATCCCGGGACGCTGACGAGATCGGCGAAGACGACGATGTTGTCCTCGTAGTGACCGGAGCGGCTGTCGAACGGTCCGCCGCAGGTGATCAGCCGCAGTGCCGCATGGTCGAGGTTGCCGTACACCAACGTGGTGGGGAACTGGTCCTTCGGAAACCGCGCAACCCGGGTGACGCGGAATGCCGGCTTGCTGCCGTCCGCTCGCGTGACGATGACCATGTCACCGGGCTTCACGTTGTGCAGACGGTAGAAGACCCCTGGGCCGTTGAAGTCGATGTGGCCCACGATGACCGCCGGACCCAGCTCACCTGGGGTCGGCCCACCTGTGTACCACCCGGCTGGGAAGCCCTGCGGCGGAACCTGAAGCGTTCCGTCAGCCTGCAGACCGAGGTCCATCAGTCCCGAGTTCACGCCCACCGCGGCGATGCGCAGCCGGACCGGCGTCGATCTCGCAAGTGGGGTGACCTCGGGCCCGGACGTGGGGCTCGGCGCGGGCGGTGGCGTCGGCTGAACCCGGGTTGTCGCCGACACCGCCGGCGTCACCGCGGCGCCCGTTGACCGGAGCACGCGGTGGCGCCGAAGCCGACCACGGCGAACAGCGCTGCCGATGCCAGCGTCGCCCTCAGGTGGGACGGACGGGGACGAGCGCTCACGAGGTGGCCCGGTGGCGCGTGGGTCACTCAGACTCTCGCGCCACGACGCCGCCGGAGAGCGACGACCGTCGCGAAGCCGGCGCCGACCGTGAGCAGCGTTGCAGCCACCAGGCCTGGCGTGCCGTTGCCGCCGCTCGTGCTGCCGTCACCGGTGCCAACCGCCCCCTCCGGGACGTCGGTGACCTGGTCGCCTGAGGTGCCGGTCGGACCCGTCGTCGACTCCGGGGTCGTGGGCGTCGGGCTCGGGCTCGGACCACCGGTGAGAGTGCATACGGGGGTCGTGATGGTGTTCGCCTGCAAGGTCACGGCGCCGTTGCGGGCCAACGCTCGGCCTTCGATGGTTGCCCCGGTTGTGAGGCTGATGTCCGTGAGCGCCATGATGGTCCCGACGAACTGGGAGCGGGTGCCGAGCGTCGCGGAGCTGGTGACCTGCCAGAAGACGTTGCACGGATTGCCGTTGATCACCGTGACACGGCTGGCCGATGCCGTGATGAGGGTGGAGGTGGCCTGGAAGATGAAGACCGCGTCCGGGTCCCCGCCGCCATCCAGCGTGAGCGTCCCGGTCAGACCCAGCTCCCCGCCCGAGTAGACCCCGGGCGTGAGCGTCCTTCCGCCGAGCTCGACCGAGATCGCGGTGGCGGGCCCTGCCCCGGCGGCCGCGTCGTAGGCGACGACGAGGTCGTCCTTCGCGCCCTGCGTCACGGCGTTGCCGGCGTTGTTGGTGCCGTTCAGCGTCACCGTGCCGAAGCCAGTGATCGATGTGGTCGGGAACGTCCCGACATCGCCGTTGAGCGTGGTCGGCCCGGTGTTGGTGATGCCGGCGCCGGCCAGGACCACAAAGCTGTCGGCGGTGCCGAGTGGCGGAGCCGTCGCCGCCTGGGCGCCGGACGGGAGCGCCACGACAAGCGCCAAGGCCGCGACCGAGACCATGCCCCATCGCGTGCGCCGGGCATTCGGGCGGTAGGCGAGTGGTTTCATCTTCGGTCCCTCCGACCAACATGCTTGCAGTTTTGAACCTTTTATGATATTGCACATTGCCCGCGGCCGCGACTTATGGCCGAGGTGGCAGGTCAGGGACTCGAACCCGCGTGGCCCTCAGTCGGGGCACAGCGCCGGACGACGCAAGTGGACCTCCGCCGAGCCGGAGATCACCGGGCTCGGCGAGGTGTTTCCCTACCGCGAAGGCTCCACCAGGACGACGTGGAGGGTCCGGGGCCCGTGGACACCTTCGACGCGGCTGAGCTCGATGTCGCTGGTGGCGCTGGGACCGCTGATCCAGGTCTGCGGGCGGGTGGGCTCCAGGCGGGTGATCGCGTCGGGGACGTCGGCGACGACCTGGTCGACGTGGACGACGCAGACGTGCAGGTCGGGCACGAGGGTCAGCGCGCGGCGCCCTTGGCCGGGGCCGTGGGTGAGGACGATGGTGCCGGTGCTCGCGATGGCGACGGTCGCGACGGTGACGACCGCGTCGGCGGCATCGAGCTCGGCGTGGCTGAGCGCGTCGCCGGAGACGCCGGCGGGGATGTCGAGGTCGAGGCCGTCGGGAACGACCACCGGCGCGGCTCCGCTCAGCGCGAGGATGACCTCGTGTCTGAGATCCGCCGGGGCGCAGCGGACCACGGTGGCGTGGTAGTCCTCGACCCGCTCGACGAACAGGTCGACGAGGGCGCCGGGGTCGGCGGGCTCCCCGACCCGGCGGTAGTCCCGGGGCACCGTCACCTCGGGCCGCGGACCGGGTCCGTATGCCGTCCCGATGGCAGCGAGGATCGCCTCGCGGGCGTTCACCGCGGCCCCCTCTCGGCGGCCCACCACTGGCGGAACGACTGCCGGGGGGCGGCCGGCAGGTCGCGCGCCTCGGTCCACCGCCTGCCGAACCAGGGCAGGTGGCTGATCGGCGGTCGCCCGGCGGTGTCGGTGCGCCCGCCGCGGCGGAACCGGCCGAGCACCGCGGAGCCGGCCGAGGCGGCATACTCGCCGGCCCGCAGATGCGACGCGTCGGAGAACGCCCACCCGGTGGCCCGCATGGCCAGGGCCTCGGCCGTCGGGACGCGGTCGCCGCGATGGGAGTCGACGACCTGGGTTCGCAGCTCGACCAGGACCGATGGGATGTCGATCTTGACCGGGCACACCTCGTAGCAGGCCCCGCACAGGCTCGAGGCGAACGGCAGGGAGTCGGTCTGCTCGTCGACCCCGACGCCCTTGAGCAGCGGGTTGATGATGGCCCCGATCGGGCCGGGATAGACCGACCCGTAGGCGTGCCCGCCCACCCGCTCATAGACCGGGCACACGTTGAGGCAGGCCGAGCAGCGGATGCACCGCAGCGCCTGACGGCCGACCGGGTCGGCCAGCGCCCGGGTGCGGCCGTTGTCGAGCAGGACCACGTGGACCTCCTGCG
The DNA here is from genome assembly GCA_963771015.1 of uncultured Actinomycetota bacterium. Lineage (GTDB taxonomy): Bacteria > Actinomycetota > Actinomycetes > Actinomycetales > Dermatophilaceae > CAVSJJ01. The sequence goes on from CAVYRN010000001.1 coordinate 17,758, forward strand.
GGCCGTCGCCGGGGGTCACCCCGGTCCACATCGACGTGTACGGGTTCATCCGCTCCCCCGTGGAGGATCGCGGCAGCAGCTGGAGGAAGACCTCCAGGTCGGTGAAGGTCGGCACGACCTTCTCGATCCCGACGACCGAGACCAGCACCTCGGGCAGGGTCAGGCACATCCGCCCGTTGCCCTCGGACTCGACCACGACGAGGGTGCCGGACTCGGCGACGGCGAAGTTCGCCCCGGACACGGCGACCTTGGCCCGCAGGAACTTCTCCCGCAGGTGCAGTCGGGCCGCCCCCGCCAGCGTGGCCGGGTCGTCGGTCAGGCCGTCCGGCGCCGCCCGCCCCGCCGCAGCCATCCTGGTGATGAAGATCTCTCGGATCTCGGCCCGGTTGCGGTGGATGGCCGGGACGAGGATGTGGCTCGGCAGGTCCTCCCCGAGCTGGACGATGAGCTCGGCCAGGTCGGTCTCCCATGCGGCGATCCCGCGGGCCGCGAGGTACTCGTTGAGCCCGATCTCCTGGGTCGCCATCGACTTGACCTTGACGACCTCGTCGACGCCGTGCGCCCTGGCCACCTCCGCGACCACGGCGGAGGCCTCGTCGGCGTCCCGCGCCCAGTGCACGATGGCGCCCCGCTCGGTCAGGTTCTGCTCGAGAAGGACCAGGTACTCGTCGAGACGGGCCAGCGTGGCGTCCTTGATCGCCGCGCCCGCCGTGCGCAGCTCCTCCCACGACTCCACCTCGCCGACCACGGCCGCCCGCTTGGCCCGGATGGTCGCCGTCGCGTGCCGCAGGTTGGTCCGCAGCTGGCTGTCCGCCAGGGCGGCCCTGGCGGCGGTCGGGAAGGACGGCATACCGACGAACGTGGCAGTCACCGCCGCACCCCCACCGGCGCGGACTCTGTCGCGGCGAGAACCTCGGCGAGGTGCATGACCCGGACGCCGCTGCGCTGCCGGGAGAGCAGCCCGCCGATATGCATCAGACACGAGCTGTCTCCCGCGACGAGCACCTCGGCGCCGCTCTCCCGCACATGCCGGGCCTTGTCCGAGCCCATCGCCACCGACGTCTCGCTGTTCTTCACCGCGAACGTGCCGCCGAAGCCGCAACACTCCTCGGCGTGGGGCAGGTCCACCAGGGTGATCCCCCGCACCGCCCCCAGCAGCCGCTGCGGCCGGTCCCCCACCTGCGCCATCCGCACCGAGTGGCACGTCGGATGGAAGGTCACCGAGTGCGGGAAGTACGCGCCCACGTCCACCACGCCCAGCACGTCCACGAGGAACTCCGACAGCTCGTACACCCGCGGGGACAGCTCGGCCACCGCCGCCTCGAGCCCCGAGTCGCCCGACCGTCGCGCCACCATGCCGTGCTGGTGCCGCGCCGACGCAGCACACGAGCCCGACGGCGTCACCACCGCGTCGTACCCGCCGAACGCATCGACGAAGTTGCGCACCACCGGCACCGCCTCGTCGAGGTACCCCGTGTTCACCATCGGCTGGCCACAGCACGTCTGGCCCGCCGGGAAGTCGACGTCGACCCCCAGCCGCTCCAGCAGCCGCACGGTCGCCACCCCCACGTCCGGGAACAACGCGTCGTTGATGCACGTCACCTGCAACGCCACTCGCATGAGGCTCACCCTCCCGTCGGCGACGGCGGACCGGGTGTCCGCTCCTGCACCGTAGCCCGCGGCGGGCGGGCCCGATAGGCGTGCGTCCGCGGCGGCCCACGGGGCCGATCCGCCGCTCGGCTCGTCGCGCACGGGATGGTCGAGCTCGATCCCGACGAGCGCCCAGGTGCCCACCGCGGGAGCAGGTGCGGCGGTATGCCGCCCCGCCGGGCGAGCTCCTTCCTGCGGCACCCGGATACGATGCCGGCGGGCGTCGTCGTGCGCGCCCGTCGCGGCTACGGCGAGCGCCATTCCTGGTCGCAGGGCGCTTCCAACCGACCCATCTCGGACGATCGGAGTCTGCCATGGCACAGTCCACAGAGCTCTCGGCCTCGTTGGCCTTCACGGATCTGCTGGACAGCATCCGGGTCACACCGTCATCGACGACCTCCCGGGTGGTCGTCAACAACCCAGCGCTGCGCGTCGTGGTCTTCGCCTTCGACGAGGGAGAGCTGTTGACCGAGCACTCCTCGACGCGGGCCGTGGTCGTGCAGCTGCTCGACGGGGCGATCCGGTTCACCGTGGGCGAGGACGAGCACCCCATGGTCCCGGGCGATGTCATCTACCTGGCCCCTGGCGAGCGGCACGCCCTCGTTGCGGATGCACCCAGCCACCTCAGCCTCGTCATGGTGGACGTCGACGCCACCACGCCCACCGCCGCAACCCGAGCCGCGTCCGCCAAGCACTAGGTCAGGAGAAACCCGCCACGACCGGGCGAGCGTCGCGGGTCCACCGCCGGGCGCGTCGCCGGCGAGCTCACGGCCCGGGCCCGGTGTGAGCCTCGGCTCCGTCGCAACTCATGGCCGGCTTCATCTCGGACTCGTGGTCGAGGGGCCACTCACGTCAGCGGCGGTCGCCGGATCGGATCTCCTCGGTTCGCCACAGGGCCACAGATCCGACGACCAGTGCGGAGAACCCGACCAGCATCAGCCAGGTCAGCGGCCGGGTGGTGATGAACTCGTGCCGGGCGCGGACACCCGCGATGGCCATGAGAGCGACCATGACGAGCTCGACCTTGACCAGCAGCCTGATGCAGACCCAACGTGGGTCCACCAGCGCAACCAGTCCGGCCGCGCCGAGGCACAACACGGCGCCCAGGACGCGGCAGGTCAGCGGGGTGAGGGCCCACGGCCAGACGGAGATGGCCGGCGCGGGCGCCAGGAACATCGCCATCCCCACCAGAAGGGCAACGGTTCCGGTGAGGGCGACAGCCCACTGACGAGCTGGTCGCAGGCGCTGCTCGCCGGCATCGACGCGGGAGGAGACCTGCTGGTTGGTGAGCACTGCGCCGACGACGAGGAGCGGGGCCGCGAAGTACAGGGCGGCCCACAGCCAGAACGCCACATGGCGATGGTTGAACTTGTCCCAGTGGATCACGGTGGCGACGCCGAGGAGGGTCGCGAAGAGCGCGACGGCAGCGAACCCTCCCTTGACGGTGGCCCACCCCCGCTCGCGCAGCACGCTGACGAAGAAGTAGAACCCGCCCAGGTATGCCGACGCGAGGACCATCGGGGTCATGGTCGGGTGGATGGTCCACGCAAACAGGCGACGGGTGTCGCCGGGGAAGAGATAGAGCAGGGCGAAGCCGACGAGGAGGAAGGGTGCGATGAACATCGACAGGCCGCGGGTGTACGGGAGGACGCGGTCGTCGCGCGCCCGGTCTGGAGCCATCTGGACCACCCATCTCCGCTGACGGCTACCCGGCATACATCTCCAGAGGGCTGACAAACCGGGGTGCCTGGACCGAGGATAGACAACGAACTGCGTTGCTGGAAGGGAGTGCCTGGTGACCGCTGGGGAGGGGGACGAACGATCGCCGCGGTCCTGGCGGAGATGCAGGATCGCCTCGACTCGCTGCCCCCCGAGCTGGAGACCCGTCGAGAGTTCCTGTCGACCTATCGGCGCACCACGTCTGCTGTGCAGGCGGCGGTCTTCGACGGCGCGTTCGAGGACCCTGGCTGGGTCGAGGCCTGGGACGTCGCCTTCGCGCGCCTCTACCTCGACGCCCTCGACGCCCTCGACACCGACCGCTCGGGCCCAGGCGGCGTCCCGCGACCGTGGCGGCTCGCGCTCGACGCACCGGCATCCCTGCCGCCCCTGCGGCATGTTCTCCTCGGCATCAACGCCCACATCAACTACGACCTGCCGCAAGCACTCCTGGCCGTCATCCCCGACTCCGACTTCGCCGACGAGTCCCTGGTGGACCGCCGGCGACGCGATCACGAGCGGATCGACGCCATCCTCTCGGGCCGGGTCACCGCCGAGGAGCGCGAGCTGTCCACCCGGTCACGCCGCAGCATCCTGGACCGCGCACTCGTGCCGCTGAACCGGGCCGGCTCCAGACGGTTCCTGCGTGAGGCCCGCGCCAAGGTGTGGCACAACACCATCGAGCTGCACCATGCCCGCGCGAACGGCCCGGAGTCGTATGCCGTCCGGCTCGCCGAGCTGGAACTGCTCAGCGCCGCCCGGATCGCCGACCTCCTCGCGCCCGGGCAGGTGCTGCTGCGCCTGGCAGTGGCAGGGTTCGGCGTCGTCCTGCCACCCCCGGCACAGCCTCGCCGGCAGGGCCGGTCCAGCGAGGTCGAGCCATCGGGATAGGCCGCCCCTGAGGTCGGCCGGCCCCGTCGTCGTGGTTCCCCACGAGGGCAGTGAGCGCCTCACGCCCGCAGGGTTCTCACGTGGGAAGACGGATGGCTCGGTCGGCTGTCTGTCTGCGCCACTCTCGCCAGGTCAACCAGGCGATGAGCGCGTCGAAGATGGTCAGGGCGCCGAGCCCGAAGGCGGGTGACAGGGCGAGCCGGTACAGCTGGTAGAAGATGAAGAGGAGCAGGAACGCGATCATCCAGGGGTAGGCCCAGATCTGGTTGCGCAGCAGGGCGGCGACGAGCACGATCTTGACGATGCCGTGGCCAAGGAGATAGACGGCGGCGAAGGTCACTGCCCGGCCCGTCAGGCCATGGGCGTACCCGAGCAGATGGCTCGCGATGACGTCGTGGGGGTCCTCGGACAGCTCATGCTGCGTCACGCTGGACACCACCGTGTTGATGGTTGCCGGGGTGACGGCGAGCAGGAGCAGGCCGCCGATGGTTTCGAGGACACCGTCCAGTCCCTTGAGGATGATCCCGACCTCGAAGATCCGGTCGAGCGCGTCTCGGGCCGTGAACCGGCTCACGACCGGTGCTCCGTGGTGGGGGTCCATCGGCCGGTCGGCGCCACAGGTGGCGGGACCGGGGTCGGCGCCGCCACGGGAGTCCCTGTCACGGCGATGAGCGCCCAGGGGCACCAGCGGGACCATCCACGCCGCCAAGATATCCGAGCCGGACTCCTCGGGCCTGCCGCACGGGAAGGTCGTGATGTCACATGCCGCCGCCCGCACCCTGGCCCGGGCCGACGTGCCGCTGCGACTGAGCAGTGTGAGGCATGACCGGGGCCTCGCGGCAAGGCCACCCGCTGCACCACACGTGGGGAGTGGCAGGGAGCTGTGGCTCCTTGCCATTGTCGTCGGTGCACGTGGCCCCCGGCTCACGCGACCCCATCGACGTATGGGCCCGCCACCGGCTCGTCGCCGACGTCGCTCCCAAGGGCTCGTATGCTGGCCGATAGGCTCGCCGCCGCTGGCACGGTCGGCCGGGGTGCCCTCGATGCCAGTGCGGAGGTACCTGCACGTGAGCAGCCCGCTCAAGTCCGTCCTCGTCCTGACCGCTGTTGGCCTCGGCCTCTTGCTCCTCTACGAACTCGCCCACCGGGTCGGGTCGCACCGGCTGTCCGGCGCGCCGCGGGCGCGGCAGGCGCTGCGCCGGCTGCGCGAGCCGCTGCGCTGGCTGCTCGTCGTGGCAGGGCTGCACATCGCCGTCGGCGCGCAGCTCGACGGCAGCACCGTCGGCTCGCTGATCCTGCATCTGCTCTCGCTGCTGCTCATCGGGGTGGTGGCCTGGCTTCTCGTCGCTGCGACGTACATCGTCGAGGACCTTGCGCTGAGCCGCTACCACCTGGAGGCGGAGGACAACCTGCAGGCCCGGCGGGTGCACACCCAGGTCATGGTGCTGCGTCGGATCACGGTGTTCGCCGCCGCACTGCTGGGCGGTGCTGCGATGCTCATGACCTTCCCGCAGGCCCGCACCGTCGGCACCAGCCTGCTCGCCTCGGCCGGTATCGCCGGCCTGGTCGCCGGCGTGGCTGCCCGGCCGGTGCTGGAGAACGTCATCGCAGGTGTGCAGATCGCCTTCAGCGAGCCGATCCGGATCGACGACGTCGTCGTGGTCGAGGGCGAATGGGGCCGGGTCGAGGAGATCACCCTGACCTTCGTCGTCGTCCGGATCTGGGACTCCCGTCGCCTCGTGCTTCCCATCTCCTACTTCGTCACGACCCCGTTCGAGAACTGGACCCGGACCACCGCCGACCTGCTCGGCGGCGTCACCCTGGAGCTGGACTTCCGGGTCCCGCTGGACGAGCTGCGAGCCGAGCTGGCCCGCGTCGTGGCGGACTCACCGCGCTGGGACGGCCGGGTGCAGGGGCTGCAGGCGATCGACGCCAGCGCCACCGGGGTGCAGGTGCGGGCACTGGTGTCCGCCCGCGACTCCGGCACGGCATGGGACCTGCGCTGTGAGGTCCGCGAAAAGCTCATCAGCTACATCCGGGACCACCACCCGGAGTCGCTGCCGCGGCTGCGGGTCGACCCGGTCGGCTCGGAATTCCCGCAGCCCGCCGCCGAGCCGACCCCCTCCCCCCGCGCGGATCAGGCAGTCGATCCCCGGGCGGAGGGGTGAGCGCAACGCAACGACCCTCCAACGCTGGCTACGCGACGCGGGTGTCGAACGGAGCCCCTCGGTAGGCTCGAAACACATCCCGAGACAGGAGCTGATCACGCGTGACCCTTGCTGGACCGACCTTCGACCTGGTGGTCGCCGCAAACCGCCTCCCCGTTGACCTCGTCGTCGACGCGAACGGCCAGGGCACGTGGCAGCGCAGCCCGGGCGGTCTGGTGTCAGCGATGGAGGGGGTCATGGCGGGCCGGGACGCGGCATGGGTCGGCTGGGCCGGCGAGCCCAGCCCTGCCCCTGAGCCGTTCCACCAGGGCAACCTCTTCCTGCATCCGGTCAACCTGACACCCGCCGAGATCGAGGAGTACTACGAGGGCTTCAGCAACGACACGCTCTGGCCGATCTACCACGACGTGATCGTTCAGGCGACGTTCCATCGCCACTGGTGGAACACCTACCGGGCGATCAACGATCGCTTCGCCCACGCCATCGCTGAGGTGGCCGCGCCGGGCGCCACGGTCTGGGTGCACGACTACCAGCTGCAGCTGGTGCCGGCGATGTTGCGGGAGATCCGGCCCGACCTGCGCATCGGATGGTTCAACCACATACCCTTCCCGCCGGTCGAGCTCTTCGCCCAGCTGCCATGGCGTCGGGCGCTGGTCGAGGGGCTGCTGGGCGCGGACTTCCTGGGCTTCCAGCGCAGCGCCGATGCGGAGAACTTCCTGCGCTCCTGCCGCCGTTTGCTGGGCATGTCGACCAAGGGCGACACCGTGACGTTCACCCCCCCGGGTGACCACCCGGTAGAGCGAACGGTGCGGGCGAGCGCCATCCCGATCTCGGTGGACTTCCGGGGGCTGTCGGCGCTGGCCCGCACTCCGGAGGTCCTCGCCCGCGCGGCCGAGATCCGTGCCTCGCTGGGTCACCCGGAGATCCTCATGCTCGGCGTCGACCGGCTCGACTACACCAAGGGCATCAGGCACCGGCTGAAGGCCTACGGCGAGCTGCTGCGGGACCAGGTGCTGGCCCCGCCCAACGTGACGCTGATGCAGATCGCGACGCCAAGCCGGGAGCGCGTGGACGCCTACCGCGTGCTGCGCGAGGAAGTCGAGCGCACGGTCGGGCAGATCAACGGCGAGTACTCCGTTCTGGGCTCGACCGCGATCCACTACCTGCACCATTCCTATCCCCGTGAAGAGATGGCCGCGATGTTCGTGGCCGCGGACATCATGCTCGTGACGCCGTTGCGTGATGGCATGAACCTGGTCGCCAAGGAGTACGTCAGCTGCCGCAACGATCTTGGTGGCGCCCTCGTGCTGTCCGAGTTCACCGGTGCCTGGCACGAGCTGCACCAGGCTTTCATCTGCAACCCCCACGACATCGAGGGCGTCAAGCAGACGATCATGCGCGCGATCAGGAGCCCCGAGGATGAGCGGCGACGCCGGATGAAGGCGATGCGCAAGCGTGTCGGTGACCACGACGTGCAGCGGTGGGCATCCCGCTATCTCAAAGCGCTCGCGTCGGCGCCGTCGAAACCGCACCGGCCGACCAGGGCCAGCGAGGAGGAGCTACTCGCCGTCGAACGTGCCAACCGGGCCAACCTCCGGGCGTCCGACAGCGCCTCAGAGCGGATCGGCGGTTGAGCGAGGTGCGCGAGGACCTGCGCAGCGCGCTCGCCGCCTTCGCCGCCCGGCCCCGAGTCCTCGTGGCCGTCGACTTCGACGGCACGCTCGCTCCGATCGTCACTGACCCCCTGCAGGCCAGGGCCCTGCCGGGTGGGCTCGAGGCGTTGCGCGAAGCAACGGCCCTGCGCGGAGTGACCACGGCGGTCGTCTCGGGGCGCGACCTCGCGACCTTGGAGATGTTGACCGGCATTGGTCCAGACGATGGCATCACCCTGATCGGCAGCCACGGCGCCCAGACAAACCGCAGGGACCCGGCCGAGCTCGTGTCGGCCGCCGGTGCTGCCGTCCTCGACGAGGCCGCGGCCGCTCTGCTGGCGACCTTGCGCGACGAGCTTGAGGCGATCAGATCCCGCAACCCCGCAGTGCGACTGGAGTACAAGCCTGCCGCTGTCGTGCTGCATACCCGGGGCGTCGTGCCGTCGGCAGCCGAGGCGGCCACCAGGGCCGCGCACGAGGCGGGCCGACGGCATACGGGGGTGCATGTCTTATCCGGCAAGGAGGTCGTCGAGCTGTCTGTGTCCGCGGCGGACAAGGGCAGGGCACTGGCCGACCTGGCGCGAGCGTCGAGCTCGGACGCGACCCTTTACGTCGGGGACGACGTGACAGATGAGCGAGCCTTCGCCGCGCTCCACCCCTTGTCGGGCGACCTGACCGTCAAGGCCGGTGCTGGCGAAACCGTGGCCGTGCAACGGGTGCCGGACCCCGAGGCCGTCGTCGCGCTACTCAAGCTGTTCGTCGAGCTGCGGTGTCTGCAAGGTTGACGCCACTCCTCAAGCCGTCCGCGACCAGCTCCCGAAGCACCGCACCGGCCATCTTGCGCCGCGAGCCCCTCCCCCTTGTCGAGCGGACCCTGAGCACCGCAGGGGTGCGGCCCTGGCGACTACCCCGGCGAAGTCAGACTGCTACGACTCTCGGCCACTGGACATCCACACGCTGAGCTGGGACCCTCGCGGCCCCCCGTGCTCCTTCGCAGCGTCGTTCAGCGTCGTTGCCGCGGGAACACGGTGACCCGGCAGTGGGATCCCTGGAATGCTGGGGGCGACCGACCGGGTTTCGGCGGCGGGCTCTCCCGAGCCTGCAGGGTCTCTGCACGCCACAAGGAGCGGTATCAATGGACAGCTTCGACATCGCCGTCATCGGGATGGGCCCGGGCGGTGAGCACGTCGCCGGAACTCTGGCCGAGCACGGCCTGAGGGTGCTCGGGGTCGACCGCGAGCTCGTCGGCGGAGAGTGCCCGTACTGGGGGTGCGTGCCGACGAAGATGATGGTCCGGGCCGCGCACAGCCTCGCCGAGGCGCGGCGTGTGTCGACCCTGGCCGGTAGCGCGGGACCGGTCCTGTCGGACTGGGGGCCGGTGGCGCAGCGGGTTCGCGCCGAGGCCACCGACACCTGGGACGACACGGTCGCCGTCGACCGGTTCACCGGGAAGGGCGGGGTGTTCGTTCGCGGCACCGGGCGGCTGATCTCGTCGACCGAGGTCGATGTGGACGGCATGCGGTATGCCGTCCGCCGCGGCATCGTCGTCGCCACCGGGGCCACGGCGGCGATCCCGCCGATCCCCGGCCTTGCGGAGGTCGACTACTGGACCAACCGGCATGTCGTCGAGGCCGCCGAGCTGCCGGCCTCGATCGTCATCTTGGGCGGCGGGGCGATCGGCTGCGAGCTTGGACAGGTGCTCGCCCGGTTCGGCGTCGCCGTCACTATCGTCGAGGCGGCTCCCCGGCTGCTGCCGCTGGAGGAGCCCGAGGCCGGAGAGATCCTCGCCGAGGTCCTGGCCGCCGAGGGGATCGACGTCCGCGCCGGTGTGGGTGCGGATCGGGTGGACGCTGCTGCGGGCAGGGGTGTCGTGGTCCGCCTGACCGACGGGGCGGAGGTGACAGCGGAGCGGGTCCTGGTCGCCACCGGCCGGCGTGTGGACCCGACGGCGGTCGGGCTGACCGCGGTCGGCGTCCCTCTGGATGCCCGGGCGGTCCCGGTCGACGACCGGTGCCGCGTCACCGACGGGGTGTGGGCGGTCGGCGACGTCACCGGCAAGGGCGCCTTCACCCACGTGGCGATGTACCAGGCCGGTATCGTCATCCGCGACATCCTCGGCGAGGCCGGGCCCCCCGCGGACTACCGCGCGCTGCCACGCGTGACCTTCACCGACCCCGAGGTCGGCGCGGTCGGACTCACCGAGACCCAGGCCCGCGACCGGCTGAGGACCGTCCAGGTCGGCTCGACCCAGGTGCCGAGCACCGCCCGCGGCTGGATACACAAGATCGGCAACGAGGGCGTGATCAAGCTCGTCGCGGACGCCGACCGGGGCGTCCTGGTCGGGGCCACGGCGATGGGCCCGATGGGCGGGGAGGTCCTCGGAGCCCTGGCGGTGGCCGTCCACGCCCAGGTTCCGGTCGACACGCTGCGCTCGATGATGTACGCCTACCCGACGTTCCATCGTGGCATCGAGGACGCACTCGGCCGACTGTCCTAGCACGGCCGAGCGGGAGCCCGCCAAGACGTCGCGAGGTACTCGCGGCTTTCAACCCGTGCGGGTTCGCGCTGCTGCCCACCTATCCGCCCATCTTCCTGGGGTCCCCGAGCATGCGTTCGTCGGCGACCGCGCGGGCGATGATCGTGCCTCGGTGACGGTGGGGTTCGTCGTCGTGTCGGGACGGTCGGCGAGGCGCTGGTGCTGCTGTCCGTGAGTCTCGGACCGTGGCCGAGCATCGTCACCCTCGTCTCCGGCGTGCTCCTCTCGGCGTGGGCGCCTGACCACGGTCGGCTCGCCGGCGAGCCACCGCAGCACCGAGCGCCTGGCCATAGCCGCGCTCCGCACGGCTGCCGATGTGGGCGCGGGCTGGGGCTGTTTGCGACGAGGTCCCAAGACCGGGACCGTGCGGGGTCCCGGTTCAGTCAGGCGGTGTGGGGGTGTACATCGCGTCGGTGCTTGAGCTTCGTCTCGTACATGGCGAGGTCGGCTCGGCGAAGGAGCTCCGGGGCTCGTTCGGTCCGGTCCCAGGTGGCCCCGCCGGCGGAGAAGCACGTCCCGGCCGGTGCCGCCTCCTCGAGGCGTTTGATGAGGCGGCGGACCCCCATCTGGTCCGAGCCGAGGACGATCACGGCGAACTCGTCACCGCCGATTCGGGCGAGGAAGTCCCCACCGTCACGAACCTGCGTCTGCCAGGCTCGGGCGACGGCCTGGAGCAGGTGGTCCCCGGCCGCATGGCCGTCGCGATCGTTGACGTCCTTGAACCCGTCGAGGTCCATCAGCACGACCGAGAAGTCCGTGCCGGTCCGTCGTGAGCGTTCCATCTCCTCGTCGATGCGCTCGTCCCAGGCCCGCCGGTTGGCCAACCCGGTGAGCGGGTCCGCGGTCGCGGCCAGGCGCAGCACGCTCACGAGCCCGATCACGACCGCGCCGACCACGGCAGTGGTGCCGAACACCGCCAACCACGCGAGCACCGGCGAGTCGACGCTCGCAGGCCCGAAGGCCAGCACCACCGCGTACCAGACGGCGGCCGCCCCGATGTGGGCGAGCGCGGCGCGAACGGAGAACAACAGGACGGCGACGGTCGCGGTCAACAGGTAGAGGTTGGCCATGTTGATGTGCTGGGTCGCGGCGGCGGCCACCACCGCACTCACCAGCACGTTACCCATCCCGATCTCGACGTGCAGGCTCCACAGGGGGAGGTTCCGCCGCCGCGCTGACCATATGTTCACCACGGCGAACAAGGCGGCCGCGCTCGTCCCACCCACCAGGACCGCAAGCTCCGGGGCCGACCAGCGGCGCGCGGGAAGTATGAAGAGCATGGCTACCACAGCCGTCGCCGGAAGTGTCGCAGCGACGGTGCCGCGATCGGCCAACACCTCCCGCGCCCGATCAGCCCACGGGCGACGCCGCGAGGAAGGAGAGGTCAACCGAGTGCGGAGATCAGCCATCCAAGACCTCCAACCGCGCATAGACCACGCTCAGCACACTCACATCACCATCGACCGGAACCAAGGAGAAGTTGACCTTGTCATCGATCCTCGCAAGCGTACCCACTGACGGGAAGGAGGGCGCTAGGTCGGTGCGACGTCAGGGGCGCGGCGGCCTCGCAGCACCCAGACCGGGGCCAGGACCGCGAGGGCCACCACGGTGATGAGGAACAGGTCGATCGGCACGTGATCTCCGAAGTAGTCGAGCATCACCCGGTAGGCGACAAACAGAGCGACGCCACAGACGAGCCAGGCCACCAGCACCGCCCCGCCCAGGAGGCGTGGACGAAGCCACAGCGCCCGGATCGGCACGGCCGCGGCCAGAACGGCTGCCCACACGCCCGTCGCGCCGAGGGCGGCGCCCACCTCCGAGACCCGGAGCGCGGTGATCACCAGCAGCACGGCGCTGGCCGAGGCCAGGACGACCACCGACCAGTGCACCCAGTCCCGGGGCAGCGACACCGCCCGTGTCGGGTCCGCAGCCCTCGTGAGCCGCAGCGCTACCAGCACCGCCGCGGCAGCGACGAGCAGGTGGGCGACCACCTCGACACTGAACCCCGTGCCGAGTCCGTCGACGCCCTGCGACGGGGGGTAGGCGATGAGCAGGGCCAGCCCCCACGTCGCCCCGGACCCCGCGGAAAGCTGGACCCCAGGACCGACCCAGGTGGCCGTGGCCCGCGCCAGGCGTAGCCATCCGCCGGCCATGGCGAGGGCACCGACGAGCCAGAAGGACCCGACGGCATACGCGGCCTGCTCCCCCACCGTGGAGCCCCACTGGAAGGGCAGGTAGACCCCGACAACCATCGCCGCCCCGCCCCCCAGGGACAGGCCGGCCTCGGTCATCGCTCGGCGTTCGACGGTGACGGACACCGGCGAGGCCAGAGCCGGGCGGACCGGGTGCCGCTGCGTTGGCCGGTGGTCCTCGACGCGGGCCGCGCCGGGGGCCTGCCCGACCACCCGGTCCGCGCTCGGCGCCTCCCCCGTCGACGGACGGGCCACTGACGTCGCCACCCCGGTCACCGCCACCACCACCTCACCGGCCGGTCCGGTCACGGTGACCGACCCATGGAGGGGACCGGGCTCGCTCGGTACGACCGACACCCTCACACCGGTGTCCGTCACGTCCAGGCGGATCCATTGCTCGGATGCCGAGAACGTGCAGGCACGGGCGAACGGGGGCCCGGACAGCCGCAGGTCACGCGGCATGGCCTCGTCACCCACACCCACCTCACCGAAGGCGAGTTCGGCCTCCTCGACGCGAAGGGCCGCTGCGTCGAGAGCCTCGGCGGCCGCGTCGGCGACATACCGGATGTCCGTGCGGACGAGATCGGACAGCGCGTCGTGAGCACCCACGGCGACGGCCACGTCCGGACCGAGCAGCCGGCCCCGCAGCTCGCTCACTGCGCCGAGCCGGGTGAACAGGTTCGGGTCCGCGAGGGCGGCCCGAACCGCGTCCGGGATGGGAACCGGACTCACCTTGCTGCGGCCGCTCCTCGCGAGGTAGAGCTCGCCCTGCATCTCGACGTCTCGGCTGGGCGTCTGGTGCGGATTCTGCGAGCGCACGGCGTCGTAGACGTAGTCGTAGAGCTCGTCGAGCGACACCCAGCCGTCCTGGTCCCGGTCCGCCTCGCCCGTCTCAAGGCCGCGCACGACGGCCGAGGTGAATAGCGACGGCTGCTGCTGGTGGTCGTCGGTCAGGTCGGTGCCCTCGAACGCATACTCCATTGCGCTGGAGGCGGTGATGACGGCGCGCGAGCGCCCTCCTCCGAGCGAGGCGGACGGGAAACTGTCGAGCACGTGCGCCGATCCGGAGGCCCGCACCGCCACGCCCTGGCCGAACGCGCCGCCGTAGCAGCAGTCGAGGAGCAGCACGACGTTGCGGCGCGGCATGACGTCAGGCACCGCTGGACGAAGGTGGCCGGCACGGCGGTCGAGCCGAGCCGGTCCGGGCGGGTGTCCGAGGCAGCGAAGAAGAGCTCACCGGAGTCGCTCTTCAGCCCGTGACACGAGAAGTGCACAAGGAGCAGGTCATCCGGCCGGCTCTCGGCGAAGAGGTCCTCGAGACGGACCGCGACGTCATGGGCCGACTCGTTGAGTACGACATCGACGCGGAACCCGCCGATGCCGGGATCGCCGAGTTACCCGGGCCAGAGCGGCCGCATCAGCGGCCGGCGCCCGAAGCCGCCCGCGGCCTCGTGTTCGTAGTCGTCGTCGCAACGATCAGTGGTCTGCGCTCGCCGACCACGACTGCCCGTCCCTTGCGAGGTATGCCGGTTGACGAACATATCGACCAGACGTTCCTGGTCCTCGTTGTCGCGGCCGAGAGGTCGTCGAGTCGTCGCCGATCGCGATGTGGACGGTGCGAGGGGCCCCCGCGCCCCCCCGGGCCAGCCGCGGATGGCGTCAATCGCGGCCCAGAGGGCCGCGGAGTCGAGGAGCTTGAGGACCAGTCCACCGACCACGATGATGTCGAGGGCCCGAGATCCTTCTGGGGCCTCCCCCGCCTGGAGCAGTGTGGGCTCGACGCCGCCGACATCGCGCAACTCGTCCCGCAGATGCCCGGCGAGCCTCTGCAGGCGCTCATAGTCGGCGCCTTCCTCAGCGAGCTGGACATGCAGGCTCTGGTCCATGGGCTCGCCCCTCCCGACAGGTAAGCCATGCCTAATGCCTCCAATGTAGGGCATGGCGCCTCGAGAGTGCGCCCGAGAAGGCCCGTCACCCGGCGGTGGCCATCGACCGTC
>CAVYRN010000002.1:0-132042 GCA_963771015.1 uncultured Actinomycetota bacterium
GCTGGGGGCGACCGACCGGGTTTCGGCGGCGGGCTCTCCCGAGCCTGCAGCGTCTCTGCACGCCACAAGGAGCGGCATCAATGGACAGCTTCGACATCGCCGTCATCGGGATGGGCCCGGGCGGTGAGCACGTCGCCGGGCAACTCTGGCTGAGCACGGCCTGAGGGTGCTCGGGGTCGACCGCGAGCTCGTCGGCGGAGAGTGCCCGTACTGGGGGTGCGTGCCGACGAAGATGATGGTCCGGGCCGCGCACAGCCTCGCCGAGGCGCGGCGTGTGTCGACCCTGGCCGGTAGCGCGGGACCGGTCCTGTCGGACTGGGGGCCGGTGGCGCAGCGGGTTCGCGCCGAGGCCACCGACACCTGGGACGACACGGTCGCCGTCGACCGGTTCACCGGGAAGGGCGGGGTGTTCGTTCGCGGCACCGGGCGGCTGATCTCGTCGACCGAGGTCGATGTGGACGGCATGCGGTATGCCGTCCGCCGCGGCATCGTCGTCGCCACCGGGGCCACGGCGGCGATCCCGCCGATCCCCGGCCTTGCGGAGGTCGACTACTGGACCAACCGGCATGTCGTCGAGGCCGCCGAGCTGCCGGCCTCGATCGTCATCTTGGGCGGCGGGGCGATCGGCTGCGAGCTTGGACAGGTGCTCGCCCGGTTCGGCGTCGCCGTCACTATCGTCGAGGCGGCTCCCCGGCTGCTGCCGCTGGAGGAGCCCGAGGCCGGAGAGATCCTCGCCGAGGTCCTGGCCGCCGAGGGGATCGACGTCCGCGCCGGTGTGGGTGCGGATCGGGTGGACGCTGCTGCGGGCAGGGGTGTCGTGGTCCGCCTGACCGACGGGGCGGAGGTGACAGCGGAGCGGGTCCTGGTCGCCACCGGCCGGCGTGTGGACCCGACGGCGGTCGGGCTGACCGCGGTCGGCGTCCCTCTGGATGCCCGGGCGGTCCCGGTCGACGACCGGTGCCGCGTCACCGACGGGGTGTGGGCGGTCGGCGACGTCACCGGCAAGGGCGCCTTCACCCACGTGGCGATGTACCAGGCCGGTATCGTCATCCGCGACATCCTCGGCGAGGCCGGGCCCCCCGCGGACTACCGCGCGCTGCCACGCGTGACCTTCACCGACCCCGAGGTCGGCGCGGTCGGACTCACCGAGACCCAGGCCCGCGACCGGCTGAGGACCGTCCAGGTCGGCTCGACCCAGGTGCCGAGCACCGCCCGCGGCTGGATACACAAGATCGGCAACGAGGGCGTGATCAAGCTCGTCGCGGACGCCGACCGGGGCGTCCTGGTCGGGGCCACGGCGATGGGCCCGATGGGCGGGGAGGTCCTCGGAGCCCTGGCGGTGGCCGTCCACGCCCAGGTTCCGGTCGACACGCTGCGCTCGATGATGTACGCCTACCCGACGTTCCATCGTGGCATCGAGGACGCACTCGGCCGACTGTCCTAGCACGGCCGAGCGGGAGCCCGCCAAGACGTCGCGAGGTACTCGCGGCTTTCAACCCGTGCGGGTTCGCGCTGCTGCCCACCTATCCGCCCATCTTCCTGGGGTCCCCGAGCATGCGTTCGTCGGCGACCGCGCGGGCGATGATCGTGCCTCGGTGACGGTGGGGTTCGTCGTCGTGTCGGGACGGTCGGCGAGGCGCTGGTGCTGCTGTCCGTGAGTCTCGGACCGTGGCCGAGCATCGTCACCCTCGTCTCCGGCGTGCTCCTCTCGGCGTGGGCGCCTGACCACGGTCGGCTCGCCGGCGAGCCACCGCAGCACCGAGCGCCTGGCCATAGCCGCGCTCCGCACGGCTGCCGATGTGGGCGCGGGCTGGGGCTGTTTGCGACGAGGTCCCAAGACCGGGACCGTGCGGGGTCCCGGTTCAGTCAGGCGGTGTGGGGGTGTACATCGCGTCGGTGCTTGAGCTTCGTCTCGTACATGGCGAGGTCGGCTCGGCGAAGGAGCTCCGGGGCTCGTTCGGTCCGGTCCCAGGTGGCCCCGCCGGCGGAGAAGCACGTCCCGGCCGGTGCCGCCTCCTCGAGGCGTTTGATGAGGCGGCGGACCCCCATCTGGTCCGAGCCGAGGACGATCACGGCGAACTCGTCACCGCCGATTCGGGCGAGGAAGTCCCCACCGTCACGAACCTGCGTCTGCCAGGCTCGGGCGACGGCCTGGAGCAGGTGGTCCCCGGCCGCATGGCCGTCGCGATCGTTGACGTCCTTGAACCCGTCGAGGTCCATCAGCACGACCGAGAAGTCCGTGCCGGTCCGTCGTGAGCGTTCCATCTCCTCGTCGATGCGCTCGTCCCAGGCCCGCCGGTTGGCCAACCCGGTGAGCGGGTCCGCGGTCGCGGCCAGGCGCAGCACGCTCACGAGCCCGATCACGACCGCGCCGACCACGGCAGTGGTGCCGAACACCGCCAACCACGCGAGCACCGGCGAGTCGACGCTCGCAGGCCCGAAGGCCAGCACCACCGCGTACCAGACGGCGGCCGCCCCGATGTGGGCGAGCGCGGCGCGAACGGAGAACAACAGGACGGCGACGGTCGCGGTCAACAGGTAGAGGTTGGCCATGTTGATGTGCTGGGTCGCGGCGGCGGCCACCACCGCACTCACCAGCACGTTACCCATCCCGATCTCGACGTGCAGGCTCCACAGGGGGAGGTTCCGCCGCCGCGCTGACCATATGTTCACCACGGCGAACAAGGCGGCCGCGCTCGTCCCACCCACCAGGACCGCAAGCTCCGGGGCCGACCAGCGGCGCGCGGGAAGTATGAAGAGCATGGCTACCACAGCCGTCGCCGGAAGTGTCGCAGCGACGGTGCCGCGATCGGCCAACACCTCCCGCGCCCGATCAGCCCACGGGCGACGCCGCGAGGAAGGAGAGGTCAACCGAGTGCGGAGATCAGCCATCCAAGACCTCCAACCGCGCATAGACCACGCTCAGCACACTCACATCACCATCGACCGGAACCAAGGAGAAGTTGACCTTGTCATCGATCCTCGCAAGCGTACCCACTGACGGGAAGGAGGGCGCTAGGTCGGTGCGACGTCAGGGGCGCGGCGGCCTCGCAGCACCCAGACCGGGGCCAGGACCGCGAGGGCCACCACGGTGATGAGGAACAGGTCGATCGGCACGTGATCTCCGAAGTAGTCGAGCATCACCCGGTAGGCGACAAACAGAGCGACGCCACAGACGAGCCAGGCCACCAGCACCGCCCCGCCCAGGAGGCGTGGACGAAGCCACAGCGCCCGGATCGGCACGGCCGCGGCCAGAACGGCTGCCCACACGCCCGTCGCGCCGAGGGCGGCGCCCACCTCCGAGACCCGGAGCGCGGTGATCACCAGCAGCACGGCGCTGGCCGAGGCCAGGACGACCACCGACCAGTGCACCCAGTCCCGGGGCAGCGACACCGCCCGTGTCGGGTCCGCAGCCCTCGTGAGCCGCAGCGCTACCAGCACCGCCGCGGCAGCGACGAGCAGGTGGGCGACCACCTCGACACTGAACCCCGTGCCGAGTCCGTCGACGCCCTGCGACGGGGGGTAGGCGATGAGCAGGGCCAGCCCCCACGTCGCCCCGGACCCCGCGGAAAGCTGGACCCCAGGACCGACCCAGGTGGCCGTGGCCCGCGCCAGGCGTAGCCATCCGCCGGCCATGGCGAGGGCACCGACGAGCCAGAAGGACCCGACGGCATACGCGGCCTGCTCCCCCACCGTGGAGCCCCACTGGAAGGGCAGGTAGACCCCGACAACCATCGCCGCCCCGCCCCCCAGGGACAGGCCGGCCTCGGTCATCGCTCGGCGTTCGACGGTGACGGACACCGGCGAGGCCAGAGCCGGGCGGACCGGGTGCCGCTGCGTTGGCCGGTGGTCCTCGACGCGGGCCGCGCCGGGGGCCTGCCCGACCACCCGGTCCGCGCTCGGCGCCTCCCCCGTCGACGGACGGGCCACTGACGTCGCCACCCCGGTCACCGCCACCACCACCTCACCGGCCGGTCCGGTCACGGTGACCGACCCATGGAGGGGACCGGGCTCGCTCGGTACGACCGACACCCTCACACCGGTGTCCGTCACGTCCAGGCGGATCCATTGCTCGGATGCCGAGAACGTGCAGGCACGGGCGAACGGGGGCCCGGACAGCCGCAGGTCACGCGGCATGGCCTCGTCACCCACACCCACCTCACCGAAGGCGAGTTCGGCCTCCTCGACGCGAAGGGCCGCTGCGTCGAGAGCCTCGGCGGCCGCGTCGGCGACATACCGGATGTCCGTGCGGACGAGATCGGACAGCGCGTCGTGAGCACCCACGGCGACGGCCACGTCCGGACCGAGCAGCCGGCCCCGCAGCTCGCTCACTGCGCCGAGCCGGGTGAACAGGTTCGGGTCCGCGAGGGCGGCCCGAACCGCGTCCGGGATGGGAACCGGACTCACCTTGCTGCGGCCGCTCCTCGCGAGGTAGAGCTCGCCCTGCATCTCGACGTCTCGGCTGGGCGTCTGGTGCGGATTCTGCGAGCGCACGGCGTCGTAGACGTAGTCGTAGAGCTCGTCGAGCGACACCCAGCCGTCCTGGTCCCGGTCCGCCTCGCCCGTCTCAAGGCCGCGCACGACGGCCGAGGTGAATAGCGACGGCTGCTGCTGGTGGTCGTCGGTCAGGTCGGTGCCCTCGAACGCATACTCCATTGCGCTGGAGGCGGTGATGACGGCGCGCGAGCGCCCTCCTCCGAGCGAGGCGGACGGGAAACTGTCGAGCACGTGCGCCGATCCGGAGGCCCGCACCGCCACGCCCTGGCCGAACGCGCCGCCGTAGCAGCAGTCGAGCAGCAGCACGACGTTGCGGGAGCGGCATGACGTCAGGCACCGCTGGACGAAGGTGGCCGGCACCGCGGTCGAGCCGAGCCGGTCCGGGCGGGTGTCCGAGGCAGCGAAGAACAGCTCACCGGAGTCGCTCTTCAGCCCGTGACACGAGAAGTGCACAAGGAGCAGGTCATCCGGCCGGCTCTCGGCGAAGAGGTCCTCGAGACGGACCGCGACGTCATGGGCCGAATCGTTGAGTACGACATCGACGCGGAACCCGCCGATGCCGGGATCGCCGAGTACCCGGGCCAGGGCGGCCGCGTCGGCGGCCGGCGCCCGAAGCCGCCGCAGGGCCTCGTGTTCGTAGTCGTCGGTGGCGACGATCAGTGCTCTGCGCTCGCCGACCACGACTGCCCGTCCCCCTGCGAGGTATGCCGGCTGACGAACATCTCGACCAGACGTTCCTGGTCCTCGGTGGTCGCGGCCGAGAGGTCGATCGAGTCGTCGCCGATCGCGATGTGGACGGTGCGAGGGGCCCCCGCGCCCCGCCCGAGCCAGCCGCGGATGGCGTCGATCGCGGCCCGGAGGGCCGCGGAGTCGAGGAGCTTGAGGACCAGTCCACCGACCACGATGATGTCGAGGGCCCGAGATCCTTCTGGGGCCTCCCCCGCCTGGAGCAGTGTGGGCTCGACGCCGCCGACATCGCGCAACTCGTCCCGCAGATGCCCGGCGAGCCTCTGCAGGCGCTCATCGTCGGCGCCTTCCTCAGCGAGCTGGACATGCAGGCTCTGGTCCATGGGCTCGCCCCTCCCGACAGGTAAGCCATGCCTAATGCCTCCAATGTAGGGCATGGCGCCTCAGGAGTGCACCCGAGAAGGCCCGTCACCCGGCGGTGGCCATCGACCGTCGTTCAAGCCGCTCAGACTCCCCAACCCCCCTGTTTACAGGACAGGGAGCACGCGCTCGGCATACCCGGGTTGACCTGCACAAACACGTTCACGTATGCCGACACGAGACTCGTCGTGCGATCTGCGTGCGACACGAAAGTACCCGCGTGTCCGCACCTGTCACGACCCCCGCCACATCCCGACCGCCCCTGGGTCCTTCTCGAGCGGAGGCGGAAGGCCGCGAGCGCCCGCGCGTGCGAACCGAGAGCCCGCCCGGCCCGCTCCTGTCCCCTCGCACCTCCGGCACGGTGCCCGCTGGACCGCGGCCAGACCTTCACCCGGGACGAGTCTCGTCGCGCGGGTCGTCGCCCGCCTCACACGCGACGACCCGTGTGGCCACGATGCGACGCGACACCTCCGAGCCGCCACCACCCACGCCTCAGGTCCCGCCCAGTCCCGGGCTCGCCGACGACGTGATCCACCAGCTCGCGCCGCCGGCACGGGGACGACGAACGAACCGGCCGGGGACACGTCGCCATGGCCACCAACTGCCGCGGCTACGCCTCCCACGGTGCTACCGGCGCATCACACGAGGTCGGCACAAGCAGACCCAACGCGACCGGTGCACTGCTCTGCGCCGACGGCCCTCTGCGCTGTGGTGGTGGCGAGAACCACGCTGGTCCCAACCAAGCCTGTCCCCGAGGGGCGGGTGACTGCGCGGGCCGAGATCATGAGGCACCCTTGATGGCGTTGTCGCGCTCGCGGATCGCCCGCTGCAGCAGTTCGGCGAGGTGCAACGGAGTCCGTTGGGTGTTCTGCTCGATCTGTTCGCGGCAGCTGAACCCGTTGGTGATGATCTCGGCGTCGGCGTCGAGGCCGCGGACCCGGGGCAGCAGGACCCGTTCACCCACACGCATCGACACCTCGTAGTGGTCGGCGTTGAACCCGTAGGACCCCGCCATTCCGCAGCATCCTGAGTCGAGCACCTCGTGGTCGACGCCCATTCGTTTCAGGACCGCGACCTCGGCGTCTGTCCCTATCACCGACTTGTGGTGGCAGTGGGGATGGACGATCGCCCGGGCGGGCAGTACGGGTGGTTGGTAGCGCTGACGTTCCAGGAACTCCGAAAGCAACAGTGTCTGCTGCGAGAGGCGCCGGGCGTCGTCGTCGTTCGGGAACAAGTTGATCAGTTCGTCGCGGAACGCTGCGACGCAGCTCGGCTCCAGGCCGACGATCGGGATGCCGGCCCTGATCCAGGGGCGCAGAGTGTCCAGGATCTGTTTCCAGAGGCGTTCGGCGGTGGAGAGCATCCCGGCGTCGTAGAGCGGTCTGCCGCAGCACAGTGCCCGGGGGGGGATCTCGACCAGGTAGCCGGCGTCCTCGATCACCTCTACGGCCGCCTGGAGAACGGATGATTCGAGGTAGTTGTTGAACGTGTCCGGCCAGAGCAGAACCCGGTCGGTGACGAAGGGGGCGCTCTGTCCGTGTGGGTTGAGGTGGTTCGCGCCCGCGTGCTGCTGCATCGAAGGCGTCGAGTATGTCTCGTTCGCGAACCGCCCGACGTCGGCGTGGGTGAGCGTGACCGTGCCGTCGTTGCCGGGTCGATCGGTCGCCGCGACGATCTGCGTACCTTTGCGGTGCTCGAACCAGTGGGTGAAGGTCTGGGTGGCGAAGCGCGGCACCGTGCGTTCCTGGGCGACGCCGCCCACCTTCTTGATGATGTTGGATATCAGCGGTGCGTGGGTCAGGGCGTTGACCGGGCGCGGGATGCGGCTGGCGATGCGCGCCCACCAGTAGATCAGCGTGATCGCGTAGTCGGCCCGGGGACGGAGCCGTCGCTTGTAGTGGTGGGAGAGGAACTCGGCCTTGTAGGTGGCCATGTCGACGTTGACCGGGCATTCGTTCTTGCACGCCTTGCACGCCAAGCACAGGTCGAGTGCTTCGGTGATGTTCTTGTCGCCCCAGCCGTCGAGGTTGTCGCCGCGCAGCATCTCGAACAGCAGCCGTGACCGCCCGCGGGTGGAGTCTTCCTCTTCGCGGGTGGCCATGTAGCTGGGGCACATGGTCCCGCTGCTGACGTCGCGGCAGGCGCCGACCCCGACGCAGCGGGATACGGCGTGCCCGAAGTCGAAGTCGTCGTCGGGGAACGCGAAGTGGGTCTCGACGCGGCGACGCCGAGCGTCGGGACCCATGCGCAGGTCGTCGTCGGGCTGGTTGGGTCGTACGACCTTGCCGGGGTTCATCTTGCCGTCCGGGTCCCAGATGTCCTTGAACTCGGCGAAGGCCGCGACGAGCTCGTCGCCGTACATCGTGCCCAGCAGCGCGGCCCGGGCCTGGCCGTCGCCGTGCTCGCCGGACAGCGAGCCGCCGTAGGAGACGACCAGGGCGGCCGCGCGGTCCAGGAACTCTCGCCACTGGGTGATGCCGTGGGCGGTGTCGAGGGTGAAGTCGATGCGGCAGTGGATGCAGCCCTGACCGAAGTGCCCGTACAGCGACGCGCTGTAGTCGAACTCGTCGAGCAACGCGCGGAAGTCGCGCAGGTAGTCACCGACCTTGTCGGGTGGGACGGCGGCGTCCTCCCACCCCGGATGCGTCTGACGCATTCCGGGCACGTTCGCGGTGGCGCCCAGACCCGACTCGCGAACCTGCCACAGCTTCTGCTCCTCCCAGTCGTCGGTGAACAGCTTCGTCGACGGGGCGTCGTCGGCCTTCTCGATCTCTTTGATCAGCGCTTCGGCCTGCTGGTTGGCCTCGTGCTTGGTGTCGGCGCCGAACTCGACGAGCAGGAACCCGTCACCGGGCGGGAGCAGGTCGATGTCGTCGGGGTGCAGGCCCTTCTTCTTCATGTAGCCGATCAGGGTCGAGTCGATGCCCTCCAGCCCGACGGGGCGGTGCTCGCGGACCAGTGGCACATGGTCGCCGGCCGTGTAGGCGTCGGGGTAGCCGAGCACGACCAGGGTGCGCGCTGGCATCGCATCCATCAGCTGCACGGTGGCGTGGAGCATGGTGACGCAGGTGCCCTCGGTGCCGACCAGGGCCTTGGCCACGTCGAAACGGGCGCCGGTGCCCGGGTCGGCAAGCAGCCGGTCCAGGTTGAAGCCGGACACCCTGCGCGGAATGTGCGGAAACCTGGTGCGGATCGCCTCCTCGTGGCGGTCACGCAGTTCCCGCAGCGAACGGTAGATCTCGCCCTGGCGATCGCCACCGTCGATGATCTCTTGGAGCTGCGCCTCGGTGGTCGAGCCGACGCTCATCCGGTCACCGCCGTATGTCACCACGTCGAGTTCGAGCACCTGATCGACGGTAAGCGGCCCCGGGCCGTAGAACTCGGCCATCACCGAGTGCACACCGCAGGAGTTGTTGCCGATCATCCCGCCCAGGGTGTTGCGGCTGTGGGTGGCCGGGTCGGGCCCGAAGGTCAGTCCGTGTTCCTTCGCGAGGGTGCGCAGGTGGTCGAGGTTGCAGCCGGGTTCGATCACGGCCGTCTTCGCGTCAGGGTCGATCGAGACGACGCGGTTGAGGTACTTGGAGAAGTCGATGATCACGGCGACGTTCGTGCATTGGCCGGCCAGGCTCGTCCCGCCGCCGCGACTGGTGATCGGCACGCCGTGGGCCCGACAGGCATCCACGGTGGCCAGGACGTCCGCGATCGACCTCGGGACGACCACGCCGATCGGCACCTGGCGGTAGTTCGAGGAGTCCGTCGAGTACGCGGCGCGGCTGCCGGAGTCGAAGCGGACCTCACCTTCGATGCTGGATCGCAGCCGCTCGACCAGGGAGCGCGCGGTGTCGTCGGGCAGGTCGGCCATGGAGCCTGTGGTGGTGGTCTGCAGGCCGGTGTACGTCCGGG
This sequence comes from uncultured Actinomycetota bacterium, assembly GCA_963771015.1. GTDB lineage: Bacteria > Actinomycetota > Actinomycetes > Actinomycetales > Dermatophilaceae > CAVSJJ01. Next base: position 9,508 of record CAVYRN010000002.1, read on the forward strand.
GCGGGTTCTCGCTGGAGGTCATGGGATGAGCCTTCGGGGTGAGGTGGGTGGCCGAGGAGGGGATCAGTGTCGGAACCGTTCGGCATCAGGGCCCTTGAACTCGACACCGAGACCGGGACGGTCGGGGTCGGGCCGCAATGTGCCGCCGACCGGTTCGAGAACGCCGTCGAACAGCATGGATTCCACGCGGATGTGGTCGGCGAAGTACTCCAGATGGCGCAGATGCCACAGCCCGGTGCAGGCATGCGCACTGACCTGTGGCGCGCAATGCGACGACACGTCGATGCAATGGGCGTCTGCGAGCGCTCCAACGCGCAGGAAGGCGGTGATGCCGCCACACCGGGTCACATCGGCCTGGAGGCAGTCGACCGCGCCGGCGGCGAGCATGTCCCGGAAGTACGGCAGGTCGTACCCGTATTCGCCGGCCGTCACGTCCATCCCGAGCGGCGCCCGGTCGCGGACGAGCCGGAGCCCGGCCAGGTCGTCGGAACTGACCGGTTCTTCGAACCATCGCACGTTGCGGTCTGCGAACTCGGCGGCCAACGCGAGCGCCTGCTTGTGGGTGTACCCGCCGTTCGCGTCGACGAACAGGTCGACGTCGGCGCCGATCGCCTCCCGGGCGACGTCGACCCGGTGCGGGTCGATGGCGCCGTCACGTCCAACCTTCATCTTCACCGCGCGCAGACCTTGGTCGGCCCAGCCTGCGAGTTGGTCGGCGAGGTCGTCGTCGCTGAGGCTGGTGAACCCGCCGCTGCCGTAGATCGGAACCGACGCGTGGGTGCGCCCGATGGCGTCGGCGACGGACAACCCGAGCAGACGGGCCTTCAGATCCCACAGGGCGATGTCGACCGCCGAGATCGCCGAGGCGACCACGCCCGGCCGGCCCTGGTTGCGGATCGCGTGCACCATGGCCGCCCACGTGGCGCCAGTGGCCATCGAGTCGCGCCCAACCACGACGTCGGTCAGGGTGTCGTGCACGACACTGGCCGCCGCCGGTGCCGCGTAGGTATAGCCAAGACCGGTCGTCGACCCGGATGTGACATGGACGACGACGATCGTGGTGGCGTCCCAGTCCAACGTGCCGTCCGACTCCGGTGTTTGGGTCGGAACGGTGTAGGCGCCGACCTGGACCGCCTCGATCCTGGAACCGGGGTCGTGCGGAGTGGCGTTCGAGACGGTGGCGTGGGCGGCGGGCGAGCCGTTCACCGCCGGCTCCGCGTCCGTCGTGAGATCCAGCGCGTCGCAGCAAGACCACCGAGTGTCGTCGCGGCCGCACCGGTGAGCCGTCGCCGCTCGGCGCCGTCGGTGCGTTGCAGCCAGGCTGCCTTCTCCCCTCCGAACTGCTCACCGGCTTGGGCGAGGGTGAGGGCGGTGGCGGGGAGCGACTTCAGAAAACTGGGGTCGAAGAAGCCCCCGGCCTTGCCGGCGAAGATGCCGCGCGCGCCTGCGTCGTGCTCGTCATCGACCGGCTCGCGCAGGTTGACGGGTCGGTTGGGGTCGACCGGTTGGTCGGTCAGCTGGGTCTCCCATGCCCCCAGAGCCGCGTAGTGGTTGCCGAATCCGGGGGTGAGCCTTCCCGCGGCGACGACGAGTCGATTCCAGGATCCGACGATCTTCGACCGGCGCCCGTCCAGGGCCGCCTGCACCACGTACGGGGCGACCTTCTCGGGTTCGTAGATCGGCGGCACCGGCTGGGGATGCCGGTCCATCGTCGTGGTGCACCAGTCGAACTGCGGGGTGTTGACCGCCGGCATGTGCACCATTCCGATCCGCACGTTGCTGCCCTCGTGGAGCAGCTCGGCGCGGACCGACTCGAAGAAGCCTCGGCAGGCGAACTTCGAGGCACAGTAGGCCGATTGCAGCGGGATCCCGATGAACGCCAGCGCCGACCCGATGTTGACGATGTTGCCGCGGTCCCGGGGCCGCATGTATTCCAGCGCCGCGAGAGTGCCCCACACCTGCCCGAGGAAGGTCACCTCGACGGCGCGCCGGAAGTCGTCGGGGTCGACCTGCCACGACGGGGCGAACGCGGTGGTCATCGCGTCATTGACCCACACGTCGATCTCACCGAGCTCGTCCTCGACGCGCTTGGCGGCGGCAGACACCTGGGCGTGGTCGGCGACATCGGTCGGGATCGCCAAGGCCCGCCGGCCGCGGGCCTGGACGTCGGCTGCCGTCGCCTTGAGACCGGCCCGGCCACGAGCCAGCAGGGCCACGTCGAATCCGGCGTCGGCGAACGCCACCGCGATCGCGCGGCCGATGCCGGCCGATGCTCCGGTCACGACCGCGATCCGAGCACGATGAGAACGGGATCGGCCGGTGGAGTCGGCGTCAGTCATCGTCGCGTCCCAGCGGTGCTCCGACCCGGGCGAACAGCTGCGAGGCGACCGCTCGGGCGCTGTTGCCGACCACCTTGCGGGCGTCGGGATCGCCCCTCAGGATCGACTGGGCCACCCCTTTGGCCTGTTCGTAGGTGATGTGCGCCGGCAGCGGTGGCACGTTCTTGTCGGTGAGCACATCGAGCACGACCGGACGGTCGGCAGTGAACGCCGCCTGCAAGGCGGCCTCCACCTGGCCGGGGTCCTCGACCCGGAATCCCCTCAAGCCGAGCGCGTCGGCGTATCTGGCGTAGTCCATGTCCTCGACGAGCTGGGCGGTGTCCCACCGGGGATCACCGGCCTCGCGCATCTCCCACGACACCTGGTTCAGGTCGTCGTTGTGCAGGATCAGGACGACGAACGTCTTGTTCTCCCACTCCTGCCAGTGCCGTTTGACGGTGAGCAGGCCGTTCATCCCCAACATCTGGAATGCGCCGTCGCCGATCGTGCACACGACGGGCCGATCCGGGTAGGCGAACTTGGCGGCCATCGCATACGGCATCGCTCCCAGCATCGTGGCCAGGCTCCCGGACAGGTTGCCCATCTGGTCACGGCCGAGCTTGATGTGGTGGCCGTACCAGTCGGCGGTGCTGCCTGCGTCGGCGGTGATGATCGCGTTCGACGGGAGCTGCTCGTTGAGGTGGTGGAACACCAGGCGAGGGTTGACCGGATCGGCCGCGACCATCGCGGCCTTCTCGGTCATCTCGTCCCAAATCCTCATGCCCTGGGCGGCGTTCTCCTGCCAGCTGGTGTCGTCGGTCTGCTGCAGGTGCGGCAGCAGAGCCGCCAGGGTCGCCTTGGAGTCGCCCCACAGGTTGACCTCCATCGGATAGCGCAGGCTCAGGTGACGAGGCAGCAGATCGATCTGGACGCCGCGTGCTTGGCCCTTCGGAGGCATGAACTCGCCGTATGGGTAGTTGGAGCCGACCATCAGCAACGTGTCGCAGTTCTGCATCATGTCCCAGCTGGGCTTGGATCCCAGCAGACCGATCTGCTGGGTGTGGTAAGGCACGTCGCCGGGGACGGCGCCCTTGCCGAGCAGGGCGGTGATGATCCCGGCGCCGAGCTTCTCGGCCACCGCCAGGACCTCGTCGGTCGCGTCCATGGCGCCCTGGCCGACCAGCATCACGACCTTCTCGCCGGCGTTCAACACCGCAGCAGCGCGCTGGAGCTCGTCTTCGGGCGGCGAGATCCGGGTCGAGGCGTGACCGACACCGGTGCGTGAGACGAAGTGTTCGACACTCGGCTCCTCCATCTCCAGGTCCTGGACGTCTGCCGGGATGATCACCACGCAGGGTCGCCGTGACGCCTTGGCGATGCGGATGGCCCGGTCGACCACCAGCTGCGCCTGCATGGGCGTGCTGATCGTCTTGACGTACTCGGCGACGTCGCCGAACAGTCGCTCCATGTTGAGCTCCTGCTGGAAGTCGCTGCCCATGGCGACCCGGGCCTGCTGGCCCACGATCGCCACCACCGGCTGATTGTCGCAGTGCGCGTCATACAGGCCGTTCAACATGTGCACCGCGCCGGGCCCTGACGTCGAGATGCATACCCCGACCTCGCCGGTGAACTTCGCGTGTGCCGTCGCCATCAACGAGGACATCTCCTCATGCGTGGGCCTGATGTAGCTGAAGTCCTTGCCCGCCTCCTCCGCCCGCCCCAAGGCACCGTCGAAACCCCCGATCCCATCCCCCGGATACCCGTAGTAGCGGTGCAGGTCCCACTCGATGAGTCGGTCGATGACGAAGTCGCTCACGGTGTACATAGCGCTCTCCTCAGTTGGTCAGACGATGGCCGGACGGGGTGCCCGGCGCCTGTACTGGATCTCGCCCACGAAGCACCCACCCGGGCGGTAGCCAAAGGACCCTGCACCCCGCCCGGAGATTTCGCCGGCGGGGAGAGAGCCCGGGCCTGGGCCAGGATGACGGTGGGCGGCACGCACCACCAGGACCGCCACTCGCCGCCCACCGGCCCTGCGAGAGGCAACCGCATGGGTCCGGCCCCGTTCCGGGGCACAGGGCGCGTACCGACTGTGGGCCCTTTCGGCGACCAGCGGGCCGGGTCAGTCCCTGCACTAACGCGGCCCGCTGGCGCATGCCCGTCGGCGGTATGGGCGCTACCACACGCGACGGCGCCCTCCGCCGATGGGGACCAAGTTCAGCACCAAGCCCACGACTAGCAGGATCACGCCGATGGTGACCAGGATGCTGAGGCCTTTCACGACTAGGCCGAGGATGAGCAGGATGAGGCCGAGTGCGACCATAGTGGTTCTCCTTCGGGGTTGGTTGGGAAGCACGGTCCAGGCCACCATGCGGCCGAGACGGCGTCAGCGGACCGGAAGCGCGATGCGCGGGTCCACAAGGACATGGACGGGGCGAGGGGGTGGATAGATGTGTGCGGCATGGCCTTGCCTCCTCCAGATGTCCGCTGTCCTGGGCTCTTACCCGGCCCAACCGGCACCAAACCGAGCCGCCAAGACCATTGAGGGCGGTGACAGCAACAATGCCTTGAGGAGGCTGCGGTCGAGCGGCGGAGGGCCGACGGTCACGTCGTGTCGCCCTCCGTGTCGCGTAGTTCCGCGCTGTCACCATCCCAGTGCCTCCGTCGGGCACGCTCATGTGCAAGCGTGGGAGCGCGCCTGCGTCGGAGGCGCGGGTGGATGGGTCATCCGGGCGGCGCTGCGTCGTGCCGGCGGCGGTAGAGGCTCAGCGTCGTGACGGCGAGCACGACGGCGGGCAGTAGCCACCATGCCGGCACTCCGAGGACAAGCAGTCCCCACGTGCCCACCAGCGCCAACCCGACCGCAACGGCGACCGTCCAGTCGTCGCCGAAGATGAAGCCGGCCCAGAACGAGCCGAAGGCCTTGATGCCTCGCCAGATCGTGTTCATCGGGCTCCCTCCGTGGCGAGCTCGGGAGTGCCAAGGCGCTCAGGGTGGCGCTGCCATGCCCGGACCAGCTTGACCAGGGTCAGGGCTGCGAGGACGTAGACGACGAGCACACCGAGCAACGACCAGTCGCCACCGGGCCAGGTGACCCCGAGCCCCTCGTTCGCCCAGAATGTGCCGAAGGTGGACAGCAGGGCCCCGACGAACAGCTGGAGGGCGCGTCTCGGGATCCGTGCGATCGCCTTGTAGGTCGCCGCACCGAGCCCACCCATCACGAGGAGCGCCCCCGCCGCGCCAGCGATCGCGGAACCGAGGCCGCTGCCCGCGCTGCCGAACGCCACGACGATGACAGAGACCTCGAGGCCCTCGAGTGAGACGCCCTTGAAGGACAGGACAACGGACGTCCAGTCGACGCCCTCGCCAGCCGGCGAGTCGTCGACGGACTGGTCCCCGAGCCCCGAGGGCCACCCCTTGACGGCCACCTGGGATGCCCCCTTACGGAGCCACTGCAGGCCGAAGACGAGCAACAACGCTCCGATCACCAGCCGCAGCGGGTCCAGCGCCACGTGCTGCAGCGCCGTGCCGAGGATCGCGACCAGCGCGGCGAGGACGACGAGGCCCCCAGCAGCACCCAGCAACGACCACTTCCATGAGCGCGACACACCGACGGCTACCACGATCGCGACCATCTCGATGACCTCGATCCCCGCCGCCAGGAACGCGCTCGAGGCGACGACCCAGTTCATGCGAACCTCCTCGTGCGAGAGACCGTCTGCTTCGCCGGCGTGTCGAGACCGACGGCCCGTCCCTTCGACAGGATCACCGGTCGTGGACCTGTGCAAGCGTCGACAGACACTGGAGTTCGTACCCCGCCAAAGATGCCTCGCCGACCTGGACGGGCCCTGGACCGGCCCTCAACAGCGCCTCGTAGGACGCTCGGCGCTGACCGGGGCGGAGACGAGCAGTTCATGTCTGTTCACCATCGGGACCGCGCGCGTCGGTATCTCAGTTGAGATCGCGCACCGATCGGGCCTCCACATCCTGGAGCACCGTGTCTGCGGCTTCGGCGCTCACATCGCCACGGCGGCGGGCTCGAACCACGACATCACGCTCGATCTCGCTTGCCCCACGCAACAGCTGCTCAAGGTCGCGCGCGTATTCGGCGCCGGCACCATCGGCGGTCCGTGCCGCGCCCAGCGCGTCCTGCGCCGCGAGATAGCCCTCGTAGAGCGAGGTCACCGCGCCCCTCACCGTGTCTGGCACGTCGTACTCCGAGTCCTGCCCCCGTCCCGGGTTGCCTACGTGGTCCAGAGCGGCTGAGGCGGCGCGCCGTCGCAGCTGGGCCACTTCCTGGGTTGAGTCCACCGCGCTGCCGACCTTGAGCGCACGGACCAAGGGAGCGAGGGTCAGCCCCTGCACCACCAGTGTCGCCAGGACGCAGGCGAGGCCGACGAAGACAACTCGTGCCCGCATCGGAAATGCGTCACCTCGATCGGTGATTGTCGGAAGCGCGAGGGCGGTGGCAACCGTGACGACGCCGCGCATCCCCGCCCAGGCAGCGACGAAGGTCTCCCGCGCCCCGTAGGGGGAGCCTGCGTTGCGCCCGCGGAGCCCGGCTCGCGCGAGCGTTGCAGCGGGGAACATCCAGGCGAAGCGAACAGCCACCACCACGCCGATGACCATCGCCGCGAGAACCACCGTCGGGGACTGGACGTGAGTGGTGTCGAGCACGGCCGTAAGGTCGAACCCGATGAGCACGAATACCAGGCTGGTGATCAGGTAGTCGGCATATCGCCAGACTGCCCGTCCGAGCAGCCAGCCGCCGGACGTGATGGCGGTGTGTGAGTGGCTTCGCAAGAACAACCCCAGGCTCAGGACGGCGAGCACACCAGATCCCTCGACCTGCTCCGCCAGCAGGTAGGCGACGAACGGCATGGCGACCGTCACGGTCGTCTCGGCCGTGGCGTCGTGTAAGGCGGCCAACGCGAGTCGGCTGAGCAGACCGGCGAGAAGCCCGACCCCGACGCCCGCGACGACCGACACCGTCAGACGCAGCATGGCGTGCGTGCCGCTGATGTGCCCAGTCACGGCAGCCGCGACAGCGAGCTTGTAGAGCACCAGGGCGGTGGCGTCGTTGAACATGCCCTCCCCCTCAAGCACCGTTACGAGACGTTCGGGCAGTCGCAACCTGCGCGCGACGGCGGTGGCTGCGACCGGATCCGGCGGTGCTACCACGGCTCCGAGAACCCAGGCCGGACCCCACGCGAACCCCGCAAGATGTACCGCCCATGCCACGCAAGCAACGGTGGCAACGGTCAGGCCAACGGCCAGGAGCAGGATGGGACGGGCGTTCTGCCGGAGCTCGTTGGTCGTCGAGCGCTGCGTGGCGGCGAAGAGCAAAGGCGGCAGGACGACGGGAAGGATGATGGCCGGGTCGGGCTGCAGGACCGGCATGAACGGCAGCACCGGTAGGGCCAACCCGTACACCGTGAGCAGCACCGGTAGCGGGATGCGGAGCCGATCCGCCAACGGGGTCAGGATGACGATGCCCCCAAGGATCGCCGCCCACAGCAGAAATGTCGCCATACAACTCTCCCTCGGCTCGGTCAGTTGCCCACCGCGTCCGCCTGCTCGCCACATCGACGCCCGGCCTTGTCCGATGTGCGGGGTCCTGTCTCGGCCGGTGGTCGTGCCATTGGGAGGCTCGGCTGACGTCGTCCGCCATCCGTGGCAGCTGCAGAAGACCGCTCGGCCCGACGGGCCAGGACGTCAGGCACTCGACGAGGTCAGCTACATCGCCTCCTTGATGCCGCGACGGATGAGCCACACGTTGGCCGGCCAGGCTGTTGCAAAGCCGATGATCATGCCGATCTGCATGAGGAACCAGTAGACCGGCGAGTCTGGCCGCAGATGCGGGTCGGGGAAGAAGACGAAAGCCATGAGAGCCATCCATCCGAAGAGACCGACTTCGAACGCGGTCAGGGAGAGGATGTCGGCCTTGATGGCTGCGACGATGCCCTCCCAGAAGCCAAGCCCCCGCTTCGGCGCGATGGCGAAGTACTGGAAGGCAAGCCCCAAGGTGACGGCGAGCACGTAGTCACCGATGTATTCGGCGAACAGCGCTTCGCCGGCGACCGTGATCGCCAGGGCGAGGACGGCGAACTCGGCGATGATGTCCCCCAGGGTGCAGCCGGCACCGCAGTGGCTGACTCCAGTCGCGGTGACCGCCCAAGAGGGCTTCGTTGGCGGTTCCAGACGATTCTGTTCTTCAAGCCACTTGTCGCTGGCAGTGCGTCCGACACTCCTATAGATGTTCGTCAAGTGGTGAGGCCAGGCGCTGACCCGTGAGGGTGTCGTGGATCAGCCGGTAGAGCTGACGGGCGACGTACCTCTTCAGACATCGGATGATCTCCATCTTGCTGCGGCCCTGGGCGATGCGACGAGCCACGTAGTCGCGAGTGGGTTGGTGATGTCGCATCCGCACGATCACGATGTGGTAGAGCGCCGAGTTGGCCTGCCGGTCGCCAGCCCGGTTTAGCCGGTGGCGGGTGGTCTTGCCGGACGACGCCGGGATGGGGCAGGCCCCGGCGAGGGCAGCGAAGTGGGCCTCGCTGCGCAGCCGGGCGGGGTTGTCTCCGGCCGTGATCAGCAGCTGGGAGAGGGTGTCGGGTCCGGCCCCAAAGACGGCCATCAGGGCGGGAGCGTGGTCATTCAGGAGCCGGGTCAACTGAGCCTTCAGGTCGGTGACCTGCTCGCTGAGCATCCGGTACCGGCGCGCCAGGACTCGCAGGGAGTAGGCGGTGGCTTCTTCAGCGGTTACCGGTTTAGCTGGTGGCCGTGAGGACGCCAGTGCGGTGGTCAACTTCGCGTTCGACAGTCCTCGGTACCTGGCCCGCAGGTTCTCGGGGCCTGCGACCAGCATGGCCTTGATCTGGTTGATCGTCGCGGTGCGTTCCCGCACTGCCGAGGATCTGGTGGTCCGCAGGGCCCGGAGCGCCTCAACGAGCCCGTCGCCTCCCTTCGGCACCGCGGTAGCCCGCCCGGACAGAACCGCCTCGGCGGCGGAGTAGGCGTCGAAGACGTCGGTCTTCCCGCGGGCCCGTCGGTCGAAACGGTTGGGGCGGTTGACCTCCCGGACCTCGTAGCCGGCCGCTCTCAACGCGCGGGTGACACCTGCGCCGTAGCTGCCGGTGCACTCCACCCCCACCAGGGCAACGCCCCCCGGCCATCCAGCCAGGAACCTCAGCACCTGACGGTAGCCGCCCGCGGTGGCATCCACCCGCATGTCGCCGACCGAGCGACCATGCGCGTCGATGACCGCGACGTGATGAGTGTCGGCGTGCGTGTCGATCCCGGCGTACACCACCCCCGCCCGGCCAGAGCGTCCCGGCCGCTGACGCTGTTGCAGTCCTTGCTCGTGTCGCATCATTGATCTGGTGCCCCTTCCTGTACCGGTTGGGTGCAGTCGGGCGGGCGTCAGTCAGTTCACTATCGGGACCTCGTCAAACCCCTATCAGGACATGACGGCCCGCCCGGCCACACATGAATCGTGAGCCGGGCCGATCGACACGTCGGATGAAGGACAGCCACCCGCAGGCGACGTCGGAAGTGCCGTGAGTCAGACCCACCCACGCCAGCAATCTTGACGCGAGACAAGCCGCCACGTCCCTCAAGGGAAAGCCAGAACCCAGAAACAGGCTCACCAGTACATAGTGAAGTGCCGATACCCCCAGATGGCGAGCGGCCCGAAGTACAAGGCAGTGACCGGCCAGACGGCCTCCATCACACGCATCGGTTGGCGGTAGCCCCGTCCCCAGATGTCGTAGGACAGGTAGCCCGCACTGAGCAGTGCGGTGACAAGGGCGACCAAGGCGAGAGCGGTCAGCCAGGGGGCGGGCATCAGGCAGACCCCTCTTCGGCGCTCAACGGGATGGCAGTCGAAGAGGCCAAGTTGTTGACCCTCCTTCCGTTGGTCCTTGGGTGTTGGGCTCCGGCTCCCCACGGGGCCCACCGGCGTGTCTCAGGCGCGCGCCCGCCGGCCTTGGCTCGATGCTTTCCAGGTCGGCATGGCGAGGACCCGGGTCTCCGTCGGACGATCTCGCTGACCGCCGGGTAGGCGGCACTGGCGCCCGAGGAGGTCAGGGGGGAGCACCCCGCCAGGACCGAGGGACCGCCGACGGGCGGGCCGCGCCGCGCACGGCTACACCCGGTCGTCCGGGTCGACGCGCACCTCGTCGACCCGGGCGCCCGTGCCGGGGTCCGTGGTGGTCGCCCGTCGCGAGGATATGCCGCCTGTGCGGCGGCCGCTGCCCATGGCCAGGGAGAGGACGATGGCCAATAGGCCGCCGGCCATCAAGATCCAGCCGACGAGGGCAAGGTCTACACCGCTGACGCTGGCGTGGAGCGCGAAGGTCAGGATCGCTCCGACGACCAGCAGAAGGATGCCAAGTCCGATGTACATGCCGACTCCTTTGGGTAGCAATGTGTTCTACGGTCTTCATTAGGATCGCTCCAGACGTCTGGCCTGCTGCGCCGATAGGTGACGTCTTGAGCTGTCGTGGTGCGGAGCGCTGCCGGAGGGATGTGCGCGATGCCTATAGCACAACTCGAGGTGCAGGCCAGGAATGGGAGCACACCGACAACCGCGTAGCGGGCACCCTGCGCGAGGATCTGAGCGAGAGGCTGACCGTGCTGCGACTTGGAGTGCCACCAACGCTGGCCCGCACCTCCGCAGCGCGCACTACATCGAGTCGATGATCTCGATTTGCCGGAGTCGCTCTGCCAATGTGGAGGACTGGCAGAGCGGCACCCGGGCCATGGCCTGGCGCCCCGCCGGCCCGGCCAAGGCCGGCCGCGTCAACGGCCATGGGTACCCAACAGCACTATGAGCCGCCCTGCAGCGCCACGTCGCCGAGCAGAGTGTCGCCCACCGTCATGATGAAACCGTGAACGTAGCCAGATGACCATCGGGCCGCCACCGACGTTCCACGAAACTCGGGACAACCTCTCTCGCTGACGTCCGTGGGGATCCCGAGGTTGATGGCCAGCGGGTTGGCCATACCGGCGGGCAGGATCGCAACGTCAGCCTCACTGCCCGCCACAGCGTCGATGCATCGCTGTAACATCGCGTCGCCTCCCCACACGAACAGCACGTCAGCGCCAGCGGCGATCGCTTGCCTGGCGCACTCCGGTGCCTTTCGAGACTCCTCCACCTCGAACCACCGTGGATCCCTGAAGCCTTCGCGGGCCAGAACCTCCCGAAGTTCGCCGAGTCCCCCGTCCGGACTCTTTCCGACAAGTGCGATAACGGCGACGCTCGTCAACGGTCAACCTCCAATGGCCGGCATGGGAAGATCATTTGGAGCTGCCCGGGCCAGCTCGCGATGAGATGTCTAGCTGGGTCGCGGGGCGTTCGACGACATCGTGCGCTGCTTCTTCCATGTCTCGCTTCCTGACCTCAGCTTCTTGTTGGCGGCCTTGGCCCGCGCGGCCGGCAGTGCCACCGGTTGACCGCTGACCGGAGACCGGAGACTCGTATCCCAATCGAGGTCCACGGCACTCGATATACCCAATGCGCGGAGAGTGAAACGGATCAACACGATCTGGGGGAACGTAGGCACGGCACGACGGGCGCGTGATCCCCTCGGCGTCTGCTGGCGTTGACCCACTCAAGTAGGGTTCGCCCGATCACTAGGCGCAAGATCCGGCGTTGCGGCACTCGTTCCCTGCCGAGGGCCGGCGGGCGCAAACCCGGCTTCCGACTTGCGGTGCCTCGCGGGTCTGGCCGAGGCCCGGGTCGTCCTCGGTCGTCTCTACGATGGTGGGCGCCTCGGGGCCGGCGGCGCGCGCCGCTGCCTTGACGTCACGGCGGACCTGCGCCAGGTCGTCGAACTTGGTCGGGTTGACGATGACGACGGCGCCGGGCGTGGCTCCGACCGTACCCTGCCAACGGCCCGCTGACCTGCGAGGCTGTGGGAGGCTGGCCGCTGTGGACCCCCCCGACGTCACGACAGTGGCCCATCAGGCTGGCGACTCCAAGCCCGTCGAGTGGGGTGCCCGCCTCGGCTATGCGGTGAACGGCCTGCTCCACCTGCTCATCGGCTGGATCGCCCTCAAGGTGGCCTGGTCCTCCGGGGGTGGCAGCGCGGACCAGTCCGGCGCGCTGGCCACCCTCGCGGGCAGCCCCGGCGGCCCTCTCGTCCTCTGGGTGGCCGTGGTCGGCTTCGCGCTGCTCGCCGTGTGGCAGCTCACCGAGGCGGTCACCGGGGCGCACTACGCCGAGGCATCCGGCCGCGCCAAGTCGGTCAGCAAGCTCGTCATGTATGCCGCCCTCGCTTGGACCGCGCTGAAGTTCGCCTCCGGGTCCTCCACGTCGAGCCGAGGCCAGACCAAGGACTTCACCGCGACCCTCATGAGCCACGCCGGTGGCCGGCTCCTGGTCGGCGCGATCGGCCTCGCCGTCGTCGGGATAGGGGGCTACCACGCCTACAAGGGCTGGAGGAAGAAGTTCCTCGACGACCTGCAGCAGAACCCCGGCCGCTGGGCGGTCCAAACCGGGCGGGCCGGCTATCTCGCCAAGGGCATCGCGCTCGTCGCCGTCGGCTTCCTCTTCCTCGTCGCCGCAGTCCGCAACGCGCCGTCCAGGGCCACTGGGCTAGACGGCGGCCTGCGGACCCTGCGCGAGGCTCCGGCCGGCACCGCACTGCTTACCCTTGTCGCCCTGGGCATCGCGGCATACGGCGTGTACTCCTTCGCGCGGTCCCGCTACGCGCGGGTCTGAGCCGCCGAGCGGTCGCGGCGCACGTAGCCCCACGCAAGCACGGCGCTGAGGATCCCGTTCACGGCGCCCATGGCGACGTCGGTCGAGTAGTGCACGCCGCGGTACAGCCGCGCGTAGCCGACGAGGAACGGTGCGGTCCCGCAGAGCACCATGACGACAGTGCGCAGCGCAGGGTGGGCGATCCGGGTGGCCATGAGCAGGAAGGTGAAGTAGAGGGCGGTCGAGGCGCCTTGGTGCCCGCTCGGGTAGCTCGACGTCGGCGGGGTGGGGGCGAGGTGGATCACGTGCGGGCGGGGGCGGCGGACGATCGCGGTGGCGATGACGAAGACCGTCGCCTGCAGCGAGATGGCGACGATGGGCACGATGGTGTACCACCACTGTCTGCGACCACGGGGCGGGCCCGCTGGACCAGGAGCTTGGCGTCGAGCGCAATGTTCCAGCCGACCATCATCGTGACGAACGCCCACAAGGCCCGGGTCGTCGTGCGTCGGCCGAGCCACATCCACAGGCAGACCAGGCTTGCCGCAATGTAGACGTAGGTTGGTCCGCTCAGGGTCTGCCAGGTGAGCAGGAGGCTGCGCAGACCCGGGTGGGGACGGGTCACGTCGGTGGCCCTGCGGACGGCGGCGTCGTCGACGTCGACGAGAGGGTCGAATCGGGAGCGGATAAGGAACGCCAAGGCGGTGACGACGACCGCGACGAGGATGCCGTAGGCCACCACTCGGCCCCGATCGGCGCCAATGGCGGTGTTTGCGCTGGTCACGGGCCTTTGCCCGCCGGAATCCAGAGCCCCCGAACCCTCTCGGATCATCAACCGAGCTCCCTGTCGGCACCTGCGCTGTCGTCGGGGTCGAACAGGGTGTACAGCCGGGGCGCCCACAGCATCGCGCCCCGGGACAGGATCGGTGGCGCCAGCCGACGCAGCTGTCCCGGTGGCCGACCTGACCCGTCGGCGACCCCGCCCGCCGCGCCGGGGCCTACCCGCTTCCCACCCGGCGCACCCAGCGCGCGCCGCCGTGACGGCGGACCCCCCGTGGCATACCAGTTGTCGAGGGCCGCGGTCGAGGCTCGCATCACATCGAACAGCTCCACTGGGTCGTCAGGCACCTCGTCCAGGTCCTGGCCCAGGTGCTCGGCCACCAGCTCCCGGCGCAGGGCCGGTGCGAACGCATCGCGCGCCACCTCGTCGTCGCCCTCCGCGCGCTCGTCGACCACCGTGCACGCGAGCTCGGAGTCGCTCGACCACGAGCGCCGGTTGAAGTTGTCCGATCCGACGCTCGCCCACCGGTCGTCGATGATGCAGACCTTGGAGTGGACGTAGATCGGCAACCCCGCGGCGTTGACGAGGCCGTAGACCGCGACGCGGTCGCCTCCGGCGTCGAGGATGATGTCGAGGGCACACTTGCGGCCGTACAGCTGGGTCGGTTCGCCGATCGTGCCGTCCGTGTCGGGGACCATGGGCACGACGATGATCATGCGGAGCGCAGGGTTGGCGCGCAGCGCCGCCCGAAATGCTCCCCGATCAGATCGGACCACAGGTACTGGTCCTCGACGTAGATGAGGCTCTCCGCGTTGGCGACGGCCTTGGCGTTGCCGAGCGCCACGCTGCGTTCCCCCTGCGGCGCGAAGTCGTAGCCCATCGGCTTGATCCTGGCGTACGTGCGCAGCAGCTGGACGGCACTGTGGCCCGCCACGGGAGAGGGCGGCGGGGGTTGTTGGTCGGTGAGCGGGTCCGGGGTCAGGTCCTCGCTGCGCAGGACGCTGGACAGGGCGCGCCCGGGGTTGCGCGTCAGGGGGACGCTGTCCTCCCACCGTTCGCGGAAGACGGTCTCGACGTCGAACACGGCCGGCCCCTGGATGGCCACCTGGACGTCGTGCCATGCCGGCCGCGGACCGTATGCCGCCGCCATCTCCAGAACCTGGGCGTCGCCGCTGTGGTCGATGTCGTCGCGGCGACTGTGGCAGAGGTCGATGCCCCCGAGGTAGGCGATGTCCCGGCGCGGCTCGTCCAGGTGGCGGAGGACGACGAACTTCTGATGGTGGGCGCAGGCCGTTCGTACCCGCATGTCACGCAGGCACTCCCCGCCCGCCTCGCCGATGTCCTCGCCGAGGTAGCGCGCCTTCTGCGATTGGAAGCCGAAGTGCTTCCAATGGGAACGCCACAGGAGCCCGCGGACGTCTACGCCCCGCCGTGCGGCTGCCACAAGGGTGTTGGAGAGCGTCGCGTCGGGGTCGTCCGTGAGCTGCTGGTCGGGGTCCCCCCGCCAGTCGGCGAAGTAGATCAGGTCGCCAACACCCATCGCGCTGATGCGCTCGTGCAGCTCGGCGAAGTACGGCTTCCCGTGCACGATGGCCCGCACCGTGTTGCCGGTGCTCCACGCCTGCCCCGGGGCGTGGACGGAGTCGAGGCGGGTGTGTTCGTTGCCCCGTTCGACGTCGCTGAGGAACCACTTGGCCAACGTCACCCCCGCATCGTGCCACCGACAACGGCACCCCGCAGGCAAGCCCGGCGCCGCCGTCAGGAGTGAGCTCACGATCGCCATGGCAGCAGCTCGCCACCGTTGTTCGTACCTGGCCTGGCACGTCACGTCCGGGTCGAGAACTCGACGCCCTCGCCAGCCACGCCACCCAGCGGCGACCCTGCCCTCGAGCAGGAGACCGGGCAGGATCCGACAGGAGTTGACATGAGTCGATTGGCGCGAAAGAGAGGCCCGAGTGCGGTCCCTCACGACTGAACCGTCGGGCGAGAACCCGTGGCCCCGCCCAAACCGCATCGTCGCGGTTCCACACTCGCCGATTTGGCAGGGCGGCGCCCCTGCCGCCAGGCATGTGCACAGATGAGAGCTACCCGTGACGAAATTCGCTGTGCCACATCGAGTTTCGAACTAGTAAGGGGAGGCGACCCTGACTCCTGTTTGCGAAGATGCGGCTTCACTCCGCTACCTCGGCTGACCTGCACAACGTGTTCAGGTGCGCCGATAGGGGACCGGTTTGCGCTGTCTGCGTCCGACACGGCAACACCATAGGTCAGGACCTGTCACCACTCCCGCCTGCCAACCGGCGGTCAGATCCGAGTTTGAGACCGGCGCGCGGGGTACGTGTAGTACGTGGCCCATACCCGTTGGTCAAGGAGGCGTCAGCTTGCCAAGCACTCACCAGCTCGAGGGTGTAGCCAGCTCCCGAAGCTGGGCTGGTTCGCTACCTCCCCTGGCTTCTTCCGCGCAACCTGACCCTGGCTCAGACTCGCGCCACCTCGGCTCTGCGGGGCGGGAATGGGGACCGAGCGGACGCGCGCGATGGATGAGCAGGTGAAGGTCACCGAGGTCCGCGACGACGACGGCTTCGCCGCGATCGGCGACTACGCCGTGCTCGGCGACGGCCGAGGCGCCGCGTTGGTGGCCGCCGACGGTTCCATCGACTGGTGGGCCGTCCCGCGACTCGACTCACCCCCCGCCTTCGCCGCCCTGCTGGACCCCTGCCGGGGGGGAAGTGTCGAACTGCGACCGACCGATCCCGACGCCACCGTCACCCGCCGCTATGTGGCGCACACCAACCAGCTGCAGACCACCTTCAGCACCACCGACGGTCAGGTCGTCGTCACCGACTCGCTGAACTCCGGCAGCGCCGGGCCACTGCCGTGGAGCGAGCTCGCCCGCCGCATCGACGGTCGCGACGGCACGGTTGCCCTCGAGCTCGTTGTTCGCCCAGGGGATGGTCTGCGCTTGTGGGAGCCGTGGATCGAAGACGACCCGCGCGGACCGATCCTGCATGCCGGCAAGATCACCCTCGGCGTGCGCTGCAGCCCGCAGATCGACCTGTCCTGCACGCATGGCCGGGTACACGCGACGTTCACCGTGTCGGCGGGTCAGCGCGCCCTGGTCGGCATCGTGGCCTCCGAAGCCGACCCGCTGTTCTTGTGCAGCGTCGAGTCGATCGACCACCGCGTCGAGGTCACAGCCGACAGTTGGCGGCAATGGGTGTCGCAAGTGCACTGGCGCGGCGCCGGACGTGAGCAGATCCTGCGCAGCGCCCTCGCGCTCAAGACCCTCGTCGTCACCGAGTCCGGCGCCGTCGCCGCCGCGGCCACCACCTCACTGCCCGAACGTGTCGGCGGGCCGAAGAACTGGGACTACCGCTACGCCTGGATCCGGGACGCGGCACTGACCATCGATGCCCTCACCGTGCTCGACGTGGAAGAGGAGGTCCACGCCGCGGTGACGTGGCTGCTGCACGCGATCCGCGACAACGGGCCCGACGTGCATGTCATGTACACCCTCGGCGGCGATGTGCCGGGCGGTGTTCGAAAGCCGCGGATACCCGGTTACCGGCTGAGCACGCCGGCGATGATCGGCAACCAGGCCTCGACGCAGACCCAGCTGGGCGTCTACGGGGACCTGTTCGGCACCGTCGCCAACTGGGTCTTCGGCGGCCACGTCCTGGACGTCGACACCACCCGCGAGCTCGCCGACCTCGCCGACCGCTGCGCCGACACCTGGCGCCACGACGACGCCGGCATCTGGGAACTCGGCGTCGACCGCCCGTACACCCTGTCGAAGATGAAGTGCTGGCGGGGCCTGGACGCCGCTGCGCGGCTGGCCGAGGCCGGCCATCTCACTGGCACCGGGAAACGCTGGCGCGCGGAGGCCACCGTCATCAAGAACTGGGTGAACACTCACTGCTGGTCACCGACCAAGCGGGCGTACACCTTCTACGCCGGCAGCGACGAGCTCGACGCCTCCGTGCTCGTCGGCGCCCAAATCGGCTTCGATCACGACCAACGGATGTCGAGCACCATCGACGCCATCAGCACCGAACTCGGTGCCGGCCCGCTGCTCTACCGGTACACCGGCGCCCGCAGTGAAGAAGGCGCCTTCATCGCCTGCGCGTTCTGGCGCGTTCACGCCTTGACCTGTGTGGGGCGTGTCGACGAGGCCCGAGAACTGATGGACCAGCTCCAGGTTGCGTTCAACCCGCTGGGTCTCATGCCGGAGATGCGCCAACCCGATGGTGGTGAGCTTGTCGGCAACATCCCGCAGGCACTGAGCCATCTGGCCTTCATCCGCGCCGCAGCGGCCCTGCGCGACGCGACCACGCGCCCCCGCGCGGCACCGACCATCCAAAGACACTAACCGCACATCACGCCCATGACCGCCCGTGCTGATCATCAGGAAGGAACCACATGCAGCTCCGTTGGATCGAACTAGCCCGCGCCGCGTGGGGAGGGGCACTGCTGGTCGCGCCACGGGTCGTCCTCGACCGCGTCCACCATGTCCACACCGACGGCAAGACCCTGGTGGCCGCCCGCATCCTCGGGGCCCGCCACCTGACGCAGGCCGCACTGTCTGGCGTCAACCCGAGCCCGGGAGCGCTCGCGACGGGCGTCTGGGTCGACGCCGCCCACGCCGTCACCGCCCTGGCGCTCGCCGCCGTCGATCGCGCCCGCGCCCGCGCAGCACTCACCGACGGCGCCGTTGCCGGCCTGTGGGCTGCGGCCGGCTACCGCGATCTGCACGCCGCCCGGGCCACCCCACCGGGCACAACCTCCGCCGAGGTGGCCTGACCCGACGGGTACTCGCAATAGTCCCCGGCGGCGCTGTCGCGCATCGCCAGCCAGAACCGTCAACAGGCCACCCGCCCCCAGCCCATTCCGATAACGACCAACTGATTGGAGCCCGACCCCGCTATGGCCGACATCATCGATCTGATCTACGAGGACCACCAGTGGCTGCGCACTCACTTCTTTCTACTCGACCATGCCACCGAGATCCCCGACCTGACCGCGATCTGGGAACCCCTTGCTACCCGACTCGAGACCCACGCCTCCGCTGAGGAAGACGTCTTCTACCCGGCGCTGCTCAAACACGGCCACGCCGGCGACCCGAACGATGAGACCGACGACGCGATCGGCGACCACAACGCCATCCGCGATGCCGTCGCCGCGGCACGGACACACCGCATCGGCACCAAAGCCTGGTACCAGGCCGTCGGCACCGCCCGCACGGAGAACGGCGCGCACCTCCACGAGGAGGAATGCGAAGCGATGCCCGACTTCATCAAGAGCTCAACCCCGGAACTGCGTCACGAACTGGCCATGGCCTGGCTGCGGTTCTACCACCAGCACGCCGGCGGCAAGAACGTCGACACCGACGACAAGGACCCCGATGACTACATCGACGCGCACACCTGAGGGCCAGCCGGCGGGTCGCGAGGGTACGCGTGATGCGTCAGCCGGTGGGGCGGTCCGTGCCGGGAAGGTGAAGCGTGTGGACGACGTGGCCAGCGACGTCGCGGAGCTTGATGTTGCGGTCCTGGGAGTACCGGATGAGCACCGCGAAAGCCTGGTCGGCGGTGAGGCGGTGGCGTTCCATGAGGATGCCCTGGGCCTGCCCGATCAGCTTCCGTGAATCGACAGCCTTCCACACGTTCTCGATATCCCGCGCCGAGGCGAGAGCGACCGCGGCATGCCGGGCGAGCAGGTGGGCCACTGCCTGGTCCGAGACGTCGAACCTCTCGGGTCGGGAGTGGTAGCAGTCGAGGCACCCCACAGTCGTCGAGCTGGTGTAGAGGCGGACGCTCAGCACGCTGCGGATCCCCAACGACGCCACCCGGCGCGCCCACATCGGCCACCGCTCGTCCGTGCGGGTATCCGAGACGATGACCCCGAGCCGGTCGACGAGAACGTCGACGTCAGGGCCCTCGCCACACTCCGTCTGGACCGCGTCGAGCGTCTCGATCATGGGATGCGTCGCCGCGGCGGTCTCGAGTCGGTTGCCGCGGTGGACGAACACAACCCCGGCGTACTCGCAGTCGAGCGCCTTGAGGGTGTACTCGAGTACTCGATCGACGGTCTCGGTGACCGTCGGCTCGTCGTGCAGTGAGATCGCGAGCTCAGCCAGGCCTTCGGCGAGGTCCTCATAACCTCCCCCCGGAACGATCTCCACAGGGGAGATCTAACCACGCACACCGGCCAAAGGCCGCAGCATCTGGGATGACCGGTCCCGGAGCTCGGCCGAGCAGCGCACCGTCGCCAGCCGTGCCCGGCCGCGGAGACCGCGGAGACTGGTCCCGGTCCTCACCAGGGCGAGTACCAAGGGTGCACGTCCCATCGCGCCGCCGACGTGCTTCCGGCCCTGTCGTGGCGTCCCCCGTCAGGGTCCTGACGTCCCCCTCAGACTTGCGGATGTCCGCAAACCGTGGTGTGGTGATAAGCATCTTGGTTCAGCAGCGAGCCGTACACACACACGTCGTTAGAGGTACGTGTTATGGCTCAGGTCAGCCCTGCGAGGGCCCAGTCAACCCACCACACAACTACCGGCCAGGAACGGGCCGAGGCGCTGCTCCGGGAGATCGAGGTCTGCCGAGACCCTCGCCGGAAGGAGCGGCTCCGGCAGGAGGTCGTGGTCCTTACCATGAGCCTCGCCGACACCACCGCGTACCGGTACCGGGGCCGGGGCGTCGAGATCGACGACCTGCTCCAGGTGGCGCGGCTGGCCCTGGTCAAGGCGGTGCGCGGCTATCGCAGCGGCCGCGGGCACAGTTTCGCCGGGTATGCCGTGCCCACCATCTCGGGTGAGATCAAGCGGCACTTCCGCGACTTCGGCTGGGCGATCCGCCCACCGCGCCGCCTTCAGGAACTGCGCTCCCGGGTGGCCCGGGAGGAGGAGCGGCTGCGGCATACCCTCGGGCACGAGCCCGACCTGGCCACCCTGGCCGCGTCGCTCGACGTCACGCCGCGGGAGATCGAGGCTGCGCACGAGTCCGCCGAGGGTTACCACACCCTTTCACTCGATCTGGCGATGACCGATGGCGTCCCCGCGCACGTCCCACACGAGAGGGACGCCTTCGCCGAGCTGGACGAGCATGACGCGCTCGTGCACGCGCTCGACGAGCTCCCCGAGCGCGACCGGCGGATCGTCTCGCTGCGCTTCGGCAAGGAGATGACGCAGAGCGAGATCGGCCGCGAGATCGGCGTCAGCCAGATGCAGGTGTCCCGTTTGCTGACCTCCCTGCTCGACCGGCTCCGCGCCTCCCTCCAGCTCTCCGATGGGAATGCCGCCGCCATGGCACGGCGCTCGACCGCCCCGTCCGAACGCGCCGTCACAGGGGCGGCCAGAGCTGTCCGCTCGTGACCGAGCGCGGACCGGCTCGGTATCTCCAGCTTCTGACGCGAAGGATGAGCGAGCCGGTGGGGGTTCCGGTACGTCCCGCCGGGACGGCAGCGGACGTGGACAGCGCCCGGTCCGATCGGTCACCGGTCCCCGGGTACCGTGGACGTCCAGTCGGCCGACGTCCACTCGGCCCGCGGCCTCCCCGGCTGTGTGTTCAACCGGGGAGGCCTGACCAAGAGGTCCGCCCCGCGCGAGGCGTGGACCGGCAGGCCACGACGAGCCGAAGCCCGACCCGACGGCGCCCCGCCGAAGGGGCCCTCTGGCTGCCCCCGTACCCGTGCCGGGACCGTTCACACCCATCGATCCCGACCCCCAGCTCCCGGGCGCTGCTGCCCCACCCGTTTGGGCGGAGCAGCAGCGGGAACAAGACGGGAGACAGGGTTCGACATCCAATGCGGGCCCGTCGACCCAAGGAGGTCCGATGTCCGCCACGGTCCCGC
This sequence comes from uncultured Actinomycetota bacterium, assembly GCA_963771015.1. Taxonomy (GTDB): domain Bacteria; phylum Actinomycetota; class Actinomycetes; order Actinomycetales; family Dermatophilaceae; genus CAVSJJ01. Next base: position 31,160 of record CAVYRN010000002.1, read on the forward strand.
ACAGCAGACCATCCCACCGGCACCCGGTCCGGTTACCGCCACGGTCTGACCGCGAATGAGCCGACAAGGAGAACGTTGATGCCACAGCGAAAGCCCGGTGCACGTGTCAAGGACGACGACGTCTACGAGGCCCTACGCAGAGAAGGCAACAGCAAGGAGAAGGCCGCGCGGATCGCGAATGCCGCGGCCGCCCAGTCCCGGTCGACCGTCGGCCGACGCGGGGGTCGCTCCGAAGCCTACGAGGCGTGGACCAAGAACGAGCTCATGGGCCGGGCCCGTGAGCTCGAGGTCGCGGGACGGTCGGGGATGTCCAAAGCCGAGTTGATCGACGCCCTGCGCCACCACTGAGGGCGCCGAAGGAAACCCGACCGGCGCGACGTGGCGCCTTGCCACCCGCCCCGGGAGGAGGAATGTGAACCCGGATCGGCATGGGGAAGGACGGCCGCGATGAGTGACGACGGCTGGCTGCGGAACTACCTCCAGGACCATGCGACGGCGGCCGTGGCCGCCCGGTCGCTGCTGGCGCGCTCGGCGCGCTGCCACGGCCGGGCGGAGGTCCGGGCGTGCCTTGAGGACATCCTGGCCCGGATGGACGAGGGCGGGGTCGCTCTGGACGCCACGATGCGAGCGGTCGGCGCCGAGCCGTCCCGGGTCAGGTCCAGCATCGCCTGGCTGGACGAGCGCGCCGGCCGCGTCAAGCTCAACGGCTCCGGGACGGGCCGGTCGACCCAGTCGGACATCGTCGAGATCGAGTCGCTCACGCTGGCCCTCACCGCCGTCGCGCTCGGTTGGACGACGCTGGTCGAGGTCGGTGCCACCGACCCGAGGCTCGACGAAGAAGCGATGCGCAAGGGGCTCCGGCGCACGCTCGACCAGCGCCGCCGACTCGAGGTGCTGCGTCTGCATTGCGTCCGGATGGCCCTTGAGTGAAGGATCCGCCCGAGCGTGGGTCGAGGGCAGCCGACCCGAACAGCAACGGGCGCCCGGAGTTCCTCGATGAGGCGACCACCGGTCGAGGGTCCGCTACCCGCCCAGGCGAACCAGGCGCAGCGACTTCTCGGACCTGGGGGAGACGAATCCGTGGGATGAGGCACCTGCAGGTAGGACCCGTCCCGACCTTTCCTGTGAGCCGGCCGTGAGGATGGTGCCCGGACCGCTGTCGAGCCGCGAGAGGGGTAAGGGCAAGGCATGAAGGACGACTACCGGGCGCGGAGCCGGATGCCCGATGGGGCAGCGCGAAGCCGGGCGAGGCTGCGGAGGGGGGCCTACCGACTGATCCGGTGGGGCGTCCTTGTGGTATCCGCGTTCGCTGCCATGTTCCTCGCCTTGCTCCTGACGCCGGGAGTGTCTGTCTCCGCGCTGGGCCAGACGGTACAGGTGGGTGCCGTCCGGCCACCGACCGCGCTGTCCTGGTCCGGACCCGGCGAGGCCGACCTCTTCGGTGAGGGGCCGGTCCCCACCGTGCAGCGATTCCAGAGCTTCATCAGGCCGCGGATCGTCTGGCGGAGCTTCGACCAGGCCCAGGGCGCCTCGCAGTTCATCCAGTCCGGCCCTCCGGACGGCAGACGATCGCTGAGTGCCGAAATCGGCCGAGTGGGACAGGCGCTGGTGTCCGGATGGGAGCAGTACCTGATCCGACTGGTGCTCTTCGCGCTCGCGATGGGAGTGGTTCTCCATCTGGTGTCCCTTGGCGCGAGTGTCCTTCTGCGCCGCCACGACCGCCTCGGGCCGCGTCGGTCCGCCGGGCGGGCGCTGCTGGCGGCGCTGATGTCGTTCACAGTGACGGCCGCCTTCGCGGGGTTGACCGTCGTATCGGCCAGCCAGCAACTCCGCGGTGTGACCTCGCTTGCCGACCTGGTGGGCACCGAACAGTTGGCACCGGTGCCCGTCGCCGCCGGGGCCCCGCGCACCGGAGTCGACGTCGTGGTGATCGGCGACTCCACCGCCGCCGGTGACGGCAACGCTCTCATCAAGAATCCGAGCCACCAGGACGCGGCCTGCGGCCGCTCGCGTGACTCCTACGCGAAGGCGCTGCAGGCAGTCACCGGATCGAAGGTCCTGAACCTCTCGTGCTCCTCGGCCACGATCGCCAACGGCCTGCTTGGGCCGCAGCCCACCCACGGCCTGACCCTGCTCCCCCAGGTCAGCGTCCTGAAGGCCCTCTCGTCCGAGTCGGCCGTCATCGTCAGCATAGGCGCCAACGACGTGGGATGGTCAGACTTCGTCCGCTACTGCGCCGTTTCCCAACAGTGCGACGACCGCGCCAGCGAACAACTGTTCCGGAGTCGGCTGGATCGCTTCAAGATCCAGTTCGCGCAGCTGCTCCAGCAGCTGGCGGACCTCCCCGGCCATCCATCGGTGATCGTCAACCAGTACTACGACCCCTTCGGCCCCTCGGTCGGCTGCATCCAGGTCCAGAGGACCCCAGCCCCGACCGGCTCCGCCACCTCGCCTGCCTCGTCCAGCTCACCCACTGCATCGCCGGAGAACAGCGGGCTGGCGGGCAGATCCCAGACGCTCAGATCCGATCTGACCGCCCTGAACACCGTTCTCGCACGGGGCGCCCGGGCCTTCCACGACATCGTCGTACACCCGGATTTCGCCGGACACACCCTCTGCACGGCTCAGCCCTGGGTACAGGGGCTGAAGGCCCCGGCCCCGTTCCACCCCAACGCGGCGGGAGGGCTCGCCATCGCCGCCGCCGATCTCCCCCGCCTCCTGGAAGCAACCGGCACGACCTCACCACCGCAGGGATGACCGCTGCCACCGACGCCCACACTCCCGCCCACGATCCCGCAGGACAGCCATGGGTGCTTGCCCGGGGCTCTTGACGTTGACGAAGGTGCGGCCAAGGTCGGCCGCCGGACTGGCTGAGCTGCGTGGTTCGGGTAGCGTGGCGTGACCGAGGTCACTCGTCCGGCCGAGCGGTGGAGCCCGAGGAGGGAGATCCTCTCCGGGCCTCGACGCATCCAGGGGCCGAGTCCGTCGTTCGCCGCCCTGGTTGCAGGGATGGCGGCAATGACCGGCTCTGCCTGAGCCTTGTGCCGCCTGCACCTGACATGTCGCCCGCCGACCATCGACCCCGCCTCACGACCACGAAGCGCGAGCAACACGCACAACGGGAGCGTCACATGACCACAGATCGGACATTTGTCATCGTCGGGGCGAGCCTGGCCGGAGCCAAGGCCGCCGAGACGCTGCGCACCGAGGGGTTCGACGGGCGGGTGGTGCTGATCGGTGAGGAGAGCGAGCGCCCCTACGAGCGCCCCATGCTGTCCAAGGAGTACCTGCGCGGCGAGGAGCCGGCCGCCAAGCTCTACGTCCACGACAAGGGCTTCTATGAGGACAACAGCATCGAGCTCATGACCAGCACGCACGTGGAGTCCCTGGATCCCGGCGGCCACGAGATCGCCCTGGCCGATGGCCGCCGTATGCCGTACAGCCGACTGTTGCTGTCCACCGGCGCCGCCCCGCGGCCCCTTCCGCTGCCGGGCGCAGACCTGCCGGGGGTCGCCTACCTGCGCCAGATGGATGACTCAGACGCTCTCCGCGCCGCGATCGCGACGACGAGCCGGGTCGTGGTGATCGGCGCGGGCTGGATCGGGTCCGAGGTTGCCGCCTCGGTGCGCCAACTGGGCGCCGAGGTCGCGATCGTCGCCCCCGAGGCCGTCCCGCTCGAGCGTGTCCTGGGCCCAGAGGTCGGCGGGGTCTACCGCGACCTGCACGCCGACCACGGGGTCGATCTGCACCTGTCCACCACGATCGAAGCGATCGTGGGCAATGACGCGGCCCGCGGGGTGCTCACCGCCGACGGCGAGGTCATCGAGGGCGACCTGGTGGTCGTGGGAATCGGCGTGACGCCGCGGGTCGAGCTGGCCGGGGATGCCGGCCTGACCCTCGAGAACGGCATCCTCGTCGACGAGTTCCTGGCCACCAGCGCTCCCGATGTCTTCGCAGCCGGCGACGTCGCGTCGACGTGGAACTCCAGGTACGACAGGCGGATCCGGACGGAGCACTGGGCCAACGCCCTGAACCAGGGCCAGACCGCGGCACGCAACATGCTGGGACAGCACACGGCATACGAGAAGCTCCCGTACTTCTACTCCGACCAGTACGACCTGGGGATGGAATACCACGGCTATGCCGTCGAGTGGGACCACGTGGTGCTGCGAGGCGACCGGGCCGGACGGGAGTTTCTGGCCTTCTGGCTCAAGGACGGGCGCGTGCTCGCCGGCATGAACGCCAACATCTGGGACCAGGGTGACGACATCAAGGCACTCGTCCGCCAAGCCACCACCATCGACCCGGACCGTCTCGCCGACCCGGCCGTCCCTCTGGCTGACCTGCTCTAAGGGCCCGTACCCGGGGCCACGACGTAGTGGCAGCATCCCGCCCATGCCGCGCGGAGGACGGCCACGCTCGTCTGACCATCAGCGTGGGGATGGTCAGCTCGCGGCGGTTCGACGCAGGTGCGAGTCATCCTGTCGTGCTTGAGTCGCGCGATGCCGCGGGCCGACCGTGAGGCGCGTCGGGCTCGTGTCGGCCGCCGGTGCTGCCGTCCTCGACGGGGCCGCGGCCGCTCTGCTGGCGACCTTGCGCGACGAGCTTGAGGCGATCAGATCCCGCAACCCCGCAGTGCGACTGGAGTACAAGCCTGCCGCTGTCGTGCTGCATACCCGGGGCGTCGTGCCGTCGGCAGCCGAGGCGGCCACCAGGGCCGCGCACGAGGCGGGCCGACGGCATACGGGGGTGCATGTCTTATCCGGCAAGGAGGTCGTCGAGCTGTCTGTGTCCGCGGCGGACAAGGGCAGGGCACTGGCCGACCTGGCGCGAGCGTCGAGCTCGGACGCGACCCTTTACGTCGGGGACGACGTGACAGATGAGCGAGCCTTCGCCGCGCTCCACCCCTTGTCGGGCGACCTGACCGTCAAGGCCGGTGCTGGCGAAACCGTGGCCGTGCAACGGGTGCCGGACCCCGAGGCCGTCGTCGCGCTACTCAAGCTGTTCGTCGAGGCTCGGCGCCAGTACCGGTGATCAGGTCAGGTGACCGAGGCGGCGACAGGGTATGCCGCAGGCACTGCCCCCCGGACCAGGACGGTGTGGCGGTGCGGGGGGCAGTGCCCATCTGGGAGGGATGCCACGCGTCAGGGGGCCCGATCGACATGCACCTCGTCGACGCGCTCACCGCTCACGGGGTCCGCTGAGCTGACCCGGCGCGAGGAGTAGCCACCGCTGCCGCGCCCCCGGAGGGCGAGGGAGAGGACGATGGCGAGCAGTCCTCCGGCCATGAGGATCCAGCCGATGAGCGAGAGGTCGATGCCGCTGACGCTGGCGTCGACCGCGAAGGTGAGGATCGCGCCGACGACGAGCAGGAAGATGCCCAGTCCGATGTACATGAGGGGTCTCCAGGTGTAGGGGATACGGGCTCTTACCGGGTTCTCCTACCCGGGATCGCACGCCCCCAACCATGGGCCGGGGTCACGGGCCCGATGGGTCGCGCCTCGCGGTGGACGGTGGGCGGATACCGGGGCGCCCTGCCTGTGCAGCGGCGAGCGCGACGGTGCGGGCGGCGCGGTCGAGGAGGTGGTGCGGACCATGGGTGCCGACCGGTGGCATCACGAGGACCGGACAGGATGCGTCACCGACGAGTCGGTGGGCGAAGAGCGGCGAGCTCGACAGGTCGGTACGCGGAGGCGCGTCGATGACGAGGAGGTCGGCGTGTTCCGAGGACGCGAGCAGGGTCGTGCGGCGCCCACCGCGGACGAGACGGCATTCGACGTGGTGGCCCTCGCCGAGCACCGCCGTGACATCGGCCTCCAGGCGCGCACGGGCCTGCGCCTCTGCCTCCATCGGATGCTGGGACACCGACGCGGGTAGACCATGGCTGCTCGACTGAGGTGGCGTCGGCCGCCAGGCCCGGACCGCGACGACCTTGCCGCCTCGCAGGGAGGCCAGGTCGACGGCCCACTGCAGAGCCATCGGGGACCGGGAGGTCGCGCTGACGCCCACGACGATGGTGAACTCGCGTGGAAGTCGGTTCACGACGTTCATGCCGCCACCGCCTCGGGACCGCTCTCGACCTTGGAGAGGGGATCGGCCACGTCCTCGAGGGACTGCCGCTCGGCGTTGACCCCGAAGAACCACGCGACGACGCCTCCGAAGATCATGATGACGGAGCCGAGGACGTAGCCCCAGAACAGGGGAACGCGGTCGGTGCCGGCCCCGACGAGGGCGCCGAAGATCGCCGGACCCATGGCCCCGAAGACCTGGGCGAGGGCGAAGAAGTACGAGATCGCCTGGCCACGCACCTCGAGGGGGAAGATCTCGCTCACCGTGAGGTATGCCGACGAGGCTCCCGCCGAGGCGAAGAAGAAGGCGAGACACCACAAGATGGTGTGCGTCACGGCGTTGAGGACGCCGGCCCGGAAGAGGAACGCCGAGAGGAGGAGGACCCCGCCGGAGAAGACGTAGGTGGAGAAGATCATCTTGCGTCGGCCGATCGTGTCGAACAGGTGCCCGATCGTCAACGGCCCCAGCAGGTTTCCGAGGGCGAACGGGAAGAAGTAGATCGCCGCACTGGACGCCGAGAGGTGGTAGAAGTTCTGCAGCACCAGGGCGCTGGTGAAGAAGATCGCGTTGTAGAGGAAACTCTGCGTGATCATCATCGTCGCGCCGAGGAAGGTCCTCCGCGGGTACTTCTTGAAGAAGACCTCCGCGAGCGTCGACAGCGGAAGCCGCTCCCGGGCCTTGATCCACATGGCCTTGCTCTCGTCGACGGGCTCGAGCTCGTGGCCATCCTCGCGGACCCGCTCCTCGATCTCATCGACGATCCGGTTGGCCGCCTCGTCGTGCCCGTGGGTCACCATCCAGCGCGGGCTCTCCGGGATGTGCTGCCGGATGAAGATGATGACGAGACCCAGCACCGGACCGATGAGGAAGGCGATCCGCCAGCCCACATTGGCCGGCAGGAGGCTGTGGTTCAGCAGGACATAGCTCGCCACGGCGCCGATCATCGCGCCGCCCCAGTAGGTCCCGTTGATGGCGATATCGACACGGCCTCTGTAGTGCGAGGGGATCAGCTCGTCGATGGCCGAGTTGATGGCCGTGTACTCACCGCCGATGCCCATCCCTGCCACGAACCGGAATGCCCAGAGGAACCAGACCGAGAAGGACAGCCCGGCGATCCCCGACCCGACCAGGTAGATGGCCAGGGTGAGGACGAAGAGCTTGCGGCGGCCGATCGTGTCCGTCATCCGACCGAAGGTGAGGGCACCCACGACCTCGCCGACGAGATACACCGTGGCGGTGAGTCCCACCTGCCCGCTCGTCATCCCGAGGGTGTCCTTGTAGCCGGCCGCAGAGACCAGCTGGATCTCCAGGCCGTCGAGGATCCACGACACCCCCAGGCCCACGACAACGAGCCAGTGGAACTTGGCCCATGGGAGACGATCCATCCGAAGGGGGATGAGGCTCTTGACCGCACCCTCGTCGCCTGGTCGAGCGGCAACCTCGCTCATGACGTGCACCTTCCGCCTCGCGAGTGCGGGCCCCGATGCCCGCGCCCTGGGACGGGCCCCCGCCGTCGTGAGGTGTGTGGCCGACCGCGGATGGCCCTGTCAATGCATCTACCCGCGTCCAGCGGACCTATTCGACCTGCTCCAGGCGTGGCGGCACCACGACGAATGCGCGGGTCACCCTGTCCAGGTCAGCGGAGCGCGACCGCTCTCGCCCGCGAAGGCGGTGGGCCAGAGGGTGATCTCATACAGGAGCTGCTCGCCTTGGCTGCCGATCGGCATGAACCCGGCGTGTTCGAGGGTCCGCTTACGCGGCGTTGTCCCGGGCCGAGTGGGCGTGGCCCTTCCTGGTGGGGTCGCACTCGACCCTGGGCAGCCGGTGCCGCGAGCCGGCCGGCGACAAGTCTCCTTGACTCGCCTCACGGCTCGACAAGGCTCCACGTGTGACAAGCAGCCTTGACACCAGGGGGAGTCCTCCCTCGAACGACGTCGCCAATGCGCCTTCCGGATCCAGGCCGCGCTGGGCGCCGCGGCATGCTTGATCGCGAACCTCGCCCTCCAGCAGTGGGGCGATCTGAAGGGCGACGGCCCGTGGCGGGTCCTCTGGGCGGTTCTGCCGCTCCAACCCGTCCGTTCGGAACGCCAACAGCCGGGATGGCCCCAAGCAGTGCTCGCCGAACGCCTCCGAGTGTCGCACCAGACCATCGTCGCGCTCGAGACCGGGAAGTACGATCCCTCCCTCCCGCTGGCGTTTCGCATCTCCCGTCTGTTCGAGCAGACCATCGAAGGACTCTTCTTTCCACCCACCAACGCCTGAGCGAACACGGGAGCGGCTGGCGGCAGACGGACGCGGGGTTGGCGACCGCCCTCCGCGTCACCATACGGTGCGTCGACCCCGCCACCTGCATGGAGATGACCACGCGACGTCCCTGCCGCCCCATGCCGCTGGACACGGAATCGGAGCACAAGCGGTGTGCCTGGCTGTCACGGTTGCGATTCTGCGGCTCAGCCCGGCGCACAGACACCTGGCTGGAGTGTCAGGCCCCACACGCTGTCGAGGTCGGGGATGTCGGCTACGACAACCCTGGCGGACGAGCCCTGAGACGCGATGGTGAACGTGACCGTTGGCGGTGGCCGGATCGACACCGAACAGTCCGAGAGCATCCCAAACCGGATCGTCGTCTCACGCCCCGGGTCGACCGTTTGCGGCAGGTCAAGCGCAGGTCCCCCCGGCGGGCTGGCGACCGGGCCCGCCCCGGGCCCGGAGACGTCGACGCCGAGGACGGTCACCGGCGAGGAGCCGTCGTTGGAGACGACGACGGTCAGCGACACAACCGGGTTGCCGTCGACCGGCGCGCTCAGCGCCCCGGTCTGCGCGGCAAGGGAGAAGCGCACCGGCAGCGGCTGGGGCCGGGGCGGGTGGCCTGTGGACGTCATCATTCGGCCATCCCAAGCGTGGACGGCCAGTCCCACAACAAGTGCAGTGACCAGGGCGACCTCAACCAGCCTGAGACGCTCGCGGTCCGACATCGAGCTCCACACGTGTGGGACCTCCGCTCTTCACGACAGGTCCGGTGACCAACGAACCACGGATGCCTCGAACACGCAAGCCCTCCCCGATCCACGCGACGCGAGGCGCCGGGGCCCCATCGGCGCACGCACCGGATCTTGGCCCAGGCGAACGGTCAGGTGCGGTCCCCGGTTGGTGGCCCTCCGGGGTTCGCACCCCTCCCGCGTGTCGAACGATGTACGTCATATGTCGTGCGGTGTTCGGAGTCAACACACTGTTCGGCACGGCATACGGTTGGCGTCCTCAGGAGGGGCGATGGCAGACGGTCAGGCTGCGTCGGTGGAGCTGCCCTGGTGGCCCAAGCCGCCCGGGCGGGGTGCGCAGCGTGAGCCGCTCTCTCGTGACCAGATCGTGCGGGCGGCGGTGGAGCTGATCGACACGCAGGGCCTGGAGGCGCTGTCGATGCGCCGGCTGGGCCAGTTTCTCGGTGCGGGAGCGGCCTCGCTCTACACCTACGTGCGGAGCAAGGACGAGCTCCTCGCCCTCGTCTGCGAGGTCATCGTCGCCGAGGTTCTCGACGAGCTGGCCCCCGACCCGTCCGCGCCGTGGCGGGAGCAGGCGGCCGAGTTCCCCCGCGTCGTGCGACGGGTCCTCGCCGGGAGGCATCCGCACGCCGCTCCCCTGTTCGCCCGCCCGAGCTCAGGACCGAACGCGCTCCTGGTCGTCGAGGCGCTCCTCGGCGTCCTGCGTCCCGCAGGGTTCGACGGCACGCAGCTCCTCCTCGCGTACACGGTCATCCTCACCCACGGCTACAGCTACGCCGCAGCAGAGGCGGCCACTCTCGCCGTCACCCCCGACGGTGGCCGCGCGCGGAACCGGGCCATGGCCGAGACCCTGGCGAGCTCCCTGCCGCCCGAGGCGTTCCCCAACCTCATCGCGGCAGCGCCTGCGATGGCCGAGCTGACCACCGACGATGCGTTCGAGTTCGGGCTGCAACGGCTCCTCGACGGACTCGAGATCCAGCTCCGCCGCACGCCGTGACCCGTCCGCCACCAGCCGCCCCGACGGACGGCCCGCCGGTCCGAGCCCGCGAGGCCGAAGACGTCGCTGTCACCACGACGACAGGCTTGGTTCGCCCCAGCCGCGACGATGGGTCGGATTCCTTCGTGGCGGGCGGCCAGCAGCGCCCATCTGGAGTGGTAGGCATCGGCCTGAGGACGCGCCCCATCTTGGCGGAAGGACGCAGCCACTCACCTACATGTCCGTCGCGGTGAAGGACTTCGCGCTCAGCGCGTCGGCGCGCTCGAAACGGGCCTTGGGAGAGGACCACTCAGCCGCGGTGCCGGGTGGATCGCGCCGGCTTCCGCTGACTGTGGTTATCCCTGCGACAGCGCACCTGTTTCGTGCGACATACGTGCGATAGCGATCGCAGCAGTTGGTGGCCAGGAACGGCGGCCACAAGCACCCGCCCGCCGGGGTCGCCGAGCGCATCAGTGCCGGTCAGAGGCAGTTTCGGGCTTGTCAGCGCACCTGTCTGAAACACAGGTGTGCTTTCAGCGCAAATTCGGTTGTGCAACAACGTTTTTCGAGCTGGCGGGGGGACTCGAACCCCCAACCCCCTGTTTACAAGACAGGTGCGCTACCGATTGCGCCACGCCAGCGCGACCGAGCCGCCGGATGAGTGCAACCCGTCCGAGGGCGCCTCGGAATGCCGCCCCACTGTACAAGCGCACGGCCCACCCCGTCGTCCGCCGACGGGTCCCCGGGACCCGCGCCCAGCGGGTATGCCGAGGGCCCGCTCGAGCGCTCAGCCCAGGTGGTCGTTGAGGAAGGTCTGCAGGCCCCGCGTCGTGACCGGCCCCCACGATCCGTCCTGGGCCACGCCGACGACGCCTTGGAGGGCCTCGGTCGTCACCGTGCCGATGACCCCGTCCTGAGCGACGCCGAGGACGCCCTGGAGGAGCATGACGTCGGAGGTGCTGAGCGAGCCGCCGACCGAGCCGCCGACCCATCTCTCGATGGCCTCGGTCGTCTTCGGGCCGACGATGCCGTCGACGGCGAGCGGGAGGAACCTCGACGTGGGGCCAGCGGCAGCCGACCCTCCGACATCGGAGGACACCGAGGACACCGCGGACACACTGGATCCCGTGGAGCCCAAGGACCCGAAGGCCGACCCGGCCGAGCCGGTCGACCCTCTCCCCGGCCAGCCGCCGACCGTCGCCGTGGCCGCGCCGCTCGGGCTGACCCGGCCGTAGGTCGGCACCGCCAGCCCGTTCTCGACGGTGAGGCCCGCGCGAGCGCCGCAGGTCGGCCAGGCCCCGGGGCCCTGCACCTTGAGGACCCGCTTGGCGATGTCGATCTGCAGCATCTTCGTGGCCAGGTCGGCCCGCTCGGCGTACTCGCCCCCACCGAACGACGTCCACGTGCCCGCCGAGAACTGCAGCCCGCCGTAGTACCCGTTCCCCGTGTTGATCGACCAGTTGCCGCCGCTCTCGCACAGGGCCACCCGGTCCCACACGGTGTCCACTGCCGCGGCTGGCGCGGCGCCGACGAGACCGACGAGACCGGCGACCACGCCGCCGACCAGTGCGGCCCCGACAGCGCGGCGTGGGTCGCGACGAGCCAGGGCGAATGCCGCCCCGCGGCCGCGGCGCGGCGCACGCCGGTCGGCGGGGGGCTGCTGACGGTCGGTCGTGGTGCGCATGACGCGGTTCTCCAGAGCTGAGGCAGGGGCGGTCCCAGGGGAGGACTCTCTCGCACGCTACGCCACGTGAGTCACACCCGTCAGGGGAGTAACAGAACTACATCCATGTAGTTCAGCATCGGGGTGGCAAGGACGAATCCCGGTGTGCGACAAGGCCATCGCGCTCGAGCGGCAGACGACCGCCGGACGACCGCCGCTCGACCGGCGGCTGCGCCGACTCAGCCGAGCGCGCTTCCCCAGATCGACGGCGGCCCCGAACGTGGCCACCACGTCGGCCCACCGCGGCTCGCGACCCAGGCGATGAGGAGCAGAGCGGCGACGACCGCCAGGGCGGTGACGATCCGGGCGCCGACCTCCCCGGGGCTGATCCCGCGGACGACGCTGCGGGTGCCCCGTCGCAGGCTCGCGCCGCCGGGCCCCCACCACGCCATGAGGACGGCCAGCAGCCCCCCGACGGCGAGCGCGATCGGGGGCCCCGGCTCGGCGGCCCCGCGGTTGGCCGAGAGGACCAGCGCCGCGGCGAACGCACCGCTCACCCCGACGAGAAGCGGGACGAGGACGGCGAACACCGCCGCCACGACACCGACGACGAAGTGCCACGGCCCGGCCAGGACGGCCACCGGGATGTCGCTGGGTCGCGGCCCGCGCTCGTGGCGGCGCATGACGATCGAGGTCACCGACCGGTCCGCGGTCCGCGCGACGACGACCCAGACCAGAGCGGCGATCGCCGCCGCGGCAGGTGCGGCGGCCGCGCCGGCCACGATGACCGCGAGCAGCGCGAGCAGGGTGCCGCTGCGGGTCGGCCGCCCGATCCGCGGGTCGGCCGCCGGGGGCTGCGGCACCAGGTCCTGGGGCGGACGCGGCGGCATCGGCTGCTGGCCCGGCCACGGAGCGGGCGGCCGCCCCGACGGCGGTATGGCGCCACCCGACACCGGACCGCCACCCGGCGGCAGGACCGGTGCACCCGGGTGCGGCCCGGGTGGAGGCAGCACCCCGGGTCGCGGCCCGGGTGGAGGCAGCACCCCGGGTGGCGCCACGGATGAGGCGGGCACGGGCGGCGCGCCCGAGGCCCAGGCGGGCGGGCTCCCGGGCTGCGGACCCGCTGGTGGTCCAACGGGCCGTCCTGCGGGGGGCCCTGAGTCCGGGGGCCCGCTGGGCGCCCGGGTCGGCAGCACCGAGGTCCTCGGTATCGCGAAGGCCTGGGTCGGGTTGACCACCCGGCGCAGCTCCACCGCATCGGTGACCGGCCCGCCCTGCGCGAACCGGGAGAGCGCGGCGACCACCTCGTCGTGGTGCGGGCGCTCGGCCGGGCGCGGCGACAGTGCGGCATACAGCAGCGGCGCGATCCGGGGGTCGACGGTGGACAGGTCGGGCTCCCCGCGGGTCACCCTGGCGAGGACGGCCTCCATCGGCCCGCGCCCGAACGGGGGCGCCCCGGACGCGGCGAAGGCAAGCGTCGCCGCCCAGCCCCACCAGTCGGTGGCCTGGCTCACCTCCTCGCCCTCGACGACCTCGGGCGCGAGATAGCCGGGGGTCCCCATGACCAGTCCTGTCATGGTCAGCCGGACGTCGTCAACGGCGTGGGCGATGCCGAAGTCGATGAGCACCGGGTCGCCGTCGACGAGCAGGACGTTGCCCGGCTTGAGGTCCCGGTGGATGACCCCGGCCCCGTGGATGACCCGAAGCGCCTCGGCGAGGCCGGCGCCGAGCCGGTGCAGCGGCTCGGCATCCATCGGCCCCTCGGCGCCGACGACCTCGTCGAGCGGCGGTCCGGGCACATAGCGGGTGACGATGTAGGGGCGCTCGCCGTCGACGTCGGCGTCGATGACCGGCGCGACGCGCGGACTGCTCACCCGTGCCAGGGTCTCGACCTCGCGGGCCAGCCGGGTGCGTGCCTGCGGGTCGTGGGCGATGTGCGGACGAAGCACCTTCAGGGCAACGGCACGCCCGTGCGCGTCCAGCGCGAGATGGACCACGCCCATGCCGCCCTCGCCGAGTCGCTGGACGAGGCGATAGGGCCCGAGCCGGACAGGATCGGGTCGGGCCCCGTTGTCGGTGCCCCCGACCGCGTCCGCCGCCATGGGACCAGGGTATGCGGCATGCGGCCGCCGGTCCGGGCACCGAGTAATGGCCGGGCGTGGACGGACCGAATAGCGGACCGGGACTACGGGCCGCGATGCGGGGCCGGGCGGCTACTGGGTGATGTAGTCGCGCAGCTGGTCGCGCTCGGCCTGGAGGTCGTCGATGTGGTTCTTGACGACGTCGCCGATGCTGACGATGGCGACGAGCTTGCCGTCGTCGACGACCGGGACGTGGCGGATCCGGCTCTCGGTCATCCGGCGTTCGAGCTCGCTGAGGTCGGAGTCCGGGCCGCAGGTCTGGACCTCACTGGTCATGATGGCCCGGACCGGGCCGTCGAGGATGGCCGGACCCCCGCTGTGCAAGTGCCGGACGATGTCCCGCTCGGAGACGATCCCGTGGACCGACTCACCGTCGTCGCTGACGACCACCGCCCCGATCTTGTGCTCCGAGAGGAGGGCCAGCAGATCCCCCACCGTCGCATCGGAGGGAATCGTGACCACGAGGTCACCCTTGCGCCGCACCACGTCCGAGATCCGCATGAGGTGACGGTAGCCCGGCGCCAACACGACGCGCTAGACCTGAGAGGACGCTGGGAGGTCCGGGCCGCGGCCCCGCTCGGCTCCCCGTGGTCCGGGACGGCCGCCTCGGGCCACCGGCAGGGCTGGCGTGCCGGGGGTCGGATACGGCACACTGATGGAACCGCTTACACCGATGTGGGCGGCCGTTCCACCTTTACAACGGATCGTCCGGCACGTTCCTGCCGGTGAAGGAAGGCAGAGCCACCATGGCAACAGTCAAGTACGACGCCGCCACCAAGATCTACCCCGGAAACGAGACGCCCTCGGTCGACGCACTCAACATCGACATCGCGGACGGCGAGTTCCTCGTCCTCGTCGGGCCCTCCGGGTGCGGCAAGTCCACCGCGCTGCGAATGCTCGCCGGCCTCGAAGAGGTCAACGAGGGGAAGATCTGGATCGGTGACCGGGACGTGACCGACCTGTCGCCGAAGGACCGCGACGTGGCCATGGTCTTCCAGAACTACGCGCTCTACCCGCACATGACGGTCGCCGACAACATGGGCTTCGCGCTCAAGATCGCCGGGGTCGACAAGTCCGAGATCCGCAGCCGCGTCGAAGAGGCGGCCAAGATCCTCGACCTGAGCGAGTACCTCGAGCGCAAGCCGAAGGCCCTGTCCGGTGGCCAGCGCCAGCGCGTGGCCATGGGCCGGGCCATCGTCCGCAGCCCCCAGGTCTTCCTCATGGACGAGCCGCTGTCGAACCTCGACGCCAAGCTCCGGGTCCAGACCCGTACCCAGATCGCCTCGCTCCAGCGTCGCCTCGGCGTCACCACCGTCTACGTCACCCACGACCAGACCGAGGCGATGACGATGGGCGACCGCATCGCGGTCCTCAAGGACGGGGTGCTGCTGCAGTGCACCACCCCGCGCGAGATGTACGACCACCCCGAGAACGTCTTCGTCGCCGGATTCATCGGCTCGCCGGCGATGAACCTCGTCTCCGTCCCGGTGACGACCGAGGGCGTGAAGTTCGGCAGCCACCGTCTCGACATCCCCCGCGAGGCGCTCGCCTCGGCCGGCACGTCCGTCATCGTCGGGGTGCGCCCCGAGGACACCGAGATCACGACCGACGCCGACGGGCTCGAGCTCGCCATCGAGGCGGTCGAGGAGATGGGCGCGGACGCGTACGTCTACGCGAACCCGACCGACACCAACATCGTCCTCGAGGGCGGCGACGAGGAGGAGGGCTTCAAGCCGTTCATCGCGCGGGTCGACGGCCGTCGCCCCCCGCAGAAGGGCGAGACGATCTTCGTCCACCCGAACCCCGAGCACCTGCACGTCTTCAACAAGGAGACCGGCCTGCGCCTGGTGTAGCCGGGATGCAGAGGTCCGGCCGCTGACGCCGACCATCCGCCGGGTGGGGCTCGGGATCGTTCCCGGGCCCCACCCGCGCGTTACCGCCCACTCGGAGACAATGACGCCATGGCCCTGGAGTTCACGACGATCCTGCCGGACCCGGAGCTGTTCGACCTGCCCTGGCTCACGCCGCTGGAGGACTGGCCCGAGGAGCTCCTCGCCGCGCTGCCCCGCGGCATCTCGCGGCACGTGGTCCGCTTCGTCCGGCTGAGCGGCAGCGTCATCGCCATCAAGGAGATCAAGGCGGACCTCGCGCGGCGCGAGTACGACCTGCTCCGCAGCCTCCACCGGCTCGACGAGCCGGCCGTCGAGCCGTACGGCGTCGTCACCGGCCGGGTGAACCACGCCGGGCAGGAGCTCGACGCCTGCCTCATCACCAAGCACCTGCAGTTCTCGCTGCCGTACCGGGCCCTGTTCAGCCAGTCGCTGCGCCCCGACACCGCGACCCGGCTCATCGACGCCCTCGCGGTCCTGCTCACTCGCCTGCACCTGTCCGGCTTCTGGTGGGGGGACGTCTCGCTGTCCAACACCCTGTTCCGGCGCGACGCCGGGGCGTTCGCCGCATACCTCGTCGACGCCGAGACCGGACAGCTGCGGCCCAAGCTCTCCAACGGCCAGCGCGAGCACGACCTCGACATCGCCCGGGTCAACATCGCCGGCGAGCTCATGGACCTCCAGGCCGGCGGCCTGCTCGAGGGCAACGCCGACGCCGTCGAGATCTCGACCCGGATCCTCACCCGGTACGCCGACCTGTGGCGGGAGCTGACCGGCGCCGAGGAGTTCAACACCGGCGAACGGTGGCGGGTCGAGGAGAAGATCCGGCGGCTCAACGCCCTCGGCTTCGACGTCGACGAGCTCGCCATCACGACCGATATCGGCGGCACGTCGATCCAGGTCCAGCCCAAGGTCGTCGACGCCGGGCACCACAGCCGGCGGCTGCTCCGACTCACCGGCCTCGACGTCGGCGAGAACCAGGCCCGCCGCCTCCTCAACGACCTCGACTCGTTCTGTGCGGCGACCAACCAGCAGGGTGAGCCGGAGGAGCTCATGGCGCACCAGTGGCTGACCCAGGTGTACGAGCCGATCATCCGGCGGGTGCCCCGCGAGCTGGCCGCCAAGCTCGAGCCCGCCGAGCTCTTCCACGAGGTGCTCGAGCACCGGTGGTACATGGCCGAGCGGGCCATGCACGACATCCCCCTCCAGAGGGCGATCGACGACTACGTCAGGAGCGTCCTGCCGAGCAAGCCGGACGAGCGCTCCGTCCTCGGCGTCGACACCCTCGAGCTGCCGGTGGTCGCCCGTGGCGACTGACACACGTCCCGGCCTCGCCGCCGACCTCACCACTAGGCTGGACGCGAGTCGACGACCCTCGACATAGCGGAGGCCCCCATGACCGACCAGCCCGACCGGGTACCCCACCAGCCGACCCCACCTGACCAGCCCGACCAACCCATCGAGGCCGACTCGCCGCAGCCCCCGCAGCCCCCGCCGGCCCCGCCGGCCTCGGCCGAGACCCCCGCGGCCGTCCCCGACGCGGCCCCGCCCCCCGGGCCGCCCGCATGGCCCACCGACCCGACAGCCGCGCCCGCCCCCGCCGCGGGCGGGTACCCACCCCAACCGGCCCCCGGGTATGCCGCCCCGCCGCCTGCCCCGGCCGGTCAGTACGGCGCCGGCGGCTACCCCGGCACCGGCACGCCCGCCCAGCCGTCCGGCGCTGCAGCCGGCTATGGCGCGCCGCCGCAGAACCCCTATGGCGGCTACCAGGCCGCCCCACCGGTGGGCTACGGCCCCCCGCCGCAGGGCTCGCTGCCCTACGTCCAGCACTACTTCGGCCCGGTCGCCTCCTTCGGTTCGCGAGTGGTTGCGGGGCTCATCGACATCGCCATCACCCTCATCGGGGTCGTCCCGCTCGTCATCGGGATCGTCGTCATCGTGGCCAGCGCGCCGGCCACGACGTACGACGTCTATGGCGGGACGCACACGGTCACCGGGACCGGGTCCGCGGCCGGCATCGCCATCGGGGTGCTCCTCATCATCGCCGGCGGCCTCGTCAGCCTGACGATCGGGATCTGGAACCGGATCTTCAAGATGGGTCGGACCGGGCAGAGCGTGGGCAAGCGGGCCATGGGGCTCATGCTCATCGACACGACGACGGGCCGGACGATCGGGGCCGGGAAGGCGTTCCTCCGCGAGATCGTCCATGCCGTCGTGAACCAGATCCTCTACCTCAGCTACCTCTGGATGCTGTGGGACACCGACAAGCAGACCCTCGGCGACAAGGCGGTGGCGTCGACGGTCATCGAGGTACCCAAGGCCTGAGAGGGCGCGGCCCGTGCCCTGTCCGGGTCACGGCCGCGGTGCTGCGCCCGATGTCGGCGCCAGGTAAGCCCTGGGCTACCGGGTCGGTGTCATGGGCGCGCGGTTCGGCGCCGCGCCACCACGAGACCGAACAGAGACACGCCCAGGCCCCCGACCAGCGCTGGCCCGGAGTAGGCGACGACCCGGGCCACCGCGGAGGGATCCACCAGGCCGGTCAGCACCGGTCCGAGGACGGACAGGGCGACGAAGGTCAGTCCCACGGCCACCAGACGGTTCGGCCAGGGGCGCGGCTTCCGGAGCTCGGCGATCAACATGATGTCCTCACCGGCTTCGCTCTGACGAAGGATCCTTCATGGTCAATGTGTACTCCATGCCGTACCCCGTTGGGACGAACCGCCGGCGGAACCGGCTCAGGCGGGCGAGAGCCAGGTCCAGCCCGGGATGTTACGGGCCACCGTATAGGCGACGACGACCGCCCCGATCACCCACGGCGTGGCCGCAGCGGGTTGCCACACGATGCGCCGACCGGTCCACCGGGACCACACCCAGGCCACCCACAGGCCGGCCAGACCGAGCAGGAAGAGCGGCGCCAGTGGGTTGCGCTGCAGGGCACCGGCGACGTCGCCGTGCGCGAGGTCGTGGGTGGCCCGCAGCATCCCGCAGCCGGGACAGTAGATGCCGGCCAGCGCATAGCTCGGGCACACGGGGTAGTGGCCCGGCGAGTTGGGGTCGATGGCGAAGACATACATCGTCGCGGCGGCGGTCAGCCCGGCGACGAGGACCGGAGCCGTGAGGCGGCGCCGCCGACCCGTTGCCAGGTCGGCGACCCCCACCTCCGCGTGGGTGGTGACCACGGTCAGTTGGTGCTCGCGCTCACGCCGAGCAAGACGAAGAAGAGAAGCCAGACGAGCACGCCCAGGATGAGGATGACGGTGCCGACGATACCGAGGATCCGGCCGATCTGGACGGTCTGCCGGTTGCTGTAGCGTCCCGGCGCCCCATCGATCTCCCGGATCGCGGTGTTGCCCATGAGCCACGCCGCAATGCCCAGCGGGGCGAAGCAGATCAACGACAGGATGCCGAGGATGAGGATGGCGGTTCCCTTGGGGTGCTCGATCGGACCACCCATCCCCCCGCCAGGCGGGGGCGGAGCGCTGTATCCCCCGGGCGGGGGCGGAGCGCCGTATCCCCCAGGCGGAGGCGGGGGCGGTGGCGTCGAGCCGTAGTCAGACATGGTGTCCCTCTCTTGGATGCACCCGGCCCGAGCCGGGCGACGTCGTGACAACGGCCCGATCCTCGCATAGAGGCTGCGCGCCCGCCCGGGAAACGCGGGCGGCTCCGCGGCGCGGTCGGTGGTCGTCGCCTCAGCGTCCGAGGCCCTCTGAGAGAGAAGAGGGTGCGGGTCGGTGCCGGCACACCGCCCTGGTCAGTGGCCGGGTCTCAGTAGCCGGGTCGGCGGGATCTGGCGCCGATGTACGCCGAGGTGTCGCGCTGCCAGAGCGCGACGACGACGGCGGCGCCGACGAGGACCGCGAAGATGTTCAGCACCGCGGACAGGCTCCACGAGAACCCGAAGAGCCCGATGACGAAGAAGACGAGGCTGATCCCGAAGAGGACCGACGCGACGATCCGGGCCCAGCGCATCCCCCTGCCGTTGGCCCAGGCCATGAACACCCAGAGCCCACCCATGATCAGCCCGAAGCCGATCGCGAAGCCCATCGCCACGTTGACGAGGGAGTCGATCTGGGCCGCGGTGTAGGACTGGTCCTGGTTGCGGAAGGCGTCCTCGATGGCGCCACCCATCGAGTCCCGGGAGAACAGCACGGTGAGGGACTGGAGGACCGCCATGACCGCCCCCACCCACATGAGCCGGACCGCGAGGGTCACCGTCGCCGGGCGCGGAACGGCCACGGGTACACCGACGGCCGGCTGGCCGGCATACGCCTGGGCGGCCGTGGGATAGCCCTCGATCGGCGGGACTGCGGGAAGTTGGCCAGGGGGCGGCATACTCCGCTCGTTGCTCTCCGCGCCCATGGGTGTCCCGGGGTAGGGCGGCCGCAGCGGCGGGGCGTGTGGCGGTGGGAAGGCACCCGACGGGGCCCCCTCGGGGCTCACCGGCGGGAACGGCTGGCTGGACGGGTCCTCGGGGTGCTGGCTGTGCTGGTCGGACACGGCGAATGCCTCCCTAACGCCGACGGCGGGCGACCTCGTACAGGGCGATGCCGGTGGCAACCCCGGCATTCAGCGACTCTACCTGCGCGCTCATCGGGACCGACACGACCTGGTCGCAGGTCTCGCGGACCAGCCGGGACAGCCCCTTGCCCTCGGAGCCGACGACGATGACGAGTGGCTCGCCGGCGAGGTCGAGGTCGGGCAGCTCGACGTCCCCGTCCATGTCGAGTCCGATGACGAAGAAGCCGGCCTTCCGGAAGTCCTGGAGCGCCCGGGTGAGGTTCGTCGCCCGGGCGACGGGGACCCGGGCGGCCGCGCCGGCCGAGGTCTTCCAGGCGGACGCGGTCACCCCCGCGCTGCGCCGTTCGGGGACGACGACCCCGTGGCCGCCGAAGGCCGCGACCGACCGGATGATCGCGCCGAGGTTGCGCGGGTCGGTGATGCTGTCGAGGGCCACGACGAGCGGAACGCCGGGACGCTCGGGGTCGATGAGGTCGCTCGGGTGGATGTACTGGTACGGCGGCACCTGGACCGCGAGGCCTTGGTGGACGGCCCCGTCGGTGAGCCGGTCGAGCTCGCCGCGCGGGGTCTCGAGAACCGGTATGCCGCGCTCGGTGGCGGTCTTGATCGCCTCCCTGACCCGGTCGTCGCTGTCGACCCGGCCGGCGACGTAGAGGGTCGTCGCCGGCACGTTGGCGCGCAGTGCCTCGACGACCGCGTTGCGCCCGGCGACGATCTCGCTGGCGCCGCCCGCTCGCTTGGCCCCACGGGGCCCACCGCGAGGACCGCCACCGGACCCGGCTCCACCCTGGCCACCGGCGGAGCGGTACGCCTTGTGGTTCGGACGCTCCTCCGCCTTGGGGGTCGGGCCCTTGCCCTCGAGCCCCCGGCGACGCTGGCCACCGGTTCCGACGGTGGCGCCCTTCTTCGAACCGGTCTTGCGAACCGCGCCCTTGCGACGAGAGTTGCCCGCCATGTCAGTCGGCCTTTCCACGCGAGAGGGTCCATCGGGCTCCGCCGGCCGTGTCCTCGACGGCGACGCCCGCGGCCGCCAGCTCGTCGCGGATCGCATCGGCCGCCGCATAGTCCCGCGCGGCCCGAGCAGACGCGCGGGCGGCGATGCGGTCGCCGACGAGCGAGTCGAGCGCGGCCAGGGCGTCAGCGGAGCCGGAGTCGGCGGCGCCCCAGGACGGGTTGACCGGGTTGACGCCGAGCACCTCGGTCATCGCGACGACGGTGCGGGCGATGTCGGCGGCGACCTCGGTGTCCCCGTCGTCGAGGGCGGTGTTTCCGGCCCGGACCTGGTCGTGGACGACGGCCAGCGCTCCGGACACGCCGAGGTCGTCGTCCATCGACGCGGCGAAGTCCTCGGGCAGGGCGTGCGTGGCGACGGCCGAGAGGTCCGTCCCCCCGGGCAGGGCCCGACGCAGGAAGCCCTCGATCCGCTCGACGGCCGCGTCCGCCTCCTCGATCGATCCGGGGTGGTACTCGATCGTCGACCGGTAGTGCGCCGCCGTGAGGTAGTAGCGGACGGCGAGCGGTCGGTGACGCTTGGTCACCTCGCTGACCCGCAGCGAGTTGCCGAGCGACTTGCTCATCTTCTCGCCGCCGGTCGTCACCCACGCGTTGTGCAGCCAGTAGTTGGCGAAACCGAGCCCGGCGGCACGCGACTGGGCGATCTCGTTCTCGTGGTGAGGGAACCGGAGGTCGACGCCCCCGCCGTGGATGTCGAAGGTGTCGCCGAGGTACTTGCGGGCCATCGCCGAGCACTCGAGGTGCCAGCCCGGCCGCCCCTCGCCGAAGGGCGTCGACCACGAGGCGGTGGGGGGCTCGTCGGCCTTGTGTCCCTTCCACAGCGCGAAGTCGCGTGGGTCGCGCTTGCCGCGGGGGTCGCTGTCCTCGGCCGGCGCCATGTCATCGAGCCGCTGGTGGGTCAGCTCGCCGTAGGCCGGCCAGCTCTTGACGTCGAAGTAGACGTCGCCGCTGCCGTCCGAGGCGGGATAGGCGTGCTCGCGCGCGACGAGCGTCTCCATGAGCGCGACCATCTCGGGGACATGCCCGGTGGCCCGCGGCTCGTAGGTCGGTGGCAGCACCCCGAGGCTCTCGAGGGCGTCGGCGGTCTCCATCTCATTGCGGTAGGACACGGCATACCAGGGCTCGTCGATCTCGACGGACCGGGCGAGGATCTTGTCGTCGATGTCGGTGACGTTGCGGATGAGGCTGACGTCGTAGCCGTGGCCGGTCTCGAGCCATCGACGCAGCACGTCGAACGCGACGGCGAAGCGGACATGGCCGAGGTGCGGCGGCGCCTGGGTCGTGAGCCCACAGATGTAGATGCCGACCTTCCCGGGCGCGACGGGAACGAAGTCGCGCAGCTCGCGCGACATGGAGTCGAACAGTCTGAGAGTCACCCGCAAAGGCTACCGGCGCGGTGCAGGCGCTCCCGACCACGCCGATGCCGCGACGCCGACCGCGGTCGAGGCGACCCAGGCGGCCTCGTCGGCGGTCGGGGTGACCCCGGCGGCCGCGCCGGCTTCCAGCCCCCGCCCACCCGATGTCCAGCCGGGTCCCAGGCCGAGCCGCGAGGGTCGCGGCCATGACGACCGTCGTGACGCTCTCGGCCACCTATCTCCTCTATGTCGTGGCCCTCGGCGCGCTGCTCTCCTGGCTGCGTGCCCCCCGCGCCGACCGTCTCCCCTTCGCCGTCGCCGGGGTCGTCGCCGCGGTCGCCGTCGGGATCCTGGTCAAGGTCGCCGGAGCCGTCTGGACCGACCCCCGGCCGTTCGTCGTCGACCACGTCGCGCCGCTCATCAACCACGGCGTCGACAACGGGTTCCCGTCCGACCACACCGCTCTCGCCGTGGCGGTCTCGCTCGTTGTCCTCACCCGCGACCGCCTCATCGGGGGCGTGCTCCTCGTCCTCAGCCTCGCCCTGGGGGCCGCCCGGGTCGCTGCCCTGGTCCACCACGTCCCCGACATCGCCGTCGGAGGGCTCATCGGCGCCGTCGCTGCGTATGCCGGCGTGCTGGCCGCCCGACACGTCCCCGCACGGCTGCGGAGCCGCCAGGCCGCCTGACCCGTCCGGGTCTGGGCCGGTCGGACCGCCGGGGGGTCAGGATCCCACGGCGGGTCGCCCGATACCGCGGCGTGCGGCCATGCTGGCCCCTAAACTCCGACCTGCCTCCCCGGCCGCCCCACCACTCGGAGTCCCCGTGCCGCCCTCCCGTCGCCCCCTGCTGGGTGCCCTCGCCGCCTCGTTCGCTCTCGCCGTGGCCGGCGCCGGCCTTCCGACGACAGCGTCTGCCGCGACGTCGGGCGAGGCTCCCACGTCCACCGCGCCGGCCACCCCGAAGCAACGGCCACCGGTCACCTCCCGCGTCACGACCGCCCTCCCGTCGAGCGTCACTCGCAGGCTCGGAACCGTCGCCCGGTCTCTGACCCCCGACGGCACAACGGACCCGGGCGGCTATGTCGCGGTTCCGGCCGCCCGGATCGTCGACTCCCGGACCGGTGTCGGCGGGCTCTCCGGCCCTCAGGTCTCCAGCACCGTCACGGTCCAGGTCACCGGCGTGGGCCCGGTTCCGGCCACCGATGTCAAGGCCGTGGCGGTCAACGTCGCTGCCGTGGCCCCGACGTCGTCCGGGTACCTTTCGGTCTACCCCGCCGGCCAGAGCGCCCCCACCGCCTCAACACTCAACGTCGCCAAGGGCCGGACCGTCGCCAACCTCTCGGTCGTGCCCGTCTCGCCTGACGGGCGGATCGCCATCCGGATCCACCTCGGCACCGGCGCGACGACCCACGTCCTCGTCGACATCGCCGGGTACGTCCTCGCGGGCACGACGGGTCACCCCGGGGAGATCACCCCGCTCACCCCCGCCCGCGTCCTCGACACCCGCTCCGGGCTCGGCGCACCGAAGGGGGCGCGGCGCGGCGGGTCACACACGACCGTGACGATCGGCGGGCGGACGGGCGTCCCCGCAACGGGGGTCGACTCGGTCCTCCTCAACCTCACCGCGACGGCGACGACGAGCAGCGGGTATGTCGCCGTCCACGCCGCCGGGACCGCAGCCACCGGAACCTCGAGCCTGAACTTCGCCCGCGGCCAGACGGTGGCCAACCTCGTCGTCGCGCGGGTCTCCCCGGGCGGGGCGATACGGCTCGACGTGGGCACGTCCGGCACCGTCCAGCTCGTGGCCGACGTCGTGGGGTACGCCACCGCCGGCGGGCCGAGCGCCGACGGCACGTTCGGGTCCGTCGAACCAACGCGCGTCGTCGACACCCGCTGGGGCGGCGGAGCTCCCCTGCCGGGCGGCAGCGTCGTCGAGGTCGGGCTCGTCGACGACGGGGGTCACCCCGTCGCCGGCCTGTCCTCGGCGGTCCTCACCGTCACCGTGACCAAGCCCACCGCGGGCGGCTATGTCAGCGTCTTCGCGGGCGGTGCCGGCATACCGCCGACGTCCAACGTCAACATCGCCGCAGGCGGCACGGTCGCCAACCTGGTTCTCGCCCCGGTGTCCGCCGATGGCACGGTCGACCTCTACCTCGCCACGAGCGGGACCGCCCACCTCATCGTCGACATCACGGGCGTCCTCGCGGGCCCGTCGGCCGACACGACGCCGCCGGACCCGGTCACCGCCCTCACCGCAAGCGCCACCTCGTCGTCCTCGGTCCACCTCGGCTGGACCCTCCCGGCCGACCCGACGGCGAGCGGGGTCGTCGTCGTGCGCACAGTCGGCGCCACGCCGGCCTCCTCGCCGTACGACGGGACGACGGTGGCGGATGTCCTCGCCTCGTCCTTCGACGACTCCGGGCTCGCCCCTGGGACGACCTACACGTATGCCGTGGCCACCCACGACGTCGTCCCCAACTTCTCCTTCCCGCTCATCGCCACCGTGACGACGCCGCCCATGCGGTGGACGACGACGGTCGTCGACCCACTGAGAGGCATGCCGTCCGGGCTGTCGTGCCCAAGCGTGACGTGGTGCATGGAGATCGACGGCGCCGGCCGCGCGCAGGTCCGCAACGGGTCGATGTGGTCCGGGCCGATGCAGGTCGTACCAGCGACGGGCGGGCGCGAGGACCGGCTCCTCACCGACGTGTCGTGTCCTGTGGCCGGCTGGTGTGTGGCCCTGACCGGCGCCGGCCCGGCCCTCTACCGGAACGGGGCCTGGGAGGCGGCGACGCCGCTCGGGACGGGAGGATGGACCGCCGTCGACTGTGCCTCGACCAGCCGGTGCGTCGCGATCGGTGCCGGCGCCCGGGCCAGCATGTTCGACGGGTCGACGTGGTCCACCCCCACGACCATCGCCGGCACAACCGACGTCGCGTACGCCGACGTGGCCTGCCCGACCGCAGCGCACTGTTTCGCCGTCGGGTCGAAGATGACGGGCGCGGGCTACCTGGCCACCCTGTCCGGGTCGACGTGGGCCCTGGGCTGGATCTCGCCCATCGGGACCTACCCGCAACAGGTGTCGTGCAGCGGGCCGACGTTCTGCATGACGACGGACTCGTCGCACACCTTCCGCACCTGGAAGGGCTCGACGTGGGGGCCCCGCACCGAGATGGGCATCAACGCCTACCCCGGTGGCACGTCGCTGTCGTGCGCGTCATCGACGCTGTGCATGAGCCTCAGCGCCGAGAGCGGCGCAACGCGATGGAACGGCAGCCGATGGTCCGCCCTCTCCGCGGTCGCGACGGGCGTCGGGTACGAGGCGCACGTCGAGTGCCCCTCGACGTCGATGTGCCTCGCCGTCGACCACCAGGGGCGCGTCCAGACGTGGAACGGCACGACCTGGTCGGGTCCGAGCACCTTCAACACGACCTCGGGGGTCCTCGGCGGCGTCACGTGCCCGAACGCGGTGACCTGCTTCGTCGCCGACCGGTTCGGGTGGGTCTTCGCCGGCGACGGAACGACCTGGGATGCCGGGCGCAAGCTGTTCACCTCCGAGCCCACCATCGACTGCCCCACCCCGTCCTTCTGCGTGGCCGTGACGAACAACTGGTGGAGCCAGGAAGGCGTGGCGACGTGGCGCACCTACTCCTCCGGCACCTGGGGCGCCCTGCACACCTACCCGACCGGGCTGACCACCCTGTCGTGCGCGTCGCCGACGTCGTGCCAGGCGTTCGACAGCTTCGGGCGGGCCTTCCGGTTCACCGGCAACGGGTGGTCGGGGCCGGTCCAGGTCTTCCGCGGCCTGTCAGCGCAGACCAACGTCGGGTGCCCGGCCGCGTCGTTCTGCATGGCCGTGACGTGGTACGGCTCCTGGTCCCGCTGGAACGGGTCGTCGTGGACCGCCCCCGCGACGATCCCGGGCACGACCCCGTCGGACTACGGTGTGGTCCTCGACTGCCCGACCACGTCGATGTGCCTGGCGCTGGACCAGGTCGGCCACTCCTACCGGTGGGCGGCTGGCCGCTGGAGCGCCGTCCCCGCCTCGACGACCCACGCCGAGTCCCGCGCGCTCCAGGTCTCCTGCGCGTCGGCGTCCGTGTGCTACGCCCTGACGGGTAACCCCGCGGGCCTCGCGACGTTCGCCGGGCAGGGCTGGACCGACCAGCGCTCGGCTGTGGGCCTGCCGGAGTCGTGGGCCATGGACTGCCCCACGAGTGGTCGCTGTCTCGTGCCGGGAGGCGACAGCGTGGCCGTGTCCTCCTAGGGAGCCGATCCCGCCCGGGGCCCAGACGAGGGCCGTCGCGATCGCCGCGAGACCCTCCCCCCGGCCGGTGAGGCCGAGGCCGTCGCTCGTCGTCCCGCTGAGCGAGACCGGGGCACCCACCGCAGCGGACAGCACCCGCTCCGCCTCGACGCGGCGGCCACCGATCTTCGGGCGGTCGCCGACGACCTGGACCGCGACGTTGCCGATCTCGAAGCCGGCCGCCCGCACCAGCCTCGCTGTCTCGCTGAGGAACACGACGCCGCCGGCGCCGGCGAGCTCCGGCCGGGAGGTGCCGAAGTTCGCCCCGAGGTCGCCCAGCCCGGCCGCCGACAGCAGGGCGTCGCAGGCCGCGTGCGCCGCGACATCGCCGTCCGAATGCCCGTCGAGCCCCCGCTCCCCCGGCCAGAGCAGCCCACCGACCCACAGCTCGCGCTCGCTCCCCTCGACGGCGAAGGCATGGACGTCGACGCCGACGCCCACCCGCGGCCAGCTCGAGAACGACCCGTCAACCATGGCGACCATCTTCGCGCACGAGGGGAGCGGATGCCCCGACGAGCAGAGTGTACCGGCCTTCGGCCGCCGCGGCAACGGAGTGCACCGAGCCGGTGACAACGCCGGCCAGGTGGCGGCCGCGACCCGGTCGCCGGGACGGTCGCGCGAGTCATGACCAGGGCATATCGCCAGGCCGGCCCCCGGGGTGCGAGTCGGTTCGGCGGCGACCTCAGCGCCGGTCTGCATCCCTAGAAACATTGAACTGTGTACTGCTCACCCTTGACGTGGCAGGTCTCGGCCGCTTCAATAAAGGCGCAGGTGTGCAGACCGTAATCACGGAGGTGACGATGCCGACGGCCCGAGAGCCGGATCGCCTCCTCATGGCCGCCCGGTTGTACTACGTCGAGAACCGGTCGCAGGCCGAGGTCGCCGAACTGATGGGCACCTCACGTTCCAACGTTTCCAGGATGCTCACGGAAGCACAACACCTCGGCATCGTCGAGATCAGGGTCCATGACCCGTCGGGGCGGGCCACCGACCTGGAGGACGAGCTGAGGAGCTCCTTCGGCCTGGCGGACGTGCGCGTGGCCCAACGCCGCAGCGAGGTCTCGGAGCGCACGAAGGCGGCCGCCGTCGGCGCCCTCGCCGCAGATCTGTTGATGGGGATGCTGGCCGACGGCATCTCCGTCGGCGTCTCCTGGGGCACGACCCTGCAGGCCATGGTGTGGGCCGTATCGACGGAACGGGAGTTCTCGGCGCGGTTCGTGCCGCTCGTCGGCGGGATGTCCTCGGTGCGCAACGAGATCACGTGCCAGGAGCTCGTTCGAGAGCTCGCGAGCCGGACCGGCGGCGGCTACCAGGTCCTCTACGCGCCGGCGACGTTCACCACCAAGGCCGCCCGGGACACGTTGCTCACCGAACCGTCGATCGCGTTGGCCCTGGAGGCGGCCCGAGGCGTTGATGTGGCGTTCGTCGGCCTCGGCGCCACGGCCGTGGGCTCCTCCGCGGCGGTCCTCGAGTCCATGGGTCTGAACGCCAGGGAGGCCAAGCGGGTCATGTCCGCCAACCCCGTCGGAGACGTCCTG
The DNA here is from genome assembly GCA_963771015.1 of uncultured Actinomycetota bacterium. Taxonomy (GTDB): domain Bacteria; phylum Actinomycetota; class Actinomycetes; order Actinomycetales; family Dermatophilaceae; genus CAVSJJ01. The sequence goes on from CAVYRN010000002.1 coordinate 59,627, forward strand.
GCGCGCTTCTACGACGCCGAAGGTCGCTCCGTCTCGGGGATCACCGATGACCGGGTGCTCGGACTGACGATCGCGGACCTCAAGGAGATCCCGCGGGTGGTCGGCGTCTCCTACGGACGGGCCAAGGCTCCGTCGGTGCTGGGGGCGCTGCGCGGGCGCATCATCGACTCCCTCGTCTGCGACGAGGCGCTCGCCAGGAGCGTCCTCGCCGCGACGCTGAGCGGGGCCACGCCATGACGACCTGGTTCGCAGTGATCGTTGCGATCGTCATCGGCTGGATGATCCAGCTCTATGTGACGTACCGCCAATCCGTCGCCTTCAACGCCTCGGTGCGCACGCTCAGGCGTGCGGGCCTGGTCTCCGTTGGAATGGGCGGTCGCCGCTACCGCGGTGGGCGGGCCATCGTCGCGCTGGCCGTGGACACGAGCGGAACCGTGCGCGACACGTTGTGCCTCAGTGGGTGGACCACCTTCGCCCGAGGCAAGCCACTCTCCCCACTCATCGGGGTCGGGGTCGAGCGAGTCAGGGGCGACGAGCAGTTCGCCTCACTCAGCAAGGCCCAGCGCGAGGCAGCGCGTCAGGCCGCCGACCTGATGGGGGAGAAATGGCGGGAGCCTATGTCGTGATGCCCCCCTGACATGGGCGGCGCCGGCGGCGAGTGGGTCGCCACCGGCACCGCAACTGATGCAGCAAGACAGCCGTGGGCTTCCCTGCACTCTCACACAAAATCCAGGTCCGGCCTCCGGGTCGGCTACACAAGGAAGTGTACTCAATGGTCCCATCGATATTGACAGCCGCATTCCCCGCGGCGGACACGGTGAATCCACCAACAGGGTTCTTCGGAGCCCTGGCTACCGCCGCGCAGTGGTTCATCGGCCTCTTCCAGGCCGGTGCCGACACCTTCGTGGGTCTGGTGGTCGGGATCGTCCCGCTCCTCATCGTCCTCCTCACCGCCGTCAACGCGCTCATCGCGATGATCGGCCCCGAGAAGATCGACCGGGTTGGCGAGCTCGCGGCACGCCCGGGCCTGATCTACTACCCGATCCGTTACCTCATCTTCCCCATTCTTTCGGTCTTCTTCCTCACCAACCCGATGTGCTACACCATGGGACGGTTCCTGCCGGAGAAGTACAAGCCGGCTTTCTATGACTCGGCTGTGAGCTTCGTTCACCCGATCACCGGTTTGTTCCCGCACGCGAACGCGGGCGAGCTGTTCGTCTACCTGGGAATCGCGACCGGCGTCCAGAAGCTGGGCTTCGGCCTCGGCGACCTGGCCGTGCGCTACCTGCTCGTCGGCATGGTCGTCATCCTCATCCGTGGCATCCTCACGGAGCTCATCACGGCGCGCATGGCAAGTCGGCGCCCTCTCAGTGAGGAGGTCGCGGTATGAGCACGGACACCACGACGTCGTCTGGCGGCGGTGGCCTCAACGGCATGCTGCTCAAGATCGGCCGTTCCGTCGGAGGGGTCGTTGGCGCCCTCTACCAGGCCGGCCGTGACTCGGTCGACTCGGTCATTCGCAACATCCTGCCGTTCATGGCCTTCATCGCGGTCCTGATCGGCATCATCAACAAGACCGGGCTCGGCAACTGGCTCGCCCACCTGATCGAACCGCTCGCCGGCAACCTCATCGGGCTGCTCGTCCTGTCGATCATCGCGGCCATCCCGATCCTCTCGCCCATCCTCGGCCCGGGCGCCGTCATCGCACAGATCGTCGGCGTGCTCCTCGGCACCAAGATCGCCGATGGGACAATTCCCCCACAGATGTCGCTACCGGCACTGTTCGCGATCGACCCGCAGGTCGGCTGCGACTTCATCCCCGTGGGCCTGGCCCTCGGAGAAGCGGAGGCAGAAACGGTCGAAATCGGTGTCCCGGCCGTGCTGTTCTCGCGGCTCGTCACCGGTCCGGTCTCGGTCGTTATCGCCTACCTGGCGAGCTTCGGCCTCTACACCTGAGCCCGACCACGATCCAGAAGGAGACACCGCATGACGGAGTACAAGGCAGTCAAGATCTCGGCAGGGCGTGGCGGCTGGGGCGGGCCCCTGGTGGTCCACCCCACGGATGACAAGCCCTACATCTACTCGGTGACCGGTGGCGGCATTCATCCCGTTGCCGCGCGCATCGCCGAGATGACCGGCGGTCAGCCGTTCGACGGGTTCAAGAGCAGCGTGCCGTTCGACAAGATCGCCGTGGCAGTGATCGACTGTGGTGGAACCGCGCGAGTCGGGGTCTACCCCATGAAGAAGGTCCTCACCGTCGACATCCACGCGACGTCGCCCGCCGGACCGCTCGCCCAGTTCATCACCAAGGAGCTCTTCGTCTCGGGTGTCAAGCCGGACAACGTGGAGGACGTGTGACGAGCCCCGCGGCGGTGACGGTGTACGAAAGCACCGTCACCGCCGTGGGGGAGCTCATGCCGACGATGGTCGCCGAGGGCGTCATCATCCTCTTCGGCCAGGACGCCCCCGAAGAGCTGCACGACTTCGCAGTCCTGCACGAGCCCACCCTGGTCGGGGACGCCCCGGCACCAGGGGACACCATCACCATCGGTGAGCAGAGCTGGACCGTTCTCGCCGTGGGTGAAGTGGTGAAGGACAACCTGCTGAACCTCGGTCACCTCGACCTCAAGGCCAACGGCGAGACCACGGCCGCACTGCCCGGTGATGTCTGCGTCACGAGCGGGCCGGTGGAGGTCCCCGCCATCGGAGATGTTGTCCGCATCCTGCGCCGCCAGTAGCTCGGCAGCCACCCACCGCAGGTGCGGCCGGCCCCCACCCCCACCGCAGTTGACGACCTACGACGACCGAGCCCGCCATCCCGAAGCTCCAGGTTTCGGTCTCCCCGCGGGCGGAATCCCTCGACGTACCGGCATGATCCGAAGGAGATTCGAAACCACATGAGTTACCGAGAACGCCTGACGGCACGAGCCAACGAGCTCAACCGTCCGCTGCGGGTCGCGCTGGTCGGTGCCGGCCAGATGGGTACCGGGATGGCCGCACAGATCCTGCGCATGCCGGGCACCGCCCTGTCCGCCGTCGTCGACATCGACGTGTCCCGCGCGGAGACCGCGCTTGTCCAGGCCGGCGGTGAAACACCGTCCGCCTTCACGTCGATCGACCAAGCGGCACGCATCGTCGACCAGGGCGGATCCGTGGCCCTCGGCGGCATCGACGAGATCGCCGCGCTGCCGGTCGACATCATCGTCGAGGCGACGGGGGTCCCGGAGGTCGGGGCCCGAGTGGCCATCCCCGCTCTGGCGAACGGCATCCACTACGCCACGCTCAACGTCGAGAGCGATGTCACGGCCGGCCTCTACTACGCCTACCTCGGCGAGCAGTCGAGCGCGCTCTACTCGGTCTGCCGGGGCGACGAGCCGGTCGAGACCAAGATTCTCGTCGACTTCGCCAGAGACCTCGGCTTCGACATCGTCGCCGCGGGGAAGGGCAAGAACAACCCGTTCGAGGCCTACAAGACCCCCGCGGACCTCGTCGAGGAGGCCACTCGCAAGAAGATGAACCCGCAGATGCTCTGCGAGTTCGTCGACGGGTCCAAGGCCATGATCGAGATGGCGTCGCTCGCGAACACGACCGGCCTCGAGGTGAGCGTGCGGGGTATGCACGGTCCGGCGTCGACGGTTCCGACGCTGCACCAGACCTTCTCGCTCCAGAGCGAGGGCGGCGTCCTCGACCGCCGGGGCGTCGTCGACTACTGCACCGGGCCGGTCGCGCCCGGCGTGTTCGTCGTCGTTCGCCACGAGGACCCGTACATCAACCACGAGATGAACTACCTCCTCATGGGTGACGGGCCGAACTACGCCTTCTACCGTCCCTACCACCTCGCCAGCATCGAGGCACCGCTGACCGTCTACGAGATGGTGCTCGACGGCCGGCCGAGCCTCACGTCCGAACACTGGACCGCCGAGGTCGGCGCGATGACCAAACGGCCGATCAGGGCCGGCGAGGTCCTCGACGGGGTCGGCGGGTTCATGGTGCGCGGCCACATCGACAAGGCCGACGACTTCGCCCGCGACAACCTCGTGCCACTCGGCATCCTCAACAAGGCCCGGATCACCCGTGACCTGCCGGTCGACCACTTCATCACGTATGACGATGTCGAGCTCGACGAGGACGCCACGATCTTCAAGCTCCGCCACTACCACGAGGCGCTGAGCCGTGGCGAGGCGGTCCCCGACGCGGTCGAGCTGACCCGGCTCCTCGGCTAGAACACACCTGACGGGCCCGGCCTGAGGTGCCGGGCCCGTCAGGCCACACTCAGTCAGACGTCAGGGTTCTGCAGCATCGCGACGAGGTCGTCCAGCACCGCCTCGGCGCCCTCCCCCTCGGCGTGCAGCACAACCTCGTCGCCCTGCGCGACGTTGAGAGTGATGACGCTGACCATGCTCCGTCCGTCGACCGGAGGTTGGCCTTGTTTGGAGATCATCACCGGGACTCCCGACTTGATCACGGCCTTGACGAAGGCCGCCGCCGGACGGGCGTGCAGGCCGACGGGCGAGGCGATGGTGGCGGTGCGGTCCGGCATAGGAATCCTCCGAGTCTCGGCGAGCTGGTAGGGACGTTGGTGTCAGAGATTCCCACCTGGGACGGCTCTGGACAACTCTCTCACCCGTTCTTATCATTGAACATACGTGACGATCTGTGAACAATTGTGAATAGGAGGTCTAGATGTCGTCCGATGTGGGACCTGACGTCCAGACGCTGAGCCAGTCCAAGGAGCGCGCCACCTGGGCGTTGCTGACCATGTGGCGGATCCGCCGCTTCGAAGAGGCCGTCGACGACCTGTTCGCCCGCGGCATGATGCACGGCACCATGCACCTGTCGATCGGTGAGGAGGCCAGCGCCACCGGCGCCTGTGCCGCCCTGCGACCCGACGACGCCGTCGGCTCGACCCACCGTGGACACGGGCACTCCATCGCGAAGGGCGCAGATCTGACCCGGATGATGGCCGAGCTCCTGGCGAAGGACACCGGCTACTGCCGTGGCCGGGGGGGCTCGATGCACATCGCCGACGTCGCCACGGGCAACCTCGGAGCCAACGGGATCGTCGCCGGCGGCATCCCCATCGCGGTCGGGGCAGCGCTCGCCTTCCAGCTGCGCCGCGAGGAGAAGGTGGTGCTCAGCTTCTTCGGTGACGGCGCGATGAACGAGGGCGCGTTCCACGAGGCCGCGAACCTTGCCGCCATCTGGCTGCTGCCCGTCGTCTTCGTCTGCGAGAACAACCAGTACGGCATGAGCTTCAGCACCGAGAACGCCTTCGCCATCCGCCACCTGAGCGAACGCGCGGCTGCCTACGGCATCCCGGGTGTCACGGTCGACGGCAACGACGTCGACGCCGTCTACCAGGCGACCACCGAGGCCGTCGAGAAGGCGCGGCGCGGCGAGGGACCCACGTTCATCGAGGCGCTGACCTACCGCTACAAGGGCCACTCCAAGTCGGACAAGAACCTCTACCGCACCAAGGAGGAGATCACCGAGTGGCGCACCGAACACGACCCGCTGGAGCACTTCGAGAAGCGCGTCGTCGAGACGGGCGTGCTCACCGACGACGAGGTGGCGGAGGTCCGCGCCAGCGCGCAGGCGGATGTGCGTGCGGCCGTCCAACAGGCCATGACACAGCCCGACGCAGATCCTTCCGACCTCCTGGGCAGCGTGTTCGCCACCACCGAAGGAGACCGGCGATGACCGAGACCGCGACCACCGAGCGCATCATCACGTATGCCGAGGCCCTTCGCGAGGCGATGGCCGAGGCGATGACCGCGGACGAGAGGGTCTTCCTCTTCGGCGAGGACGTCGGGATCTACGGGGGTGCGTTCGGCGTCTCCGGAGACCTCTTCCAGCGCTTCGGCGCCCAACGGGTCCGTGACACGCCCATCAGCGAGCTGGGCATCGTCGGTGCTGCCGTCGGCGCCGCGCTGTCCGGGATGCGCCCCATCGTCGAGATCCAGTTCTCCGACTTCACGGCCCAGGCGATGGACCAGATCGTCAACCAGGCGGCGAAGATCCACTTCATGCTCGGAGGCGCGGCCAACGTCCCCATGGTGCTGCGGACCCCGCTCGGCTCCGGGACCGGCGCCGCGGCTCAGCACTCGCAGAGCCCCGAGGCGTGGTTCGCCCACGTGCCGGGCCTGAAGGTTGTCATGCCCGCGACGCCGGCCGACGCCAAGGGGCTGCTCCTCGCCGCGATCGACGACCCCAACCCGGTGATCTTCCTCGAGCACAAGCTCCTGTACCGGGAGAGCGGCCCCGTCCCGGAGGGGGCCTACCGCGTGCCGCTCGGCACCTGCGCGGTCCGTCGTGAGGGCACGGACCTCACGATCATCGCGACGGGCGTCGAGGTCTCGCGGTCGGTGGCTGCCGCGCAGACCCTCGCCGAGGGGGGCATCTCCGCCACCGTGATCGACGTCCGCACCCTCACGCCTCTGGACGCCGAGCCGATGCTCGACTCGGTCCGCCGTACCGGCCGAGTCCTTCTCGTCCAGGAAGCGCCCAAGCAAGGGGGTTTCATGGCCGAGATCTCCTCACGCATCACGGAGTCGGACGCGCTCTACTACCTGCTGGCCCCCATCCGGCGGCTGTGCGGGCTCGACGTCCCCATCCCCTACGCACCCCAGCTCGAGCGTTCCGTGGTCCCGCAGGTCGAGGACATCGTCGACGCTGCACGCCAGCTCGTGGAGGCCCGATGAGCAACCTCGTCGCGGTCCGCATGCCCAAGATGTCGATGACGATGACCGAGGGCGAGGTGACCACCTGGCATCTCGAGCCCGGCGCGGTCGTCGAGGCCGGCGAGGTCGTCTGCGACGTCATGACCGACAAGGTCGAGATGGAGGTTGAGTCCCCCGTGGCCGGGGTCCTCGAGCGCATCGACGCCGAGCCCGGCGCCGTCGTTCCGGTCGGTGAGCCCATCGCGTGGATCTCCAGCGAGGACACCGACGCCCTCGCGGGACTCTTCGACGACCCGGTGGCCGCCGAACCGGAGCCGTCGGGTCAGCCCGCTGTTGAGACCGCCCCCGCTGTTGAGACCGCCCCCGCTGTTGAGACCGCCCCCGCTGTCGAGACCGCCCCCGCGGTTGAGGCCGCCCCGGCCCCGCCGCCCACCCCGGCCGGTCCTCGCGCGGCAGTTCCCGTCGCTCGCCGTCTCGCGAAAGAGCTCGGGGTGGACATCGACTCGGTGCCCGCCTCCGGGCCCGCCGGGCTCGTCCTGCCCGAGGACGTCACCGCCAAGGCCAACTCACTCGCGGCGCCCCCGGGACGGCCCTCGGTCCAGCAACCGACCGCCACGACGATGCCCTCGGGCGCTCCGGCCCCCGCCGCCGCCGCGCCGTTGCAGACCGCGACGGCCCGCCGTCGCGGTGTGGTGCGCAGGCTCACGGCCGAGCGCATGTCCGAGAGCGCCCTCGTCCCCCAGTTCACGGTATGGCGTGAGCTCGACCTGGAGCGGATGAAGGCGGTGCGCGGGCAGGTGTCCTGGACCAGCGTCCTCCTCCGGGCCTACGCCAGGGCGCTGCGCTCCACCGAGGTGCTGCTCGGCACCTGGAGCGGCGACCAGGTGACTCCGGCGGACGACGTGACGGTGGCGCTGGCCGTGGACACCCCGGCCGGGCTCATCGCTCCCGTGTTCACCGCGCCGGACCTCGTCAGTCTCGAGGAGCTCGACCGAGAGGTCCGGGAGGTCGCAGCGGCGGCTCGCGGCGGCAAGATCGACTCGGCCCACCTGGTGGCCGCCAGGGCGACATTGTCGAACCTCGGAGGTCTGGGGGTGGACCGGTTCCAGGCTCTGCTCACTCCCCCCCAGGCCAGTGCCTTGTCGCTCGGCTCGATCCGCACCCGGCCGGTCGCCGTGCCTGGCGGCCTCGGTGTCGCACTCACCGTGGAGGCCGGTCTGACCGTCGACCATCGGGTGGCCGACGGCGCGGACGCCGCCCGGCTCCTCCAGGTGATCGACGGCCTGCTCACCGACCCTGCCAGCCTCCTCGCGCCGGGGGTTGTGCGGTGACCCGTCTGGTCGGCGTCGGCGTCGGGTCCGGCCGGGTGGTCGGGCGGGTCGCACGGTATGTCGAGGCCGGGCCGAGCCCGGCGTTGGACCCGGCGCCGGAGCATCTCGAGGAGGAGGCCGCCCGCGTGGCCCCGGCGTTCCTCGCCGTCGCCGAGCAGATCGAGGCGCGCGCCGAGCAGGCACCGGCCGAGGCCCGGGACATCCTCGAGGCCACGGCCATGATGGCCTACGACCCGACGTTCCACAGCCGCTGCTCGGAGCTCGTCCGCGCGCGACGCATCTCGGCCTCCCGGGCCGTCATGCTCGTCAGCGAGCAGATCGCGGACCAGTTCCGAGCGGCGGGCGACTACATGGCCGCCCGCACGACCGACCTGGCGGACCTGGCCCTGCGGGTCATCGCCCACCTCGACGGGCTCGCCCCCCCAGGCCTTCCCGAGCCGGGGCATCCCCACGTCCTGGTCGCCCGCGACCTCGCTCCGGTCGACACCAGCGTCCTGGACCTGACCCAGGTGCTCGCGATCGTCATCGAGGAGGGGGGCCCGACGGGGCATACCGCGATCATCGCCCGCTCTCTGGGGCTGCCCGCCGTCGTGGCCTGTCCTGGTGCGCTCGAGCTCGAGGACGGCGACCTCATCGCGGTTGACGCCGACGCGGGGTCCGTGACGACCGACCTGCCCGCCGACACCGTCGAGTCCGTTCCGCAGATCCACTCGGTCCAGCCCCTCCCCCCGGGGCCCCACGCGCTGCAGGACGGGCACCCCGTGACGTTGGGAGCCAACGTCGGCGACGTGGCCAGCGCTCACCGCGCCCAGGAGCTCTCCATCCCTGGCAGCGGCCTCTTCCGCACCGAGCTGCTGTTCCTGTCGCGGCCCCTGGAGCCCACTCTCGCTGAGCAGACCACGCTCTACCGTGACGTGTTCGCCGCGTTCCCGCAGGGCAAGGTCGTCGCCCGGACCCTCGACGCCGGGGCCGACAAGCCCCTGCCGTTCCTCGACCTCGGCGAGGAGGAGAACCCGGCCCTCGGGGTGCGGGGGCTGCGCGTGGGGGTTCAGCAGCCCGAGACGCTGCAGCGTCAGCTGGCGGCCTTCGCCGAGGCGGCCGGAGCGACCGACGCCGAGGTCTGGGTGATGGCGCCGATGGTCGCTACCCCCGACGAGGCCAAGTGGTTCGTCGAGCAGGGTCGCGCGGCCGGGCTGACCACCCTGGGTGCGATGATCGAGCTGCCCTCCGCAGCACTCCTCGCTGCCGAGATCCTCGCGGAGGTCGACTTCGTCTCGATCGGCACGAACGACCTCACGCAGTACACCATGGGGGCCGACCGGGTGAGCGGCAAGCTCGCGGCGCTCAATACGCCCTGGCAGCCGGCGGTCCTTCGGCTGGTGGGGATGGTCGGCGCCGCCGGCGCCGCCGCCGACAAGTCCGTCGGGGTCTGCGGGGAGGCAGCCGCCGACCCGGTCCTGGCGTGCGTCCTGGTCGGCCTCGGTGTGACCAGCCTGTCCGCCGACCCACGCGCTCTCGTCGCGGTTCACGACAGGCTCACCCGCGTGGACATCGCGACGTGTCGCGCCATGGCCGACGCCGCCTGCGCGGCCCCGTCGGCCGACGCCGCTCGGGAGGCCGCCACCCGGATCATCAGTGCGGCAGGGACTGCAGCGTCAGGAGGAGGTGACCACACGTCCGACTAGACTCCGCACCGTGCACCTGCCCCCCCGCCGCGCTGATGAGCCGCCGCCCCCCGCGGACACAGCGCTGGTGCTGCTGGCCGCAGGCAGCAGCAGCCGTGCCCGCACCGACACCAACAAGGTGCTCCTCCCGCTCGTCGGGCGGCGGGTGGTCACCTGGACCCTCGACTGGACCCAGCGCGTGGTCGACATCGCGGTCACCGTCGTGGTGGGTCGCGACAGCGAGCTGCCCGCGATCCGGTCGGTCGTCCATCGGGAGTCCCCGCACCGCGGCGTCGAGTTCGTACCCGGCGGGCTCACCCGGCACGGGTCGGAGTACGCCGCGCTGTGCCACCTGCGGTCGCGCATCGAGGACGGGACCATCGCCGTCGTCGTCATCCACGACTCGGCCCGCCCGTTGGCCGCACCTCGGCTGTTCGAGGATGTCATCGAAGGTGCCCGCACCTATGGTGCGGCCCTCCCGGCCCTCGTCCAGCACAGTCTGGTCCGCGAGGATGGCCGGATCCCTGAGGAAGCCCTCGTCACGGTACAGACGCCGCAGGCCTTCCGTGCTCGGGAGCTGCTCGCGGCCTACGACCGCGCCGATCGCTCGGGGTTCGACGGTACCGATACCGCCGCGTGTTTCGAGCGATACGGGAAGGGGCGGGTCCGGGCGATCCCGGGGGACCCGAGAAACCTCAAGATCACCTTCCCGGAGGATCTGTTCCTCGCCGAGCGACTCCTCGCCCGGGCGCACTGGAGCCTGTAGCCAACCAAGGAGGCCGTCGATGTCAGCCGAGTTCACCGACCTCATGTGCGCCGAGTGCGGCCACCGCACCGAGCACGAGCTGCGCTATGTCGGTCGGCTCCTGGAACGCACCCGCTGCTGCGAGTGCGGGCACGAGGTCGAGCACAACGTCGACCTGCCTCACGACTACGCCCAGGACCTCAAGCAGCGGGTGACGAGCAAGCCGGCCCGGCTCCTGCGCCATGCCTCCGACGACCCGTGGCACTTCGTCCTGCGCCTACCGATCCAGATCGTCCGCCAGCCCGTGAAGTTCGCGAGGGAGTTCTGGGAGGTCTTCCGAAATCGGTGACCTCAGGCCCGCGTCTGCAGCGACAGGTCGCGCAGCGCCTGGAGGAGCACCGCATCGCCGGCATGGGCGACGACCTGGCCGAGAACCGGGGCGACGACGTGCGTGGCCGCACGGCGAACACTCAGCGCGGACAGCAGGGTCGGCAAGGACGTGACCGTGCTGAGGTCGAGGTCGGCCACGTCGGCGAAGGGCACGACGACCGGCGATCCGAGGACCCGCAGGGACCCTCGCGGCACCGTCTCGCAGATCTCCCCGGCCCGGACACTCTTGACCGTGTCGGTCACCGGCCGGGACAGCACGATGACCTCATCGGGCCGCTCTGCGATGTGACGCACCAGCCCGACTCAGCGCCGACGCGGGCAGCAGCGGGCAGCACGGATCGTGGAAGATCACGTGGCTGGGAGCGGCGGGCAGCCGGGCGAGCAGCGACGCGAGCGCGGCGCCGAAGTGTGCCCGGGATGCGTGCAGGACCTCCAGGTCGGGGTGATGAGCCAGGTGGGCGAGCGGGGCCTCCACTCCGGGCCCGCTCACGACGAACGTCCGCAGGCCTGCGTCGAGCGCCGCGGTCACGCTGTGCTCGACGAGCGGCCGCCCGTCAAGGGTCAGGGTGAAGACCGGCGGTTCCATCCCGGAGCCCTCGGTGTCGAGGAGCACGATGACCACAACGACGCCGACACCCCCGCGGGGAGTGTCGGCGTCGCTCACGTGTGGTTCCTCGGTCAGGAGGCCAGCACCTCGTCGAGGATCGACTCGGCCTTGTCCTCGTCGGTCTTCTCGGCGAGAGCCAGCTCGGAGACGAGGATCTGACGCGCCTTGGCGAGCATGCGCTTCTCGCCGGCCGAGAGGCCTCGGTCCTTGTCGCGGCGCCACAGGTCACGAACGACCTCGGCGACCTTGATGACGTCGCCGGAGGCGAGCTTCTCGAGGTTGGCCTTGAAGCGGCGCGACCAGTTGGTCGGCTCCTCGGCGTACGGAGCCCGCAGAACCTCGAAGACCTTGTCCAGGCCCTCCTTGGAGACGACGTCGCGGACGCCGACCATGTCGCAGTTCTCCGCGGGGACCTCGATGTCGAGATTGCCCTGCGCGACCTTGAGCTTGAGGTAGAGCCTCTCCACGCCCTTGATGGTGCGGTTGTTGATCTCTACGATGCGCGCCGCCCCGTGGTGCGGGTACACAACCGTTTCGCCGACCTTGAAGACCATGTGCTGTTATCCCCTTTCGCGACATCCAGGATAACACGCAGACACCGACACAAGGAATCGGAAGCGAAAGCGCTAACGCAGGTCCGCCACCCCAAAAGGGTTGCACGGGAATGGAATTGAGGGTTGACAGGACCGCCCTTCTCGTGCTCCGGAGGGCGCTGGACCGGGCCCGGCGGAAGGTGCCCGTCGCTGACCGAAGCCCCCCACGAGCGCGTGCGGACACGACGACACGACGCCCGCTACGCTGTCCCCCGTGACTCTCCGACCTGCCCCGGCCGCCGCTTTCCGTGTCGCCGCCGCGACTGCCGCCATGGCGGGTTCGCTTGCCCTCGGCGGCTGCGCGACACTCTCACCCGTCCAGACGGACCACAACATCATCACCGGCGACGGGGTGCCCGTGGACCTCGGGTCGGTCCAGATCCGCAACCTCCTCGTCGTCTCCTCGGCGAAGGGCGGCCCCGGGGTTCTCGTCGGCCAGATCGTCAACACCGGCCAGTACGCCACGACGGTCCGGTTCGCCGTCGCCAGCGCGTCGACGACGGCCGGCGACATCGTCCGAGCGAGCGTCTCGCCCGGCGGCTCGACGACTCTGGGCACCACCGGCACCGAGGTCGTGCTGCCGTCGGTGCCCGCGGCACCGGGCGCGATCGTCACCCTGCAGGTCCAGACCGCCGACGCTGGAAGCACACCGGTCAACGTCCCGGTGCTGCTGCCCGAGAGCTACCTGTCCGGCGAGACCCCGAGCGCCACCCCCGCGGCGAGCTAGGGTTCCAGCTTGTAGCCCAGCCCGCGCACCGTGACGATGTGCCGCGGGTTGGTCGGGTCCGGCTCGAGCTTGGCCCGCAGCCGCTTGACGTGGACGTCGAGCGTCTTGGTGTCGCCGACGTAGTCGCTCCCCCAGACCCGGTCCATGAGCTGCATCCGGGTCAGCACCCGCCCGGCGTTGCGAAGCAGCAGCTCGAGCAGCTCGAACTCCTTGAGCGGGAGCGACACGTGCTCGCCGTCGACGGTGACCGTATGCCGCTCGACGTCCATCCGGACCGGCCCCGCCTCGAGCGTCGCGGGCGAGAGGTCCTCGACGTCCCCGCCCCGGCGCAGCACCGCCTTGATCCGCGCGAGCAGCTCGCGCGAGGAGTACGGCTTCGTGACGTAGTCGTCGGCACCGAGCTCGAGCCCGACCACCTTGTCGATCTCGCCGTCCTTGGCCGTCAGCATGATGACCGGCACGTTGGAGCGCTGCCGCAGGGCGCGGCATACGTCGACGCCGGACAGCCCGGGAAGCATGAGGTCGAGCAGCACGAGGTCCGCGCCGCGGCGGTCGAACTCGGTGAGGCCGTCGGGGCCGGTCTCGGCCACCGTGACGTCGTAGCCCTCCTTGGTGAGCAGGTAGGACAACGGGTCCGAGAACGACACCTCGTCCTCGACGACCAGGATTCGGGTCATGCGGGGGGTCCTCCTTGGCTGGCGCCCGCTCGGGCGCGCTCGGTGGCGGGGGAAGCGACGGGGGTGGCCCGCTCGGGCTGCGGCGCGGACGGGAGGGTCATCGTGAACGTCGACCCGCGCCCCTCCTCGCTCCACACCGACACGGTGCCGCCGTGCGTCGCGCACACGTGCTTGACGATCGCCAGCCCGAGGCCGGTGCCCCCGGTGGCCCGCGACCGGGCCGGGTCGACGCGGTAGAACCGCTCGAAGATCCGCTCCAGCTCCGAGGCGGGTATGCCGTGCCCCTGGTCCGAGACGGCGATCTCGACGTTGTCGTCGCGACGCCGGGCCCCGACGGCCACCCGGGTCCCGCCGTCGGAGTAGTTGACGGCGTTGGTCACGAGGTTGGCGACGGCGGTCGTCAGCAGCTCCGCGTCCCCGAAGACCGCCAGGTCGGGAGCCGTGGACACCTCGATGGCGATGTCGTTGGCGTCGGCACGAACCCTGGTGCGGTCCGTCGCCTCGGCGAGGACGGAGCCGACGTCGACGAGGTGCGGCTCGTGGAGGGCGTCGGCCACCTGGAGCCGGGACAGGTCGACGATGTCCTGGACGAGACGGGTGAGCCGTGCGGAGTCGATCTGGATCCGCCCGGCGAAGCGGCTGACCGCCTCGGGGTCGTCCCTGGCGTTCTGGATGGCCTCGGCGAGGAGGGCGATGCCGCCGACCGGAGTCTTGAGCTCGTGGCTGATGTTGGCGACGAAGTCGCGCCGGATCTCCTCGACCCGGCGGGCCTGGGTGTGGTCCTCGGCGAGGACGAGGACGTGAGCGCCGCCGAGCGGGGACACCCGGGCCCGCATGACGGTGCTGGCGACGTCACCCCGCAACAGCTCGAGGTCGACCTCCCTGATCACCCCGTCGCGACGGGTCTGCCGGGCGAGCTCTCGCAGCTCGGCGTTGACGAGCTCGCCGCCGCGCACCAGGCCGTAGGACACCGCGGATGCCGAGGTGTTGACGACGGCGTCGGAGGGGTCGAGGACGATGGCGATGGACCGGAGCACCGCCAGGACGTCGGCCACCCCCGCCGGGAGGGCCGACGGGGCCGGCTCGGGGATGGCGGACTGGGCGAGCTCGGAGTACCGTGCCGCGATGACGGCGGCGGCGCCGAGCGCAAGGCCGACGCCTCCGCCCAGCAGCGCGGCAACGGTGGGATCCACCCCTCAAGCGTACGGGGGCGGCGACCACGGACGAGCCGACCAGAGGCCTTGTCGCACACCCTGCAACAGATGTTCACCTCCGGTCCGGTCATCGTTCACCGCCCCGTGGCACGCTGCGGCGGCGAAGGGACGGCACACTGGAGGCGTCTCGTCGCTGCGCTGCCCACAGGTAGCCCTGGGACAGCCCACGGATGACCGCACGGATCACCCCACACGACGACGCCCGAGACGTCGGGCCGGTTAGGACGACGAAGAGAATGCGCGAACTGTTCCACGAGGAGCTGGGCCGAGTCAGCGCCGGCCTGGTCGACATGACCCGCCTGGCATCCTCCGCGATGACCCGCGCCACGACGGCGCTCCTCGACGCCGACCTGCAGCTCGCCGAGTCGGTCATCGCGGCGGACGTCGACATCGACAAGATGCGGGAGGACCTCGACGCGCTGTCCATCGACCTGCTGGCCCGCCAGCAGCCGGTCGCAACGGACCTGCGCATGGTCGTCACGAGCATGCGGATGAGCTCCGACCTCGAGCGGATGGGCGACCTCGCCCGACACGTCGCCCAGGTCGCCCGGCTGCGCTACCCGAGCTCCGCCGTCCCGGCCGAGCTTCGCGCGACGATCCTCCAGATGGGCCAGGTCGCCGAGCGGATCGTCTCCAAGGCCGGTTCGATCATCGCCGCCCGTGACGTCGAGGGGGCCCGCCAGATCGAGCGTGACGACGACGAGATGGACAACCTCCACCGCGAGCTGTACCGCCGGCTCGAGGACGGGACGTGGGGGCACAGCACCGAGACGGCCGTCGACATGACCCTTCTCGGCCGCTACTACGAGCGGTTCGCCGACCACGCCGTCTCGATCGCCCGCCGGGTCATCTACCTCGTCACCGGTGAGTACGACGACGCCGAGTACAGCCACGAGGACGCCGAGGACCACGTGCAGTCGGACGCCTGACCCACCGACTGGGCCTGACCCACCCGACCTCGGCCTGACCCACCCGACCTGGGCCTGACCCACCACCTGCGTCGCCCGGGACACGACGGTCGAGGCACACTGACCGGATGACGGCGCACCGCTCCGAGGACCTCGAACGGTTCGCCGTCGCCCGTTGGCCGTCCCTCGTCCGGACGGCATACCTCGTCTGCGGCTCCGCGGCGGAGGCCACCCGGCGCGCCGCCGATGCCCTGGCGGCGCTGGACCGCGACTGGCCGGCCGTCCTCGGCGAGGGCGCGCCGGCCGCACGGGTCCGCGCGCTGCTGGTGCGCCGGCTGCTCGCCGACCCGCCGGGAGACGCGACCCCGCCCCTGGACCACCCGACCACGCCCCTGGGCGAGGGCTCCGTGGCATCCGGCGCGTCCGTCGAGGCGGCGCTGCTCGGAGCCTTCGCGGTGCTGCCGGTGCTCACCCGGACCGCCCTGGCACTCGATTACCTCGAAGGGCTCACCCCGGGCGAGTGCGCGGCGGCGCTCGACCGGCCGGAGGGCGAGGTGCGGGCCGGCCTGGAGCGGGCCCACGAGACCCTCGTCGCGGTCCACCGCCGGGCCTGCCTCGACGCGGGCGCCCCGGCCGACCTCGACGACCCCGTCGACGCCGACCTGCGCGCGGCGCTCCGGAACCGGGCCGAGCAGGCCGGCCTGGCCGGCGACCCGCTCCCCCTGCTCCGCGACGCCTGGGCCGCCCGGCGCCGACGCTCCCGCGTCGGCGCACTCGTCGGGGCGGGCGCCCTGGCCGTCGCGCTGGCAGTCGTCCTCACCGGCCTCGCCTCGCGCGCCGCGGTGGACGGCGTCCCAGGGCCGACGGCCTCCACACCGGCCGTCCTCCCGGTGACCGACTGGCCCGCGCGCGGCGAGCTGGCCGATGAGCCGGTTGTCACGCGGGCGGCCCTGGCCCAGTGGGACCCGACGACGCACCTGCTGTACGCCGGCGATGTGGGCACCACCCGGATCGTGGTCGGCTGGCGACCATCGGGCTTTGTCGGAGGGGTCCGGATCAGCATCCTCTTCGGGACCGCCGGCGGTAACGCGCTGGCCCCGGACAGCGACTACAGCGACGTCGAGGCCGCCGCGTCGGCCACCTCGATCGTCGTCGTCGGACCACCGGGGGACGGCAAGACTCCCCTTCTCGTCCTCGGCCCGCCCGGTGGGGCCGAGGCCGAGGTGTCCTCGCACGTCAGCTACGCCCTGGACGGCAGGGTCGATCGGATCTGGTCGACGATGTTCACCCGCAACGGGGTGGCCTTCGCCCAGCTCCTCGGGACCCGGCTGCCGGCGCTGCGGGTACGGATCGCCGGGTACGACGGCCCGCCGGCCAACAGCGCGACACACCCCTCGACGATGGTGCTGACGACGTGTGCGAGCTGCTCGGCCGAGCGCTGGCGCACCGCGGTCGCCCGGGTGGTCACCGACCAGCTGTCCGCCGCGAGCCGGGTCCCGGCCGGGAGGATCACGACGACCGTCCTCGCGACCGGCACGGTGACCGAGACGGTCCCGGCCACGCCCGCCTCGCCCTCCCCCGACCCGCGCCGCGTGACGCTGGACATCGCCTGCCTGCTCCATCGGATGCCCGACGGGGCCACCGTCATCTCCAGCTCGGCCCGGACACCCGCTTTCGGCGTGCCGCTGACCGGGACCCAGCTCAGCGTGGTGCCTGCCGGCTCGGCCACCACCCGACCCTGCGTCCTGCCGCCCGCCCCCGCGACAGACCCGACGGCCGCCGGGTCCGCGCCCTACATCGTCGCCGCGCGGGCATCCGGGGTCCGGGTCGTGCCCGCCGCGCTCGACCCGCTGACGCCCGGCGGGTACGTCGACA
Source organism: uncultured Actinomycetota bacterium (assembly GCA_963771015.1). GTDB lineage: Bacteria > Actinomycetota > Actinomycetes > Actinomycetales > Dermatophilaceae > CAVSJJ01. Next base: position 77,038 of record CAVYRN010000002.1, read on the forward strand.
TCTCGGGCGGCGCCGCCCTCGTCAGCGTCCCGGGCTCCCTGCCCGTCGACCGCGCGGTCCTCGACCTCACCGACCGGACAGGGCGAGGCATCGAGACCTGGCCGCTCGGCGACCTCGTCCGGGTCGTCGACCCGTTCGACCTCACCGACACGGCGGGCTGAGCCGGCCCGGCAGCGCGGCCGAGGGCTGTGCCCCGCCGACGCCCGGGGGCACACTGGGCGGGTGAGGACCCGCCGGACCGACGAGGTCGAGGCGTTCGTCCGGGTTCGCTTCCCCACCCTCGCGCAGACGGCATACCTCGTCTGCGGCGACCGGGAGCGGGCGACCCGGCTTGCCGTCTCGGCGCTCGCCGAGGTCACCGCCCGGGGTTCCCGTGCCTTCGACGAGGGCACACCCACCGCCGACACGTGGCGAGCGCTGGTCGCCCGCCTCGTGGCCGAGGACCCCAGCACCGCACCGCCCGAGCCCACCGAGGGCCGAGCCGACGTGCCCGCCGCCCTATGGCGCGCGTATGCCGGCCTGCCCGTCCTCGTCCGGGTGGCCATCGCGGCCGAGCACCTCGAGGGCATCTCCGTGGCCGAGACCGCGCTGGCCGCGAAGCGGCCGACCGGCACGCTGGCCCGAGAGCTCGCCGCCGCCCGGGTGACAGTGACGGACGCACACGAACATGCTCGCGCCGAGGCCGGTCTCGACCCGAGCACGGGCGCCCTCGAACCCGACCTCGCCGAGGCGTTCCGTCGCCGGCTCGATGGTGCGCCCCTCCCGGTCGACCCCTGGCCCCTCCTCGCGGACGAGCGGCGCCGCCGGCACCGCCGGACCTGGGTCGCGGCCCTCGGCTCGGCCGTCGTCGCGGCGGCCGTCCTCGCGGTCCTCCTCGCCCTCCGGCCCCCGGTGGACATCGCCCTGCCCGCCCCGAGCGCCTCGTCCGGCCCTGGTCCCAGCCCCTCACCAACGCGCTCGGCGACCCCCTTGACGCGGTGGCCGGCCCGGGGGTCGCTGGTCGCAGACCCCGCGACACAGGCATCGGTGCTGGCGGCCTGGGGGCCCGACGCGCACGTGCTCTTCGCCGACGACGTCGGGACGGCCCGGCTGGTCGTCGGCTGGGGACCGACGACGACGGACAGCGTGCGGGTCGCGGTGCTGAGCGGCCCCGCCGGCACGTCGGCGCTGTCCCCCACCGGCGAGGGCGACGTCCTCGCCGACCAGGCGGGCGTCGTCGTCACGGGTCCGGTCGCCTTCGGCACGACGCCGACGCTCGTCCTGGGCCCGCCCGATGCCGAGGCCGCCGAGGTGTCGATCCGCGTCTCGTTCGGGTCGCGAGAGGGCCCGGGGCGCACCTGGGAGCCGCTCGCCCTCCAGGAAGGCGTGGGCTTCGTGCCGATCCTCGGCGAGGACCTCCCGGCGGTTCGGGTGCGGGTGGCCGGCTACGACGGGCCGCCCACGAACGCGGACCTCCCGCCCTTCGACGTACCTGCGCCCCCCTGTGGTCAGTGCGATGCCGACGCCTGGGTCGCCGCGGCCGCCTCCGACATGGTGGACCGGATCGCCGCTGCCGGCGGTCTGGACGCGACGACGATCCAGGTCGTCCCGGTGGCCACCGGACGGATCAGCTCGGCCGTCCTGCGCACGGCGCTCGCCAGGGACCGACCCGGCCTGTCGGCGGCGGATCTCGGGTGCACGGCATACCTGCTTCCGAACGGCCGCGTCCTCTCCTCAACGATCATGCGTACCGTCGCCGACGGCCGGTACCGCTGGTACGGGGGCCATCTCGACCTCCATCCGGCAGGCACCTCGGCGCAGCAGCCGTGCCTGCTCCTCATCGACGCGGCAGGAGACGGCTCCCGGACCTACGTCGTCGCCGCCCCCGGCGCGACATCCATGCAGCTCGTGGCGACTGCGACGCGACGCTACGTCTGGCCGGACCCGACGCCGACACCCGACCATGTGGGCGTCCTCCAGGTGCCACCGATCGCGGCGCAGCAGGAGCTCGTCCTGCAGACCGTCCGCGCGGACCGGATGCCGCATACATACTCCGTCAACGACATCGCGTCGTGGACGGACCCGTTCGACCTCGTCGGGCCGTCCGCCGGGTGAGGCCGGGCCTCAGCGACCCTGGTTGGCGACGGCCGCCGCGGCCGCCGCGGCCGCCTCCGGGTCGAGGTACTGGCCGGGCCCGGTCGGCATGAAGTCCTCGCCTAGGGTGTAGACGAGCGGCATGCCGGTCGGGATGTTGAGCCCGGCGATGTCGGCGTCGCTGATCTGGTCCAGATGCTTGACCAGGGCGCGCAGGCTGTTGCCGTGCGCGGTGACGAGAACCGTCTTGCCGTCCCGCAGGTCCGCCTGGATGTCGTTCTCCCAGTAGGGCATCATCCGCGGGATGACGAGCGAGAGGCTCTCGGTCAGCGGGACGTCGACACCGGCATACCGAGGGTCGCCCGTCTGGTCGTACTCGCTGCCGACCTCGATCGGCGGCGGCGGGGTGTCGAAGCTACGGCGCCACATCATGAACTGCTCGTCGCCGTACTTGTCCCGCGTCGCGGCCTTGTCGAGACCCTGCAGGGCGCCGTAGTGCCGCTCGTTGAGCCGCCAGTTCCGGCGCACCGGGATCCAGTGCCGGTCGCACGCGTCGAGGGCGAGGTTGGCGGTGGTGATGGCTCGGCGCAGCACCGAGGTGTGCACGACGTCGGGGAGGACTCCCGCCTCCCGCAGTTGCTCTCCGCCGCGGACCGCCTCGGTACGCCCCTTCTCGGACAGGTCGACATCGACCCAGCCGGTGAAGAGGTTGAGCTTGTTCCATTCGGACTCGCCGTGGCGCAACAGGATGAGCGTGTATGCCGTCATGGCATCCAGCCTAGTGACCTCGCCGGCCCGGTCGACCGGGCCCGGCGGTCCCGTTCGGTCGGCTCGGTCACTCCCGCGGCGGGTCGCCCTCGCGCTCGAGGAGGGGTCGGAAGGCTTCGAGGTTCCGCAGGCTCTCGCCGCGGCTGACCCGCCACGCCCACTCCTTGCGCATCGAGGTGAGGAAGCCGATCGCAAGCAGCTCGTTGAACGGGGTGTCCGACGCCCCGAGGACCACCCCGAGGAGCTGGTCGACGTAGGCCGCGTCCACGCCGGCGGCCGGCACCTTCCCGGTGAGGTAGACGTCACCGGTACCGTCCACGGCATACGCGATGCCCGGCAGGCGCACGTTGCGGCGCAGCAGGAAGCGGTAGAACTCCTCATGGTTCTCGTCGGCGTTGCGGATGACGAACGCCGACACCGACAGCTCGGTGTCGGTCGCGACGAGCGAGACGACCGTCTTGAGCTTCTTCTCCCCGGGCAGGGTGACGACGACCTCCCCCTCCCGCGTCCCCGGTTCCCAGGTGATGCCGTTGGCATCGACGAACTCGGTGATCGTCGCGAGCACCCGGTCCCGGGTGGACCCGGCGCCCGCTGATGCCTCCGTCATGAGACCCCCGCCGTCATCGCCGGACCACTCTCCTGGGGCCGTCGCTCATCGGGCCACCGCTTCATGGGATCACCGCCGAGGGGATGCCGGTCAGCAGGTCGGCGTCGTTGATCGAGGCGCTCCGGGTGAGGGTGAGCGCCTCGGAGTACACCCCGAGGAGCCGGTCGACGGTGTGCTCCCAGCCGAACCCCGCCGCGTGCTCGACGGCCCGGCGGGACAGCTCGGCACGCCGGTCGTCGTCGTCGAGCAGCGCCGTGAACGCCTCGACCCAGTCCCGGACATGGTGGGTCGGGACGAGGATCCCCGCGTCCCCCACGGCCGTCGGCAGGCCACCCACGTCGGCGGCGACGACGGGCGTCCCGCAGGCCTGCGCCTCGACGGCGACCAGGCCGAACGACTCGCTGTAGGACGGCACCGCGACGAGGTCGGCGCCGCGGTACCACTGGGCGAGCGTCGCGCGGTCGACCGGCTCGACGAACCGGACGAGGTCGCCGATCCCGAGGTCCGCGGCGAGGGTGTCCAGGTCCATCGGCGTGCGGACCCCCACCCCGCTCGCCCCGCCGAGGACGGCCACGACGAGCCGCTCGCGCAGGTCGGGCCGACGGCGCACCATCTCGGCGGCCGCCCGGATGACGATGTCCGGAGCCTTGAGGGGCTGGATCCGGCCGACGAACAGGACCAGCCGGGCGTCGGTCGGGACACCGACGGCGGCACGGGCCTGGGCACGAGACCCCGGCCGGAAGACCTCCAGGTCGACCCCCGGGGAGGCGACGGCGACCTTCTCCGGCGGGGCGGCATACAGCTCGATGAGCTCGCGGGCCTCCCCCGCCGTGTTCGCGACCAGCCGGTCGGCCGCCTCGACGACCTGCGCCTCCCCGATCTCCCGCCCGGGCGGCTCCGGGGTGTCGCCGGCCGCGAGGTGGAGGTTCTTGACCCGAGCCATCGTGTGCATCGTGTGGACGAGCGGGATGTCCCACCGGTCGGCGGCGAGCCAGCCGATCTGGCCGGAGAGCCAGTAGTGCGAGTGGACGAGGTCGTAGTGGTTCTCGGGTGCGTGTGCCGCGCGGCGCATCATCCCGGCTGCGAAGGCGCACAGCTGCCCCGGCAGGTCCTCCTTCGACAGCCCGCCGTACGGCCCGGCCGCGACATGCCAGACCTGGACCCCGGGCGAGAGGTCGACGACGACGGGCAGGCTCGCGGTCGTCCGCCGGGTGAAGATGTCGACCTCGGTTCCCCGGGCGGCGAGGCGCTTGGCAACCTCGACGACGTAGACGTTCAGCCCACCGGCGTCGCCGACCCCCGGCTGGGCGAGCGGCGAGGTGTGCACGCTCACCATGGCGACCCGGCGGGGCGCCCCGGGCAGCCGGTGTACCTGGGTCATGCCTGGGAAGTCTGCCACCGTGACCTGAGGACCGCGCAGTCGCCGCCGGTCGGGGCGTCCGCCACCCGGCTCCGGTATGCCGCGTCCTGCCCCTATCGTGGCCACGTGGCACGCACCAGGCCGGTCGGGGTCGTCACCCGGGGGACGACCAACCCCAACCGGCTGCGCCGCGTCGACCGGTGGCTCGTCGGGCCACAGGGCACGCGGCTGCGCCGGCATCGCGGGGTCCCCGTCGTCGTCGACCTCGGCTACGGCGCCTCACCCATCACGGCCGTCGAGCTGTCCGATCGGCTGCGGCGCATCCGCCCCGATGTCGAGGTCGTCGGCATCGAGATCGACGAGGGCCGGGTGGCGGCGGGGCGGCCGCTGGAACGCCCCGGGCTGAGCTTCCGGCTCGGCGGCTTCGAGATCCCCCTCGACGGGGACGCCGGGCCGCTCGTCGTCCGGGCCTTCAACGTCCTGCGGCAGTACGACGAGTCCGAGGTCGCGGCGGCGTGGGACCTGGTCCGGTCCCGGCTCGCCCCGGACGGCATCCTCGTCGACGGTACCTGCGACGAGCTGGGCCGCCTCGCCTCCTGGGTCACCGTCGAGCGAAGGGGGCCGGTCTCGCTCACCCTGTCGTGGCGGCTGCGTGGCCTGGACCGCCCCTCCGTCATCGCCGAGCGGCTGCCCAAGGTGCTCATCCACCGCAACGTCCCCGGCGAGCCGGTCCACGGCTTCCTCACCGACCTGGACGACCAGTGGGCCCGAGCGGCCGGGCACGCGGCATACGGGGTGCGGCAGCGGTTCCGGGCCACCTGCGAGGCGATGCGCCGCGCCGGCTGGCCGCTGCTCGACGCTCCCGCCCGGTGGCGGCTGGGTGAGCTGACCGTGGGCTGGGAGGCGGTCGCCCCCCGGAAGTAGGGTCCTCGCCTCGCGGGAGCCGGTCCTCGCCTCGCGGGAGCCGGTCCTCGCCGCGCGGGAGCCGGTGGGCACCCCACTCCGAAGGTGGAGCGGCCCGGCGGTCAGGACTCCAGGAGGATCGTCACCGGGCCGTCGCCGATCATCTCGATGTCCATGTGCGCACCGAACCTGCCCGTCGCCACCTCGACCCCCCGGCCACGCAGCGCCTCGACGAGCGAGGCGACGACGGGCTCGGCCACCGGACCCGGCGCGGCGGCGTTCCACGAGGGACGTCGGCCCTTGCGGGTGTCGGCATAGAGGGTGAACTGGCTGACGACGAGCACCGGGGCCCCGGCATCGGCGACGGAGCGCTCGTCGTCGAGGATGCGCAGGTCGGCGATCTTCCTGGCGATGAGGGCGACCTCGTCCGGCCCGTCGTCGTGGCTCACGCCGACGAGGGCGAGCAGGCCCTGTCGGTCGATGGCCCCGACGGTCTCGCCGTCGACGACGACGGCGGCGCGGCTCACCCGCTGCAGGACCGCCCTCATCGGGCGCTCATCGCGCCACTCATCGGGAGCTCATCGGGCGCTCAACGTTGCGCTCATCGGGCGTTCGGGTGGCGCCGGACGGCCGCCACCGCACCGACCGGTTCGCCGTGGCCGAACACCGGGGCCGACTCCAGGACCGGGTAGGCCGCCGACTCGACGTCGATCCGCCGCAGCACCGTGGCAAGGGCGACCGCCCGGGCCCGGTCGCTGCCGTCGACGACCTTGACGGCCACTCCGCGCCCGTCGGGGAGACCAACGGCGTAGACGCCCTCGGCGCCGTCCTTGGCGATGGCTCCCGGGGTGCCCCGCATGAGGGCGGTGACGTCGCGTCCCGTGCCGGCGACGAACTCCGGGTGGGAGCGCATCGCGTCGGCGATCCGGGCCTCGTGACTGCCCGCGGGTGCTGCCGCGAACCGGCCGAAGACCCGAGCCAGGCCGGTGAGGGAGACGGCGAGGGCCGGTGCGCCGCAGCCGTCGACGACCGTCGCGGCGACGGGTTCGCCGGCCACCTCGGCCAGGGTCTCGGCGACGAGCCGCTGCAGCGGGTGGGCCGGGTCGAGGTAGGTCCCGATGTCCCAACCCGCGGCAACGCAGGTGGCGAGCATCCCGGCGTGCTTGCCGGAGCAGCCCTGGACGATCGATGCCGGACCGCGTCCGGCGGCGACCCACGCGGCGCGCTCGTCGTCCGGGTAGGGCAGGTCGGGGGTGTTCTGCAGGTCCGCCTCGGTCAGGCCCGCGCCGGCGAGGATCCGGCGTACCCCGTCGAGGTGGAACGGCTCGGCCGAGTGGCTCGCCGTCGCGAGGGCGAGCAGGTCGGGGGGCAGGTCGAGGCCGGCGCGAAGCATCGCCAGGGTCTGGACCGGCTTGAGGGCCGAGCGGGGCAGGATCGGCCCGGCAGGGTCGCTCGTCGCGAGGACGACGGCGCCGGCTGGGTCGGTGACGACCGCGGCGATCCGGTGGACCGACTCGACGAACCCGTCACGGGTCACCTCGACGAGGACCTCGGCATCGGTCAGCACCGCCGGAGGGCCCACCGCCGGGGCCGTCGCGACGTCCGCCGGAGGGACAACGGGAGGGACGACGGGAGGGACGGCCGCTGACGGGGCCGAGGACGCAGTTGAGGGGGGCTGGTCGGGCACGAGGACGACGATAAACCCGGCGGGGGGCTTCCCGCACAGACCCGGCGGGGGCTTCCGGCACAGACCCGGCGGGGGCTTCCGGCACAGACCCGGCGGGGGCTTCCGGCACAGACCCGGCGGGGGGCTCTCCGGCATACCGGCAAGGCCCTGGCATCCGCGGTCCGCGCCCGCCACCTCCGATTCGAGGTAATCCAGCACCCCCAGACGCGACCGGAATACCTCGACCCATCCGAGCAACCCCGATTCGAGGTAATCCAGCACCCCCAGACGCGACCGGAATACCTCGAATCGGGTCGGTTGCCGGGTCGGTTGTCGCCAGCGCGCGAAACCGGCCGGATGAGCGCTGGGCTCATCCGGCCGGTACGGGGTCACCTCAGGAGGTCACCCTGGGGTCGCCGGACGGGGCGACCCGAGCTGCACATCGTGGCGTCAGGACCTCCGGCCGAGGGTGGCCGGCGGGGCCTGACTCGGTGCCGCGAGGTCAGTCGCCGATCTTCTCGGCGGCCTTCTTCGTGGCCTTGACCGAGGTCTGCGCCGTCTTGCGGGCGCTCGTCCGAGTGGCCTTGGCCGAGGTGCGGGTGCGGGCGGTGGCCTTGCGGGTCGTCGTCGCGGTCCGCTTGGCCGCGGTGCGCGTCTTCTTGACGCCCTGCTCGACATCGACAACGGTCGTCGTGACGTCCGAGGAGACCCGGTCGCCGATGAGGTCGGCGATGCGAGCGGCCTCGTGGCGGCCGGTCGTGACGGTCGCCTTGGCCGAGCGCTCGATGTCGGCGTACGCCTTGCGTGCGGTGGTCACCGCGCCCTTGCCCATCGCGATGGTGGCATCGGCCTGGGCCCTCAGGTCCATGGTCGCCCGCTGCGAGCGGACTCGCGTGACGAGCTTCTGGCCGCGCTGGGCCAGCTCCTCGTAGGACTCGGCCACCTTGCCGGCGGCCAGGAGGCTCTGGTTGAGGGCGACGGCGGGCAGGTCCTTGACCTGGTCGACGACCTTGGTCGCCTCCGTGGTCGCCTTGGTCTGGATGGTGCCGGCGGTCAGGTCGGTGCGCAGCTCGGTGAGGTCGGTGCGCAGGTCGGCGCGGAGCTTCTCGGCGCGTTCCCGGGCCTCGCGGGCCATCTCGACGGCGCGGTCGGTCATGCCGACGGCGGCGTAGAACGGGGTGTCAACGGACTTGCGGAGGTCCTCGATGACGGACATGGGTTCTCCTTCGTGATCATCAGGTGGTTGTGGAACCGGTGCTCTTGGAACGGGCGGTCTTGGAACCGGTGTTCGTGGAACCGGTGGTCTTGGAACGGGTGCTCGAGCCACGGGTTGCGCTCGGTCGCGCTCCCTTGGCCGCTCGCCCGGACCCGGTGGAGGTGCTGCGTCTGGCCTGTCGTACGGCCGGCGAACCCGACGGCGGCTCGCTCTGCCCCGAGCCCTCGTCGCGGGCGGCGACCGTCCCGACGAAGGACTCGTAGACATCGATGAGGGTGGCCTTCTGCCGGGCGGTGAGGCCGGGGTCTGCGGAGATGGCCCGTCGGACACTCGGGACGTCGGCCGATGCCGTCGGGTGCTCGTCGAGGATGCCCGCCTTGACATAGAGGGTCTCCGCCGAGACCTCGAGGCCCTTGGCGAGCTGCTGCAGGATCTCGGCGCTCGGCCGCTTCAGGCCGCGCTCGATCTGGGAGAGGTAGGGGTTGGACACCCCGGCCCGGTCGGAGAGCTGACGCAGCGACAGCTGGGCCGACTGACGCTGCTCACGCAGGTAGTCGCCCAGCGCTGCCAGGTCGTTCAGCGGGTTCCGGCTCATGTCCCCAGTATGCTTGCTCTGGTTAGCAAAATGCAAACCCGAGTAAGCGTCGGGGTCCGCCCGGTGGCATTGGGCACGGGTATGCCGCCGGCCGCCCCCTGCGGTGGCCGGCGGCATACCCGCTGGTCAACGGCCCGATGGCGGGCCGCCCGGCGTCAGAAGGCGGCGGCCCCGGCCCGCCGCAACGAGATGTCGGCGCAGGCCGCACAGGTCTGCTCGGGTACGACGCCGAACCGGATGAGCCACCCGAACGCCCAGCACCCGGCGCAGAAGCCGACGACGGCCTCGAGGGTCGCGAAGCCCACGAGCAGGGCAAGCAGCGCCTCCTCGGCCGTGGCGTGCCCGAGGCCCAGGCCCAGCACCGCGGCGACGCTCGTCAGGGCCAGGCCGACCCCCTGGGCGAACCGCTTGGGCGGGCCGGCGACGAGTCGGGGCGTGCCGAGCCGGGGTGCGACGACCTTCGTGGCGAGCAGACCGAGCGGGTCGAACCGCGGGCCGGAGGCCACCCGGAGGGCGAACCCCACGGCGAGGACGGGAACGAGCCAGCGCCACCCGGCCGCGAGGCCGACCACCCCGAGGGCGGCCACCCCGGCGGCGACGACGCGGGCCGCCTTCTCGTTGACGATCTCGGGGAAACCCACGAGTGAGCGAATAGATGCCATAACGGCTGATTATGAGCAAGGTTTCCCGGGCCCGCTCCTGGCGCCCACGTTGTGGACACCTCCGGAACCGGCCCCACCTCAGCGAGGCCGAGCGCGCCGCCGCCCTCCCCGGCCGGCTCCACACCGACAACCACCACCGCGTCCCCAACCGCCATCGGCGGCGCCTCACCCGCCGGCCGCGTGCCCGACACCTCGCGGGGCAGACCGCCGAGCCGTACCTAGCGCGCCCGACGGTCCTTGACGCCGAGCAGCTCCCGCGCCTGCGCCGACGTCAGCGGCGGCCGCTGCATGAGGGTGGCCAGCGCGGCCGCCCGGGCGACGAGCTCGTCGTTGTGCTCGACGAGCCGTCCCCGAGCGAAGACGATGTTGTCCTCCATGCCGACCCGCAGATGCCCACCGGCGGACAGGCCGGCCGCGATCATCGGCAGGTGGCCGCGACCGATGCCCGTCACCGACCACGACGTCGTCTCGGGTGGGAGCATCGCCACCCCCGCCATGAGGGCGGCGGTCGTCGACGGCATGGCGCCGGGAACGCCGGTCACGAAGTCGACGTGCACCCTCCCGCCGAACGGAAGCCCATGGGTGTCGATGAGCCGGCGCAGCGCGTGCACGTGACCGAGGTCGAAGAGCTCGAACTCCGGCACCACCTCGCGCTCCTGGGCGAGGACGTAGAGCTCGCTCATGAACGGCCACGGGTTGAGGAAGACGTCGTCGCCGAAGTTCGTCGTCCCGCAGGTCAGCGAGCACGAGTCCGGCTCGGCGTCGAGCACGGTGAGCCGCCACTCGAGCGGGTCATGGACCGAGCCGCCGGTCGACAGCTGGACGACGAGGTCGGTCTCGGACCGTACGGCGTCGACCACCGCCCGCAGCAGCCCTGGGTCGAGGGTGGGGGCGTGGTCGGCGTCGCGGATGTGCAGGTGGATGAGCCCCGCCCCGGCCGTCTCGCAGCGGCGGGCGGTCTCGACGAGCTCCTCGAGCGTCGTCGGCAGCTGGGGGACGTCGGCCTTGGCATGTTCGGCGCCGGTGGGCGCGACGGTGATGAGGGTGCCCGGAACGGGAGTGCTGGTCGCCATGCCCCCACTATGTCAGGAGATCCTGCGGCGGATCAGGGCGATACGACGACTGTTTGCGCGGCAGCGACGCCATCGGCGACAAGATCGGCATCCGTCGGGGTGTTTCGCTTGACGACGGCGAGCGCGATCGGGCCGTCGACGTGGTGCCGGGCGACCGAGGTGAGCCGCCCCATCTCCCGCCCATCGAGGGTGACCGCGGAACCGGCCGTCGGCAGCACGTGGCTCGAGCCGTCGAGGTGGAGGAAGACGAGCCGTCGCGGTGGCCGGCCGAGGTTGTGCACCCGGGCGACGGTCTCCTGCCCGCGGTAGCACCCCTTGTCGAGGTGGACGGCGGTGCGCAGCCAGTCCACCTCGTGCGGGATCGTCCGGTGGTCGGTCTCGAAGCCCAGCCGGGGACGCCAGGCGGCCACCCGCAGGGCCTCGGCCGCCCACATGCCGGCGAGCTCGCGGTCCCCGACCGCCGCGGCGAGGTCGGCGCGCGGCACGATGAGCTCGCGCCAGGCGCGGTCGGCGCCGGGGTGGCCCTCGACGGGACCGTATGCCGCCGTCTCGCCGACCGGACCCGGCCACGGGTCCCGCCAGGCGAGCGGCTCCGGGTCCGCCGACTCCGCCGCCACCGGCTCGCCGAGGACGGCATACGTCTCGCTGACGTCGGCCACCTCGACCCGGAGCATGAAGCGCATCGAGTCCAGCCAGGCGGCGAGGGCGGCGGCGGTTCCCGGTTCGACGCTCAGCCAGGTCCGCTCGCCGTCGTCGACGAGATGGAGCGCGTGCTCGACGTGCCCGTTCGGGGTGAGCACGAGGGACTCCACCGAGGTTCGCGGGGGCAGGTCGGCCATCTCCTGCGTCGTCATCGACCGGAGCCACGACAACCGGTCCGGGCCGGTCACGGTGACGACGCCGCGGTGGGAGAGGTCGACGACGGCCAGCCCCTCCTGCAGGAGTCGCTGTTCGCGCATCGGGTCGCCGTAGTGGGCAGCGACGCCCGCGTCAACGCCCTCGCCCCGCACCGCCCCGGGCCGGGCGAGCAGCGGGGAGGCGGCGAGTTCGGTGGGGCTCACCGGGGCTCCTCTCTGGCGACGTCTGGTGCGACATGTGGGACGTCGGGTGGGTCGGCGTTGTCGGCAGGGTCAACGCGCTGGACCGCGCCCGCATTCTCGGCTGTGCCCACGATCTCGGCCACACCCGCGATCTCGGCCACACCCGCCGCGGCGCAGCGAGCGCACAGCCCGTGGATCGCCGCGTGGGTGATGTCGGCCTCGAACCCGCTCCGAGCGGCCAGCCCGGAGACGAAGTCGTCGGCGAGCTCGGCCGGGATCTCGCCCACCCAGCCGCAGCCGCGGCACAGCAGGTGGACATGGGTCGCGTGGCTCGTCAGGTGGTAGCTCGGAACCCGGTGGTCGACATGGGTGTGGCTGACCAGCCCGAGCTCCTGCAGGGCATCGAGAGACCGGTAGACGGTCGACGCCGACATCGCGCTGCCCCCGTCGGCCGCGACGGCCTCGACGATGGCCTCCGGGCTGGCGTGCCCGAGCCGGGACACGGCCTCGAGAACCCGCTGGCGCTGCGACGTGAGGCGCATGCCGTGGGCATGCAGCCGTTCGCCGAGATCGCTCATCTCCCCACTCTAGGCCGGACGCGGCGGCGGGGCCGCGGTCAGTCGACGCGCTTGAGCTCGGCCGACAGATGCGAGGTGAGCGGCTCCCCCATCGCGGCCATGTCCATCGCCCACATGAGGTTGCCCTCGACGTAGCCGTACATCCGGTGGCCCGCGGCATACGCCTTGGCATGCGGGCTGCGCATGACGCCGTCGGTCGCCAGCTCGACCTTCGCCGGCTGGGCCGTGCCGGCATACATCTCGACGATCCCCGTCGGGTGGGCGAGCAGCAGCTCGACGTTCGCGCCGTGGTCGTCGGGCTCGGTCATCCGCCAGAAGCCGAGCTCGGTGCCCGCCTGGCGGACCACCTCCCCGGACTCGTCGAGCAGCCAGGTGCGGCTCTCCCACCGCAGGAACGGCCGGCCGTCATGGCTGCAGACGACCTCCTGCCCGAAGCGGGTCGAGGCATCCATCGTGGGGTAGCCGACGATGCCGGCCCCCTCCCACCGGCCGACGAGCCAGGCGAGCGGGGCGATGTCGGGGTGCAGGTCGGTGTCGAGGACGAAGGGCACGAGGGGATGCTAGCCGCCCACCCGGCCGGCGAGCCAGGGAGGGAGCGAGGGTATGCCGCGTGCCGAGGCGGCTCGTCCGGGCCGGCGTGGGTCGGCTCGGGCCGGCGCGGGCCGGTCCGGGCCGGTGCGGGCCGGCGCGGGTCGGCTCGGGTCAGCGGAGGAAGGCCCAGGCGAGCGCGTAGGCGACCACCGCGGACACGAGCACCGAGGCCACCCCCGAGGCCACCTGCGAGCGGAGGGTCGTGATCGCCGGCAGGGGCGCGAGCACCCGGCGCAGCGCATGGCTCACGGCGGCGACGACGAAGCCGACGAGGACGGCCCGCGCGGTCGCCGGGTCGTTCTGCACCGCCGCCACCGCGGCGGCGGCGCCCCCGCCGAGCAGCATGCCGAACGGCAGGAGCCACGGTCGCAGCGGCGGCACCGGCGTGAGCAGCTCGACGAGGGAGCCTGCGGCGATGGCAGCCAGGGCGACGGTGAGCACGGCGAGGCCGCCGTCGAACCGCGCGAGGGCGACGTAGCACGACCCCAGCGCCGCGATCGAGATACCGGCCGCCGTGACGGCGACGGACTGGGTCAGCCGGCCCCGGCCGTCGCGGCGCAGCAGCTGGTGGAGGAACATGACGACGAGGGCCGCCGCGAGGGCGACGGGGACGTAGGTGAGATAGGGCTCCCCGGTCGTCTTCCACACGGCACCCGCCGCGCCGAGGGCCGCGACGGCGATGGAGAGCGGCGCGCCGAACCGGCTCGTCGACCCGAGCAGGCCCGGCCAGCCCCAGGCGATGACGAGACCGGCCCAGGCCACCGCGATGGCGAGGAGCAGGCCGTCGCCGAGGGCGCCGGTGGCGGCGTTGCCGGCATACCCGGCCAGGGCGAGAAGAACGGCGGTGAGGATCGTGGCGATCGGGACCCCGCCGAGGCGTCCGGCCGCGGGCGACGCGAGCGGCGGCCGCCCGGCCCGACGGGCGCGCTTCTGGTGCTTGGCCGCGGCGGCCCGGCGGGCGGACCGCGTCTGGTAGACGGGGTCCTCACCTGCGGTCACCTGCTCCCCCGCCGCGGTCTCATCCACCTCGGGCGGCTCGGGCGACGTCACGCTCGGCATCCTCCCATCAGCCGCCCGCGAACGGGGGCAGAACCTCGATGATCATGCCCGGAAGCACACCCTGACCGGGCGCGACGACGAGCCCGTCGACGAGGACCGAGCAGGCCGGGAGGACGTCGGCGAGGGCCGGATGCCGGCCCAGGGCCTCCTCGAGCGCCGCGCCGACCGACCCGACCGGGCCGAGGAGCTCCTCGTCGAGCTCGGTGGCATGGGCCGCCGCCGCCCAGTACCGGACGGTGACGATCGCCTCGCCGGGTGACGACGGGACCGGGGCCGCCGGTGCCACGGGGCCGCCGGGGCCGTCGAGACCGTCGAGACCGCCGCGGGACCGAGCCCCGGCTGACCTGGTCTCATCTCCCGGGGGTCCGGGTCTCTGACACTCATATCGTCCTATCCTGATGGGCAATGGCCCAGCTGTTGCTCCTGACAAACGCCTTGGCGCCCAGCGCCGAGGTGCTGCCTGCGTTGGCGCTGTTGGCCCACCATGTTCGCATCCTCCCCGCCGAGGCCTCGGCCCTGGTCGACGCCCCGGACGCCGACGCGGTCATCGTCGACGCCCGCCGCGAGCTCGCGATGGCCAAGTCGCTGTGCCGTGTCATCCGCACGACCGGGCTGTCGGCGCCGCTCCTCGTCATCCTCACCGAGGGCGGGCTCGCGGGCCTGACCATCGACTGGGGCATCGACGACGTCCTCCTCGACAGCGCGGGCCCGGCCGAGGTCGAGGCCCGGCTGCGGCTCGCCGTCGGGCGGCGCATGGACGACGCGGACGACGCCGACCTGCGGATCACGAGCGGCGCGCTCATCATCGACGAGGCGAGCTACTCGGTGCGACTGCACGGCGGGACGTTGGACCTCACCTACAAGGAGTTCGAGCTCCTCAAGTACCTCGCCCAGCACCCCGGCCGGGTCTTCACCCGGGCCCAGCTGCTCCAGGAGGTCTGGGGCTACGACTACTACGGCGGCACCCGCACCGTCGACGTCCACGTGCGGCGGCTGCGCGCCAAGCTGGGCGCCGACCACGAGGCGCTCATCGGCACCGTCCGCAACGTCGGCTACCGCTTCGTCCCCGCCGAGGCCCCCGTCCTCGCCGAAGCCGACGGGACGGCCGCCCCCTGAGCGCCGTCACCCTCCGGTCCGTCGGCGCGCTCGGCGCCGACGAGCGCGCCGCCGTCACCGCCCTGGCCGCCCGAGCCGCCGCGGCCGACGGGATCGCCCCCCTCTCGGAGTCCTTCGTCATCGGCCTGCACCGGTCCGGGCGCGGCGAGGTCCGACACGTCCTCGGGTATGCCGCGGACGGTGGCGTCGCGGCCTACGGCCAGGTGGCCCCCGACGACGCGGCCGAGCTGGTCGTCGACCCGGACCGGCGCGGACAGGGCATCGGCCGTGAGCTCGCCGACCGGCTCGTCGACCAGGGCGCCGCCCGGGTCTGGGCGCACGGCGACCTGCCTGCCGCACGGACCCTCGCCGCGGGCCGGGGGTGGCGCCGCGTTCGCGACCTCTACCTCATGCAGCGCCCGCTCACCGCCGCCGATGCCGGACCGGTCGAGCTCCCGGCGGGGTTCGCGGCGCGGGCCTTCGCCCCCGGCGCCGACGACGAGGCGTGGGTCGAGACCAACGGCGCCGCCTTCGCCGAGCATCCGGAGCAGGGCCGGCTGCGGATCGAGGACCTCCACGAGCGGATGAGGCTGCCCTGGTTCGAGGCGGCCGGGCTCATCGTCGTCGAGGACGTCCGGCGCGGCCCCGGGGCCCCGGCGATCGCGGCGTTCCACTGGACCAAGGTCGAGCCGGGCGACGCCGGCCCGGGACAGGACCGACCCGGGTCGGGTGGGGCCCCCGACCCTGACGAGGGTGCGGTGGCCGGCCCGAGCGGCGAGGTCTACGTCCTCGGCGTGCATCCGGCATACCAGGGGCGCGGGCTCGCCGGCCCGGTGACCCGGCTCGGCCTGGCCCACCTCGCCCGCCGGGGCCTGGCCCGGGTCCACCTCTACGTCGACGGCGACAACGTCCCGGCCCGCCGGACGTACGCCCGGCTCGGGTTCGTCGATGCCTCCGTCGACGTCATGTATGCCGCGTAGCGGCCCCGTCTGAGGCCGTCGCGGCGTGCCGTGGTCCATGGCACCCCGGGGCCTCCTGCGACGGCCGACGGGTCGCTCGCCGCCTCGTTGCCGACCTGCGAGGATGGGGTGCATGACCGCATCCGAGCACGCGACGGCCGAGGGTCTGGCCGAGGTGCTGGCCGACGGACCGGTGGACACCGCCGCCCAGCGCGCCGCCGAGGCGGGCCTCGTACCCGACATCTCGATCGCCAGCTCGTCGGTCTCCCCGGGGATGCTCGCGCCGCAGCCGCGCTCGGCCGACGGCCGGTTCATCCGGGTCGTCGGGACCCCGCCGGTCGAGGAGGACGGCCTGCCCTCCGACCGGTTCCTCGACCGCGAGATCTCCTGGCTGCAGTTCAACGAGCGGGTGCTCCAGCTCGCGGCGGACGAGAACGTGCCGCTGCTCGAGCGGTGCCGCTACCTCGCCATCTTCACGTCCAACCTCGACGAGTTCTTCATGGTCCGCGTCGCCGGCCTCAAGCGACGCATCGCCACCGGCATCGCCGTCCGGTCCGCCTCCGGGCTGGAACCGCGCGAGGTGCTCGAGCAGGTGTCGCTGGTCAGCCACGAGCTGCTCGACCTGCAGGCGCAGGTCTACCGTCAGCAGGTCAAGCCCGCCCTCGAGGAGGAGGGCGTCAACATCGTCCGCTGGGACGAGCTGTCCGACGACGAGCGCGAGACCCTGCGCACGCTCTTCACCTACCAGATCTTCCCCGTCCTCACCCCGCTCGCCGTCGACCCGGCGCACCCCTTCCCGTACATCTCCGGGCTGTCGCTCAACCTCGCCGTCGTGCTCATCAACCCCAAGACCGACAAGGAGCACTTCGCCCGGGTCAAGGTGCCGCCGCTGCTGCCCCGGCTGCTGCGCGTCGAGCCACCGGCCGGCGAGTCACGGCTCGCCGACATGTACCGCACCCGGTTCGTCCCACTCGAGGACCTCATCGCGGCCCACCTCGACATGCTGTTCCCGGGGATGGAGATCCACGAGCACTACACGTTCCGGGTCACCCGCAACGAGGACCTCGAGGTCGAGGAGGACGACGCCGAGAACCTGCTCACCGCCCTGGAGCGCGAGCTGTCCCGGCGGCGGTTCGGCCCCCCGGTGCGTCTCGAGGTGGACGCCGACATCGACGACCACGTCATGGACCTGCTCGTTCGCGAGCTCGGCGTCTCCGAGTCCGAGGTCTACCGGCTGCCGGCCCCGCTGGACCTGCGCGGGCTCAACATCATCGCCGACCTCGAGCGGTCGGACCTGCACTTCGGGGCCTTCGTCGCGCGGACGAACGGTGACCTCGCACCCACCGAGAGCGCCAAGGCCGGCGACATCTTCGCCGCGATCCGCAAGCAGGACGTCCTGCTCCAGCACCCGTACGACTCGTTCTCGACGTCGGTGCAGGCGTTCATCGAGCAGGCCGCCGCCGACCCCCGGGTGCTCGCGATCAAGCAGACGCTCTATCGGACGAGCGGCGACTCCCCCATCATCGACGCCCTCATCGACGCGGCCGACGCCGGCAAGCAGGTCGTCGCCGTCGTCGAGATCAAGGCCCGCTTCGACGAGCAGAACAACATCTCCTGGGCCCGCAAGCTCGAGCGAGCCGGCGTCCACGTCGTCTACGGCATCGTCGGGCTCAAGACGCACTGCAAGCTCTGCCTCGTGGTCCGCAGCGAGGCAGAGGGGCTACGCAGGTACTGCCACGTCGGCACCGGCAACTACAACCCCAAGACGGCCCGGCTCTACGAGGATCTCGGGCTGCTCACCGTCGACCCCCAGGTCGGCGAGGACCTCACCCGGCTGTTCAACCAGCTCTCGGGCGTCGCCCCCCGCAGCAAGTTCAAGCGACTGCTCGTCGCCCCCCGATCGGTCCGCTCCGGGCTGGTCGAACGCATCGATCGCGAGATCGAGAACGAGAAGGCCCGCCCGGGCAGCGGCTACATCGGCTTCAAGGTGAACTCCATCGTCGACGAGCAGATCATCGACACCCTCTACCGGGCCTCCCAGGCCGGTGTCCGGGTCGAGCTGTGGGTCCGTGGCATCTGCGCGTTGCGACCGGGGGTGCCGGGCCTGTCCGAGAACATCGAGGTCAGGTCGATCCTCGGCCGGTTCCTCGAGCACTCCCGGGTCTACATCTTCGGCGGGGGCGGCGAGCCCGAGGCCCTCATCGGCAGCGCCGACATGATGCACCGCAACCTCGACCGCCGCGTCGAGGCGCTCGTCTCCATCGCCGAGCCGGGGCACATCGAGCAGCTGCGGGACCTCATGCGGCGCGGGATGAGCGACGACTACGCCCACTGGCGGCTCGGCAGCGACGGCCGGTGGAGCCGGACGTACGTCGACGCGGACGGCACCCCGCTGGCGGACTCCCAGGAGGCCCTCATCGAGCTGCACGCCAAGCGCCGCCGCAAGGCCCGTCGCGGCTGACACCACGGACCCATGTCGACCATCCCCGCGGCAGGCACGGTGCCCTGGCGCCGCCAGGACGGAAGCCTCGAGGTCGCCCTCGTCCACCGGGCCCGCTACGACGACTGGTCGTGGGCCAAGGGCAAGCTCGACCCCGGCGAGGAGTGGGTGGTCGCCGCGGTGCGCGAGACCGCCGAGGAGACCGGCCTGGACGTCCGGCTGGGCCTGCCGCTTCCCCCCGCCGAGTACACCGTCCTCACCAAGGCCGGCGTGCCGGACCAGAAGGTCGTCCGCTACTGGGCCTCGCGGGTGACCGGCGGCCACGGACGGCTCGAGAACGAGATCGACGACATCGAGTGGCTCGACGTCCAGCTCGCCTACGACCGGCTCGACTACGCCCGCGACCGCGACCAGCTCCTCGCCATCGTCCGCGCCGACCAGAGCGGGACGCTCGACACCTGGCCGCTCGTCGTCGTCCGGCATGCCAAGGCGGTGCCCCGGTCGGCCTGGACCGACCCCGACGACACGATCCGCCCGCTCGACGACGTCGGCGCCCAGCGCGCGGCCGAGCTCGCGCCGCTGCTCGCGGCATACGGCATCCGCCGTCTCGTCACCTCCCCGTCCATGCGCTGTGTCCAGACCCTCAAGCCGTATGCCACCTCGGCCAGGCTCCCGCTGCGCGCGCGCGGCGGGCTCTCCGAGGAGGGGTACGCCGCTGACCCCGACCGAGCGGTGCACCACCTCGCCCGGGTCCTCGACCGGGGGAAGCCGACCGCCGTCTGCAGCCACGGCCCGGTGCTCCCCGACCTCGTCGGGGCGCTGCTGGAGCGGGTTCGCCCCGGGGACCCCGCCACCGACGCCGCGGGCGGGACCGGCACGGGCGCGGACACCGGCAGCGCCAGGACCGCCACCGGCAGCGGCGCTCACGCCGACTCCTCGACCGATCCCGCCACGGATCCCGCCACCGGCCCGGCACCCGACCCAGCGGCCGACGCCGTCGCTCGGACGCTGATCGAGGCGCGCGATGACAAGCTCGACAAGGGCGAGGCGATGGTGTGCCACGTCGTCGGGCGGGGGCCGGCCGCCCGGGTCGTGGCCGTCGAGCGGCACCGGGTCTGAGCTCGCGGCTACCCAGGGTCCACCCCCCGGTCCGCCCGCCGGACGCATACCCACCGGCCGGGTCTCCTGACCCGCTCGTTCTGCGGCGTTCGAAATCTCCGGCCATCGTTCACCCCCCGTTAACCCTGAGCGGGCCGGCACGTCACCCGTGCTCCCTACCGTCACGGTGTCGGACATCGCGGTCCGACGCTTCTGCCCCCTGCCTTCCATTCTTTCGACTGGTTCCACCCGGGAACCGGTTCGACTTCAGAAGAGGTACACAGTGAAGAATCAGCGTCTCGGCCAGATGGCGGCGCTCGCCCTCGTGGGTTCGCTCAGCCTCGCGGCGTGTGGGTCCGCGACGAACTCCGACGCCACGTCCTCCTCGGGCGGCGCCACCAGCTCAAGCGCCTGCGCCGGTGCCGGCAACCTGACGGCGGCGGGCTCCACCGCCCAGCAGAACGCCATGGCCCAGGCCACCGCCGGATACAAGACGGCGTGCGGCGCCGAGGTCTCCTACAACGGCACCGGCTCGGGTGCGGGCATCACCTCCTTCCTCACCAAGCAGGTCGACTTCGCCGGGTCCGACTCGGCGCTCAACCCGCAGGGCAAGGACGGCGACGAGATCGCCAAGGCCAAGGAGGCCTGCGGCTCCGACGCGTGGGACCTGCCGATGATCACCGGCCCCATCGCCGTCGCCTACAACGTCAAGGGCCTCGACAAGCTCGTCCTCACCCCGTCGGTCACCGCGAAGATCTTCAGCGGCAAGATCACCAAGTGGAACGACCCGGCCATCGCGGCGATCAACTCGGGCACCACGCTGCCGAACGAGACCATCGCGGTCTTCTTCCGCTCCGACTCCTCGGGCACGACGGACAACTTCACCAACTACATGAACACCGCCGCCCCGACCGACTGGCCGGACGCCCACGGCAAGGAGTGGCCCGGCAAGGTGGGCCAGGGCAAGCAGGGCAACCCCGGCGTCGGCCAGGGCATCCAGGGCACCGAGGGCGGCATCGGCTATGTCGAGTGGTCCTTCGCGATCCAGAACAAGCTCTCGATGGCCGAGATCGACAACGGCTCGGGCCCGGTGGCGCTCACCGCGGAGTCGGCCGGCAAGGCCATCGCGGCGGCGACGGTCAAGGGCACCGGCAACGACCTGGCGCTCAAGATCGACTACGCGACGAAGGCCCCCGGCGCATACCCGATCGTCCTGGTCACCTACGAGATCGCCTGCTCGACGTACGCTGACCCCACCAAGGGCGCGGCCGTCAAGGCGTTCCTCTCCTACATGGCCTCGCCGGACTACCAGAACACGCTGACCTCCATCGGGTCCGCCCCGCTCCCGTCGGAGATCCAGACCAAGGTCGCCGCGGCCATCGACGCCATCAAGTGACAACGGCGTCGTCCGCGAACGGCACGCAGCACCACGACTGACCACGACGACGTCCGCGGGGCAACCGGTAGACCCGGTGCCCCGCGGACGTATGCCCAGGACTGAACGACGGACCGAGCGAGGGACCACGGCATGAGGGAGACGTCGAGCACCACCGGGACCGACGTCGCCGACGCGACGCCGAGCCCGGACGGCCCGAGCCCCCTGAGGGCCGACCCGATGAGCACCGGGCGGCTCGGGGACCGGATCTTCGGCGCCGCGGCGACCGGC
The DNA here is from genome assembly GCA_963771015.1 of uncultured Actinomycetota bacterium. Classification (GTDB taxonomy): domain Bacteria; phylum Actinomycetota; class Actinomycetes; order Actinomycetales; family Dermatophilaceae; genus CAVSJJ01. The sequence continues at coordinate 98,487 of CAVYRN010000002.1, forward strand.
GCGGGCCTCATCGTCGTCGTCATCGTCACCCTCGTGGCCGTGTTCCTCCTCGGCCAGGCCATCCCGGCGCTGTCGGCGAACCACGAGAACTTCCTCACCTCGTCCACCTGGCGCACCAGCCAGCCGATGGCCTTCGGGATCGCCGCGATGCTGTGGGCCACGGTGGCGTCCTCCCTCGTGGCGCTCTTCGTGGCCGTGCCCTTCTCGGTGGCCATCGCGCTCTTCCTCACCCAGTACGCGCCCTCCTGGCTGGCCAAGCCGGCCGCCGCCCTCATCGACCTGCTCGCCGCGGTCCCCTCGATCGTCTACGGGCTGTGGGGCGGCTACGTCGTGGCGCAGAAGTGGGCGCCCATCCAGGAGGGCATCTCCTCGGCGTTCGGCTGGATCCCGTTCTTCAACAAGGCCGAGGGCATCACCGGCGGCAGCACGATCTTCTTCGTCGGGCTCGTCCTGTCCATCATGATCCTGCCGATCGTCACGGCCCTGTCCCGCGAGGTGTTCGCCCAGACCCCCATCGCCCACAAGGAGGGGGCCTACGCCCTCGGGGCGACGAAGTGGGAGATGATCCGCACCGCCGTCCTGCCCTTCGGACGACCCGGCGTCATCAGCGCCTCGATGCTCGGCCTCGGCCGCGCCCTCGGCGAGACGATCGCCGTGCTGATGATCCTCTCCTCGCTCCCCCAGGGGGCGCCGTGGAGCTGGTCGCTCTTCAACGGCGGATCGACATTCGCGTCGAAGATCGCCGGCGCCGCCGCCGAGTTCACCGGGGGACTGTCCACCGGGGCCTACATCGCCGCCGGCCTCGTCCTGTTCGTCCTCACCTTCGTCGTCAACGCCATTGCCCGGGTCATCATCGAGCGCCGGAAGGCCTTCACCGAATGAGCACGACCACCGCCACCGAGGCCACGGCCACGGCCACGGCCACGGCACCGGACTTCGTCCATCGGTCCGGCTCGCGCGGCCTGAAGAACACCCTGGCCACCGTCATCGTGTGGGCGGCCTTCCTCGTCGCCCTCATCCCGCTCGCGTGGATCATGTGGGTCGTCCTCAGCAGGGGCCTTCACGTCGTGCTGTCCTCGACCTGGTGGCAGAAGGACCAGTCCGGCGCCCTGCCCCCTGGCTTCGACAGCAGCGTCCGCGGCGGACGGCACGCCGTCGTCGGGACCCTGCTCATGTCGCTGCTCACGTCCGTCATCGCGATCCCCATCGCGATCCTCACCGCGATCTACCTCGTCGAGTACGGCAGGGGCAAGACCGCGCGCGTGGTCAGCTTCATGGTCGACATCCTCAGCGGGATCCCGTCCATCGTGGCCGCGCTCTTCATCTTCGCGGCCTGGGTGACGACCTTCGGCCTCAAGCTCATCCCGGCCTGCGCCTCGTTCGCGTTGGCGATGCTCATGATCCCGGTCGTCACCCGCTCGACCGAGGAGATGCTCAAGCTCGTCCCCAACGAGCTGCGGGAGGCGTCGTACGCCCTCGGCGTGCCCAAGTGGCGCACCATCGTCAAGGTCGTCCTGCCGACCGCGTTCTCGGGCATCATCACCGGCGCCCTGCTCGGCTTCGCCCGCGTCGCCGGCGAGACGGCCCCGCTGCTGCTGCTCGCGGCATACAGTCCCTATCTCAACGAGAACCTCTTCGGCGGGTCGATGGCCGCCCTGCCGACGCTCATCAACAACCAGTACCTCAACATCGCCGACCCGGTGAGCGCCGAGCGCGTCTGGGGAGCGGCGGCCACCCTCATCCTCCTCGTCCTCGTCATCAACCTCCTCGGTCGCTTCGTCGGGCGGTTCGCCAAGGTCAAGGGCTGACCGCCACACCAACACCGACCACACCGACACCGACCACACCGACACCGACCACACCGACACCGCGCCGACGACACCGGCATCGACCACCTCACCCAGGAGACGACACACCTCATGGCCAAGCGCATCGACGTCAAGGACCTCGACATCTTCTACGGCGACTTCAAGGCCGTCGAGGGTGTGACCATGACCGTGGAGCCCCGCTCGGTCACCGCGTTCATCGGTCCGTCCGGCTGTGGCAAGTCGACGGTGCTGCGCACCCTCAACCGGATGCACGAGGTCATCCCGGGCGCCAGGGTCCACGGCAGCGTGCTGCTCGACGACCAGGACCTCTACGCCAAGAACGTCGACCCCGTCGGCGTCCGCCGCACCGTCGGCATGGTGTTCCAGCGACCCAACCCGTTCCCGACGATGTCGATCCGCGACAACGTCGCCGCCGGGCTGAAGCTCAACGGCATCAAGTCCAAGACGAAGGTCAACGAGATCGTCGAGAAGTCGCTGCGCGGCGCGAACCTGTGGACCGAGGTCAAGGACCGCCTCGACAAGCCCGGTGCCGGGCTGTCCGGCGGCCAGCAGCAGCGGCTGTGTATCGCCCGGGCCATCGCCGTCGAGCCCCAGGTGCTCCTCATGGACGAGCCGTGCTCGGCGCTCGACCCCATCTCCACGCTCGCCATCGAGGACCTCATCAACGAGCTGAAGAGCCGGTTCACCATCGTCATCGTCACCCACAACATGCAGCAGGCCGCTCGGGTGTCGGACCGGACGGCGTTCTTCAACCTCAAGGCGACCGGCGAGCCCGGGCGGCTCGTCGAGATCGACGACACCCACAAGATCTTCAACAACCCGACCCAGCAGGCCACTGAGGACTACATCTCCGGACGGTTCGGCTGAGCGAGCTCACCCGTCCCCCCGGCTCCGCGGACGGTTCGGCTGAGCTTGCTCACCCGTCCCCCGGCTCCGCGGACGGTTCGGCTGAGCGCTCACCCGTCCCCCCGGCTCCGCGGACGGTTCGGCTGAGCTTGCTCACCCGTCCCCCCCGGCTCCGCGGACGGTTCGGCTGAGCTTGCTCACCCGGCACAGCGGTGGGGTCAGCGCGCGAGGGCGAGCGCGGCATACACGGCGGCGGCCGCCAGACCCGCCCCGGGCAGGGTGAACACCCACGCGCCGACGATCGACCGGGCGACGTTCCAGCGCACCCGCCTGGGGTTCGTCGTCGCGCCGACACCGACGATCGCCGACGTGATCGCGTGCGTCGTCGAGATGGGCGCCCGGAACGCCGTCGCGACATAGAGGATGACCGCCGCGGTCGTCTCGGCCGCGAAGCCCTGGGGCGAGTCGAGGGTGATGATCCGCCGGCCGAGGGTGTGCATGATCCGCCAGCCGCCGGCATACGTCCCGAGGGCGATGACGAACGCCGACAGTCCCAGCACCCACCAGGGGATCGTGTCGTCGCCCGCGTGGTAGCGGCCCGCGACGGTGAGCGACAGCAGGACCACGCCGGCGGTCTTCGCGGCGTCCTGCATGCCGTGTCCGAAGGCCATCGCCGCGGCCGAGAGCGTCTGGGCGTAGCGGAAGCCGCGGCGGACGGCCCGGGGGTCACGACGCCGGAAGACCCACAGGATCGCCGTCATGACGAGGTAGCCACCGACCAGCCCGACGATCGGCGAGAGCACCATCGGGATGAGGACCTTGTCGATGACGCCGCGCCAGTGGACGACCGCGCCCGCCGCGAGCGCCGCGCCACCGAGCCCGCCGATGAGGGCGTGGGACGACGACGAGGGCAGGCCGCGCCACCAGGTGAGCAGGTTCCAGCCGATGGCGCCGACGAGGGCGGCCGCGGCCAGGGTGAGGCCCGTCGAGCCCTCCGGGGCGTCGATGATGCCGCTGCCGACGGTTTCGGCGACCCGGGCCCCCAGGAAGGCCCCGACGAAGTTGGCGACCGCCGCCAGGGCGACCGCGACCCGGGGAGTCAGCGCCCGGGTCGAGACCGACGTGGCCAGGGCGTTGGCGGCGTCGTGGAAGCCGTTGGTATAGGTGAACGCCATCGCCAGCATGATGACGACGACGATGGCGAAGGAGTCCACCTGGGTCAGGCGCCCTTGACGGCGATGCCCTCGACGCGGTTGGCGACGTCCTCGAAGGCGTCGGCGGCCGCCTCCAACTCGTCGATGACCTCCTTGAGCTTCATGACGTGCAGCGCGTTGGCCTGCTCGTTGTTGAACAGGTCGGCGAGGAGGCGGCGGTAGACCTGGTCGGCCTGGTTCTCGAGCCGGTTGATCTCGATCCAGTAGTCACCGAGGTCCCTGACCGACCTCAGCCGCGGCATCGACTCGGCGGTGAGGTCGGCCATCCGGGTCAGCGTCTCGACCTGCTCGGCGATCCCCTGCGGAAGGCCGTCCAGGCGGTAGAGCACGATGAGGTCGGCCGCGGCATCCATGTGGTCCATGCATGTGTCGAGCTGCGAGGCGAGCTCGTGGATGTCCTCTCGGTCGAACGGCGTCACGAAGGCTCCGTTGACCTGTCGGATGAGCTCGTGCGTCGCCTCGTCCGCGGCGTGCTCGATGGCGTGGATCCGGTCGGCGATCGCGACCCGCTCCTCCATGCTCGCGCCGAGCACGGTCGTCAGCTCGTGGGCACCGTCGACGAGATGCCTCGCCGACTGCGCGAACAGGTCGTAGAAGGTGTCGTCACGGGGGGTGAGGCGAAAGCCCACGGCGGTTCTCTCGGATCGGAGCAGGCACGGTCGGGATCAGGCTACCGGCCGGACGAGGTGCGTTCAGCCCCGCGAGGGGCACGCGCAACCGAGGCGGTCCTTAGGGACCGGAGAGGTGGTCCGAGGCGTCGCGCCGGCGGGGTCGGCACATCCGCCCCGGTCGGGCCGCGTCGCGGCGCCCGGCCTAGGCCTTGTTCGAGCCCGGGGGGTCGATGCCGAGGATGCGGTCGATGTCGTCCTCGCTCATGTGCTCCGAGCTCGAGGCAGCAGCGACGACAAGATCACCCACCAGTTCGATCTCGTCCTGGAGGGTGACGTCGACGAGTTCCTCCGCGCGTTGCCCCACGGGACAAAGGTACGACGCCCAGCCTCCCGAATGCTGTGAAGCACCCAAGAGATTCATCACTTTCCGGGTTGGAAGCGCTCTCGGGGGGACGATCCACGTCGACCGGGCCAGGGACACCCACGGGACTTGGCCAGGTGGGAGGCCACGGGTGAACCGGGCGCGAACGGGTTTGTCCCGCGGCCTCGAGCTCGGGTCCCGAACATTGCCGCGTGGCCAAGCACTGGGGCCGAGGGCCTGGGGCGAGGGCCTTGAGGGCGACGACCCTGAGGACGACGACCCTGGGGACGACGACCCTGGGGACGACGACCCTGGGGACGACGACCCTGGGGATGCCGACCCTGGGGACGACGACCCTGGGGACGACGACCCTTTGAGGGCGCCGGCCCTGGAGATGAAGTATGGGCGCCGGACCGGGAGCGCCTCACGGCGCGTGGCCGCTCGTAGCGGCTGATGTTGGGACCCGGGGCTGCCGCGGTCCGGCGCCCACAGAAGAACCCTAACGCGGCATCGCGGTTACGTGTTCCCTCTTCCGCGCAACTGTGGACGAACGGGGTTCTTCTCTGCCCGCCGTTAGTCCAGATCCTCGGCCCGCCAGAGGTTGGCGCAGGCCCGCAGGTCCTCGCCTGTCGTCTGCATCGCCGCGGCCCGCCGGGTCAGCGCCTCGGCAGCGGCGGGATCGCTGGCGTCTCGGTCGTGAGCGAGCTCGGCCCGCCCCGCGGCGACGACGGCACAGAAGGCAGCCGCCCGCTCCAGCGCGACGGCAAGATCGCCGTCGAAGACTCCCGCGAGGACCTGGTCCACGAGGCGGTTGACCTCGTCGGGACCGGGTGGCTCTTCGACCCCGGCGACGACGTGGGCGACGTCGGTGAACCGGATGCCGGCGGCATACTCGCGGCTGGCCTGTTCCGGGCTGCGTCGCACCCACTCGCGCAGGGCGTAGAGACGCCACAAGGCGCCGGGCAGGCTGCGGGCCGGGCGGCCGGACCACAGCTCGGCGACGGTCGACAGGCCGAGCTCGTCGACGAGGCCGACGAGCCGAGCGGTCACCTCGGGATCCTGGGTGGCCCGGCCGGTTCCGACGAGGATCGAGGCGGTCTGGTGCGCGATCTCGGTGATCTCCGCCGGCCCCGGCAATGTGCCGCCGTGGGCCTCGAGCGCCTCAGGGCCGAAGTGCCGCGGACGGCGCGGCAGGCGGGCTCCTCCGGGATCGCTCACCGGCCCAGTGTCGCATCCGGGCACCCCCGGAGCGGGCCAGCCGGCGCGACCAGCTCGGGACGACCTCGGACGGCGCCGGCAGCACCTTTCCAGGGCCCATCACCCGGCCACCACTCGGCGGAGGCATCCAGCCAGCGCACGGAGGAGTCGCCCACGCACCGACCCACCCAGCGATCGTCCCGCGTGGCGGGCGCCCGGCGCAGTCACCCCGCCAGCGCCCCGCGCAGTCACCCCGCCAGCCACCCCGCCAGCGCCCCGCGCAGTCACCCCGCCAGCGCCCCGCGCGATCACCCCGCCAGCGCCCGGCGCGGTCCCTCAGCCATCGTCCGGCGGATCGGGTCCGCCTCGCGGCGACGGGACCGGCTGCCCCTGTGCGAGCATCCGGTCGTAGGACCCCCTCTCGCGATCCCACACCACGCCGGCCGGTGTCACTCGGCCTGCCAACCGCTGGCCATGGACGACCGAATGGTGCCGCCCGCACAGCAGCGCACCGTTCGACAGGTCGGTGCGTCCGTCGTCGATCCAATGCCGCAGATGGTGCGCATCACACCAGAATGCCGGCGCCCGGCACCCGGGGAACGTGCAGACCCGGTCGCGCAGCCACAGCGCCCGCGTCTGACCGAGGCTGAACAGCCGCGACCGGTACCCGAGGTCGAGCACCTCGCTCGACGCCCCGAGCACCGCCGGCAGGATCCCCGCATCACAGGCGAGCCGCCGGACGGTGTCGGGAGCGATCGGCACACCCGCCTCCGTGGTCCCGGCAACGCGAGCGGCACCCACGCGAGCTGCCAGGTCGTCCATGGCCATCGTCAACAGGAGGGTCGCCTTGGCCGGCACGACGAGCTGGCCCGCGGCGGCCGCGGCCGCGGCGGCGGTCGTGCGGCGGCACACCTCGACCAGCGCCTCGGCACGCCGCCGGTCGTCCGGTCGTGGGTCCGGCTCGCCGTCAGGCCCCGCAACCGGAGCGGACAGCGGCCCGATCGATGCCTCGAGAACCGCCTGGCCCTCGGCGTCGAGCACAAGACGGTAGGCCACCGTCCCGGGCAGGTCCGGGGACGGTCGCGACAGGGACACGAGTCGGTGGGCGGCATCCTGCTCGGCCTGAAGGCGACCGGGCGGTCCGAACCTGGCCAGCACCGCCGGCCGCACCTCGCGGACCCCCCGTACCCCGTGCTCGGCGCCGACGGTCAGCATCGCCTCGAGCACGTCCGGCGCCGCCGCGTCCATCAGGCTCGGACGAAGCCGGTCGAACTCCCCCACGACCGACGCCGCGACCTGCGGCGACACCCGTCCGTCCAGCACGGCGGCGCGGACCGGCTCGTGATCGTCGGCACCCAGCACCTGGGCGACCCGCGCCACCGCCCCCGCGCCGCCCGCGCGCTGGCTCGGTGCGTGCTCGGCCACCCACCCGGTCACCGACCCGGCCTGCGACGCCCCGACGGACCCGCGCGCGACCGCCTCGGCCGTCACCGCGACCCTGCCTGCGCCGGCGAGCGCCGCCACCTCGTCGAGCTCGGTCAGCAGGGCGGGCAGCTCACCGTCGCTCGCCTGCGAGAGCACGGCCGACAGCCCGCGCAGCACCCGCCGCGCCTCGCCCAGGACGGCCCGCCGCGCGGCCAACCCCAGGCCCGCGGTCCGCTCGTCCATCAACGTGCTCATGGGTCGACACTACGACTGCCCACCGACACTGTCCGCACGAAAACCGTTGCGCCCCAGTAGTTGTGGATAACGTATGCCGCCGAGCTCCGCCTGTGGACAACTCGTCGCCCGGGGTGGGCCCGACCCGCCCAACGCCCGTCAAGAGGTCGCCTCGTGGGCGGGATGTTGACGGCGGCGAGTGCGGTGTGCCGGGAGGAGTGGCTCGGCGTGCCGACGGGCATGGGGCAACGGTGCGACGGACAGACATGCGACGGACAGACGTGCGACGGACAGACAGCCGCCGGACAGACAGCCGCCGGACGGTCGGCCGCCGGACGGTCAGCCGGCCGACTCCATCCCCAGGAGGCGAGCGCCGTTCTCCCACAGGACCTTTCGCATCCACCCATCCCCCAGCCCCAGCCGCGTCAGCGCCTCGAGCTGGTGCGCGTAGGCGTACGGGATGTTCGGGAAGTCCGACCCCAGCACGACGCGGTCCGCAAGACCGGCCAGCCGCGCGGCATACCCGGGAGGCATCGGCGCCATCGCCTCGGTGAAGTCGGTCCCGACCATCGTCGTGTCGAGGTGCACCCCGGCATACCGCTCGGCGAGGTCGGCGAACACGTCGTACTCCGGCAGCCCCGCGTGCGCGACGACGAGCACGAGGCCGGGGAACCGGGTCAGCACCCGCTCGACCCCTTCCGGCCCGGTATGCCGACCCGGGATCGGCCCCGACCCCGCGTGGATGACGACGGGCACGCCGGCCTCCTCCAGGAGCCCCCAGGCCGGGTCGAGCAGCGGGTCGTCCGGCGGGTAGCCCCCCACCTGCACGTGCATCTTGACCAGCCGGGCGCCCGCGTCGAGCGCGGCGCCGAGGTACTCCCCCGCACCCGGCTCCGGGAACACGGTCGCGCACGGCACGACGTCGTCGTGGGCGGCCGCGAACTCCCGCCCCCACGCGTTGAGCCAGGCCGCCATGCCGGCCTTGTGCGGGTAGGTCAGCGCCGGGATCGCCCGCAGCCCGAACCCACGCAAAGTCGCCAGCCGCTCCTCGACGGATCCGCGGTAGTGGATCGGCCACGCCCGCCCGTAGTGCTCGCCCGCCTCGTCGAAGTAGGCCCAGACCTTCTCGTGCACCCGCTCGGGAAGGAAGTGCACGTGGATGTCGGCCAGACCGGGCAGCCCCAACGACGAGACGTATGCCGGCACCTCGGCGTCCGACGTCGGCCCCGGGGTGGTGTGCGGCATGGGGCTCAGCCTAGGTCGCTCTCCTGACGGCCGGCCACCCGTCGCCGGACGACCCGAGATGCCGTCGCGGACGGCCTCAGGGACGCCGCCGCAGACCGACCGGAACCGGTCCGGGGATCGCTCGAATTCGCCCTGGTTCCAACGGGAGACGCAGGTCACCATCCAACTCGTGGCGGGCGCGTTGCGCGGGGACTAGCGTTACTGGTGGAACCGGTTAGATCTCATCGGTCCGAGCGGTTCCGGCGGGTCGTCGCCAGCGCGACACCCGCGCGTGACCCATTGGGGTGGGCACCGCCAGAGTCGTCGGTGCTCAAACAACAACCGCTCACTCAAGAAAGATGACCATGCCTGCCACCGGCACCCCACCCCCCACCTTCGACATCGCGCATCACCCCCAGGTCTCTCTCCGCGACTACCTCGTCGCCGACCCCGACTCACCGGTCGAGAGCCCCGAATGGCTGGCCTTCCAGGCCGCCGCCGACCACGAGCAGGCGGCCGCACGGTTGGCCCGCGCCGCGCACTGACCGCCCCCTGATCGAACCCCGATCGCAACCCGTTCGCGCTTCGACCGCGCACTGACCGACCCCTGGGTCGACGCAGGCGCGCCTTCGTGGAAAGCGGACCCGGACCGGGCTAGCGTTGTCCTCAGGAACCGGTCGTGACCAGCCTCTGGCCGCACCGTTTCCATCGAGTGCCTGCCCGTCCCGCGTCCACGCGTGACCACAGGGCCAGCACCGCCATCGCCGTCGGTGTCCACCACCACATCTGACGAAGAGAGCCTCACCATGCCTGACCTCGGCACCCTCACCGCGCCCGCCCAGAGCGCCCTGCACGCCTACCTCACCACCGACCCTGACACCCCCGCCGAGGCAGCCGCGTGGCGCGCCTACCTGGCCGCCCTCGGCAGCCAGGACGCGCCGGCCATGCAGTCCGCCCCGGAGCTGGTCCCCGCCTGACGAGCCGCCGCCACACCCGCCACAACCGACTCGCACGCGCCTCACCCCCGGCTCGCACCCCGCCGCCGGCCCACGGCCGCGGCATACCGCCACCGTGGGCCGGCGCGGTGCCGGGCCACGGTGGCGGGTTGACCTACGAGGTGCGTCGGAGCGGGCGTCAGGGCGTGAGCGGGAAGCTGCCGGCCGCCGTGACGATGTCCTCCTGGTTGATCGCCGCTGCCGGCGCGAAGTGGGCTCCGTAGAACCACACGACGTCCTGGACGTTGTTCGTGTCCGTCCACAGCGCGTGGAACTGGCCGTTCGAGCCAACGGCCAGGTCGGTGTAGTCGCCGATGAAGCCCCCGCCGAACCCGTTGCGGGTGTTGATCGGGTGCGTGCTCACCGCCTGGGTGGTCGACAGGTCGGTGACGACGTAGTCGAGCCGCGTGTTGTTGATGTAGTCCCCGAGCGTGTCGCAGCTGATCCGGCCGACCGGCGGCGGCGGTCCCGCCGCACAGGTCTGCCACGGCGAGACGACGTCACCACGGTAGGCGCCGAAGTACACGTGCCCGTCGAGGCCCACGCCGACCGCGGGGAAGGCATCCTCGACCGGCCCGGTGGACGACGGGGCCAACAGCGTGCCACCGCCCGGCTGGCTCACCGGGTAGCCCTCCGCCGTCCGGCTGGCCGCCGGGAAGACCCGCGCGGGGGCGGTCCATGTGGAACCACCGTCGGACGACATGCTGTAGACCGCCGTCGACGCGCCGCCCGTCATGGTCGTCCACGTCGCGTAGAGGTCGCCGTTGGGTGCAGCAGCCGCGGCCGGGAAGCTGTTCATCCGGAAGGACGCGTCGTGCAGCCCCGCCGTGTCGTGCAGCGTCGAGATCGCGACCGGCTTGCCCCACGAGGCACCGCCGTCGGTGGACTTGACGACGTACGTCGAGTCGAGCGCCGCCTTCCGGGTCGCCCCCTCGAAGAAGACGTAGAGGCTGCCGTCGGGACCGACGACCGGGCGCGAGCCCTGGTCGTACTTGACGTTCCCGACGATGGACGTGGGCGCGGTGAAGGTGCGGCCGCCGTCGCTGGAGGAGGCGAAGAAGATCGGCGACTGGACGTAGGCGCCGGTCCCGGCGCTGAAGACGAAGCGCGTCCAGGTGACGTAGACCCGGTCCCGGTACGGGCTGCTCGGGTGCGAGTCCGCGGCGATCCACTCCTTGTCGTTGAAGATCGACGGTGACGTCGTCGGGTTGATGAAGGTCGGCGCGCTCCAGCCGAGCTGCCCGGCTGCGTCGAAGGTGCCGCGGTTGACGGTCACCGTGTTCGGCGCGCTGTCGCGGTTGAAGCCCAGCCCGGCGTAGTAGACGGTGCCGCGGCTGTCGAACGCCAGGGCGGGGTCGCCGCCGGCGTCGTACTGGCCACCGGCGAGCCGGGTCACCCCGGGGATGAGAGTGCCGAGGTGGGCGGGGTCGCTCGAGGTGCAGCACCACGACGCGCCGCCGTCGTTGGAGAAGTACGTGCCCGAGTAGCCGTCGCCGAGGGCGCTACACGGGGTCCCGTCGATCGTGCAGGCCCAGGTGCGCGCGACGTAGTCGTTGGCGCTGGCGACGATCCGGTTCGGGTTGTTCGGGTCGACCGCGATGGCCGTCTCGTTCTGCGGCGCACCCGCGGTGTCCTGGTTGACCGTGACGGCGGGCGCCTGGACCGAGGTTCCGTCCAGCGGGCTGCTCGGAACGATGTTCGGCACGCTGACCGGGTCGGTGGGGGCCGAGCCCTCCTCGGCCTCCTTCTCGACGTATGCCGAGAACCTGACCTGCAGCCCGGCCGTCCCGCGGAGCGAGGCGACCTTGCCGGCCAGGGTCGAGGTGTCGTACCTCGGGGAGCCGGCCTGGACGGCGGCGTCTGCGGGAGCACCCCACAGGACCGCTGTGGCCAGCGCGGTGCCGGCGGCCAAGAACACAGACTTTCTCACGGACGACCTCCTACAGGTGATGTGGAGGCGGCGGGGTACCGGGGCGACTCTGGTCGCTGTGCCACGGTGACGTCCGTCGCAGTTAGGTAAGACGAACCTAAACCCGCTCGGATGACCCGGCAACCGGAGCGGGAAGCCTGTGAATAGCCTTACAAACAACTGGGATTGGCTCCCTCGGCGCGCGGGCTACCGCACCCGTAGCCGCCCGTCCACGCGTACCGGGACCAGCCCCGCCCCGTCGAGAAGCTCGGGCGGCAGCACCGACGCAGGAGCGTTCTGCCACGCGACCGGCCGCAGGAACCGCCGCGCCGCCGTCGACCCGACGGAGGTGTGCAGCGAGTTCGTCGCCGGCCACGGGCCGCCGTGGTGCTGGGCCCAGGCCACCTGGACTCCGGTCGGGTACCCGCCGACGACGAGCCGCCCCGCCATCGGCGCGAGCCGGTCGAGCACCTCGCCGAGCAGCGACTCCTCCGCCGAGCCGTGGTGGACGGTCCCGGTGAGCGAGCCGCGCAGCCGGGCGAGCGCGGCATACACCTCGTCGAGCGAGCCATAGCGCGCCACCAGCGTCGTCGGGCCGAAGCACTCCTCGGCCAGGTCGTCGCGCAGCGCGTCCGCCGCCGTCTCGATGAGCGTCGGCGTGACCGTCCCGTCCTCGCCAGCGACCCCGCTGGCGACGACGCGGACCCGGTCGTCGGCGGCATACCCGCCGGTGCGTCCCTGGTATGCCGCCTGGATGCCGTCGTTGAGCAGCCGCATCCCCGCGACCCCACCGGTCGCCTCGGCCGCCGCGGTGACGAGCGCGTCGCCGGCCGATCCGGTTGGCACGAAGGCCAGTCCGGGCTTGGTGCACAGCTGGCCGCCGCGCCCGGTGAACGACGCGACGAGCCCCTGGGCGATCTCGTCCCCCCGCTCGACCGCCGCCCCGGACAGCACGATGATCGGGTTGATGCTCGACAGCTCGCCGTAGAACGGGATCGGCGTCGGCCGGGCGTTGATCCGGTCGAGCAGCGCGCGCCCGCCGCCGAGCGAGCCGGTGAACGCCACCGCACGGATGTCTTCATGCTCGACGAGCGCGATCCCGGCGTCGAACCCGTCGATGGTGCCGAACGTGCCCTCCGGCGCCCCGACCGACGCGAGTGCGCGGGTCAGCGCCGCGGCCACGAGGCCGGACGTGCGCGGGTGCGACGGGTGGGTCTTGACGAGCACCGGGCAGCCGACGGCGAGCGCGCTGGCCGTGTCGCCGCCGGCCGTCGAGAACGCGAGCGGGAAGTTCGACGCGCCGAAGACCGCCACCGGCCCGATGGGCACGAGCATCCGGCGCAGGTCCGGCTGCCGCCCCATCGGGGTGTCCGCGGGGTGGTCGACCGCGGCCTCGAGGTAGGAGCCCTCGCGGACGACCTCGGCGAAGAACCGCCACTGGTATGCCGTCCGCGCCAGCTCGCCGCGCATCGCCGCCTCGGGCAGGTGGGACTCCTCGACCGCGGCGGTCACGATGGCGTCGCCGTCGGCCTCGAGGGCGGTCGCGACGGCCTCGGCCGCGCGGGCCCGGTCCTCGCGTGCGGTGGCGGCCCAGGCCGGGGCGGCCGCAACCGCCTGCGCCACAGCGGCATCCACGGTCTCGTCGCTCATCGTCACTCCCGTTCCTCGTTCCCGAGCTCGTCGTCGTACATCGCCGCCGAGATCTGCTCGGGGTCGGTGGGCACGACGATGACGGTGGCCCGAACGGACCCTAGCGCCGCGGCGAAGGCCGCCTCGAACTCCGCCACCGACCCGACCCGCACCCCGTCGACGCCGAGCGAGCGCGCGAGCCCGGCGAGGTCGGTCTCGCCGAGCGCGGTGGCGACCGGCCGGCCGGGATACCGCCGCTCCTGGTGCATCCGGATCGTCCCGTACGTCGCGTTGTCGAAGACGACGAGCGTGAACGCGATCCCCTCCCGCGCCGCCGTCTGCAGCTCGTTCGCCGTCATGAGGAACCCGCCGTCGCCGGCCGTGCCGATGACGAGCCGGTCCGGGCGGGCGAGCCTGGCGCCGAGGCAGGCCGGGACGGCATACCCCATCGCCCCGGACACCGGCGCGACGAAGGTGCCCTCCTCGTGGACGGGGAGGTAGCGCGAGGCGTAGGAGGAGAAGTTGCCCGCGTCGGTGACGACGACCGAGCCGCGCGGGATGAGCCGGCGCATCGCCGCGTGGACGGCGAACTGGTCGACGTAGCCGTCACGTACGGGTCGCGGCGTCGGCGTCGACTGGCGGACCCAGGCGGCATGCCGCTGCCGCGCCCACTCGACGCGGGCCCGGGTGTGCGTCGGGCTGGGGGCGCCGGCGCCGAAGTCGAGGAGCGCGTCGATGAACGAGTCGGCGGTCGACAGGATGCCTCGCCCGCGGCCGTGGGGCTCCAGGCGGCCGGCGTCGAGGTAGACGTGGACGACGTCGGTGCCGGGGGTGGGCAGGGTGTAGCCGGCGGTCGTGTTCTCGTCGAGCCGGTCGCCGAGGACGACCCAGAGGTCGGCCTGGCGCAGGGTCTGCGTGACGCAGGGCAGGATGCCGAGGCCGGCATGGCCGACGTAGAGCTCGTGGTCGTTGGGGAAGGCGTCGGGCCGCCGCCAGATCGCGGTGACGGGGACATGCTCTCGCTCGGCGAGCTCGGCGAGCCTGGTGGCCGCGCGGGTGGCGATGACGTCCATCCCGGCGAGGATGAGCGGGCGCTCGGCTTCTTGGATGAGCCGGAGGACCTCGGCGGCGTCGTGCCGGCTCGCGTGCGGTCGGGCCGGGGTGAGTGGCTCGTATGCCGCGGGCGTCACCTCGGTGGTGAGCAGGTCCTCACGGAAGGCGACCGCGGTGGGGCCCGGCCGACCCTCGAGGGCGAGGCGGGCGGCGGCATACGTGATGTCACCGAGGGTGGCCGGGTCGGTGGGCTCGACGGCCCACTTCGTCGTGGCGCCGAGGAAGGTCTCGAGGTCGATCTCCTGGAAGGCCTCGCGGTGCCGGGCGTCGGTGGAGACCTGGCCGATGAGGGCGAGCACCGGTGAGGAGTCCTGGAGGGCGGTGTGGATGCCGACGGCGAGGTTGGCGGCGCCGACCGCGCGGGTGGCCAGGCAGGCGGCGGGTCGGCGGGAGACCTTGGCGTAGGCCTCGGCGGCGAAGGCCGCGCCACCTTCGTGGCGGGTGGCGATGGTGCGGATGGCCGGGTCGTCGCGGAGCTCGTCGAGGATCGCGAGGAAGCTCTCGCCCGGCACCGTGAACGCGTGGTCCACGCCGGCGGCGCGCAGTGCGGCGACGACGGTGCGGGCGGCGGGTACGGACTCGACGCGCTCGGTCATGGACGCAACTCTTCCACCGTTGGCGGACCGCGCCCTGGGATGTCCCTGTGCGCAGAACGGGAAAGGCGCAGCCCCTGGGTCGGATCGCTAGGGGGTGCCGAAGTCCTGCGTCCAGTAGTGGCCGTAGGACCCGCCTCGGGCGTAGCCGACGCCGAGGTCCTTCAGGCCGCAGTTGAGGATGTTGGCACGGTGGCCCGAGCTGCCCATCCAGGCCTTGACGACGGCGGCGGCCGTGGGCTGGCCGGCGGCGATGTTCTCGGCGGCCTGGCGGTAGGAGTAGCCGGCCGCCTTGATCCGGTCGAAGGCGGTCCGGCCGTCGAGGCTCGTGTGGCTGAAGTAGCCGTGGTCGCGCATGTCGGTGCTGTGCGCCTGGGCGGCCGAGGCGAGCTTCGTGTTCCACCGAAGGGCGACGCAGCCCACCTTGGCGCGTTCGACGTTGGTGAGCCGCAGGACCTCGCGAGCTGGGGTCGTCGTGGCCGGCGGCGGGGGCGGCGGCTTCGTCGTCGGCGCGGCGGGCGGCTTCGTCGACGGCGAGGGCTTGCTCGTGCGCGTCGCTGTCGACGGGCGGGGCGCGGTCGCGCGGGTCGTCGCGCTCGGGGTCGTTGTCGGGGGCGAGGGCGTCGCTGTCGGCGTCGGGCTCGGCGGCGTCGCGGGTTCACCTGTATGGCTCGCGTCCGCGGAGGTATGCCGCGTGGCTGCGGCCGTGCCCGTCGCGCCCTCGCCGTCGTGCCACCGCACCGCGAGCGCCGACCCCGCGACGACCAGGACGAGCGCCACCGCGGCGGCCACGATCGCGCGCCTGCCCCGCCATCGGCCGCGGGGACCGGGCGCCGCGGGCAGCGGCGGGGGCCCGCTGGGCGACGTCGGGGTCATCGCAGCGATGGTAGTCGCGGCGGCGCGGGCGAGGCCCCGGTCAGCTCACGCCGGGGTGCCACCTCCGCCGCCGCCCGAGCAGGACGAGGATGAGGCCGAGCAGCACCAGCGCCAGTCCGACGAACCCCACCCGCGCGTCGAAGCCGGTGAACGCCAGGCCCGGCGCCGCCGCCAGGGTGTCGGAGACGGCCGCGGCGTTGTTGCTCGCGACGAGGTCGCCGCTGCCCGCGTCGACCGTGGCCCCGAGGCGCACGGCGCCACCCGGTCCGGCGGTCACCTGGCCGAGCACCTCGATGGGCGGCAGGGACTCCCCGGGCAGCAGGTCGACGTCGGTGACGCAGGTGATGGTGTTGTCCTGCACCGGGTCACAGGTCCACGAGCTACCCGAGGCGGACGTCAGCCGGAGGCCGTCCTCGGGGGTCAGCACCACGGTGACCGGGTCGCGGTAGGGGGAGGGCCCATGGTTGGTCACCACGGCGGTGTAGGTCACCGGGCCACCGGTCGTCAGCGGGCCCGGCCTGCGGGCGAGGGTGATGCCGAGGTCGTAGCGCGGCGTGACGCTCGCCGGGTCGGTGGCGGCGTCGTTCGACGGGTCCGTGTCGCTGCTGTCGGTCGAGACGGTCGCGGTGTTCGTCGCGTCGCCCTCCAGGGCGGTCACCGTGGCGGTCACCGTGGCGACGGTGGCCGCGGGCCCGACCGGGAGGAGCGCCCTTGTGCACTCCAGGGCATGGTCGGTCAGCGTGCAGCTCCAGCCCTCGGCAGCCTCGACCTGGACGTCGCTCACAGCGGCGGGCAGGGTGTCGGTCACGCTCACCGCGTCGGCGGCGCTCGGTCCGGCGTTCGCCGCGGCGATCGTCCAGGTCACCGTGCCACCGGGGGTGAGGACGCCCGGCGCATGGCTCTTGGTCACCGACAGGTCGGCGACCGAGCTCATCGCGTCGGCGTCGGTCGCGGTGTTGTTCGAGGGGTCGATCTCGGGCACCCCGGTCGGCGTCACCGTGACGGTGTTCGTCAGCGTGCCCCGGTAGTCGGGCTGCACCGTGCCCGTCGCGGTGAGGACGGCCGAGTCGCCCTGGGCGAGGGTCAGCCCCGTCCAGTCCCCGGTCACCGGGTCGAAGACGCCGCTGTCGGCGCTGAACGCCACGGAGTCCATGCCGGCCGGGACCGGGTCGGTGACGTGCATCCCGGTGACCTGCGCCGGACCGTTGTTGGTGACGGTGATCGTCCACGTCGTGCTCTCGCCGGCGACGACCTGGGTGGTGCCGTTGGACTTCGTCACCGCGAGGTCGGCCCCCACGGCGTCGGTGTCGGTGGCCGTGTTGTTCGCCGGGGTCGGGTCGGACCCGTTCGTCCCGTCGTCGGCGGCCGTGGCCGTGTTGGTCACCTGGTCGGTGCCGGCGGGCAGCGGGTCGTTGACGCTCACCCGGACGGTGAACGTCCGCAAGGCGCCGGCGGCGAGGTCGAACGCCGGCCAGGTCAGCGTCCGGCCGGACACCGAGGCTCCATCGCCGGCGACGAGGGTGAGGTTCGCGTCGAGGGTGTCGCTGGCGACGACCCCGGTGGCGTCCTGGTCGCCGACGTTGGCGACGGTCACGGCATACGTCAGGGCCTGGCCGGGGGCCGCCTCGGTGACCGAGTCGGTCTTGGTCACCCGCAGGTCGGGCTGGGCGGTGACGGTGTCGGTGTCGGTCGCCGTGTTCTTGGAGTCGACGACGTCGCCCCCGGGCCCGTCGTCGACGGTCACCGAGTTCGTCACCTGCTCCAGGCCGGCGGGCACGGCGTCGGCGAGCTTGAGGACCAGGTGCAGCACGACGACGCTGCCGGGGTTGCCCGGCGCCCCACCCGCGAGGGCGGGCAGCGTCCACGTGACGGTGGACCCGCTGACGTCACCACCGCCGGCATCGACGACCGACAGGTGCGCCGGGACCGTGTCGGTGACGACGACGTTCGTCGTGTCGACGTTGCCGAGGTTGGACACGGTGATCGTGTAGTCCGTCGTGGCACCGGGCACCAGGGCGGTGGCGCCGTCGTCCTTGGTGACGAGCAGGTCGGGCACGTCACTCGCGCCGACCGGGTCGGTGTCGGTGGCACTGTTGTCGGCCGGGGTCGGGTCGGTCCCGTTCGTGCCGTCGTCGGCGGCGGTCGCGGTGTTGCTGATCTGGGTCGTCCCGGCGGGCAGCGGGTTGCGGACGGTCGCGGTCACCGTGACGGTCGAGCTGTCACCCGCCGCGAGGTCGCCGATGTCCCACCGCAGGGCGCCGGTTCCGGCGTCGTAGGTGGCGGTTCCGGTGTGGGTGACGCCGGCCCGGTCGAACAGGGCGGGGATCGTGTCGGCGATGTGCACCCCGGTCGCGTCCTGGTTGCCGTTGTTCGTCACGGTGATGCTGTACGTCGTCGTGAGGCCGGGGCTGAGGGTGCTCATCCCGTTGTCCTTCGTCACGGCGAGGTCCGGGGCCGCCTGGACCGTGTCGGTGTCGGTGGCCTTCACGCCGCCGGCCGGGGTGCCCTCGGGGTCGGTCACGGTGACGGCGTTGGTGATGTCGGTCAGGCCCGCGGGGACGGCGGCGTCGACCCTCACGACGACGGTGAACGTCGTCGGCACGCCCACCCGTACGGTCACGCCACTCCACGTGAGCGTGTCACCGCTGACGGAGGGGCTGCCGGTCGCGGACTGCAGCGTCGTGTGCGCCGGCAGCGTGTCGACGACGGTGGCGGCCGAGGTGTCCTGGTCACCGGTGTTGGTGACCGTGACGAGGTAGGTCAGGGACTGCCCGGGGGTCGCCGTCGAGGCGCCGTCGGTCTTCGTCACAGCGAGCCGCGGCGCCGCGGTGACGGGGTTCGTCGCGGTGTCGGTGTTGTCGGCCGGGGTCGGGTCGGGCCCGTTCGTGCCGTCGTCCGCCACGGTCCCCCGGTTGGTGACCTGCTCGATGCCGGCGCCGAGCGGGGAGTCGACCTGCACGGTGAGGGTGCGGTCGGCGGTGGCGCCGGCGGCGAGGTTCAGCGAGAAGGTCGCCGTGTGCGCCGTGTTGTCACAGGTGCCCGGGCTCGTGTTCGAGCCCGGGGCGCCGGACGGCAGGCAGGTGAGCCCCGCGGGGAGGGCGTCGGTGATGACGACCCCGGTGGCGTCCTGGTCGCCGGTGTTCGCGACGTGCAGGGTGTAGTCGATGACCTGGCCGGGGGTCAGCGCGCCGGAGGGACCGGTCTTGGTGATGGACAGGTCGGGCGCCGCGTCGAGGGTGTCGGTGTCGGAGGCGGTGACGCGGGCGGCGTTGACGGCCGTCGCGGCGGCGGAGTTGATGAGGGCGTCGACCCCGGCGGGCACCGTGGCGTCGACGCGGACCGTCACGGTCCTCGTCACGCTGGCCCCGCCGCCGGGGAGGCTGCCGACCGCCCAGGTGAGGGTGCCGTTGCCGCCGACGGCGACCCCGGTGGCGCCGGGCGCCGAGACGAGCGTGGTGTGCGCCGGCATCGCGTCGGACAGCGACGTCGTCACCGCCTCGATCCCGCCGGTGTTGCTGAGGGTGAGGGTGTAGGTGAGGAGGTCGCCCGGGGCGGCCGAGGTGACCCCGTCGGTCTTGGTCAGCGTGAGGGTCGGCGCGCCGCTGATCGGGTCGGTGTCGGAGCCGGTGTTGTTGGTCGGGTTGCGGTCCGGCCCATGGGTGCCGTCCTGGGTCGCCGAGGCCTGGTTGACGATCTGCGTCACCGACGCGAGCAGCGGGGTGTCGACGGTGACGACGAGCCGGCAGGTGACCGACTGAGCCGGGGTGAGCGACCCGACGGACCAGCTGACGGTCCCGGCGCTCACCGACCCGGCGGCGCACGTGCCGGTGGCCGGCGCCGAGACGAAGGTCGTGTGGGCCGGGACGGCGTCGGTGGCGGTGACGCCGGTCGCGGTGCGGTCGCCGAGGTTGGACACGACCACGTCGTAGGTGAGGGTCTGCCCGGGTGAGGCGGTCGCCGCGTGGTCGGTCTTCGTCACGGCCACGTCGGGCGCGGACACGGTGAGCGTCGCCGTGTTGCTCGTGCCGGTGACGGGACGCTGGTCGGGGTTGGCGCCGGGCCAGGTGTCGCCGGCCGCGGTGAACGTGTTCTGGACGGCCTGACCGGCGGTGGCCGTGCTGTTGACCGTGGCGGTGAAGGCGATGGTGTCACTCGCCCCGGCCGGCAGACTGCCGCCGCTGAAGACGAGGGCGGGGTCGCCCGACGCGCTGGTCAGGGTGAACCCGTGCGTCGAGGCGGTGGTCACCGCGCCGAAGGTCAGCTGGGAGGCGAGCGTGTCGGCGATGCTGGCGTCGTAGGCCGGACCGGTGCCGTCGTTGGTCACGGTGAGGGTGATGGTCACCGGGTCGTTCACCGCAGCTGTCGCGACGTTGAACGACTTCGTCGCGACGAGGTGGGGTACGGCCACGGTCGTCGTGGCGGTCGAGGCCGTGGACACCGTCCCGCCGTCCATCTGCACGGTGGCGCTGTTGACGAGGGCGGCCTGGTCGGTGTTGCCGGCCACGTTGACCACCGTGGCGCGGTAGGTGATGAGGAACGTGTTGGCCGTCGTGCCGGGTGTCGCCGGGACGGTCGTGTCCCCGGTCCAGCGCCAGGTGATCGTCCCGCCGGCGCCGGCCGGCTCGGTGACGACGGCCGGCCCTGGCAGCGTCCCGCCGAAGGCCGAGAAGTCGTATGCCGTCGAGCCGGCCACCATCCGCTCACCGGCCGGGAGTGCGTCCCGCACGGTGAAGCCGTTCTGGATGTCGCCCTCGGGCAGGGCGACGAGGATCTGGTAGGTCATCGTCTCGCCGATGGCGGCGTGCGAGCCGGCCGTGTCGGCGAGGTCGCTGCCGATGACGGTCTTGGTCACCCGGGCGAGGGGCTGCACCGAGGCCGCGGAGCTCGCGGCATACGTCCGTCCTGCGCCGGGCAGCGAGTGCCAGCCGACGGTGGCCGTGTTGGTCACGGCGGTGTTGACGGTGCCGGTCCCACTGAGGGTCGCGGTGAACGTGATCGTGCACGTGGTCGAGAAGGGGAAGGTCGACCACGACCCGGCAAGGGTGGACCCGGACCAGGCGACCGTGCCGGCCGGGCAGCCCGCCGACTGGCTGGGGGCGCTCGGCGAGGTGAAGATCGCGGGCAGCGGGTCGCTGAGCGTCGCGTCGAAGGCGGTGTAGGTGGCGGACGTCTTGGGGTTCGCCACCGTGAGGGTGAAGGTCACCGTGTCGCCGGCGTCCGCGGCCGACGGGGCGACGCTCTTCGCGATCGTCAGCCTGGGCTCGACGACCCGGGTGGTGACGCTCGCCGTCCTGTGCGTCGCGCCGGTACCCGCCGTGTAGTCGACCCGGGCGGTGTTGATGTTCGACGTCTGGCTGGGGGAGTCATGGTTGGCGGCCACGTCGGCGACAAGGGCCGTGTAGGTGATGACGATCGTCTCGGCGGTCGAGTTGTCGGTGTCGGTGTTCGTCACCGTGCCGAACGCCGCGCTCAGGGCGCCGGTCCCGACGCCGGTCACGGCGGCCGGGTTGCCACACACGCCGTTGGTGTCGGCGAGGCCCGCGGAGCAGGTGACCGAGTCGACCGAGGTGACGGTCATCCGGGTGGTACCGCCGGCGAGCGAGTCGCTGATCGTCACCCCCGGGGTCTGCCCCTCGGGGACGGTGAGGGTGACGGCATAGGTCCCGGACTCACCGATGGTGAGGTTGGTGCCGGTGGTGTGCGCCGCCGAGCTCGCGACGAGCGCCTTGGAGAGGGCGAGGTCCCGGGTGGTCGCGCTGGCCGAGGCGGTGTCCGGCCGGCCGTCGACCGGGACGAAGTTGCGCGGCGGGTTGCCGAACGCGTCGTTGGTGGCGCTGTTGGAGTAGAAGTCGAGCGTTGCGGTGTTGCTCATCGTCTGCTTCGGCAGGGCGGTGGAGGACACCTTGAGCGAGTAGACGACCAGGGCGACGTTCGCGCCGCTGGCGTCGGTGCACGTGACGCCGTCGGCGGCGTACGACGTGCAGGCGGGCAGCGGGTCGGCCAGGGTGATCCCGGTGCTGGTGAAGAAGGTGGCCGCGGAGCCGGTGTAGGGCAGCGCTGTGCCGGCCCCGTTGATGACCCGGAAGGCCACCGGGGTCGAGCAGTCGAACCCGGCGGGGCAGGTGTCGTGGACCTTCACCCCATACGCGCCGTTCGCGCCGTGCCCGGCGTTCTCGGCCGTGACGGCGAAGGTCACCGTGTCGCCGGCGTCGAACCCGCTGGCGCTGGAGGTGTATGCCGTCCCCATGCTCGCGGAGGCGACCGTGCCGCTCGCGAGGGCGGCGGTCGCCGGGGTGAACGCGACGCCGGACGCCACCGCCGGGGTCGGGGTGTACGTGACCCCGGTCGTGCGATCGGTCGCCACGACGCCCTTGCGGAGCTCGACGGCCGGCTCGGTGATCCGCAGCCGGGCGACGTCGGTGTCGGCGGTGACCTGCCCCCGGGTGTTCTTCTGCTGCGACTGGGCCTGGTTGGTGATGAAGAGGTTGTCGGTGAACGGGTCGCCGGCGACGGTCACGGTCAGCAGGACATCGGCCGTGAGGGTCGTCGCGGTGCCTGGGGTGCTGTAGCGTGCCGTAGGTCAGCTTCACCGCGTTGTTCGTCGCGTCGACGCTGAGCGTCGGGGCGGGGGCCCCGCTCGCGGTGTGCAGGGTGTCGCTCGGCCCGTAGGACACCTGCCCGGCCGGTGGGACGCCGCTGCCGGCGGCGTTGAACACGGTGAGCTGCCCCGCGTGGAACATCGGCTGCGGCAGGTAGTCGGTGAGCGAGAACTCCTCGAAGTTGCCGGTCAGCACCGTCTGCGTCACCCGGTAGGTGACGGTGTCGCCGACGGTGACCTGCAGGGGGTTCGGCAGGCTCGTCGAGCCGTTGACGGCATACACCGTCTTGGTCAGGCCCCCGGTGCCGATGGTGACCGAGGCCGACGTCGGGTTCGACGTCGCGTTGCCGGTGTCGGCGCCACCGGCGGTGAGGACCTCCGCGGTCGCGGTCGTGTCGTTCGAGACCACGTCGCCCTGGTTGACCTCGAGGTCGGTGGAGAAGGACGGGTGCGAGCAGGCGTAGGCGCCGCTGATCGTCGTCGTGTAGGTGACCGTGGCGCCGGCCGGGCCGGCCGAGGCAGCCACCCGGCCGCCGACGAGGACCCCGTCGACCGTGCCGGTGCCGGCCCCGACGGTGGTGGCCGCGCCCGACAGGTCGATCGCGAGCACCGTGGCGCCCGGGTTGCCGGCGACGGCGCAGACGCTGTCGGTCGTCGCGGTGTAGTCGGCGAGCGGGATGGGGCTGCTGGCAACGGTGCCCCGACCGTCGTACCAGGCGAACCGCAGGCTGGCCGGGTCGAGTGTCTGTCCGTCGGACACGGCGTCCGAGGCGATCCGCACCTGGCCGAGGCTGTGGTAGTCGGAGCCGTCGACCTGGAGGGTGTAGCGGAGGGTGTCGCCGGGCAGGTTCGGACCGCCGGGGTGGGTGAGGTTGGCCACCGACTTGCGCACCGCGAGCGACCGGTTGGCCCGGGTGACGGTGTTGGAGGTGACGGTGGCACCGGTGACGACGCTGTCCCGGGGGTCCGTCGGGGTCCAGCCGTAGGTCGCCGAGGCCTGGTTGGTGTCGGTCGTCGACGCGCCGGTGAGGGGGTCGGTCGTCGGGGTGCCGGTGCCGGCGAACGCCGCCGCCACCCAGTAGCGCACGACGACGGAGGCGTCGGTCCCGCCGGTCCCGGTGACGCTGGGGAAGGACACGACGAGGTCGGCCGCCGACCCGCTGTGCGGAGCGCCGGTCGCGGGCGCGGTGGTGACCGTGCCCCCGGCGCTGGGGGTGGCGGAGACGAAGGCGACATCGGCGGGGAGCCGGTCGGTGATGGTGAAGCCGGTGAGGGTCTGCCCGGGCGCGACCGAGGCGTTGACCGTGTAGGTGCGGACGTAGTTGGGGCCGGTCGCCGTCTCGCCCTCGGGTGAGCTGTCGGACTTGGCCAAGGTGACGACGGTCGGCGTGAGGGTCGCGGTCGCCGGAGTGGGCTGGACGATCGCGGGCGCGGCACCGGTGGGGTCGTTGCCGTACTGGAAGCCCGCGGTGGCTCGCACGGTCAGGGCAGTCCCCGCGTCGGCGAGGGTGGACAGGGTGGTGTTGACGGTGACGGTCGCCGGCGGCTGGTCCGGGGCGAAGGAGCCGAAGGGGAGCTGGACGACGTCGAGCTCGGTGCCCGCCGGGCACGCGACCGACAGCCCGGTCAGCGGGTGGGTGACCGCTGCGCCGGTGCAGGTGATGCGGGTGACGGCGAGCGGCCCGTTCGCGAAGGTGGCCGAGACGTAGGCCAGACCGTCGTTGCCGTCGGCGCCGCCGGTCGGCAGGGACACATCGAGGTACGGGCCGTAGCCGGTCGTGGTCGCGGAGGTGTTGTCGAAGGTGACCTGGAGGGGAACCGACGCGCCGATGAACGGGCTCGAGGGGACGCCCAGCGTCGCCGTGGGTACGGCGTCACCGGCGGCGTGGGCGGGCGGGGCGCCGGCGACCGTCAGGACGAACGCGGAGGTCGCCGCAAGCGTCAGGACGGTGGCGATGGATAGCGCCCGGGTGCGGGCATGACGAAGAAGACTGGTGCCGGGTCCGGCCATGACGTGCGTCCCTCTCGGATAGGCGGCCTCGCCCTACCGGGGCGGTGGTGGCGGCCGTGAGGGAGTGGTCGTCAAAGACAACTGGAGACGATGCTATTTGCGCGAGGCCGGTCGCGCCTGGTCCGAACGGGCGAGTCTGCCTGGACTTTCGTCACACCGTCGGGCGCCGGAACCGGTGGGCCAGCTGCGGGTCGGACTCCCACCAGGGGCGGTCCAGCATCGGGTCTTCCGTGGCGTTGCGGGGGGCTGTGGCTGGGGCTTCGGCTGGGGCTCCGGCCGCGACCGATCGCTCGGCCTCGAGCCGGTCGAGCCGGGCATCGGTCTCGCGGGCCTCGGCCTCGTCGGCGCGCATCCACTGGACCATGACGGCGAAGAGCACCGGGACGCCGACCGACTCGGCCGCGGCCAGCAGCGCCCCGCCGGCGACCCAGTCGATGCTCGTCATGACGACGATGCCCGGGATCGCGTCGGCGACGCTGTCGGCGATGGCGAAGAAGGTGCGCAGCCCGGGCGTGCACCAGCCCGGTAGGAGGTCCTCGGACAGCAGCGGAAGGTTGACGAGCAGGCCGACGACGAGGACGGCGACCTGGAGCAGCGCCCAGGGGGCGTCGCCGGTGCGGGCGGCGGCATACCAGCCGGTGGTGAAGGTGAGCGTGACGACCGCTGCGGCGACGACGGACGCGAGCGCGGGGAACATCAGGGCCCGGGCCGCTGCGCCGCGGAGCCATCGGACCTGGCGGCCCCTCTGTCGCTCCCAGAGGCCGATCGGGTCGCCGAGGGCCAGCCCGAGCGGTACGACGGCCGTCGTCAGGCCGACGGAGAGGGTGCCCATCCAGTTGAGGGACCCCCGGTATGCCGCCGGCGCGCCGTTGGCCGACCAGGCCAGGACCACCGTGCCGGCGAGGAAGGAGGCGGAGCGCCACGCGGGCCAAGGGTGGTTCGCGTGGCGGGCCGCGCGCAGGAGGAACAGGTAGGCGGCGGCCAGGATCACCGGGAGCACGAGCAGCGGGGTGAGCGACCACTCGGTCACCAGGCTGGCCGGGGTGAGGGGAGCCATGGCGCCAGAGTCTGGGAGTGCGCGCTGACTGTTCGCTGGGAGGCTGGGCGCTCGCGCGTCGCCCGGGTCCGGCGGCGGGGAGCCGGCGATGGCTAGGATCGGCACTGCTCCGCGGCCCAGCGTGGCCGCGGAGCGCCAGGGCCTCTAGCTCAACTGGCAGAGCTGCGGACTTTTAATCCGTAGGTTGTGGGTTCGAGCCCCACGGGGCCCACCATTTCCGCAGGTCAGCGGCCTGCGGTGGCTCGATCGGTCGACCCAAAGCGGCGTGCAGGACACATGGCAGGACACATGCCGATCACGCGCGTCCTCGGCATCGCGGGGCCGCGGACGCTGGTCGTCGTCGAGGCGACTCGAGCGCCACTGCGAGCTCGGGCGAGACCGCCCGCCGGCCCATGTACACGTCCTGGGTCATCGAGATCCTGGAGTGGCCCAGCTGGTCGGCGATCATCCGGGCGCTCGCTCCCTTGCTGTCGAGGAGGGTGGCGACCGTCTTGCGGAAGGTGTGCGGCGTGACCCACTCGTACTCGGTGCCGGCCCGCGCCCGACGGAACGCGGCGCCGACGTTGTTCCGGTCGCGATAGCCGCCGAGGGCGTCGGCGAAGACCGGCCCATCCGGTGCTCGCCAAGCCGGGTGCGCCGCGCCTCGAGCATCGTCAGGCACCAGCCCGGGAGCACCAAGACCCGCTGCGACGAGCGGGACTTCGGTCGCGAGGCGACGAGGCCCTTGCCCCTGACCCGGATGACGGTCCGCTCGACACGAAGCGACCCACGGTCGGGGTCGATGTCGCTCCACCGCACCCCGAGCGCCTCGCCGAGCCGAAGGCCCGTGCCGAGGATGAAGCGCGCCAGGTCGGGTAGGTCGTGACGGCGGGCGAACTCGTCGGCGTCGAGGATGTCGAGCCACTCGCGGATCTGCGCCGGCGTCATGGCCTTGGCCGTCCGGTCGCGGTCGAGCTCGAGAGGCGTGGTGTCGCGCACCGGGTTGAAGGGAAGGCCTCCCTGCCGGACGAGCCATCCGCAGATGCCCGAGAGGACGGTGCGACACAGCTTGGCGGTCGAGTAGCCCTTCGTGCGCAGCACGTGCTGGAGGAAGCGGTCCACGCGTGGGCACGGTGAGCTCGCCGAGGCGCAGTCCCCCGAGTGCCGGGCCGGATGTGCCTCTCGACGGCGTGCCGGTAGAGGTCGAGTGTGGAGGCGCTCCGCGTGCCCGCGTCGACGCGCTCCTCGAGAACCTCGAGCCAGGCATCGGCCGCCTCGCCCAGCGACGACGAGGCGCTGAAGCCCGGCTCGTCCCCGACGGTCAGTGCCAGCTCGAGCGCCTTCATGACGTCGCGTCGGGCGGCTGCGCGCGTCGCGGCATTGCGCCGAATTCGACGCCGACGACCCGAGTAGTCGCGGTAGTAGAGCATCGCGACGACGCTCTTCCCCTCCTTCGAGTAGGTGACCTCGCCGTACTCCCCCAACCCGAGTCGCCTCACGAAGCGACCTCCGTCGACAGGCCGGCCACCCAGGCCTTGACGTCCTCGGGGCGGTACCGCAGCCGGCGGCCGACTCGCCGTCCGGGAGGGCCGACCCCCTGCCCTCGCCACGAGTAGAGCGTCTGGACCGGAACCCCGAGGTAGTAGCTCGCGTCCTCGACGCTCCAGAGCCGGTCCTCGGCCAGCGCCTGGTCGTTCATCCGGCTGCCCTCATCGCCGATGGCCCGACGGTTGCCGAACGACTATCCACAGGCGGGTCTGCGACCCGGCGAGGGTCTTGGCGTGCTCGTACTGCTCGCGCCAGCGGCGCCGCTCGAGGACGGTCTCCATGAGGACGGCGGCGGAGGTGCCCCCGTGGCACACGACCGCGGACCAGACGAATCGCGCCTCGCCGTCGCCGAGGTGACCTCGGCGGCCATCCGTCGAGCCGACTCGACCTCGATGCCCGCGGCCTCGAGCGCCTCTCGCACCACGGCGGCGCGGTCGGCCTTGTGGTCGGCGCAGGGTCTTGCCGGACCAGCCACGGGAGACGAGGACGCGGCGGCCACCGACGCCGAGGTGCTCCCGGTCGTGCGCCTTGCTCGGGCACCGGCCGGGGACGAGCCCGGGGCCGGCGTTGCGCGGCTGGACGCCGAAGCGGAGCCAGTTGGCGCAGTCGGGCGAGCACGGCAGCCAGCGGACCTCGTCGTGGAGCCGGTCGATGTGCGCCTCGTATGCCGCGTCGGCTGCCTCGCCGGCGTAGGTCTCGCCGACGGCCTTGGTGAGGTACTTGGTGAGGTAGCGGACGGACCGATCCGCGTCGGGGGTGCCGGCGAGGAGGCCCTTGACGTCGAGCTGGGGGCCGAACCGCATGACGTGCTCGGCTGCGGCGTCCTCGTCGTCGTCGAGCGGGCGAGGGCGTCGGCCCAGGTCGGCAGCGGCTGCCCGGTGGTCGGGTCGAGGTAGTCGAGGCCGTCCCACACCGGGTCGCTCGTCGACGTAGACCGGTGTGCTCGATCTGCGGCCACCAGATCTGGTGGTAGGTGGCGCGTGGTGACCTCCTTGATCGATGGCCCGGGGGATGGCGCCGCGGAGCGCGACGTGGAAGTGCGGCGCGAGCCGACGCTGCCCCTCGACGGCGCCGAAGTACTGGACCTTGTAGCCGGCGCAGCGGCGCAGGTTCTGGAACCAGCGGTCGAGGAGCCTGGGGAAGTGCAGCGCGTCGAGGGCGGCGCGTCGGTAGTCGTACCGCGCCGGGTCTCTCGGCACGCCGGCTCCCGGGACGATCCGGCCGTAGCCGGGCAGGGTCAGGGTGACGAACATCGACGGCCGGTAGGTGCGGCCGTCCGGGGCTTCGAAGACCTGGCCGATCGTGCGGTCCTCCTGCGGGCGCCTGGGGAGGTCGGGGGCGTCGGCGCGGCGCCGGGTGGACCGGGTGGCCCGGTCGGGCTCCTCGTCCTCGCGGCCGGTCCTTCGTCCGGCGGTCCTCGGCGTCGGAGCGGGTCGTCGGAGCTCGGGTTCCTCCTCGAGGTGCCACCCGTCGAGGCACTGGGTCATCCGCAGCGCGCGGGCCTTGGCGGCACAGGACGGGCAGCGCGACTCCCGGGTGGACTGGCAGGGCAGGGCGACGAGCGCGGCCTCGCCGGTCTCGGTGTCGATGACCCGGCGGATCAGGGGGCGGACGCAGACCCGCTCCTTGATGGCGAGCTCCCGCACCGCGTCGACGGGGGGCTCAGACGGCCTCATCGAGCTTCTCCCTACCGGGGCGCAGGGCGGAGGTGACGACCGACTCCAGCGCCATGCCGGCCTGCAGCCGGCGTCGAGCTCGGGGCGCTGGTCGGGGTCGAGCCCGCCCCAGATGCCGTACTCCTCGCCGTACAGCAGCGCGGCGCCGAGGCAGATCGCCCGCGGACCGGGCAGCGCAGGCAGATGTTCCGGGCGCGCCGGGCACCCAGAGAGCGGGGGTCGTCGAACCAGCCGTCGGTGGCATCCGTGGCGCAGCGGCCCCGCAGCTTCCAGTCCGGCGCGGCCAGCCGGCGCCGCGGTGCTGGGGTTGGCCACCCGCACGTGGGCGAGGGGGACGCCGTAGTCGCGCTGCCACACGCCGGCGGGGTCCACGAGTGAGGCGGCTCATGCCACCGCTCCTTGGTCTGGCTCGGTCGCGGGCTGCGGATGCGCCGCCGCGAGGTCGCGGGAGAGGCGCAGGATGTCGTCGTCGGTGAGGTAGGCCGAGCGGACCCGGCGGATGTCGCGGGTTCCCTCGGTGCGCACGTAGGCGACGCCGGGGGTGAGCTCGGAGATGTGGTCGGCCAGGGCGCCTCGCTCGCGGGCTCCGTCGCCGAGGACCATGTCGACCTGGACGGGGTTGTCCAGGCGCATCGCGATGCGGGTGGGGAACAGGTCGCGCCAGGAGACGACGTCCTTGCCGGGGTCCTGGACGGCGGCGATGACGGTGATGCCGACCGCTCGGCCCTGGGTGAGCAGCAGCCCGAGGGCGTGCTCGATCCGGCGGACGACGGTCCGCTCGGCGAACGCGGTCAGGGTGGCGCAGCTCGTCGATGACGACGATGATGTGCGGGCTGTCCGGCTGGGGGTGTGCTTGCGCACGCCGTCGGTGGCCAGGGCGAGGCTGCGGCGGGTCTTGAGGTCGACGGCCTCCTCGAGCAGGTCGCACATGGCCTCGGGGACGCCCGCCCTCGAACCGTTCGAAGACGCCGCGGCCGAGGCCGAGCTCCATGCCGCCCTTCGGGTCGAGCGCCCACACCTGGACCCAGCGGTCGCGGATCGCCGGCGCCAGACCGTGCAGCAGGGACCACAGCACCGAGCCCTTGCCCGCGCCGGTGGCGCCGGCGATCAGCGCGTGGGTGCCCTCGACCCGGAACCGCCAGGGGCGGTCGTCGTCGCCGAGGCCGATGGGTATGCCGGCCAGCGTCACCTCGCCGATGCGCATCGGGGCGATCACCGGCTCGAGGGGGTCGTGCCGGCGCAGCTCGAGCCAGACCCGGCCCGGCCGGTCGAGGACGACCCGGGCGCCCTCGGCCCGGAAGGCGTGAGCGACGGCGTCGGCGCGGGCGGCGACGTCGTCCGGGGTGAGCCCGACCGGGAGCCTGAGCAGCAGCCGGTCGATGCCGGAGCCGGCGAAGCGGAGCCGGCGCAGCCGCGGGATCTTGCGGTCGCGGCCGCGGCCGACGAAGGTTCCTCGCGGCCAGGCCACCAGGCCGCAGCGGGAGGCGACGTAGGTCCATCGGAGCCGGTACCACGGGCCCCGCCACATCGCCGCCAGCCTCGGCGCGGCCAGCCGCCGGAACGAGGCCGGCGCCCTGCAGCCGCCACCCGACCAGGCCGGCCCGCGACCAGGGCGAGACCACCAGCGCCACGCCGGGCCGAAGCGCCAGAGGAGAGCCACCGATCGGCGCGACGCCGCGAGGGCGAGCCAGAGGTTGCGCGCCAGGTGGGCGGCAACGGCATACCCAGCCTGGAGGGTGAGCCACGGCAGCGGCCGGCTCCTTCGGCGACCATGGCGACCGGGTCGTCGGTGTCGAACCACTGCTCGGACTCGCGTGTGCTGTCTCATCTCAGCTCCTTGAGGACCTCGTGCAGAAGTTGGCGGAGCAGCTCGGCGACGACGCCGCTGCTGCGTTCCAGGTCGAGGACGGCGCGGTCCAGTCCCGGTCCGGGGCGGTGTGGACGAGCAGCCGCAGGTCGACGGCGGCGGCGTCGATCGCCTCGGCGGCCCGCAGCAGCCGGCGGATCTCGTCGGGGAGGTCGTCGGGCCCCACGTCGAAGGCCCGCGACCACTCCAGGGGTTCCCGTGCGCATCTACGCCGTCCGGCGCAGATCGGAGAGAGTCTCCGCGAGCCGGTCGCCGGCGGCGGCCAGGGAGCGGCAGGCGGAGGTGAGGGTGATGACGAGCTCCTCGTCGGGAGCGTCGGAGAACGAGGCCCGCAGCTGGTTGAGCTCGCCGTGCATCTCCTCGACCTGACGGATCCGGGCCTGGAACGCCCAGCCCAGCTCCTTCGCCCCCACGCCCAGGGTGTCGCCCCACGCGGCGATGTCGACGCCGTGCATGTCACGCCGCCTGACCATCGCTGGTGGACTTCGCGGCCGGCGCGGCCTTGCCGGGGGCCTTCATCCCCGCGGCCCGGAACGACCAGGCCATCCGGGGCCGGCGGCCCTCCTCCGTGACCACGTAGGGCAGCGCGGTCAGGCCCTCGAGCTCGACCGGGTTGAACGGCATACCGGTCCCGTTGTGCGGGGGGACCGGCTGCACCTTCGCGGCGAACTTCACGCTGACCGTCTTCTCCCGCTTGGGTGCCTCCGGGTCGGCGTCGAGAACCTCGACCGACCACAGCAGCAGGTCCGTGTCCTTGTCGACCTGCTGGACCCGCATCTCCTTGGTGGACCTGTCGAAGTCCCAGACCGGGGTGACCTCGGAGACGAGGAAGGCCCCGAAGGGGAAGACCTCGTCGTGGGTGACCTTGATACGTCGCGGCATTGCCATGGCTGTGCTCCCTCATCTATGACGGTGTAGCCGATTCGGCCAGACCCATCGCACCGTTATCCACAGGACGGCGTTACCGCCATGCGGGACATCTCGGGACGTCCTACGTTGACGAAACGTCCCAAACGTTTTGGAGGGGCCATGTCAAACGACCGGCTACGAAGTGCGCTGCTGACCAGCGGGCCTGACCGCGGAGGACTCGGCGAGCCGGATCGGGGTGGACCCCAAGACGGTCGACCGATGGCTCTTCAAGGCCGGATCCCTCACCGCACGAACCGCCGACGAGTCGCGGACGTCCTCGGGCAGGACGACGCATACCTGTGGCCAGATGCGTTGGCAGACAGCGACTCCAGCGGCCAGCGCCGCGGAGGTCGTCGCGATCTACCCAAACCGCGGAACCATCCCCACCACGTCTGGACCAGCCTGCTCAGTCGGCCCGCGAGTCGATCGACGTCTCGCGTACGCCTCGAGCTTCCTGCACGACACCATCCCGGACTTTGGTGGAGACCCTCGCGGACAGGGCCCGGCCGGGGTGCGGGTCCGGGTCGTCTTCGGGGACCCCGGCTCGCGAGGCGGTGCGCTGCGCGGCGAGGAGGAGGGCATCGGGGACTCGCTGGCCGACCGGTGCCGGCTGACGTGGAAGTACCTGCGCGACCTGCTCGCGGAGTCCCGGGCGTGACCGCCCGGATGCACGACTCACGCTGTACGCGTCGATCTTCCGGTTCGACGACGAGCTGCTGGCCAACCACCACGTGTATCGGGGCCCCGGCCGGCCCTCACCCGTGCTCCAGTCTCCGCCGGCCCGAGGCGGCGGCTGTTCCGGCACTACATGGAGGGCTTCGAGCGCGTCTGGGAGCGCGGCCGAACGCCGCGAACGGGCGAGTGTCGCCTAGAGTCGGGGGCATGGCCCGCATCGACTACATCGACGACCCGAACGCGCCCCGAGCCAACAGCGTCGTGCCGTCAGTGATCGCGATCGTCGAGGACGACCGGGGCCGCGTCCTGCTCATCCACAAGACCGACAACAACCTGTGGGCCCTTCCCGGCGGCGGGCACGACATCGGCGAGTCCATCGCCGACACCGTCGTCCGGGAGGTGAGGGAGGAGACCGGGTACGACGTCGAGGTCAGGCCTCACCGGCACCTACACCAACCCCCACCACGTCATGGCCTACGACGACGGCGAGGTGCGGCAACAGTTCTCGTCGCCTTCCGCGCCCACTCCTCGGCGGGCAGGCCCGGACCAGCTCCGAGAGCAAGGTCGTCTGGGTCGACCCGGCGAGATCGACCTGCAGATGCACCCCTCGATGCGGCTGCGGATCCAGCACGCCCTAGAGCGTCGCGAAACCCCATTCCTCGGGTGACCCAGAGGCGATCGCCGCCCGCTCAGACGACCGCCACCAAGATGGGGGGCGACCTGACCACCGCGCGGTGAACAGGGTGCTGGTCGGGGTAGCGCGCGAGCACTTCACTCAACCGATCCCACCGAGACGCGCGCCCGGTGGGCGAGACCGTCAGGTCGCACAGCGTAAGCGCATCCAACAGGCCTGCCGTGGCCGGACGATCTCGCCAGGTCCACCTCGAGCCCCCTCTCCTCGGCCTCGAACTCGGCGCCCGTGTGGTACGCGACCAGCGAGACCACCTCGAGGAGACCCAGGTCGCGCAGGAAGACCGCCCCATCCAACGCGTGAAAACCAGTGACGCTGACGTCCGGCGAGTACCCGACGTCATGCAGCCAAGCAGCAGCCAGAATGTCCCTGGATCCCCAAGCACCCGCTACCTCGGCGACCATCTGGACATGGGTCCACCGTTCGGGGAGTTGGGCCAAGCTTGCCGACGCAATACGTGCCGCTGACAGTGGATCCACCCGTACGAGG
>CAVYRN010000003.1:0-18873 GCA_963771015.1 uncultured Actinomycetota bacterium
CAACCGCGCCTAGGACGACCATCCTGGCCGGGCCGGCCGTGGGTCGTCGTCGGATATCGGCGACCCATGTCGGCCTGGGTCGGCTCTTGATGGGGTCGGCCTGGCGCACACATTCCCGACCATTTCTGCGTGAATTCCTCGGAGTTCGCCCATTCCCGACGGTCCCCGGGCACCGGACCCATCGAATTGCCCCGGTAGCATGCGCGCGTGACCATCGACGACTTCGGGGATCTTCCCTCGCGTCGGGACCGCGGATCCGCGCCCCGTCGTCGTCGCCGTCGTCGGGTCCTTGCCTGGTCCGCCGTTGCGGTGCTCGTCACCGTGGTGGGCCTCGTCGTCGCCTATGGCCTCTACCTCAACCACGCCGTGTCGGCGAACGTCAAGCACGCACCCCTGCTGCCCGCGCCCACCGCGGCACCGACCAGGTCCGCCACGGCCAAGAACTCCATCAACATGCTGATGATCGGCAGCGACAGCCGCGGGACCGACCAAGGCCGCTCCGACGTCATCATCCTGGCCCACGTGTCCGACGACCGACAGCGGGTCGATCTCGTCCACTTCCCCCGCGACATGTACGTCAGCGTCCCCGGACACGGGAAGGACAAGATCAACGCCGCGTATGCCTACGGTGGGGCGCCGTTGCTCGTCCAGACCCTGGAGGATCTGGTCCACGTGCCGATCGAGCACGTGGCGATCGTCGACTTCCAGGGCTTCAAGGCGATGACCGACGCCGTGGGCGGGGTCGACGTGCGGGTGACGCAGGCGAGCCCGGGCTTCCCGGTGGGTCTGATGCACATGAACGGAGACCAGGGGCTCACGTTCGTCCGGGACCGCCACGACCTGAGCCAGGGGGACATCTCCCGAGGGCAGCGGCAGGAGGCCTTCATCAAGGCGGTCATGCTCAAGGGGCTGAGCAAGGACACCCTCCTCAACCCGATGCAGCTGGCGTCCTTCCTCAACGCCGCGACGAGCAACATGACGGTCGACCAGAACTTCGATACCGGCCAGATGCGCTCCCTCGCCCTGTCGATGCGCAATATCCGCGGTGGCGATATCCACTTCTGGACCGCACCATGGACGGGTGTGGGAACAACGTCCGGCGGCGCGTCGATCGTCAAGGTCAGCTATCCGCAAATGGGCGTGCTCACGAAGGCCCTCAACCAGGACGCGATGAGCAGCTACTCGGATCCGGTTTCACCCAAGACGGGATTCTCAAAGTGATATTCAGACAACGACGTCTCTCCTGTCGCAGCCCTCGGGGCGCGGTGGCCGCCTAAGGACGCTCGGTGATTCTCCCTCGGTCACACGGCCATCCCCTGGCCCGCACCGTCGCGTGGGCGCTCCTTGACGCGCTCACGTGGGTGCTGGCCGTCTACGGCGCGACGTGGATGAGGTACCAGTTCGACTATCACGTGACGCTGCGCACGCACGTGGTGTGGATCGCAGTTGTCGCGGCATCCGCGCAGCTCGTCGTCGGCCTCATCTTCGGCGTCTACAGCCGAAGCACCGTCCGCGGGTCGTTCGAGGAGCTGGAAGGCATCTCGACCACGGTCGCGGTCGTCACCCTGGGGATCGTGGCCTGGATGATCGTCGCCCACAACGCCGTCGTGCCCCGGACGATCCCGATCGTCGCGGGTCTGCTCGCCTTCGCCGCTGTGCTCGCGGCACGGTCGGTCGTTCGCTCGGTCATGATCCGGCGGATGGCGAGCCGGAGCGCGGGCAAGCCGATCGTCGTCTTCGGGGCGGGGGCGGCGGGTCGGCTGCTCGTCCGTAACCTTCGCCACGACGACAACTCGCCCTACCAGCCCATCGGCTTCTTCGACGACGACAAGTCCAAGCGCCGGTTCCAGGTGGACGGCGTCAAGGTGCTCGGCACGCGCGACGACCTGGAGAAGGTGATGCACAAGCTCGGGATCAGCGATCTCGTCATCGCCATTCCGAGCGCGTCGTCGAGCACCATCCGCGAGCTGCGAGCCCTCGCCGAGGAGGCGGGGCTGCACCCGATGGTCGTGCCACCGCTCAGTCAGCTCGTCGGGCACAACCCGTCGGCCGCCGACATCCGGGAGATCCACCTCGAGGACCTGTTGAGCCGACGACCGGTCCAGCTCGACGAGACGGCACTGGCGGAGTCGCTCAGCCACCGCAGGGTCCTCGTCACCGGTGCGGGCGGATCCATCGGCAGCGAGCTGTGCCGGCAGATCGCCAAGTACGGTCCGGAGATGCTCATCGTGCTGGACCGCGACGAGTCGGCCCTGCACAGCCTGCAGCTCTCCTTGGAGGGCCATGGGCTGCTCTCGACCGACGCGATCGTCCTGGCCGACATCCGCGACCCGACGGCGTTGCGGCGGATCTTCCTCGATCGCCGTCCCGAGATCGTCTTCCACGCCGCGGCGCTCAAGCATCTGCCGCTGCTCGAGCGGTACCCCCTCGAGGGCTGGCAGACCAATGTACTGGGCACGCTCAACGTGCTGCGGGCCGCGGCCGCGGCCGGCGTGGACACCTTCGTCAACATCTCCACCGACAAGGCCGCCGAGCCCACCTCGGTGCTCGGCTACACCAAACGGATCGCCGAGCGGCTCACCGCGCAGTTCGCCGCCGCCGAGGACGGCCGCTACCTCAGCGTCCGGTTCGGCAACGTCCTCGGCTCACGGGGGTCGGTCATCCCGACGTTCACCGCCCAGATCCGCCGAGGGGGACCACTGACCGTCACCCACCCCGAGGTCCAGCGGTACTTCATGCTCATCCCCGAGGCGTGCCAGCTCGTCATCCAGGCGTCGGTCATCGGGTCCGACGGGGAGGTCATGGTCCTCGAGATGGGCGAGCAGGTGAAGATCGTCGACGTCGCCAAGACACTCATCGAGATGTCCGGCCGCACGGACATCGACATCGTCTTCACCGGCCTGCGGCCGGGCGAGAAGCTCGCCGAGGCGCTCTTCGACTCGGCGGCCAGCGAACGTCCGACGAGCCATCCGCTCGTCAACGCCGTCGACGTCAGTCCGCTGGAGGCCGCCGAGGTCGAGCGGGTGGAGCCGGCGCCCGAGACGGCCGTGGCGTTGATGACCCGGCTCTCCGGGCGGGCCCCGACGCCGCCGCCCGGATCGCCGCGCCCCTCTCCTGGCGTTGACCCCCGGACCGAGATCTCGACGACCGGGGGGCAGGCATAGGCCGAGCCCGCATTCACCCGAGAACCGACGACGACGCACCCCGGGACGCCAGTGGTGGCCGGGTCGTGCCAGCACCGGCACGGCCGGAGACGCGGTTCCCCCAGACCACGATCACGACGTCGGCCACGTGGCCGGCAGCAGCACAGAAGGATGACGATGACCTCACACATCCACCTGTCTCGGGCGCAAGTCAGCGAGGTGGAGGAGAAGCTGGTGCTCGAGGCACTGCGATCCCGCTGGATCGCGCCCGTCGGGCCCATGGTCGACCGGTTCGAGGCGGAGATCGCCGAGCGGGTCGGCGTCCGGTCGGCGGTCGCCATGTCCTCGGGGACGGCGGCGCTCCACCTGGCCCTGCTGCACCACGGGGCCGCTCCGGGGCGGGTCGTGCTCGTCCCGTCGATGACGTTCGTGGCCTCGGCGAACGCGGTCCGGTACACCGGCGCGACCCCGGTGTTCGTGGACTCACAGGCCGAGGACGGCAACGTCGACCCGGACCTGCTCCTCGACGCGGCCCGGACGTTGCGGACCGAGGGGGTCGACGTGGCCGCGGCGATCACCGTGGACCTGTTCGGTCGCTGCGTCGACTACACGGCGCTGGAGGAGAGCCTGGCCGAGCTCGGCATACCCCTGGTCGAGGACGCGGCGGAGGCCCTCGGCGCCACCCACCGGGGCCGGGCCGCCGGCAGCTTCGGCAGCGTGGCCGCGCTGTCCTTCAACGGCAACAAGATCGTCTCCACGTCCGGGGGCGGGATGCTGTTGAGCGATGATGCCGAGCTGGTCGCCCGGGCGCGCTACCTCGCCAGCCAGGCTCGCCAGCCCGAGCCGTGGTACGAGCACACCGAGGTGGGGTTCAACTACCGCATGTCGAACATCCTCGCTGCCCTGGGCGTGGGTCAGCTGTCCCGGCTGGACGAGATGATGGCGCGCCGTCGACAGATCAGGGAGCGGTATGCCGCCGCCTTCGCCGACGTCCCCGGGGTCCGGGTCCTCGGCCGGAACAGCGCGGACGGCGACGCCGCGGACAACTGCTGGCTGACCTGCGTCGCCGTCGACGATGGCGCCGTCGCGACGAACGTCGAGACGACGGTGGCGTCGATGAGTGCCCGGGGCATCGAGGTCCGCCACCTGTGGAAGCCCATGCACCTGCAGCCGGTGTATGCCGGGACGCGGTCCTTCCTCACCGGGGCCAGCGAGTCGCTGTTCGCGCGGGGCCTGGCCCTGCCCAGCGGTTCCGAGCTCACCGACGACGACGTGGACCGGGTCGTGGGGGCTCTAGGCTCGGCCTGGGGCCACTGACCCACGGCATCCGACAGGCCTATCCGAGAGAGCCCATCCGGCAGGCCATCCGACAGGCCCAGGAGGTAGACACGTGCATGAGATCGGTGGCTCGACGGTGACGGTGACCGGCGGGACCGGGTCGTTCGGCTCGACGATGGTCGGCCATCTGCTCGACCGGGGTGTCGGGGCGATCCACGTGCTCAGCCGCGACGAGGCCAAACAGGACGACATGCGGCAGCGGCTCGGCGACTCCCGGGTGAAGTTCTTCCTCGGCGACGTGCGCGACTACGCGAGCGTCGAGGAGGCGGTGCGGGGTTCGGACTTCGTCTTTCACGCCGCGGCACTGAAGCAGGTGCCGTCCTGCGAGTTCTTCCCCGACCAGGCCGTGCAGACCAACGTCCGGGGCAGCCACCACGTCATCGAGGCCGCGTACCGGTCCGGGGTGCGTTCGGTGGTCTGCCTCAGCACCGACAAGGCCGTCTATCCCGTCAACGCGATGGGGATGACGAAGGCGCTGATGGAGAAGACGGCGCAGGCGTTCTCCCGGAACCACCCCACGTCCGCCACGACCGTCTCGGTCACCCGGTACGGCAACGTCATGTACTCGCGCGGCTCGGTCATCCCGCTGTTCGTCCGGCAGCTGCAGCAGGGCAAGCCGCTCACCGTCACCGAGCCGATGATGACCCGGTTCCTCATGACGCTGCAGGAGTCGGTCGACCTCGTCGAGCATGCCTTCCTCCATGCCGAGCCGGGCGACCTGTTCGTGCGGAAGTCACCGGCCTGCACGGTCGAGACCTTGGCGCGCGCGGTGTCCGTCGTCCTCGGCCATGGCGATCCAGAGGTCCGCAAGATCGGGATGCGGCACGGCGAGAAGATGTTCGAGACGCTGCTGACCCGGGAGGAGCTGGCCAAGGCGCAGGACCAGGGCGACTTCTACCGGGTCCCGCTCGACGCCCGGTCGCTCGAGTACGAGCTGTACGTCGAGCAGGGTGAGGACACCGCGGCCGGGATGACCGACTACGACTCGACGACGACCGGCCGGCTCGGTGTCGACGAGACGGTCGCCATGCTTCGCCGGCTCCCCGAGATCCAGGCCCTGGTGGGGGCGAGCTCGTGAGGGTGGTCCTCACCGGGGCCGATGGGTTCCTCGGCTGGCACACCCGGCTGCGTCTGAGGACCGGCACCGATCACATCGTCATCCCGGTGACCCGGCAGAGCTGGGCCTCGCTCCCCGAGGCGGTCGGAGACGCCGACGCCGTCATCCACCTGGCCGGGGTCAACCGGGGAGCCGACACCGTGGTCGAGCAGGCGAACGCCGACCTGGCCGCCGACCTGGCCGCGGCCGTGCGGGCGGCGGGGTCGCGACCGCGCATCGTCTATGCGAACTCCATCCACGACGGCACCGGGACCCCCTATGGCCGGGGCAAGCGGGCGGCCCGCGAGGAGCTGGCCGCCCTGGCGGCGGACGTCGGGGGCCGACTCGTCGACGTCCGGCTGCCCAACCTTTTCGGTGAGCACGGCCGCCCGGGCTACAACTCCTTCGTGGCCACCTTCGCCCACGCCGTCGTCGCGGGAGAGCGGCCGACGGTGGACGACCGTCCCGTCGAGCTGCTCCACGCCCAGGACGCCGCGCAGTCGCTCGTCGACGCGCTGACGACGGAGGTGGACCGCCTCGACCCGCGCGGCGAGACGCTGCGGGTGCAGGAGGTCCTCGACCTGCTCCACGAGTTCAAGGCGAGCTACGACACGGGAACCGTCCCCGACCTGTCCACCCCGGTGCGGACGAACCTGTTCAACACCTACCGCGCGGCGCTGTTCCCCGCGGCATACCCCATCGCGCTCACCCCGCACGCCGATGCCCGGGGACGGTTCGTCGAGACGGTCCGATCTCTCGGCGGGCCGGGGCAGACGTCCTTCTCGACGACGGTGCCGGGCGTGACCCGGGGCGAGCACTACCACCTGCGCAAGGTCGAGCGCTTCGCCGTGATCCAGGGCTCGGCGACGATCTCGCTGCGTCGCCTGTTCACCGACGAGGTCGTCGACTTCCCGGTCACCGGGGAACACCCCGCGGCGGTGGACATGCCCATCGGTTGGGCCCACAACATCACGAACACGGGCGAGGACACCCTGCTGACGCAGTTCTGGTCGAACGAGCTGTTCGACCCCGCCGACCCCGACACCTATCCCGAGCCGGTCCGTCGCACGACCACCGAGGAGTCCTGATGCTCAAGGTCATGACGATCGTGGGGACCCGTCCCGAGCTGATCCGGCTCTC
The DNA here is from genome assembly GCA_963771015.1 of uncultured Actinomycetota bacterium. GTDB lineage: Bacteria > Actinomycetota > Actinomycetes > Actinomycetales > Dermatophilaceae > CAVSJJ01. The sequence goes on from CAVYRN010000003.1 coordinate 6,718, forward strand.
CCAGGTGATCGCCCGGCTCGACGCGACGATGGACCACGTCCTGGTGCACACCGGCCAGAACTACGACTACGCCCTCAACCAGGTGTTCTTCGAGGACCTGGGGATCCGCGAGCCGGACCACCTGCTGGGCGTGGACACCTCGAGCCTCGGCGCGGTCCTCGGCGGGACCCTCGTCGCCGCCGAGCGGGTCATGCTGGAGGAGCGTCCCGACGCGGTCCTCGTGCTCGGGGACACGAACTCATGCATCGCCGCCGTCATGGCGCGCCGGCTCAAGATCCCCGTCTACCACATGGAGGCCGGCAACCGCTGCTTCGACCTCAACGTCCCCGAGGAGACCAACCGGCGGCTCGTCGACCACGTGGCCGACTTCAACCTCGTCTACACCGAGCATGCCCGGCGCAACCTGCTCGCCGAGGGGCTGCACCCGCGCCGGATCATCAAGACGGGGTCTCCGATGCGCGAGGTCCTCGACGCCTACCGGGACCGGATCGAGGCCTCGACGGTGCTGCGGGACCGCGGACTGGTGGCGGGAGGCTACGTCCTGGTCAGCGCCCACCGCGAGGAGAACGTCGACGCGCCGGAGCGGCTCCGCGCGCTGCTGGGCTGCCTGACGGCGGTGCGGACGGCATTCGGTATGCCGGTCTTCGTGTCCACCCACCCCCGCACCCGCAAGCGGCTGGAGGCGCTGGAGGACTGGGACGGCCCGGAGGGCGTCACCTTCAGCGAGCCACTGGGGTTCCACGACTACAACAAGCTCCAGCTGTCGGCGGCCTGCGTGATGTCCGACTCCGGGACCATCGCCGAGGAGTCGACGTTGCTCGGCTTCCCCGCGGTCACCCTGCGCGACTCGATCGAGCGTCCGGAGGCACTCGACACCGGGGGCATCGTCATGACCGGGCTCGATGCCGACGACGTCGTCGCCGCGGTCGGGATGGCCATGTCGGCCGACCGTCCCGAGCCAGGGCCGGGGCGCCTCACCCCCGAGGACTACCTGATCGACAACACGAGCGAGCGGGTCGTCAACTTCATCCGGTCGACGGCCCGACGACATCACCAATGGGCGGGGATCCGCCCGTGAGAGGTGGGCCGACGGGCTGGGCGACAACGGTCGCCAGCAGCATGAGGATCGCGCTTCCCGACCACGGTTGGCTGAAGTAGAGCTCGCCGAGGCTCCCCAGGACGACGGCCACGAGGGCCGCCAGCATCCCCGAGGCGAAGGCGGCCGTGTCGGGATCCGGGTGCCGGCGTAGTGCGAGGGCCCTGCCGGTGACGACGACCAGGACGGCGAGGAGCAGCCCGATGGCCACGAGGCCACCCCGGATGCCGTAGTCGAGGTACTGGTTGTGCGAGGGGAACAGCCGGGCGAAGTCGGCCTGCGCCCCTCCCTGGAGCACCGCGCTGTATGGCCGGAACGCGTCGCCGACGAGGGGGTTGGCGAGGATGTGGTCCAGCGCCTCGCGGGCGAGGACGATCCGGTTGCTGTCGGACGCGGACAGGTTCGACAGCGCTTCTCGTTGCGCGAGGATGCCGCCGCCGACGAGTCGGTAGACCGGGTATGCCGCGAGGACGGCGAGGCCGGCGAGGACGGCGACCCTTCGGCGCAGGCTGATCCGCCATGGTGCCATGAGGAACGCCGCGACGCCGGCGACGCCGATCATGCTGAGGCCTCCGCGCGACCACGTGAAGGGGACAGCCACGGCCACACCGAGGAGCACGGCGACCGACAGGGCACGCTGCCGGGTCAGGTGGGTGACCGCCAGGGCGACGGCTGTCGCCATGAGGACCGGGAAGTAGCTCCGGTACTGAGGGATCGCGGCCTCGATCGCCAGCGACGTGGTGTAGGCGGATCCGAGCATGCCGTGCGTGAGCGCGTAGGCAAGGGTGACGAGGACGGTGAACAGCACCGCGCCGAGGAAGGCCCTCGTCATCGACCGGCTTCGCGGGCGGGCGTGTGCGGTGGCCAGGAAGGCGAGGAGCGGAACGACCGCCTGCCCGTAGAAGACGACGGATGAGGAATGCCGGCCGATGACAAGCCCGTACCCCAGGGACAGGCTGAACCATGCGAGCAGCCCGACGACGATCCGGGTGCCCGGTGGGTGCTGGCCGCGAGGTCGGACGAGCACGACGGCGAGGACCAGCGCCGCGACGGCCGCGGCGCTCAGCGGCAGGCGCGTCGATCCGGGGATCACCCTGCCGGGGCCGCCGACACCCAGCAGCCCCAACAGGCTGAGCGACCGGTCGGCGACATCGAAGAACAGGGGCAGAGCGACGACGCCCAGCGTCCAGGCCGCGGCGGGGGCCAGGTTCCTGACCATCAGCGGGACGACGGCGACGGTCACCGCTGCGAGGGCCGCCAGCACCAGGCTGCGCAGGACGAGCCCGGTCCCGATCGCCGCGACCACGGCCAGGGCTCCGGCGGCGATGGTCAGCCGTCGGTCGCGCACCAGGTCACCTTGCCATACGGCACCGTGACCCCACCCGGCCGGTGGCACGTGCCGAGCGGGCCCGCCCCGGCCACCCTCGGCGCGGGCTCCGGGCGGCCACCAGCGTGCTACTGCTCAGCCCCGTCCGGGGCGCCCATCCGGGCGCTGGCACCCGTGGATCCGGTGGGGACGGCCGGGATGGTCGGTCGCGGGTGGCTTCTGACGATGAGCAGGACCAGGAGGATCGGAACCAGGTCGCTGAGGCTGTTCCAGAAGGCGGTCCCCAGGTCGTTGCACAGTCCGAAGGTGAAGAAGCGGACGAAGCCGATGGCGTAGAGAACCGAGGTGAGGACCTCGCCATGGCGCAGCCCCGGGGCGAGCCGACGGTAGAGGTAGCCCGCCAGGGCCCCGAACAGCAGCATCCCGACCACGACCGCGGGCCAACCGCCGTTCAGCCAGAGCTCGCCCGGGAGGCTTGCCGGGATGTTGTTGGGCGTTGGCCGATACGCGTGTTCCCAGACATACGCGCCGAGGCCGCTCCACATCGGCTTGGAGAAGGGCAGGATCGACTGCGGGAGGAGCGCGAGCGCCCAGCCCCACAGCGTCTCTCCTCGCAGGACCCCAGGGGGCAGCTGGTAGATGTGGCCCATCTTCCCCAGATCGAACAGATCCCGACCTCCGAACAGCCCCGCCATGGCGCGGCTGAGCGACGTGTTGCCCCGGACCGTCAGCATCACGACGAAGGCTGCGACCAGGCCGGCGGCCACCGGCAGCACCCGAGACCAGCGCAGGCTCTCGCGGCGGAGCAGAACGGCCAGCAGGAACGCGTCGACGAAGACGATGCCGAGGCCAGCGCGGCTGTCGCTCATGAAGGGCCCGGCCAGGGCTGCACCCGCTGAGACGGGCAGGGCCACGGACAGGGCGCGGGAGGGAAGGCGACCGAACTTCATCCGCGCCGCCCACAGCGGGATGAAGGCCGTGTGACCGAGGTAGGACATCCGCAGGTAGAGGTAGCTCGCCGAGAACATCCGGTTGGCGGCGCCGCCGGGCACGCCGTTGAACCTCTTGCCGATCAAGCCGCCGTCAACGTACAGACCGACGATCCCCAGCATCGAGATGGCGATGAGAAGCCACACCACCACCGTCAGGCGCCGGATGTTCCAGTCGCTCCAGCGCCGAACATCCAGGCGCGCAAGGATGGAACGGTGGGGCCGGGCACGCCGCCGAGACAGGAGGGGTCCAGCCACCGCCCAACCGGCCGCCAAGGCGGCCAGTCCGATGCCTCCGAGGAGGATGCCGTCGAGGAGAAGGCCCGGCGGGCCTCCCATCAGCACGGCCTCCCGCACCCCACCGGGTCCGTCCTGCACCAGGGCCAGCGTGGCCTTGAGGGCCCAGCCGTGAAGCAGCAGAACCCACAGGATCAACCAGGGGGAGCAAAACGCATCCAGTCCCCTGACGCGAAGGAGTGGAAGAGCGGCCATCGCCAGGGCTACCCAGCACAGGGCTGCCGCCAGCGCCAACGTCGGCTCCGCGTGGCCCAGGGCCAAGGTCACCGTCCCCACACTCGCGGACACCAGGGCCGCGGCCAGCCAGAGTGGTGACCCGCCATGTCGGAGGTGGCCACGCAACGACGTCATGGCACCGCGAGCGGCTGACAGCACGGTGCGACTCTACTTCTTGGTCCGAGCGGATCCGGTGGACTCCCCATCTCCGGCCAGCGGTGCACGGTGGAAGGCCCACGCCAGCCAGAATGCCGTCCCAGCCGTTGCCACGGTCATGCCCCAGGCGCCGCCCACCGCGCCGCCGAGGACCGCTCCCCAGCCGGCGGCCAGAACCAGCGCCGCACCACCGACCGCGCGGATGACCAGCACGGTGCGCCCTCGACCGAGGGCCTTCAGCCCCGCCCAGTAGCCGAAGGACACCGCATTCGCCGCACTGAAGCTGGCCATCGGGATGAGCACCGGCCGGGCCAGGCCCCAGTTCGAGGCGAACACGACCTCGCCCCACGCGGTCGGGACCAGCCACAGGAGCAGACCCATGATGAACATGAACCCGCCCATGGCAAGGGACATCAGCGCGACGAGCCGGGCCACCGTGGCGGAGTCCCCGGCCCGGCTCCGGCGGGCCACCTCGGGCATGAGGAAGGTGTTGACGCCGGTCTGGATCGTGGTCAACGGGGCGTAGAGCGTCCGTGCGGCGGTGAGCGCGCCCACCGCCGAGAGGCCGGCCAGGATGCCGACGCCGATGTTGACGAGCTGCTCGGCGCCGCGGTTCGCCAGCGCGTCGGTGGCGAAGGCCGGGCCGAGGTCACGGTGAGTGCGGATCCATTGCCAGGTCTGTCGCACGGCCGGACGAGTCCGCAGCTGGAGCAACCCCAGCACGACGCCGACCGCCGCGGCGGCACCCCAGACGAGCAGCATCGTCACCACCGTCACGTGGTGGGACCAGAGCAGGGCGGCGGTCCCCATCCCCTGCACACCGAGGACGACGGCGTCGTTGGCGGCCGCGCTGCGCGGCCGCAGACCGGCGAAGAGGGCGAGCCGCAGGTGGTCCTGGAGAAGCAGTGGGACGAGGAGGAGGCCCAGGGCGCCGAGCCCCGTTCCCAGGGGGCCGCCGATGGCGAGAGCGGCGGCGACGAGCACGATCCCGGAGAGCAGGCTCAGCGCGACCGCGGCACCCGCTGAGTGGCTGACGGCGTCGTCGTAGTCCTCCCCCACGGTGCCGGAGGCTCGCACCACGAGGGTGTCGCCGCCGAACCCCCGGACCAGGGCCATGGCGAGGAAGTAGGTCGCGTAGACGATGCCGAAGACGCCGACCTTCTCCGGCGCGCTCGTCCGGATGATGATGAGCAGGAGGAGGAAGTTCCGGGCGCTGACCAGGATCTGGTCCGTCAGCGACCACACGGCTCGAGCGCTGGTCCGGCCCTTCATGTCGGGGACCGGTCGACCGTCGTGTGAACGGTGGCCCAGAGGAAGCGGGCATCGGCGAGCAGCGACCACGACCGGACGTAGCCGCGGTTGATCCGCACCTTCTCCGGCCAGATCACCTCGCGGTTGTAGGCCTCGGGGTCGTCGGCTCCGGCGAGCAGCTCCGCCTCGTGCCGGAAGGCCAGCGATGCCGGCCCGGTGATGCCCGGGCGGACCGAGAGGATGATCCGGTCATCCCCGAGGAGCAGGTCCGCCCACCCGGGCACGTCGGGTCGCGGACCGACCAGGCTCATCTCGCCGCGGAGCACGTTGACCAGCTGCGGGAGCTCGTCGATCTTGAGCCGTCGCAGCACGGCGCCGACCCGGGTGATCCGGGTGTCCCGGGCGGTGGTGACGGTGGTGGTGTGGACCGCCGAGGACCGCATGGTCCGGATCTTGTAGACGCGGAACCGCTCACCGTTGAGGCCGACCCGCTCCTGGGCGAAGATGCCCGCCTCCCGGGTGTCGAGGGTCGCGATGACGGTCCCCACGAGCGCGATGGGGCTGGTCAGCAGGGCAACGGGCACGCCGATGGCGAGGTCGAAGGCCCGCTTGAGGCGGGCCTGACGGGGCGTGAGCCCGCCCGGTGCGCTGCCCCGCACGCCCGGTGCGCCCACCTCAGGCATAGCCGAACCGCCGCAGGGTGTCGGCGCCGAGTGCCTCGAGCCGAGCGACGGCCTCGGCTCCCATCGTCGTGCGGCCCTTCCCGACGCTGTCCGGACGCACCGCGGCGTGGCCGGTGCGGTCGAGCAGCTCGGGGCGACCGAGGAAGCCGAGGATCGTCGCGGTCCCGGCCCTGGGGTCGGCGACGAAGTCCTCGTAGCCCACCTCCAGCACCCGCTCGGGGGGCAGGGCGGCCAGCTCGTCGGCGGCCTGGGTGACGCAGCGCTGCCACTGGATGAACGCGAGCTCCTCGAGCGGGTGTCGCCGCTGCAGGTCGCGGAAGTCGTGGGGGCGCGGTCCCCACCAGGTGCTCACCACCTGGTCGGCGGCGTCCCGACCCGCCTCGCCGCGGACCAGCTGGGTCGCCCGGCGGCGGAGGAGGTCCGCGGCGTGCCGGGGTACGTCCACCGGCGGCACGTACCGCGCCTTCTTCGCCGTGTAGCGCAGGTCGAACGGCGCGTTCCACCGCTTCATCGTCGACGCGGTGGCGTCCAGACCGTCCCGGCGGATGAAGAGGAACCTCGCGTCCGGGAAGACCGTGGCGGCGAACCCGACCCGCAGGGAGGTGGCGCAGGTCTTCTCGACGAGGACGTCGGCCTCGAACCGGCGGGCCGCCCTGGCGAACTGGCGGCGGAGGTAGCCGCGGACCTCGGGGCGGGCGTGCGCGGGGGTGAGCTCGTCGTGGGGGACGTCCAGGTTGCCGTGCCGCCACAGCAGCGGCAGCTCGTCGCAGTCCCAGGTGCCGATCCCGGGAGCCGCGGTGAGGACGTCCCGGAGCATGTTCGTCCCCGAGCGGGGCGCGCCCACGATGATGACGGTCTGGCTCATGCCACGCCCTGCTCCCGGCGCAGGACGTCCGCCACGAGGTCGGCCCAGCGGGGCAGCAGGGCCTGTTGGCTGAGCCCGTCCGCGTATGCCGCGATGTCGGCTCGAGTCGTCGTCGTGGCCGCCGGGTCGCTCACCCAGCGGGCGGCGTCCACCAGCGCCTCGCGAAGGCCGTCGACGTCCCCGGGGGCGACGGCCCAGCCCAGTCCCCGTCGGCGCACGGTGGTGGCGAGCTCGCTGTCCGGCTCGGCGACAACGAGCAGGGCCAGGGACTCGGCGGCATACGTCGAGGTCTTGCTCGGGAAGGCGTAGCGCACGACCTCCGGCATGAGGCTGACGAGGCCGACGTGGGCGCTCCTCATGAGGGCGCGCGCGTCGGCGACCGAGCCGTGCGGGAGGAGGACGACCCGGGACGTCCCCTCGGGCAGCCGGCGGGCGGCGGCCTCGAGGTCGGCCCGGGCCCGACCCTGGCCCATGAGGACGAGCTCGACCCCGACGTCACGGGGCAGAGCGGCCACGGCCGCGACCGCGTCCTCGAGGCCCTGGAAGCGACCGAGGTTGCCGGTGAAGACGACCCGGACCACCCCGGGCTCGGCGGGCGGCAGCGGTGCGGGGCCGGGCTCGGAACGCTCGGGAAGGTCGAAGTTGTTGAGGACGACCACCTTCGGGGCCAGCGCGGGGTCCCGGTCGAGCACGGAGCGGCGCATGTCCTCGGAGAGGACGACGACGGCGGATGCCCGGCGCATCGTCGAGCGGTCCATCCTCGCCAGCGCCCGGTAGACCAGCGGGTTGGCGAACTCCCCGGACAGCCGGCCGATCTCGGGGTGCAGGTCCATGCAGTGGTAGACGAACGCGGCCCGCCGGGCGCGGGCCGCCAGCGAGACGGCATACCCCATCGTCACCTGGGGGGCCGTCGAGCACATGACGAGGTCGGCGCGGCGGCCGAACAGCACCCGGGTGGCGACCAGGGCCGGGAAGAGGACGAGGTTGGCGAGCTGGCGGGGTCCGCCACCGGCCTCCCGGACCGCCGGCAGCCGTTCGACGGCGAACCCGTCGAGAACCTCCCGGCGAGGCACCCGCCGGCCGTGTTCGCCGGCCCCGCGGGTCGGCCGTGCCGTGAGGACCCGGACCCGGTGTCCCCCGTCAGCGAGATGGCCCGCGATGGTTCGCAGCATCGAGGCGTAGGGCGGGGTGTCCGGCCAGAAGTACCGGTGGATGAGGAGCAGACGCACTCGCCGCGGTTCCTCTCGACGCGCTGCGGGACGACTCACCCTACCGACGCGGGGCTCGTCCCGCCCCTGCGCCTCGCGGCGCGCACCCGGCCACGGGGTGGTGCGCTCCGTGATGCGGTCCTCAGGGACCCGGCGCAGACTGGGCAGATGAGCGACCTCCCTCGCCGGTATGCCGCGGCCCCACCTCCGCACTGTTCGGCCGTCCCGCCCTACGTGTTCGAAGCCCTGCTGAACGCCGACGACCCCGAGCTCGTCGCCCACGCCCGGGCCACCCTGGCCATCGACACCGGCCTGCGCGACCAGCGCCGCACCACCGCGGCCCGTGGGGTCCTGCCCGGGAGCGCCGCCCGGTCCGGGGTGGCTCGGGACGCCGTCGCGAGCCCGGAGCGGACGATCTACGACGCCGGGCACGGCACGTCGCTGCCCGGGACGAGGGTCCGAGCCGAGGGTGACCCGGCCACGGATGACGAAGCGGTCACCCAGGCCTACGACGGGCTCGGTGACACCTGGGAGCTCTACGACGCGGCCTACGGGCGGAGCTCCCTCGACGGGCAGGGCCTGCCCCTCGTCGCCAGCGTCCACTACGGAACCCGCTACGACAACGCGTTCTGGGACGGCAGCCAGATGGTGTTCGGCGACGGGGACGGGACGATCTTCCTCGGCTTCACCCGGAGCATCGACGTCATCGGCCACGAGCTCACCCACGGGGTCACCCAGTACACCGCCAACCTGGCCTACTCCGGCGAGTCCGGCGCGCTCAACGAGTCGATCTCGGATGTCTTCGGGGTCCTCGTCAAGCAGCGGGTGCTCGGCCAGAGCGCCGACCAGGCGGACTGGCTCGTCGGGGCCGAGCTGCTCGCGCCCGGCGTCAACGGGGTCGCGCTGCGGTCGATGAAGGCGCCCGGGACGGCATACGACGACCCCCGGCTGGGCAGGGACCCGCAGCCGGCCACGATGAGCGGCTACGTCTACACCTCCTCCGACAACGGCGGGGTGCACACGAACTCGGGCATCCCCAACCACGCCTTCTACCTCGCGGCCGCCGCCATCGGCGGCAACGCCTGGGAGGCGGCCGGCCTCATCTGGTATGACGTGCTCACCGGTCCCGACATCACGGTGACCTGTGACTTCGCGACGTTCGCCCAGCTGACGTATGCCGCGGCCGCGGCCCGCTACGGGGCCGGTTCCGCCGAGGCGGATGCCGTGGCCGGCGCGTGGGGACAGGTCGAGCTCCCGGTGACGACGACGCCGGCGGCCGGTCCTTCGCCCGCGCCGTCGCCGAACGGTCCCCCGCCCCCCGCACCCGGTCCGGCACCGCTGCCCGGCCCGGCGCCGGCCGAGGGCCCCCCGCCGACGGCACGCGTCCACGTCCGGCGGACCGGTGGGTTCGCCGGCCTCGTTCTCGACCGGACCGTCGTCCTCGGCGACCTGCCCGAGCACGACGTCCGGCACTGGCAGCGGCTGCTGGGGGGCCACGAGCTGGCCGAGATGTCGCACTGCGGAACCCATCCTGACGCCTTCAGCTACGACGTGATGTGCGCCGAGTCGGACGTCGAGCTGTCGATCCCGGAGCCGGCGCTGCCCGAAGAGGTGCGGCTGCTCTTCGAGCGCACGCTGTCGCGCTGACCGTGGGTCAGGCCGAGTAGGGGCGCAGGGTGGCGAGAAGGGGCGAGGCCACCTGCTGGACCCCGGCGGCGGTGGCCGCGGTGACGGTGATGTCGACGACGCCCTTGTCGGTGGCGACGAAGATCGACCGGCCGTGGAAGGACTTGGCCGCCGCGGTGCCGCGGTAGGCCACCGTCATGACGGTGCCGGCCTCGGTCTCGACCTCGTCCGTCGAGGTCACCGTCAGCCCGACCTGCTTGAGCTGGGTGGAGAGCTCCGGCCGGGTGGGCAGCTCGGCCGCCGACGTCAGCAGGGTCTCGACGTTGGCCCGGAACGAGGCCTTGGCCGGGTCCATGACATAGAGGTCGACCGTCTTGGCCAACGTCCTCAGCTGGGAGGTGGCGACGTGGAGCGACGCGGCGACCTCGTTCAGCTTCGCGGTGTCGGCGCTGTCGAGCAGCGTGGTGAGGTTGAAGATCTGCCAGGTCGACGGCACGACGAACTCGACCCCGGACCTCTTCGCACTCACCCACTTCGTCCCCGCGGGTGCGGGGGGCCGTGGGGCGAGGGTCGGGCTCGTGTCGGTGGCGCTGGGCGTGGCGCTCGCGGTGTCCTGGGACACCGCGGGTGCGGCGGTCGGCGGGGTGGAGGAGAACAGCCCGCACCCGGACATCAGCAGCGCCGCGACGGCGACCGTCAGCCCGGCGCGAGCCGATCGTCGGTTCATGCCCGTGACACTAACGAACCTGCACCACTCGGGCGAGGACACCGAGGTGCCGACCCGGTGGCCCGCGGCGCGTCGGGCGCTCGGACCCACTGCCGACCCTTGGGGGCCTTGGCCGCGGAGGGAGGGGGGCGTTCCGGCGAAGGTCGACCGAACGGGTTGGCCCCTCGGCCTAGCATGATCGCCATGGACTCCGGCCCGGCCACCGACCCACGCGCCCTGCGCCGCGCCGACTTCGACGAGGTCACCCGGGTGAGCACCCGGTGGGCCGACAACGACATGTTCGGCCACCTCAACAACGCCGTCTACTACGAGCTGTTCGACTCGGCCATCAACGCGTGGATGATCCGCGACACGGGGGTCGACGAGACGTCCTCGCCCGAGATCGGTGTCGTCGCCGAGTCCGGCTGCCGCTTCCTGCGCGAGCTGGCCTACCCCGAGCCCATCGACGTCGCGGTCCGGGTCGCTCGGCTCGGCCGCACGTCGATCACCTACGAGCTGGGGCTGTTCGCGGCGAGCGAGGACGAGATCGCGGCGTTCGGCAGGTGGGTCCACGTCTACATCGGACGGGAGTCCCGGGCCGCCGTCCCGATCCCGGCACCCATCCGCTCGGTCCTCGAGGCGACCGTGGGGCGCCGGGCCTGACCGTCTCGCCCGTCGAACCGGGGGCGGGGAGAGGGCCGGCGAGCACGCTTCGTGCCGTAGGTTAGACGCTCGTGGCAGGCCGATTCAGCATCCAGCCCCTCGGGGGGTCAGACCGGCACGACCCGTGGTTCCGGATCGGGACACTCGACATCGGGTCGGCCGCCGTCGCGGGGCTGCTGTGCATCGTCGGTCTCGTCGTCTGGGCCGTTGCGCCGGTGGTCGCCGCCGCCCTCATCCTCGACCCGTCCGCGGTCCTGCACGGTCAGGCCTGGCGGCTGGTCACCTGGCCGGTCCCCAACCCCCCCAGCCTGTGGACGGCGATCGACATCGCCATCCTGTGGTACTTCGGCCTCCAGCTCGAGCGCACCGTCGGGCGCTACCGGATGGCGTTCTTCCTCGGCGCGCTCGCCTTCCTCGTCGGGCTGCTGGGTGTGGTTCTGGGGTCCGTGCTCTTCGGGACGGGTGGCGCGTATGCCGGCGTCGCCGAGATCTCGGTCATCGTCCTGCTGACCTTCATCGCCGAGCACCCGAACGTCCGGTTCCTCTTCAACATCCCCGGTTGGCTCGTCGGTCTCGTCATCGTCGGCATCCAGATGCTCCAGTACGTCGCCGGGCGGGATGGCCTCGGCCTGCTCCTGTTCGTCGGTGGGCTGGGCGTCGCCGCGGTCCTCGCCAAGGCGATCGGCCTGCTGAGCGAGGTCGAGTGGCTGCCGACGCTCCGGCTGCCCCGGCCCCACCGGCGCCCCCGCGCCCCCAGGGCCAAGCGCAGCCGCGCCCCCAAGGGACGCACCGTCGTACCCGGCCCCTGGGGATCGTCGGCGGAGAAGGACCAGGCCGAGTTCGACGCCCTCCTGGACAAGATCAGCGCGTCGGGGATGGCCTCGCTGACCCCTGGCGAGGTCCGCCGCCTGCACGCCCTGCGCGACAAGCTGCGCGGTCGCTGAGGCCGGGCCCGGCGCCCGGCTGGGAGCGCACTGGGAGCACGCTGGGAACGGGGCGGACGGCATACCCGAGAAGGCCCGCCAGGGCCGATAGGGGGGTAGGTCGCGTGTGGGGAGTCGTGACGGAGGGAC
>CAVYRN010000004.1:0-183326 GCA_963771015.1 uncultured Actinomycetota bacterium
GCCTGGGCAGCCTGGCGAGAACTCGGGCGGCCATGTCATCTCGACATGGGTTCCGCTGTCCAGGCCGATCCGCAGCTTGGCGAACATTCCAAGCTTGGGGCAGTTGTTCAGCCCTTCACTGACGGCAAAGGCGCCCTGTCCACCAGGAGCGACATTCCCGCTTACGGTGACCGGCGTGATTGGCGCACCCACACCGGAGGTACAACGGAAGCCGAGGTCGACGACTGTGCCGTCCGAGCGGACCCCGGTCAGCGGGAGCAACCCCGCGAGATAGCACGGTCGAGCACTCGTATTGCGAAGGACGACGACGATGGTCTCCTCGCCCGCAGCCGGCCCGGCCAGCCCGATCGAGGCGGACAGCTGGAGCCCAGGCACGCGGGCGCGGCCGCCGCCGACGTCGGTGAGGTCGACGGTGACGCGCTGGGTGAGGGCGATGCGGAGGCCGGCGGGGACGACGGCGACAGGGTCGGGGTCGGGCCACCCGGCGTGACGGGCGTCTCGTCGACCGACAGGTGGACCGCCCAGGTCCCGCCGGCGATGACCGCGACCGCCGCGGCCGCGGCGAGCGCGACCCACCCGCGCGGGCTGGTCCGGCGGCGGACGCCCAGCCCCCCCGGGACCGGGACCGGCTGCTGCTCCGCCAGCGCTGCCCGTACCTGCTGAGCCGCTCGTGCATCCGGTCCTCACTCATCGCCATCACCGAGCATCTCCCGTAGCCGCGCCCGGGCCTGGTGCAGCGTGGCCTGTACCGTGCCCGGGGCGCATTCCATGACCTCGGCGACCGTCGCGATGTCGAGGTCGACGAAGTAGTAGAGCGTGACCGCGGTCCGCTGCCGCATGCTCAGCCCACGGACAGCCCGCTCGAGGTCGACATCCGGGGGGTCGGCATACACGACCTCCTCGACCGGACGCCACGGCCCGGTCCACCGGGCCCGCACCCGCCGCCGGCGCGCCCGGTCCGCGACGATCGCCAGCAGCCACGGCACCGGACCACCGCGGCTCTCGTCATAGGTCGACCACCGCCGCCAGGCCCGCTCCAACGCGTCCTGGACGACGTCGTCGACATCGGCCTCGGCGACGAGCCGGCGGGCGTACCGCCCCATGAGCACCAGATGGGGTGCCACCCACCCGGTGAAGTCGTCCGTCGTGTCCGCGCTCATGGCGTCCCTTCGCTCAAGCATCGTCACACCCTAGATACGCCACCAAGCCGTCGACCGGTTTAGTGCAGCATCGGATTGGCTTCGGGTAGGCGCCAACGGTGCCTACCCGGCTCGAGTGGTACGAGGTACCACCATTGTGCCCAAGCACCCATCGCTCGCAGGAGCCTCCCCGCCCCCCGGAGACTCACATGGCAATTTCAGACAAATCCCAGCGAGCGCGACTATGGGAAATGCTTGACGCGGTATCAGTCACCGGATGGCGCCGTCCTCGACGGCCCGCAGATGGTGATTCATGTTGCCCGAAAGGGGACCCTCCTCTCGGTTACGTCGCTGGTCAAGAGGCATTTGACTGCACATCACTCTTGCTCCCGGAGCAGTTGTGGCCTCGACGCTCCAAACTCAAAAAGGTGGCACTGCTACGCCCCCTATCTCGGATGGACGGATCGTGACGCAGCACATAACCTTCAGAGACATCGGACCCTCCCTTCGAACGCGGACGCGAGAGCGGTGATTAGTGATGCGGTTCAGGAGTACACACGATGCGGACCCGGGCAACATAGCGGGAACGTTTCCCCGTCGAGTATTGATTCGCGGTGTTGCCGCCAGTGGTGCGGCCGCGATGCTCGTGTCCCTGCCGGAGGTTCGGGCCGAAGCCCGGACCGGCCACGCCAGGCAACCTCTGAGCCACCCGTTTCGGACATCCTGTGGATGTTCGGCACGCTCGCCACCGGTGAGGGCTACTGTGCCCAGGGAATTCGACCGGACGGGTCGCAGGTCGCGACGCTGCACGGCCTCCCGCACGCGGTTTGCCGAACCACCGACGGGACGAGCATCGTCACCGCGACCGCAGCCGCTGGAACGCCGACGCAGGTAACCATCCACGATGCGACCACCGGTGCTGTCTCCCACCAGTTCCACGGGTCCTTCACCTGGCCCGAGGAGCCCGACCTGACACTGTCGGTGGACCGGCGATCAGGCGCTTATGCCGTCGCCGGCACGATGCTCGTGTCCTCCCCGACCGGCCATTACGCCGACAAGATGGCGCCAGGGGGTGGCACGCGCAGGGTGCCGATCACCTCATGGGCGGCGTACGAGGGCCTGGAGACCTTCGCACCATCGGGCAGCCATCTCGACTCCGCGGCACCGAGCAAGGCCGAGCTCGGGTTCTCGACCCAGATCGCCCACTCCGGCAGCAACGTCATCCTGATCCAACACGGACCAACGGGCACCCGCATCAAGTCAGGGCAAGGTTCGGCACTGCACCGCATGACGACGTGGGAAGCCGGCGAGCCGGCCCAACTCGTCCACGTCGACACCCAGGGGCGGGCATACCTCATGCGCGACAGCGGCGACCTCGGGATCTGGACCGGACCCAACCACGCCACACTCGCCCGCCTGGGGTTGAACAGCTTCCAGAGCGGAACGGCGCGGCCCTATCCAGTGAGCGTGATAAGCACCGCAGCGAACACGGTGGCCGTCGTCGACGCCAGCCGGCAATACCTCTCCATCGTTGACCCCACCACCGGTGAGGTCATCCGGCGCCGGACCCTGAGCACCTCGACCCGCTTCCAGTCGCCCGCGGACACGGTAGGCCAGGCCGCAGCCGTCGACCTCTCGCGACGCCGCCTCTACGTACTCGACCGATCAGGGGTCGCCGGCGGCCTATGGGTCCACGACGCCGACACACTCGAGGTCATCGACCGATGGCACTCAGACGCGATGTTCCGACTCGTCTGGGTCGCCCAGACCTCCGGAACGGTCTTCCTCCAGACCAACGACGGACCGGTCGCCGTCCACGGCGTCGACGGGAGCGTCGTCTCCTACGTCGAATCCGACCTCCACACGGCAACGGCCCTCTAGCGAGAAGGAGTACCCACCATGACCGTCTACTACGGATTCGACACAGCCAACTACATCTACAGCTCGGACGTCGCAAAGCCGGCGAAAGAGAAGTGGGGGACAGGAGTCTTCTACGCCCGCTACCTCAACCCGTCTCCTTACGCGCATCTACTAACCAACTCAAGCGGCACGACCGAGTTCAATGTGGGATGGACCTACGGCGTTCGGTACTTCATGCCAATCACTGAACCGTACCAGAGTCGGCTCAACGGGACATCGGCGCAAGGACGGTCCGACGCATCCGCCACGTGCTCCGCCCTCCTCAGCGTCTACAAGGCGGTGGTGCCGATGTACAAGTCGTCGACGAACCGAATTGACGTATTCCTGTGTCTCGAGTCGTCAACGAACATGAGCACCGCCTACTGGAATGGCTGGTCTGGCTACATCGATGCCTACAACTTCGACGGGTACGGGCTGATCCTCTACCCCGGGATGTACTGCAACCCCGGATCGAGCGCCAAGAACTGCAGTTCGGCTGCCGCAGGGAACTACTGCTACAGCGTGTGGCCCAACGAGCCCGAGTACTACTCGGACTGCAAGCCCTTCGGCAGCCAATCATGGGCGGGCGAGAGCTGCTCGGGAACCGGACCCTCGACGGTGTGGCAGTTCGACGAACAGAATGTCTGCCAACAAACGGGTGGCACCTGGCCCAACGTCGACGCGGACCGGACCAACGGGAGCTACACCGCCATCGACTACATGTTCAGGTTGGTTTCCCAGCCGTGATCAGCCCACTCGCCGCGGCTCTCGGCGCTCAACTGGCGGTCATCGCCGCAAGCAAGATCCGCCAGGGACAGGCCACCAGCGACCAGCCGCTACTGCTCGCGCTCGGCCACCACACACCTACCTGGGCCGTGGCCGCGCTGGATGCGGCCGCCGCGACACTGGTCGCCTGGCCGCTGACCACCGGGCCGGCCGCGACACTGGTCGCGGCCGGCATCGCCGGGTCCGAGGTGGGGGTGCTCGCCCTGCGCGGTCGGGGCGTGACCTCGTGCGGCTGTCTCGGCACCCAGTCCGCCGACACCAAGAGATGGCGCGAGCACGTCGCCAAGGCGATCATGGGGCTCGAGGCGGTCGGGGTGACCATGGGCCACCTGGTCCCCCTGCCCGGCGTGGACGTGGCGGTCACGGCTGTCGTGGCAACCGCCCTGCTGGCTCTCGTGATCCCCGACGTGGTCACGAGCCTCTGGCGACATGGGCCCCTCACCCTCGCGGAGGCGCGGCGGGCGCTCAAGCGCGACAGCAGCTTCGGCCGATGGCGCCCGCACCTGCTCAACCAGCGGCCGTCGGACGTTCGCCTCGCCAACCGGACCTGGCGCATCGTCTTCGACGCCTGGCTCAACGACACACCCGTGCTGGTCGTCGCGAGCGTCTCGCGAACACGGGTTTCGGTACGCGCCCACAAGGCAGCCACCGGAACAGTCACCGATCTGGCGACGAACTGAGGGCCGGGCGACGAGGTCGACTGGCGGTTGAGGTGGGGGCGATGTGGCCGTGCCCCACAGTGGGCGGTAGGCAGCGACCCGGGGACGCGCCCCTAGCGGGACGGAGTGCGGCGACATGACGCCCGGTCATCGGCTGTGAGGCTGAGGTCGACGCGCGCTGTTCCGGCACCGTGGCTCGGCGAGCGGTGTTGACAAACGACTGCCGCGGTGCGCCCGCCGGCCCGCTCGCAGACGAAGCCGTCGCTGTCGGGGTGCCGGTACCAGCCGTGCTCGACCTGGGCCAGGTGTGGGGGCCGTAGCGGGCGAACTTGGCATCCTTGCCGGTGGCGAACCTGGGGTCAGCCCCGCCGGTGGCGCCCTTGGCGCACGAACGAGCTCGATCCTCAGCGCCTGGCGGATCCGGCTTGGGATCGACCGTTGGACCGGCGTGGGCCTGGAGCCTGCTTTCCGTCCAGATCTTCACCCCCAGCGCTCCTGGGCGGCAGGTCCACCAGCACGGCCGGCACAGCGCCAAGCCGAGCGGAGTGCGCGACTACCTCGACTGACATGTAGCCCTCTGCTGTCAAGTGGGCAGGGTGAGGCGCCGCCGGCTGGGTTGTCGGCGGCGCCTCGTCGTTCACGTGGGCGTGGTGCCCGGGGCGGCGTGTCAGGTCGATGCGCGGTCAGTCTGATATTCGCGGGTTGGGTACCGCAGGGCGGTGTTTCGGCTGGAGCCTTCGCGCTGCTCTGAGGTCGAGCGTGGCCACGGTTCCGTGGCTGCTCACAGTCGAGAAGCGGGTTGCTCCACGCGCTGCGTGCGGTCCTTGCGGGCGTGAACGGGTTTGGGGTGTTAGTCGTCCATGACGGCCAGGGACCAGCACCAGCCGGACAGCTCGCGGGCGATGGCGGTGCAGGCCACGGTGTGCTTCTTCTTGCGGGCGTCCAGGGTGACCCAGCGGGCGTGCAGGCGCCGGTTGCCGGCGTCAGCGCGGGCCACGACCGGCGCGGGTGCCGCGGCCCACCGCTCGAGTATGGTCTTGCCGCGTCGGTAGGCGGGCTTGTGGTGCCAGGCGGCTTCGGTGAGCAGCCGACGGGCGTGGGTGTTGCCGGTCTTGGTGATCCCACCCTGGGATCGCTTCTCGCCGCTGGAGCGTTCGGTGGGGACCAGCCCCAGGTAGGAGCCGATGGTGGCCCCGGACAGACGGTGCCAGTCGCCGATCTCGACCGCGAGGGCGAACCCGGTCAACGTGGAGATCCCGCGCAGGCAGCACAGCCGTCGGGTCACCGCGGTGAACTCACTGCCGGCGGCCATCGCGGTGATCGCCGCGTCGAGCCGGTCGCGACGAGCCAAGCTGAGCTGGACCTGTTCGTAGTCCGCCTCGAACGCTGCCGCCGTGCCCGGCTGGTCGAACCGGATCCGGCGCAGCCACGCGTCGTGCGGGCCGGTCCATGCCTTGCCGCCGTAGTAGACGTGCCCGTGGCGCAGCAGCAGCTTGGACACCCGGTGCCGGGCTCGCATCAGGTCACCGCGCACGTCCTCGCGGGCACGCACCAGGTCCGACCTCGCAGCGGATCCCGGCCGCGGTGACCGCCCGGGCCAACCCGAACCCGGTCGGGCCGGCCTCGTACGTGGCCGCGACCGGACCCGGCAGCCGGCTCAGCCAGGCAACCACCACCTGCTGGTCGGGAACCAGGCGCTCCCGCACCACCTCCCCGGTCACGCCGTCGATCGCTGCAGCGACCACTGATCGTGCGTGCACATCCAACCCAACGCTCGTACGCTCGATGAACACCGGGGCCTCCTCCACACCTGTCGGATAGGCCGGGCAAGGCGACTTCCTCGTCCGGTAACCCACGAACATGTGTGAGCGAGGCCCCGGCCCGCAACCCCCTCACACCCAGGGCATCACGTCATACCGTCTGACGGCGGCGGGCGGGCCGCCGGGCCAGCCGGCCGGCCCAGCGGAGCACCCCGAGAAGCGCGTCTGCCAGGCTGCTCCACGCCCGCACGCCCTCGGAGGGCAGCAGCGCCGCCCGTAGCCGGATCCCGCGGCCGCGGGTGCGGGCCGCGGCCCGCCAGACCGACCGGGCATCCATCCGGAGCTCGGGGAGGTCGGCCGACGGCGCGGCATACCGACCACGCTCGATGGTCGCGACCACCCTCCCGAGCGCAGCCTCGGGCTCGTCGCCGAGGTAGGCCGCCTCGCGCACGTACTGTCCCGTCTGTCTCGGCGTCGCGCCCGGTGGGGGAGCGATCCCGACATCTCCGAGCCGGCCGAGGAGCGATAGCCACTCCGCCTCGGCCCGGGCGGCCGCGTCGGCGGCCCGCCTCCGGCGGCGGCGCCGTCTCGACCACGCGCCGGCCGGCAGCAGCAGGCCCAGGATGAGCAGGACGGCGAGCGCCGTCAGGGCGGTGCGGTGGTCGGTGACCCACTGGCCGACGACGCCACCGCTGGACCTGTTCCCAAGTTTGATGGCCAGCGGGTCCACCTGCTGGGAGCTCGGCGTCGGCGTCGGCGTGGCGCCCTGTCCGGCGGCGGTGGGACTGACCTGGGGGCCGGCGCCGACGGGGGCGAGGGTGTAGCCGGGCGCGGCACCGCTCCGCGAGCCGGGCGTCGGCTCGAAGCGGACCCAGCCGAGCCGCGGGAAGTACAGCTCGGGCCAGGCATGCGCATCCGAGGCGACGACGGTGTAGGTGCCTTCGGCGCCGGTGCCGGCGCGGAAGCCGATGGCCATCCGGGCCGGGATCCCGGCCGCTCGGGCCATCATGACCATCGCCGTCGCGAACTGGACGCAGTACCCCTTCTTCGTCGTGAGGAAGGCCGTGATGGGGTCCTCACCCGGTGCTGCCGGGTCGAGCGTGAGCGAGTACCTGAACGCGTCGCTGCGCAGGTACCTCTGGATGTCCCGCGCCGTGGTCAGGTGGTCCGATCCCGCCGGTACGGCGGCCGCGAGGGCGGCGCGCACGGCGTCGAGCGAGGGGTTGTCGAGGGCGAGGTAGCCCTGGCCGACCAGGCCGCGGCCGTCGCCGTCGAACTCGCCGGCGGTCGGGTCGAGGACGAGGAAGTCGGCGGTGTACCCGGGCACCCGCGAACGCACGCGGACCGTTCCCTGGGCGTCGACGGCGAGCGGGGCGCCTCCGGCGTTGACGAACGTGGTGAGGTCCGGTAGGGCGAGCTGCGGTGCCGAGATGCGGTTCTCGACCACGTGCAGCTGCATCTGCCCGGACGAGGACAGGGCCGCAGCGGCCGGGGCGTCGAGCCTGCCGTCGGTGGGGGTGACGACCCGGCGGCCGGCCTCGGTCCACTGCCCGTTCTCATAGTTCGAGAGGACGTCGACGCGCAGCGGCACCTGGCTGGCGCCCAGGGGTGCCGTGTAGACGAGGACCGGTCTGTCCGAACGGTCGCCGAGGTTCTTGGCGACATCGAGGGTCGAGGTGAGGCGGATCCCGGAGCCGTTCCCCGACCCGGTCGAGCGACCGAGGCCCTGGGCGAGGAACGTCGTCGGCAGGTGGGGGATGAGCGGGGTGAGGAGGACGGCGGCCGCGATCGCGCCCACCCCGAGCACCCGGCCCAGCGAGGCGAAGTCGAGGGCGACGTCGTCGGGGGCACCGACCGACTGGTGCTCCGTCTCCGACCGGCTCACGGCGGTCGCCCACCGGCGCACCGAGCCCACCCCCTGGCGACCCACCATCGTCACCCAGAGCGCCGCCGGAACGACGAAGTAGAAGGCCGCCAGGCCCTCGCCGGCGTTCGTGGCCGCGGTGAGGTATGCCGCCAGCAGCGGAAGCCCGGCAACCGTCGGGGAGCTGAGGGTGACCGCCAGGACGTCGACGGCCAGCGCGGTGACGGCGATGAGGCCCGCGAGGGCGAAGACGGTGCCCGGTGTCGTCGGCGCCGGGGCCGAGTGCGTCTGGATGTTGTCGTAGGCGTCGTGGAGCAGCAGCCACCCGGTCCGGATCGCCTCCGGTCCCGGCAGCCCGAACCACAGCTGGTCGCGGACGAAGGTAAGGCTGGCGACGGCGAGGAGGGCCGCGACCTGCCCGGCCCCGACGACCCAGGCGGACGTGGACCGGGTCCGTAGGGCGATGCCGGTGAGGCCGACGACGGCGACCAGGAGCACGGCTGGGGGGACCCAGTCCGGCGTCTCGAACAGGCTCGTGAGCGGGAGGACGACCGACAGGGTCGCTAGTCCGGCGAGGAGCGCGTCGGCGGGCCGGGCGCGGTTCACCGGACCGCCGCCGTCCGGCCCTGAGTGGCGGCGGTGGCCCACGCCTCCGGCGGCGTGGCCTGTGGGCCCACGGTGAGCGCTGACCAGCCGGACGTCGAGAGCATCGAGCGGGTCGTCTCCTCCGAGCCGCGCGTGGTGGCCGAGGCGTGGCCGGCGTCGAAGGCCGATCGGTCGAGGACGAACGCGACGCCCGTCGAACCGGGCTGGCGCAGCGAGGCGGTCGCGCGAGCCGTGTCGTCGTCGAGACCGCCGACGAGCGCCACGACGAGTCCGCCCTGGCTCGCCAGCGTCGACGCGGCGTGGAGGACCGGGCGGTACCCGTCGTCCGAACCCGTCTCGATGCGAGCGAGGGTGTCCAGGACCGACTCGAGCTCGTCGTCCTCGGCGACGCCCAGGTCGCTGGCCGGCTCGGGCGTCAGCAGGTGCACGGCATACCCATGGGCGACGAGATGAGCGGCGACCGAGGCGCACATCGATACCGCCCACTCGAAGGATGCCGAGCGGGCGCCCCGCGAATGTGCGCCGGGGCGGGTGTCGAGCAGGAGGACGGCGCGACGCTGGGCCGGGCGGTCCTCCTGGCGCACCATGAGCTCGCCGGTGTGGCTCGTCATCGGCCAGTGGATGCGGCGCAGGTCGTCGCCGTCGCGGTACTCGCGAATCGTCTGGTCGTCCTCGCCGTGCAGCCCGATCATGTGGGGGACCGTGCCCTCGGTTCCGATGCCGGAGCCGAGCGAGCGCGGGGTCGACAGCGGGTGGATCCGGGGCAGGACGACGATCGTCCCGTGTCCGCCGGTCAGCCCCGCCCGGGAGGTGAGGCCGAACGGATCGCGCACCCGGATCCCGAGCGGCCCGAGCCGATGCCGGCCGCGGGTGTGACACCTGACGAGGTAGGACACCTGGCGCCGCTCGCCGGCGGGCATGGAGGGCAGGACGAACCGCGGCCGGTCCCCGAGCGCGTAGTCGAGCTGCTCCTCGGCCATGAGCAGCGGGGTACGGCCGCCGCCGGGGTTGCGGATCGTCATGGTGACGTGGGCGGGGTCGTCGATGTGGACCCGGGTCGGCGACGCGACCCGGCTGACCTCGAGGGCGAGGTCGTGCCGGCGCCCGAACGCGAATCCCGCGAGCGGCAGGACGAGGAGCAGCAGCCCGATGCGGGTGAGGTCGTGCTGGCCCAGCCCGGTCCCCGAGGCGACGAGGACCACGCCCGCGGCCAGGAAGGCCATGCCGCGCGCCGTCAGCGCGTCACGGATGGCGCGCATGGCGGCGGTCCTTGCTGGTCATGGTCTCAGCGGGTCGGTGCGGGGACCCGGACCCGCTGGACGAGGTCGGCGAGGACGTCGGCCGTCGACCGGCGGGCGAGCTGGGTCTCGCCGGTGGCGATGAGCCGGTGGGCGAGCACCGGGACCGCGATGGCCTGGACGTCGTCGGGCAGGACATGGTCGCGGCCGGCGATCGCGGCGTGCGCTCGGGAGGCGCGCAGCAGGTGGAGGGCGGCCCGCGGCGAGGCGCCCAGACGCAGCGCCGAGCTCGTCCGGGTCGCCTGGGCGAGCTCGACGATGTACTGCTTGAGCGCGGGCGAGGCATAGACCGAGCGCACGGTGTCGACCATGGCGGCGATGGTCGCGGCGTCGGTCACCGGCTGGAGGGTGTCGAGGAGCCGGGCGCCGCTGTGGCGGTCGAGCATCTCGACCTCGCTCGCCGTCGACGGGTACCCCATGGAGATCCGCGCCATGAAGCGGTCGCGCTGGGCCTCGGGGAGCGGGTAGGTGCCCTCCATCTCGATGGGGTTCTGGGTGGCCATGACGATGAACGGCGAGGGGAGTGAGTACGTCGTCCCGTCGACGGTGACCTGGCTCTCCTCCATCGACTCCAGCAGCGCCGACTGGGTCTTCGGCGAGGCGCGGTTGATCTCGTCACCGACGACGACGTTGGCGAAGATCGCCCCCGGCCGAAACTCGAACGCCCGGACGTCCTGGTTGTAGACGCTCACGCCCGTGATGTCGCTGGGCAGCAGGTCGGGGGTGAACTGGATGCGTCGTACCGACGCGTCGATCGAGCGGGCGAGGGTCTTGGCGAGCATCGTCTTGCCGACGCCGGGGACGTCCTCGATGAGGAGGTGACCCTCGGCGAGCAGTGTCGTCACGGCCATCTGGACGACGGCCGGCTTGCCGTCGATGACCGAGTTCATCGCCGCGCACAGTGACGAGCTCATCTGAAGGACCTGGTCGAGGGCGGCGCCTCGGCTCATCCGCTCCGCGTCGTCGTGGTCAGCGGGGGCGGTCGGTATGCCGCGGGGCGTGGTAGCGCTCCCCGGCTCGGGCTGGTGGTCCTGACCGGCCACGGCTCGGCCCCCTTCGCAGGTGTCTGGACTGTCGATCTTGCCCCACTTCGCTCCACAGCGGGAGCCCCTCGTCGAGACGGGCGCTCGGGAGGGCGGGTTGTCGGGTCCCGGGGGTCCGCTCATCCGGTCGCCGGCGACCCAGCCGGCAACCGGCCGCCCCCAGGCGTGGGCCGGCCCCGGCTGCCGGGCGACTGTGACGGCGCGGCTGACACAATTGCCCCACTTCGCTCCACCGCATATGACCTGCAGAAACTCGAGTCCATTCGGTCGAGTTTCGCGAATTTGGGCCAGATTTCGATGTGTCGTGGAGTAATGTGGGGGAATCCGGAGCAGGGTGTCGCATCCGGGGGCGGTCGGATCGGAGGTGGGGCGGTGTTCCTCGGCACGCACACGCCCCGTCTCGACGACAAGGGCCGGCTCTTCCTCCCCGCCAAGTTCCGCGAGCGGCTGGCCGGGGGGCTGGTCGTCACGCGCGGACAGGAGCGCTGCCTCTACGTCTTCCCCATGGACGAGTTCGTCTCGGTCACCGAGGCGATGCGCGAGGCGCCCACGACGAGCCGGCGGGTCCGCGACTTCATGCGCGTCTTCCTCTCCGGAGCCTCCGACGAGATCCCGGACAAGCAGGGACGGGTGACCATTCCCGGCCCGTTGCGCGAGTACGCCGGGCTGACCAAGGACTGCACCGTCATCGGTGCCGGCTCCCGCGTCGAGGTGTGGGACTCCGCCGCGTGGAACGAGTACCTCGCCAGCACCGAGCAGGCCTACGCCGACCAGTCCGAGGAGGTCGTCCCTGGCCTGATGTGACCGTCCGCAGACCCAGGTCCCTGACCTCCGGCCTCCAGCCGCTCGGCTCCCGACACGCCTTCCCCCGTGCCGGGCTCGATCGGATGGGGACCAGTCGCCAGGGGTTCACCACCACTCACCGACACCCGACTCCGCCAGCATCACGCCATCACCGACACGAAGAGGTCCGCGAACCGATGCCCACGAAAGGACCGGCCGCCTCCCGGCATCTGCCCGTGCTGCGCGACCGTGTCGTCGACCTGCTCGCCCCGGCGCTCGACGCGCCGGGGTCGGTGTGCGTGGACGCCACCCTGGGCATGGGCGGGCACAGCGAGGCGCTGCTGCGACGCTGCCCGGTGGCGGCCGTCATCGGCATCGACCGCGACCCCGAGGCGCTGGCGCTGGCGGGGGAGCGGCTGGCCGGGTTCGGTGCCCGGTTCCGGGCCGTCCACGCCGTCTATGACGAGCTCCCGTCCGTGCTGTCCATACTCGGGATCGAGACGGTCCAGGGGGTCCTGTTCGACCTCGGAGTGTCCTCGCTCCAGCTCGACGAGGAGGACCGCGGGTTCGCCTACGCCCACGACGCGCCCCTCGACATGCGGATGGACCAGGGTGCCGGGAGTACCGCGGCCGACGTCCTCAACACGTATGCCGTGGACGACCTGACCCGGATCCTGCGCGACTACGGCGAGGAGCGGTTCGCCCGGGCCATCGCGGTCGCCGTGGTCCGCGAGCGGGACCGCGCGCCGTTCACGACATCGGGCCGGCTCGTCGACCTGCTCCGGGGGGTCGTCCCCGTCGCGTCCCAGCGCTCCGGTGGGCACCCGGCGAAGCGGACCTTCCAGGCCCTGCGCATCGAGGTCAACGGCGAGCTGGCGGCATGGCAGCGTGCCCTGCCCGCAGCGGTCGAGGCACTCGCGGTGGGCGGCCGCATCGCCGTCCTCTCGTACCACTCGCTCGAGGACCGGGTCGCCAAGACCGTCTTCGCCGCCGGGGCCAGCGACCGGACGCCACCCGGCCTGCCCGTGTCGCTGCCCCAGGACGCGGCATACCTGCGTCAGCTCACTCGCGGCGCCGAAGCGCCGAGCGAGGAGGAACAGCACGACAACCCGCGGTCCGGATCCGCGCGCCTGCGGGCCGTGGAGCGGATCCGGTCGATGACAGGGGGAACCCGATGAGCCAGCAGACCGCCGCCGCACGCGTCGGCCGCACGACGACTGCGCCTCGGCCGACCCGCCGACCGCTCCAGGTCGTCAGCGCCGCACCCGCTCGCGGGTCCGGCGCCTTCGTCGCCCTGTGCGCCCTCATGCTGTTCGCCGGGCTCATCGGGGTCCTCATCCTCAACACGACGATGGCCAAGGGGTCCTTCGAGCTGGACCGCCTGCAGAACAGGTCCGCTGCACTCGCCGACGCCCAGGAGACGCTGTCCCACGAGGTCGACGCCCAGAGCGCCCCGGCCGAGCTCGCCCGCCGGGCCCTCTCGCTGGGCATGGTGCCCTCCCAGTCGGCCGCGTTCATCCGGCTGAGCGACGGGGCCATCCTCGGCCACCCGGCACCGGCCACCCGGAAGGACGGCTTCAAGATCGCCACCGGCCCGTCGGTTCCGGCCCCGAGCGGCACGGGCACGGCGGCCACGTCCAAGCCGAAGCCCACGACGCCGGCCAAGGCGACGACGCCGAAGGCGAAGACGACCACGCCGGCGACGAAGACGGCCAAGCCGACGACGAAGAAGGCCAAGCCGACCCCGACCCCGACTCCGACTCACTAGCGGGCACACCATGGCGACGACACCGCGACGTACCTCGGGCTCGACGACGCGGGCCGGCGCGTCCGGAGCCCCCCGGTCCCGGACGGCCCCGACGCGTGCCGCCGGGTCGGCGCGTGCGGGTTCCGCGTCCCGGGACACGGGTGGGACCCGTGCGAGTGGCCGCACGCGGTCGGCCGCACCGACGGCTCGAGCCGGCCGGAAGGCCGCGCCGGCCAGGACGTCGGCACGTCCCGGCGCGGGCCGGGCCACCACGCCGGCCCGCAGGTCGCGTCCGGCCGCGGCCGGCACGGCCCCCGCCGCACGCCGCCCGGCTCCGCCGCGCCGGACCCGGCGCAAGGTGTCCGGGCCCGGTCGCCGGATGAGGACGATGACCATCGCCGTGCTCTTCGTCTTCACCGTCTTCGCGGCCCAGCTCGTCCGGCTCCAGGGACTTGACTCCTCGGCCGTCGCCGCCGAGGCGCTGGCCCAGCGGACCGCCGACCAGACGATCCCGGCCGTCCGCGGAGTCATCCGCTCCTCCGACGGGGTCGTGCTCGCCTCAAGCGTCATCCGCGAGACCGTCGCCGCCGACCAGACCGCGGTGTGCACGTACGGGACGGGCAAGGAGACCTGCAACGCACAGGACGCTCCGACGGCGATCGCGGCGGCGACCGCGAAACTCGCCCCTCTCCTCGGCACGACCCCGGACGCGTTGCGGCCCAAGCTCACCGGGAGCCTGCGCTACCGCATCCTCGACAAGAACGTCTCCGAGGACACCTGGCACCAGATCGCGGCTCTCGGCATTCCGGGGATCTACCGCGACCCCGCCGGCGCGAGTGCCGAACGGATCTACCCGCAGGGCACGACGACCGCCTCTCTTGTCGGCTTCACCATCGACCAGGGCAAGCCCGGTGGCGGCGTCGAGGAGATGCTCAACTCCGTCCTCAAGGGCACACCGGGGAGCGCCCAGTTCGAGACCGCCGCCGACGGCACGGTGATCCCGGCGGGCCGCCAGGAGATCACGCCGGCCCGGAACGGTCGCGGCGTCACGCTCACCATCAACTCCAACCTGCAGTGGTACGCCCAGAACGCCCTCGCCGAGAAGGTCAAGCAGACCGGGGCGCTCTCGGGCACTGTCGTCGCGATGGACGCGCGGACCGGCCGGCTGCTGGCGCTGGCGTCCTACCCGAGCTTCGACCCCAACAACGTCGGAGCGGCGAAGGGCAGCCTCGTCAACAAGGCGTTCAACGACGTCTTCGAGCCCGGCTCGACGGGCAAGATCATGACCGTCGCCGCCGCACTCGAGGAGGGCAACGTCACGCCGCGCACCCCGGTCGTCATTCCCGGGCAGCTGCACCGGTTCGACACGTACTTCCACGACAGCCACCCGCACGGGACCGAGTACCGCACGGTCGCCGGCACCCTCGCCGAGTCGAGCAACCTCGGGACGATCCTCATCGGCGAGACGATGCGCCCGAAGACCCTCTACACGTACTTCCGCAAGTTCGGGCTCGGCTCGACCTCGGGGATGGGCTTCCCGGGCGAGTCCGCCGGCCTGCTCGCGCCGTCGGACCAGTGGAGCGGCACCCAGCGCGCCACCGTGGTGTTCGGCCAGGGACTGTCCGTGACCGCGGTCCAGGTGGCGTCGGTGTTCCAGACCATCGCCAACGGTGGCGTCCGGATGCCACCGCGGCTCGTCGAGAGCATCCAGAGCCCCGACGGCACCGACGTGCCCCAGCCGCAGGTCGCGGGCACCAGGGTCGTCTCGACCAAGGTCGCCACGGAGGTGAGCCGGATGCTCGAGGGCGTCGTCAGCAACCAGGGCACCGCGCCCGAGGCGAAGATCAAGGGGTACCGCGTCGCCGGCAAGACCGGCACCGCGGACCGCTACGACCAGGCCGTCGGCGGCTACAGCGGCAAGACAGCGAGCTTCATCGGCTACGCGCCCGCCGACAACCCCCGCATCGTCGTCGCCGTCATCCTGCAGCGCCCGATCCGTGGGTACTACGGCGGGACGGTGGCGGCCCCGGTCTTCCACGACGTCATGACCTACGCGCTCCAGGAGCTCAAGGTCCCGCCGACCGGGACCCAGACCCCGAAGGTGCCGCTGCGCATCTCCAAGGCAGCCGCGCTGGCCAACCCGGCCGTGCTCCGTGACGGCCACGGCCGCTCGGGCCGGTAGTCTCTCGCGACGTGCCCGTTCCTCGCCCGTCGGCGGCCGTCGGTTCCTCGCTCGGCGACCTGGCCGTCCTCGTCGGGGCCCCGGTGTCCTGGCTCGGCGACGGGGCCGATGCGCGCGTCACGGGGGTGACGCTGGACTCCCGGGCGGTCCTTCCCGGGGACCTGTATGCCGCCCTCCCCGGCGCCCGCGTCCACGGTGCGTCGTTCGGCGCCCAGGTCGCCGCCGCCGGTGCGGTCGGCATCCTCACCGACCGGGCGGGTCGCGATCTGCTCAGGGCCGACGGGGTCGAGCTGCCGATGCTCGTCGTCGACGGGCCCCGGGCCGTGCTCGGCGCCACGGCGGCCCGGGTCTACGGCACCGAGGATCTGGTCCTGCGGATGATCGGGATCACCGGGACGAACGGCAAGACGACGACCGCCCACCTCATCCACTCCGCCCTCGGCGCGCTCGGCGAGCCGGCCGGCCTGATCGGGACGGTCGAGGCCCGGATCGGCGAGGAACGGATCACCAGCGTGCGCACCACCCCCGAGTCCCCGGACCTGCATGCGCTGCTCGCCGTCATGGCCGAGCGGCGCATGGGGTCGTGCGTCATGGAGGTCTCGAGCCACGCCCTCGCGCAGCACCGCGTCGACGGCGTCATCTACGACATCGCGCTCTTCACCAACCTCTCCCAGGACCACCTCGACTTCCATGCGGACATGGAGGACTACTTCGCCGCGAAGGCCTCGCTGTTCTCGCCGTCCAGGGCCCGCCGTGGGCTGGTGTGCGTCGACGACGACTGGGGAGGGCGGCTCGCCGGGGCGGCCGGGGTGCCGGTCTCGACGCTGACGTCGCACGCCGACCGTGAGGCCGACTGGCGGGTCCTTCTCGGCGGCAGCGACCCCGCCTCGTTCGTCCTGCGCGGCCCCGGGACCGAGCTCGCGCTGAGGAGCGCGCTACCGGGCGCCTTCAACATCGTCAACACGGCCATGGCGGCCGTCGCCCTCATCCTCACCGGGGAGCAGGCGACGGCGGTCGAGCGGGCGATCCTCACCGACCCGCATGTGCCCGGGCGGATGGAGCGGGTGTCGCCGTCGGTCCCGGACGGGCGTGCGCCGCTGGCCGTCGTCGACTACGCGCACACGCCCACCGCCGTCGCGGCCGCCCTGGCGGCGCTGCGCCCGGCGACCGAAGGCCCGCTCGTCGTCGTCCTCGGGGCCGGCGGTGACCGCGACCGGGGCAAGCGGCAGGCCATGGGCCGGGCGGCGGCGGAGCACGCCGACGTCGTCGTGGTCACCGACGACAACCCCCGTTCCGAGGACCCCGGCATCATCCGTGCCGCCGTCGTCGAGGGAGCCCTGAGCGTCGCTCGCAGCGCCGATCTCATCGACGAGGGCGCCGGGCGACGGGCCGCGATCCGTCGGGCGGTGCAGATCGCCGTCGACCGTGGTCCCGGCGCCACGGTCGCGGTCGTGGGGAAGGGACACGAGACGGGCCAGGACATCGCCGGCGTGATCCACCCCTTCGACGACCGGTCCGAGCTTCGGCTCGCCCTCGATGCCGTTCTGCGTTCGGGAGCGGCCGAGGGGGGGCAGGCCCGGTGATCGCCATCAGCCTCGCCGAGGTCGCCGAGCTCACCGGCGGCCGGTTGTCCGGCATCTCGGCGGCCGACGCGGCCGTCCTCGTCGTGGACGGGCCCGTCATCACCGACTCACGTCAGGCCGGGCCCGGCAGCCTCTATGTCGCGCGGATCGGTGAGAGCCTCGACGGCCACGACTTCGTCGCCGGTGCCGGAGCCGCGGGGGCCGTGGCGGCACTGACGACGCGCGAGGTGGACGACCTGCCCTGCGTCGTCGTCGCCGACGTCCAGGACGCCTTCGCCGCCCTGTCGCGTCGGACGGTCGACAGGGCGGTCGGGCTCACCGTCATCGGCATCACCGGGTCCTCGGGCAAGACGAGCACCAAGGACCTCCTCGGCTCGGTGCTCGGCGAGTACGGCGAGACGGTGGCACCGGAGGGCTCCTACAACTCCGAGGTCGGCGTGCCCCTCACCGTCACCCGGATCACGACGACGACGCGCTTCCTCGTCGTCGAGATGGGCGCCCGGGGGATCGGCCACATCCGCTACCTCGCGACGATGGCGCCGCCATGGATCGGTGTCGTACTCAACGTCGGCACCGCTCACCTCGGCGAGTTCGGTTCGCGCCGGGCGATCGCGGCGGCCAAGGCGGAGCTCGTCGAGGCGCTGCCGGCCGACGGCGTCGCCGTCCTCAACGCCGACGACCCGGCCGTGCGCGCGATGTCGGCCGCGACCACGGCACGCGTCGTTCTCGTCGGGGAGGCTCCCGACGCGGACGTCCGCGCCGAGGACGTCGCACTCGACGCCGACGGGTGTGCGTCCTTCGACGTCGTGACACCGGACGCCCGCGCTCGCGTCGACCTCCGCCTCGTCGGTCGTCACCATGTCGCCAACGCCATGGCCGTCGTCGCCGTCGCGATCGAGTGTGGCATGTCGCTGCCGCAGGTGGCGGCGGCGCTCGGCCGGGCCAGGCCGCTGAGCCGATGGCGGATGGAGGTCACGGACCGGGCGGACGGGGTGCGGGTCGTCAACGACGCCTACAACGCCAACCCCGACTCGATGCTCGCGGCCCTGAGCGCGCTGCGGGACATGAGTGCGCACCGCCGAGCGGTCGCCGTGCTCGGGACGATGCTCGAGCTCGGCGACGAGGCGGAGCGTGAGCACCGCCGCGTGGGGACGTTCGCCGGGCAGCTCGGCATCGACCGGCTCGTCGTCGTCGGGGAGACGGCCCGACCCATCTGCGACGGAGCCGCCGAGGGTGGCGTCGCGTGCACGTGGGTTCCCGACGCTGACGCGGCATACGCCATCCTGTCCACACAAGTACGGCCCGGAGACGTCGTGTTGTTCAAGTCCAGCCGGGACGCCGGACTACGGTGGCTGGGAGAGAGGTTCGCCGGTGAGAGGGAGGAGAGCTAGGTGAAGGCCGTCCTCATCGCAGCGGTGTTCTCCCTCTCCATCGCCCTGCTCGGAACGCCGATGTTCATCAAGTGGCTCGTGCGGCGCGGCTATGGCCAGTTCATCCGCGACGACGGCCCCACGACGCACCACATCAAGCGCGGCA
Source organism: uncultured Actinomycetota bacterium (assembly GCA_963771015.1). Classification (GTDB taxonomy): domain Bacteria; phylum Actinomycetota; class Actinomycetes; order Actinomycetales; family Dermatophilaceae; genus CAVSJJ01. Next base: position 18,886 of record CAVYRN010000004.1, read on the forward strand.
CGCCGACGATGGGCGGCGCCGTCATCGTGGGTGCGGCGGCCGCGGCATACCTCTTCGCCCACCTGCTCACCCTCACCGAGCCCACCGTCTCCGGTCTGCTCGTCCTGTTCCTCATGGGCGGCCTGGGGCTGGTCGGCTTCCTCGACGACTACATCAAGATCAGCAAGCAGCGCAGCCTCGGCCTGCGGACCCGGCAGAAGCTGGCCGGACAGACGCTCGTCGGCGTCCTGTTCTCGATCCTGGCGTTGCAGTTCCCCAACAACGCCTTCCGGACACCCGCGTCGACGAAGATCAGCTTCGTCCGCGACACGAACATCGACCTCGCCTTCGCCGGACCGATCGCCGGGCTCATCCTCTTCATCCTCTGGGCGAACTTCATGATCTCGGGGCTGTCCAACGGGGTGAACCTCACCGACGGGCTCGACGGGCTGGCCACCGGTGCCTCCGTCATGGTGTTCGCGTCGTACGTCCTCATCGGCATCTGGGAGTTCAACCAGAACTGCCAGACCAACCCCGGCATCAAGTGCTACGAGGTCCGCGACGCCCACGACCTCGCCGTGGTCGCGGCGGCGGCGATGGGCGCGTGCTTCGGGTTCCTCTGGTGGAACGCTGCTCCGGCGAAGATCTTCATGGGCGACACCGGCTCGCTCGCCCTGGGCGGGGCGATGGCCGGCCTGGCCATCACGACCCGGACCGAGTTCCTCATCGTCGTTCTCGGCGGCCTGTTCGTGACGATCACCCTCTCGGTCATCATCCAGGTCGCCTCGTTCAAGCTCACCGGCAAACGGGTGTTCCGGATGGCGCCGCTCCAGCACCACTTCGAGCTGCTCGGCTGGCAGGAGGTCACGATCGTCATCCGGTTCTGGATCATCGCCGGTCTGTTCGTCGCCCTGGGCCTCGGCATCTTCTACGCCGAATGGGTGGTGGGCACGGGATGACCGACGCCGCCTCCGGTCCGCAGCCCGAGGCGACCGCGGACCGGCTCGCCGGGCTGACCCACCGGGACGCGGGCTGGGCCGGCCTGTCGGTGCTCGTGGCCGGGCTCGGCATCAGCGGGTTCGCTGCCGCGGATGCCCTCCTCGAGCGCGGGGCCCACGTTCTCGTCGTCGACGGGGCCGTCCCCGCCGACGGGTCGGCGATGGCCGAGAAGGCCCGCATCCTCGACATCCTCGGCGCCCGGTTGTCGTTCGGCCCCGACGCCGTCGCCGGTATGCCGCCGGAGCAGGTCGGCCTCGTCGTCACCTCCCCGGGCTGGCGCCCGGACCAGCCGATGCTCGCCGAGGCGGGCCGTCGGGGCATCCCGGTGTGGGGCGAGGTCGAGCTGGCCTGGCGCATGCGCCCCCAGCAGGGCGCCGCGCCCTGGCTCGTCGTCACCGGGACCAACGGCAAGACGACGACGGTCCAGATGCTCGCGGCCATGCTGCGCGCCGCCGGTCTGCGGGCGACGAGCGCCGGCAACGTCGGGACGCCGCTGCTCGAGGCCGTTCTCGACCCCCAACCGTTCGACGTCATCGCCGTCGAGCTGTCGAGCTTCCAGCTGCACTGGTCGCACTCGATCGCCCCCCGGGCGTCGGCGTGCCTCAACGTCGCTCCGGACCACGTGGACTGGCACGGTTCCTTCGAGGCATACCTCGCGGCCAAGGGGCGGGTCTATGAGCGGACCGAGGTCGCGTGCGTCTACAACGTCGAGGACCCGCAGACCGAGCGGCTCGTGGAGGCGGCCGACGTCCAGGAGGGCTGCCGCGCGGTCGGCTTCACACTCGGAGTACCGGCACCGTCGATGGTCGGTCTTGTCGACGACGTCCTCGCCGACCGGGCCTTCGTCGAGCAGCGCCGGCACGCCGCCGCCGAGCTGGCCACCGTCGCCGACCTCGGGGGAGAGGGCCGCGAGGTGGCGCCGCACGTCATCGCCAACGCCCTCGCTGCCGCGGCGCTCGCCCGCGCCCACGGCGTCCCCCCCGGCGCCGTGCGGGACGGACTGCGGGCCTTCCGCCCCGAGCCACACCGGATCGCGTCGGTGGCCGTCGTCGGCGACGTCCGGTACGTGGACGACTCCAAGGCGACGAACCCCCATGCGGCCGAGGCGTCCCTGCGCGCCTACGACCACGTCGTCTGGGTGGCCGGCGGGCTGCTCAAGGGCGCCGACGTCGACGACCTCGTCCGGGGCGCCGCCGGCCGGTTGCGCGCGGTCGTCCTCATCGGTGCCGACCGGGCCCGGATCGCGGAGGCGCTCGCCCGACACGCGCCCGAGATCCCGGTCATCGACCTCGCGTCCACGGACACTGGCACCATGGACCGTGTCGTTGCCGAGGCTGCAGCCCTCGCCCAGCCGGGCGATGTCGTGCTTCTCGCCCCGGCCGCCGCGTCCATGGACATGTTCGCCGACTACGGCGCTCGGGGCGACGCCTTCGCCGAGGCGGTCCACCGGCTCGCCGCGGGGGAGTGAGCAGGGTGAGCAGCACCTCGGCGCCCGCGCGCGCGAGGACGGCAGAACGTCCCCGGGGCCGGTTCGGGGCGTGGCGGGCCCACTTCGACTCCCCGGTGACGACGTACAACCTCATCGCCGGCGTGACCTTCGCTCTCGTCGTCTTCGGCCTCGTCATGGTGCTGTCGGCGTCGACGGTCATGTCCCTCCAGGAGACCGACCTCGCCTCTCCCTATGCGATCTTCCAGAGCCAGCTCGTGTTCGCGGGTATCGGGACCGTCGCCCTCATCGTCGCGTCGCGGCTCCCGGTCATCGCGTGGAAGCGGCTCGCCGTCCCGGTGCTCGTCGTCGCGTTGGGCCTGCAGATGCTCGTCTTCACCCCGCTGGGGATCAGCGTCAACGGCAACCTCAACTGGATCCGCGTCGGCCCGCTGACGATGCAGCCGTCCGAGCTCATCAAGGTCGGTCTCGTCCTCGTCGGCGGTCTCGTCCTGTCCCGCAAGTACAAGCACCTCGACCAGCTCGGCCACATCATCGTGCCGTTCGTGCTGCCGATCGCCGCCGTCTCGGTCGCCCTCGTCCTCGTCGGCGGTGACCTCGGCACCGTCCTCGTCCTCGGTGCGATCATCGCCGCGGTCCTCTATGCCGCTGGTGTGCCCGGACGGTGGTTCGCCTTCTCCTTCGCCGGGTTCGCCGCCCTGGCGACGTCGATGGTGCTCGTCAGCCCGAACCGGCTGGCCCGCTTCGACGTGTGGCTCGGACGCGACACCAACCCGTTCGGCAACGCGCGGCAGCCGATGCAGGGCCGCTTCGCCCTCGCCGACGGCGGGTGGTTCGGGCTCGGGCTCGGTGCGAGCCGGGAGAAGTGGCAGTGGCTCTCGGAGCCGCACAACGACTTCATCTTCGCCATCATCGGCGAGGAGCTCGGGCTGCCCGGAACGCTCATCGTCCTCGTCCTGTTCGCCGTCCTCACCATCGCCTGCTACCGCCTCGTCATGCGGACCTCCGACGTCTTCGTCCGCGTCGCCACGGCCGGGGCGATGACGTGGATCGTCATCCAGGCGATGGTCAACATCGGCACCGTCATCGGGCTGCTCCCCGTCATCGGGCTCCCGCTGCCGCTCGTCTCCTCCGGAGGCTCCTCGCTGGTGACCACGATGCTCGTCCTCGGCATCCTGCTGTCGTTCGCCAGGGCCGAGCCCGGGTGCGCCAAGGCCCTGGCGGCCCGACCATCCGTCCTGCGCCGCACCCTGTCCGTCGTGCCCTCGGGGGCGCTGCGCCGCTGGAGTGGACGGTGACCCCGGGACCGCGCTCGATCGTCCTCGCCGGCGGCGGCACGGCCGGCCATGTCTCCCCGCTGCTCTCGCTCGCCGACTGCCTGCGCCGCCGCGACCCCGGGGTGACGATCCGGGTCCTCGGGACGGCGGAGGGACTGGAGTCCAGGCTCGTCCCCGAGCGTGGCTACGAGCTCTCCGTCGTGCCCAAGGTGCCGCTGCCGAGACGGCCGAGCGCCGACCTGCTGCGGCTGCCGGGAAACCTGCGGGCCGCGGTGGGTGCCGCCGGCCGCGCGATCGACGAGGTGGGGGCCGAGGTGGTCGTGGGGTTCGGCGGCTACGTCAGCACGCCGGCCTACCTCGCCGCCCGGCGGCGCGGCATCCCGGTCGTCGTCCACGAGCAGAACGCCCGCCCCGGCATCGCCAACCGGCTCGGCGCCCGGTTCGCCGCGGCGGTCGGGGTGACCTTCCCCGACACCCCGTTGCGCAAGGCGACGGTCGTCGGCATGCCGCTGCGGCGCGAGATCGCCACCTTCGACCGAGCCGCCCTGAGGGAGGAGGCGCTGCGGACGTTCGGGCTAGACCCCCGCTGGCCGACGGTCCTCGTCACCGGTGGGTCGCTGGGCGCGGCCCGGCTCAACGAGGCGTTCTTCGGCTCCGTCGACGCCCTGCGGGCGGCCGGGGTCCAGGTCCTGCATGTCTCGGGGCTGGGCAAGGAGCGCGAGGTAGCCGGGGTCGCCGACAGCCCGCCGTACGTCGTCCTCCCGTACGCCGACCGGATGGAGCTGGCGTATGCCGCTGCCGACGTCGTCGTCGCCCGGGCCGGCGCCAGCACCGTGTGCGAGCTCACCGCCGTCGGGCTGCCGGCGGTCTATGTCCCGCTCCCGATCGGCAACGGCGAGCAGCGCCTCAACGCCTCCTCCGTCATCGCCGCCGGCGGCGGCCTCCTCGTCGACGACGCCGACGTCAGCCCCGCGTGGGTCTCGACCCACCTCGTCGCGCTGATGAGCGACCGCGGCCGGGTCGCCGACATGGCGGCCAAGGCGGCCTCGGTGGGTGAGCGGGGCGGCGACGAGCTGCTCGCTGACCTCGTGGCCGAGGCCGCACTGAAGGGCCGCTGACCGTGGACCCTATTCCCACCCGCTTCGACCTCGCCGCGCCGCTACCTGGGCTGGTCGAGCTGGGGCGGGTCCACCTCGTCGCGATCGGCGGCGCTGGGATGTCCGGCGTCGCGGCCATCCTGCTCGACCGCGGCGTCGCCGTGAGCGGTTCCGACGCCAAGGCGTCGGCCGTGCTCGAGGCGTTGCGGGAAAGGGGTGCTCGGGTCTACGTGGGACACGACGCGGTCCATCTGGACAACGTTGACACGGTCGTCGTGTCCTCGGCGATCCGGGACGACAACATCGAGCTCGCCGCCGCCCGCGCACGGGGCCTGAGGGTGCTGCACCGATCCCAGGCGCTCGCGGTGACGATGGCGGGCTCGCGCCGGGTCGCCGTCGCCGGAGCAAGCGGCAAGACGACGACGACATCGATGCTCGCGGTCGCCCTCTCCGCGGCGGGGGCCGACCCCTCGTTCGTCGGTGGCGGCGAGATCGCCCAGCTCGGCGGCAGCGCCCACTGGGGAGGCGGCGGCGTGTTCGTCGCCGAGGCCGACGAGAGCGACGGCTCATTCCTCGTCTACCGTCCCGAGATCGCCGTCGTCACCAACGTCCAGCCCGACCACCTCGACTTCTACGGCACCTTCGAGCGGGTCCAGGAGGCGTACGCCGCGTTCGCGGAGTCGGTGGCGCCCGACGGGCTGCTGGTGGCCTGCCACGACGACCCCGGGTCCCGGCGGCTCGCCGAGACCCGCCGCGCCGCGGGCGCGCGGGTCCTCACCTACGGCTTCGACGGGGGAGCCGATCTCGTCGTGACGGTGACCGCGACCGAGGGGCTCGGCAGTCGGTCCCTGTTGGTACAGCGGTGCGTCGAGCACGAGCTCGTGCTGTCGGTCCCCGGGCCGCACAACGTCCTCGACGCCGCCGCGGCCTACCTCGTCGGGACGGCGGGGCTCGGCGTGCGCCCGCGAGCCATGCTCGACGGGCTCGCCGGCTTCACCGGGGCGCGGCGCCGCTTCGAGGTGCTGGGCGAGGCGGCCGGAGTCACCGTCGTCGACGACTACGCCCACAACCCGGCCAAGGTCGACTCCGTGGTCGGGACGGCCCGCTCGGTCCTCGGCCGGCGCGGCACCGGGCGGCTTCACGTCCTGTTCCAGCCGCACCTGTACTCGCGGACCCGCGACTTCGCCGAGGACTTCGCCGCCGCGCTGGCTCACGCCGACACCGTCGTGCTGCTCGACATCTACGGCGCTCGTGAGGACCCCATGCCGGGCGTCACCTCCGAGCTCATCGGCGCTCCGCTGCGGGAGCGGCACGGACATCCGGAGGTCGTCGTCGGACCCGCCCGGGACGACGCCGTCGCCCTCGTCGTCGACCGGGCTCGGCCCGGCGACCTCATCCTCACCGTCGGCGCCGGCGACATCACCACGCTCGCCCCGCGGATCCTCGCGGCTCTGGAGGGCCGATGAGTACGCCGCAGCGGGGTCGTGGCTCCGTCAGCACCGCGTCCCGCCCGCGGTCCGGCGGGGTCGCCTCCTCGGCCTCCCGGTTCGAGGCCCGGGCGGCCACCGTCCGACGTCGCCCCTGGACGCGGATCCTGTGGACGGTCCTCCTCGCCGCCGTGGCCGCCGGACTGGCCTGGTTGATCTGGTGGAGCCCGGTCCTCGCGGTGCGTTCGGTCGAGGTCGCCGGGGTCACCGGAGCCGAGGCCCGAGCCGTCCAGGCTCTGGTGGAGGTTCCCGACGGCACGCCGCTGGCCCGTGTCGACACCGGCGCAGTGGCGGACCGGATCCGGTCCAGGGTGACGATCGCGGAGGTCTCCGTCGACCGGTCCTGGCCGGGCACCCTGAGCATCCACGTCGTCCCGCGGACGCCGGCGATCATCGTGAAGAGCCCTCAAGGTCAACTACAGGTTGTGGACCGGCACGGGGTCGCCTACGGCCGGGTGACCCGCGCGCCGGCGGGCATCCCCGTCGTCACGGCGAAGAACGCCTCCGCGGCCATGACCCCCGAGGCGGTCGCGACGGCGATCTCGGTCGTCGAGTCCCTTCCGCCGAACCTCTCGTCGCGAGTCGGCTCGCTCACCGTCAGCTCGGCGGACCTGGTGACCTTCACCCTTGGGTCGACGACCATCGTCTGGGGCAACGCCGAGCAGGCGGAACGCAAGGTCGCCATCATCGATGTGCTGCTCAAGACCAAGCCGCACACGATCGACGTCAGCGCGCCGGACACGCCGGTGACCCGGTAGCGCGGAGCGCCACCGCGTCACCGGATCCGCGGTCCCCCGCTGACGCGGAGCGCCGCGGACGTAGCCCGTGTGACAGGTGAGTCGTATGGGGCCTGTGAGAGTATTGGGTCAACTGGACCCGACGTGCGGTGAACCCGACAGCCGACACGCCCTGGGGTTGTTTGATCGTGGCTCTCAGCCCGCCTAGCGTCAACACCACGGAACATGGGGACAACCATGACCGTCACGTCGAACTTGACGGTTGGGGCCAGGCATCGGCCCGGGCCGACACCGCATGTGCAGCACCCGAGCACCGCCCCAGAGCACGGCGCACCCCGTGCACCGGATCAGGAGAGGCCCACCACCGTGGCTACACCGCAGAACTACTTGGCCGTCATCAAGGTCGTCGGCATCGGCGGGGGCGGCGTCAATGCCATCAACCGGATGATCGAGGTCGGGCTCAAAGGCGTCGAGTTCATCGCCATCAACACCGATGCCCAGGCCCTGCTCATGAGCGACGCCGACGTCAAGCTCGACGTCGGCCGGGACCTGACCCGCGGCCTCGGCGCCGGCGCGGACCCCGAGGTCGGCAAGAGGGCCGCCGAGGACCACGCCGAGGACATCGAGGAGGTCCTCAAGGGCGCCGACATGGTCTTCGTCACCGCCGGCGAGGGCGGTGGCACCGGCACCGGCGGCGCGCCGGTCGTCGCCCGGATCGCCAAGGGCATCGGCGCCCTCACCATCGGCGTGGTGACCCGGCCGTTCACCTTCGAGGGGCGGCGCCGGGCCAACCAGGCCGACTCCGGGATCGAGGGACTGCGCGAAGAGGTCGACACCCTCATCGTCATCCCCAACGACCGTCTGCTGTCCATCAGCGACCGCGGGGTGTCGATGCTCGACGCCTTCCGCAGCGCCGACCAGGTGCTCCTCTCCGGCGTCCAGGGCATCACCGACCTCATCACGACGCCGGGCCTGATCAACCTCGACTTCGCCGACGTCAAGTCGGTCATGTCCGGGGCGGGCTCTGCCCTGATGGGCATCGGCTCGGCCCGCGGCGAGGATCGCGCGGTCCAGGCGGCCGAGCTGGCGATCTCCAGCCCGCTGCTCGAGGCCAGCATCGACGGCGCCCACGGCGTCCTGCTGTCGATCCAGGGCGGGAGCGACCTCGGCCTCTTCGAGATCAACGAGGCCGCCCGGCTCGTCCAGGAGGCCGCCCACCCCGAGGCGAACATCATTTTCGGCGCCGTCATCGACGATGCCCTCGGTGACGAGGTGCGGGTCACCGTCATCGCGGCCGGCTTCGACGGCGGTGAACCGACCCATCGTGCCGACGACCGGGCCCTCGGCACGATCCACGGCTCGACCCGGCCGGCCGCACCGGCCGTCCCGCCCGTCGCCGCGGCGCCGACGTCCGAGGCCGGGGGCCGTGCGGGCGACTCCGCCGGTGTGGGCGCGGGTGAGCCGGCACGGGGTGAGGACGGACCCGAGCCGTCCGCCGTGGTCACCGAGCCGGGGTCGACGCCGCAGGCGGTTCCCCAGCGCCAGACCCCGCCACGGACCGTGACGTTCGAAGAGGGCGACGACCTCGACGTTCCCGACTTCCTCAAGTAGCCGCGACCCGCGGCGCGCCGGGGCCGGGTGGACGTGATGTCCGCCCGGCCCCGGCGCGTCTACGGTGGGGGGGTGTTCTACTGGCGGCGGCATACCGACGGGGTCGGCGTCGCGGTCACCGACCGGTCCGGCGGGGTCAGCGTGGGCCCGTATGCCGGCCTCAACCTCGGTGGCCATGTGGGCGACGACCCCGCATCGGTCGGGGAGAACCGAGCCCGCCTGGCGGGTGAGCTGGGGCTGGCCGCCGACCGCCTCGTCTTCATGGACCAGTGCCACGGGGCCGAGGTCGCCGTCGTCGGGGCCCGGCCCGAGGTGCCGCCGGCCGTCGACGCGCTCGTCACGACGACCCCGGGGCTCGCCCTGGCGGCGCTCGTGGCCGACTGCACGCCCGTGCTGCTCGCCGATGCCGATGCCGGAGTCGTGGCCGCCGTCCACGCCGGTCGCCCCGGGATGGTCAAGGGCGTGGTCCCGCGGGCGGTCGAGGCGATGCGCGACCTCGGCGCGCGGAACATCAGCGCCGTCGTCGGGCCGTCGGTGTGCCCGCGGTGCTACGAGGTGCCGTCGTCGATGCGCGATGAGGCGGCCGCGGTCGCCCCGGTCAGCCGCGCCATCTCGTGGGTCGGGACGCCCGCCGTCGACGTCGCAGCCGGCGTCGTCGCTCAGCTCGTGGAGGAGGGACTCAGCGTCGAGTGGGTGCCCGGCTGCGCCCGGGAGGACGTCCGGCTCTACTCCTACCGCCGGGACGGCACGACCGGGCGGTTCGCGGGGGTCGTCGTGCGGGAGGACCGATGAGTGGGCACGGCGGGCCCCCGGACGACCGGCAGGCCGAGCTCGCGGCCGGTCTGGCGACGGTTGCCAGACGGATCGACGCGGCGATGGCGGCGAGTGGTCGGCAGGACCGACCGACGCTCATCGTCGTGACGAAGTTCTTCCCCGCCTCAGACGTCGACCTCCTCGCCGAGCTGGGCGTCCGCGACGTGGGCGAGAACCGTGACCAGGAGGCATCGACCAAGTTCGACGAGGTAGCCCATCGTCGCGAGCTGACTCTCCACTTCATCGGACAGCTCCAGCGGAACAAGGCCCGCTCGGTGGTCCGGTATGCCGATGTCGTCCAGTCCGTCGACCGGCCGCGGCTGGTTACCGCCCTGGACCGGGCGGCCCAGGCCGAGCAACGGCGGCTCGATGTCCTGGTCCAGGTCGGCCTCGAGGACGCGGCCGACCGAGGTGGCGTCCCGGTGGCCGAGGCCGAGGCACTGGCGGACGCCGTCGGCGAGAGCGAGGCGCTCGACCTGCGCGGCGTCATGGCGGTGGCCCCGCTCGACGCCGACCCACGGGCGGCCTTCGCCCGGCTCCGCACCGTGGCCGAGGCGATCCGGGCCGCTCATCCACAGGCCGGATGGATCTCGGCGGGGATGAGCGGCGACCTCGAGGAAGCCATCGCCGAGGGTGCGACACACCTGCGTGTCGGGACGGCAATCCTCGGATCTCGTCCGTCACACGGGTAACTTCGGTCACGAACGGTCACCGTCGACAAGGCGGACACTTCCGTCACATACGGCGGGACCGCCCGCAGGAGGACAAGGAGTACCCATGGCTGGCGCGCTGCGCAAGACGATGGTCTACCTCGGGCTGGCCGAGGACGAGGGCCACTACGACGAGTACGACGAGTACGAGGACTACGACGGCGACGACGCCGGCGAGCAGCCGCGCGAACGCCACGCCCAGGTCACCCCGCTGCCGACCCGGCGCCCGGTCGCCGAGATCGTCCGCACCCCGCAGACCGACGGCCTGTCCCGGATCACGACGATCCACCCACGGACCTACAACGAGGCCAAGACGATCGGCGAGAACTTCCGCGAGGGCACCCCGGTCATCATGAACCTCACGGACATGGACGATGCCGACGCCAAGCGCCTCGTCGACTTCGCGGCCGGCCTGGTCTTCGGCCTGCACGGGGCCATCGAGCGGGTGACCTCCAAGGTCTTCCTCCTGTCACCGGCGTCGGTGACCGTGCACTCCGAGGAGCCGGTCCAGGCCCCGGGGCGGGTTCTGTTCAACCAGAGCTGACCCTGCGTCCGTCCGATCGCTGTCCGGCCGTGGCCGCCACAGCACCCGCACAGCCGGGTCGATGAGGCTGGTGCCATGACCGGCGTCCGGCAGGTGCTCCACCTCGTCGTCTTCCTCTACCTCCTCGTGGCGCTCGGCCGGCTCGCCCTGGACTGGGTCCGGCTGCTCAGCCGCGGCGACTGGCGTCCCCGAGGGGTCATGCTCGTCGTCGCCGAGGGTCTCTACACACTGACCGACCCGCCGCTGCGGGCCCTGGGCAAACTCGCGCCGCCGGTCCGGCTGGGGTCGTTCAGGCTTGACCTCGCCTACCTCATTCTTCTCATCTGCCTCTACATTTTCCTGGCGATCCTCTAGGCTGGGCCCCGTCCGGACCCGTGGGTCTGGGACGATGAGGGGTGATTCCAAACCCGCAGAGACTCGCGCATCAGGAGTAACCATGGCGTTGTCGCCCGAGGATGTCCTCAACAAGACGTTCACGCAGACGCAGTTCCGTCGCGGCTATGACGAGCGCGAGGTCGACGACTTCCTCGACGACATCGTGGCCGAGATGCGGAGGATGACGAAGGAGAGCGAGGACCTCCGGACCGACCTCAACGACTGCCGGGCCGGGCGCGGGTTGGCTCCGGTCGCGGCCGCGGCACCGGTGGCAGCGATGCCGGCCGCAGCTGCCCCACCGGAGCTGCTCAACGAGCTGGAGACCCTCAAGAGTCATGCCTCGACCCTGGAGTCGCGCAACGGCGAGCTGGAGTCCCGGGTGAGCGAGCTCGAGACGGTCGGTGCCGGCGCCTCCGAGCTCGAGGCGAAGCTCCATGAGCTGGAGAGCAAGAAGACCGAGCTCGAGGGCCGGTTGAGCGAGTTCGAGGGCCGTGGTGGCGACCTCGAGGGCCGCAACGCCGAGCTTCAGGGTCAGGTGGCCCAGCTCGACTCCCGGATCCACGAGCTCGAGGCCCAGCTCGCCGACGCCGAGGCCCGCTACTCGGGCCTCCAGGGCGAGTACGAGGCCGTGCGCTCCGCCCACGAGCAGGTCGTCGCCGAGGCCGGCCAGCTGCGGGGACAGGCCGAGCAGCTCGGTGTCGCCCAGCAGGGCGCGGACGCCCAGATCGCCTCGCTCCAGGCGCGGATCGACGAGGCCGAGCGCACCGCGCAGGAACGCATCGCCGCGGCCCAGGCCGCCGCCGATGCCGCCGAGGCGGAGGCCCAGCAGCGGGCGCAGGCGGCCCAGGCCGCCCCGGTCGCCGCGCCGGCCGCCGCAGAGGCCACCCCCTTCGGTGCCGCGGCTGACGCCTCCGGCGCCGGCGCCGCGAGCGTCATCGCCCTCGCCCAGCGCCTCCACGACGAGCACGTCGCCGCCGGTGAGGCCCGCCGCGACGAGCTCATCAGCGAGGCTCAGGCCCGCCACGACGAGCTCATCGGCACCGCACAGGCCCGCCACGACGAGCTGCTCACCGTCGGCCAGACCAAGCACGACCAGCTCGTCGCCGAGGGCACCACGCAGCGCGAGGAGATGCTGACCGAGGCCCGCGAGCGGTCGACCGGCATGGTCCACGAGGCCCAGCAGAAGAAGGCCGCGATCATGGCCGAGCTCGACCGTGAGCAGGGGGCTCTGGAGCGCAAGATCCAGCAGCTGCGCGGCTTCGAGCGCGACTACCGGTCCCGCCTCCATGACTACATCGAGGGTCAGCTGAAGGACCTCGAGACGACGGCCATCGAGGTGCCCGAGGGCTCCGGCTCCGAGGGCCAGCAGGAGTCCGTCCAGGCCTGAACCTCACATCGAGGTGCGCGACGCCACACCCACGCTCTCGTGGGCTGTGGCGTTGCGCATTGAGCTCCCCCGCCGCACGCCGTATCCTCGGCGCACTTGCCCGGACCGTTATGGGCCCCGGGTCATCACCACGAATGAGGTCCGCATGGTTGCCAAGATCGTCGTGGCGGTCGCCCACCGGGCTGCCGTCACGGCAAAGCGGGTGAGCGCTGCCGCTGCGGCCTCGACCCGAAGGACGGCGTCGGCTCCGGCGAAGAAGGCCGCTCCGGCGAAGAAGGCCGCTCCGGCGAAGAAGGCCGCTCCGGCGAAGAAGGCCGCTCCGGCGAAGAAGGCCGCTCCGGCGAAGAAGGCCGCTCCGGCGAAGAAGGCCGCTCCGGCGAAGAAGGCCGCTCCGGCGAAGAAGGCCGCTCCGGCGAAGAAGGCCGCTCCCGCGAAGAAGGCCGCTCCCGCGAAGAAGGCCGCTCCCGCGAAGAAGGCCGCTCCCGCCAAGAAGGCCGCTCCCGCCAAGAAGGCCACCTCGGGTGGCCGCTCCGTCCGCAGCACGGTGTCACCTCGCTCGATGCCGGTCCTCGACCACGAGGACCCGTGGACCGCGGCCGAGCTGCGAGCGGTCCGTGCCGAGATCGTGGCCGACATCACCCAGCTCGAGGACGAGCTGCGCAGCGCGGCCGCCGAGCTCGTCGACCTCATGCGCGACTCCGGTGACGGAGCCGGCGACGACCAGGCCGACGCCGGCGCCAAGACCTACGAGCGCGAGCAGGAGATCAGTCTCGCCAACAACGCCCGCGAGATGCTCGAACAGAACGGGCGTGCCCTCGACCGGCTCGACACCGGCACCTACGGCACCTGCGAGTCCTGCGGCAACCCCATCGGCAAGCTTCGCCTCCAGGCCGCTCCACGTGCGACCCTATGTATGCCATGCAAGACGAAGGAGGAGCGTCGCTGACCCCAGCGGACGCCGACACCGATGCACCGGCCGCGGTCGATACCGCCGGCCGGTCGCGTCTGTATGCCGTCGTGTTCGCCGTCGCCCTGCTGATGCTCGTCCTCGACCAGGGCACGAAGATGTGGGCCCTGAGCTCCCTGGTCCCCGGCGCCCCGAGAGACCTCTTCGGCTCGCTGCTGCGCCTCGAGCTCATCCGCAACCCCGGCGCGGCATTCTCCATCGCTACCAACGCCACGTGGCTCCTCGTCGTCATCGGTGTGGCGGTCCTGGCCTGGGTGGCCACGGCCATCCGCCGGATCGGCAGCCTCGCCTGGGCGCTTGCCCTCGGCCTGCTCCTCGGGGGCGCCCTCGGCAACCTCGTCGACCGCTTCTTCCGCGCCCCGGGACCCGGCCGTGGCCAGGTCGTGGACTTCATCGACTATGCCGGGCTGTTCATCGGCAACGTCGCCGACATCGCGATCGTCGTGGCCGCGGCGATCATCGTCGTTCTCGCCCTGCGCGGCGTGACGATCGCCGGCGAACGGGTCCGCCCGGAGCAGGGACGGCATACCGATGCCGGTCGCACCACCGTCGAGAGGGACGCACGGCGGGGCGATGAGCCCGATGAGTGACCCGCGGGCCGTCCTCGTGCCGGACGGACTCGAGGGCGAACGGGTCGACGCCGCGATCGCGCGGCTGTTCGGGCTGTCCCGGACCCGCGCAGCGGACCTCGCCGCCGCCGGATGTGTCGTCGTCGCGGGGTCCATGGCCGCGAAGTCGCACCGGGTCCACTCCGGCGACCTTCTCGAGGTCGACCTGCCGAGCGCGCAGGAGAGCCCGACCCTCCGGGTGATCGCCGAACCCGTGCCGGGCATGACGATCCTCCACGACGACGACGACATCGTCGTCGTCGACAAGCCCGTCGGTGTGGCCGCCCACCCCTCGGTCGGCTGGTCCGGCCCAACGGTCCTCGGCGGGCTCGCCGCGGCCGGCTACCGCATCTCGACCAGCGGCGCGAGCGAGCGACAGGGCGTCGTCTCCCGGCTCGACGTCGGCACCTCGGGGATCATGGTCGTCTGCAAGAGCGAGAGGGCCTACACCATCCTCAAGCGCGCCTTCAAACAGCGCCGGGTCGACAAGACCTACCACGCGCTCGTCCAGGGGCTGCCCGACCCCCTGGCCGGCACGATCGACGCGCCGATCGGCCGTCACCCGGGCCGCGACTACAAGTTCGCCGTCCTGGACTCGGGCAAGGCCGCCGTCACGCACTACGAGCTCATCGAGGCGTTCCGGCACGCCTCGTTGCTCGAGATCCGGCTCGAGACCGGGCGGACCCACCAGATCCGGGTCCACTTCGCCGCGCTGCACCACCCGTGCGTCGGCGACCTCACCTACGGCGCCGACCCCATGCTCGCCAAGCGGGTGGGTCTGACCCGCCAGTGGCTGCACGCCGTCGGACTGGGCTTCGAGCACCCCGGAACGGGGGAGTGGGTCACCTTCGAGAGCCGCTACCCGCAAGATCTCCAGGACGCCCTCGAGCGGCTCTGAGCGACCTCGCGGGGCGGCGCGCACCAGGCCACGGCGGGCCGTCTCCTCGGTCGTTCGGCACGGGGTGAGGTGCCCCACATGGCCCGGGAGCGCTCGGGCCGCGACACCCCGGCGCGACACGCCGGGGGGCGGTCCCCGGCGCGACCTAGAATCGGGGCGATGTCCCCCTCTCCCGCCTCCGACGGCTTCGTCCACCTCCACGCGCACACCGAGTACTCGATGCTCGACGGTGCGGCGCGGATCGGCGACCTGCTGGCCAAGGCCGAGGAGCTGGGGATGCCGGCCCTGGCGATCACCGACCACGGCTACCTGTTCGGCGCCTACGAGTTCTGGAAGAAGGCCCAGGCGACCTCGGTCAAGCCGATCATCGGCGTCGAGGCCTACGTCACCCCGGGCACCCACCGCACCGACAAGACCCGGGTCCGCTGGGGCGACGAGAAGAACGTCGGCGACGACGTCTCGGGCTCCGGTGCCTACACCCACCTCACCCTGCTCGCCCAGAACAACGACGGCCTGCACAACCTCTTCCGGCTCGACTCGTTGGCGTCCCTGGACCAGGTCTACGCCAAGTGGCCTCGGATGGATCGCGAGCTGCTCTCCCAGTACGGCGGCGGGCTCATCGCGACGACGGGCTGCCCGTCCGGCGAGGTGCAGACCCGCCTGCGGCTCGGCCAGTATCGCCAGGCCCTGCAGGCGGCGTCCGACTTCCGCGACATCTTCGGCGCCGAGAACTACTACTGCGAGCTCATGGACCACGGTCTCGACATCGAGCGCCGCGTCCAGAAGGACCTGCTCCGGCTGGCTCGCGAGCTCGACCTGCCGCTCGTCGCGACCAACGACCTGCACTACACGGCCCCCGAGGACGCCACCGCGCACGCGGCGCTGCTCTGCGTCCAGTCCGGCTCGACGCTCATGGACCCGGGCCGGTTCAAGTTCGACGCGGACACGTTCTACCTGTGGAGCCCCGAGCAGATGCGCCACACCTGGCGCGAGCTCCCGGAGGCGTGCGACAACACCCTGCTCATCGCCGAGCGCTGCAACGTCTCGTTCACCGAGGCCGAGGGCCGCTACATGCCGCGCTTCCCGTGCCCGCCGGGGGAGAACGAGGAGAGCTGGTTCGTCAAGGCGGTCCAGCGAGGGCTCGCGGAGCGGTTCCCCGGCGGCATACCCGACTACGCCCGGACCCAGGCGGCGCACGAGATCGACGTCATCGTCTCCAAGGGGTATGCCGGCTACTTCCTCGTCGTCGCCGACTTCATCACCTGGGCGAAGGCGAACGGCATCCGGGTCGGCCCGGGCCGCGGCTCGGGTGCCGGCTCGATGTGCGCCTTCGCCATGAAGATCACCGATCTCGACCCCATCCCGCACGGCCTGATCTTCGAGCGGTTCCTCAACCCTGAGCGCCCGTCACTGCCCGACTTCGACGTCGACTTCGACGAGCGCCGGCGGGGTGAGGTGATCCGCTACGTCACCGAGAAGTACGGCGAGGACCGGGTCGCCCAGATCGTCACCTACGGCACCATCAAGGCCAAGCAGGCCGTCAAGGACGCCGCTCGGGTCATGGGACACCCGTTCAGTGTCGGTGAGCAGCTCACCAAGGCGATGCCGGCCGACGTCATGGGCAAGGGGGTGTCGCTGTCCGGCATCTACGACCCCCACCACGACCGCTACAAGGAGGGTGGCGAGTTCCGCGCGCTCGTCGACTCCGAGCCGCACCTCAAGGAGGTCGTCGAGACGGCCAAGGGCCTGGAGGGGCTCAAGCGTCAGTGGGGCGTCCATGCCGCCGGCGTCATCATGTCGAGCGAACCGATCGCCGACGTCATCCCGGTGATGAAGCGGCTGCAGGACGGGCAGGTCATCACCCAGTTCGACTACCCGAGCTGCGAGGCGCTCGGGCTGGTCAAGATGGACTTCCTCGGCCTGCGCAACCTCACCATCCTCGACGACGCCATCGCCAACGTCGCCGCCAACCGGGGCGAGGTGATCGACCTCGACGAGCTGTCCCGCAACCTGGACGACCCGAAGGCCTACGAGCTGCTCCGCAGCGGCGAGACGCTCGGGGTGTTCCAGCTCGACGGTGGCGGGATGCGCACCCTGCTTCGGCTCATGCAGCCGGACAACTTCGAGGACATCTCCGCCGCGCTCGCCCTCTATCGGCCCGGGCCGATGGGGGTCAACGCACACACGAACTTCGCCTTGCGCAAGAACGGCAAGCAGGAGCTCATCCCGCTCGACCCCAAGCTCAAGGGGCAGCTGGAGCCGCGGATGATCGAGGCGCTCGAACCCATCCTCGGGACGACCCACGGCCTGGTGATCTACCAGGAGCAGGTCATGGAGGTCGCCCAGAAGCTCGCCGGCTACACCCTCGGCAACGCGGACCTGCTGCGGCGGGCCATGGGCAAGAAGAAGAAGTCCGTCCTCGACGCCGAGTACGGCACCTTCTCCCAGGGCATGCGCGACACCGGGTTCTCCGAGGCGTCGGTCAAGGCGCTGTGGGAGGTGCTGGTCCCGTTCTCGGACTACGCGTTCAACAAGGCGCACACCGCGGCCTACGGGCTCGTGTCGTACTGGACGGCCTACCTCAAGGCGAACTACCCGGCCGAGTACATGGCTGCGCTGCTCACCAGCGTCCGCGACGACAAGGACAAGTCCGCCCTCTACCTCGGCGAGTGTCGCCGGATGGGGATCAAGGTCCTCCCTCCCGACGTCAACGAGTCGGTGGGCCAGTTCGCGGCGGTCGGGACCGACATCCGGTTCGGTCTCGAGGCGGTCCGCAACGTCGGCCACAACGTCGTCGACGAGATCGTCGCCGCCCGCGAGGCCAAGGGCCGGTTCGGCTCGTTCCGCGACTTCATGTCCAAGGTCGCCCCCGTCGTCTGCAACAAGCGGACCATCGAGTCGCTCATCAAGGCCGGGGCGTTCGACGGGTTCGGCGAGAGCCGGATGGGGCTGCTGCAGATCCATGAGGAGTACGTCGACGCGTTCGTCGCGATGAAGCGCCAGGAGGCCATCGGCCAGGACTCGCTGTTCGGGGGGCTCGGGCTCGACGACGGTGACGAGAACGACACCGGCTCCGATCTCATGGGGCTGACCGAGGTGCCCCGGGCCGAGTGGGACAAGGCGACCCTGCTGAGCTTCGAGCGCGAGATGCTCGGCCTCTACGTGTCCGACCACCCGCTGTTCGGCGTCGAGCACATCCTCACCCAGCACGCCGACACCGCCATCGCCGTGCTCACCGGCGACGACTCGCGCCCGGAGGGGTCGATGGTCACCATCGCCGGACTCATCACCGGGCTGCAGATCAAGCGGACCAAGAAGGGCGACCTGTGGGCCATCGCCACGGTCGAGGACCTCGAGGGCGCCATCGAGTGCCTGTTCTTCCCCTCCTCGTACGCCTCGGTGGCGGGCAAGCTCGCGCAGGACCGGGTCGCCGTCGTCCGGGGCAAGGTCAACCGTCGGGACGACACGGTCTCGCTCTATGCCCAGGACCTCACCCTTCCCGACGTCACCCAGGGCCCGCGCGGGCCGGTCGTCGTGACGATGGAGACGCTCCGGGCGACGAACGACACGATCATGGGCCTGAAGTCCGTCCTCGAGAACCACCCGGGGACCACGGAGGTGCACCTTCGCCTCGTCAAGCCGGGGCGGGTCGTCGACAAGCTACGGCTCGAGCACCGGGTGACCGCCTCCGAGGCCCTCTTCGGCGACCTCAAGGTCCTGCTCGGGCCCCGATGCCTCACCGGGGGCTGACCGGTGCCCCAGACCCCTTCGCCGCCGGGTGCGGCGCAGCCTTCCACGCCGCCGGTGGCGCCGCGACGCGCGCACGTCCGCGAGCATCACGGCGACCGGGTCGAGGACCCCTACGAGTGGCTGCGTGACGAGTCCGATCCGCAGGTGCTCGCCTACCTGGCCGCCGAGAACGCCTACGCCGAGGCGCTGACCGCGCATCTCGCGCCCCTGCGGCAGGCCATCTTCGACGAGATCAAGGCCAGGGTCCTCGAGACCGACCTCTCGGTGCCGGTCGCCAGCGGTCCGTGGTGGTACTACGTCCGCACCGTCGAGGGCCGCCAGTATGCCGTCCACGCCCGCGCCCCCATTACCGACCGGTCGGTGCGCCCGGACCTCGGCGGCGGGGCCATCCCGGGTGAGCAGGTCCTCCTCGACGGCAACGTCGAGGCCGGCGACAGCGAGTTCTTCTCGGTCGGCGCCCTGACGGTGAGCGGCGACCATGCGACGCTCGCGTTCGGCATCGACACCCGGGGCGACGAGCGGTTCGTCGTCACCGTCCGCGACCTCGTCACCGGCGAGACCCTCGACACGGCCCTCACCGACGTCGGCTACGGCTGTGAGCTCTCCCATGACGGCCGCCTCCTCTACTACACCCGGCTCGACGACGCCTGGCGCCCGTACCAGCTCTGGCGGCACCGGGTCGGCACGCCGGCCGGCGAGGACGTCCTGCTCCGCCAGGAGGACGACGAGCGGTTCTGGATGGGCGTCGAGACCAGCCGCGACGAGCGGTGGCTCATCCTGTCGCTGGCGTCGAAGACGACCTCCGAGGTGTGGCTGCTGCCCGCCGACGACCCCGAGGGGGAGCTCCGGTGCGTCGCCCCGCGCCGAGACGGGATCGAGTACGACGTCGAGCCTGCCGCCGACCGGCTGCTCATCGTCCACAACACCGACCAGCCGGACGCCGACCTGGCCTGGGCGCCCCTCGACGCGACGAGCCACGAACAGTGGCGGCCGATGCTCGAGGCCGGGCCGGGGGAGCGGTTCCTCGGCATCGACGCCTTCGACTCGGCCGCCGTGCTGTCCCTGCGGTCCGGGGGGCTCACCGCGCTTCGGGTGCTGCCTCGGGACCCGTCCTCGGTGTCCGGCTACGGGTCGCCGGCGGAGGTCGACCTCGACGAGGAGCTGTACTCGGTCGGTCTCGGCGACAACCCCGAGGCTGCGACGACAGCCGTCCAGGTCGTCGTCGAGTCCTTCGTCACCCCACGGACCGTCCTCGACCTCGATGTCATCACCGGGGAGCGGACCGTCCTGAAGCGTCAGCCGGTCCTCGGTGGCTTCGACCCTGCTCACTATGCCCAGCACCGCGAGTGGGCCACCGCACCCGACGGCACGCTCGTCCCGGTATCGATCGTCCACCGGGCCGGGCTGGAGCCCGATGGCACCCACCCGGCGCTGCTCACGGCATACGGGGCCTATGAGTCGTCCAA
Source organism: uncultured Actinomycetota bacterium (assembly GCA_963771015.1). GTDB lineage: Bacteria > Actinomycetota > Actinomycetes > Actinomycetales > Dermatophilaceae > CAVSJJ01. The sequence continues at coordinate 39,038 of CAVYRN010000004.1, forward strand.
CGACCCGTACTTCTCCGTGGCGCGGCTCAGCCTGCTCGACCGCGGCGTCGTGTATGCCGTCGCCCACGTCCGCGGCGGTGGCGAGATGGGCCGGCACTGGTACGACGACGGCAAGCTGCTGGCCAAGCCGACCACGTTCACCGACCTCGTCGCGTGTGCCGACCATCTCCTCGCGCACGGCTGGGCGGCCCGCGACCGGCTGGCGCTCGAGGGCGGTTCGGCGGGTGGGCTCACCGTCGGCGCCGCCGTCAACCTCGCCCCCGACCGGTTCCGCGTCGTCCATGCCGCGGTCCCCTTCGTCGACGCCCTGACGACGATGCTGCGCCCCGACCTGCCGCTCACCGTGGGGGAGTGGGAGGAGTGGGGCAACCCGGAGGCCGATCCCGAGACGTATGCGTGCATGAAGGGGTACTCACCCTACGAGAACCTCGCCGCTCGGGACTATCCCGCCATCCTCGCGACGACGAGCCTGCACGACACCCGGGTCTCCTACACCGAGCCGGCGAAGTGGGTCGCCCGGCTCCGGGCGACGGTGACGAGCGGCGCGCCCGAGCGACCGATCCTGCTGCGCACCGAGATCGCAGCGGGCCACGGTGGCCGCAGCGGGCGGTATGCCGCCTGGGAGCAGATCGCGTGGGAGTGGGCCGTTCTCCTCGACCAGCTCGGGCTGGCCGAGAAGAACGGGACCTGACCGGCGGGCAGCGGCCCGCCGAGACCGAGGCCGCTCAGGCGGCGAGCGGAGCGATGACGAGGGGGCACGCGGTGCGCCCCATGAGGCGCACGGGCACCGAGCCGATCCGCAGCCCGGGGAAGCCCCCGAGACCGCGGCGGCCCACGATGACGAGGTCGGCGTCCTGGGAATGCTCGCCCAGGGCCCGCACCGGGTCGCCCTTGACGATGTCGTGGGCGACGGCGACGTCGGGGTGGGCCGCCGTGTGGGCGGTGATCGTGGCCTCGACGGCCTCCTCGAGATCGCTCTCGTGGGTCGGCCACCCCGCGACCGCGGTGGTGACGCCGTTGCCGGCCTTGCGCGGCTGCCAGGCATGGACGACCTGGAGCTTGGCGCCCCGAAGGGCCGCCCGGTCGAAGGCCTCGCCGAGGGCGCCGAGACTGTCGGCGGAGCCGTCGACACCGACGACGACGCGGCCATGGGCCGAGGCGCTGGTGCGCCCCTCGTGACCGATGACGACGACCGGGCAGTGGGCGTTCATCGCCACCTGGAGCGTCGTGGGTCCGATGGAGGCCCGGCTGATGATCCCGTGGCCGACCGCACCCATGACGACCATGGCGGCCTTGTGCGAGACCTGGATGAGCGTCGGCGAGGCGAAGCCGCGCACGCAGGCCGTCGACACCGCGAGGGTCGGGGCGATGGCGTGGACCTGGCCGACGGCCGTGCGCAACATGGCCTGCCCGGCCTTGGCGCGTGCGTCGGGGTCGGTGCTCCCGGCGAACCCGTCGCCCGGGTCGGTCTTACAGGCGTGGACGATGTGCACCGGAAGGCCGCGAGCGGAGGCGCGTCGAGCGGACCACTGGAGGGCCGCGACGCTGAGGGGGGATCCGTCGAAGCCGACCACGATGCTTCCAGGCGAGAACGAGGCTGTTGACACTGCTGCTGTCCTTCCTGTCCGGCGCAGGCTCGCCGGGCTGACTTCACGATGGACCCGCGGGCTGGGAGCGGGCTGGGAGTGTGCTGTGCTGGGGGATGACACGGCAGGATGGCTCCTCGGGCCGCTGCCCGCCATGCCCGACCAAGGAAGGACGCGTGCTGCGATGACGATCGAGGCCATCGGCTGGGACGAGGACGAGCAGGTCGTCCTGCTCCTCGACCAGACCCGGCTCCCCGACGAGACGACCGTGCTGCGGGTGACCCGCACCGACGACCTCGTCGCGGCCATCGCCTCTCTCGCCGTCCGTGGCGCGCCGGCCCTCGGTGTCGCCGGAGCGCTCGGAGTCGTGGTCGCCATGGACGAGGCCGCCCGCGAGGGTTGGTCCGCGGACCGCCTCGACGCGGCCGTCGACCGGGTCCGGCATGCCCGTCCCACGGCCGTCAACCTCGCCTGGGGAGTGGACCAGGTCCGACCGCTCATGGCCGAGGGCCGCACCGCCGTCCTCGCCGCAGCGCTGCGGGTCAAGGACGAGGACACCGCCGCCAACCACGCGCTCAGCGCCCACGGCGCCGACTGGCTGCTCGCGCGGCTCGACCGGCCCGGCCTGCGGGTCATCACCCACTGCAACGCCGGCTCCCTCGCGACCTCGGGGTGGGGCACCGCCCTCGGCGTCGTCCGTGAGCTCAACGCCCGCGGCCGGCTCGAGTTCGTCTACGCCGACGAGACCCGGCCGCTGCTGCAGGGAGCACGGCTCACGGCATACGAGCTGGCGGCCGACGGCATCCCGCACGCGGTCCAGGCGGACGGGGCTGCGGCTTCGACGATCCTGCGCGGGCTCGTCGACCTCGTCGTCGTGGGCGCCGACCGGATCGCCGCGAACGGTGACACCGCCAACAAGATCGGCACGGTGGGCCTCGCCCTCGCGGCCCGGGAGGCCGGGATCCCGTTCGTCGTCGCCGCCCCGTGGTCGACCGTCGACCTCGCGACACCGGACGGCTCCGCCATCGAGATCGAGGAGCGGGCGGGCGAGGAGGTGACGACCCTCGCCGGGAGGCGGCTCACGCCGGCGGGTACCCGCGGGTTCAACCCCGCGTTCGACGTCACCCCGGCCCGTTTCGTCTCGCTCATCACGACCGAGCGGGGTGTCGTCGAGCCTGCGACGGGGGTCACCCCAGGGGCGCTCGCCTAGGCCGTGACGACCCTCCCGACCCACTCGGGCGGGAACTGCGCGGTCGTGTCGCCGGCGAGGAGCAGCCGGTAGGTCATCGTCGCCGCCTCCTCGAGGTTCATCGCCCGGCGCAGCGCCATCTCGACGCCGTCACCGAGGGCCGAGCAGCCGTGGTGGGCGAGGACGACGGCGTTGTGCTCCCGGGCCTGCTCGGCTGCTGCGTCGGCCACCTCCTGGCTTCCGGCCGGGAGGAACGGGATGCGACCCACCGACCCGAGGTAGACCTGGTGGTCGGAGGTGACCAGCCGGATGGGCTGGCCGAGGACGTCGACGAGCAGGACATGCTGGGGGTGGAGGTGGACGATGGCCCCCACGTCCGCGCGGACGGCGTAGGTGCGGTGGTGCAGCTTCCACTCCACGGATGGGCGGTCGGCGCCTGCTCGTCGTTCGCCGTCCATCCCCATGACGACGAGATCCGCGGGGGTGAGCCGGTCCAGCCAGGTTCCGGTGGCGGTGACGACGAAGGCATCCGATCCGGGGACCCGGGCCGAGAGGTTGCCGCCGGAGGCGACGACGAGCCCCCGCTCGACCACGGTGCGCCCCGCGTCGATGAGCTCGTCGATGAGCTGGTCCAGGAGGGCGTCGGGAACGCCGTCAGGGGTGGTGCCGAGTGGGGTCATGTCCAGCATCATGGTCCATGCCGGCCTCCGGGGGCCTGCCGGCCGGAGGATGGGCCGGTGGCCGGGGGAGCCGGCCCGGCTCAGACCTGGGCGGCGAGCTCGATGATGTCGGCCAGCTCGGCGGCGAGGCGGTCCCGCTCCAGCCCGGCGGTGGCCGCGGCGAAGGTCGCCGTGTGCTCTCGGGTCCGGGTGACGATGTCGCCGAGGGTCTCCACGGCGACATCGAGGTCGCGAAGCCGCTCCACCGCTCCACCGCCGGTGGCGGCGTCGGCAACGGACGCCCGCCAGGCGTCGGCGTCGCCCCGCAGGGTCTCGAGGAAGGACGTCGTCTCGCCGACGTGGTCGGCGAACTCGCCGGTGGCGGCCTGGTCCGCGCTGACGTCGGCGTCGAGGATGGCAAGCAGGGCCTCGGTGAGGCTGGTCAGCGCGCGCTCGGACACGCGGGGGTCCTCGACCTCGCCGGCGACGGCGACCACGTAGCGAGCGATCGCCTCCGCCTGGAGCCGGGCGATCGCCGTGCTGAGCCGCAGCTGCTTGCGGATCCGGGTCACGCCGGTCAGGGCGACGGCGAGGGCGTCGACCGCGGTGCTGGCCCCCCCGATGTCGTCGACGAGCGTCTCCGGTGGTTCGCCGCCGGCGACGCCGGAGAGGGCGCGGGTCGTGTCGTCGAGGTGGGTGAGGGCGCCGCGGCACCGTCGCACGTCGCGGGCGAGGGCGTCGGCGTGTCCGAGCGAGGCGGTGAGGGCCTCGTTGAACCCCCCGAGGATGGCGCGGGCGGCCGCCGCCTTGGCCACCATGACCTGGAGGGTCTCGGACCCGCTCGAGAGGTCCGGAAGGGTCGGTCCGGCGGCCTCCCGGGCGGTCACCTCCTCGGGGACCAGGTCCGCCTGGAGGTCGGTGTAGGACCCGAAGCCGTTCTCATCCAGGGCGGCGACCAGCAGGTCGCGACCCAGGTGGGCGGCGTCGGCTGCGCTCATCCCCTTCTCGCGGGCCTTGAGCTCCTTGGCCCGGACCTGTGTGTAGAGGGCATGGAAGAGGTTGCGGGCCTCGATGTTGCACGGCGTGGCCCGGACCGAGAGGTACCGGTCGCCGATCGGCACGATGGTCGCGAACGCCCAGTAGGCGCTGCCGTCGCCGGCGAGGTTGAGGACGTAGGCGCATACCGGGCTGTGCTCGCCGAGCAGGTCCCACATGATCTGGAAGAGCCCGCCGGGCATGTCCGGGTGCCGGATGATGTTGTGGGGAGCCCCGATGAGGTCCTCGCGGGAGTAGCGCGCGTTGCGCGTGAACACCTCGTTGGCCTCGTCGATGACGCCCTTGGCGTCGGTCGTCGAGAAGAAGAGGTCGTCGAGGGGGACCTCGTGCAGGTCGCCGGTGGGTACCGCAGCCACGATGGGCCTCGCTTCGCTGAGGGATGGGCGGGACGGACCGGGGTCCGACACGGCGGGGCTTCGGAATCCTCCCAGGTCAGCGAGCCGGTCGCCACCGAAACGCCCAAACTGGCGTGGTGGGGTGGCATGGCACACATCGAGATCGCCCGTGCCCGTCTGCTCGCGTTCGCCCTGCGGTAGGACGAGAACCGGTGCGGGACGCCGTCGTACGGGATGCTCCGTTCCAGTTCCTCCGAGCGTTGCCCGGTCCACCCCTCGGCGAGCACCCGCATCACGTCGGACCCCTCGAGCTGGCCCTCCGGTGACACGCCAAGGGTGCCCGGACCGAGGTCGGGGAGCTCGCACCGGACACGCGAGAGGGGCCGCACCCGGCATATCGGATGCGGCCCCTCACTCGTGTCTGGCGGGGTGGTTTCGCTCAGATGTCGTAGTACATCTCGAACTCGTGCGGGTGCGGGCGGAAGCGGATCGGGTCCACCTCGTTCTTGCGCTTCCAGTCGACCCAGGTCTCGATGAGGTCCTCGGTGAAGACGCCACCCTCGAGAAGGAAGTCGTGATCGGCCTCGAGCGCGTCGAGAACCTCGGTGAGTGAGCCGGGCACCTGGCCGATGGCCTCGTGCTCCTCCGGCGGCAGCTCGTAGAGGTCCTTGTCCACGGGCTCCGGCGGCTCGATGCGGTTCTTGATGCCGTCCAGGCCGGCCATGAGCTGAGCTGCGAAGGACAGGTACGGGTTGCTCGACGGGTCCGGGATCCGGAACTCGATGCGCTTGGCCTTCGGGCTGTCGCCGGCGATCGGGATGCGGACGCAGGCGGAGCGGTTGCGGGCCGAGTAGACGAGGTTGACCGGGGCCTCGTAGCCGGGGACCAGGCGGTGGTAGGAGTTCACCGTCGGGTTGGTGAAGGCGAGGAGCGCCGGGGCGTGCTTGAGCAGGCCGCCGATGTACCACCGGGCGATGTCGGACAGGCCGCCGTAGCCGCGCTCGTCGTAGAAGAGCGGCACGCCGTCCTTCCACAGCGACTGGTGGGTGTGCATGCCCGAGCCGTTGTCACCGAAGATCGGCTTCGGCATGAACGTCGCGGTCTTGCCGAGCCCCCACACCGTGTTCTTGACGACGTACTTGAACTTCATCATGTCGTCGCCGGACTGCAGCAGGGTGTTGAAGCGGTAGTTGATCTCCTGCTGGCCCGCGGTGCCGACCTCGTGGTGGCTGCGCTCGACGTTGATGCCGACGTCGGCGAGGTTGAGGCAGATCTTGTCACGGGTGTCGGCGAAGTGGTCGACCGGCGGGACGGGGAAGTAGCCGCCCTTGTAGCGGGTCTTGTACCCGAGGTTGCCACCCTCCTCCTCGCGGCCGGTGTTCCACGCGGCCTCGACGGAGTCGATGACGTAGTAGCTGGTGTTCTGCTTGGTCTCGAAGCGGACGTCGTCGAAGATGTAGAACTCCGCCTCGGCGCCGAAGTAGGCGGTGTCGGCGATGCCTGTCGACGTGAGGTAGGCCTCGGCCTTGGCCGCGATGTTGCGCGGGTCCCGGCTGTACGGCTCGCCGGTGAACGGGTCGACGATCGAGAAGTTCATGATGAGCGTCTTCTCGGCGCGGAACGGGTCGACGTAGGCGGTCGTGGGGTCCGGCACGAGCTTCATGTCGGACTCGTGGATGGCCTGGAACCCGCGAATCGACGACCCGTCGAACATCGCGCCGTTGGTGAAGAAGTCGGCGTCCACGGTGCCGGCGGGCACATTGAAGTGCTGCATGACGCCGGGCAGGTCGCAGAACCGGATGTCGACGAACTTGACGCCCTCGTCCTTGATGAACGCGAGGACCTCGTCAGCGGTGCTGAACAATCCAACCTCCTGGTTAAGAGCGCGGGCCTATCGCCGACCCAGTGCGTTGCGACGACCGTAGGGACAGGGGGTTTCCCGACCGTGACCCCGTTGTTTCGCCAGTGTTACACCGTGCCAGAGTTCCACACCTTGGGACAAGCCGCCCACGGGCTGGACGTCCGGTGGCGGCCGCAGCCGGGCCGGGGCAGACGGCATACTGTCCCCTCGTGGACGACACGGCGACGCACCGAGGGGCCCGGCTCGGTATGCCGGCCCAGGGACCGGGATCGATGGCCGGGCTCGGCCGGCGGCTCGCGGCCGTCGTCATCGACTGGCTCCTGTGCCAGCTCATCGCCGTGGGCCTGCTCGGGGCCGACCTGCGCGGGGGGAGCGCCGGCTCGCTCGTCCCGCTGGCCGTCTTCGCGGTCGAGAACCTCCTGCTCGTCGGCACCCTCGGGTCGACGGTGGGCCACCGGGCGCTCGGGCTGCGGGTGGTCCAGGCGGGGCCGGGTCTGTTCCCGCTCCAGGTTGCCGTGCGGACGGCGCTGCTCTGCCTCTTCTTCCCCGCGCTGTTCTCCGACAGCGACGGCCGGGGCATGCACGACCGGGCGGCCGGGACGGCCATCGTCCGGCGCTAGGGCGCGCAGCCCCAGGCGGGCCGGGCCGAGGTGTCCTCAGCGGCCGCGCAGGGCCCGACGGTCCATCCGGACCTTCGTCGGGTCCATCCCTGCCGGGATGGCGGCCCGGATGCTGGGCAGGGACTTCAGCCGCTTGTTGACGACCGAGACCTCGTCCTTGGTCAGCACCGTCTTCATCCGGTTCAGCCGCCCACTCAGCTTGCGGATGGGCACCTCGCCCTCGCCGTCGCCGACGGTGAGCAGGTGGACGGGGACTCCCGGCGCCACCCGGGTGACCTTCTTCTCCTCGGCCTTGAGCAGCTTGGCGACCCGCCCCGAGGGGCCCTCGCCGATGAGGACGACCCCGGGCCGGCCGAGCGCCCGGAAGACCATGGCCGCGCCGGAGAGATCGGCGAGCTTCGTCCCGCGGACCGTGTCGACGGCCACCGGCTCGGGGCTCGTGTGCCAGCCCCGGCCGCCCAGGCTCTGCAGGGCGACGCCCGAGCCACCGGCCTGGCCGTCGAGGGCGGCATACATCGCCTTGTTGCCCCGCTGGTTCATGATGAGCGTCGCGGCGAGCGCCGCCGCCGGCAGGGCGACGATGAGGGCGTACCACGGGTGTCCGAGCGGCCAGCCGATCCCGACGATAACGACGATCGTCAGCACCGCCGAGCCGGACATCCACCAGCCGAGCTTGGGGTCGAGCTGCCGGACGGCGACGTAGCCCTCGCGGATCTCGGCGATGCGGCCCTTCTTCTTCTCGCTGTCCTGGGACACGGCGGCGGGGCTCCTGGTTCGTGATGCGGCGGCGGCACGGGTATGCCGCGGGGACCCGCCTAGGATACGGGCCCGCCGGAGCGCGCCACCACCGCCGCCGCCTCCTGGCGGGCCGGGGTGGACGCCGCCTGGGCGAGATGTGCGAGGTGCTCGGGGATCGGCCGGCCGAGCGCGGTCATCGCCGTCGCCCACAGCCGTCCGGCCCGGTAGGAGGACCGCACGAGCGGGCCGGCCATGACGCCGCTGAAGCCGAGGTCGTGGGCCAGGTCGCTCCACCGGACGAACTCCTCGGGCCGGACCCACCGGTGGATGGGGTGGTGCCGCGGCGAGGGGCGGAGGTACTGGGTGATGGTGAGGATGTCGCACCCGGCCTCGTGGAGGTCACGCATCGCCTGCTCGATCTCGTGCTCCTCCTCGCCCATCCCGAGGATGAGGTTGGACTTGGTGACCAGGCCGGCCTCGCGGGCCAGGGTGAGCACCCGCAGCGACTTCTCGTAGCTGAACGCCGGCCGGATCCGGCGGAAGATCCGGGGCACCGTCTCGAGGTTGTGGGCGAACACCTCGGGGCGGGCGTCGAAGAGCTGGCCGACCAGCGCCGGGTCGGCGCCGAAGTCGGGCGGGAGGATCTCGACGCCGGTGCCGGGGTTGAGCTCGTGGATCTGCCGGATCGTCTCGGCGTAGAGCCCGGCGGCGCCGTCGGCCTGGTCGTCGCGGGCGACGCCGGTCACCGTCGAGTAGCGCAGCCCCATCTGGCGCACCGACTCGGCCACCCGGCGCGGCTCGTCGAGGTCGAGGGTGGCGGGGCGACCGGTCGCGATGTCGCAGAAGTCGCATCGCCGGGTGCAGACGTCGCCACCGATGAGGAACGTCGCCTCGCGGTCCTCCCAGCACTCGAAGATGTTGGGGCAGCCGGCCTCCTGGCACACCGTGTGCAGGCCCTCGGACCGGACCATCGCGTCGAGGGACGTGAACGCCGGGCCCATCGTCGCCGTGGTGCGGATCCAGGCCGGCTTGCGCTCGATGGGTGTCTCGGCGTTGCGCGCCTCGACGCGCAGCAGCCGACGTCCCTCGGGGGCGATGGTCACGCGTGCTCCTTCGACGGTGGGCGGGGGGCCGGGCTGGCGTCGGCCTCCAAGGGTACGCCGGGCGGGCCCGGGGCGGGTCAGCCGAGGACGTCGCCGAGGTGCTTCTCGGCGTAGGGCAGGACGTCCTGGACGGTCACCGTCTCGCCGAGCTCACGGCTGATCGAGGTGACCCCGGCGTCGGCGATCCCGCAGGGGATGATCACCTGGCCCCAGGACAGGTCGGCGTCGCAGTTGAGGGCGAACCCGTGCATCGTCACGTCGCGGCTCACCCGGATGCCGATGGCGCCGAGCTTGCGGTCCGGGCCGCGCTCGTCGGCGGTGACCCAGATGCCGCTGCGCCCCTCGACGCGGGCGGCCTCGACCCCGAACTCGCGGCATACCCGGATCATCACCTCCTCGAGGCGGCGGACGTGCGCCACGACGTCGACGGGGACCGGCAGCCGGACGATGGGGTAGCCGACGAGCTGACCAGGTCCGTGCCAGGTGATCTTGCCGCCCCGGTCGACGTCGATGACCGGGGTGCCGTCGACCGGGCGCTCGTGCGGCTCGGTCCGCTTGCCGGCCGTGTAGACGGCCGCATGCTCGAGGAGGAGGACGGTGTCGGGCTCGGTGCCGGCCACGACCGCGTCGTGGACCTCGCGCTGACGGTCCCAGGCCGCCCGGTAGTCGACGAGGTCGGGAGCGAAGCCGAGATGGATGATGCGCAGCGCCATGCCCCCACGGTATGCCGTACGCCCCAGTAGCCGTGAGCGCGAAGGTCGGACGCGTCCCAGCAGGCGGCCGGGGTGGCCCCTAGGCTGGCGCCATGTCTGATGACGACGACGGCCGCCTGACGTCCGGTAAGCAGCCCAGGCGGCCGCGTGTGGTTCTCGTGTGGGCGCTCCTCGTGGTCGTGGCCTGGCTCGCCGTCGGCGGGTTCGGGGGGCCGCTGGCCGGCCGGCTCTCGGAGGTGCAGAAGAACGACAACGCCTCCTTCCTCCCCAAGGGCGCCGAGTCCACCGAGGTCATCGACGCGCTCGCGGCCTTCTCCGACAACGCGACGCTGCCCTACCTCGTCGTCGTCGAGAAGGACTCGGGGGCGCTGACGCCGGCCGACCTGGCCAAGGTCGCGACGTTCGCCTCCGCCATCCCGGACCTGGCGCTGCCGGGCATCGGCCCCTCGGCCACCATCGGCGACTACCTCGTCGGCGCCGCGACGCCGCAGGCCGTGCCGAGCCAGGACGGTCGGGCGGCGCTCATCATCGTCTCGGTCGACAGCGCCAGGGCGGGTGAGGCGGTCAACGGCACGACGCCGCTGTTCGAGGCGGCCTCGGCGATCCGGGCCGCGGCGCCGGACGCACTCGGGACGGGGCTGACGGCCTACGTCGGTGGCCCGGGCGGGCTCATCGCCGACTTCGTCACCGCCTTCTCCGGGATCGACGGGATCCTGCTCGGGGTGGCGCTGCTCGTCGTCTTCGTCATCCTGCTGGTCGTCTATCGCAGCCCGGTGCTGCCCGTGGCGGTGCTGCTCAGCGCGATCTTCGGCCTCGCCCTCGCCTCGCTCGCCGTCTTCCCGCTGGCCAAGGCGGGCCACATCGCCCTGTCCGGTCAGTCGCAGGGCATCCTGTTCATCCTCGTCGTCGGCGCCGCGACCGACTACTCGCTGCTCCTGGTCAGCCGGTTCCGGGAGGAGCTGCATGACGACCCCAGCTCGTGGGTGGCGCTCAGGCGGGCCTGGCGGGGCAGCGTGGAGGCCATCGTCGCCTCGGCCTCGACGGTCATCCTCGGTCTGCTGTGCCTGCTGCTCGCCACGCTGCAGAGCACCGCGGGGCTCGGTCCGGTCGGTGCCCTGGGCATCGCCGGGTCGCTGGTCGCCGCACTGACGTTCCTGCCGGCCCTGCTCGTGCTGGGCGGGAGGTGGGTCTTCTGGCCGTTCGTGCCTCGCGTGGACCACGTCCACTCCCAGGACAAGATCGGCACCCGAAGCGTCTGGGGCCGGGTCGCCACCATGGTCGGCACCCACCCACGCCGCACCTGGGTGCTGACCCTCGTCGGCCTGCTCGTCGCCGCGGCCTTCGCGCCGACCTTCAAGGCCGAGGGGATCTCGAACGCCGACATCTTCCTCACCCCGGTCGACTCGGTCCAGGCCCAGAAGGCCATCGACCGGCACTTCCCCGGCGGCTCCGGCAGCCCGGTCCAGATCATCGCGCCCCAGGACCAGGCCGAGGCGGTCGTCGGTGTGCTGAGGCAGGAGCCCGGCGTGCAGGACGCGTTCGTCGGCCTGACGCCGTCCGCACCCGGGACCCCTCCGGTGGTTCGCGACGGGGACGTCGTCGTCCAGGCCACCCTCACCGACCCCGCCGACAGCCCCCAGGCGGCCGACGTGGTCCGGCGGCTGCGCACCGACCTCGACGCCGTGAGCACCGATGTGCTCGTCGGCGGTCAGACGGCCGTCAACCTCGATGTCCGGGACGCCAGCGCGCGCGACCTCAAGGTCATCGCGCCGGTGATCCTCGCCGTCATCTTCCTCGTGCTGTCCCTGCTGCTGCGCTCGCTCGTCGCGCCCATCCTGCTCGTCGCGGCCAACGTCCTCTCGTTCGGGGCCACCATCGGGGTGTCGGCCCTCATGTTCAACCATGTCTTCGGCTTCCCGGGCGCGGACCCGGCGATTCCGCTCTACGGGTTCGTCTTCCTCGTGGCGCTCGGTATCGACTACTCGATCTTCCTCATGACCCGGGTGCGCGAGGAGACCCGGTCCCGGGGCACGCACCAGGGCATCCTTGTCGCCCTCGCGGTGACCGGTGGGGTCATCACCAGCGCCGGCGTCGTCCTGGCCTCGACGTTCTCGGCGCTCGTCGTGCTGCCGCTGGTCTTCCTCGTCGAGATGGCGTTCATCGTCGCGTTCGGCGTCCTGCTCGACACCCTCGTCGTGCGCTCGCTCCTCGTGCCGGCCGCGGCATACGACGTGGGGGCTCGGATCTGGTGGCCCGGGCGGCTCTCCCGGGTTCCGGACGCCCCCGCCGACGACGAGGGCTGAGCCGTGCGGGTGGGTCTGGCCGGGTACGGCTCGGCGGGCCGGGCGATCCACGCGCCGCTGCTGGCCCGCGCCGGATGCACCGTCGTGGCGGTCGCGACGAGCAACCCCGCGCGGGTGGCGGAGGTTCACGCGGACCTGCCGTCGGCTCGGGTCGTCGACGACCTGGACGCGCTGCTCGCCGGCGGCGACCTCGACCTCGTCGTCCTCGCCACCCCGTCGGGCGCCCACGCGGCCCACGCCACGCGCGTTCTCGACGCGGGCCTCCCCGTCGTCGTCGACAAGCCGCTCGCCGTGAACGCCGCCGAGGCCAGAGCCGTCGTGGAGCACGCGGAGCGGATGGGCCTGGCCCTCACCGTGTTCCAGAACCGCCGGTACGACCCGCCGTTCGCGACGCTCGCCGAGGTCGTCTCTGGTGGGCTGGTGGGTCGCCCCTTCCGGTTGGAGCTGCGCTGGGAGCGCTGGCGACCGGAGCCGAGGCACCGCTGGCGGGAGCGGCTTCCGGCCACGGAGGGTGGCGGCATCCTTCTCGACCTGCACACGCATCTCGTCGACATGGCGGTCGGGGTCCTCGGCCCCGTCGAGGCCGTGTTCGCCACCCTCGCCGCCCGGCTGAGCGTCGCCGAGGACGACGCCGTCCTCGTCTGCCGCCACCGCGGCGGGGTCGTGTCGCACGTGTCGGCCACCTCCCTGTCCGGGGCGCCGGGGCCCTTCCTGCGGCTGCTCGGCACGTCGGGCGCCTACCTCGTGGGCGCGGCGCCGGACGAGCCCGGCGTCGCCCACCCGGAGCTCGCCGACGACGAGGCGCACTGCGGGTGGATCTACCAAGGGGACCGTCGGCAGGCGGTGCCCGGTGTCGCGGCGGACCAGGCGGACTTCTATCGGGCGGTGCGCGCGGCCCTGAGGTCCACGGAGCCGCAACCGGCGATGCCCGTCGACCCGCGTGACGCCGTCCACACCCTCGAGATCATCGACGCGGCGCGGCTGAGCGCCGCGCAGGAGCGGGTGGTCCTGCTCTGACGGGCCGGCCGACCGTCCCGGTCGCCGGGCACGGCATACCGACGATGGCGGGTCAGGGGGTGCGCAGCCGGCGCGGCTCGAGGCGTTCCTCGACGGCCCGGTCACCGTCCCTGCGGACGAGGTAGGCACCCTTCCCGTCGGTCTCCGCGACCGCCTCGACCAGCGCCGTGCCGTGGTAGACCAGTCCGACGCCGTCGTCGGTGCAGTGGGTCTCCGGGAGGGTCCCCGCCGCGACGAGTCCCTCGACGAGGGGACGGCGGCGGACCTCGCTGTCGTAGTGGACCCCGTTGCCGTAGGGGAGCAGGGCCAGCCCGTTGGTGACCGCCCGCAGCTCGGGGCCGAACGAGTCGGTGGTGCCGCCGACGTACCAGCAGATCGACCCGGCCGAGACGCCGCTGAGGACGACTCCGGCCTGCCAGGCCCGGCGCAGGATCGGCCCGAGCCCGTGCACCTCCCACACGGCGAGGAGGTTCGCCACCGACCCACCCTGGACCCACACGACGTCCTGCTCGAGCAGGTGGCCCTCGACGTCGTCGAGGTTGGGCATGGGGAACAGGTCGAGGGTCGTCACGTCGATGCCGGCGACCCGCCCGGCCTGATGCATGTCGTCGTTGACGTGCCGCTGGTCGCCGGACGCGGTGCCGACGAAGGTGAGCCGCGGGGCGCGCCCCGCCACGCCGGCCAGCTCGACGGCGTGGTGGACGAGGGCGTCGAACTCGATCCGGGTGCGCGTTCCGAAGCGGTACCCGCCCGAGGTGGCGAGGATGGTGGGGACGTCTGCGGGCATGGCCTCACCCTACGAGCCGCCGGGGGCTGTGGATAACTCGACGGTGGCCCGGGGCGGTTGGGCGACAGTGGCCACATGACGAGTCACGGCGCGGGCGTTCGGCGCGACGGAGGATGGCCGGAGGTCCGAGGGGAGGGGCCGGCTCCACCCGAGGTTCCCGGCTTCGAGCTGGGCGACCTGCTCGGGGTGGGCTCCAGCGGTGCGGTCTGGTCCGCGGTACGCGAGGAGGACGGCGCGCTGCTCGCGGTGAAGGTCGTCCGGGGGGCGGCGGGTGTGGCGCTCGAGTCGGCGTCGCGTGAGCTGGCGGTCCTCGGGCGGGCCGCGGCCGACCACGTGCTTCGGGTCCATGACGCGATGGCTCTCGACGGGGGCGACGTCGTCCTCGTTCTCGACCACATGGCCGGTGGCTCCCTCGGCCGGGTCGTCTCAGCCCGCGGGCATCTGACCCCGGGTGAGGCGGTGACCGTCCTCTCGCCGGTCGCGGCGGCGCTGGGCCGGCTCCATGCCGTCGGGGTCGTCCATGGTGATGTCGCCCCGGGCAACGTCCTTCTCGACCGAACCGGCCGACCGGTGCTGGGCGACCTCGGCACCTCACACATCGCGGGGGAGGTGGTCGACGAGGTCAGCGGCACCGACGGGTTCCTCGCCCCCGAGGTCCTCGCCGGCGGCCTGCCGGATGCCGCCGCGGACGTCTACGCCGTCGGGGCGCTCGGCTGGTTGTGTCTCACCGGCTCAGTGCCGGGGCCCGCGCCGCTGCGTGGGAGCCTCGAGGAGGCCCTGACCCGGCACGGCGGCCCGCTGGGCGGGGGAGCCGGTGAGCCGGGGTATGCCGCGCTCGTTCCCCTCATCGAGCGGTGCCTGGACCCGGATCCCGCTCGGCGCCCCGCCGCGGACGCGCTTGCCGTGGCGGTCTTCGAGTGCACCCCGCCGCGGCCGCTCCCGGTCGCCTCGGGCCCCGACGACGTGAGCGGGCTGACGCACCGCCTCCGGGCCGCGGCCGTGGGTGCGCCGGTGGAGGGGCCGGCGCGCCGCCGGTTTGCTCGGCGTCTCCGGGCCAGGGCGCCGATCCGGGGGCCCCGGCGTCGACCGGCTCGGCACGGTGCCGCACGGCTGCCGCGCGGGCCGCTCCTGGCCGCCTCGGGCCTCATCCTGCTGCTCGGCGTCCTCACGGCGTCCCTCGTGCTGTCTCGCCGCACCCCTGCCGCGGCCGACCCGGTCCCGGTCGTGGCGAACACCACCACGACCGGGACCGGGGACCACGCGGACCCGACGCGCGAGCCTGCCGCCCCCGGGTCGAACCCCGCGGCCTTGCTCGCGGCACTCCTCGAGCGCCGGGCCGAGGCATGGCGGGCCGGCCGGGTGGACCGGCTCTCCTCGGTCGATGCCCCAGGGTCGGCCGCCCTGGCCCGGGACACGACCCTGCTCACCGGTGTGCAGCAGGACGGGCTGCGCTACCGCGGGCTCGGCTTCGTCGTCGTCTCCGCGGACGTCGTGACCACGAGCGCAACGGCGGCCGTGCTGCGCGCGCGGGTCGACACGACGGCCTACGTCGTGGAGGGACCCGGCGCAGACCGGCGACGGTCGGCGGCGGTGGGCGACCCCGTCCTCATCGACCTCGTCCGGACCGCCGACGGGTGGCGGGTCGCGGACGTCCGGGAGGTGCCGCGGGGGTCCTAGGACGCCGTGGCGAGCACCCAGCCCAGTGCCGCGGGCACCGTGTCGTGGGTGGGGATGAAGCCGCTCTCGCGGAGGACGCGACCGACGACCCGCTGGCTGGCCAGGATGTCGCCGGCGAACCCACCGACGACGGCGCGCAGGGCGAGCGACGGCGCGGGGAGCAGCGCCGGACGGTGCAGTGCCTCGCCGAGGGCCCGGGCCAGGTCCCGCTGCCGGACCGGCGCGGGACCGCACAGGTTGACGGGGCCGGTGACCTCGGGAGAGTCGATGAGATGGGCGATGGCGCGGACCTCGTCCTCGAGGGTGATCCACGGCCAGAACTGCCGACCGGAGCCGAGCGGGCCGGCCAGGCCGAGCCGACCGAGTCGGAGCAGTGGGGCCAGGGCGCCTCCGGACCCGCTGAGAACGAGGCCGGTCCGCGCCAGGGCGACGCTGGCGCCGGCCTCGACCGCCGGGGCCGCGGCGGCCTCCCAGGCCCGGACCACGTCGCTGAGGAACCCGGTTCCGGCGGGGCTGTCCTCGGTGAGCTCCTCCTCGCCGCGGTCGCCGTAGAAGCCGACGGCCGACCCGTTGACGAGCCGGACTCCCGTGTCGCCCTCGGCGATGGCGGTCGCGACGGCGTGGGTCGCATCGGTACGCGAGGTGAGGATCTTCGCCCGGTACTGCGGGGTCCACCGATGGTCACCCACGCCCGCGCCGGCGAGGTTGACGACGGCCGTCACGCCGTCGAAGGTGGCGGGGTCGAGGCGGCGCGACGCGGGGTCCCACTGGACCTCGTCCCCGCCCTGCGGGAGATGTCGGACGAGGCGGAACACCTCGTCACCCCGCTCCCGCAGGTGGGCGACGAGAGCGGTCCCGATGAGCCCCGAGCTCCCGGTGACGGCAACGCGCTGGCTCATCAAGGACCCCTCAGGAGACGCCTCACAGGCCGAGCGAGGCCTCGAAGGCGCCCTCCTCGAGGCGGTTCTTCATCGCCGTGAGGAACCGGGCCGCATCGGCACCGTCGACGATCCGGTGGTCGTAGGACAGCGCCAGGTAGACCATCGAGCGAACCGCGATCGTCTCACCACCGTCGCTGGCGGTGACCGCGACCGGCCGCTTGACGACGGCCCCGGTGCCGAGGATGGCGACCTGTGGCTGGTTGATGATCGGGGTGTCGAACAGGGCGCCACGGCTACCGGTGTTCGTGATGGTGAAGGTGCCACCGGCCAGGTCGTCCGGGGTGATCTTGTTCGTCCGGGTCCGCTCGGCGAGGTCGGCGATGGCCTTGGCGAGGCCGGCGATGCTGAGGTCTCCGGCGTTCTTGACGACCGGGACGATGAGGCCCTTGTCGGTGTCGACCGCGATCCCGACATGCTCGACGCCGTGGTAGGTCACCTCGTCGCCGTCGATGCTCGCGTTGACGGTCGGGTACGACTTGAGTGCCTCGACCGCGGCGAGTGTGAAGAACGGCAGGAAGCTGAGCTTGGTGCCCTCGCGCCGCTCGAAGTCGGCCTTGGCCCGGTCCCGCAGCCGCCCGATCTTCGTGACGTCGACCTCGACGACCGTCGTCAGCTGGGCAGAGACCTGGAGCGACTCGACCATGCGCTGGGCGATCATCCGGCGCAGCCGGGTCATCTTCTCGGTCGTGCCGCGCTTGGTCGTGTCCACCGGAGCAACGGCAGCGGCGGCCTTGGCCGGGGCTGCGGCGGCGGGAGCCGGCGCCGCAGTCGGAGCCGGCTCAGGCTCGGGCTCGGCCGCCTTCTTCGCGGCCTCGGCGGCCGCGAGGACGTCCTGCTTGCGGATCCGGCCGCCGACACCGGTGCCGGTCACCGTGCCGAGGTCGACGCCGTTGTCGGCGGCGAGCTTGCGCACGAGCGGGGTGACGTAGGCCGAGGCATCGGGGCTGGCGTCACCGGCGGGTGCCGGGGCCGCGGGTGCCGGGGCGGCGGGTGCCGGGGCGGCGGGTGCCGGGGCGGCGGGTGCAGGAGCGGGAGCCTGCCGTTCGACCGGCCTCTCCTCGGCAGCCGGGGCGGCCTGCTCGGGGGCCGAGGTGCTGGGCGGGGCGGCGGAGGGTGTCCCACCGACCACGGCGAGGTCGGCACCCACGGGGACCGTCTCGTCCTCCTGGACGAGGATCGCCGTCAGCGTTCCGGCCACCGGGGACGGGATCTCGGTGTCGACCTTGTCGGTCGAGACCTCGAGAAGTGGCTCGTCGATCTCGACCTGGTCGCCGACCTTCTTGAGCCACCTGGTCACGGTGCCCTCGGTCACGGACTCGCCCAGTGCAGGCATGGCCACGGTCGTCCCGGTCTCGCCGGCCGCGGGAGCAGCCGGGGCGGGCTCGGCGGCAGGTTCGGCGGCGGGTTCGGCCTGAACCGCCGGCGCCGGTTCGGCCACCGGTGCGGTCTCGGCCGCGGGCGCGGGCTCTGGCGCGGGCTCTGGCTCCTCGGCAGCCGCGGCCTCGGGGGCGGGGGCGGACTGGGGCGCTGCCTCGCCGTCACCGACCACGGCGAGGTCGGCGCCGACCGGGACCGTGTCGTCCTCCTGGGCGAGAATCTCCTGCAGGACCCCCGCGACGGGTGAGGGAATCTCGGTGTCGACCTTGTCGGTCGAGACCTCGAGAAGTGGCTCGTCGACCTCGACCCGGTCGCCGACGTTCTTGAGCCACCGGGTCACGGTGCCCTCGGTCACGGACTCGCCCAGCGCGGGCATGGTCACGCGTTCGGACATGGTGTGCGTTCTCCTTCTCGAGGTGGAGCCGTCCGCCCATGGTAGTTGCGGCGGACCGATGGCCGTCCGTGCGGTGCTGCAAGGTCGCCCTCGGCGATGAGAGGCGGCGTCCCGTGCATCTTGTCACTGTCCTACCCGGGTATGCCGCTCCCGACCGTACGCCGGTTCACCGGGCACCGGGGTTGACGCCTAGGGTTGGGTCATGTCATGGCGGAGGCGTTCAGGCCGGGCCGGGTCCCCGGGATCGGAGATGTCGCGGTCCGAGCTCGGTGCCGTGCGGTCCCATTTCGAGGAGTTCATCGCGAGCCGGCGGGGCGTCGAGGCGTACGTCGAGCCCGCCACGCACGTCACCGCCACGACGGTCATCCTCATCGCCTTCGACGGTGAGTGGACCCGCCGGGCGCTGCCCAACCGGGAGACGGCCTTCGACGTGGCCGGGAAGCTCGGCATACCCGTCTACGACGTCAACCTCACCGGCTACCCCAGGCGGATGCGGGAGTGGACGTCGCGACAGCGCCGGGAGTGAGCGGCGTGCCTCGCGGCGCCGCCGGACATCCCTAGGCGCGTCCCTCGACCAGGGCGAGGAGGGTCGCGACGCCGTAGCCGGTGCCGCCCTTAGGGGTGGCACCGTGCGCGCCCTTCTCGTTGAAGGACGGGCCGGCGATGTCGATGTGCGCCCACGGGATGCCCTCGCCGACGAACCCCTCGAGGAACAGCCCAGCGGTGAGCATGCCGCCCCAGCGGTCGGCCTTGTGCGCGATGTCGGCGACGGCGGAGTCCAGGCCCTTGCGCAGGCCCGGCGGCAGCGGCATCGGCCAGGCCGGTTCGCCGGCCCGGTCGGCGGCCGCGACCACCTCGGCCCGGAAGTCCTCGGCGTTGGCCATGACCCCCGCGACGAGCGGACCGAGGGCGACCATCTGGGCGCCGGTGAGGGTCGCGATGTCGACGATCGCGTCGGGTGCGGCCTCGGACGCCAGACAGATCCCGTCGCCGAGGACCATGCGTCCCTCGGCGTCGGTGTCGATGATCTCGACGGTCGTGCCGTTGCGCATCGTCACGACGTCGCCGGGCCGCTGGGCGCTGCCGCTCGGCATGTTCTCCGCGAGGCAGAGGTGACCGGTGACGGCGACGGGGACCTTGAGCTCGGCCGCGGCGAGGACCGTCGCGGCGACCGCGGCCGCCCCGGCCATGTCCGACTTCATCGTCAGCATGCCGGCGGGGGTCTTGATGCACAGGCCGCCGGAGTCGAAGGTGATGCCCTTGCCGACCAGGGCGATGCTGCCCTTGGCGCGGGCCGGCTTGTAGGTCATGGTGACGATCCGCGGCGGGTGGACCGAGCCCTGGCCGACGCCGACGATGCCGCCGAAACCGCCCTTGGCGAGGGCCTTGTCGTCGAGGACCGAGAGGGTGATCCTGCCGGGGGAGGCCGTGACGGCGGCGCGGACCGTCTCGACGAAGCTCTGTGGGACGAGGAAGTTCGGAGGGGTGTTGACGAGGTCTCGGGCGAGGTCGCGGGCCCTGCCCAGGATGCCGGCCCGCTCGACGACGGCCGTGGCACCGGCGCCGGTCATCGCGGACGCGATGAGGATGTCGGGACCGGCTGCGCCGGCCTTGCCCGTCCGCACCGCCCCACCCTTGGTCGAGGACTTGTGAGCCGTGAACCGGTAGCAGCCGGCGTACGCACCGTCGGCCACGGCGCCGAGGCCGGTCGGGTCGGTCGCCGGGAGGAGGACCGCCACCGTCCTCTTCGTCGCGAGCGAGCGCAGTGCGACACCGGCGGCATCGTGGAGAACCGCGTGGTCGTATGCCGCCTTGCGCGCCGGCGCGTCGCCGAGGCCGGTGAGGACGACCGATGTCGCGGTCACGCCGGGGACCGAGACGATGCGGACGACCTCGTCGGGGTCGCCGGTCGCCTCGTGGTCGGACAGGACCGCCTCGAGGTGGGCGACGGCCTTGCGCGGCAGGCCGTGCCCGGCCGCGAGGGCCGCGCCGTCCGGGCCACGGACGGTCCCGACGACGAGGGCGTCGGCGGCGATGTCGGCTGGGGTCGTACCGGTCAGGGCCAGCGTGGTCACGGCGGGGTCTCCTTTGGTTGCGGTGCTCCGCAGACTAACGGAGCAAGGCGCGGTAGCCTCCGAGACATGGGCTCCCTCAACCACTCACCCCTCCATGACCGGCATGTCTCCCTCGGCGCGAAGATGGCCGACTTCGGCGGGTGGGAGATGCCGATCGAGTACCCGGGCGGTGGCGTCGTCGCCGAGCACACCGCGGTCCGGGAGCGGGTCGGGATCTTCGACGTCTCGCATCTCGGCAAGGCTCGGGTCAGCGGCCCGGGGGCCGCGGCCTACCTCAACGACTGCCTCACCAACGACCTGGGCCGCATCGCTCCGGGCAAGGCGCAGTACACGCTGTGCTGCGCCGAGGACGGAGGCGTCGTCGACGACCTGATCACCTATCTGCGCGGCGACGACGACGTCTTCCTCGTTCCGAACGCCGCCAACACCGCGCGCGTCGTCGAGCTCCTCACCGCCTCGGCGCCGGAGGGCATCTCCGTGGAGAACCTGCACGACTCGTACGGGGTCATCGCCGTCCAGGGGACGCTGAGCGACGAGGTGCTGGCGGCCATCGGCCTGCCCGTCGACCACGACTACATGTCGTTCGTCGAGACGACCTGGCGGGGGCACCCCGTCATGGTCCTTCGCTCGGGGTACACCGGCGAGCGGGGCTACGAGCTCGTGCCCACCTGGGGGGCGGCGGGCGAGCTCTGGGACGCCGTCCTCGAGCAGGTGCGCGAGCGCGGTGGCCTGCCCTGCGGCCTCGGCGCGCGCGACACGCTGCGGACCGAGATGGGCTATCCGCTGCACGGCAACGACCTCGGCCCCGCCATCACGCCGGTCATGGCCGGCGCCTCATGGGCGGTCGGCTGGGACAAGGAACGGTTCTGGGGGCGGGAGGCGCTGCTCGCCGAGCGGGCCGCCAAGACGACCCGGCTCTCCCGCGGCCTGCTGGCCACGGGACGGGGCATCCCGCGGGCCCACTGCGAGGTGCGGACCCAGGACGGGGCGGTCGTGGGCGAGGTGACGTCGGGGACGTTCTCGCCGACCCGCAAGCAGGGGGTCGCCCTCGCCCTGCTCGACCGGGCCGTGGCGCTCGGCGACGAGGTCGTCATCGACGTCCGTGGCCGTACCGTGCCGGCCACGGTGACCAGGCCACCCTTTGTCGAGGTGGGAGTTCGAGAGTCCTGAGGAAGGCGTGTCATGAGCGAGGCATGGACCTGGGCCTACGAGGACGCCGACGGCCAGCCGATGACCGGTGGGCTGCTCTCGACGGCGGACTTCCCGAGCCAGTCCGACGCGGAGAACTGGTTCGGCGAGATCTGGCGTGACCTGGCGGCCGCCGGCGTCGCGGGGGTGACGCTCTCCCGCGACGGGGTGCCGGTCTACGGCCCGATGAGCCTCGAGCCGTAGCGGAGTCACGGCGCCGGGAGCAGCCAGTCCAGCTCCTCCGGCCGCGGGTCGGTGACGACCTCGCTGGCCTCGTCGAAGCGCATGACCGCCCGTTCGCCCGGCCGGTAGACCGGCCAGCCCGGGTCGTGGCCGGTCGCGAAGTCGACCCAGGCCCGGTGCATCGTGTCGGCGAGCGACTGGGGCGGGTGCGGCCCCAGGAGGACGCTGCCGGTCGCCTGGTCCAGGGTGTCGAAGACGAAGCCGAGGTCGAGCGCGTGGCAGGCCCCCAGACCGTCGACCGGCGTCGCCCAGCCCAGCTCGTAGACGAAGACGTCGGCGCCGGTGGCGTGCTGGGCCGAGGCGAGGGCGGCCGTCGGTGCCCGGAAGCCGGCATCGGTGAGCATGGCGCTGACGACATCGCCCGGACCGGCACCGGGGCGGTTCGCGGCGTACCGGCGGGCGACCGAGGAGTCCCACCCGTACCGGGCGAGGAGGAGGGGGAGGACCTCGTCGGTCACCGCGGCGGCGAGCCCCGTGGGCACGGTGAAGAGGCGGAACTCCTCGGCCGTCGTCCCGGTGAGCAGCGGGATGCCGGCCGAGGACCCCTGGCGCACGCTCGCCAGGGGCAGGTCGGGCACGACCTCGCCGTCGATCGTCGGGAAGTAGCTCATGATGCCGAGCCCGCCCCGGACCACCGACGCGCCCCACCGCCCCGGGTCGGGGTTCGTCGCCAGCTCGGCGCCGACCTGGGTCTGGGCGGCGAGCAGCGCGGCGGGGTCCACGTCGGACAGCGCCTCCGCCGTCGCGGCCACGCCCAGCCGCTCCGCGACCGCCTCGCCGACCCGACGGGCGTCGTCAGGGTCGGCGGCGGTCGTCGCGTTCCCGCTCTGCATGATCGCGGCGGAGAACAGTCCCTGCGCCGCGGGCGACCCGAGCAGGGTCGCGACGCTCATCCCCCCGGCCGACTCACCCATGATGGTGACCCGGCCGGGGTCGCCGCCGAACGCGGCGATGTTCTCCTGCACCCATTGCAGGGCGAGGATCTGGTCGCGGATGCCGAGGTTCTGGGGCGCATCCGGCAGGACGGCGAAACCCGGCAGGCCGATCCGGTAGTTGATCCCCACGAGGACCACGCCGTCCCGGGCGAAGGCGCTCCCGTCGTACGTCGGTATGGAGGCCGCGCCGCGCACGAACGCGCCGCCATGGACCCAGACGATGACGGGGAGCGCCGACGCTGCCGGATCGGGCGTCCACACGCTGACGTTGAGATAGTCCTCCCCGGGCGCGACCGAGCTGGGGAGCAGGCGGTCCATCGGGGGCGGGTAGGGGCCCTGCAGCGCCGTCGGGCCGTGAACGGTCGCATCCCGGGGGGCCTGCCAGGCCGGGGCCCGGACGGGCGCGGCGAACCTCGCCCGTCCCACGGCCGGGGCGGCATACGGGATGCCGAGGAAGGCGGTCACGCCAGGGGTCCGGGTCCCGCGGACCGGGCCGGCGGTGGTGCGGACGACGGGGTCGGGCGTGAGGTCCATGCCGGCATCCTGCCCGGCCGGGCCGGGCCGGCGGAAGGGCGGCCGGTGCGTCTGGCGACCGCTCAGGACGGGTGCTGGCCCCGGGACACCTGCGGACGGGGCATGCGCCAGCGCCGCATCTGGAAGGCGCGCATGACGGCATACATGGCGCTGCCCCGGACGAGCTTGTCGGCCCCGAACTTGGTGATCAGGGCCTTGCGGATCCTGCGCCACATGAGCCAGCTGTCGATGACCGCGAGGATCATCAGGCCGTAGACGAGGACGAACACGAGGAGCACGGCCCAGCTCTGCCGCACGAAGGACAGGGCGAGGACGACGACCATGACCGGCAGGAGGAACTCGCCGAGGCTCCACCGGGCGTCCACGGAGTCGCGGATGAAGCGGCGGACCGGGCCCTTGTCCCGCAACGGAAGGTGGGCGTCGTCGCCGGTGACCATCGCCTGTCGCTGCTTGGCGAAGGCCTCCTGCCGCTTGGACCGGTCCAGCTTCTTGGCGCGCTTGCGGTCGGTGACGACGAGCGGCTGCTTGCGGGCGGCCTCCCGCTCCCGTCGCTTGGGCGTCGGCCGGTTCTTCGCCCCGTCCCGGTACGGGTGGGCGGCCTCGTCGGCCAGCTCGTCGTTGGTCGTCTTGTCGCGTCCGAACACGCCCTCAACTGTATGCCGTCCGGCGGGCGGAGCCGGACGGCGTCCGCGGTGGGTGGTGGTCGGTGGGCGTTGAGTAGGGTGCGAGCGTGAGTGACGACCTGCTGACCCCCGACCAGATCTCAGCCCTCCGGGAGCGGGTGGCGGCCCTCATGCCGGGCGTGCGCACCGACCTCGAGGCGTTGACCCGCATCCCCAGCATCTCCCTCGAGGCCTTCGACCAGGCCCGGGTCCTCCAGTCCGCCTACGCCGTCGCGGCCCTGCTCGGCGCCGAGGGGCTCGACGTCGAGGTCGTCACCGAGGGCGGCCGGCCCGCGGTCATCGGGCACCTCGACGGCCCGGTGGGCGCGCCGACGGTCATGCTCTACGCCCACCACGACGTCCAGCCGACCGGTGACGAGGCCGAGTGGGACAGCCCGCCGTTCGAGCCGACCGAGCGGGACGGCCGGCTCTACGGCCGCGGCGCCGCCGACGACAAGGCCGGGGTCATGGCACACCTCGCCGCCCTGCGGGCCCACGCCGGGTCGCTTCCGGTCGGGGTCACCGTCTTCGTCGAGGGCGAGGAGGAGGTCGGGTCGGACTCGTTGCCGACGATCCTGGAGCGGCACGGGGACAGGCTCGCTGCGGACGTCATCGTCCTCGCCGACTCGACGAACTGGGCGGTGGGGGAGCCGGCGCTGACGACGACCCTGCGTGGCCTGGTCCGGGCCGTCGTCACCGTCTCGACGCTGCGGCACTCGGTCCACTCGGGGATGTTCGGTGGGGCGGTCCCCGACGCCCTGACCGCGCTCATCCGGGTCCTCGCCAGCCTCCACGACGACGACGGCAGCTGCGTCGTCGCGGGGCTGAAGGACGGTGTGGCGGCGGACCTCGACTACGACGAGGACCGGCTGCGGGCCGAGTCGAGCCTGCTCGACGGGGTGTCGCCGATCGGCTCGGGCTCGCTGCTGTCACGGCTGTGGACCAAGCCGTCGATGACGACGATCGGCATCGACGCTCCGTCGGTGGCCACCTCGTCGAACACCCTGCTCGCGAGCGCCTCGGCCAAGGTGTCGATGCGGATCACCGCCGACGAGGACCCGATGCAGGCCTTCGCCCTCCTCGAGAGGCACCTGCGCCAGCACGTTCCCTGGGGCGCCCACATCGAGGTGCGGCTCGACGACCAGGGTGCCGGCTTCGCGGCACCCGCCCATGGGCCGGTTCAGGACCAGGCCCGGGCCGCGTTCCGGGACGCCTGGGGCGTCGAGCCGGTCGACATCGGCGTCGGCGGGTCCATCCCGTTCGTCGCGGCGTTCGCCGAGCGGTTCCCCGAGGCGGCCATCCTCATCACCGGCGTCGAGGACCCGGACACCCGTGCGCACGGCGCCAACGAGTCACTCCACCTCGAGGACTTCGAGCGCGCGTGTGTCGCCGAGGCGCTGCTCCTGGCGCGCATCGGCGCCATGCCGCGGGGCTGAGGCGCCCGGCCGGGTGGACGTCAGTCCTTGGCGCTCTCGCCGGGGAGGGCCAGCATCTGGTCCAGCGCCACCTTGGCCCAGCGGGCGACCTCGGGGTCGACGGTGATGACGTTGGGGACCCGGCCCTCGACGAGGGACTCCAATGCCCAGACCAGATGCGGCAGGTCGATCCGGTTCATCGTGGAGCAGTAGCAGACGTGCTCCTCGAGAAAGACGATCCGCTGCTCGGGGAACCGCTCCGCCAGGCGCTTGACGAGGTTGAGCTCGGTGCCGACGGCCCAGGCGGTGCCGTCCGGGGCGGCCGAGATCGCCGCGATGATCTTCTCGGTCGAGCCGACCTCGTCGGCCATCTCGACGACCTCGTACTGGCACTCCGGGTGGACGATGACCCGCACCTCGGGGATCGCGCGCCGCGCCGCCTCGACGGCCCCGGTCGTGAAGCGTCCGTGGACCGAGCAGTGTCCGCGCCAGAGGATCATCGTGGCGCCCTGGAGCTGCTCGGCGGTGAGGCCGCCGTTCGGCCTGTGCGGGTCGAAGACGACGCAGTCCTCGAGGGCGCCGTCGAGGTCGCGGACGTAGGTGTTGCGGCCGAGGTGCTGGTCGGGGAGGAAGAGGACCTTGCCGCCCTCGCCCGTCTGGTCCAGGGCCCACCGCAGGGCGGTCCTGGCGTTGGACGACGTGCACACCGTCCCGCCGTGTCGCCCGGTGAACGCCTTGATGGCGGCCGAGGAGTTCATGTACGTCACCGGGACGGTCGACTCGGCCACGCCCGCCTCGGTGAGGACCTCCCAGGCCTCCTCGACCTGGGCGATGGCAGCCATGTCGGCCATCGAGCACCCGGCCGCGAGGTCGGGCAGGACGACCTGCTGGGCGGGCGCGGTGAGGATGTCGGCCGACTCAGCCATGAAGTGGACGCCGCAGAAGACGATGTAGGGCGCCTCCGGGCGGGCCGCGGCCTCGCGAGCGAGCTTGAACGAGTCGCCCGTCGTGTCGGCGAAGGCGATGACCTCGTCGCGTTGGTAGTGGTGGCCGAGGATGAAGACCTGGTCGCCGAGCGCGGCCTTGGCCCGGTGGGCCCGGGCGACGAGCGAGGGGTCGGAGGGAGCGGGCAGGTCACCGGGGCATTCGACGCCGCGCTCGGTCCGCAGCTCTGCGTCGTGCCCGAGCAGCAGCAGGGGCAGGGGAGTGTTGGCCGGCGTCGTCGTGCTCACGACGGTGATGGTATGCCGTGTGCCGTGGCGAGCGTCGGCTCCTCCCGCCCTCGAGGGTCACACGAGGTGGCGCGGGTCCCCGTCGTAGACCTCGCCGAGGGTGGCCTCCACCCGACGCAGCCGTTCCTCGTACGCGCTCACGATCTGCATCCGCACCCGGATCTGCTCGTGCTCCCGGCGGATCTCGTCGATGAGGCGGCGGGCCTCGGCCTCCGCCTCGGTGTCGGACACGAGAACCCCGTCGGCCATCCGCTCCTCCAACGCCCCCAGCCGCTGCTCGATGGCGCCGACCTGGTGGCCCTGGCGGCCGTGCTCGAGGGCCCGCAGGTTCGAGGCCTTCTCGAACGGCACGAACCGCTGTCTGAAGTCCTCGAGTCGGTCGCGCTGGCGGTCCAGCCGCTCCCGGTGAGCCTCGACGCGTGCGGTCAGCCGCCCGATCTCCCGCTGCTGCGCCGCCACGGTGGCGCCGAGGTCCTGGATCCTGCTCGCCAGGGGCACGACCCGGACGAGCCCGCGGCGGGCACGGCTCGCGAGCGAGGCAGCGGGCTGAGTCATGTCGTCCTCCTCACGGCAGGTACCGGACGCTGCCGTCGTCGATCCACGAGCGCAGCAGGCTCGCCTCGAGGTCGAGGCGGTGCTGCCAGTTCACCTTGGTGTGTCCCCCCGAATGGTGCGACCACGACGTCTGCCCGGCATCCTCGAGGAAGGAGAACCCGGTGACGACGAGGTCGGCGTCGGGGAACATCTCGCGTGCCATGACGATGCCCGTCGTCCCGGTTGTCGGGATGAGCGACCCGGGGGTCGCCTCCGGGTCCAGGGCTCGGACGGTGCGCGCCTTGATGACCCCGTTGGGCAGGGGCATGGCGCCCAGGTCGGCGGGCCAGAACGGTGGGTCGAGGGTCAGCCCGACCCCGTCGTCGGGACGGTACTGGACGAACCCGGCCTGGGGGACGAGGTAGGCCCGGCGTCGGTAGTCCTTGAGCGCCCAGCGCGTGAGCTGGGTGCTCCGGGAGAGCAGCACCACATGGCACTGGGTGCCGACCGTCGGCGGGTCCTCGGGGTCGTCGAGAACCATGGCGTTGGCCCGGATGACGAGGTCGGCGGAGTCGATCTCCGCGGCCCGTCCGGCGTCGGGCGGCAGGGGCGCGTTGCCGACGACGGCGACCCTGCGGACCGGCACGTGCGCGGCATACGCGAGCAGGTAGGCGCGGATGTGCTCCCACTGCTCCTCCCGCGAGCGGCGCAGCTGGTCCTGGAGCACGGGCTCATCGTGCCACGCGGGAGCCCGGGGATCGCCCGTCACGCGCCGCGCCGGTAGCCTCCGACCTGTGCGTGTCCTCATCGCCCCGGACTGCTTCACCGGCACCCTGACCGCGACCCAGGCGGCCGAGGCGATGGCGAAGGGATGGCGCACGACCGCTCCGGACGACGCGCTCTCGGTCGTCCCGCTCTCCGACGGCGGCCCGGGCTTCCTCGATGTCCTCCAGAGCTCGCTGGTCACCGAGACGGTCGCCGTCACGGTCAGCGACCCGCTGGGCCGGGATGTGCCGGCGGCCGTGCTGCTGACCGACCGGGGCGGGGTACGCACCGCCTACATCGAGTCCGCGCAGGCGAGCGGGCTGCACCTGCTCGAGGCCGACGAGCGCAACCCCGCCCTCACCAGTACCTGGGGCGTCGGCCAGCTCCTCGACGCGGCCGTGAGCGAGGGGGCCCAACGGGTCGTCGTCGGCCTCGGCGGCAGCGGGACGAACGACGGGGGAGCCGGCCTGCTCGCCGCCCTCGGCGCCGGCCCCGTGGACGTCCTCGCCCGGGGTGGCCTCGCGCTCGCCGGCGTGGGCGAGGCGGACCTGCTCGACCTGGCGCAGGTCCGGCTGCGGCTCGCCGACGTCGACATCGTCGTTGCGACCGACGTCGACAACCCGCTCCTCGGGCTCGACGGAGCCAGTGCCGTCTACGGACCGCAGAAGGGGGCCAGCCCCCAGCTGGCCCAGGAGCTGGAGTGGGCGCTGGGCCGGTTCGCCGACGTCGTGGGGCGTCTCTCGCCCGGCGGTCGCGACCTGTTCACCGGCGTGGCCCGGCGCCTCGACCGCGAGCCGGGTGCCGGAGCCGGCGGTGGCCTGGGCTTCGGGCTGCTCGTCCTCGGCGGACGCCGGGTGAGCGGGGTCGAGGAGGTGCTGCGGGCCGTCGGCTTCGGCGACCGGCTGGGGAGCAGCGACCTCGTCCTCACCGGAGAGGGCTCGCTGGACTGGCAGAGCCTGCACGGCAAGGCGGTCGCCGGCGTGGCCGCGGCGGCGCTCGAGCACGGCGTCCCGGCCGTCGTCGTCGCCGGACAGGTCTTCCTCGGCCGCCGGGAGACCATGAGCCTCGGCCTGTCCGGGTGCTATGCCGTGGCCGAGACCCCCGAGCAGGTCGAGGCGGCGATGGCCGACCCCGTCGGCACCCTCACCGAGCGGGTGGCTCGGGTGGCGCGCACCTGGTCGCCGCCGCGGTGAGCCGGCCGGGGACCGCCCCGCCCGGCCGGTGCAGGGCGCGGCGGGCGCGCCGGACCGGGGGAGGCCTCGGCGCGGCCGGGCCCGGGACGTAGGATGGCCTAACTCGGGAACATGTCCGACTCGCCAGGAGTTGGACCCGAGAGCGGCCCACACCGGGCCCACCGACGAGACCATCTCGAGGAGTCAGCACGATGAGCGAGCAGCTCGACACGCAGGTCAGCATCGACGAGGCGACCACCGCCACGCACGGGGTCATCCTCACCGACGTCGCCGCCCGCAAGATCCGCTCGCTGCTGGAGCAGGAGGGGCGGGACGACCTCCGGCTTCGCATCGGCGTCCAGCCGGGCGGATGCTCGGGCCTGATCTACCAGCTCTACTTCGACGAGCGCACCCTCGACGGTGACCTCGTCCGAGACTTCGACGGTGTCGAGGTCGTCGTCGACCGGATGTCCAGCCCGTACCTCGAGGGCGCCTCGGTCGACTTCTCCGACACCATCGACAAGCAGGGCTTCACCATCGACAACCCCAACGCCCAGCAGTCCTGCGCCTGCGGGGATTCCTTCAGCTGACGCCGCTGCCGGGTCAGGCGCCGTAGCCGGCGATCCCGTCGACGAGGCCGAAGGCCCCGTCGGGAACGGCGATGTCACGGTGGGGGAAGGCCGGCAGCCGCGCCGGGTGGACGTCGAGGCGGACCTCGGCGCAGTCCAGGACGAGGTCGTGCAGCGTGCCGTTGTCGAGGCCCTCAAGAGGGCCGACGGCGAGAGGTTCGGCGGTCATGGTCGCCACGCTAGGTCCGTTGGCCCTCGGGACACGCCGGTACCCCGGGGTAACACTCGCCGGTAGCACCGGCGGACCCGTCCACGCGCGTTTCGGCGCCCCCGGCCCCCGTGGAGGTCGTCCGCCGGAGGAATGCGGGTAGGTTTCCACCGTGCGCATCGCAGTCACCGGCTCCATCGCCACCGACCACCTCATGACCTTCCGCGGCCGGTTCGCCGACTCTCTCGTCGTCGAGCAGCTCGACAAGATCTCGGTCTCCTTCCTCGCCGAGACGCTCGAGATCCGCCGGGGCGGCATCGCACCCAACGTCTGTTTCGGCATGGCCGCCCTCGGCCAGCGGCCCTTCCTCGTGGGTGCGGCGGGGGAGGACTTCGAGGACTACCGGAGCTGGCTGACCCGGCACGGCGTCAACTGCGACCACGTCCACATCTCCGAGACCAAGCACACCGCGCGGTTCGTCTGCACGACCGACGACGACATGGCCCAGATGGCCACCTTCTATGCCGGGGCCATGGCCGAGGCGCGGATGATCGAGCTCGGTCCGGTGGCCGGCGAGGACGGCCTGGACTACGTCCTCATCGGGGCCAACGACCCCGATGCCATGCTCCGGCATACCGAGGAATGCCGTGCGCGCGGCTTCAAGTTCATCGCCGACCCCTCTCAGCAGCTCGCCTTCGCCGACGGCCCGTTCATCCGCCAGCTCATCGACGGAGCCGAGTACCTCTTCACCAACGAGTACGAGTCGCACCTCACCGAGGCCAAGACCGGCTGGACCGCCACCGACATCGCCGAGCGGGTGACCACCCGGGTCATCACCAAGGGCAAGGACGGCGCGGTCATCCTCACCCGTGGCGCCGAGCCGATCCACGTGCCCGTCGCGGGCGTGGTCGAGCAGGTCGACCCGACCGGAGTCGGCGACGCCTTCCGGGCCGGGTTCCTCACCGGCCTGGTCGCCGGGCTCGACCACGAACGGTGCGCCCAGGTCGGCTCGGTCCTCGCCGCCTACGTTCTCGAGACCGTCGGCACCCAGGAGTACCACCTGACCCAGACCGGGTTCCTCGACCGGGTGGCCGAGGCGTACGGCGACGGCGCCGCCGCCGACATCGGCCCGCACATCCGCTGCGGCACCGTCTGACCGCTTCCACCCCCACGCCCGTGCCCACCGCCGTCCCCTTCCCACCGGTCGAGCCGGCGCCCTCGGCGTGGGCCCTGCGGGGGATCGCACCGGACGCGGACGAGGACCTCGTCGCGCTCGGCGCCGACCTGGAGCCGGGCACCCTCCTCGCCGCCTACCGGATGGGTCTGTTCCCCATGGGGGTCGGGGTGCCCGGTACCAGCCCGCTCGGCTGGTGGTCCCCGACGACGCGCGGGGTGCTCCCACCCGGGGCGCTGCGGGTCTCGCGCTCGCTGCGCCGGGCCATGCGGCGATTCGAGATACGGGTCGACACCGTCCTGCCCGAGGTCGTCGACCGGTGCGCCGACCCGGCCCGGCCCGGCGGGTGGATCAGCGTCGAGATCGCCGCGGCCTACCGGCGGCTGCACGAGCTGGGCTGGGTCCACAGCGTCGAGACGTGGCAGGAGGGTGAGCTCGTCGGCGGCCTCTACGGCGTGTGCGTCGGCGGCCTGTTCGCGGGGGAGTCGATGTTCCACACCGTCGACGACGCCTCCAAGGCGGCTCTCGTCGGGCTCGTCGAGCGGTTCTTCGCCGACGGCGACCCCCGGCGGCTCATCGACGCACAGTGGCCGACCGAGCACCTGGTCAGCCTCGGGGTGGTCTCCTGGTCCCGCGCCGACTACCTGGGAGCCCTCGCCCGCGCGCTGGAGGCGCCCCAGGTCGACCTTGCGGCGGCGGAGCCGGACGTACGGCCAGCCGGGGACCGGCGAGCGGGGAGCTAGCGGACGACAGGGCCGACCCGGGCCCGAACGGCCGCGACGGCGGTGCCGAGCTCGCGACACAGCCGGGCCACCCCCGCCTCGAGGCCCGGGGCGACGGCCCGCACCGGCAGGGTGAGCCGGATGTTGCCCGGCCGTGGTCGGCCCTCCTGCGGGATGCCGAGGGCGGTGAGCACATGGCTGGGGTGCAGGGGGCTGGCCGAGCAGGCCGACCCGGACGCGACGGCCAGGCCACGCTCGTCGAGCTCCGCGGCCAGCAGCTCTCCGTCAAGACCGTCGACCACGAGGGACAGCACGTGGGGGAGCCGGTCGTCGGGGTCGCCGACCACACCGACCCCGTCGACGGACGCCACGGCCGCCCGGACGCGGTCGACGAGGGCCCGCGCGGCAGACTCCTCCATCGCGCGGTCGGCCGCGACCTGGCGCCAGGCCTCCGCGGCGGCCAGGGCCATCGGGACCCACGGCGCGGACAGGGCCCTGCCCTGCTCGCCCTCCCGTACCGGGCCGGGAGGGGCGAACCGGGTGCCGGTGCGGACGGCGAGCAACCCCAGCGGAGGCCCCGAGAAGGCAACGGCGTCGGCGGCCAGGACGTCGAAGGCGGTCGGGGTCGCCACCCGGCCGAGGGAGGCCGTCGCATCGACGAGGAGCGGGACGCCGGCTCGCCGGGAGGCCTCGTGGACCACCTCGAGCGGCTGGGTCGTCCCCACCTCGCCGTTGGCGTGCTGGAGCGCCGCGGCCACGACGCCCGGCTCGGACAGCGCGGCGACGAAGGCGGTGGCATCGACCCGACCGAGCCCGTCGACCGGGACCGTCCGGACCGGGTCGGCGAGCAGGAGCACCTCGAGCTCGACCGCCGAGGCGAGGAGGACGTCGCCGACCCGGCGTCGGGCGTGTCGTAGTCCCGCCACCGCCACGGTGAGGGCCTCGGCGCCGATGAGGTGGAAGGACAGTTCGTCGGGGCGGACGCCGACGCCGTCGGCGAGGACCTCGCGGGCCTGGTCGAGCAGCCGACGCGCCCGTCGGCCCTCGGCGTGGAGGCGGCGCGGGTCCGCCCAGCCCGCGTCGACGGCCGCAAGCAGGGTCTCCCGGGCGGCCGGGTGCAGGGGAGCCCGCACGGCATCGAGGAGGACGCGTTCCGACGGCATACCCCACCCCGTATCCACCGAGGAGGGGAGGGTGGGCTCTGGCGGCGGCGGCTGGACGATGAAGGGCACACTAAGACGGTAGCCCGACCCTCCGATGTGAACTGCGTCTCAGTGCAGTAGG
The DNA here is from genome assembly GCA_963771015.1 of uncultured Actinomycetota bacterium. Classification (GTDB taxonomy): domain Bacteria; phylum Actinomycetota; class Actinomycetes; order Actinomycetales; family Dermatophilaceae; genus CAVSJJ01. The sequence continues at coordinate 72,106 of CAVYRN010000004.1, forward strand.
GTGACGTCCGTCCGATGCCAGGGATCAGGAAGGGTGCACCGGTGCTTCAGCACATCCTTTCGCGGCCCTCTGCGCACCGCCGTCGTGCGGTGACGTGGAGCGTGCTCGCGGTGAGTGCGGCGGTTGCGTTGTCGGGTTGCCAGTACGAGTTCAGCAACGGCTTCCTGCCAACCGGCGCCACCCAGGAGGCCGCGACGGTCCGCAACCTGTGGGTGGCCGCCTGGATCGCCCTCCTCGCCGTCGGCGTGCTCGTCTGGGGCCTCATCATCTGGGCGGTCGTCGCGTACCGGCGCAAGAAGGACGACGACGAGCTGCCCGTCCAGGTGCGCTACAACATCCCGATCGAGATCCTCTACACCGTCGCCCCGGTGCTGATGATCGTCGTCTTCTTCTTCTACACCGCGCGGGACGAGACGACCCTGCGCGACGTGAGCAAGGCCCCGGATGTCACGGTCAACGTCGTCGGCAAGCAGTGGAGCTGGGACTTCAACTATGTCAACGCCGACGTCCACGAGGCCGGCACCCAGGCGATCCTCACCGGCAAGCCCGGCGCCGAGGCGACGATCCCGACCCTCTACCTTCCGGTGAACAAGCGGGTCGAGTTCGTGCTCACCTCCCGTGACGTCATCCACAGCTTCTGGGTCCCGGCGTTCCTCGACAAGATGGACATGATCCCGGGGCGGGTCAACCGGTTGCAGGTCACCCCGAACCAGGAGGGCACCTTCAAGGGGAAGTGCGCCGAGCTGTGCGGTGCCTACCACTCGCAGATGCTCTTCAACGTCAAGGTCGTGTCCCAGGCCGAGTTCGACCAGCACATGAACGACCTCCGCGCCCAGGGCAACGGTGGCCTGCTGCCCAACAGCCTCAGCCGTGACCAGCTCATGCCGAGCCAACTCAACCTCGTCCCGAGCCCCGCAAGGAACTGACATGAGCGCCGCTACCGAGACGACGATGCTCCGCACCGCCGATGCCGCGCCCACCCGGCGGGTGCCCAAGGGCGCGACCGTGGTCAAGTGGATCACGACCACCGACCACAAGGTCATCGGGAACCTCTACTTCATCACCTCCTTCCTGTGGTTCATGCTCGGCGGCCTCATGGCCCTGGTCATCCGGGCCGAGCTGGCCACCCCTGGCCTGCAGATCGTCGACGACCCGAACCAGTACAACCAGCTGTTCACGATGCACGGCACGATCATGCTGCTGCTCTTCGCGACGCCGCTGTTCGCCGGCTTCGCCAACGCGATCATGCCGCTGCAGATCGGCGCACCCGACGTGTCGTTCCCGCGGCTGAACATGTTCGCGTACTGGCTCTACCTCTTCGGCGGCCTCATCGCGGCGGCCGGCTTCCTCACCCCGTCCGGGGCGGCGGCCTTCGGCTGGACGGCATACCTGCCGCTGTCGGACAGCGTCAACTCGCCGGGCCTCGGCGGCGACCTGTGGGTGTTCGGCCTGGCCATGGGTGGCTTCGGCACCATCCTCGGCGCCGTCAACTTCATCACGACGATCCTGACCATGCGCGCGCCCGGGATGACGATGTTCCGGATGCCGATCTTCACCTGGACCGTGCTCGTCACGTCGATCCTCGTGCTCCTCGTCTTCCCCGCCCTCGCCGCGGCCCTGTTCGCCCTGGGTGCGGACCGCAAGTTCGGAGCGCACATCTTCGACGCCGCGAGCGGCGGCCCGATCCTCTGGCAACACATCTTCTGGTTCTTCGGCCATCCAGAGGTCTATGTCATCGCTCTGCCCTTCTTCGGGATCATCTCCGAGGTCATCCCGGTCTTCTCCCGCAAGCCGATCTTCGGCTACAAGACGCTCGTCTACGCGACGATCGCCATCGCGGCGCTGTCGGTGTCGGTGTGGGCTCACCACATGTACGTGACCGGCCAGGTCCTCCTGCCGTTCTTCGCGATCATGACGATGCTCATCGCGGTGCCGACCGGGGTGAAGTTCTTCAACTGGATCGGCACGATGTGGGGCGGGAAGGTCTCCCTGGACGCGCCCATGCTGTGGTCCATCGGCTTCCTCACGACGTTCCTCTTCGGCGGCCTGACCGGGGTCATCCTCGCCAGCCCGGCCCTGGACTTCCAGCTGTCCGACACCTACTTCGTCGTGGCCCACTTCCACTACACGATCTTCGGCACCGTCGTCTTCGCGATGTTCGCCGGCTACTACTTCTGGTGGCCCAAGCTGACCGGGCGGATGCTCGACGAGCGGCTGGGCAAGATCCACTTCTGGCTCACCTTCATCGGCTTCCACACGACCTTCCTCGTCCAGCACCTGCTGGGCATGTGGGGTATGCCGCGGCGCTACGCCGACTACCTGCCCGAGGACGGCTTCACCCTCGGCAACCGGATCTCGACGACGGGCGCGTTCATCCTGGGGATCGCGATGCTGCCGTTCCTCTACAACGTGTGGAAGACGTGGCGGACCGCACCGCTGGTCGAGACCGACGACCCGTGGGGCTACGGCGCCTCGCTGGAATGGGCGACCTCGTGCCCGCCGCCGCGGCACAACTTCGACTCGATCCCGCGGATCCGCTCCGAGCGGCCGGCCTTCGACCTGCATCACCCCGAGGCCGCCCCTCCGGGTGTTCACCCGGCCACGAGGGTCGTCGAGGCGCTCGGTGCTGCGGACCTCGGCGAGTCCGCTGTGGCCACCCCCGACCGCGAGGAGCGCTGACCCGATGAAGGCCTTGGAGCGGATCGGTCTGATCCTCGGTGTGTTCGCCACCGTCATGGGCACGATCTACGGCGTGTGGAACCACTGGTCCGAGCCGGTGGGCCCCACGGCGTTCGCCCTCGCGGCGGCGCTGGGCTACATGCTCGCGTTCTACCTGTGGGTCACCCGGCGCAAGATGGGCCCGGCCCCCGAGGACGACCCGCTCGGCGAGATCGAGGACATCCAGGGCGACTACGGCTTCTTCAGCCCGCACAGCTGGTGGCCGCTGTTCCTCGCCGGTTCGGCCGCAGTGATGTTCCTCGGCCTGGCCGTCGGCTGGTGGCTGTTCGCCATCGGGGTCTTCATCGCCATCCCGGCCCTCGTCGGGTGGACCTTCGAGTACTGGAAGGGCCCGCACGCCCTCTGAGCGACCCCGTCGACACGCCCCGGCAGCTGGTGGCGCGTGACGTAGGGCACACCCCATCCGGTGTCGTAGACTGGTAGACGGCGTTCTGACACCGGGTGCCCGCCCCTCGCGGTACCTGAGTCCCATACCCGCAGGGGGTCTGCCTTCGTGTCTCGGTCCGTGTCCCAGCGGTGGCTGGCGTCCGGCGTGCTCGCCGTGGCGCTCGGCGGTGCGCTTGCGCTGTCCGGGTGCACTGTCGTCACCACCTCGTCCGCCAAGGGCGAGACGATCGGAACCACCTCGACCCCGACCCTCCCCCCGACGCCCGCCAAGGTGACCATCACCCCGGCCGACGCCGCGTCCGATGTCTCGCCGCAGACGAGGGTCCGGGTCACCCCCGTCTCCGGCACGCTCGACTCGGTCGTCGTCAAGGACGGCAGGGGAACGCAGGTCGACGGCACCGTGACGGTGCAGGGCGGCTGGGTCGCCTCCCGTTACCTGCGGCCCAACGCGACGTACACCGTCACCGCCACCGCGCACGGCTCGGACGGCACCCCGGTGACGACGACGAGCCGGTTCCGCACCTTCAAGCCGGCGATCGACGCGACGTACCACCTCGTCTACGACGGCCAGACCGTCGGGGTCGGCATGCCGATCAGCATCCAGTTCGACTCCGCCGTCCAGACCAAGGCGATGCGGGCCGAGGTCCAAGGGCTCGTCACCGTCACCTCGGTCCCGGCTCAGGACGGTTCGTGGGGCTGGCTCGACAACCGCCAGCTGATGTGGCGGCCGAAGACGTTCTGGAAGGCCGGGACGAAGGTCACCGTGAACGCTCCGCTCGCCGGCGTCCAGACCGGGGACGGCAAGTTCGTCGGTGCGGACGCGTCCGGCGGCTTCACCGTCGGCGCCTCGATGGTCAGCACCGTCAACATCAAGACCCACATGATGACGGTCCGGCGCAACGGCAAGGTCCTGCGCACCATCCCGGTCAGCACCGGCCGACCCGGTCCGACCACCGAGACGCGGTCCGGCATCAAGGTCATCATCGACAAGCAGCCGCACATCACCATGGACTCGGCGACGGTCGGCATCCCCAAGGGGTCGCCCGGCTACTACCTCACCAAGACCGACTGGGACCTGCGGGTGACGTGGACCGGCGAGTTCCTCCACTCCGCGCCGTGGTCGGTCGGCTCGCAGGGGTACGCGAACGTCTCGCACGGCTGCACCAACCTCTCCCCGTCCAACGCCCTGTGGATGTACCAGCAGTCCAAGGTCGGCGACGTCGTGAAGTTCGTCGGCTCGACCCGGGTCTTCAAACCGACCGAGGGCATCGGCGTGTGGCAGTACACCTGGGCGCAGTGGCAGAAGCAGAGCGCCCTGGCCTGACCACCGGGCCGCCTGCGTCCGCGTCGCGGCCGGTCCGGTCCCGGCCGGCGGTTCGGGCCGACCCCAGGTCCTAGCCCCAGCCGAGGTCGTGGAGCCGCTCCTCCTCGATGCCGAAGAAGTGCGCGATCTCGTGGACGACCGTGACCGCGACCTCCTCGCGCAGCTCGGTGCGGTCCGAGCACATCCGGGACAGCGGCCCCCGGAAGAGGATGATGCGGTCCGGCAGCGCGCCGCGGGCCCACCCGTCGTCGCGTTCGGTGACCGGGGTGCCCTCGTAGACCCCGAGAAGGTCGGGGTCGTGCGGCGGGGGCTCGCCCTCGACGAGGAACACGACGTTGTCCAGCAGACCGAGCAGCGGGGCGGGCACGTCGTCGAGCGCCTCGCCGACAAGCTCGTCGAACTCCTCCGCGCCGACGTCGACCACGGGACCAGCCTGCCATGATGGCCGGGTGCGCATCGCCATCCGGGTCCGGCCCGGCGCCTCGCGGGCTGCCGTGGGGGGCCGCTACGGCGACGGCCATGACGCGCCCCTCGTCGTCGCCGTGACCGCCCGTGCCGTCGATGGCGCGGCCACGGACGCCGCGGTGCGCGCGGTCGCCGGGGCACTCGGCATACCGGCGTATGCCGTCCGGCTCGTCACCGGGGCCCGCTCGCGCACCAAGATCCTCGAGATCGACGAGGAGCGCCTCGGCGGCGCCACGGGCGCGCAGAGGGCCCTCCAGGCTCTCCTGGAGCGCTGAGGGCCTCCCCGGTGACCGCCGCCCTTCTCGGACGTCAGTGCTGCCCGGCGCCGCTCTCGATGCCCGTCCGCTCGGCGTCGCCGGCCTCGATGGCCTCGGCCGCGTGGCCGTCGTGGTGGGCGGCGGCGAGCTCGGCCGGCGTGACCGGGTTGACCGCGTCCTTGAAGTAGAACCGCGACACCGCGGCCCGAGCACGGTCCTTGCGCCGGGTCGGGCTCGCGACGCCGTTCTCGTCGACCTCCTCGGTCAGCTCGAGAGGGGCGACCGCCTCGTGCTGGACCAGCGTCCAGCGGGTGTACTCGTCGATCGCCTCGTGGCGCTCGAAGTACCGGCCGTCCGGGGTGCGGATGATCGTGCCCGTCTCCCGGGCGTGGAGGACGAGGTCGCGGTCGCGCCGCTGGAGGCTGAGCGCGATGCGCTTGGTCACCCAGAAGGCGAGCGGTGGCAGGATCCACAGGCCGAACTGGAAGAAGTGGGTGATGTCGTTGATCGACAGGCCCAGCTTGATCGCCATGATGTCGTTGCCCGCGGCGAACATGAAGACCGAGTACGCGGTGATGGCGGCCGCACCCAGCGCGGTGCGGACCGGGGCGTTGCGGGGCCGGTCGAGCAGGTGATGCTCCCGGGTGTCCCCGGTGACCCAGCGTTCGACGAACGGATAGACGCCGAGCACCGTGTAGACGACGGGGATCAGCCCGAGCGCGCCGAGGGCGACGTTGAGGCTGAGCGTGTAGCCCAGGGCGTGGAACTCGAGCCAGTTCGGGGTGATGCGCAGCGCGCCGTCGGCGAAGCCCATGTACCAGTCGGGTTGGGACCCGGCGGTGACGGGGGAGGGGTCGTACGGACCGTAGCCCCAGATCGGGTTGATCTGGACCAGCGCCGACATCAGGGCGATGACACCGAAGACGATGAAGAAGAACCCACCGGCCTTGGCCGCGTACACCGGCATGACCGGGTACCCGACGACGTTGTCGTTCGTCTTGCCCGGGCCGGGGAACTGGGTGTGCTTCTGGAGGGCGACGAGGCCGACGTGTGCCGTGAACAGCCCGACGATCGCCGCGGGGAGGAGGAGCACGTGGGCCGAGTACAGGCGCGGGATGATCTCGCTGCCCGGGAACGGACCGCCGAAGATGAAGAAGCCCATGTAGGAGCCGACGACCGGCGTGGACTGGACGAAGCCCTCCATGGCCCGGATGCCGGTACCGGAGAGCAGGTCGTCGGGGAGGGAGTAGCCGGCGAAGCCCTCGACGATGGACAGCATCGACAGCATGGTGCCGATGACCCAGTTGAGCTCACGGGGCTTGCGGAACGCTCCGGTGAAGAACACCCGCATCATGTGGACGCTGATGGCGACGATGAACATCAGGGCGGCCCAGTGGTGGATCTGCCGGATGATGAGCCCACCGCGGATGTCGAAGGAGATGTCGAGCGTCGAGGCGTACGCCTGGGACATCTCGACGCCCTTGAGCGGGACGTAGGAGCCGTTGTAGACGATGTCGCCGGCGCTCGGGACGAACCAGAAGGTGAGGAAGACCCCGGTCACCAGGCAGATGATCATCGAGTACATCGCGATCTCGCCGAGCATGAAGGACCAGTGGTCCGGGAACACCTTCTTCATGAGGTAGCCGACGCCCTTGCCGGCTCCGGTGCGGTCGTCGACCCAGCCGGCGAGGCCACCGAGACGGCGCGCGCCCGCGCCCTCGGGCGACGTCGGCTCCGCGTCGTCCTCGCGCAGCCGGTCGGCCGGGCGGTTCGTCGTGGCGCTCATCCACGCTCCCAGAAGCTCGGGCCCACCGCTTCGCGGAACGGCTGGGCAGAGACGAGGTAGCCCTCGTCGTCGACGGTGATCTTCAGCTGCGGCAGGGGACGCCTGGCGGGCCCGAAGATGACCCGGCAGTCGTCGGTGACGTCGAACGTCGACTGGTGGCACGGGCAGAGCAGGTGGTGCGTCGTGTGCTCGTACAACCCGACCGGGCAGCCGACGTGGGTGCAGATCTTCGAGTAGGCGACGATCCCCTCGTAGCTCCAGTTCCGTTCCTTCTGGGACTTGATGTCCTTCGGGTCCAGGCGCATGAGGAGGACGGCGGCCTTGGCCTTCTCCTCGAGGACGCCGTGCTGGAGGTCGAGCAGACCCTCGGGCAGCACGTGGAAGACCGAGCCGAGGGTGACGTCGGAGGCCTTGATCGGCGTGTTCTCGGGGTCGCGCATGAGCCGCAGCGGCTTGAACGTCGGGTTGTCGCCGGGCCCGGACGGCCCGCCGTTCCAGTAGGTCAGCGAGAGGGCCTTCTGCGGCAGCGGGCCGAGGCTGCCGACGAGCTGGACGAGCAGGGGGAGCGAGAAGAGGCCGAGGGAGCCGCCGAGGGTGTACTTGATGAGCGGGCGGCGGGTGATCTGGGAGGCCGCGCCACCCGCGAGGAAGGTCTGGGCGGCATCCTCGCGGTCGGCGTCGCTCGAGCGCATCGGGTGGCGCATCTCGACGACCTCGGTGTCCGGCATGAGCGTCTTGGCCCAGTGGACCGCCCCGAGACCGATGCCGAGCAGCGCGAGCGCGAGACCGACGCCGAGGACGACATGGGTCGTGTTCGCCTCGCCCACGCCGGGCAGGAAGAACGTGGCGTCCATGGGGACGGCGAAGTAGGCGACGAGGAAGATCAGCGTCCCCAGGATGGAGACCGAGAAGAGCGCGGCGACCTGGCGCTCGGCCCGACGGGCGCCGGCCTCGCTCGCGTCGGCCATCCGCGCGGTATGCGGCGGCAGGCCCGGGTCGGTGAACCGGTCGAGCGCGCCGGAGTCCCCGTCCGACGCCACGGCGTCGACCTCGGTGCTGGTGTGGTCCTGCTCGTTCATGCGGTGGGCATCCCTGTCATCTCGGCGGGAGGGGTGGTCAGGCGGACTTGTTGCCGAGCCAGACGGCCGCGGCGACGAGGACACCCAGGCCGAAGACCCAGGCAAAGAGGCCCTCGCTGACCGGGCCGAGCGAGCCGAGCCGAAGTCCGCCCGGGGTGGGAGCGTCCTGGGTGGCCTTGAGGTAGGCGATGATGTCGCGCTTGTCGGTCGGGGCGATGTTCTGGTCGTTGAAGACCGGCATGCTCTGCGGGCCGGTGTCCATGGCCTCGTAGATGTGCTTGGGGTCGGCCCCGAACAGCGACGGGGCGTACTTGCCGCGGGTCAGCGCGCCGCCGGCCCCGGCGAAGTTGTGGCACATCGCGCAGTTGACCCGGAAGATCTCGCCGCCGCGGGCCGGGTCGCCCTTGGTCGGGTCGACCATCTCGTCGCTGGGGACCACCGGTCCCGGTGCGAGGGAGTCGACGTAGGCGCCGATCGCCGTGATCTCCGCCTCCGAGAAGGTCGTGCGCTTCTTGGGCGCCTGGATGCCGGGCGCGGCCATGGGCATCCGACCGGTCCCCATCTGGAAGTCGACGGCGGCCGACCCGACGCCGGCCAGGGCCGGGCCGGCGATCGCCGTGCCGTTTCCGGTCTGGCGCCCCTCGGCGTTGAGCCCGTGGCACGTGGCGCAGTTGGCCAGGAACAGCTGCTTGCCCTGGGTGACCTCGCCCGCGCTCACCGTGGCGGCCTCGGCCGGCTTGGGGGCCAGCGCGGCATACACGGCGCCGGTGAGGAAGAGGGCGAGCATGATGAGCACGGCGATGGCGGCCGGATGGCGGCGACGCGCTGCCAGAGCGTTCACTGCGAGTGTCCTGTCGTCTGCGGTTGTGGGTGTCGGGCCGGGAGATCAGTCGAGGTCAGGCGCTCACTTGAGCAGGTAGATCATCGAGAACAGCACGATCCAGACGACATCGACGAAATGCCAGTAGTAGGACGTCACGACGGCGCCGGTGGCCTGGGCGTGCGTGTATCGCCGGGTGGTGAAGGTCCGGCCGATGATGAGCAGGAACGCGATGAGTCCGCCGGTCACGTGCAGGGCATGGAAGCCGGTGGCGAGGAAGAAGATCGAGCCGTAGGCGTCCGAGGAGAGCGTCACGCCCTCGTGGACGAGGTTGGCGTACTCGAGGACCTGGCCGGAGACGAACAGTGCGCCGAAGATGTAGGTGAGGACGTACCACTCCCGCATGCCCCACGTGGCGGGGTTGAGAAGGGAGCCGGTCCGAGCGACCTTGCCGTGCTCGGCCTGGCGGACGCCGAGCTGGCACCACACCGACGAGATGACGAGGATCAGGGTGTTCACCGACGCGTAGGGGACGTTGAGGTCCTTGGTCCGCTCGGCCCATAGCGCCGTCTCGTTCCCGCGGATCGTGAAGTAGAACGCGAACAGGGCCGCGAAGAACATCAGCTCGCTCGACAGCCACACCATGGTGCCTACCGCGACCATGTTGGGACGGGTCGCCGGGCCGTGCCCGGGGATGCTCGGGACGGGCCCCGCGGGCCGGTTCTGGAGAGTCGATGCAGTCGCCACGGGCGCCATTATGTCGGTTAACGTCGCCGATCGCTGCGCCGACCCAAGGTTTTTTGTGCCTGACGGCCCGGGGGGGCCGGCGGGCGGCGGCTCAGGTCGGGTGGTGGGGCCGGTGCGATGACCGTGTGATATAGCGCACTTTCTCGGCATGATCTGCGTCACTCCCGGCGACCGCCGTCCGGCCCCGGACCGCGTCGGTCGGTCGGCCCGGCGGCCCCGGTACGATGCCCGCATGACCTCCGCGCACGATCCGGCCGGAACCGCGGCCAGCCCAGAGTCCGAGCGCACCGGGAACGGCCCGCGCACGGTCTCGGTCCTGCTCTACAGCGACGACTACTCGACCCGCGACGCGGTCCGGGCAGCCGTCGGGCGCCGCCCCGCGCGCGATGTCGAGGTCGTCCGGTGGCACGAGTGCGCGACGGCCCCGGCGGTCATCGAGGCCGCGGACGCCGGGGGGTACGACCTGTTCGTCCTCGACGGCGAGGCGACGCCGACCGGCGGCCTCGGCCTGGCTCGCCAGCTCAAGAACGAGATCTTCCGGTGCCCGCCGATCCTCGTGCTGACCGGCCGCCCGCAGGACGCCTGGCTGGCGGGGTGGTCCCTCGCCGACGAGGTGGTCCCGCACCCGCTCGACCCGGCGGCCCTCGCCGACGCCGTCGCGCGGCTCGCCCGCGGGCACGCCGCGGTCGGCTGAGCGCGATGAGCGGGTCCGAGCCGGTCGCCACGACGTGGCCGGACGTGCTGACCACCCTCCTGCACCGCGAGGACCTCGGCCTGGACCAGGCCCGATGGGCGATGACCCAGATCATGTCGGGCGACTCGCACCCCGTGCAGGTGGCGGCCTTCCTCGTCGCGCTGCGGGCCAAGGGCGAGAGCGTCGCGGAGCTGCGCGGCGCTCGCCGACGTCATGCTCGAGCACGCCAACCGCATCGAGGTCCCCGGTCCGAGCATCGACGTGGTCGGGACCGGCGGGGACCGCCAGCACACCGTCAACATCTCGACGATGTCCGCCGTCGTCGTCGCCGCGACGGGCCTGCGCGTCGTCAAGCACGGCAACCGGGCCGCCACCTCCTCCTCGGGCTCGGCCGACGTCCTCGAGGCGCTCGGAGTCGACCTCACCCTCAGCCCCGCCCAGGTCGCGGAGGTCGCCGAACGGACCGGGATCACCTTCTGCTTCGCTCAGGCCTTCCATCCAGCGATGCGCCATGCCGCGGAGGCACGGGCCAACCTCGGGGTGCCCACCGCGTTCAACGTCCTGGGTCCGATGACCAACCCCGCCCAGCCCACGTATGCCGCGGTCGGCGTCGCCGATGCCCGGATGACGCGGCTCATCGCCGGGGTCTTCGCGGAGCGGGGGACCGCGGCGGCGGTCTTCCGCGGCGACGACGGCCTCGACGAGGTGACCATCGCGACGACCTCGACGCTGTGGTGGGTGCGCGACGGTGCGGTGACCGAGGTCGTTCTCGACCCGGAGGAGCTCGGTGTGTCCCGGCAGAGCCTCGACACGATCCGTGGCGCCGATGCCGCGTTCAACGCGGCCGTGGCGACCCGTCTCTTCGACGGCGAGCTGTCGGCCGTCCGTGACGCGGTGCTGCTCAACGCCGGCGTCGCGTTGGCGGTGGCCGCGGGAGCTCGCAGCACCACGCCGCACGACATCGTCGACGCGGTGCGGACCGGGATGTCGCGGGCCGCCGAGGCGATCGACTCCGGCGCGGCTCGGCACATCCTGCGGGAGTGGGTGGCCGCCACCCGCGAGCTCGCGGGCTAGGTGGCCGCCCTCGGTCGACCGGTCCGGGGTGCCGGTCAGCCGTCGAAGCCGAGGCTGAATGCCGCCTCGAGGTCGTGGCGCGAGTACGTGCGGAACGCGATGTGGGTCGCCGTCGCGGTGACGCCGGAGACCTTGTTGAGCTTGTCGGCGATGACGTCATGGAGCTGTTCGTGCTCGCGGACCCGGACCATGGCGATGAGGTCGGCGTCGCCGGCGACGGAGTAGACCTCGCTCACGCCGTCGAGCTCGGCGATCTCCTGGGCCACCTCGGGGATCCGGTCGACGTCGGCGGAGATGAGGACGATGGCGGTGATCACGCCGCCAGCCTAGGCCCCCGGGCCGGGCGTGGAGCGGTCAGGCCGTGAGGGCGCCGGCGGCGCCGCGCACGGGACACGTCCAGGCGCCGTCGACATCGACAACCCGCACCCCGGGGGTCTCGAGCCAGCGCAGCACCGTCGTCGTCTCCTCGGGAGTCGCGGCCGTCGCCGGTGGGTGCGGCGCGGGCACCACCTCGGCACTGGCCCGCAGCGCCTCGACGTAGGGCAGGGGGTCGGCCCCGCGGGGGGAGCGGGTGGACGCGGCGAGCCGACCGTGTCGGACGCAGACGATCTCCCAACCGCCGGCCGCCCCGGGCCGCGCCGCCACGAGCTCGGCGATCCGGGCGATCGGGTCCATCCGCTGCGCGGCCGCGGCACCGCGGACGAAGGCGGCCAGCCGGTCGCGGACCGCGCCGGCCTCCTCGAAGCGCTCCTGCGCGGCCAGAGCGGTCATCCGCTCCCGGAGGGCGGCCACCGCCTCGGTCGGATCGCCGCGCAGCAGCCGGGTCGCGCGCTGGGCGATCGCGGCATACTCCCGCTCGCTCTGCGCGCCGGTGCACGGTGCGCCGCACCGGCCCATCTCGGCCAGCAGGCACGCCGACCCCGGCTTGGTGGGGCTGATCCGATCGATGCACTGGCGCAGCGGGAGGACGTCGTGGAGGGCGGCGACGGCGTCCTGGGCCGCGGCCCGGGAGCCGAACGGCCCGACGTAGGGTGCACCGTCGCCCCGGACGGTGCGGACGATCGAGAGCCGGGGGAACGGCTCGACGGTCAGCTTGACCCACAGGGCCCGCTCGGGACGGGTCGAGCGACGGTTGTACGGCGGTTTGTGCTCGGCGATGAGGCGCAGCTCGCGGACCTCCGCCTCGAGCGCCGTCGCACAGACGACCGGTGTCACCGACGCGGCGATGCGGACCATCTCGGCCATCCGGCGGCGCTGCTCCGAGGCGGTGAAGTACTGACGCACCCGGGTGCGGATCGACACCGAGGTGCCGACATAGAGGACCCGACCGGCGGAGTCCTTGAAGAGGTAGACCCCGGGCTCGTCGGGCAGGCCGTCGGCGAGGTGGCGCTTGCGCCGGGTCGCGGCCGGCACCCGGGAGGAGTAGTCGGACAGCTCCTCGATGCTGTGCACGCCGAGCGAGCCGACCCGCCCGATGAGGCCGTGGAGGACGTCGACGGTGGCCCGGGCGTCGTGCAGGGCCCGGTGGTCCGGCGTGGTGGTCGCTCCGAAGAGGACGGCGAGCGAGGACAGCCGGTGGTTGGGGACCTCGTCGCGGGTGACGAGCTGGCGGGCGAGGCGGACGGTGTCGAGGACCCGGTTGCCGGGCCACGGCGTGTCGATCGCGGTCGCGGCCGCCTTGAGGAAGGAGATGTCGAAGCCCGCGTTGTGCGCGACGAGGACCGCCCCGGCCGAGAACTCGAGGAAGGCCGGCAGGACGGTGTCGATCCGGGGGGCGCCGGCGACCATCGTGTCGGTGATGCCGGTGAGGACGGAGATGAACGCCGGGATCGCGGTGCCCGGGTTGACGAGGGTCTGGAACTCGCCGAGGACCTCGCCGCCGCGCACCTTGACGGCACCGATCTCGGTGATGCCCGAGTCGGCCGGGCTGCCGCCGGTCGTCTCGAGGTCGACGACGACGAAGGTGACGTCGGCCAGCGAGGTGCCCAGGTCATCGAGGGTGCCCTGGACGATCCGCATGCCGACGACGCTAGGCGGGCGGTCCGACATCGGCCGGGAGGCGCGCCCGCTCCCGGGACCCGTGCGGTCGCCGGCGCGGCCGGTGTCGTTCGGCTGTCGGAGGTCGTCGTTACGGTGAGGATCGAACCGAAAGGGGTGATCCCATGGCTTCCGAGGCCACCACGCGCCCGGGGTTGCTGGTCATCGACTGCGCGACCTGCCCGGCCCGCGAGCTGCACTGTGCCGACTGCATGGTGACGGCCCTGGGTCGGCTGCCTGAGCCCGGTGTGCCGCTCGACGTCGATGAGCGGACCGTCGTCACGACGCTCGTACGCGCCGGGATGCTGAGCGCCGAGGCGGCCGCCACGGTCCGGGCTCGTCGGGTGCCGGGCGAGCGGGTCGGCACCGAGGGCGAGCGCCGCGCCGCCGGGTAGGTCGCTCAGCCGCCGTAGAGCCGCTCGACGTCCTCGCCGAAGTCGCGCATGACGACGTTGCGCTTGAGCTTGAGGGACGGGGTGAGGTGTCCGGACTCCTCGGTGAAGTCGGTGTCGAGCATGGCGAACTTGCGGATCGACTCGGCCTTCGAGACCGCGGTGTTGGCGTGGTCGACGGCGGTCTGGACCTCGGCGAGCACCCGCTCGTTCGTCCGGGCCGCCTCAACGGAGATGGCGCCCAGTCCGTGGTTGGCCGCCCAGCCGGGGAGCATCTCCGCGTCGAGGGTGACGAGCGCCGCGATGAACGGCTTTCCGTCGCCGACGACCATGCACTGAGAGATGAGTGGGTGGGCCCGGAGCAGGTCCTCGAGGACGGCGGGGGCGACGTTCTTGCCGCCGGCGGTGACGATGAGCTCCTTCTTGCGCCCGGTGATCCGGAGGAACCCGTCGTCGTCGAGGTCGCCGATGTCGCCGGTGTGGAACCAGCCGTCCTTGATCGCGTCCGCCGTCGCCTGCTCGTTGCGGTGGTACCGCGCGAACACGTTCGTCCCGCGGATGCAGATCTCGCCGTCCTCGTCGATGCGGATGGACACACCGGGCAGCGGCGGCCCGACCGTGCCGATCTTGGTATGACGGGGCAGGTTGACCGTCGCCGGGGCGGTCGTCTCGGTGAGGCCGTACCCCTCGAGGATGGTGATCCCGGCGCCTCGGAAGAAGTGGCCGAGCCGGGTGCCGAGCGGGGCACCGCCGGACACGGCGTACTGGATCCGGCCACCCATCGCTGCTCGCAGCTTGGTGTAGACGAGCTTGTCGAAGACCGCGTGCTTGAGCTTCAGCCCCAGCGGCAGGTGTCCGGTGTCGAGGGACTCCGAGTACGCGATGGCGGTGTCGGCCGCGACGCCGAAGATCCGCCCCTTGCCCTCAGCCTCGGCCTTGGCCTCGGTCGCGTTGTAGATCTTCTCGAAGACCCTGGGCACGGCGAGGACGAAGGTCGGCTGGAAGGTGCCGAAGTCGGGGAGCAGGTTCTTGATGTCGGCCGAATGGCCCGTCGTGGCACCGGCGACGACGCACAGCACCTCGATGAACCGGGCGAAGACATGGGCCAGCGGGAGGAACAGCAGGGTCGAGGCGTCCGGACGTCGGACCACCTCGGCGAGCTTGTCGGCAGCGTTCTCGGCGAGGTCGAGGAAGTTGCCGTGGGTCAGCTCGACGCCCTTGGGGCGCCCGGTCGTGCCCGAGGTATAGATGATGGTGGCGACGCTCGACCGGGTGACCGCGCTGCGGGCCGCGTCGAGCTCGTCGTCGGAGACCTCGTCGGCGCGCGCTCGCAGCTCGTCCAGGCCTCCCTCGTCGATGGCCCAGGTCGCGCGCAGACCGGGGAGCCGGTCGCGGACCTTGTCGACCGTGGCGCGGTGGGCGGGCGTCTCGACGATGACGGCGACGGCGCCGGAGTCCTCGAGGATCCACTGCACCTGCTCCGGCGCGGAGGTCTCGTAGATCGGCACCGGGACGGCCCCGGCCGCCCACAGGGCGAAGTCGCTCAGCGTCCACTCGTAGCGGGTCCGGCTCATCAGCCCGACGGCTTCCCCGGGACGCACACCGGCGGCGAGCAGGCCCTTGGCCAGCTCGCGGACCTCCCGGGCGAAGGTGGCCGTCGTCACCGGTGTCCAGGTCGTGCCCTCACGGACCGCGAAGGCGGCACGGTCGGGACGCTGGGCGGCATTGAGGTCGGGGACGTCTCCGAGGTTGAGCGCCGGTCCGGGCTCGACGACGACGGGGGTGGTCATCTCCTGCACGGTGTCTCCTTCGCCGGGCACCAAGCGC
The DNA here is from genome assembly GCA_963771015.1 of uncultured Actinomycetota bacterium. Lineage (GTDB taxonomy): Bacteria > Actinomycetota > Actinomycetes > Actinomycetales > Dermatophilaceae > CAVSJJ01. Next base: position 87,734 of record CAVYRN010000004.1, read on the forward strand.
CGCGGGACCCCGACTCCGAGGATCGACCCGCCCCGCGCGTGTGCGCTCTCACTCTGCTGGACGCTCTCAACCCTATTGTCCTCCGTCCCGCTCCGTGGTCCGTCGCCCACCGGACCCCACGTGTCGGGCGTCACGCCGCGGCGGGCCACCCGGCATCGGGTCACTCCCGCCGTCGGTGACCCCGCACAGGTCAGCGGCCTCCTCGGGCGAGGCAGGGGGTAGCCTTCCGGCCATGTCCGACAGCACCCGGTCCAGCATCGAGATCGCCGCCGCGCCCGGCGAGGTCCTCGACGTCATCGCGGACTTCGAGGCCTACCCGGAGTGGGCCGAGCAGGTCACGAAGGCGACGATCCTCACCGAGGACGGCGACGGCTGGGCCGACCAGGTCGAGTACACCCTCGACGCCGGGGCCGTGAAGGACACGTACGTCCTCATGTACGAGTGGGACATCGGCGAGGACGGCACCGGGGTCGTGTCGTGGTCGCTCGTGCGAGCCACCGTCCTCAAGGCCCTCAACGGCAGCTACACCCTCGCCGCGACTCCGGGCGGGACGTCGGTGACCTACCAGCTGGAGGTCGACGTCAAGATCCCCCTGCTCGGGATGCTCAAGCGCAAGGCCGAGAAGATCATCGTCGACACCGCGCTCAAGGAGCTGAAGAAGCGCGTAGAGCCCTGAGCACCGCCGCGCCCGCGCCCCGGCCCGTGCCCGAGCCGTCGCTCCCCGGAACCCGCGCCACCCGCGCCGACGGCGTCGCGGGGAGCCGGGTCGTCCTGGTGACCGGTAAGGGCGGCGTCGGCAAGACGACGACCGCGGCCGCCATGGCCGTCGCGGCCGCCCGAGCCGGGCTGCGGACCCTCGTCATGTCGACCGATGTCGCCCACAGCCTCGGCGATGCCCTCGACATCCCGCTGCGCACCGCGGACACCTGGGCCGAGACGACGCCGGTCGAGGGACTGCTGGCCGCCCAGGCCGTCGGTGCCCACACCTCGGTGCAAGCGTCCTGGGAGACCGTCCAGGGCTACCTGCTGCGCGTGCTGGACTCGGTGGGCGTCGACACCGTCATCGCCGAGGAGCTGACGTCGCTGCCGGGCGCCGACGAGGTGAGCGCCCTGCTCGCGCTCGGCCACCAGGTCCGCTCGGGCGCGTGGGACCTCGTCGTCGTCGACTGCGCGCCGACCGCCGAGACCCTCCGGCTGCTCGCCCTGCCCGAGATCCTCGGCTGGCATCTGGACCGGCTGCTGCCTGCCCAGCGTCGGCTGCTCACCGCCCTGCGGCCGGCGGCCGCCGCGGCCACCGGCTTCCCCCTGCCCGAGCCGGAGGTTCTCGCGGTCGTCGTGGCGTGGCGCGAGCAGATGGAGCAGGTCCGGGGACTGCTCACCTCGCCGTCGGCGAGTGTCCGGCTCGTCCTCACCCCGGAGAAGGTGGTCATCGCCGAGGCCCGCCGAGTCCTCACCGCGCTCTCGCTGCACGGGTATGCGGTGGACCAGGTCGTCGTCAACCGGGTCATCCCGACCGACGACGGCGACCCGTGGCGGGCGGCGTGGAACGCTGCCCAGGCCGACGGGCTCGCGCTCATCCGCGAGTCGGTGCACGGCATACCGATCCTCACCGCGCCCTTCCTCGCCGGCGAGCCGACCGGGCCCGACGCCCTGGCCACTCTCGCGGCGGCCGGGACGGTGCTTCAGGGGGAGGCCCCCGATCTCGAGCGACCCGTCGAGCCGCCGGGAATCAGGGTGAGCGCCGACGGCGCCGAGTTCGTCCTCAGCCTTCCCCTGCCGCTCGTCCGCTCCGACGACGTCACGCTCTCCCGTCGCGACGACGACCTGCTCATCGAGGTGGGTGGCCAGCGACGGGTCGTCGCCTTGCCGTCGGTGCTCCGCCGGTGCATCGTCAAGAATGCCGGTGTCCGCCGGGGCGAGCTCCGGATCCGGTTCGAGCGTGACGAGGAGGTGTGGCCCCGTGGTGGCTGACGACCGGCTCGACGAGGCTGTCGGCTCGGTGGCCGAGGAGGCCGCCCGGCTGCTGGAGACCCTGCGCCGCCAGCGAACCGGATCGGGTCCGCCGCAGGCGGCGGGCGACGAGGAGGACGAGCGGGGCGCCGACCACGAGCACGAGCACGAGCACGCGCACGTGCCGATGGGGGAGGCGGCCGCCTGCACGTACTGCCCGCTGTGCCGCGGCATCGTCCGGCTGCGCAGCGTGAGCCCGGAGACCCTCGACCGGCTCGCCGAGGTGGCGAGCGCCGTCGCCGCGCTGCTGGGTGACCTCGCTGCGGACCGAGGCGGACGGGATCCCGCCGCACCGGAGCGACGACCCCGGGCCGAACACATCGACGTCGTCGACGAGGAGGACTGACGCATGACCCTGGCGATCGGTCTCGACATCGGCGGCACGAAGGTGGCCGGCGGCCTCGTCGACGAACACGGCCACGTCCACGAGCGGACCCGGCGGGACACCCCGGACCGCTCGCACAGTCCCCGCGACGTCGAGGACACCCTCGTCGGCGTCGTCGAGGAGCTGCTGCATCTGGCGACCGAGCCGGTCGTGGCGGCCGGGATCGGCGCCGCGGGGTTCGTCGACGTCGGCCGAGCGATCGTCGCCTTCTCGCCGCATCTGTCCTGGCGTGGGGAGCCGCTGCGCGATGCCCTCGAGGCCCGGGTGTCCCTCCCGTTCGTCGTCGACAACGACGCCAACGCGGCGGTGCTCGCCGAGACCCGTTTCGGCTCGGCCCGGGGCGAGAGCCACGTCGTCCTCGTCAACCTCGGCACCGGGATCGGCGGCGGCATCGTCATCGACGGTGAGGTCATCCGGGGCCGGTACGGCATGGCCGGCGAGTTCGGGCACATGCTCCTCGTCCCCGGGGGCCTGCGCTGCGAGTGTGGCAACCGCGGCTGCTGGGAGCAGTACGCCTCCGGCAACGCGATCGTGCGCGAGGCCCAGACCCTCATCCAGGCCCACAGCCCGCTCGCGAGCGACCTGGCCCGGCGGTTCGGTGAGGGGGCCGAGGAGCTGACCGGGCCGGGCGTCACCGAGGCGGCGCGGGACGGCGACCAGACCGCGGTCGAGCTGCTGGCCGACGTGGGCCAGTACCTCGGGCTCGGCCTGGCCAACCTCGCGGCCGCCCTCGACCCGGGGGTCTTCGTCATCGGCGGCGGCGTGAGCCTGGCCGGCGACCTGCTGCTCGGGCCCGCCCGCGAGGCGTTCCGCCGCCAGCTGACGGGGCGCGGCTACCGGCCCGAGGCCCGGATCGTCCAGGCCGCGCTCGGCAACGAGGCCGGGCTCATCGGCGCGGCCACCCTCGCCCTCGACGAGGTCGCAGCTCGGTGACCGGTCCCGGCCACGGCACCTTCCGGGTGGCGTCGTACAACACCCGCGACTTCCTCGACGACACCGACGCCGCGGCCCGGGTCGTCCGCGCGATCGACCCCGACATCCTCTGTCTCCAGGAGGTGCCTCGGCGGCTGCTGCCGGTGACCCGGGTGTCCGTGTTCGCCTCCCGGTGCGGCATGTTCTGGACGGCCGGGTCGCGCGGCAGCGGCGGGACGACGATCCTCACGTCGTTGCGGGTCCAGGTCCACGACATGCGTCACGAGCGGTTGCCGGTGCCGCTCCCACGGCGCCGCCGGGGGTATGCCGTGGCCTCGGTCAGCGTGCCCGGGGGGCCGTCGGTCACCGTCGCGAGCATCCACCTCGGCCTGGACGAGGACGAGCGCCACCGGCATACGGCAGCGGTCCTCGACGCGCTCGGCGACGGTCCCGTCGTCGTCGCCGGCGACCTCAACGAGGGCGCCGACGGGCGGGCCTGGGCGCTGCTGACCCGGCGGCTGCGTCCGGTGTCCGCGGACGAGCCGACCTACCCGGCGGCTCATCCCCGGTACCGTCTCGACGTCGTCTTCGCCTCACCTCGGATACGGGTCCGGCCGCGGCGCGAGGTCGACCTCGACCCGGCCGACCTCGCCGCCGCGAGTGACCACCGGCCGACCTGGGTCGACCTGACGGCGGATCCTCAGTAGACGAGGCTGTTGGTCGCCGAGGTGACCTCGGCGATGAAGCGGGCGGCCGCGACGATCTCGGTGCCGTCGATGAGGCCCTCGGGGTCGATGCCCCGGTTCTTCACACACGGCCCGCACACGAGGAGCTGGCCGCCGAGCTCGCGCACCGCGTCGAGCAGCTCGGCGAGCGGCTGGAACTCGTGGACGGTGATGCCGTCGGCGGCACCGGGGACGAGGGCGCGCACGCTCTCGCCCTGGAACCCCATGACCACCTCGACGTCGGAGGCGAGCGCGGCTCCGGCCATGACGAACGGGATGGTGAGCATCTCGGGGTCGTCCGGGCCGTGGGTGACCATGATGACGAGCTTCTCGGTCACGGTGGTGTGCCTTTCTGTCGGGCCCCGGCGCCAGTGCCGTGGGGCGCGGTCAGCACCGTCCTACCGGGTCGCGAGCCCGCGGTCCGGGGTGGGTGAGCGACGACTCACGTGGGCCTCGTCACCTCGCCAACGGCACGACGCCGGGAAAGGGGCGGTCCTCGGCCTAGAGCCGGGCGCCGTTGTCGGGGTCGTCGGGGTCGCGGTGGGCGGGCTGACGCAGGATGAGCAGACCGAAGCCGCCGACCGTCAGCGCCACGGCGAGGAACAACCACCACGAGGCATACGCCCCGCCGCCCACGAAGATGAGCCAGAGCAGCAGCAGCGGGCCCCCGACGAGGCCGACGATGATGCCCCAGAAGTGGAGGTCCTCCTGCGGGGGGAGGGTGACCGGTTCGGGGACGAAGTGCTCCTCGGGCTCGGCGTCCTCGGCACCCTCCGCGGACCGGGCGGCCGCGGACGCTGCCTGGCCCGGCTCCTCGTCGGGGCCCAGCAGCGAGGGGTGGACCCGCCACACGATGCCGCCGGTCGGCGCCGCGGGCCGTTCCGGGGCGGGGGGCGGCGCCTCCTCGGTCGACGGGCCGTCGTCGGCGACCGCCGGGGGACCGGCGTCCCACCCGGCGATGATCGCCTCGAACTCCGCGTCGACGTCGCGCTCGTCCATGACCGGCCGCTACGCGGTGACCCGTCGGATGAAGGCGATGGACTCCTCGACGATGCGCTCGGCGTCGTTGTCGAGCGTTGCGACGTGATAGCTGTCGGGCAGGACGATCTCGGTGACGTCGGTGCTCGACACCCGGGACAACAGCAGCGCCGAGCTGGAGGCCGGGACGACATGGTCCTCGGCCGAACGCAGCAGGAGGATCGGCTGGGTCAGCGAGGGCAGGTCGCGGACGACCTCGGCCCAGGCCTGCACCTGGGAGTGCAGGGCCTTCAGGGGCGTCCGGTCGTAGGCACCCTCGTCCTGCCCGGGCTTCTTGATGTCGTTGCTGATGCCGGGCAGGGACGGGACGAGGTGCTTGAGCAGCGGCAGCGCCTTGAGCCGGATGTCGTTGACCTGGTAGGCCGGGTTGACCAGGACCAGGCCGTTCACCGCGGGACCGTGGTCCTCGGCCAGCCGGGTGACGAGGGTGCCGCCCATCGACAGGCCGCCGACGACGACGGACCGGCACCGCGACGTGAGCTCGGCGAAGGACCGGTCGACCTCGGCATACCAGTCCTCCCACCGGGTGCGGTTCATCTCCTGCCACGTCGTGCCGTGGCCGGGCAGCCGGGGCAGCCGGACGGAGAACCCGGCGTCGGCGAGTCGTTGGGCCCACGGCCGCATCCCGACCGGGCTTCCGGTGAACCCGTGGGAGAGCAGCACCCCCACATCGGAGCCGTCGTGGGAGAAGGGTTCGGCGCCGGGACGGACGCTCATCGGGGGGCTCCTCGTTGCTGGGTGTGGCGGCATCTTCCCACGCCAGTGCCGAAGTGAGGTAGGCACGGTGCACTAGAGTCGACATGCACCGGGTGTGCTCGACGTCCACGGCGCGGTGAGGGCAAAGGAGCGTAGGTGTTCTACTGGGTGCTCAAGACCGTCATCCTCGGTCCCATCCTGCGGCTGCTGTTCCGGCCCTGGGTGGAGGGGACGGACAACATCCCGCCGCACGGTCCGGCGATCTTCGCCAGCAACCACCTCTCCTTCTCGGACTCGATCTTCCTGCCGCTCGTCGTCCCACGCCGGGTGACCTTCCTCGCCAAGGCCGACTACTTCACCGGGGCCGGCCTCAAGGGCCGGCTCACCGCAGCCTTCTTCAAGGGCGTCGGCCAGCTGCCGGTCGACCGTTCCGGCGGCCAGGCGAGCGAGGCCGCTCTCAACAGCGGGCTCAAGGTCCTTCGCCGCGGTGAGCTGCTCGGCCTCTACCCCGAGGGAACCCGCAGCCCCGACGGCCGGCTCTACAAGGGCAAGACCGGCATGGCCCGGATGGCCCTCGAGGCCGGCGTCCCGGTCATCCCCGTCGCGATGATCGGGACCGACAAGGCCCAGCCGACCGGGAAGAAGATCCCGCACATCATGCGGATCGGCATCCGGATCGGCACGCCCCTCGACTTCTCCCGCTACGAGGGGATGGAGGGGGACCGCTTCGTCCTGCGGTCGGTCACCGACGAGATCATGTACGCGCTGATGGAGCTCTCCGACCAGGAGTACGTCGACATGTATGCGACGTCGATGAAGGAGCGCATCCTCAAGGCGGCGCGGATCCGGACCCGCGAGGCCGCCGAGGCCGCGCGTCCCGGACAGGCATCGGCCGAGCTCGAGGCGGCCCTCGACGCCCTTGAGGAGCCCGACGCCGGCGACGAGCCGGGCCCCGGGGCCCAGCGCGCGAGCTGACGACGGCCATGGCGGGCCGCGACCGTGCGTCGGCTCGGACCGGTCGGCGCGAGCCCGTCGTCGTCGAGGCCTTCTCCCGCGGGCTCGACGTGTTCCGCCCCCTCGCTGCCGCGTATGCCGCGGTGCTCGCCTGGCAGCGCCACGAGGACATGGTCCGGCCGTGGCTGGCCTGGGTCGTGCTCGGCGTCCTCGCGGCCTGGAGCCTGGCCATGCTGGCCTACCGCAGGCGCACCATCGTGCTCGTCTACACCGAGCTCGCGCTGTCGGTCGGGGCGATCCTGTCGACCCTGTGGGTCGAGTCGCCCGGGGCGATCGCGGCCGGCCAGTTCACCCTGCCGACGATCTGGGTGGCCGGGTCGGTCACCGGGGTGGCGGTGCTCCGCGGCGCGCGCGGTGGGCTGCTCGCGGCCGGCGTCGTCGTCGTCGCCGACCTCGTCGAGGTGCGAACCCCGACCCAGGGCACGATCCACAACATCGTCCTGCTCGTCCTGCTCGGCGGCCTCATCGGCCTGGCCGTCGACCTCGCCCGCACCGCCCAGGAACGGCACGACGAGATGCTCCTGGACCAGGAGCGGTTCCGGGAGCGGGAGCGGCTGGCCCGGGTCGTCCACGACGGAGTCCTGCAGACCCTCGCCTACGTCCACCGGCGCGGAGAGGAGATCGGCGGCCCGGCCGGCGAGCTCGCCGCCCTCGCCGCCGAGCAGGAGCGCTCGCTGCGCCGGCTCGTCGCCGAGGTCACGGCGGGCACGAGCGGGCCGACGACGGACCTGCGCGCGCTGCTCGGTGCCCGCGAGGGTGAGCGGGTCAGCGTCTCGGTTCCCGCCGACCCCATCGAGCTGCCCTCGGACCGGGCCCGCGAGATCGACGCGGCGGTCGCCGCCTGTCTCGACAACGTCGAGCGGCATGCCGGCCCCGGGGCCCGGGCCTGGGTCCTCGTCGAGAGCGGGTCGGGCCGCGTCGGCATCACCGTGCGCGACAACGGCGTCGGCGCCGACCTCGAGGAGCTGCTGGCTGCCGGGGGTCGCGGACGGATGGGCGTCAGGTCCTCGATCCGTGGCCGGGTCGAGGACCTGGGCGGCTCGGCGAGCTGGACGACCCGGCCCGGTGCGGGCTGTACCGTCCATCTCGACGTCCCCGAAGGAGCACCGAGATGACGACCGTCCTCGTGGCCGACGACCACCCGGTGTGGCGGGAGGCCCTCGTCCGCGACCTCGCGGCCGCCGGCCTGGACGTCGTCGGCACCGCTCCGGACGGCCCGAGCACCGTGCGCCGGGTGCGCGCCACCGGCCCCGACGTCCTCGTCCTCGACCTCAACATGCCCGGGATGCGGGGCGACGAGGTGTGCCACGCCCTCGAGGACCTGCCGACCCGGGTGCTCATCCTGTCGGCGAGCGGCGAGCAGCACGACGTCCTGGCGACCATCAAGGCGGGGGCGTCGGGCTACCTCGTCAAGTCGGCGTCCAGCGCGGAGATCGTCGCGGCCGTCGAGGCGACCGCGCGCGGCGAGGCCGTCTTCACCCCGGGACTGGCCGGCCTCGTCCTCGGCGAGTTCGCCCGGATGGCCGATGCCCCGCCCGAGACGACGGACCCCAAGCGGCCGATCCCGGAGCTGACCGACCGGGAGACCGAGGTGCTCCGGCTCGTCGCGACGGGGATGTCGTACAAGGAGATCGCCGAGCTGCTCGTCATCAGCCACCGGACGGTGCAGAACCACGTCCAGAACACCCTGGGCAAGCTCCATCTGCACAACCGTGTCGAGCTCGTCCGGTTCGCCCTGGCTCGCGGCCTGGAGGACGAGGTCGGCGACGTGGCCCACGAGCACGGCCCCTGAGGCAGGCGCCGCGGGCCACCGCCGTGCTGACCGGCATACGGGCCGAGGGTCGGGCCCACGCGCGGCGGACCTATCCTTGACCCTCGTGAGCACGCCCACCGCCTCTGACCCCCGCGCCCGGCTCCTGGCCGGGCCGGACCTGTCGGCTGCCCAGCAGCCGGAGTGGCCGGACGCGGACGCGCTCGCCGCCGCGGTGGCGACCCTGGCGGGCTACCCGCCCCTCGTCTTCGCCGGCGAGTGCGACGTGCTCAAGAACCGGATGGCGGCGGCCTCCCGTGGCGAGGCGTTCGTCCTCCAGGGCGGGGACTGCGCCGAGACCTTCGCCAGCGCGACGGCCGACAACATCCGCGACCGGGTCAAGACGATCCTCCAGATGGCCGCCGTCCTCACCTACGGCGCCTCGGTCCCGGTCGTCAAGGTCGGCCGGATGGCCGGGCAGTACGCCAAGCCCCGGTCCAGCTCGACCGAGACCCGCGCCGGGGTGACCCTGCCCGCCTACCGCGGCGACATGGTCAACGACTTCGAGTTCGCACCGGCCTCCCGGATGCCGAACCCGCAGCGGCTCGTCGACGCGTACCACGCGAGCAGCGCGACGCTCAACCTCGTCCGGGCGTTCACCCAGGGGGGCTTCGCCGACCTGCGCTACGTCCACGACTGGAACAAGGGCTTCATCGCAAGCGCCGCCAACGCCCGGTACGAGCGCCTCGCCCACGACATCGACATGGCGATGAAGTTCATGGCGGCGTGCGGGGCCGACTTCGAGGCGATGAAGACGACCGAGTTCTTCTCGGCCCACGAGGCACTCATCCTCGACTACGAGCGCCCGCTGACCCGGGTCGACTCGCGGACCGGCGACCTCTACGACACCTCCGGCCACTTCATCTGGATCGGGGAGCGCACCCGCGAGCTCGACGGGGCGCACATCGACTTCGTCGCCAAGGTCCGCAACCCGGTCGGGGTCAAGGTCTCCGCGTCGGCCGATGTCGACGACCTGCTCCGGATGATCGACATGGTCGACCCCGAGCGCGAGCCCGGGCGGCTCACCTTCATCACCCGGATGGGCGCGGGGCGGATCCGCGACGCGCTGCCGGCGATCGTCGAGAAGATCACGGCGAGCGGCGCCCGGGTGACCTGGGTGTGCGACCCGATGCACGGCAACACCTTCGAGTCCTCGACGGGGTTGAAGACCCGCGACTTCGACGACGTCGTCGAGGAGGTGCGCGGCTTCTTCGAGGTCCACCGGGGGCTCGGCACCATCCCCGGCGGGATCCACGTCGAGCTGACCGGCAACGACGTCACCGAGTGCATCGGCGGGAGCACGAAGATCGCCGACGCCGACCTCGGCACCCGCTACGAGAGCGTGTGCGACCCGCGGCTGAACCACCAGCAGGCCCTCGAGCTCGCCTTCCTCGTCGCCGAGATGCTGGGCCGCGACTGATGGCGGATGCTGTCGGGTCCCGCTCGCCCTGGGTCGCCGACCTGCTCTCGGACACCCTCACCACCCCGACCGACGACATGCGCGAGGCGATGGCCCACGCGCCGGTCGGTGACGACGTGTTCGGCGAGGACCCCACCGTCCTGAGGCTGCAGGACCGGGTCGCCGCGCTCCTCGGCCACGAGGCGGCGCTGTTCACCCCGAGCGGGTCGATGGCCAACCAGCTCGGGGTGCGGCTCCACGCCGAGCCCGGCCAGGAGATCATCGCCGACTCCCTCGCCCACGTCCTGCGCGCCGAGCTCGGGGCCGCGGCGGTCTTCTCCGGGATCACCTCCCGGACCTGGACGAGTCCGCGGGGCCTGCTCGACCCGGCCGACCCGATCGCCCTCATGGCGACCGACGGCGGCCCCTACCAGGTGCGCACCGCGGCCGTCGTCATCGAGAACACCCACAACTTCGGTGGTGGCACGGTCCAGCCCCTGGAGGCGATGCAGTCGCTCGCCGCGCACTGCCGTGAGCACGGGGTCGCCGTCCACGTGGACGGCGCCCGGCTGTGGAACGCCCACATCGCCACGGGGGTGCCGCTGGCGGCCTACGGCGGCTGCGCCGACACCGTCAGCGTCTGCCTGTCCAAGGGGCTCGGCGCTCCGGTCGGCTCGCTCCTCGTCGGCTCGGCCGAGCTGGTCGCGCGGGCCCGCGTGTGGCGCAAGCGCTACGGCGGAGGGATGCGGCAGGTCGGCATCCTCGCCGCGGCGGGCCTGTTCGCCCTCGACCACCACCTCGAGCGCCTCGCCGACGACCACGCACGGGCGCAGCGGTTCGCCCAGGCCGCCGCAGGTGCCGCTCCCGGCGTCATCGACCCGGCGACCGTGCAGACGAACATCGTGATCCTCGACGTCGGGGCGGCCGGATGGCGGGCACCCGACTTCGTGGCCGCCCTCGAACAGGCCAGGGTGCGGACGTATGCCGTGGGCCCCGGCCTCGTGCGCCTCGTGTGGCACCTCGACGTCGACGACGCGGCCACCGACACGGCGACCGAGGCCGTCATGGGCCTGCTCGCCGCCGGCCCGCGGCGCTGACCGAGCGACCCGTCCGGTCCGCCCGGACCCGCCCTGACTCGCCCGCCGCCGTGGCGAACCGTGGCCGGTCACACCTCGTGGTGCAGGATCTCCGGGGGCGGGTCGGCGAGGGCGGTGGCGTCCGCGTCGCGGTGCTCGCCGCGCAGCTCGACGAGGTACATCGCCGCGAGCACGAGCCCGCCGCCGAGCAGCATCCGTCCGGTCAGTGACTCGCCGCCGAACCAGACGGCGAACAGCGCGGCGAAGACCGGTTCCATCGACATGACGATCGCCGCCCGGGTGGCGGTGAGATGGCCCTGGGCCCACGTCTGCGCCCACAGCGCCGCCGCCCCGGCGATGACGGCCATGTAGAGCACCGAGGCCCACTGTCCCCCGCCGCTGGGCAGGGTGATCCCGCCCGGGAGCGCCCCGACGATGCTGATGGCGGCGATGGTGCCGGCCTGGACGGTCGCCAGGCCGACGGCGGCGGCCGGCGTCGACCATCGACCGAGGGCGATGATGTGCAGGGCGTAGAACACGGCCGAGGCCAGGGTGAGGAGCTCGCCCGGTCCGGCCGAGAGCCCGCGCAGTGACAGCACGGCGAGCCCGGACATCGTCATGGCGACCGCCAGCCAGGTCACCCGCCCGACCCGGTCGCGGAAGATGACCGCGCCGAGGACCGGCGTGAGGACGACGTAGGTGCCGGTGATGAAGCCCGACACCGACGCGTCGGTGTGCTGCAGCCCGATCGTCTGGAGCACCTGGGCCGTGCCGTAGAAGGCGCCGAGGACGACGCCGACCCGGACCTCGCGACGGGACAGGGCCAGGGTCTGGCGGCGGAACGCCACCGCCATGACCGCCGCCCCGATCGCGAACCGCACCGCGAGGAAGTCCACCGGAGGGAGGGAGGTGACGAGGTCACGGATGAGGAAGAACGTCGACCCCCACGTGGCGGTGAGCGCGAGCAGCAGGAGGGTGGCGAGCCGGCTCGCGCCGACGCGGGACAGGAGGGACACCGAGGCCGGCTCAGACCGTCGTGAGGGTCACGGTGCTGCCCTTGGGGGCGCTCGAGCCGCCGGCCGGGTCCTGGAGCCGGACGGTGCCGAAGAAGCCGCCGAGGACCCGCTTGACCTTGACCTTGAAGCCCGCAGCCTCGAGTGTGGCCTTGGCCTGCACCACCTGCTGGCCGACGACGTCGGGGACGGTCACCATGACCGGGCCCTTGGAGACGACGAGGGTGACGAGGTCCCCCCTGAAGAGGGTGCCGCTCGACGGGTCCTGGCTGATGACGCTGCCCTTGGGCACGGTGTCGCTGTAGTCCTGCTTCGTCGCGTCGACCTTCAGCCCCGCCTTGGTCAGCGCCGCGACGGCCGCGTCGGCGTTCTGGCCGGTCCAGTCGACGACGTCGATGGGCTCTCGGCCCTGGCTCTGGACAAGGGTGATGGTCGCGCCGGGCTTGAGCCGGGTGCCGGTCTTGGGGTCGGCGCCGATGACCAGGCCGTCGGCGACCTGCTCGCTGTAGGCCTGGGTCACCGAACCCACGGTGAGGTGGCTGTCGGCGACGGCGGCCTTGGCGGCGTCCAGGGACATCCCCGTCACGTCGGGCACGGCATACCGTTCCTGGCCCTTGGAGACGACGAGGACGACCGCCTGGGCGCGCCGGATCTGGGTCCCCGCGCCGGGGTCGGAGGAGACGACGACGCCGGCACGGACCGTCTCGTCGAACGCCAGGCGGACGTCGGCGTGCAGGTGATGCTGCGCCAGGGCGGACTCGGCCGCCGTCTGGGTCTTGCCGACGAGGGTCGGGACGGTCTCGACCGTCCCCGGGCCGCCGACGAAGAACCACGTCACCGCGGCGAGGAGCAGGGCGGAGAGGACGACGAGGACCCACGGCCAGCGCTTGCGCCGAGCCACGACCTCACCGTCCGGGGGAGCCTCGTGCGGCGGTGCCAGCGCCGGGATCGGCAGGGCGGTGGTCCGATGGGTCTGCGTGTCGGCGAGGGCAGCGAGGTCGCCGACGCTGAGGACGGCCGTGCGGGCGTCGGCGTGGTCGTGGACCCCCTCGGCATCCGTCGGCCGGGCGTCGAGGGCGACGCCGCTCAGCCCGGCGTGCACCTGACGGACCAGGCCGAGCATCTCGCCGGCGTCGCGCGGGCGCTGGTCGGGGTCTCGTGCCGTGGCCCGGGCGACGAGGGCGTCGAGCTGCTCGGGGACGTCGGGGTTGCGCGACGAGGGCCGCGGGACGCCGCCGTGGACGTGCTGGTAGGCGACGTTGATCGGGGTGTCGCCGGTGAAGGCCTTGGAGCCGGTCAGCATCTCGAAGAGGATGAGCCCGACGGCGTAGACGTCGCTGCGGGCGTCGGCGATCCCGCGCTCCACCTGCTCGGGGGAGAGGTAGGCCACCGTCCCGAGGATCATCCCGTGCGAGGCCGTGCTCGTCTGTGACGTCACCGCCCGGGCCAGACCGAAGTCGGCCACCTTGACCGTCCCGTCCGGGCGGAGGATGACGTTCTCGGGCTTGACGTCGCGGTGGATGAGCCCGGCCGCGTGGGCCGCTGCGAGTGCCGCGAGGATCGGCTCGAGGATGTCGAGGGCCGCCCGGGGGGTGAGCGCGCCCTCGGCCGTGATGACCTCGCGCAGGGTGTGTCCGGGGACGTACTCCATGGCGAGGAACATCTGTCCGGCGTCCTCGCCCTGGTCGAAGACCTGGACGATGTTGGGGTGGCTCAGCTGCGCCGCCGAGCGGGCCTCCCGGCGGAACCGGGACACGAACGTCTCGTCGTGGACCAGGTGCTGGCGCATGACCTTGAGGGCGACCTCGCGGTCCAGCCGGTTGTCGAGGGCGAGGTAGACCGTCGCCATCCCACCCTCGGCGAGCCGCTCGATGACCTGGTACCGGCCATCGAGGAGCTGGCCGACGAGGGCGTCGGCGGCGGCGGAGGACACGTCCGAAGTGTACGTAGCGAACCCCTCACGTTCCGCATCGGCGCCGGGTGCTGGGCATCTCCACGGCGCTCCCCGGCAGGCCGGGCCCCCGTTCCCGGGGGCCGGCCTCACATGCGCTTGCGCAGCGCGGTGACGTTGGCGACATAGCGTCGGGTCTCGGCATACATGCCCCTGGATCGCAGCGCGCCGAGCCCCTGGTAGTAGGCGGCGACGGCGAGGTCGGTCCGCCCGGTGGCCCGCTCGAGGGTCCGCAGCATGACGACGCCGGCGGTGACGTTGTCCGTGGCGTCGAGCAGGTTGAGGCGCCGCCCGACGAGGTCCGAGGCCCACTGCCCCCCGGCGGGGATGACCTGCATGATCCCGATGGCGTTCGCGGGGGAGACGGCTCGCTGGTTCCAGCCCGACTCCTGGTAGGCGATGGCGAGCGCGAGCCTGGGGTCGACCCCGTAGGCCCGGGCGGTGCGGATGACGAGCGCCCTGGTCTGGGTCCGGGTCGGGACCTTCCGGTGCGCGAGGAGGGCGCGGTTGCGGGCGGCGGCCTGGGTGACCCGGGCGCTGTAGCCGCCGGCGGCCGAGTCGCTGCTCGTGCCCGCGCGCGCCGGGAGGGTGAGGCGCTGGCCGATCCGCAGGACCGAGCCGGGCGAGATGCGGCTCGCCTTGGCGAGGGCCGTCACGGTCGTGTGGTGTCGCACGGCGATCTCGCTCAGGGTGTCGCCGCGTCGGACGACGTATGCCGTGCCCCGCGGCGCGCCGGCCGGGCGGACGACCGTCGTGCGGTGGCCGACGACGACCCGCTGGCCGACGTAGATCCGCGAGGGGTCGGCGAGGTGGTTGGTCTTGACCAGGGCGGGGATGCTCGTGCCGTAGCGGGCCGCTATCCCGCTGAGGGTCTCACCGGCGGCGACCGTGTGGACGCGGACGACGGTCCGGGTCGCCGGCCGGGCGGGTGTCGGGGCGCTGGTCCGGGGGACCTGGATGCGGGCCCCCGCCTGGAGGGCGCGAGGGTCGGCGACGTGGTTGCGGCTGGCGAGCACGCCAGGCGTGGTCCGGAACCGGGTGGCGATGCCGATGAGGGTGTCGCCGGGCCGGACGGTGTAGCTGGCCCAGCCGTGTGGCGCCGGGCGGGACTTCTCGACGACCGCCGTCGCCGGAAGCTGGGCGGCCAGCGGGGCGGCCGGAACGTGGGCCGCGGGCGGCAGGGTGATGAGCACGTGACGCCCCCTTTCCTGGAGCCTGTGAAGGAAGTGACAATTGGGGCTCCCGTGATGAAAGGTACAGGAGTCACACAGGTTTGCGCCGATATGGCACGCTGTGCCGGTGACTCCTGCCGATGTCGTCGCGCTCGTCCCCGACTGGCTCACCCTCCCCGACGTCGCCGACCGGATCGGCCGCTCGGTCGGGGTGGTGCGCCGGCTCATCGAGGACGGCGAGCTCATCGCGGTGCGGGTCGGCGATCGGCGGATCCTCTCGGTGCCGGCGGCCTTCCTCGACGCCGACGGCCCACTGCCGTCCCTCAAGGGGACCTTCACCGTCCTCGCGGACGGGGGGATGGACGAGGTCGAGACACTGCGGTGGCTCTTCACGCCCGACGCGACGCTCACCGGAGGTGGCACGCCGGTCGACGCGCTGCGGGCGGGGCGCAAGACCGAGGTGCGTCGGCGCGCCATGGAGGTGGCCCTCTAGAAAGGTGCCGGATGGTCCTTGGGCTGGGACCCGGCCGGGGGCGGTCAGGCGCTGCGTGTCGTCGAGGCGTCGATGAGACCCTCGAGCACGGCCGCTGCCTCGGGGCTGACGCCCGCAGCCTCCCGCAGCGCCTCGCGGGCACCGCGGGAGAGCCGTTCGATCTCGGTCTCGACCGCCGCGACGGCACCCGAGCCGGTGATGATGCCGCGCAGGTCCTCGACGTGCTCGTCGAGCAGGTCCGGGCGTCCGAGGAGGGCCTCCACCCGGGCCCGGCCGCCCGCGTCGGCACCGGTGAGGGTATGGGCGAGCAGGACGGTCCGCTTCCCCTCGCGCAGGTCGTCGCCGGCCGGCTTGCCCGTCGTGGCGGGGTCCCCGAACACCCCCAGCAGGTCGTCCCGCAGCTGGAAGGCATGGCCGAGGTCGAGCCCGTAGCGGGAGAGGCGCTCCAGGTCCGGGCCGGTCAGCCCACCCGCGGCCGCGCCGATGAGCAGGGGGTGCTCGATCGTGTACTTGGCGCTCTTGTAGCGGATCACCCGGCTGGCCCGCTCGATCCTCTCCGCGGTGCCGAGGTCGTCCCACGGGCGGACCGACTCGACGACGTCGAGGAACTGGCCGGCCATGAGCTGGGTGCGCATCCGGTCGAACAGGTGTCGTGCCCGGGCGAGCTCCTCGGCGGGCAGTCCGCAGGTCGAGTACAGCTCCTCGGTCCAGTTCAGGCAGAGGTTGCCGGCGAGGATCGCCCCGGCCAGCCCGAACCGGTCCGCGTCGCCGCTCCAGCCGCGCCCCGCGTGGTGCTGGGCCAGGGCCCGGTGGGCGGCCGGCATACCGCGCCTGGTGTCGCTGTCGTCCATGACGTCGTCGTGGATGAGCGCGGCGGCCTGGAAGAACTCCATCGCGGTCGCGAGCCGGATGAGCTCATCGGAGTCCGGCCGGCCGGCGGCGCGGTAGCCCCAGTAGAGGAACGCGGCGCGCAGCCGCTTCCCCCCGGTGAGCAGGGACCGGATCGCCTCGAGGAGGTCGCCGACGTCGGGCCCGATCTCAGCGAGGACCTCGGCCTGGGCGGCCAGCTCGTCGTCGATGCACGCCTGGACCCGGGAGCGCAGGTCGGCGGTGTCGAGCGGGCTGTCCACGAGGTCTCCTGGGACGGGTCTCATCATGTGCGGCCACGAGCCTACGGCCTCCCACGGCAGGTACCCTCACCGCATGGCGTCGATCCCCGGTCTGCTGCGGGCGCAGCGTCCGTCGGTGAGCTTCGAGTTCTTCCCGCCGAAGGATGACGAGGGCGAGGCCACGCTGTGGGCGGCGATCCGGCGGCTGGAGCGGGTGCGGCCCGACTTCGTCTCCGTCACCTACGGTGCCGGGGGCTCGACCCAGGACCGGACGATCCGGGTGACCGAGCGGATCGCGGCCGAGACGATCCTCACCCCGCTGGCCCATCTGACCTGTGTCGGCGCCTCCGTGGCCCAGCTGCGCAGGGTCATCGGCGCGTATGCCGCGTCCGGGGTCAGCAACATCCTCGCCCTGCGCGGGGACCCGCCGGGGGACGTCCGGGGGGTCTGGGCCCCGCATCCGGACGGGCTCGACCACGCCGAGCAGCTCGTCGCCCTCATCCGCTCGCTCGGCGACTTCACCATCGGTGTCGCGGCCTTCCCGGACGTCCACCCCGACAGCCCCTCGCTCGAGCACGACGTCGAGGTCCTCGTCCGCAAGGCCGACGCGGGGGCGAGCTTCGCCGTCACCCAGATGGTCTTCGACGCCGACCGCTACCTGCGGCTGCGTGACCTCGTCACGGCTCGTCGCGACCTGCCCATCACCCCGGGGCTGATGCCGGTGACGAACCTGCGCCAGATCACCCGGATGTCCGAGCTCATGGGGACGCCGCTGCCCTCGGCCGTCGTCTCCCGGCTGCGGGCGGTGGGCGAGGACCGGGCCGCGGTGCGGGAGGTCGGCGTCCGGATCGCGACCGAGCTCGCCGAGCGGATGCTCGCCGAGGGGGCGCCCGGGCTGCACTTCATCACGATGAACCGCTCGACCGCGACCCTCGAGGTCTTCGACAACCTCGGCCTGGGCGTCGCCTCGTAGCCGGTTCGCCCGACCCCGCCGGCCGGGGCGCGGCGTGCCGAGAGGTGGAGATCCGCCCCATCAGCCGCCGCGAAGGGGCGGATCGCCGCCCCTCGGTGAGCCTGAGCCCCCGGCGACCGGGTCAGCCGACCTCCATCGGCCGGCCGCCGGTGATGCGGAGCAGCTCGGCATACGAGGTCTGGAAGACGGCGTGGCTGTGCCCGGCCGCGGCCCAGACCTGGGGGAAACGCTCGAGGCTGACGTCGACGATCGTCCGGATCGGGGTCAGGTGCCCGACGGGGGCGACGCCGCCGATGGCGAACCCGGTGGCCGCACGGACCAGCTCGGGGTCGGCCCGGTCGAGCCCGGCGAGCCCGGCGAGGCCGGCGACCTTGGCCAGGTCCACCCGGTGTCCGCCGGAGGCGAGGATGAGCAGCGGGGCGGTGGACCCGTCGGGACCGGTCGCTGCGAAGACGAGGGAGTTGGCGATCTCGGCCGGGGTGACACCCAGGGCCGCGGCCGCCGCTGCGGCGGTGCGGACCGCGTCGGGGAGGTAGCGGACGGTCGGGGTCACCTCGGCGGCGGCGAGGGCGGTGAGCACCCGGGCGACGCCGGGGTGGCCGCTGAGGTCGCGGCCCTCGGGCGGGCTGTCGGCGGGGCCGTCGGCGGGCTCGTCAGCGGGTTGGGTGGTCGGCGTCATGGCCGCCAGCCTAGCCAGCGGGTCATGGCTTGACGCCTCGCGTGGACCCCGGTGTAGAGTCGTGACTTCTTCGAACACCTGTTCGAACACCATGGTCGAAAAACGCGGCTGGGACGACCGGCCGGCGGGACGACCGCCGGGAAGCGCTGGGAAGGGAGCCGGGTCGTGGTCCGCAGGTATGACGAGCCGGTCGAGGTACGCCTCGCCGACGGCCCCGTCGACGGTTCTGGTCCGGTCGGGGCCCCCGCGGCCTTCCGGTGGCGCGGCCGGCGCTACCGGGTGGGGGCGGTCCAGGCCCGGTGGCGGGAGCGGCGGGCCTGGTGGCGCGAGGTCGGCGAGGAGGGCGAGGAGGGCGACAGGACCGAGCGCGTCGTGTGGCGGGTCGAGGCCACGACGGGGGCGAGCGCCGGGGTGTTCGAGCTCGGCGCCGACGGCGGCTCGCGCTGGCTGCTGCTCCGGGCGCTGGACTGAGGCGGAGGAACCGATGACGACCGACCTGACCGACCTGACCGACCGGATGGACCGGACCGGGTCCGCCGCCGGGTCCGCCGCCGGGGCCCTCGACCTCATCGACCGCTCCCGGTGCTCCCTCACCGAGGCGTATGCCGCCCAGGGCGTCGCCGAGCGCTACCTCGCCGCCCAGCTCGCCGCGCTCCGGGCGGCCGCCGCGCTCCTCGCCGTCCCGACTCGGCGCCGCTCGTCCGGGCCCTCCTCCTCGGGACCGCGCAACATCTGGGAGCTCACCGCGGCCGCCGCACCCGACCTTGCCGAGTGGGCCGGCTACTTCGCCCACTCCACCCGGCAGCGGGCCGACGTCGAGCAGGGCCGGCGCCGGGTCGCCCGCCGCGAGGCCGACGACCTGCTGCGCTCGGCCGAGGCGTTCCTCGACCTCGTCACCGCCCGGCTCGGGCTACCGACCCGGGCCGCCGACCATCCCGAGCGTCTTCTCCCGGCCCATGGTGGCGCCGGGACGCCATGACCCCCCGCGGGCCCGGGCCGGCTCAGGACTGGGGCGACGCGGGGTTCGTCCACCTCCACGTCTCGTCGGGCTTCTCGATGCGCTACGGCGCCTCGACGCCCGAGTCCCTCGTCGCCCGAGCGGCCGAGCAGGGCCAGCCCGCCCTCGCCCTCACCGACCGCGACGGGCTCTACGGAGCGGTCCGGTTCGCGACGGCCGCGGCCCGGGTCGGGATCGCCCCGGTGCTCGGGGTCGACCTCGCTGTCGACCTGCCGCCGAGGCTGCCGGGGGAGCCCGGTCCTCTCGGCCCGCTCGCGGGGCACGGTGAGCACCCGGCATACCGTCGTCCCCGTTCCCGCAGCCCGGTGCGCGGCGGGACCGCCGTCGACCCACGCCACCCCCGCGTCGTCCTGCTCGCCCGGGGACACGGCGCCGGGGTCGCCCACGGCCGGGGCTGGGCGGCCCTGGCTCGCCTCGTCACCGACACCCATCTCGGTGGCGAGCGGGGCACCCCGGTCACGACCCCCGCGCTCCTCGCCCGGCATGCCGTCGGGGAGCCGGGAGCGCCGAGCCGGCTGCTCCTCCTCCTGGGCCCCGACTCCGACGTCGGCCGGGCCCTGCTGCTCCGGCGCCGTGACGTCGCCCGGACCCGGCTCGCGGCCTGGCAGGCCCTGCTGCCACCCGACGCCCTCGCCATCGAGGTCGTCGACCACGACGGCCCCGACGGGACCCCCGGGTCGCGCGCCCATGCCGCCGCCCTGCTCGGCCTCGCCGACGAGGCCGGTCTGCCCGCCGTCCTCACCGCCGCGGCCCGGCACGCCGACCCCGGCGACGTCCGCACCGTCGACGTCCTCGACGCGGCCCGCCGGCTCGTCGTGCTCGACTCCCGGCACCTGGACCGGGTGACCGGGGCCGGGTACCTCGCGAGCACGCCGGAGATGCACCACACCGCCCTCGCGGTGACCGGCGACGCCGAGCGGGCCCGGCGGCTGCTCGCCCGCACCGTCGCCGTCGCGGCCCAGTGCGCCCAGGACGGCCGGCGCGACCTCGGCATCGGCGCGGTCCACCTGCCCGAGCCGGGCATCCTCGGCCTTCCCGAGGGCACCGACCCCCAGGCCGTTCTCGCGCAGCGCTGCCGGGCCGCGGTCGGGAGCCGGTATGCCGGGGCCTCCGACGCCGAGCTCGCCGCCGTCCTTCGCCGGCTGGACGACGAGCTCGCCGTCGTCGCCGACCTCGGCTACCCGACCTACTTCCTCTCCGTCGCCGCCGTCGTCGACCTCATCCGCGACAGGGGGATCCGGGTCGCCGCACGCGGGTCGGGGGCGGGCTCCCTCGTCAACTACCTGCTCGGGATCAGCGGCGTCGACCCGATCCGCTACGACCTGCTCATGGAGCGGTTCTGCTCGCCGCTGCGGGCCGAGCTGCCCGACATCGACATCGACGTCGAGTCGGCCCGGCGCACCGAGATCTACGAGGCGGTCATCGAGCGGTTCGGGGCGGAGCGGGTGAGCGGTGTGTCGATGATGGACACCTACAAGGTCCGGCACGCCGTCCGCGACGTCGGTGCCGCGCTCGGGATGACCCCGCCCGAGATCGACGAGATCGCCACGGCCTTCCCGCACATCCGGGCCCGTGACGCCCGCAGCGCCATCGCCGACCTGCCCGAGCTGCGCTCCCGGGGGCTCGACAGCCCTCGGCTCGCCCGGTTCTTCGACCTCGTCGAGGCCCTCGACGGGCTGCCCCGGCACATCGCCCTCCACCCGAGCGGGGTCATCCTGTCCAACGCGACGCTGCTCGACCGCACCCCGGTCGAGCCGAGCGGCCTCGGCTTCCCGATGAGCCAGTTCGACAAGGACGACGTCGAGGTCCTCGGCCTGCTCAAGCTCGACGTCCTCGGCATCCGGATGCAGTCGGCGATGGCCTACGCCCTCGCCGAGGTCGCCCGGGTCGACGGCGTCGAGGTCGACCTCGACGACCAGGCCCAGGTGCCGCTCGACGACGAGGCGACCTACCGGCTCATCCGGACCGCGCACACCCTCGGTTGCTTCCAGATCGAGAGCCCCGGCCAGCGAGAGCTCGTCGGCAAGCTCGGCCCGGAGCGGTTCGAGGACCTCATCATCGACATCTCGCTGTTCCGCCCCGGCCCGGTCAAGTCCGACATGATCACCCCGTTCCTCGAGCACCGGCACGGGTGGAGCCCCGCGGCGCACCTCCATCCCAGCCTGGTCCCGGCGCTCGCCGAGACCGAGGGCGTCGTCGTCTTCCACGAACAGGTGCTCCGGATCGTCGCCGAGACGACCGGCGTCAGCCTCGCCCAGGCCGACGAGGTCCGCCGCACGATGGGCACCCCCGCCGGCCAGGCCGAGATCGAGGCGTGGTGGCGTCCGGCGGCTCGGGCCCGGGGCTACGCGCCCGCGGACGTCGAGCGGATCTGGCAGGTGCTCGCCTCGTTCGCCTCGTTCGGGTTCTGCAAGGCCCACGCGGCGGCGTTCGCCCTCCCGACCTACCACTCGGCGTGGCTCAAGACCCACCACCCGGCGGCCTTCCTCGCCGGGGTCCTCACCCACGACCCGGGCATGTACCCCCGCCGGCTCATCCTCGACGACGCGCGCAGCCTGGGGATCGCCGTCCTCCCGCTCGACGTCAACGCCTCCGGCGGCACCTACCGGGTCGAGCGCCTCGACCCGGGGGTGGTCCACGGCTGCCGACCCGGCGACCCGCCGGCCCACCCCGACCTGCCCGACGGCAGCGCCTACGGCATCCGGCTCTCCCTCGCCGACGTCATGGGGATCGGCGCGGACGAGGTGGCCCGGATCGTCGAGGGGCAGCCGTTCGCCGACCTCGGCGACGTCTGGACCCGGGCCCGGGTCTCCCGGCCGGTCCTCGAGCGGCTCGTCCTCGCCGGGGCGTTCGACGGCCTCTACGGCATGGGCTCCGGCGGGGCCGGCCTCGGTCGCCGGGGGAAGGTCACCCGGCGCGACGTCCTCCTCCACGTCGCCGAGCTCGACCGCTGGGAGCGCTCGGTCCGCTCGGGCGGCCGTCCGGGTGCTCGATCCGGTGCCCGAGCGGGCTCGGGGCGCCGAGGCGGCACCCGCGCTCCCGGCCAGCTCGTCCTCGACCTCGGCGACCGCCCCGAGCTCACCCCCGGGACCGGGCTGCCCGAGATGACCGGTCCGGAGCGGGTCCGCGCCGAGCTCGACATCCTCGGTCTCGACGCGAGCGGGCACGTCATGGAGTTCTACGGCCCGCTCCTGCACGCCCTCGGGGTGGTCCGCTCCCGCGACCTGCTCCGGGCCCGCAGCCGGTCCGAGATCTGGGTCGCCGGGGTCAAGGTCGCCACCCAGACCCCACCGGTCCGCTCGGGTCGTCGGGTCGTCTTCCTCACCCTCGACGACGGGACCGGACCCGCCGATCTCACCTTCTTCGAGGATGTCCAGGGCCCGTATGCCGCGACGGTGTTCCACTCCTGGCTGCTCCTCGCCCGGGGGGTGGTCCGGCGGACGGGGGAGCGGGGCGTCTCGCTGCGCGCGACCGGCGCCTGGGAGCTCTCCGCGCTCTGGGACGCCTGGTCGACCGGGGGGATCGACGCGGTCCACGCCGCCCTGGCCGAGGCCGACGCACTGGCCCGGGCCACGGCGCAGGCGTCGCCCCCGCCGGACGGGCACCGGGTGCTCGTCCACGCCTCCGGGTTCCGCCAGTCCCCGTATGCCGACACCAGGCCGGCCGGGGTCAGCCCGGCCCTGCCGCCGCGCAAGCTGTGGCACTCCAGCCCCGGAAGCTCGGGGCACTAGGGTGGGGCCGTGACCGAGGAGCGCGTGCGGACCCGGCGCCCCGGCGTCGACACCGGGCTGCGGACCGCCGCCGTCTGGGCCGCCGTCGACGAGGTCGTCCGGCGCCGCTCCGCCGAGCTGGGCCGCCCCCTTCACGTTCTCGACCTCGGCGGCGGGACCGGCGGGCTCGCCGTGCCGCTCGCCGCGGCCGGGCACGACGTCATCGTCGTCGACCCCAGCCCCGATGCCCTCGCCTCGCTCGGCCGCCGGGCGGCCGAGACCGACCCACCCGAGACGGCGAGCCGGATCACCGCCGTGCAGGGCGACGCCGACTCCCTCGGTGACATCCTCGGTGAGCGTCGTGCCGACCTCATCTGCTGCCACGGCACCCTCGAGCACGTCGAGGACCCGGCCGGGGTCCTCGCCGGTCTCGCCGCGGTGCTTGCCGACGGCGGCACCCTGAGCCTGGTCGCCGCCGGCCGCCTCGCCGCGGTCCTCTCCCGGGTGCTCGCCGGCGAGTTCGCCGAGGCCCTCGAGGTTCTCCAGCGTGCGGACGGGCGCTGGGGGAGCGCCGACCCGATGCCACGTCGGTTCGACACCCCGACCCTGGTCTCCCTCGTCGAGGCGGCGGGGCTCACGCCGGTCGACGTCCACGGGGTCCGGCCGTTCAGCGATCTCGTGCCGGCGGCATACCTCGACACCGAGAGTGAGCGGGCGGCACTGCTCTCCCTCGAGGGGTCCGTGGCCACCCACCCGGCGCTCGGCGCCCTCGGCGCGGCCATCCACGTCCTCGCCGTCCGCCGCTGAGCGGACGGCCCGCCCGTCATGAGCAGGCGACAGTACGCCCTTCCCCGGCGCACCGGGGCCGGGCCACCCGACGACACCGGCTGCACCGTCCTGCACGTCGACATGGACGCGTTCTACGCCTCGGCCTCGCTGCTCTCCCACCCCGACCTGGTGGGGACCCCGGTCATCATCGGCGGCAGCAGCAACCGCGGCGTGGTCCTGTCGGCGACCTACGAGGCCCGCCGGTTCGGGGTGACCTCGGCGATGCCGATGTCGCGGGCGCGCCGGCTGTGCCCCCAGGCCACGGTCCTGCCGCCGGAGCACGCGCTGTACTCCCGGATCTCCGACGCGGTCATGGAGACCTTCCACTCGATCACGCCGGTCGTCGAGCCGCTCTCGCTCGACGAGGCGTTCCTCGACGTCTCCGGGGCGATCCGGCTGCTCGGCACCCCGGCCCGGATCGCCGCCCTCATCCGCGACGTCATCGCCGACGAGCAGGGCATCACGTGTTCGGTCGGGGTCGCCCCGACGAAGTTCGTCGCCAAGCTCGCCTCGGGGCTGGCCAAGCCGGACGGCCTCGTCGTCGTCCCCCTCGACGAGGTCGTCCCCTTCGTCCAGCAGCTTCCGGTCGGCGCCCTGTGGGGCGTCGGCGACAAGACCGAGGAGGCGCTCACCCGACTCGGTCTGCGCACCGTCGCCGACATCGCGCACACCCCCCTCGAGACCCTCACCCGGGCCCTCGGCGAGGCGACGGGCGCCCACCTGCACGAGCTGTCCTGGGGCCGGGACCCGCGCCCGGTGGAGGGGGTGGAGCGGGAGCGCAGCATCGGCGCCGACGAGACGTTCGAGACCGACATCGACGACCCGGTGCTCATCCACCGCCGCCTGCTCCGGCTGAGCGACCGGGTCGCCGCCCGGCTCCGGTCGGCGGGAGTGGCCGGGCGCACCGTGACGATCAAGGTCCGCTTCTCCGACTTCACGACGATCACCCGGGCCCGGACCCTGCACCAGCCGACGGACACCAGCCGGGTCGTCTACGAGACGGCGACCGCGCTCTTCGACGCCCTCGGGCTCCAGCGGGCCCGTATCCGCCTCGTCGGGGTGCGGATGTCCGGCCTGGTCCCGGTGGAGCAGGCTCCCGTCCAGGGCGTTCTCGGCGAGCCGGAGCACGGGTGGCGGGACGCCGACCGGGCCGTCGACCGGGCCAGCGCGCGCTTCGGAGCGGGTGCGGTGGGACCGGCCAGCCTGATCAACCCTGAGCGTTCGCCTTCCCACCCGACGCGCCGAGACCTATCCTGAGTACACCGGCGCTAACCGGTGCAAGGACGCAACGAATCCGCGCGACTGTGCGTTCTCCGGATAGGAGAAGGTCAGGACCGCACATCTGGAGGTCACCGTGCCGCTGTCAGAGCACGAACAGAAGATGCTCGAGCAGATGGAACACGCCCTCGCCGCTGAGGACCCGCGGTTCGCATCCCAGATGCAGGGCGCCCAGAGCCGGGCTGCGGCCCGTCGTCGCTACATCGTCGGCGCCGTCGGCGTCGTGCTCGGTCTCTCCCTCGTGCTCGTCGGTGTCAACACGACCATCTGGGTCGGGGTTCTCGGCTTCGCCACCATGGTGGTCGCCGCCGTCTATGCGCTCACCCCGCCGCGCCGTGGGGTCGATGTCGCCGCGTCCGCGGAGGAGCCCGGAAAGCGTCGCAAGGGTGGGACCTCTCGCCGCCAGGGCCTGATGGAGCGCCTCGACGAGCGCTGGGAGCGGCGCCAGAACGACCGCTGAGCGTCGTCCGCCCCGGCTCCGTCAGCGGGCCACCACCACGCCGGTCACCCATGTGGCGGCGATGACGAGCCCGGCCACCAGCTCGATCCCGGTACTCACCAGCACGCCCTGCAGGGCCGCCTTGGTCCGGCTCCACGCCTGGTGCCGGTCCAGTGAGCGGCCGTACTCGACGAGGTAGATGCCCAGGACGAACCCGATCGGCGCACCGAGGAGGGGGATGACGAAGAACCCGACGACCCCGAGGAGCACGGCGAGCAGGAGGGTGCCGGTGCCGACGCCCGCGCGGCGCATCCGGCGCCCGGGAACGAGGTACTGCAGGACGACCCCGGCGAGGTAGACGACGACGCTCGCTCCGAGGACCACCCAGCCGGTCGCACTGCCCTCACCGAGCGCCCAGAGCAGGACCCCGGCGAGCGTCAGCAGCAGGCCCGGGACGACAGGGACGACGACACCGACGATCCCGACGACGATGAGCAGCGCGGGAACCCACAGCTGCGCCCCGTCCGGGGCGGGGGCCACTCAGCGCACGGTGTCGGAGGCAGGCTCCTCGTGGAGCCGGTTGCTCTCGTCGTGGATGTCGGCCACGTCCCGCAGCGCGGGGGCGTGCTGGCGGCCGTGGTGGGCGCAGAAGTGCAGCTCGCCGCCGGCATGGAGGCGGATGCGTACGTAGGCCTGGGCCCCGCAGCGGTCGCAGCGGTCCGCGGCGGTCAGGGCGGGTGCCACAGTGGCGTTCACGTCGGCCTCCTCGAAGCGTCAGGGCGGGCGATGAGAGCAACAGTCAAGCACGGCAATTGCTTCCCCGGGTGGAGGTGTCGGCATGTGAGAGGTGTCATGTCGTGGTCATCCGCTGTGGTAGGGCGGGTGTGCGGGAGTGGGCGGGCGGTCACCGGGCCGGGGTTGCCGCCCGCCCGGTGCGCCTCGTCACCGGGGTCGGCGGGGGCGGTTAGCCTGGCCGCAGGCCGGTTCGCGCCGGCTCATCCCCTTCTACCCACCGACAGACCCGGAGAGCCACCCACCGATGACAGCCGCCCAGGCCGCCGCGGCGAAGAAGGCCGCGTCCAGCAAGTCCGCCACCGAGTACACCGCGCACCATCTCCAGGTGCTGGAGGGGCTCGAGGCGGTGCGCAAGCGGCCGGGCATGTACATCGGCTCGACCGATACCCGCGGCCTCATGCACTGCATGTGGGAGATCATCGACAACGCCGTCGACGAGGCGCTGGCCGGGGTGTGCGACCGGATCGACGTCATCCTCTATGCCGACGGCTCGGTCGAGGTCCGCGACAACGGCCGCGGCATACCCGTCGACATCGAGCCGCGCACCGGCCTGACCGGCGTCGAGGTCGTCTTCACCAAGCTCCACGCCGGCGGTAAGTTCGGCGGTGGGTCCTACACCGCGTCGGGGGGGCTGCACGGCGTGGGTGCCTCCGTCGTCAACGCCCTGTCCTCGCGGCTCGACGTCGAGGTCGAACGTGCCGGCAAGATCTGGGCGATGAGCTTCCGGCGGGGTGAGCCGGGACAGTTCTCCGACATCGCCGGCGTGCGCGGCGCGAAGGACCCGGCGCACCCGTTCGCGCCGTTCGAGGGCGGCAGCGAGCTCGCCGTCGTCGGGAAGACCCGACGGGGCGCCACCGGCACGCGGATCCGCTACTGGGCGGACGACCAGATCTTCCTCAAGGGCGCCGGCTTCGACATCGACGGGCTGCTGGCCCGGGCCCGGCAGACCTCCTTCCTCGTCCCGGGGCTCACCCTCGCCATCCGCGACGAGCGCGGCATCCCGGGCACCCCGGGCGCCGACGGGCCCCATGAGGAGGTGTTCCTCCACGACGGCGGTATCTCCGAGTTCTGCGAGTTCCTGGCCCCCGACCCCGCGGTCACCGACGTGTGGCGGCTGCAGGGCAGCGGAACCTTCCGTGAGACGGTCCCGGTCCTCGACGCCAAGGGGCACATGACGCCGACCGACGTCGAGCGCGAGTGCGGGGTCGACATCGCCGTCCGGTGGGGGACCGGCTACGACACGAAGGTCCAGTCCTTCGTCAACATCATCGCCACACCCAAGGGCGGCACCCACCTGGCCGGTTTCGACCAGGCGCTGCTCAAGGTCTTCCGCAAGCAGCTCGAGGCCAACGCCCGCCGGCTGAAGATCGGCAGCGACAAGGTGGACAAGGACGACATCCTCGCCGGCCTCACGGCCGTCGTCACGGTCCGCCTCGCCGAGCCGCAGTTCGAGGGTCAGACCAAGGAGGTGCTCGGCACGAACGCCGTCCGGGCCGTCGTCGCCAAGGTCGTCGAGGAGGGACTGACCTCGCACCTCACGTCGACCAGGCGTGGCGAGAAACAGCAGGCGGCCCTCGTGCTCGAGAAGGTCGCCGCCGAGATGAAGTCGCGGATCAGCGCGCGGCTGCACAAGGAGACCCAGCGCCGCAAGACCGCCCTGGAGACCTCCTCGCTGCCGGCCAAGCTGGCCGACTGCCGCAGCGGCGACGTCGAGCGGACCGAGCTGTTCATCGTCGAGGGCGACAGCGCGCTCGGTACGGCCAAGCTCGCCCGGAGCAGCGACTACCAGGCCCTGCTGCCGCTCCGCGGCAAGATCCTCAACGTCCAGAAGGCCTCGGTGACCGACATGCTCAGCAACGCCGAGTGCGCCGCGATCATCCAGGTCATCGGCGCCGGGTCGGGACGCAGCTTCGACCCCGACGCCGTCCGCTACGGCAAGGTCATCATCATGACCGACGCCGACGTCGACGGCGCCCACATCCGGACCCTGCTGCTCACCCTCTTCTTCCGCTACATGCGTCCGCTGGTGGAGGCGGGGAGGGTGTATGCCGCGGTCCCGCCGCTGCACCGCGTCGAGGTGGTCGGCCAGGGCTCCCGCAAGAGCGAGCTGATCTACACGTACTCCGAGGGCGAGATGCGGCAGCTCGTCGCCGGCCTGGGCAAGAAGGGGCGGAACGTCAAGCAGCCGATCCAGCGCTACAAGGGCCTGGGCGAGATGGACGCCGACCAGCTCGCGGAGACGACGATGGACCCGCGGCGGCGGACCCTGCGCAAGGTCACCCTGCGCGACGCCGAGGCCGCCGGACGGGTGTTCGAGCTGCTCATGGGCAACGACGTCGCACCCCGCAAGGACTTCATCGTCGAGTCCGCGCACCACCTCGACGCCGAGCGCATCGACGCCTGAGCGGCATACCCCGTCGGCTCAGCGGCCGGGCGGAGCGGTCGACTCGCGGACGACGAGCTCGACGGGCAGGAAGACGGTCCGCTCCTCGACCGGCTCGTGCTCGAGGAGGGCGCCGATGAGGAGCTCCGCCGCGCGCCGCCCCTGTGCCGTCACGTCCTGGCGGACGGTGGTCAGCCCGAGGACGCTCGACAGGGTGTAGTCGTCGACCCCGATGACCGACAGGTCCTCGGGCACCCGCAGGCCGAGCCGGCGGGCGGCCGCCATGACGCCGATGGCGATCTCGTCGGAGGCGGCCACCACGGCGGTCGGCGGGTCGGTCAGCCCGAGCAGCCGGACCGCGTCGACGGCGGCGGCCTCGGCGGTCCAGTCCGACGGGAGCACCCAGTCGGGCCGCACGGCGAGCCCGTGGCTGTCCATGGCCGCCCGGTACGACTGGAGCCGGGTCTTCGGGGTCTCGATATGGGCGACGTTCGTGGGCACCGCCCCGACGTAGGCGATCTTCGTATGACCGAGCCCGACGAGGTGCTCGGTCGCGATGCGCATGACGTCGGAGTCGTCGATCCGCACGCAGGGCCGGCCGGGCACGGGGGAGCCGACCGCGACGAGCGGCAGGTCGAGCCGGTTGACGAGGTCGACCTCCGCGGCCGTCATCGGGACGTTGAGGGTGATGACGCCGTCGACCCGCTTCCACAGCATGTTCTGGGTGAGTGGCATCCGCCGGTCGTACGTGTCGTCCTCGAGGTCGAAGAGGAGCACGTGGTGTCCGTGCGGTCGCAGCGCCTTCTCGATGGCGCTGACGAGGGTGGCGAAGAACCACCGGGTGAGGAACGGCGCGACGACGGCGACGACGCGGGTCCGCCCGGAGGCGAGCGACGTCGCCGTCGGCGACGCCACGTAGTCCATCTCCTGAGCGACCTTGAGCACCCTGGCCCGGGTCTCCGGGCTCACCCGGTCCAGACCCCGAAGGGCGCGCGACACCGTGGCCACAGAGACCCCGGCGGCGCGCGCCACATCGGTGATGGTGCTCAAGATCGGCTCCTGGCGACCTGCTCGCTCACCCCTTCGTTCCGCCGGCCAGCAGGCCGCGCACGAAGTACCGCTGGAGGGAGAGGAAGACCGCGACCGGCAGAGCGATCGAGATGAACGCCGCCGCGGACAGCAGGTACCACCGGTTGCCCAGCGTGCCGCTGATCTGGTTCAGCTCCATGGTGATCGGCGCCCGCTCGGGCGAGCCGCCCAGCATCGTCAGCGAGACGAGCAGGTCGTTCCACACCCAGAGGAACTGGAAGATGCCGAACGCCGCCAACGCGGGGGTGATGAGCGGGAGGAGCACCCGGAAGAAGATCCGGATGTGTCCTGCCCCGTCGACGCGCGCAGCCTCGAGCAGGGAGGCCGGGATCTCCTTCATGAAGTTGTGCAGGAGATAGACGGCCAGCGGAAGCGCGAATGCCGTGTGTGAGAGCCACAGTGAATAGTAGGACCCGCCGAGCCCGGTCTTCTGGAAGATGTTGGCCAGCGGGAGCAGGGCGATCTGCAACGGCACGATCTGCAGCGCGAAGACGCCGACGAAGAGCGAGTTGCGGAACGGGAAGTCGATCCACGCGAACGCGTACGCCGCCAGCGAGGCGAGCAGGAGCGGCAGCAGCACGGCGGGGATGACGATGACGATGGAGTTGACGAAGAAGTCCGACATCGGCGTCGAGTTCGCGCCGCCACCGTTGAACGCCTGGGCGTAGTTGTCCAGGGTGAAGCCCGAGGGGAACCCCTTCCACCAGCCGGAGGTCTGGATGTCCCCCTGCTTGCGGAACGAGGTGACGAGCAGGCCCAGCGTCGGGGCCGTCCAGGCCAGCGCCATGATGACGGCGAAGGCGGATGCCCACGGGGAGGTGATCGCCCGTGCGGCGTTGCCGGCGGAGGACTTCTTGGTGCGTTTCGTCGTCTCCGGGATGTCGGTGTCGACGGGGGGAGTCGTGGGGGCGCTGGTGCTCATCAGGCATCCTTTCGCATCTGCACGACGTTGAAGATGATGATGGGCAGCACGAGCACGAAGATGACGATGGCGATGGCCGCGCCGAGCCCGGGTTGCTGAGTGACGAAGGACCGTCGGTAGAACTCGTTCGCGAGGACCGAGTCGTGCAGTGTGCCGCCGTCGGCGGCCTGGACGATGTCGAACGCCTTGAGGGTGGCGATGCCGACCGTCGTCATCACCACGATGATCGAGGTGCGGATGCTCGGCAGGGTGACGAAGCGGAACATCTGGATCCCGCCCACGCCGTCGAGCTTCGCGGCCTCGATGATGTCGTCGGGGATCGCCTTGATCGCCGCGGACAGGACGGTCATGGCGAAACCGGCCTGGATCCAGATCATGATGACGATGAGGGCGAAGGTGTTCCACGGGAATGCGCCGAGGAAGTTGAACGGGGGGAGGCCGAACACACCGAGGCCGGCGTTGAGGGTGCCGATCTGCTCGGCCCCGGGGGAGCCGTTGAAGTAGTAGACGAACTTCCAGATCAGGGTGGCGCCGACCATCGAGATCGCCATCGGCAGGAAGATGAGCGACTTGGCGGCCGCCTCCCCCTTCGCGCGGTCCACGAGGATGGCGTAGAGCAGGCCGAGCCCGGTGGCGAAAAGCGGGACGAGGACGACCCAGAAGAGGGTGTTGCGGAAGACCTCGGGCAGGCCTGGCGTCGTCCAGAGCTTCGTGAAGTTGTCGAAGCCGACGAACTTCGCCTTCGAGGTCCCGATGCCGAAGTTGAGATCGAAGAACTTGCCACTGTAGAAGGAGCGGCGGATGGTCAGGATGGCCGGGTAGAGCAGGCCGAGCGCGATGAACAGGATGGTCGGTCCGACGAACGTGGCCGCCTGGACCTTCTCGCCGAGCCGCCCCTTGAAGAGCGCGGCCACGCCCAGGATGGCGATGAACACCAGGCCGAAGATCAGGATTCCGATGACCAGCGTGGTGAGCTTGTCGAGGACGCTGGGGTTGTTGACGGCGAGGACGATCGGTGTTGCGAGCACTTCCACCTCCCAAGATGAGGGTGCCGGTGGGCGGAGCGGATCGCCCCGCCCACCGGCAAGAGCTGCTCAGGCCGTCAGGCCTGCAGCGGTCAGCTGGTCGGCCAGGACTGCTCGATGTTGTCGAGGGTCGTCTGGTCGTCCTGCCCGTTGATCCAGTTGGTCATCTCGGTCCAGAACGAACCGGCACCCACGGCGCTCGGCATCAGGTCGGATGCGTCGAACCGGAAGACGGTCGCCGGGTCCTGAAGGATCTGCGCCGACAGCTGGTCGATCGGGGACACGAGGTTGTTGACGTCGAGGCCCTTGTTGGCGCTGACCCAGCCACCGTTCGTCGTGGCCTTGGCCTTGTTGTTGGCCCAGTCCGGGGAGGCGAGGTAGGTCTGGAAGGC
Source organism: uncultured Actinomycetota bacterium (assembly GCA_963771015.1). GTDB lineage: Bacteria > Actinomycetota > Actinomycetes > Actinomycetales > Dermatophilaceae > CAVSJJ01. The sequence goes on from CAVYRN010000004.1 coordinate 120,068, forward strand.
CTTGACCTCGGGAGCGTCGCGGAACGCGAGCACGAACTCGCCGCCACCCTCGACGGGCTTGGTGTCGTTCATCGACGGCTCGTAGAACGCCCAGACGTCACCGTCCGGGGCGACCTTGGTGCCCTTGGGCCAGTTCGCCGCGTAGAAGGACGCCTGCTGGTGCATGTAGCACTTGCCGTCGACGATCGGCTGGCCGCCGTCCTGGAACGTCGTCGTCGCGATGGACCTGACGTCGCCGAAGCCGCCGTTGACGTACTTCGGGTCCTTCCAGATGGCCGCGACCTTGCCGAGCGCCGCGACGACCTTGGGGTCGTTGAACGGGATCTCGTGCTTGAGCCACTGGTCGTAGACGTCGGCACCGTTGACGCGAAGCATGAGCTCCTCGAGCCAGTCGGTCGCCGGCCAGCCGGTGGCAGTGCCCGAACCGATGCCGGCGCACCACGGCTTGACGGCGCCACTCGGGTTGTCAGCGGCGATCTTCGCGGTGAGGGTCATGAGGTCGTCCCACGTCTTGGGGACCTCGTAGCCCTTGGCGGCGAACGCCTTGGGCGAGTACCACACGAAGGACTTGACGTTGGCGCCGAGCGGGGCGGCGTAGAACGTGTCGTTGACCGTGCCGTAGCCCTTCCAGTCGGCCCCGAAGTACTGGTCGACCTCGTCGGCCACGCTCTTGGGAGCGGCGACGGCCGTGCCGGTCTCGACCATGGTCTGGAGCAGGCCGGGCTGCGGGATGTAGGCGATGTCCGGCAGGTTGCCCGTCTGGGCGCGCTGCGGGAGGTTCTTCTCGAAGTCCTTGTCACCCTCGTACTTGACGGTGATGCCGGTGCAGTCCTCGAACGGCTTGTAGGACGCCTTGTGCGACGCGTCCTCCGGGGTGACGATCGAGGTGTAGAGCGTCACGGTCTTGCCCGTCAGCTCGGTCTTCAGGTCACACCACTTGGTGTAGTCGGTGTTGTCCACACTTGCTGCGCCGGAGCTACCGGAGCTGCTGGAACCGCATGCCGCTGTCACGAGTGACAACGCGGCGATGCCCGCGAATGCCGCAACCGCGCGGCGCTTCGACTTCAGGGCCATGAGCCCGCCTCCATTTCCTGGTACTGCGTCGAGACGGCGCCTCGACGGCGAGGGAACGTCTCTCACCGTAAAAGCGCTTACGCGTTCTGGCAATGGCCTGGCTCCGGGCGCGCCGTAACGATTCCGTAACGCGACCGTCGCGGAACCGCAAAGTCCGCCGGGCGAGCTCGCGCGGGCACGTGCGAGGGGCGACCGATAGGGCCGGACCCCGGCTCCCGTGACGATCGCATGACGAAGCGCGGCGCCTTCGTTGCGGAACGGCGTCCGGTTCGTGACGGAACGGCCGTCGCCGCCGTGAGCGTGCCTGATCCGGACGTACGGTCACGGCAATCGGACGACCCTCGAGCGCGGTCCGGCCTGCTTCGGTGCCGGCCAGCAGCTCGAGGCCAGGAAAGGAGCACCATGAAGAGAAGCGGACTGCTCACCTATGCAGCCGCCGGCGTCGCGCTTGCCACCCTCTCCGGATGCGCGAGCAGCTCGAGCACCGGGGCGGCGGCCACCGCCGCTCCGACGCTGACCGGTAGCTGTGCCCAGTACCAGCCCTACGCCGGGCACAGCGGATCCACGGTGACGATCTTCGGGTCGATCCTCAGCCCGGAGTCCGACTCCCTCAACAAGTCCTGGGCCGAGTTCTCGTCGTGCACGGGCATCAAGATCCAGTACAACGGCTCCAACACCTTCGAGTCCGACCTTCCTGTCAAGGTCAACGGCGGAAACGCGCCCAACCTTGCGATCATCCCGCAGCCCGGGCTCCTGCAGCAGATGGTGGCGACCGGGACCGTCAAGAAGCCGCCGGCCGGGACGGTGGCCAACGAGGCCAACTGGAACTCCGCGTGGAAGAGCTACGGCTCGGTCAACGGCACGTTCTACGCCGCTCCGATGAGCGCGAACATGAAGACGCTCGTGTGGTACTCGCCGTCGTACTTCAAGGCACACAACTACACGGTTCCGACGACGTGGACGGACCTCATGGCCCTGTCGGCCAAGATGGCGTCGAACATGAGCGGGGCCGCCAAGCCGTGGTGCGGCGGCATCGGCTCCGGCACCGCGAGCGGGTGGCCGGCGACCGACTGGCTCGAGGAGACCGTCCTCGGCACCTACGGCGGCCAGGTCTATGACGACTGGATCAGCCACAAGGTCACGTTCTCCGACCCGAAGATCGAGGCCGCGATGAAGACCGTGGCCGGCTGGATGCAGAACCCGGCATGGGTCAACGGAGGGTTCGGTGGCGTCAAGACGATCGCCACGACGACCTTCCAGAACGCCGGTCTCCCGATTCTCAGCGGCAAGTGCGGGATGCTCCAGCAGGCCTCCTTCTACGAGGCACAGTGGCCGAAGGGCACCAAGGTCGCTCCGGACGGCGACGTGTTCGCGTTCAAGCTCCCCGCGGTCAACCCGTCCATCACGAACCCGGTGGAGGGTGGCGGCGAGTTCGTCACGGCGTTCTCCAGCGACCCGGCCACGCAGGCCGTGCAGAACTACCTGTCGAGCCCGGAGTGGGCGGACAGCCGGATCAAGGTCGCCCCGGGCTGGGTGTCGGCCAACGAGAAGGTCGACCAGAGCCTGTACACGGACCCGATCGACCAGCTCTCGGCGAAGTACCTGGCCGACCCGACCGCCACCTTCCGGTTCGACGCCTCCGACGCCATGCCCGCCGCCGTCGGCGCGGGCGCGGAGTGGAAGGCGATGGTCGACTGGTTCGGCAGCGGCAAGTCGATCGCGGACGTGGCCAAGGAGATCGACGCCGCCTGGCCCACCAGCTAGGCGGGTCCGGCGGACCCGGGACCTGACGGGTCCCGGGTCGGGGGGCCGGGCACCGGCGCGGTTCGGTCCGTGGCAGCAACCACGGACCGAACCGCGCGACTCGGGCGCGCCGAGGAGCCGATCGACGACACACCGAAGGAGGCAACAACCATGGCCGCTGGCATGCTGCCGTTGGCCACCGGACAGCTGGCCCAGGCCGGGTCCACGCTGCTGGGGGTGGTCGAGGCCGTCGGGGGCTTCGTCGCGATCCTGGCCGTCGTCTTCTATGTCGCCGGGCGGGTGACCGGTCGCCTGCAGAAGCCGATCGCCCTTCTCATCTGTCTCGGGCCGGCCCTCTTCCTCGTCGCGATCGGCCTGGTCATCCCGGCCATCGCGACGATGAACACGAGCCTGAAGAACCAGCAGTTCCTCGGGCAGCTCGACACGAAGTACATCGGGTTCAAGAACTACACGTACGCCTTCACCGACCCCTACACCCAGCAGACGATCCTGCGGACGCTGCTGTGGCTCGTCATCGTCCCCACCGTCGCGGTGGCCGTCGGCCTGGTGGCGGCACTGTTGATGGACCGGATGAAGCACAGCTCGGTCCCCAAGACGCTGATCTTCCTGCCGACCGCGATCTCCTTCGTCGGAGCGGCCGTCATCTGGTCCTACGTCTACAACTATGTCGACCCGTCCCTGCCGCAGACCGGTCTGCTGAGCCAGATCGCCATCTGGCTGGGGTGGCACAACCCCCCGAACTGGCTGATCACCTCGCCGCTCAACACCCTCCTCGAGATGGTCATCATGATCTGGATCCAGGTCGGGTTCGCCATGGTCGTGCTGGGCGCCGCCCTCAAGGCGATCCCCGACGAGGTGGTCGAGTCGGCCCGCCTCGACGGTGCCGAGGGTTTCACCCTGTTCCGGACCGTACAGATCCCGATGATCCGCAACACGATCGTCGTCGTCCTCACGACCGTCATGATCACGACGCTCAAGGTGTTCGACATCGTCTTCACGATCAACAACGGCAACTTCAACACCGACGTCCTCGCCCGGCAGATGTACGCCGACATGTTCGTCACCAGCCAGGTGAGCCGGGGCAGCGCGCTGGCCGTCCTCATCTTCATCCTCGTGCTGCCCCTGCTCTACTACAACGTCCGCCAGCTGCGCCGGGAGCGTGAGATCCGATGACCATGCCGACGACGACCGGGCGGACCCGGGAGCCCCTCCGTGGGCAGGAGGCGGTCAAGGCGGTCCGCAAGGCGTTCAGCAGCCCGGTCGCCTCCGCTCTCGTCATCCTCATCGCGGTCCTGTGGACGATCCCGACCCTCGGGCTGTTCATCAACTCGTTCCGGTCCAAGCAGGACGCCGCGACCACCGGATGGTGGAACTTCTTCGTCCATCCGAGCTTCAGCCTCAGCGGCTACCAGCAGGTGCTGACGAGCAACGGCGGGCTCGTCCAGCCGCTCGTCAACTCGTTGGCCATCACCATCCCCGCGACGATCATTCCCATCTTCATCGCCTCGATGGCGGGCTACGCCCTGGCCTGGATGCGGTTCCGGGGCAGCGACGTCATCTTCTTCGGGTTCTTCGCCCTGCAGATCGTGCCGCTCCAGATGGCGCTGGTCCCCCTGCAGCAGTACTACGTCCACGGCCTTCAGATCGCCGGCGTGACCGTCGTCCCGGCGCCGCCAGGGGTCAGGGGCAGCCTGGCCCAGATCTGGCTCTCGCACACGATGTTCTCGCTGCCGCTGGCCGTCTTCCTCCTGCACAACTTCATCGCCCAGCTGCCCGGGTCGCTCATCGAGGCGGCCCGCGTCGACGGGGCCTCCCACCTGCGGATCTTCCAGTCGATCGTCCTGCCGCTGTCGATGCCGGCCATCGCGTCCTTCGGCATCTTCCAGTTCCTCTGGGTGTGGAACGACCTGCTCGTCGCCAAGACCTTCGGCGGGTCCGACCCGGCGATGCAGCCCATCACGGCCCGGATGCAGAACCTCGTCGGCAACTTCGGGGCCCACCTCGAGCTCCTCGCTCCAGCAGGCTTCCTCACGATCGTCGTCCCGCTGATCGTGTTCCTCTCCCTCCAGCGGTACTTCGTCCGCGGCCTGCTCGCCGGGAGTGTCAAGGGCTGACCGAGGTCAGGCCCCCACCCGAGGCGCTGGGCCGATGCCGCCGATCACGGCCGATCCCGGAGTGCCGGACCCGTCCCGCCTGCCGGTCGCCGGGGGCAGGTCCAGGGCCACCCCACCCGCACCGGACGCACGCGCCGGGGCGGCACCGACCCAGGCCAGGACGAGGGTGTCCTCACCCTTGAGGAACCGGTGCGCCCGCACCCCGCCGGTGCCCCGGCCCTTGGCGGGGTACTCGGCATACGGGGTCACCTTGACCGACCCCGGCTGGGTACCCGGCAGCGCGTCGGACTCTCCGCTGGCCGTGACGACGAGGTTGTCCACGGCCGGGTCGACGGCCCCGAAGAAGACGACCCGCTGCCCGGCGGCGAGCCGGACGCCGGCCATCCCCCCGGCGGCACGTCCCTGGGGCCGAACGGCAGAGGCCGGGAAGCGGAGCAGCTGGGCGTCGGAGGTCACGAAGGTGAGGTCCTCCGTGCCGTCGGCGAGCGGAACGGCCCCGACGACGGCATCGCCGTCCTTGAGGGCGATGGTCTCCCAGTCCGGCCTGGCCGGGTAGTCGGTCGTCACGCGCTTGACGACGCCCTGGGCCGTCCCCAGGGCGAACCCCGGCCCGGACTCCTCGAGCGAGACGATGGTCAGCGGCTCCTCGTCGCGCGGCAGGTCCACGTAGGCGGCGAGGGGTGCCCCGCCGGAGAGGCTCGGTGCTCCGCCGAGCGGCGGCAGGGCGGGCAGCTCGAGGGCCGAGAGCCGAACGACCCGGCCACGGCTGGTCACCAGGCCGACCTCGCCACGGGCCGTCGTGCGGACGGCACCGATGACCGCGTCGTGCTTGGCCCGCGGCCCCTCGACCGGGATCGGGTCGGCGTTCGACGTGCGGGCGAGCAGCCCGGTCGAGGAGAGCAGCACCCAGCACGGGTCGTCGGACACCTCGAGCGGGGCGGCCTGGGTGACCGGGGTGCCGGCCGACTCGAGCAGGACCGTGCGGCGCGGCGTTCCGTGCGCCTTGGCGACCTCGGCCAGCTCGGTCGAGACGGTCCTGTTGAGCAGTCCCTCGTCGTCGAGGATCGCCTGCAGCTCCTCGATCTGGCGGAGCAGCTCGTCGCGCTCCGCCTCGAGCTCGATCCGCGAGAACCTCGTCAGCCGGCGCAGCTGGAGGTCGAGGATGTAGCCCGCCTGGGCCTCGGAGAGGTCGAAGACGTCGATGAGCCGGGCCTTCGCCGTCGCCGCGTCGTCGGACGCCCGGATGAGCTGGATGACCTCGTCGATGTCGAGGATGGCGATGAGCAGCCCCTCGACGAGGTGGAGCCGGTCGCGCCGCTTGCCGAGCCGGAACTGGGTGCGGCGCCGGACGACGTCGATCCGGAAGTCGACGTAGACCTGGAGCAGCTCCTTCAGGCCGAGGGTGCGCGGCTCGCCACCGACGAGGGCGACGTTGTTGATGCCGAAGGAGTCCTCGAGCGGGGTGAGCTTGTAGAGGCGGTCGAGGACCGCCTCGGGGTTGAAGCCGTTCTTGACCTCGATGACCAGGCGCAGGCCGTGCTGACGGTCGGTGAGGTCCTTGACGTCGCTGATGCCCTCGAGCTTCTTGGACTGCACCAGTGTCTTGATCCGCTCGATGACCTTCTCGGGACCGATGAGGTAGGGCAGCTCGGTGACGACGATGCCCTGGCGGCGTGGGGTGACCTTCTCGATCCGGACCGTGGCGCGGGTCCGGAAGGTGCCGCGTCCGGTGAGGTAGGCGTCACGGATGCCGTCGAGCCCGATGATCCGGCCGCCGCCGGGCAGGTCCGGCCCGGGGACGAACTTCATCAGGTCGTCGAGCGAGCAGGTCGGGTGGGTGATGAGATGCCGAGCGGCGCCGATGACCTCGACGAGGTTGTGTGGGGCCATCTGGGTCGCCATGCCGACGGCGATGCCGCTGGCGCCGTTGACGAGCAGGTTGGGGTATGCCGCGGGCAGCACGGCGGGCTGGGTGTGCTGGTCGTCGTAGGAGGGGACGAAGTCGACGGTCTCCTCGTCGAGGCCGGACACCATGAGCAGGGCGGCGGGGGCCATCCGAGCCTCGGTATAGCGCGCGGCCGCCGGGCCGTCGTCGAGGGAGCCGAAGTTCCCGTGCCCGTCGACGAGGGGCAGCCGCATGGTGAACGGCTGGGCGAGCCGCACGAGGGTGTCGTAGATGGCCTGGTCACCGTGCGGGTGGTACTTGCCCATGACCTCGCCGACGACGCGGCTGGACTTCACGTGGCCGCGGTCGGGACGCAGCCCGAGGTCGCTCATCCCATAGAGGATCCGGCGCTGGACCGGCTTGAGGCCGTCGCGGGCGTCGGGCAGGGCCCGGGAGTAGATGACGCTGTAGGAGTACTCGAGGAAGGCGTTGCTCATCTCCTCCTCGATGTCGATGTCGACGATCCGCTCGGCGACGTCGACATCGGTGTCGGCGGGGGAGGAGGGCTTGCTCGTACGTCGGGCCATCGGCGGGAGGTGCTCCATCGGAGGGTGGTCGGGACACCCCATCCTCGCCTAGCCGCGCGGCGGCCCCTCACCCGACGCGCCGAACCGGCCGACGTGGAGCGCCTCGGCGGTGGGCCGACGGCGGCGGGTCGAGGCGGACCCGCCCACCCGGGCCGCCTCGTGCCCCAGGGCGAGCACCCCGACGACCCGTCGGTCGGTGGGGATACCGAGCGCGGACCGCACGGCGTCGACCCGGTCAGCGGGGACGCCGAAGAACAGGGCATCCAGACCGGCGTCGACGGCGCCGAGGAGGATGATCATCGCCGCCATGGCCACGTCGGTGTCCCAGTAGGGGACCGGCCAGTGCTCGACGGCCCGGTCGGTCCACCCCTTGTCGGGCTCCGCATACCGGTCGAGGTAGGCCGTGGGGTCGGACAGGCAGAGGATGAGTGCCGGAGCGGCGCCCACCCCACGGGTCCAGGGGTCCCGGGCGGCGGGGTCGGGGTCGGCGGCGGCCGCCCAGAAGGCCTCCCGGTCGGCGGCATCGAGCAGGACCAGGAAGTCCCAGCCCTGGCTGAACCCGGCACTCGGGGCCCGCAGCCCGAGCTCGACGAGGGCGGTGACGGTATCGAGGTCGACTCCCCGGTCGGGGTCGAACCTCCTGGTCATCCGGCGGCGAAGGACGGTGTCGATGAGCTCCACCCGACCAGTTAAGCCCACCGGCCTCCGCGTTCGCTGGGCGTGGGACGAGACGGAGGAGCACTCCGGGGCGCCCGGTCCGGCGTAGGGCGCGGACACCTCGGTCCCGGCGTGCCACGATAAGGCCATGGCCATCGACGAGGCGCTCCCGCCGGGTTACCCCGTTGAGTGGGAGGCGGACATCGTCATGCGGGACGGCACCGTCGCCCATGTCCGGCCGATCACCCCCGCCGACGCCGACGCCCTGCGCGCGTTCCACGCCGGCCAGTCCGACGAGTCGATCTACCTGAGGTTCTTCGCGCCGATGCGCAACCTGAGCGACCGCGACGTCTTCCGGTTCACCCATGTCGACTACGCCGACCGGGTGGCGCTCATCGCGCTCATGCAGGACGACATCATCGGGGTGGGCCGCTACGACCGCATCGACGAGTTCTCCGCCGAGGTCGCGTTCAACATCAGCGACCACTACCAGGGCAAGGGGATCGGCTCGGTCCTGCTCGAGCACCTCGCCGCGGTCGCCCGGGACATCGGCATCACGAAGTTCACCGCCGAGGTCCTGCCCCAGAACCGGAAGATGCTCAAGGTCTTCTCAGAGGCCGGCTACGAGGTGTCCCGGCGGATCGAGGACGGGGTCGTCGAGGTCGAGTTCAAGATCGAGCCGACCGACTCCTCACGCAACGTCGCCATGTCCCGGGAGCACCGTTCCGAGGCGATCAGCGTCCGGTCGATCCTCTACCCCGACGTGGTCGCCGTCGTCGGGGCCAGCCGCCAGGAGCACTCGATCGGGCGCCGCGTCCTCGCCAACCTGATCGCCACGGAGTTCGCCGGGTCGGTCTTCCCGGTCAACCCGAACGCCGAGGAGGTTGCGGGCCTGACGGCATACGCGACGGTGGCCGACATCCCCGAGCGGGTCGACCTCGCGGTCCTCGTCGTCCCGGCCGCCGCGGTCCTGGACGTCGTCGACGACTGCGCCAAGGCGGGGGTGAAGTCGCTCCTCGTCATCTCCGCAGGGTTCGCCGAGGCGGGCCCGGAGGGCGCCAAGCTGCAGTCCAAGCTCCTGAAGCGGGCCCGCCGCGCGGGGATGCGCGTCGTCGGCCCGAACTCCTTCGGCATCGTCAACAACGACCCCGCGGTCCGGCTCAACGCCACCCTGTCCCCGCAGCTGCCGCCGGTCGGCCATGTCGCGCTGTTCTCGCAGTCCGGCGCCCTCGGGATCGCCGTGCTCGCGTCGGCGGCGAGCCGACGGCTCGGGATCTCGGCCTTCGCGTCGGCCGGGAACCGGATCGACGTCTCCGCGAACGACTTCATGCAGTACTGGATCGACGACGACGACACCAAGGCCGTCGGCCTCTACCTCGAGTCGATGGGCAACCCCCGCAAGTTCTCCCGAATCGCCCGCAACCTCGCGGCGATCAAGCCGGTCATCGTCGTCAAGTCGGGGGTGTCCGCCTACGGTGTGCCGCCGGGGCACCGGGTCCGGCAGACCAAGGCCCGGCCCGAGGTCTTCGACTCGATGCTCCGCCAGTCCGGGGTCATCCGGGTCGAGAACGTCCACCAGCTCTTCGACGTCGCCGCCCTCGTCGTCAACCAGCCGCTGCCCAAGGGCGGACGGGTCGCCCTCGTCGGCAACACGGCCGCCCTCGGCGCGATCACCGCCGACACCTGCCTGAGCTGGGGTCTCACCGTGAGCCACGGACCGGTGTGCATGCCGGCCGACGCGACGGCCGAGATGTTTCGCGAGAAGCTCGATGCCGCCTTCGCCGACCCCGAGGTCGACTCGGTCATCGCCTGCTTCATCCCGCCGCTCATCGCCGTGGACGAGGAGGTGGCCGACGCGGTCCGCGAGGCCGCTCGGGGCAAGGACAAGCCGTGTCTGGTGACCTTCCTCGGGATGCGCGGCGTCGACGACGGCCACTCCTCGGTGCGCGGGACCGGCGAGGGGCACTCGCAGTCCATCCCCGTCTACTCGATGCCCGAGGACGCGGTCCGGGCGCTCGCCGCCGCGACGAGGTACGGCCAGTGGCGCTCGCGCGACCGCGGCACCCAGGTCGCCCCGGCCGGCATCAACCGGAGGATCGCCGAGGACATCGTCGAGACGGTCCTGCGTGCGGACAAGCAGGGGCGGCGGCTCGGGGCCGATGAGGCGGCCGCCCTGCTCGGGTCCTACGGCATCGAGGTCTGGCCCACCCACCCGGTCGGCAGCGTCGAGGAGGCCATCGCGGCAGCGGAGAGGATCGGCTACCCCGTCGTGCTGAAGTCGACCGCGCCGATGGTTCGCCACCAGGGCGGCCTCGGCGGGGTGCGGGTCGACCTCGGCTCGGAGGCGGCGCTGCACGAGGCCTGGGACTCGCTGACCGGGCTGCTCGCGCCGGTGTCCGCCGACACCTTCGTGGTCCAGAAGATGGCCTCGTCCGGCGTCTCGTGTGTCGTGACGAGCGACGAGGACCCGCTCATCGGCCCGGTCGTGGGCTTCAGTCTCGCCGGTATGCCGCGCGAGCTCCTCGGCGACGTCGCCTACCGGATCCCGCCGCTGACCGACGTCAACGTCTCCGAGCTCATCTCGTCGATCAAGGCCGCTCCGGTTCTCCATGGACACCGGGGGACGACGCCGGTCAACCGGGCGGCGCTGGCCGACCTCATCGCGCGGGTGTCGGTCCTCGCGGACGACATGCCCGAGATCGCGTCCCTCTCGCTCAACCCGGTCAACGCGCACCCGGGCGGCATCGAGGTGCTCGGCGCCGACATCTCGATCGCCCCGGCGCCGCGGCGGACCGACCCGGGCCGCCGCTCACTCACCTGACGCGCCCAGCGGGCTGCGGCACAATGACGGCATGAGCTCCCTGTCCGACGCCCCGGCCCTGCCCGGTGCGCTCACCGCCGCCATCGAGCGGGCGGGCTACTACCCGGCCCTCGTCAGCGATGTCGTCAGCGCGGCCCTCGCGTCCGAACGCGTCGAGAGTCACCTGGTCCACCTCGAGACGACCTTCGACCGCGAGATCGTCAAGCGGCACATCACCGTCCTCGTGCTCACCGCCACCCGGCTCGTCGTCGCGCATGCCGACGACTTCGCCGACGACCCCGATGCCCAGCAGGAGGACGTGGCGACCGCGACGACCGAGAGCATCCCGCTCTCCCGGGTCAACGGCGTCATGCTCACCCATGTCGTCGAGGACCCGCAGGCCTATGTACCCGGGCGGCTGGGGCGCGAGCTCACCGTCACCCTCGGCTGGGGCGCGGTGTCCCGGGTCGACCTGCTTCCGGCCAGCTGCGCCGACCCGACCTGCGACGCGGACCACGGCTACGAGGGCACCATCGCGGCCGACGACATCGCGCTGCGGGTCTCGGCGGCCGCCGAGGGCGAGCACGCCCTCGCCGAGGCGCTGGACTTCGCGCGGGACCTGTCCGCAGCGCTCGCCCGGCGCTGAGGGCGCCGGCCCGGATGGACCGCCCCACCGGCCTGGACCCCACCGTCGCCGGGCTGCCCGACGTCCTCCCGTCGGTCGCGACCAGCCTGGGCGTCCCGGGCCTCGGCCGGGCGCCGTCGTTCGCCTTCCCAGCCGCCCCGCGGGCCGTCGTCGTCCTCCTCGACGGCCTCGGCTACGAGCTGCTGCGGCGCCGCGGCGGCCACGCCCCGTGGCTGCGCTCGCTCCTGCCGACGGCATACCGGGTCGGCTGCGGGTTCCCGTCCACGACGGCGACGTCGATGGGCAGCTTCGGCACCGGGCTCCGGCCGGGAGCCCACGGGCTGCTCGGCTACGAGGTGCTGGTGCCGGGGGAGGACCGGCTGCTCAACGAGCTGTCGTGGGAGGACGGGCCGGAGCCCGAGCGCTGGCAGCCCGAGGAGACCGTCTTCGAGCGGGCCGTCGCCGACGGCGTCGCCGTCACCCGGATCGGTCCGGGCTTCTTCGCCGGGTCGGGGCTGACCCGGGCCGCCCTGCGCGGGGGGGTCTTCGTCGCGGCCGGCAGCCTCGCCGACCGGGTCGATGCCGCCGTTGCCGCCGTGCGCGCGACGCCGCGGGCGCTGGTCTACCTCTACTGGGGGGACCTGGACAAGGTCGGCCACGTCCACGGGTGCGACTCGTGGGAGTGGGGCCGGGAGCTCGAGACCGTCGACCGGGAGCTGGCCCGGCTGGCGAGACGGCTGCCCCCCGATGCCTCGGTGACGCTCACCGCCGACCACGGCATGGTCGACGTGCCGCACGACCAACGGCTCGACGTGGCCCATGAGCCGGCGCTCGCGACGGGCGTGCGCCATGTCGGCGGCGAGGCGCGGGCCCTCCATCTCTACCCCGAGCCCGGCGAGGCGGCGCAGGTCCTGGCCCGGTGGGCCGAGCGGCTCGGGGACCGGGCCTGGGTCCGCACCCGCGAGGAGGTGCTCGCTGCGGGCTGGCTCGGCCCGGTCACCCCCCGCAACCTCGAGCGGATCGGCGAGGTCGTCGTCCTCATGCGCGACGCGTATGCCGTCGTCGACTCCCGCCGCGCCCGCCCCGAGCTCCTGGCCCTCCTCGGCCTGCACGGGTCGATCAGCGAGGACGAGGTGGCCGTCCCGGTCATCCATGTTCCGGCGGGCCGTCCGTCGTGACCCGGACCACCGTCTAGGCTGGGCGCTCGTGGCGGACCTGGTCTTCTTCTCCGGAACGATGGACTGCGGCAAGTCGACCCTGGCGCTCCAGATGGACCACAACCACCGGGCGCGGGGGCGGGTCGGTCTCATCTTCACCAAGCATGACCGGGCGGGGGAGTCGGTGCTGTCCTCGCGCCTCGGGCTGCAGACGATGGCCCTCGAGGTCACCGACGACCTCGACTTCTGGGACGAGGTCGTCGAGTGCCTGACCCACGGCCGCCGGGTCGACTACCTCATCTGCGACGAGGCCCAGTTCTACACGCCGGAGCAGGTCGAGCAGCTCGCCCGGCTCGTCGACGAGCTCGACATCGACGTCCACGCCTTCGGCATCACCGCCGACTTCCGCACCCAGCTCTTCCCGGGCTCGCAGCGGCTCATCGAGCTCGCCGACCGGGTCCAGGTGCTCCAGGTCGAGGCGCTGTGCTGGTGCGGCCGCAAGGCCACCCACAACGCCCGGATCGTCGACGGCGTCATGGTCATCGAGGGGGAGCAGGTCGTCGTCGGCGACACGGACGGCCCGGTGCAGGGGATGGTCGAGTACGAGGTGCTCTGTCGACGACACTACATGCGCCGGATGAACAGCCAGGCGGCCCGGGCCGCGGCATCCTCGCCGGAGGTGCTGCCCTTCGACCTCGACGTCTGTGCGGTGCCGCCGCCCGCCCAGGACGGCTGAGCGCGACCGTCAGTCGGCCTCGGCGCCCCGGCTGCGGGTGCCGAACATGATGTCGTCCCAGCTGGGCACGCTCGTCCGTCCGCCGCGCCGACCGGGTGGGCGAGGCTCGACCGGGCTCGGCCCGGTGGTGAGGACGGCGGCCTGGCCGCGGGGGGCCCCGTGCGGGGTGTCCTTGCCGCGTCCCGCGGTCGGAGCGGCCCGATCGGGCTCGGCAGGCCTCTTGTCGCCGGGCGCGGGGGACTCGGTCGCGAAGGCCGGTTCGTGGGTCGGCCGGGCGGAGTGCCCCACGTCGACGTCGTCGGGCCAGGCCGACTCGGTCAGGTCGAGGTGGGCGCTCTCGGGGTGGGCCTCCCGGGCCGCCGGTGGCGGCGGCGCCTGCTCGGGGTCGCGGGCGAGCGCGGCGAGGGGGAGCGCGTCGACGCGCGGCGCGTCATCTCCGGGGGTGTGCGCCGGGCCGCGGCGTCGGCCCCGTCGGCCCCGGGTGCTGTGCTCCCGCATCGCGGCCATGAGGTCGATCGGCTCGCCGGGGGTGTGGCGCGGGGCCCCGGCGCCGACGCCACCCTCGGCCTCGACGTCGTAGACCGAGCTCGGGCGGTTGCTCGACGTCGCGACGTGCGGCGCGGGGATCGGTCCGGGGACCTCGTCCTGGCTGAGCCAGCGGGCCTCGTCGTTCCTCGGCGTGAGGCTGCGCCCCACGTGGTCATAGAGCCAGGTCGCCGAGCGCTCCCGGCCCCCGGCCGGGAAGACGGCGGTCACCATCCACAGCCCATCGTCGCCACGGGCCGAGTCCCACGAGAGACCCTCGCGTTCGACGCCTCGGTCGCGGAGCCGGGCGACGACCCGGTCCTCGAGGGTCGTGCGGGTCGACGCGGCGCCGAGGAGGACCTTGCGGGCCAGGCCGGCGATGTACTCGCGCTCGGCCAGCACCGGTCCCTCGTAGCGGCGGACCTTGTCGACCGGCCATCCGGCGCGCCCGGCCACCTCCTCGGTCGACAGGCCGCGGCGGATGAGGGCCTGGACCTCGGCCGGACGCAGGCCGCCCTCGATCTCGATCTGGAGCTGGCCGAGCCGGGCCCGGTCGCGCAGTGTCGCCGCACGCAGTGCCTCGTCGAGGGGAAGCCGGTACTGCTGGCCGGTGGGGTCGGCGAGGAGCACGTGCCGGCCGTCCTCGTGGACGCCGACGAGACGTAGTTCGTGCATGACCGCCTCCCAGGCAAGAGTCCTTCCCCTGACTGTGCCATCGGTGGGCCGCGGAGTCGTGACCCCACGCCGCATGAGTAGGTTTGAACCATGTCGACCGCACCCCGGCGCGCCGCTGCCGACGAGGACCCCCTCGCGCCCTACGACGCACTCCTGCTCCTCTCCTTCGGTGGCCCCGAGGGAGAGGAGGAGGTCATGCCGTTCCTGCGTCGTGTCACGGCCGGCAGGGGCATTCCCGACGCCCGCCTCGCGCTCGTCGCGCAGCACTACCTCGACCGGGGCGGGGTCAGCCCGATCAACGCCGAGAACCGGGCCCTGCTCGACCTGCTCCGGGCCGACCTCGACTCCCGGGGCATCCCGACGCCCCTCCTGTGGGGCAACCGCAACGCCGAGCCGTTCCTCGTCGACACCCTCCGGGACGCCCACGCGGCAGGCGCACGGCGGGTGCTGGCGATCCTCACCAGCGCCTACTCCTCCTACTCCTCGTGCCGCCAGTACCGTGAGGACCTGGCCCGGGCCGTGACCGGGCTCGCCGAGGAGGGGGCCGCGGACCTCGTCGTCGACAAGATCCGTCCGTATGCCGTCCACCCGGCGTTCGTCGCGACGACGGCTCGTCTCGTCGTCGAGGCGGTCCGGCCGCTGGCCCACCGCACCGGCCTGCGGCTCGTCTTCGTCACCCACTCGGTCCCGGTGGCGATGGACGACACCTCCGGCCCCGGGGACGGCGAGGGCAACCTCTACGTCGACCAGCACCTACGGGTGGGCGCCGCCGTCACCGACGAGGTCGCCGCGGCCGTCGGGGTGCGGCCGCCGCAGGAGCTCGTCTTCTGCTCCCGGTCCGGTCCACCGCACCAGCCCTGGCTGGAGCCCGACGTCAACGACCGGCTCGTCGAGCTGGCCGCCGAGGGCGCCGAGGTCGTCGTCCTCGTCCCGATCGGCTTCGTCAGCGACCACATGGAGGTCGTCCAGGACCTCGACACCGAGGCGGCCGGCACGGCCTCGGCGGTCGGTCTCGAGGTCGTCCGGGTGCCGACTGTGGGCCGTGACACGGCCTTCGCGGCCGGTCTGGTCGACCTCGCCCTCGAGCGCGCGGCCGAGGCCCGCGGCGAGGCCGTCGACCTCGTCACCGCGCTGCCCGGCGACGTGCGCCCCTCGGTGTGCGACCCCGGGTGCTGCCCCAACCTGCGGGTCGCCGAGCCCGCCCTATGTGGACGGGACCGACCATGAGCGAACACACCCGTCCCGGCGACCTGCCGGGGGAGGACGAACGAGCCGACCTCGAGCGCCTGGCCCTCGAGGTCGCCCTCGAGGCCGGTCGCCTCGTCATCGACGAGCGCCCGACCGACCTCGGGGTCGACGGCACGAAGTCGACGCGCACCGACATCGTCACGGTCATGGACCAGCGCTCCCAGGACCTCATCATCGAGCGGCTGTCCGCGGCCCGGCCGGGTGACACGATCTTGGGCGAGGAGCGTGGCGAGGTCTCCGGCGACTCCGCGGTGACCTGGGTCGTCGACCCCATCGACGGCACCGTCAACTACCTCTACGGGTTCCCGGCGTATGCCATCTCCATCGCTGCCGTCGTCGGCGACCCGGAGGTACCCGGCGGGTTCGTCCCGTTCGCCGGGGTGGTCGTCAGCCTCGAGACCGCCGAGGTCTACCGGGCCCGGACCGGCGGTGGCGCCTGGATGGCTCGTCCGGGGCACGAGGAGCAGCGCGTCGTGGCCGCGCCGGGTCCGGAGCTGGGTCTGGCCCTCGTCGGGACCGGTTTCGGGTATGCCGCCGAGCGGCGCCGGTGGCAGGCCCGGGTGCTCGCGGAGACTCTTCCCCGGGTCAGGGACATCCGCCGCGAGGGCTGTGCGTCCCTCGACCTGTGTCACGTCGCAACCGGCCGGCTCGACGCCTACTACGAGACCGGGCTCAACCCCTGGGACCTCGCGGCGGCCTGGGTCTTCGCCGCCGAAGCAGGGGTCGTCCTGGGCGGACCGGACGGTTCTGGGCCGCCCGGACCCGATCTCACCTGGGCCGCCGGTCCGGCCCTCGCGCCGGCCTTCTCCGCCCTCGTCGTCGACGCGACGCGGACCCTTCGGACCGACTGATCCGGGTGTGAGTGACCTCACGTAGACCCCCGTGTGGCGGCGGGCGCGATGATGGGGAACAATCTGCCCTCGCAGCGGGCACAAAACGGGCGGACCGAGCGTTGAGTCGGCCAGTGAAGCAGGGATGGACTCCGGGTGGTTCGACCCCAGGACAGAAGCCGAAGGGCAGGCAGCGATGGCAACCGACTACGACGCTCCACGTAAGACCGACGACGAGCTGTCGGAGGACTCGATCGAGGAGCTGAAGAGCCGGCGAGTGGACAAGCGCGCCTCGAGCGTCGACGTCGACGAGACCGAGCAGGCCGAGGGCTTCGAGCTGCCCGGCGCGGACCTGTCCGGCGAGGAGCTGTCGGTGCGGGTCATCCCGCGGCAGGCCGACGAGTTCACCTGTTCCCGGTGCTTCCTCGTTCATCACCGCAGCCAGCTGGCGAGTGACAAGGGTGGCCAGCTGGTCTGCCGGGAGTGCGCGGCCTGACGGCTCACCACGGCCGCCTCGACCGCGAGATAGGGTCAGTCCTCGTGACTGGCCCTGTTCGCGTCCCGGTGCCGTTCCGCCGTCTCGACGACCGGGCGAGCGTTCCCGGCTATGCGACCGAGGGCGACGCCGGCGCCGATCTCGCGGCGGTCGCCGAGGTGACCCTGCGACCCGGCGAGCGGGCACTGGTCCCCACCGGGCTCGCGCTGGCCCTCCCGCCCGGCTATGTCGGGCTCGTCCACCCGCGCTCCGGGTTGGCGGCGCGGCATGGCATCACCGTCGTCAACGCCCCCGGCACGATCGACTCGGGCTACCGTGGCGAGATCCTCGTCAACCTCGTCAACCTCGACCCCGACGAGCCGTTCACCGTTCGCCCGGGCGACCGCATCGCCCAGCTCGTGGTCCAGCAGGTCGCGACGGCCGAGTTCGTCGAGACGGACTCGCTTCCGAGCACCCCGCGGGGCGAGACTGGACACGGGTCCACCGGAGGCTTCGGAGGCCCCGCCGCATCGACCAAGGAGACTGTCCAACCGTGAGCATCTTCTCCCGCCGCACGAAGAAGGCGGCTCGGGGGGCGAGCCCCGACACCGAGCCCGCTGCCGACGACTCGGTGGCCGACGACCTCGCCGAGACCGACGACGTCGACGACCAGCCCGACCCCCAGCGGGACGCCTCGGCCGGGCCGTTCGACGTCACCGAGGTCGACGGGCTCGACGGCCGCGTCGACCTGGGTTCGCTCTGGGTCGCCGGGGTGGCGGGCCTCGAGCTGCGCCTCGAGATGGACCAGTCCACGTCGACGATCGTCGCGGCCACCCTCGTCCTCGACGAGTCGGCGGCGCAGCTGCAGGCCTTCGCCGCACCGAGGACGAGCGGGGTCTGGCGCGAGATCCGCCGCGAGATCGCCGCATCGATCGCGGACCAGGGCGGGACCGCGGAGGAGCACAACGGCCCGCTCGGGACCGAGCTGCGCACCCGGATGCCGTCCGCCGGGCCGGACGGGCGCACCGTCTTCGCCCCGGCCCGGTTCCTCGGTGTCGACGGCCCTCGGTGGTTCCTCCGGGTCGTCCTCTCCGGCCGTGCCGCCATCGACGACGAGGCCGCGAGCGGCCTGCTCGACGTCGTCCGTCAGACCGTCGTCATCCGTGGCCAGGACCCGATGGCGCCGCGCGAGATGCTGCCCCTGGCCCTGCCGAGTGACGCCGACCCCGTCGCCGAGGGCGCCGAGCCGGAGGAGCCCTCGCTCGACCCGTTCGAGCGCGGCCCCGAGATCACCGAGGTGCGTTGACATGGGGCTGCGGCACCGTCTGCACGACCTCAGCAAGACGGCGTCCCAGCACGAGGCCGACGAGATCGCTCAGGAGGCGGACCATTCGGGCTGCACGCCCATCGCGGAGCTGCACGACCGGGACGTCGCCATCGTGTCCGGAACCGTGCGAAGCGCCGTCCTCCCGCCGAAGCGCAGCGTGCCGGCCCTCGTCGTCGAGGTCTTCGACGGTGGCGGCTCGATCAACCTCGTCTGGATCGGTCGACGGAGCATCGGCGGCATCGAGCCGGGGGTCTTCCTCAAGGCCCGCGGCCGGGTCGCGACGGTGCGCGGCATACCCACGATCTTCAACCCGGCCTACCAGATCATCCCGCGCTGAGCGGCCCGGGATGAACAGCGATATGGGCCCGCACGCCCTGCCGACCGTCGAAGAGGTCATCCGGCATCGGTTGTCCTCGGCCCTCGGCGGCTGGCGAGGGTCGGTCGAGACCGCCCTGCCGGTCGTCGTCTTCGTCGCCGTGTGGTCCTGGCGACACGACACGAAGGCCGCCGTCGTCGGTGCCGTCCTCGTCGCCGTCCTTCTCGCCGGGGCGCGGCTGGTCCAGCGCGGCAGCCTCCAACACGTCGGGGGGGCCGTCTTCGCGACGGCGCTCGCGGCCTTCTTCGCCCTGCGCAGCGGTCGGGCCGAGGACGCCTTCCTCCCCGGGATCATCGGCAGCGCCGCGTGGGGAACCCTCACCGCCGCCTCGAACCTCGTCCGCTGGCCGGTGGTCGGCCTCCTCGTCGGTGCCGGTGACCCCGACGCACGGGAGGACCCGTTCCGGTGGCGCCGGGACCCCGCCCTCGTCCTCGTCTGCCAGCGGCTGACCTGGGTGCTCGTCGCCCTGTATGCGGTCCGCGTCGTGGTGATGTACCCGCTCTACCTCGCCGGCAACGTCACCTGGCTCGGCGTGACCAAGCTCGCCCTCGGTTGGCCGGCCTGGGCCGTCGCCATCGCGATCATGGGGGCGCTGCTCGTCCGAGGCCGGACCCCGCAGCGGGTCGAGACCGCCGACAGCGAGGTCGCCTGGGTCGAGCACCACCATCCGGAGGACGGCTGACCGGCCCCGGTGACCCGACGCCGTGGGGTGCGGCCGTCAGTCCTCGACGGGCCGCGGCTGGCGCTCGCCGGGACTGAGCATGGACTCGAGCTCGTCCTCCATCTCCGGCGTGGTGATGAAGAGCAGCTCGTCGAGCGGCTCGAGGGAGTCGTCGCGGCTCGGCGCGATGGGGTGCCCGTCACGGATGATCCCGGTGAGGACGGTGTCCCCCGGGAAGGGGATGTCGCCGACCCGGCCGCCGGAGTAGGGGCTTCCGACGGGCAGGGTGAGCTCGACCATCGACGCGTGGCCCTGCTGGAACTGGAAGATCTGGACGAGGTCGCCGACGCTGACGGCCTCCTCGATGAGGGCCGTCATCAGCCGCGGGGTCGACACGGCGACGTCGACACCCCATGCCTCGTCGAAGAGCCACTCGTTCTTCGGGTTGTTGACCCGCGCCACGGTCCGCGGCACGGCGAACTCGGTCTTGGCCAGGAGCGACATGACGAGGTTGACCTTGTCATCCCCGGTGGCCGCGACGACGACGTCGGCGCTGGCCATGCCGGCCTCGTTGAGCGCATCGATCTCACAGGCATCGGCCTGGAGCCAGTCGGCGTCGGGGACCTTGCTGATGTGCTCGCTGTCGGCGTCGCGGTCGACGAGGAGCACCTCGTGACCGTTGCGGATGAGCTCGCGGGCGATGGACCGGCCGACGCTGCCGGCTCCGCCGATGACGACGCGCATGGTGGGTGGTCCTTCCGAGCTGGGTCAGTGCGCCGGCGGCAGCGAGTCGAGAACCTTCTCGGCCACCGCCAGGGCATCGCGTTCGATGGCGACGTGGACGAAGTCGCCCTCCTGGTAGACCAGGTCGGCGCTCGGGATGATGCCGTCGCCGAGCCGGGTGACGTAGGCGATCCGGCCTCGCACGGCCTCCTCGAGCTCGAGTATCCGGCGCCCGATCCACGCCGGGTTGACGGGGATCTCGGCGATGACGATCTTGCCCGAGGGGTCGGTGAACTCCGGCACGTGTCCCTGGGGGAGCAGCCGTCGGAGCATCTGGTCCGAGGTCCACTTCACCGTCGCCACGGTGGGAATGCCGAGCCGCTGGTAGATCTCGGCGCGGCCGGGGTCGTAGATGCGCGCCACGACGTGCTCGACGCCGTACTTCTCGCGGGCCACCCGGGCCGCGATGATATTGGAGTTGTCGCCGCTGGAGACCGCGGCGAACGCGTAGGCGTCGACGACGCCGGCCTCCTCGAGGGTGTCGCGGTCGAACCCGACGCCGGTGACCCGCCGTCCCTCGAACTGGGTCCCCAACCGCCGGAACGACGACTCGTCCTGGTCGATGACGGCCACCTCGTGCCCGGCCCGTTCCAGGGCCCGCGCGAGCGACGCACCGACCCGGCCGCAGCCCATGATCACGAAGTGCACGGCTCAGACGCTACACCGAGCACCAGGTCCACGGACGCGACGTCCGATCGGGGCCCGGAGGCGCAATAGAGTGTCCCCCGTGTCTGCTTCCGGACGGGTCGTCAAGCGCGTCCTTGTCGGCCGCGCCATGCGCAGCGACAAGCTCGGCGAGACCCTCCTACCCAAGAAGATCGCCCTCCCGGTCTTCGCCAGTGACGCCCTCTCGTCGGTGGCGTACGCGCCCGACGAGATCTTCCTGACCCTCGGTCTGGCCGGTGGTTCGCTCGCCCTGACGCATTCATGGAAGATCGCGCTCATCGTCGTCCTCGTCCTCGTCGTCGTCGTGATGTCCTACCGCCAGAACGTCCACGCCTACCCCTCCGGTGGCGGCGACTACGAGGTCGCCAGCGTCAACCTCGGGCCCCGGGCGGGCCTCACCGTGGCAAGTGCGCTCCTGGTCGACTACGTCCTCACCGTCGCCGTGTCGGTCTCGTCGGGCGTCCAGAACGCCGCGTCCGCGTTCGGGTTCGTCCGGGGCCATGAGGAGCTCTTCGCCGTCGTCATCGTCGTCGTGCTCACGGCGATGAACCTGCGCGGCGTGCGCGAGTCGGGCACGCTGTTCGCGATCCCGACGTACCTGTTCATGTTCACCATCATCGGGATGGCGCTCATCGGCGTCTTCCGCGAGGTGACCGGTACGCTTCCGCAGGCCGAGAGCGCCAGCCTCCAGCTGCTGCCGGAGCAGGGCTACGGTCAGCTCGGCTCGGTGGCCCTCGCCTTCCTGCTGCTGCGCTCGTTCTCCTCCGGCTGTGCCGCGCTCACCGGGGTCGAGGCCATCTCGAACGGCGTCCCGGCGTTCAAGAAGCCGAAGAGCAAGAACGCCGCGACGACGCTGCTCCTCATGGGCACGATCTCGATCACCATGCTCATGTCGATGATCTCGCTGGCGCGCTGGACGGGGGTCAAGTTCGCCGAGACCCCGGCGACCCAGCTGGCCCGTAACGGCGTCCCGGTCGGTGACGAGTACGTCCAGGACACGATCATGGGCCAGGTGTCGAAGTCGGTCTTCTCCGGCTTCCACCTCGGCGTCGTCCTCGTCTCGATCGTCACCGGTCTCATCCTCGTCCTCGCCGCGAACACGGCGTTCAACGGCTTCCCGGTGCTCGCCTCGATCCTCGCCCGCGACGGCTTCCTGCCCCGTCAGCTCCACACCCGCGGCGACCGCCTCGCCTTCAGCAACGGCATCCTCATCCTCTCCAGCGCGGCCGCGGCCCTCGTCGTCATCTACAAGGCGGAGGTCACCGCGCTCATCCAGCTCTACATCGTCGGCGTGTTCGTCTCGTTCACGACGAGCCAGACCGGGATGATCCGACACTGGAACCGGCATCTGCGTACCGAGCGCGATCCCAAGGTCCGGTCCCAGATGCAGCGCAGCCGGGTCATCAACGGCATCGGCGCCGTCATGTCCGGACTGGTCCTCCTTGTCGTTCTCGCGACGAAGTTCATGCACGGCGCCGGCTACGCGATCGCCGCCATGGTGGTCCTGTTCATCCTCATGAACGGGATCCGCCGGCACTACGACCACGTCCGCGACGAGCTCGCGGTGAGCCCCGGCGATACCCAGCACCAGCTGCTGCCGTCGCGTGTACACGCCATCGTCCTGGTCTCCACGATCCACAAGCCGACCCTGCGGGCGCTCGCCTACGCCCGGGCGACCCGGCCGTCGATCCTCGAGGCGCTCACCGTCAACGTCGACGCCGACGAGACCAAGGAGCTCCAGCTGGAGTGGGACAAGCGGGACATCCCGGTCCCGCTCAAGGCCCTGGACAGCCCCTACCGCGAGATCACCCGGCCGGTCGTCGACTACGTCAAGTCGATCCGGACGGACAACCCGCGCGACCTCATCGTCGTCTACATCCCGCAGTACGTCCTCGGTCACTGGTGGGAGCAGATCCTCCACAACCAGAGCGCCCTGCGGCTGCGCGCCCGGCTGCTGTTCACCCCGGGGGTCATGGTCTCGAGCGTCCCGTGGCAGCTCGCGTCCGC
Source organism: uncultured Actinomycetota bacterium (assembly GCA_963771015.1). Taxonomy (GTDB): domain Bacteria; phylum Actinomycetota; class Actinomycetes; order Actinomycetales; family Dermatophilaceae; genus CAVSJJ01. The sequence goes on from CAVYRN010000004.1 coordinate 143,040, forward strand.
GGCCGGCGCGGAGGAGCGGATGGACGGGCCGGCGGCCGGGTCGGTCCGCCGCGGTGACCTGTGAGCACCGCGGCGGACGACGGCCTGCATCCCGGTGACGAGGTGGAGGTCGACATCACCACCATCGCGCACGGCGGCCACTGCGTGGCACGTCATGAGGGCCGGGTCCTCTTCGTCCGGCACGGCATCCCCGGGGAACGGGCGCGGGTGCGGGTCACCGAGGGCGGGCCGGGGGACCGGTTCCTCCGGGCCGACGTCGTCGAGGTCGTCGCCGCCTCGCCGGACCGGGTGCAGGCGCCGTGCCGGTATGCGGGTCCGGGCCGATGCGGCGGCTGCGACTTCCAGCATGTGGCACTGTCCCGGCAGCGCGACCTCAAGGCCGACGTGCTCCGCGAGCAGCTGGCGCGCCTGGGCCATCTGGAGGTCGACGTCTCCGTCGAGCCCCTCCCGGTGCCCGGGCGGGACGACGACGGCCTGGGCTGGCGGACCCGCGTCGAGTATGCGGTCGACCCGGCCGGGGAGCCCGGGCTGCGCCCGCACCGGTCCCACGCGGTGCTGCCCGTCGACGAGTGCCTCATCGCCAGTGACGCGGTCCGCGACGCCGATGTCCTGCGCCGGTCCTGGCCGGGGGAGCGGGCCGTCGACGTCGTCGCCTCCTCGACCGGCGAGGTCGTCGCCGTCCCGGTGCCGTCCGGATCGGCGTCCGCGCCGACGCTCACCGAGGAGGTCGCCCTGGGGGCCGGGCGGGCGAGCTTCGTCGTTCCCGCACGCGGCTTCTGGCAGGTCCACCCGGCCGCGGCGGCGACGTTCGTCGACACCGTCCTGACCCTGCTCGCGCCGCGCCCGGGGGAGTACGCCCTCGACCTGTATGCCGGGGTCGGGCTCTTCGCGGCCGCCCTCGCCGAGGCGGTCGGGCCGACGGGGCACGTCCGCGCCGTCGAGTCCGACCGGCGGGCCGTCGAGGTCGCCGGGGCCAACCTCGCCCCCTGGTCGCAGGCGTCGGTGCTCGGCGCCCGGGTCGACGATGCCTTCGGGGTGGCACGACCGGCCCGGCGTGGGCCGACCGACCGCCGGGCCCGCCGGCCCCGACCGCTGCGCCGCTCTCCGCACCTGCCCGACCGGGCCGACCTCGTCGTGCTCGACCCGCCCCGGACCGGGGCCGGGCGTCGGGTCATCGAGGGCATCGTCGGCCTGGGGCCGCGGGCCATCGCCTATGTCGCGTGCGACCCGGCGGCCCTGGCACGGGACACGGCATACCTCGCCGAGATGGGGTATGCGCTGGAGCGGGTCCGGGCCTTCGACGCATTCCCGATGACCCACCACCTCGAGGCCATCGCCTCGTTCATCCCCGCGTCATAGAGTCGAGCGAGCGCGCCTCATCTCCGCGCCTCATCCAGGTGTGGTTAGATACGGGCAGATATCTTGACGTCAAGATAACTCGTGACGACGACGCACGAGTGGAAGGAGCCCCTGGTGGCCAGCACGAACAGCTTCGACGCCCACACCACCCTGACGGTGGGCGAGAAGTCCTATGAGATCTACCGGATCGACGCGGTGGAGGGCAGCGCGAACCTCCCGTACAGCCTCAAGGTGCTCCTGGAGAACCTGCTGCGCACCGAGGACGGTGCCAACGTCACCGCTGACCACATCCGGGCGCTCGGCGGCTGGGACGCCAACGCCCAGCCCGACACCGAGATCCAGTTCACCCCGGCGCGGGTCGTCATGCAGGACTTCACCGGTGTGCCCTGCATAGTCGACCTCGCGACGATGCGCGAGGCGGTCGCCGAGCTCGGGGGCGACCCGGCCCAGATCAACCCGCTCGCCCCGGCCGAGCTGGTCATCGACCACTCGGTGCAGATCGACGTCTTCGGCCGCGCCGACGCCTTCGAGCGCAATATGGAGATCGAGTACCAGCGCAACGGTGAGCGCTACAAGTTCCTGCGCTGGGGACAGACCGCCTTCGACGACTTCAAGGTCGTCCCGCCGGGCACCGGCATCGTCCACCAGGTCAACATCGAGCACCTGGCCCGCTCGGTCATGGTCCGTGACGGGGTCGCCTACCCGGACAGCTGCGTCGGCACCGACTCGCACACGACGATGGTCAACGGCCTGGGCGTGCTGGGCTGGGGCGTCGGGGGCATCGAGGCCGAGGCGGCCATGCTCGGCCAGCCCGTGTCGATGCTCATTCCTCGGGTCGTCGGCTTCAAGGTCACCGGCTCGACCCCGGCCGGTGCGACCGCGACCGACGTCGTCCTCACCATCACCGAGATGCTGCGCAAGCACGGCGTCGTCGGGAAGTTCGTCGAGTTCTACGGCGAGGGCGTCGCGGCGCTGCCGCTCGCCAACCGCGCCACGATCGGCAACATGAGCCCGGAGTTCGGCTCGACGTGTGCGATCTTCCCCATCGACCAGGTGACCCTTGACTACCTCCGCCTCACCGGCCGGTCCGACGAGACGCTCGCGCTCGTCGAGGCATACGCCAAGGAGCAGGGCATGTGGCACGACGCCTCCGCCGAGGCACGCTACAGCGAGTACCTCGAGCTCGACCTGTCCACCGTCGTCCCATCCATCGCCGGCCCGAAGCGCCCGCAGGACCGGATCTCCCTGTCCGCGGCCAAGGACTCCTTCCGCAAGGTGCTGCCGACCTACGTCGCGCACCACGAGGGCGGCGCCGGCGAGGCGTCGAGCTTCCCGGCGAGCGACCCGAGCCCCGCGGGCAGCGCCGATAACGTCAACGGCGGCGACCGGCCCGTCTCGGAGGGCGACGGACTCGGCCGTCCATCGCATCCCGTGCCGGTGACGACCTCTTCGGGCGCGAGGTTCGAGATCGACCACGGGATCGTCGCCATCGCCTCGATCACGTCGTGCACCAACACGTCCAACCCGTCGGTCATGATGGCCGCGGCCCAGCTCGCCAAGAACGCCGTCGAGCGCGGCCTCACCGTCGCCCCCTGGGTCAAGACCTCGATGGCGCCGGGGAGCAAGGTCGTCTCGGACTACTACGAGAAGGCCGGGATGTGGCCCTACCTCGAGAAGCTCGGCTTCCATCTCGTCGGCTACGGCTGCACGACCTGCATCGGCAACTCGGGCCCGCTCGACGAGGAGATCTCGGCCGCGGTGAACAAGGGCGACCTCGCCGTGGTCTCCGTGCTGTCCGGAAACCGCAACTTCGAAGGCCGGATCAACCCCGACATCAAGATGAACTACCTCGCCTCGCCTCCCCTCGTCATCGCCTACGCCCTGGCCGGCACGATGGACTTCGACTTCGAGACCGAGCCGCTCGGGACCGACGCGGACGGCGCCGAGGTGTTCCTTCGCGATATCTGGCCCGACGCGGTCGAGGTCGAGGCGACGATCGCAACCTCGATCAGCAAGGAGATGTTCACCAAGGACTACGCCGACGTGTTCGCCGGCGACGAGCGGTGGCAGTCCCTGCCCACCCCCGAGGGCGACACGTTCGCCTGGGACGCCGACTCGACATACGTCCGCAAGCCCACGTTCTTCGACGGCATGGGCGCGACCCCGGACCCGGTCGAGGACATCGCGGGCGCGCGCGTCCTCGCCAAGCTCGGCGACTCGGTCACGACCGACCACATCAGCCCGGCGGGCTCGATCAAGGCCGACAGCCCGGCCGGCGTCTACCTCGCGGAGCACGGGGTGGAGCGCAAGGACTTCAACTCCTACGGCTCGCGACGTGGCAACCACGAGGTGATGATCCGCGGCACGTTCGCCAACATCCGGCTGCGCAACCAGCTCCTCGACGACGTCGAGGGCGGGTTCACCCGGAACTTCCTCACCGATGGCGCCCCGCAGGCGACGATCTTCGACGCGGCCGCGGCATACCAGGAGGCTGGCGTCCCCCTCGTCGTGCTGGCGGGCAAGGAGTATGGGTCCGGGTCCTCGCGCGACTGGGCGGCCAAGGGGACGGCGCTGCTGGGGGTCAAGGCGGTCATCGCCGAGTCCTACGAGCGGATCCACCGGTCCAACCTCATCGGGATGGGCGTGCTGCCCCTGCAGTTCCCGGCGGGGGAGTCGGCCGCCTCCCTCGGGCTCACCGGGGCCGAGGTGTTCTCGATCTCCGGCGTCACGGTGCTCAACGAGGGCTCGACGCCGCGGACGGTCTCGGTCGTGGCCGCGAAGGAGGACGGCTCCGCGGTCGCGTTCGACGCGGTCCTTCGGATCGACACCCCTGGCGAGGCCGACTACTACCGCCACGGCGGGATCCTCCAGTACGTGCTCCGCTCCCTCGTGAGCTGAGGCTCGACATGGACGCGGCGGCCGCTCCGGGTTGGTTCCGGGGGGTCGCCGCGGCCGTTGTTCGATGGGTTGCGGCGCTCGTCGTCGGGCTCGGGCTGGCCTGGGGGGTCGGGTCGGCGGCGTATGCCGCGCCGTCGGGGCCTGCCGTTGGCACTCCGGCACGGGCACCCTCTACGACGACGGCGGCACCGGCTACGACGAAGATCGTTCAGGCCAAGGTGGCGTCGGGATGTGACGTGGGTGCCGCTTGCGCCGGTGTGGCGCCGTTGCTGGCGGCGGGGGAACCGCCTACGACGGCAGGTGTCGGTGTTGCCGCAAACACCGCGGCTAGGGCGCCGCAGGTCATTCGTGCTGGTGAGCTGAACCTTCCGGGTGTGCCGAGGGGTGCTACGGGCGTGCCGGTGCAGACCGGCAGGGGCTTGGCGTACGAGATCCCGCGAGGAACGCCCGAGATCGACCCTCGTGTGACGGGTGTGCGGATCATGGACCCGGTGACGACGGGCAAGTACCAGTATCCGAACGGCTACGCGGCCTATATGAACGAGGCTGGCCAGACGGTCAATCCGCTGACGGGGCAGGTGGCCGGCAACTCCGACCTGTACGCCCGTATCCCGCTGCCATGATCGCGATCGAAGCCCTGTTCGAGCCGGATGACCGGTGGCGTGAGTTCGCGTCGCAGCCCGAGATGGACCCGTTCACCGAGGATGACGCGCTGCAGGAAGCTCAGCTGCTGGACGTGCGGTTCGACGCGTTGCGTTCCACGGTGGGACTGCTGTTCGAGCTTCGCGTGGCACTGCAGTTGCGCGAGGCCAACACCGGGGTACTGATCGCGCGGGGCGTGCGCGAGCTGTCGTGGGCGGCTGGGCCGCGTTCAACGACGAGGACCGCTTGGACCGTGTTGGGCTCTCGCCCGAGGCTCACGACGGGCTGTTCGCGCTGAGCCTGAGGACGTGGCCCGAGTCTCGGCTAACCCTTCGGGCCGAGAGCGCGGCGTTCTTCGCCGGCGACGTTCCCGGGCTGGATCGCATACCCGACTACGTCTCCGACGACGAGGCCACCATCCGTGCGAACCTCGCTGATTGGCGCTCGTAGTTCATGCCGGTGCACGCCGTGTTCCTCGACCCCGCTCCTGCTGTCTGACGTTCAGCTGGCGTCGGTGGTCAGGGCGCGGAGCTTGGTCTTGGTGACGAGGGCGTCGAGGACCTTGAGTAGTGCTGCTTGGTCGTCGGGGGGCAGGGTGGCGAAGGCTGCGAGCTGGTCGGCCAGGGCGTTGGCGGGGGCGTGCAGGGGCCGGCGGGGTGCGTCGGGGACGACGAGGTAGTCGACGGCGACGTCGAAGGTCTCGGCGATGCGGACGACGGCTTCGAGGCCGGGGGCGACCTTGCCGCCTTCGTAGCGGGAGACCTGGCGGGCGTCGGAGTCGATCTTGTCGGCGAGGTCGGCCTGGGACCAGCCGGCCTGGGTGCGCAGCTCGCGCAGGCGGTGGGGCTGGAACGAGCTGGGCATGTCGTGGCCTCCGTGGTCGTCACGTGAGGGCCATTGTGCTGCGTGGATGGCGGCCATGTGTGCCTCCGGTGGCGTGTGGTGTTGCCGCAAAGTGCGAAGTGGGAGCGACGGCTGTGGATAGCGCACCGGCTGTCGGTGAGGTCGACTAGTCTCGAACACATGTTCGAAACGCCCATGACGACCGCTGCTCCCCGCGCGCTGACGACGGCTGAGCTCGAGGGGTTCCTCGCCCGGCTGTCCGCGGCCGAGGTGGGGCGCGATGACGCGGAGCGGATCGACCGGATCGCTCTGCTCGAGCGGATCAAGCACGCCGCTGCCGCCGCGCAGGCGCGGGAGGCGGTGGAGTTCGACGCATCCCAGCGGGCCGAGCAGGAGGCGCGAGGTGTGGCGCGCGATCTGGTGGGGCGCGGGATCGCCGAGCAGGTGGCCCTGGCGCGGCGCGAGTCCGCGTACAAGGGGTCGCGGCTGCTGGGTCTGGCCAAGGCCCTGGTTCACGAGATGCCGCACACGCTGGCCGCTCTGACGGTGGGGGAGTGCAGCGAGTGGCGGGCCACCATCATGGTCCGCGAGACGGCATACCTGAGCGTCGAGGACCGGGCCGCCGTGGACGCGGAGGTGGGACCGCGCCTCGGCGCGCTGGGGGACCGTCAGGTGGAGCGCGAGGCTCGGGCCCTCGGCCAGCGGCTCGACGCGGCCGGTGCGGTGGCCCGAGCTCGCCGGGTGGCGGCAGACCGGTGCGTGACGATCCGGCCGGCGCCGGACACCATGACCTATGTGACGGCGCACCTTCCGGTCGTTGACGGGGTCGCCCTGTATGCCGCGCTGGATGCCGAGGCCAAGCGGCTCACCGCCAGTGGGGATGGGCGCGGCCGTGGACAGGTCATGGCGGACACCCTCGTCGAGCGGGTGACCGGTCGCGCCCTGGCGCAGGGCCACCCGGTCGAGATCGGCCTCGTCATGACCGATGCCGCGCTGCTCACCGACGCCGACGACCCGGCCACGCTCACCGCACCCGGGGTGGCCCCGCACTCGATCCCGGCCGCGGTGGCCCGCCGGCTCGTGGCCGGCTCCGACCCCGGCTCCGATCCCGGCTCCGATCCCGGTTCTGATGCCGGCGCCGATCCGGCTGCCGACGAGCTCGTCTCGCGACGGGCCCGGGTGTGGGTGCGCCGACTCTTCACCGACCCCGACGGTCGCGACCTGGTGGCGATGGACTCGCGGCGCCGGGAGTTCGACGGCCAGCTCCGGAGGATGCTCGTGCTGCGCGACCAGGCCTGTCGCACCCCGTACTGCGACGCACCGATCCGGCACGCCGACCACATCCGCCCCCATCGGGTGGGCGGCCCGACCTCACTGGCGAACGCCGCCGGGCTGTGCGAGCGATGCAACCACGCCAAGGAGGCGCCTGGTTGGGCGACCCGGGTCGAGACGTCGGCGGACGGGTCCAGTGCGCACCGGAGCGTGGTGATGACTCCCACCGGGCATCCCTATCCGTCCGAAGCGCCCGCCCTAGTCACCACCTCCGCGCCGCGTCGTGAGCGGGAGGTCCCGACCCGCGAGGAGGTGTGCCGTCGATGCGGGATCCGGCAGCCACTGCGGGTCTCAGCCAGGCGGTTCGGCTCCGGCCCGTGGTCCCGGATTCTCGCCGAGGACGGCTGACGGGGTGGTCGGAACACGTTCCGGAGGCGAGTGGCACTCGCTAAGATCGAACACATGTTCGAAGAGGGTGTCGGTAAGGCGACGGGTGGGGCGCGGCCCGGCACGCCGCCGAGCCACCGGGCGGGACCGTCGTGGGCCGGTGCGCCGAACGCCGGCTGGGGGGCACGGGAGGGCCTCCCTCCACCGGGCCGGGCCGCCAGCCCCGGCTCGCCGGGCGGCCGGAAGCGGACGGGCCCGCCCGGCTGGCCGGCCGCCGTCCCACCTCCCGACGCCGAGGGCTGGCGGGTTCCGGCGACCGCGTGGCTGCTCGACCACTGCCCCTCCGACTACCGACGGTATGCCGCGTGGCGTCGGCATCCGGTCGCCCTCGCCTGGGTCGCGGTGCACCACCTCGACGCCCAGCTCGGGGCGATGCGGACGGCCTACCGGGAGGTGCGGGTCGACCTCGGCGAGCTCATCGGACCGGAGGCGGTCGCCGACGTCCTCGCCGACCTCGAGGCCGAGGGGGTGCGCCTCCTCGCGGCCAGACGAGGCGCGGGGCTCGTTCTCGAGGCGATGCAGGGCCGGCAGTTCATCCCGCGGCTCTGACCGGGACCCCGCCCATGGCCTGGCCGTACACTCGGTCGGAGCTCGGGCAAGGCCGAGCCAACCCATGGCCGACCGTGGACCACCGCGGCGGGGACCACCACGAAGGGGCGACACCGGGTGAGTGTGCTGGGCCGCGTCAACGGACCGGGCGACCTCAAGGCCCTCCCCGCGAGCGACCTCCCGCAGCTCGCCCAGGAGATCCGCGACTTCCTCGTCGAGCAGGTCTCCCGCACCGGCGGCCACCTCGGACCCAACCTCGGGGTCGTCGAGCTCACCATCGCGCTGCACCGGGTCTTCGACTCCCCGCGCGACACGATCGTCTTCGACACCGGGCACCAGTCCTACGTCCACAAGCTCCTCACCGGCCGCCACGACTTCTCCGGTCTGCGCCAGCAGGGCGGGATCTCCGGCTACCCCAGCCGCGAGGAGTCCGAGCACGACGTCGTCGCGAACTCCCACGCCTCCACCTCCCTGTCGTGGGCGCACGGCATCGCCGAGGGCCGGCGCGTCACCGGCCAGACGCATCGGCATACCGTCGCGGTCATCGGTGACGGGGCGCTGACCGGCGGGATGGCCTGGGAGGCACTCAACAACATCGCCGCAGAGAAGGACCTCCCGCTCGTCATCGTCGTCAACGACAACGAGCGCTCCTACGCGCCGACGCGGGGCGGTCTCGCCGACCACCTCGCGACGCTGCGCACGACCCGCGGCTACGAGCGGTTCCTCGACTGGGGCAAGACCACCCTCTCGCGCACGCCGGTCGTCGGCGGCGCGGTGTACGAGACGCTGCACGGGATGAAGAAGGGCCTGAAGGACATCGTCGCCCCGCAGGGGATGTTCGAGGACCTCGGCCTGAAGTACGTCGGGCCGGTCGACGGGCATGACGAGCACGCCGTCGAGCAGGCGCTGCGCCGCGCCGAGGCGTTCGGCGGCCCGGTCCTCGTCCACGTCATCACCGAGAAGGGACACGGCTACCAGCATGCCGAGGGCGACGAGGCCGACCGCTTCCACGGCATCGGCGTCATCAACCCCGAGACCGGCCTGCCGCTGGAGACGGCCGGCCGGAGCTGGACCGACGAGTTCAGCGAGGCTATGGTCCAGCTCGGCGCCGAGCGCCCGGACCTCGTCGCCATCACCGCGGCGATGATGTTCCCCGTCGGTCTTCGGGGGTTCGCCGAGCGCTACCCGGAGCGGACCTTCGACGTCGGCATCGCCGAGCAGCACGCCACGACGATGGCGGCGGGACTGGCGTATGCCGGCCTGCACCCGGTCGTGGCCATCTATGCCTCCTTCCTCAACCGGGCCTTCGACCAGCTCCTCATGGACTGTGGGCTGCACCACGCCGGGGTCACCTTCGTCCTCGACCGCTCGGGGGTCACCGGGCCGGACGGCGCGTCGCACCACGGGATGTGGGACATGAGCATCGCCGGGGTCGTGCCGGGCCTGCACCTGGCCGCACCCCGGGACGGCCAGCAGGTCCCCATCGCGCTCCGGGCGGCGGTCGACATCGTCGACGCGCCATCGGTCGTCCGCTTCCCCAAGGGGACGGTGGGAGAGCCCATCGTCGCGCTGCGGCGCGCCGGGACCGTCGACGTCCTCGCCGAGCCCGACGACGGCGAGGCCGACGTCCTCCTCATCGGCATCGGCTCGATGGTCGCTACCGCGCTCACCGTCGCGGACAAGCTTGCGGCGGACGGGGTTCGGGCCCGCGTCGTCGACCCCGTCTGGGCCCTGCCGGTCAGCGAGGACCTCGTGGTGCTTGCCCGGGCCGTCGGGCGGGTGGCCGTCATGGAGGACAACGTCGTGTCCGGGGGAGTGGGCAGCCAGGTGGCCCGGGTCCTCCACGAGGCCGGCGTCGGCGCGCCCGTCGACACGTTCGGGCTGCCGACGGAGTTCCTCCCGCACGCGTCCCGGGGCCAGGTCCTCGACCGGGTCGGGCTCACCCCGGACGCCGTCGCCGCGAGGATCCGCGAGTGGCTCGGCTGAGCCGAGGGCTCGGCCGGCGGGCCGGCACGGCGGGGACGGTCCCCGAGGGGGCGACCGGGCCGTGGCGCGACCGCAAGCGGTACCTCTGGCTCATCGGCCTCGTCGTCCCGTCGCTGGCCTTCGTCGGGCTGGGTCTGCACGCCGCCACCGGCTGGAGCGTGTGGCTGTGGATCGGTCCGGTCGTCGTCCTCGGCATCGTGCCGGCGATCGACCTCGTCGCCGGGTTGGACCGGAGCAACCCGCCCGACGAGCTGATCGAGGCCCTGGAGAACGACCGCTACTACCGATGGATCACCTTCCTCTTCCTGCCCGTCCAGTACGCCGGCTTCGTCACCGCGATGTGGGTCATCGCCCGGTCCGACCTCCGCGTCGTCGACCGGGTCGGCCTGGCCGTCTCGGTGGGCTGCATCGGCGGGATCGGCATCAACACCGCCCACGAGCTCGGCCACAAGAAGGAGAGCCACGAGCGGTGGCTCAGCAAGATCGCCCTGGCCCAGAGCTTCTACGGGCACTTCTACATCGAGCACAACCGCGGCCACCACGTCCGCGTCGCCACCCCGGAGGACCCGGCGAGCGCCCGGGTCGGCGAGAGTGTCTACGCCTTCTGGCCGCGAACCGTCATCGGCTCGCTGCGCAGTGCCTGGCGGCTGGAGCGGCGCCGCCTCGCCCGCCGTCGGCAGCACCCGTTCCGCCTCGGCAACGACGTCGTCAACGCCTGGCTCATGTCCGCCGTGCTGTGGGCCGCGATCGTCGTCTGGCTGGGCCCCGGCATCACCCCCTATCTCGTGCTCCAGGCCGTCGTCGGCCTCAGCCTGCTCGAGATCGTCAACTACATGGAGCACTACGGGATGCTGCGCCAGGTCGTCGGCGCGCCGGGTCGGCAGCGATACGAGCGGGTCGACCCCCGGCACAGCTGGAACAGCAACAACATCGCGACGAACGTTCTCCTCTACCACCTGCAGCGGCACAGCGACCACCACGCCAACCCCACCCGGCGCTACCAGACGCTGCGCGACTACGCGCAGTCGCCGGTGCTGCCGACCGGGTATGCCGGGATGATCCTGCTCGCCGCCGTCCCGCCGCTCTGGCGCCGGGTGATGGACCCGCGGGTGCTCGCCCACTACGACGGCGACATCACCCTCGCCAACATCCAGCCACGCAAGCGGGCTGCGGTTCTCGCCGCCTACCCGCCCCCGGCCCGGACGGCGTCGGCCGTCGACCACGGACCCGTGGTCCCCGCCGAGCCCCAGGTGGCCGCCGCGGGCATGCAGCGGCATACCTGCCCGGGCTGCGGCTACGTCTACGACGACGCGCTGGGGGACGAGCGCGAGGGCTTCCCGGCAGGCACCCCGTGGGCCGAGGTCCCCGACACGTGGTCGTGCGCCGACTGCGGCGTGTGGGACAAGGTCGACTTCCGCACCGGGTGACCGCGTCGGCCGCGGTGGACGGGCGGGTCGGACTAGATGTCCCGGAAGCTCTCGATCGTCGCGCCGAGGGCGTTGAGCCGCTCGGCGAGGTCCTCGTAGCCCCGGTTGATGACGTAGACGTTGCGCAGCACCGACGTGCCCGGCGCGGCGAGCATGGCGAGCAGGACGACGACGCCGGGACGCAGGGCGGGCGGGCAGACGACCTCCGCGGCCCTGAACCGGGGCGTCGGGCCCTCGATGAGGACCCGGTGCGGGTCGAGGAGCTGCACCTTGACGCCGACCTTGGTCAGCTCGGTGAGGTAGATCGCCCGGTTGTCGTAGACCCAGTCGTGGATCATCGTCGTCCCCTCGGCCTTGGCGGCGATGAGGGCGAAGAACGGCAGGTTGTCGATGTTGAGCCCGGGGAACGGCATGGGGTGGATCTTGTCGATCGGCGCGTGCAGCGGCCCGGGGATGGTCGTCAGGTCGACGAGCCGGGTCCGCCCGTTGGCCGAGGTGTACTCCGGGGTGGTCTCGTAGTCCATCCCCATGCCCTCGAGGGTCGCCAGCTCGATCTCGAGGAACTCGATCGGGACCCGCTTGATGGTGATCGCGGAGTCGGTGACGACGGCCGCGGCGAGCAGGCTCATCGCCTCGATGGGGTCCTCGGAGGGGTGGTACTCGACGTCGACGTCGATGTTGGTGACCCCGCGTACGGTCAGCGTGGTGCTCCCGATGCCCTCGATCCGGACGCCGAGCTCGGTGAGGAAGAAGCACAGGTCCTGGACCATGTAGTTGGGCGAGGCGTTGCGGATGACGGTCGTACCCGGGTAGCGCGCGGCGGCGAGGAGGACGTTCTCGGTCACCGTGTCGCCGCGCTCGGTGAGGATGATCGCCTTGTCCGGACTGATGTCCGGCACGACGGAGCACTCGTAGAAGCCGTGGGTGGCGACGACGTTGAGCCCGAACGACTTCAGCGCCGCCAGATGCGGCTCGACCGTGCGGGTGCCGAGGTCACAGCCGCCGGCATACGGCAGCTGGAAGTTGGGGAAGTCGTGCAGCAGCGGACCGAGGAACATGATGACGGTGCGGGTCCGCCGGGCGGCCTCCACGTCGATGCCGGCAAGGTCGAGCTCGGCGGGAGGGGTGATCTCGAGGTCGTTGCTGTCCGGCAGCCACCGGGTGCGCACCCCCATCGAGTTGAGGACCTCGATGATCCGGTTGACCTCCTCGATCCGGGCCAGGGAGCGCAGCGTGGTCTGCCCCTTGTTGAGCAGCGACGCGCACAGCAGGGCGACGGCCGCGTTCTTGGAGGTCTTGACCGCGATCTCCCCGGAGAGCGGCTTGCCGCCTTCGATGCGCAGGTGCTGCGGGCCGGAGTGGCCGAGCGAGACGAACTCGCTGTCGAGCCGCTCGCCGATCCGGGCGAGCATCTCGAGGCTGAGGTTCTGCTTGCCTTGTTCGATCCGCACGACGGCGCTCTGGCTCGTGCCGAGCAGGTCGGCGAGCTCGCTCTGGGTGAGGCCCTGGTGGCGACGGGCATCCCTGATGAGGGTGCCGATCCGGGTGAGATACGTCGTCTCCGTCACGCCCACCAAGGTAACTCACATATGAGATACATGCACATCCTTGGTCGCGTGAGGCCCAGCACCGGACCCGGCTGTGCGTGGCGACGCGACGGGGGGTATGCCGCGAGTCTGCGGCATACCCCCCGTCGGCTATCTCGGCCTCAGGCCGGGACGCTGGCCACACCCGGGGGCAGGAAGCGAGCCCCGGTGACCTTCTCGGAGATGCCCTCGCGGTCGAGGAGCGGGGTGATCCCGCCGTTCCAGAACTGGAACCCGGCGCCGGTGATCATCGCCAGGTCGATGTCCATCGGGGCCTGGGCGACGCCCTCGGCGAGCATCATCGCGACCTCCTCGGCGAGGGCGGTCAGGACCTTCTCGCGGACCTCGGCGACGTCGAGCTCGACGGGATGCTCCGGGGTCCCGGCCAGGGCGAGGACCTCGGGGTCCGGCACAGGCTTGCCGTCCGGCCCCCACTGGTAGTAGCCGGGCTTCTTCGCCTCGACGATCTTGACCAGGGTGGGGGAGACGTAGAACCGGTCGCCGAACGCCCGGTGCAGGGTCTGGCTGTTGTGCAGGGCGATGGCCGGTCCGACGAGCCCGAGGAGGACGAACGGTGGCATCGGCGCCAGACCGGAGACCGCCCGGTCCGCGACCTGGGCTGGGGTGCCCTCGTCGACGACGCGGGAGAACTCGCCCATGAAGCGGCCGAGCAGCCTGTTGACGATGAAGGACGGCGAGTCCTTGACGAGGATCGTCGTCTTCCTCAGGGCCTTGCCGGTCGCGAATGCCGTCGCCAGCGCCGCGTCGTCGGTCTTGTCGCCGGGGATGATCTCGAGGAGCGGCATGACGGCGACCGGGTTGAAGAAGTGGAACCCCACGACCCGTTCGGGGTGGGCCAGGCCGCCGGCCATCTCGGTGATCGACAGCGAGCTGGTGTTGCTCGCGAGGACGCACTCGGGCGTCACCACGGCCTCGACCTCGGCGAACACCTGCTGCTTGACGCCGATCTCCTCGAAGACCGCCTCGATGACGAAGTCGGCGTCGGCGAAGCCGTCCTTGCTCGTCGACCCGGTGACCAGGCCCTTGAGGAAGGTCGCCTTGTCGGGGCCGACCCGCCCCTTGCCGAGCAGCCCGTCGATCTCGCCGTGGACGTAGCCGACGCCCTTGGCGACCCGCTCCTCGTCGAGGTCGGTCATGACGACCGGCACCCCGAGCTGGCGGGCGAAGAGGAGGGCGAGCTGGCCGGCCATGAGGCCCGCGCCGACGATGCCGACCTTGGTGACCGGACGTGCGAGGCCCGCGTTGGGCGCCCCGGCGGGCTTCCTCGCCCGCTTCTGGACCAGGTCGAAGGAGTAGAGGCCGGCCCGCAGCTCGTCGCCCATGAGCAGGTCGCCGAGCGCCTCGTCCTCGGCGGCGAACGCCTCGTCGCGGGTCGCGGTGCGGGCGGCTCGGACGAGCTCCAGGGCGCGGTAGGGCGCCGGGGACCGCCCGCCGGTCTTGACGTCGACCAGGCCCTTCGCGGCACCGAGCGCCGCCTCCCATGCCGCCTCGTCGCGGCTCACGTCGGCCCGCTCGGGGACGATCTGCCCGGTGACGACGCCGGCCGCCCAACGGACCGACTCGACGAGGAAGTCGGCGGGCTCGAACATCGCGTCGGCGATGCCGAGCGAGAACGCCTGCGGCCCCTTGAGCATCTTGTTCATGTTCATGGGGTTCTCGATGATGACCTTGAGGGCGTCCGCCGGGCCCACGAGCGTGGGCAGCAGGTAGCAGCCGCCCCAGCCGGGGACGAGGCCGAGGAAGGTCTCGGGCAGGGCCAGCGCGGGCACCCCGGCCGAGATCGTCCGGTAGTCGCAGGCCAGGGCGATCTCCACCCCGCCGCCCATCGCCGCGCCGTTGACGAAGGCGAAGGTCGGCACCGGAAGGTCCATGAGCGAGGCGAACGCCGCGTGCCCCGCCCGGGCGATCTGGACCGCTTGGCTCCGGTCGCTGACGGTCGGGACGCCGGTGAGGTCGGCGCCGACCGCGAAGATGAAGGGCTTGCCGGTGATGCCGACCGCCTGGATCTCACCGGCGGCGGCGCGCGCCGCGAGCGTGTCGACGCTCGCCTGGAGCTCGGCGATGCCGCCCGGGCCGAAGGTGTTGGGCTTGGTGTGGTCCAGGCCGTTGTCGAGGGTGAGCAGAGCCATCGTCCCGGCGCCGCCCGGCATGGCGACGTCCTGGACGGGCGAGTGGGTGACGACCTCACCCGGCAGCATCGCAGTGGTGTCGGTCATCGCTCAGCGCTCCTTGTCGTAGTCCGCGTGCTGGGGGTTCTCCCAGATGACGGATCCGCCCATGCCGATGCCGATGCACATCGTCGTCAGGCCGTAGCGGACCTCGGGGTGCTCGGCGAACTGGGCGGCGAGGTTGGTCATGAGCCGCACGCCCGACGAGGCGAGCGGGTGGCCGACGGCGATCGCGCCGCCGTACTGGTTGACCCGAGGGTCGTCGTCGGCGATGCCGAAGTGGTCGAGGAGGGCGAGGACCTGGACGGCGAAGGCCTCGTTGACCTCGAACAGGCCGATGTCCTCGATGGTGAGTCCGGCCTTGGCCAGGGCCTTCTCGGTCGCCGGGACCGGCCCGACGCCCATGACCTCGGGCTCGACGCCGACGAAGGCGTACGACACCAGGCGCATCTTCGCGGTGAGGCCGAGCTCGTCGGCCGCGTCCTGGGAGGCGAGCAGGCAGGCGGTGGCACCGTCGTTGAGGCCGGCGGAGTTCCCGGCCGTCACGTTGCCGTGGGCGCGGAACGGGGTCTTCAGGACCGCGAGGTCGGCCAGGGTCGTCCCGGGCCGGGGTGGCTCGTCGGCGGTGGCCAGGCCCCAGCCCTTCTCGACGTGCCGGGTCGCCACGGGCACCAGATGGGGCTGGATCTTGCCGGCCTGGTAGGCAGCCGCCGTCTTGTCCTGGCTGGCCACGGCATACGCGTCCGCCCGCGCCTTGGTCAGGTGGGGGAACCGGTCGTGCAGGTTCTCGGCCGTGGCCCCCATGACGAGGGCGCTCGGGTCGACGAGCTTCTCGGCGACGATCCGCGGGTTGGGGTCGACCTGCTCGCCCATCGGGTGCCGACCCATGTGCTCGACGCCGCCGGCGACGGCGATGTCGATGGCGCCGACCCCGATCGCGGCGGCCGTCGTCGTGACGGCCGTCATCGCGCCGGCGCACATCCGGTCGATGGAGTACCCCGGCGTGCTCGACGGCAGCCCGGAGAGCAGGGCCGCGAGACGACCCAGGGTCAGGCCCTGGTCGCCGATCTGGGTCGTGGCCGCGACGGCCACCTCCTCGACCCGCTCCGGCGGCACGGCCGGGTTGCGGCGGAGCAGCTCGCGGATGCAGGCGATGACCAGGTCGTCGGCGCGGGTCTGCGCATACATCCCCTTCTGGCCGGCCCGGCCGAACGGGGTGCGAACGCCGTCGACGAAGACGACCTCATGGACGGTGCGGGGCACGTGGGCCTCCCTCTCACGGAACATGACGGCCCGACCGGACCGCATCACTCGATGTTACTCGTGAGTATGCCCGGCCGCCGCGAAGGCCGCCACCAGCATCGGCGTCACGATCTCGGCCTGCCAGGGGCGAACGCCCTGAGCGAGCAGCGACTCGGTGAACGTGGCCGTCGTGGGCCGCTTCGGCGGGCTCCACACGACCCGGCGCAACGGCTCCGGGGAGCAGACGTTCTCGACGGGGATGCTGTGCTCGGCGGCGAAGGTGGTGAGGGCGGCTCGGGTAGCCGCCAGCCGCTCCGCGGCGACGGGGTTCTTGTCGGCCCAGGAGCGGACCGGGGGTGGGCCGTCACTGCGCAGCGAGCGAGGCGGCAGGTCCTCCTCGGGAAGCTCGAGGGCCTGGGTGACCGCCCGGACCCACTGCCTGCCGTACCGCCCGATGGCCCGGTGGCCCGCCGGGAGGGCGTCCGTCGACGTGGGGGCGGTCGCGGCGATGTCGACGAGCGAGCGGTCGGGCAGGACCCGGCCGGGAGAGACGTCCCGGTCCCGGGCGATGTCGTCGCGGGTGTACCAGAGCTCCCGCAGCACACCGAGTGCCCGCCGTCCCTTGAGGGTCGACAGCCCGGTCGTCCGACGCCACGGCTCGGGCCGGTCGGTGGGCTCCCAGTCCAGGAGCGCCGCGAACTCCTGCCGGGCCCACTCGGACTTGCCCTGGGTCGCGAGGTCGACGCCCATGAGGTTGCGCAGGTCGGTCAGCACCTCGACGTCGAGCGCGGCGTACCGCAGCCACGGCGTCGGCAGCGGCCGGGTCGACCAGTCGACCGCGGAGTGCTCCTTGGCGAGGGACAGGCCGAGGTAGTGCTCGACGACGGCGGCCAGTCCCACCCGGGGCAGGCCGAGGATGCGGGCGGCGAGCTCGGTGTCGAAGAGCTGGCGCGGGTGCAGGCCGACCTCGGCGAGGCACGCGAGATCCTGGGTGGCCGCGTGGAGGATCCACTCCGCCGGGCCGATCGCCTCGGCGAGGGGGGTGAGGTCCGGGCAGGCGATGGGGTCGATGAGCCAGGTCCCGGAGCCCTGGCGACGCAGCTGGACCAGGTAGGCCCGCTGGCCGTACCGGTAGCCCGAGGCCCGCTCCGCGTCGAGGGCGATCGGCCCCTGGCCGGACGCGATGGCGGCCGCGGCCGCATCGAGCTCGCGCTCGCCCTCGATGACGCGGGGGACCCCGTCGGCCGGCTCGCGGAGGGGGATGAGGGGGCGAGTCTCGTCGTCGGCCGATCCGTTGACCGGGGCGTCGAGGGTGTCGGGACTCTGCTCGTCGCTGCGGGGGTCCTGGCGGGCGGGTGTCACGGTCGGTGCGTCCTGGCTTTCACCGTCGGGGTCCGGGCAGGGCGATGACGCCCTCCGGAAGGGGCGGCAGCCCGGCGATCGTGCACAGCAGGTCCGACCAGGCCAGCAGATGTCCCGCGGCGTCACCGTCGAGCGGCGTCCACGATGCACGGACCTCCATCTCGACGCTCGGCGGCCGGTCGGCGAGACCGGCGAAGCTCTCCGAGAGGACCCGGGTCACGGTTCCGGCCTCGGCGGTGAACTCCACGCCACGGTCGTGCAGGGCATCCATGAGCCATGTCCACCCGACGTCGCCGAGCATGGGGTCCGAGGACAGCTCGGTCTCGAGCTCGGCGCGGGCGAAGGTCACCGCCCGCCAGGTGCCGCCCCACGGCTCGGGGGCCGCGGGGTCGTGGAGAAGGACGAACCGGCCGGAGGCCAGCTCCTCGTCCCCATCCGCGGCGGAGACGACGTCGGCGCTCAGGGCGACGGCATAGGGGGCGATCCGCTGGGGGGCGGGCACCTCGGTGACCCGGACCTCGGCGCGCAGCCGAGCGCGCCGCAGGTCCGCCAGAGCACGGACGAACTCTGGCGACTCACGACCGGACACGGTGCGACTTGCCACCTCAGCAGGGTATGCCGCCCACCCGCCGTTGCGGAGGATGGCGCGCCGTGCTCTCGCCGGTCGGGCGCCGCGACGGGCGTCGAGGACATGCGAGGATGGCGGCCGTGAGCCAGCCCGCCAACCCCACCGACCCGCCCCGTCCAGGCCCCGCGGACGGCGCGCTCGTCCGCGCCGCCCGACGCCAGCCCGTGTCCCATACGCCGGTGTGGTTCATGCGGCAGGCCGGGCGCTCCCTCCCGGAGTACCGGCGGGTCCGCGAGGGCGTCGGCATGCTGGAGTCGTGCCGGCGGCCCGACCTCGTCACCGAGATCACCCTCCAGCCGGTGCGGCGGCACGGGGTCGACGCGGCGATCTTCTTCTCCGACATCGTCGTGCCGCTCGCGGCCGTCGGCGTCGACCTCGACATCGTCCCCGGCACCGGTCCGGTCGTGGCCGCGCCGGTGCGCACCAGGGCCGACCTGGACCGGATCCCCGTGCTCACGCCGGATCTCGTGCCCGACATCGCCGAGTCGGTCCGTCTCCTCGTCGCCGAGCTCGGCGCGACTCCGCTCATCGGGTTCGCCGGGGCGCCGTTCACCCTCGCGTCCTACCTCGTCGAGGGGGGCCCGTCCCGGACCCACGAGCACACCAAGGCCCTCATGCACGGCGACCCGGAGCTCTGGCACGACCTGTGCGACCGGCTCGCGCAGATCTCCGGCGCCTTCCTCCGGGTCCAGGTGGAGGCCGGGGCGAGCGCCGTCCAGCTGTTCGACTCGTGGGTCGGGGCCCTCTCGCGGGCCGACTACACGACGTACGTCCAGCGCCACTCGGCGGCCGCCCTGGGTGAGGTGGCCGGCCTCGGGGTGCCGCGGATCCACTTCGGCGTCGGCACGGGAGAGCTGCTTGACCTCATGGGAGCGGTGGGGGCGGACGTCGTCGGCGTGGACTTCCGGGTCGCGCTGCCCGACGCGGTCCGGCGGCTCGGGACCGGGTATGCCGTCCAGGGCAACCTCGACCCCGCCCTGCTCCTCGCGCCGTGGCCCGTGATCGAGGCCGAGGTCCGCCGGATCGTCGCCGAGGGCCGGGCCGCCCCGGGGCACATCTTCAACCTCGGGCACGGCGTCCTGCCGCACACCGACCCCGACGTCCTCACCCGGGTCGTCGAGCTCGTCCACGAGGTGAGCCCGAGGACCTGACCCGGACCCGAGGAGGGCGAGGGGAACCTGGGTCGGAGTGGCCGTCAGGCCTGGGCGGGCGGTGGGGCGCCGACCCGGCGCCGACGCACCCAGAGCCACAGCGGCATCAGGACGACCGCGAGGGCGAGGAGGAACGGGAGCAGCGCGCCGAGGGCGGTGAGCAGGAAGGTGCCCGAGGCGGTGAACGCGTCCCAGCCGGCGACCAGGCCGCCGAGGAAGCCGGTGCGGGGCTGGTCGGTGGGCGGCGCGACGGTGGCCAGCCGGATCGTGACCGGCGACATCGCCACGGCACCGTCGAGCGCGTTGAGCTGGGCCTGGAGGGACTCCAGGTCCGCCTCGCGGCGGGACAGCTCGGACTCCAGTGACACGATGTCGCCGATCTTGGTGGCCCGGCTCATGAGGGCGCGGATCCGGGCGATGCTGGCGCGCATCGTCGCGAGCCGGGACTGGGTGTCGACGTAGGAGGCCGTCACGTCCTCGGTAGACGTGCTGCGGGACTCGACCGTGCCGACCTGGCCGAGCCGGTCCAGGGTGGCGTCCAGTGCGCTGCTCGGCACGCTGATCGTCATCGTGCTGAAGGATCGGGCGTAGCTCGGGTCCGACCCCGCGTCCGGCGCGGGTGTGGTGTTGATCTGCTCCGACAGGACGATGCCCCGGGCGGCCGCGGTGATGCTGCGGATCTCGGCTGCAGCCTTGGGGACGGCCTTGACGGTGAGCGAGACGTCGGCCTGGCGGGTGAGCTTGCGCTGCAGCTCGGCCTGGCTGGCGATGCTCGTCGCGGTTCCGGCCCCCTCTGCCGCCTTGGCGGCCCCGTCGGTGGCGGCCTGCGGCGCTGAGCCGCGGGAGTCCGCGCCGCCCGCGGAGTCGGAGAGCTGGGCCGAGCTGGTCGTCGAGGCGCCGTTCCCGGCGCCGCATCCGACCAGCAGGGTGACTCCGAGGGCGGCGCCGATGACCGCGGCGGTGGCCCGCCGGTGGGGCCTGGGGGGGATGACGGATCGGTGGCGAAGCATCGGTGCTCCTCACGGTGGGTCGGTGGGGCTGGCGATGGGATGGCTCGGCGTCGGCTACGGCGTTCCCGCCCGATGGTCTCGATCGGGTCACAGGTTGGGCGCGAACGGGCCTCGGCACCCGGGCCGGAGCGGACGGAGGCGGAGACGAGGGCGCCCGGGCCGCGTGAGACCCTGTCCTCATGCCGACTCCGACGCCCCCGCAGGGGCCGCACATCGTCGTCGTCGGGGGTGGGGTCAGCGGACTGTCGGCCGCGCTCGCCCTGGTCCGGTCCCTGCCCGGGGCCCGGGTGACCGTGCTCGAAGGTGGGGACCGACCGGGCGGCAAGCTGCGCCGCGAGTCGGTCGCGGGCCGGCTCGTCGACGTCGGCGCCGAGGCGATGCTGGCCCTGCGCCCGGAGGCGGTCGACCTGCTCGAGTCGATCGGTGCGGGCGGGGAGATCGTCGCCCCCGACACGGCCGCCGGCGTCGGTGTGGTCCCGTGGGACGCTGCACCCCCTGCCCCGGGCGACGCTCATGGGCATCCCCGCCGACGCGGAGGCGACCCGCGGGCTGCTGACCGAGGACGAGGTGGCCCGGCTGGCCGACGAGAGGCCGTGGCCGGAGCCGCTCGGCGAGGACATCGCGGTGGGGGAGTACGTCGCCGCCCGGCTCGGCCGCGCGGTCGTCGACCGGCTCGTCGAGCCGCTGCTCGGCGGCGTGTATGCCGGCCATGCCTCGCAGCTGTCGATGCGGGCCGCCCTGCCGCAGGCGTGGCCGACGGCCGTCGCCGGTGGCAGCCTCGTCGAGCTCGCCGCACGGGCGTTCGGGATGCGGGGATCGGGGGCGGCCGCCGGCGGGTCGCCCGGCGGGTCGCCAGGTGGCGCCGCGCCTCGCCCACGGGCTCCGTTCGCGGGGATCCGTGGCGGGCGTCGGCCGGTTCCCGGACCTGCTCGTCGCGGCCCTCGAGGCCGGCGGCGTCCAGGTGCGCCTGCACATGCCGGCCACCGGCCTGGAGCGCACCCCCCAGGGGTGGGCCGTCGTCGCCGGGCCGACGAGCTCCCCGGAGCGCATCGAGGCCGATGCCGTCATCGTCACCGTCTCGCCGTCGGCGACGGCGCGGCTGCTCGCCGGGCACGCGCCGGGTGCGGCGGCGATCCTCGCGGCCATGCAGACCGCATCGACCGCCGTGATCACCCTGGCCGTCGAGGCCGCCGAGCTGGGCCGGCTGCCCGGCTCGGGGTTCCTCGTGCCTCCGGTCGAGGGCCTGACGATCAAGGCCGGGACGTTCAGCGGGGTCAAGTGGGGCTGGACCGGCGCGCTGTCGCAGGACACCGCATACCTGCGGGCCTCCATCGGCCGCGCGGGCGAGGAACGCGACCTCCAGCGCGAGGACGACGAGCTGGTCGAGCTCGCCGTCCGCGAGGTGAGCCACGTGATCGGCCGTCCGCTGCCCCGGCTCGTCGACTCCCACGTCCAGCGGTGGGAGGCGGGCCTGCCGCAGTACACCGTCGGCCACCTGGACCGGGTCGCCGCGATCCGTCGCGAGGTGGCCGGGCTGCCCGGGCTCGAGGTCGCGGGCGCGGCCTACGACGGGGTGGGCATCCCCGCCGTCATCGCCGCGGCGGGGGCCGCGGCCGCCGCGGTGGTCGGGGGCCTCGCCGGGCGCACGAGCCACATCGGGAGAATGGACACATGACAACCCCTGACGGACCGCCCCGCCAAGCCCGGGCCCGCCCGGATCCGCGAGATCAACGACACCATCCGCTACGCGATGTGGTCGGTGTTCGCGCTCGCCGAGCCGCTCGGTGACGCCGACCGCGAGGCTCTGGCCTCGGAGGTGGAGGCGCTGGTCGCCGACCTGGCGGCCGGTGGCGTCGTCGTCCGCGGGTTCTACGACGTGGCCGGCCTGCGGGCCGACGCCGACGTCATGGTGTGGTGGCACGCCGAGACCATCGAGGCCCTCCAGGACGCCTACCACCGGCTGTTGCAGACCGGGCTGGGCGAGTACCTCGAGCCGGTGTGGTCGCAGGCGGCCCTGCACCGGCCCGCGGAGTTCAACAAGAGCCACATCCCGGCGTTCCTCGCCGACGAGCAGGCCCGGGCCTATGTGTGCGTGTACCCGTTCATCCGGTCCTACGAGTGGTACCTGCTGCCCGACGAGGAGCGGCGCGAGCTGCTCGCCGAGCACGGCCGGATGGCCCGGGACTACCCGGACGTGCGGGCCAACACGATCTCGTCGTTCGCGCTCGGCGACTACGAGTGGATCCTCGCCTTCGAGGCCGACGAACTGCACCGGATCGTCGACCTCATGCGTGAGCTCAGGGCATCCAGGGCCCGGCGGCACGTCCGCGAGGAGGTCCCCTTCTACACCGGCCCGCGCGTGGCGATCCGCGACCTGGTGGCCAGCGCCCGCTGACCATCCTGGCCCTCGGGTGACCGACCGGCGCCGGGATACCTAGGGGGTCGTGGGGCGCAGGGTGAGGGAGATCGAGTTGATGCAGAAGCGCTGGTCGGTCGGGGTGTCGTAGCCCTCGCCCTCGAACACGTGCCCGAGGTGGCTGCCACACGTCCCGCAGCGCACCTCGACCCGGGGGCGCCCCGGCAGCGACCGGTCCTGAAGGTACTCGACCGCGTCGCCGGCGAGCGCGCTGTAGAACGACGGCCACCCGCAGTGGCTCTCGAACTTGGTGTCCGACGTGAAGAGCTCGGCCCCACAGGCCCGGCAGGCGTAGACGCCCTCGGTCTTGGCGTCGGTGTACTCGCCGGTGTACGGCCGTTCGGTGCCCGCCTGGCGCAGCACCTGGTACTCCTCCGGCGTCAGCGACTCCCGCCACTCCTGGTCCGACTTGTCCACGGCATACGTGCGCTCGCTCGGCTTCATGTCCGGCACAACCAGCAGGGCGGCGGGAACGTTCCCGGGGGGCCGCGGCGTCAGCGCGCCGTAAGGTGGCCGGATGGATGAGCAGACGCTGGTTCGGACGCGGCGGGCGCTGCACGGGGTGGCCGAGCTCGTCATCGCCGGACCGCAGTACCGCACGCACGGGACGATCCGGCTGCGGGCGCTGCCCGACGGCTTCGAAGGCGTGCGGTCGGGGGTTCGGGTGGCGGGCGACCGGCTGGTCTGGGACGGCGGCCGGGTGCCGCTGACCGGCACCTGTCGTGAGCTCGCCGCCGCCGCCAGCCTCAAGGTCGGCGCGCCGGGGCTGTATGCCGACGGGTCGGGAGTCGACCCGGACGAACCGCTCGAGCTCGATCCCGCCGCGCTGGCCCTGCTCCTCTCCTGGTTCGGCATCGCCGATGCGGCGCTGCGGTCGTTCGCCCCCGACGAGGAGCCGGTTCTGTGGCCGGAGCACTTCGACATCGGCGTCGCCGTCGACGAGGTCAACTACGGCGCATCGCCGGGGGACGCCCACCACGGGGCCCCCTACGCCTACGTCGGGCCGTGGACGCCCCGGACCGGTGACTTCTGGAACGCGCCGTTCGGGGCGCTGCGCGCGGCGGCCGAGCTGCCCGACGCCGAGGCCCTGGCGGGCTTCTTCGCGGCCGGTCGGGCCGCCGCGCGCTGACGGCTGCCTATCGAGACAGGGTCAGCCTGACGACCTGCGGGTCGTGGTCGCTGTCCTGGTCCCAGAACGGGCTGTTCGTGTGGACGATGTCGTACCGGAACGACGCCGTGGCGTGCTGCCCGGGGCGCCACGGTCCGCGGTGCTCCCGGTCCGGCGTCGCGAGCGACCGGCTCAGCAGGATGTGGTCAAGCACCTGGCTGTTGCCCTCGTAGTCGTAGGTCCACTGCTGAGCCGCCGGCAGGGTGCGCGGCAGGTCGGTCAGCGCCGTGGCGCCGGAGCCCTGCAGGGTGTTGACGAGCAGGTCAGCGGTCTGGCTGAACTGGAAGTCGTTGACGTCACCGGCGATGACGAGCCGGGCGTTCGGGTCGGCGGCGAGGAGGCTGTCCGTCCACGCCCGGACCACCTCGGCCTGGGCGTGCCGCTGCTCCTCGCTGAACCGCACCGGCTGCTGCCACCGGCCGAACAGCGGGTCGTCCCCGCCCTTGGAGGCGAAGTGGACCGCGACGGCGAAGACCGTCCTGCCGTGGAAGCGGAACTCTCCGACAAGCGGCTTGCGCGAGTCGTCCCAGGCGGTGTTCGTCGGGTCGATCCGGCCCGGCGAGACGCTGAGGTGGACCCCACGCCGGGTGGTGACGACGGTGGCTGCCGTCGTCGCGTCGCCACCGGGCCGGTCGACGAAGTGGACGCCGCGGTCGGGACGGAACAGGAAGACGTTGCGGATGTTGCCGCCCGGCTGGCCGCCGTCGCTGAGGTCCTGGGGGTTGACCCACCGGGCCTGGTAGGCCGGGCCGCCGGCCGCGAGGACGGCGGCGATGAGCTTGTCGGTGGTCAGGGTCGAGTCGACGACCCCGTCGTTGGTCGCACCGCTGTTGTCCTGGACCTCCTCGATGGCGATGATGTCGGGGGCCCGCAGGTTGGTGACGATCTGCCCGGCGAGCCGGTCGAACTTCTCCTGGGGGTTGTCGGGCGCGAGGTTCTCGACGTTGAAGGACGCGACCGACAGCTCGCCGCCCTTCTGCCGCGAGGCGACCTCACGCTGGAGCCCGCCGCTGACGACGGTCGGCGGTGCGGTGACCTCGAGCTTGAAGTTGGCGAACGAGTAGTCCACGACGCCGACGGTCAGCCCGGCGAGGGTGTCACCGACGCTGGCGTCGGGCATCGCAGCCCGGCCGATGATCGCGTCGTCGAGCTGGATGCGCATGGCGTTGGGGTGGTCGTAGCCGCTGTAGACCACACCACCCGCCTCCGAGCGAAGGGCATGGACATGCTGGCCCGGGATGACCGGGATCTCGCCGAACGACGCCGTCGGGCCGACGACCTGGGCGTCCTGGACGGCCACCCGCATCCCCTCCATCGACTCATAGAAGTCGATCGCGTTCGTCGTGGGGTCGAAGGCCGCCGACGGGTACTCGACGCTGCCGGGGTCACCGGCATACACGCTCTGCTGCGGGGCGATCCGGTCCATGCCGATGACGACGGGGGCGGGGAGCGGGTTGCCGCTCGAGTCGACCGTCACGACCGGCGAGACGATCTCGGTCGTCGTGAGGTTGTCGTTGCCGCCGCTGCCGCCGGGCCGGTACTCGCTGACCGAACCGTCGACGGTGACCTCGTCGCCGACGGCCACCGTCGGTGCGCTCCGGGTGTAGACGTAGATGCCCTCCGAGGTGGCGGGGTCGGCGTCCGGGGTCGGGTCCTGCATCCAGAAGCCGCCGGAGACCTCGGCGGTGACGACGCCGACGACGCCGTTGACCGGCTGCCCGGCGAACGGCGACAGGTGCGCCGCGCCCTGGATCTGGTGGATCGTCTCGGGCTCGCTGACCGGGGGCGTCACGGCGCACTCGAAGGGGGCGGCCGACGAGCTCTGCGGTGAGGGCTGACCGGCGGCGAAGTCGGCGCTGTTGTTGTCTGTGTCGACGCACGGCGAGATCCGGGAGTCCGATGTCGTGTTGCTGAGGCTCGGGGCGGCCCCGGTGCCCTCGAAGGTCGACGAGCTGCCGTAGCCGACCTGGTCGACGAGTGTCCCGGCCGCGTCAAGGAGCTCGATCCGTCCCGAGCTGGCCGACATCGTCAGGGTTCCCGTCGCGTCCGGGGTCGGGAGGTCGGTCGTGCCGCCGGCGCCGGTCGACTCCTGGACGAGGAAGGTGTGCAACGGGGCGATCGAGCCGGACAGGACCGTGGGGGTGCCGCTCGGGGTCGTGCCGGCGGCCGAGAAGTACCGCACCGTCCAGCCGGTGACGTCCACGGCGGTGCTCGTCGGGTTGGCCAGCTCGACGAAGTCGGACCGCCAGGTGGCACCGCTGTTGCCGCCGCCCCCGTAGACCTCGTTGACGAGGACCGACGGCGAGACGGCCTGGGCGGAGGAGGCGGCCGCGAGAGCGGTCACGGCGAGGAACGGGACGCAGAGGACGGCGACGGCGCGTCGCCCGGCGGTGAGCGTCTGCCGTTTCGTCGACGGGTTCGGCAAGGCGGACATGGGTCTCCCTGGGGTGCGGAGGGGTGGACCTTTCGAACGTAGGTCGCCCGCGGGCCGGGCGCGCGGCGAGGAGGTAAGGACTGGGCAAAGTTCTGGTCAACCTTGGCCAGACCGGCGCCGCGCAGACCGGCCCGGGCCGGGCCCGTCCTGGTTAGGCTCGGCCTCATGAGCTCCGACGAGGTCATCGAGGTCCCGGGCCCCGCGGGGCTGCGGCAGGTCCGGCTCACCAGCCCGGACCGGGTCATGTGGCCCGATGCGGGGATCACCAAGGGCGACCTCGCGGCCTATGTCGTCGCGGTCGGCGAGCCGCTGCTGGCGGCGCTCGGCGACCGGCCGGTCACCCTGCAGCGCTTCCCGCAGGGGATCGAGGGCGAGGAGTTCTACTCCAAGAACCCGCCCCGCGGGGTGCCGGAGTGGGCGCGGACGACGTCGTGCCGCTACCCGTCGGGCCGGCGTCACGACCAGCTCGTCGTCGACGAGGTCGCCACCGCGGTGTGGGCGGTCCAGATGAACACGGTGACCTTCCATCCCTGGCCGGTTCGGACCGAGGACAACGACAACCCGGACGAGCTGCGCATCGACCTCGACCCCCAGCCCGGCCGGACCTTCGCCGACGCCGCCGAGGCGGCCCACGCGCTGCGTGAGGTGCTCGCCGAGGTGGGGCTCACCGGCTGGGCGAAGACCTCGGGCAACCGGGGCGTGCACGTCTATGCACGGATCGCTCCGAGCCACGAGTTCCTCGACGTGCGGCACGGCGTCATCGGGATCGCGCGGGAGCTCGAGCGGCGGCTGCCCGACCTCGTCACGACCGCGTGGTGGAAGGAGGAGCGCGGGCAGAAGATCTTCGTCGACTTCAACCAGGCCAGCCGGGACCGGACGATCGCCTCGGCCTACAGCCCCCGCCCACTGCCCGGCGCCCCGGTCTCCATGCCGGTGCTGTGGAGCGAGCTCGACACCGTCGTGCCGGGCGACTTCACGGTGCTCACCGTTCCCGACGTCCTCGAGGACCGGGGGGACGCCTGGTCCGGGATCGACGAGGCCGTCGGCGACGTCTCGGGGGCGGTCGCCCTGTGGGACCGGGACGTGGAGGAGCGTGGCCTCGGCGAGCTGAGCTTCCCGCCCGACTACCCGAAGATGCCCGGCGAGCCGCCGCGGGTCCAGCCGAGCAAGCGTCGAGCCGACCGGGCCGACGAGGACTACCTCGCGCCGAAGGCCGAGCGGGACGCCCAGGAGCGGGCCGAGTGGGGTATGCCGGTCACCCCGCCGATCGCGCCGATGCTCGCCAAGGCGGTGCCCGGCATACCCGAGACGGGCGAGCTGCTCTTCGAGCCGAAGTGGGACGGGTTCCGGTCGGTGATCTTCCGTTCCGGCGACCGCGTCGAGATCGGCAGTCGCAACGGCAAGCCGATGACCCGGTACTTCCCCGAGCTCGTCGAGGCGTTCGGGAGCATCCTGCCGCCCAGGTGCGTCGTCGACGGCGAGATCGTCCTGGTCCGGCCGGGGGAGGACCGGCTCGACTTCGAGCTCCTTCAGCAGCGGATCCACCCCGCCGCCAGCCGGGTCGCCAAGCTCGCGGCCGCGACGCCCGCGAGCTTCGTCGCCTTCGACCTGCTCGCCCTCGGCGACGAGGATCTCATGGGGCGGCCGTTCGTCGAACGTCGGCGGATGCTCGAGCAGGCTCTGGCCGATGTCCGGCCGCCGGTGCATCTCACGCCGGCGACGAGCGACCGGTCGCTGGCCCGCGAGTGGTTCGAGCAGTTCGAGGGCGCCGGGCTCGACGGGGTGGTCGCCAAGCCGCTGGACGGGCCCTATGCCCAGGACAAGCGGACGATGTTCAAGATCAAGCACCAGCGGACCGCCGACTGCGTCGTCGCGGGCTACCGGACCCACAAGTCCGGTGACGACGCCGTCGGCTCGCTCCTGCTCGGCCTCTACGGCGACGACGGCGAGCTCGCCAGCGTGGGGGTGATCGGTGCGTTCCCGATGGCGCGGCGGCGTGAGCTCCTGCTCGAGCTGCAGGGCCTCGTCACCTCCTTCGACGAGCACCCCTGGGCGTGGGCGAAGCAGGAGGAGGGGACCCGGACCCCGCGGAACGCCGAGTTCAGCCGGTGGAGCGCAGGCAAGGATCTGTCGTTCACGCCGTTGCGCCCGGAGCGGGTCGTCGAGGTCCGCTACGACCACATGGAGGGGGTGCGGTTCCGGCATACGGCGCAGTTCGTCCGGTGGCGACCCGATCGCGAGCCGCGCTCGTGCACCTACGAGCAGCTCGAGGAGCCGGTGTCCTACGACCTCGCCGACGTGCTCTCCGCGACGAGCTCCGCGTGACGCCTCGGGTGGCGCCGTCGCCCCGCGCGGTGGTGGCGGCCGCCGCGGTGGGCGGGACGACGGCGGCGGCCGGCGCCGTGGGGTCGGTCGCGGCCGCCGCATACTTCGCCCGGCGGGTGCTCACGCCCGACCGGCAACGTCCCGACGACACGATGGTTCTCGAGGTCCCCGACGACCGGCTGGTCCTCGGGCTCACCGCTGAGACCGTCGTGCCGGGGCGCTACGGGCTGTGGCTGGGTGGGGGAGCGGGGCACGCCAGGGTCGGCGATGTCCTCGACGTCGACGTGGCCGCGGGGACGGTGGAGCGAGATCTGCTGGGCCTGGACCGGGGGGTGCTCGCACCCGGTCCGGCCCGGTGGAACCCGTACTTCTACGGCAGTCCGCCGGAGGTGTCCATCGGGCTGCCGACCGACCACATCGGGATCGGCGGCGACCTCGGGACGATGCCGGCGTGGGTCGTTCCCACCCGGACCGGCCGGACCCGCCGGTGGGCGGTGCTCGTCCACGGCCGGGGGGCCCGGCGTGAGGAGACGATCCGGGCGATCCGCCCGCTGCGGGACCTCGGTTGGACGGTGCTGGTGCCGAGCTACCGCAACGACGAGGGCGTGCCCGCGGGCCCGGACGGGCGCTACAACCTGGGTCTGTCCGAGTGGCGCGACGTCGAGTCTGCCGTGCGGTATGCCGTCGCGCAGGGCGCCGAGGAGGTCCTCCTCGGCGGGTGGTCGATGGGCGCGGCGATCGTCCTGCAGCTGCTCGACCGGTCTCCGCTCGCCGCCGTGGTGTCCAGGGTGGTCCTCGACGCGCCTGTCATCGACTGGGCGGACGTCCTGGCCTTCCATGCCCGGGTGAACCGGCTGCCTCGGCAGATCGGGACGCTGTCGCGGACGATGATGGGCCGACGGTGGGGGCGCCGGCTCGTCGGGGTCCACGAGGCCGTCGACGTCGCCCGCACCGACTGGGTGGCGCGCTCGGCGGAGCTGCGCCACCCGATCCTGCTCATCCACAGCGCCGATGACGACTTCGTCCCGGTGGGACCGTCCCGCCGGCTGGCGGAGCGGCGCCCGGACCTGGTCCGCTTCGAGGAGTGGTCGGTGGCCCGGCACTGCGCGGAGTGGAACGTCGACACCGCCCGGTGGGAGCGGGCCGTGGCCGAGTTCGCAGGCTAGCGCAGACCGACCCGCCAGAGGCCGAGGACGGTGCCGTCCTCCTCGAGGAGCACAACTGGGGCGAGGTCGACGTCGACGAGCTCGCCGTGGGTGATCCGGGTGCCCGTGCCGCCGACGACCCGCGGGACGAGGGTGAGCGCGAGCTCGTCGACGAGCCCCACTGCGAGCAGGCCGGTGATGAGGGTGGGCCCGCCCTCGGCGAGGACGTGCGGCATACCCGCCTCACCCAGGCGGTGCACCAAGGCAGCGAGGTCGACCGCCTCGTCGCCGACGACCCAGAGGTTGTCGTCGCCGACCACTTCCCGGGCCGCGCGCCGGGCCTCGTCGCCGGCGGCGGTGCAGGTGACGAGGATGCCGCGGCCCAGGTCGGTGCCCGGACCCAGCAGGGCGGGCGGGGGAGTGGCCGACCCCGAGACGACGACGAGCGCCGGGGGGTCGGGACGCTCCGCGGTGGGGGCAACCCGTGTGTAGCCCTCGGCCCGGGCGGTGCCGGCCCCGACGAGGACGGCGTCGCACAGCCGCCGTTGGAGGGCGAAGACGCGGTTGTCCGCCGGGGTGTTGATCGAGCCGCTCAGGCCGTCCGGGCCGACCGCGGACCCGTCCAGGGTGCTCACGAAGCCGGCCCGCAGCCGCGGCCCGTCGCCGAACGCGTAGAGGGAGGACAGGGCGCTCCCGTCGAGGTCGTCCACCGGGACGCCGAACGCGGTGCCGTCGCGGCTGTCGAGGAGGAGTCGCACCTCGCCAGTCTGCCAGGGGACTGCCAGGATGAGCCGCATGGCAAAGAAGGCGAAGGCTGCGAAGGTCCACTCCCCGAAGGCCAAGACCCCGAAGGGGAAGGCCGCGAAGGCTGGGTCCCCGAAGGGGAAGGCCGCGAAGGCTGGGTCCCCGAAGGGGAAGGCCGCGAAGGCTGGGTCCCCGAAGGCTGAGGTCCCCGAAGACGAAGGCCCCGAAGACGAAGGCCGCACCGGCCTTCAGCGACGCGTTACGGGTCGGCGAGGGGTTCGACCTGTCCGGGCTCGACCCGCGCGCGACGCCGGCGTTCGACGGGTCCAAGGCCCACGGCAAGAAGGCGATGGCGGTGCTGCAGGGCCGGCTCGGTGACCTGCAGGAGCGGCTGTATGCCGAGTCCAAGGAGGGCGGCCACCGCTCGCTCCTGCTGGTCGTGCAGGGCATGGACACCTCGGGCAAGGGCGGGATCATGCGCCACGTCGTCGGGTCCTTCGACCCGCAGGGGGTGGCCTACACGGCCTTCAAGGCGCCGACGCCGGAGGAGCGGGCCCACCCGTTCCTGTGGCGGATCCGCAACGCCCTGCCCGGGCCCGGCCAGATCGGGGTATTCGACCGCTCGCAGTACGAGGATGTCCTCATCGTCCGGGTCCACGACCTCGTCCCGCGCGCGGTGTGGGCGCGGCGCTACGCCCAGATCAACGCCTTCGAGCGCAAGGCGGTCGAGAGCGGCACGACCATCGTCAAGGTCATGTTGCACATCTCCCCGTCCGAGCAGCGCGAGCGGCTGGGCGAGCGGCTCGACCGCCCCGACAAGCACTGGAAGTTCAACCCTGCGGACATCGACGAGCGGGCCCACTGGGACGAGTACATGGCGGCATACCAGGCGGTCCTCGACAGGTGCTCGACGGATGCCGCGCCCTGGTTCGTCGTCCCGGCCGACCGGAAGTGGTACGCCCGGTTGGCCGTGACCGGCCTGGTCCTGGAGCACCTGCGCGGCATGGACCCGCAGTGGCCGAGCGTCGACTTCGACATCGCCGAGCAGCGGGCCCGGCTCGCCGCGACCTGACCGTCGCCCGCTCACCGCATTCGAGGTATTCCGGTGCCGTCTGGGGGTACTCGATTACCTCGAATGCCGATGTATGCCGGGGAGTCGAGGTATTCGGGTGCCGTCTGGGGGTACTCGATTACCTCGAATGCCGATGTATGTCGTGGGGTCGCGGCCAGCCGCTACGCCGGGAGGGTCCGGTCGAGGATGGCGGCCACCCGGGCCGCCCCGACGTCGGTGGCGAGGGTCCCGAAGATCCCCCCGTGCTCGGTGCGGACCCGGCTGGCGAGGAACGCGTCGGACACCTCGGCGGGCGAGTGCTGGACGAGCAGCGCAGCCTGGAGGGTGAGCGCCATCCGCTCGACGATGCGCCGGGCCTGCCAGGGCGCGTCCTCGCGAGCGGCGAGGGCGGCATACCCCTCGACCTCGTCGATGGCGGCGTCGAGCGCACGGTCGTGGCCGCGGACCAGCGCCAGCTCCTTGCCCAGCGCCGCGAGGGTGGCGGGTTCGCGAACCATCGCGCGGAGCACGTCGAGCGCGTTGACGTTGCCCGAGCCCTCCCAGATCGAGTTGAGGGGGGCCTCCCGGTACAGCCGGGCGAGCCCGTTCTCCTCGACATAGCCCGCGCCGCCGAGGCACTCCATCGCCTCGGCGACCATCGCCGGCGTCCGCTTGCACACCCACGACTTGGCGATCGCCACGCCGAGCCGGGAGAGGTCCGAGTCGCCCTCGTCGACCGCGTGGGCGAGCCGCATCGCCAGCACCGTCGCCGCCTCGGACTCGAGCGCGAGGTCGGCGAGCACGTTCCGCATGAGCGGCTGGTCGACGAGCGCCCGCCCGAATGCCGTCCGGTGCCGCGCATGGTGAACCGCCCGGGCGAGTGCCTGGCGCATCAGCCCGGTCGACCCCAGCACGGTGTCGAGCCGGGTCGCGGCGACCATGTCGATGATCGTCCGGATGCCGCGTCCCTCCTCGCCGACCCGCATGCCCCACGTGCCGTCGAGCTCGACCTCGGAGGAGGCGTTGGCCCGGTTGCCGAGCTTGTCCTTGAGCCGCTGGATGAGGAAGGTGTTGCGGTGCCCGTCGTCGAGCACCCGTGGGACCAGGAAGCAGGTGAGGCCACCCTCGGCCTGGGCGAGCACGAGGAAGACGTCGCTCATCGGTGCGGAGACGAACCACTTGTGCCCGGTCAGCCGGTGCGTCTCCCCGTCGATCGGGCCGCCGGGGACCGACACGGCCGTCGTCGTGTTCGTCCGGACGTCGGAGCCGCCCTGCTTCTCCGTCATCGCCATGCCGGCGATGAGACCGGCCTTGTCCGCCGGCGTCCGGAGCCCGAAGTCGTAGCTCCGGGAGGCCAGCGCGGGCAACCAGCGCTGCGCCAGCTCGGGCGAGGTGGCCAGGGCGGGGGCCGCGGCATACGTCATGGAGATGGGGCACAGGTGCGCCGCCTCGGTCTGGGTCCACACGACGAACCCGGCGGCCCGCCGCAGGTGCGCGCCGGACCCGGCCGGCGCCGTCCACGGCTCGGCGGTGAGACCGTTGCCGACGGCGACCTCCATGAGGGTGTGCCACGCCGGATGGAACTCGACCTCGTCGATCCGCTCCCCCTGGGGGGAGTGGGTGCGCAGGATGGGGATGCACCGGTCGGCCTGGTCGCCCCACTGCTGCGCGACGGCCGATCCGGCGAGGGCGCCGAGGGCGTCGAGGTCGTCACCGGCCTCGGGTGACCCCCAGCGGCCGACCGCCTCGCTGAGGGCCGCGTCACCACCGAAGATGTTGTGGCCGGTGAAGGCCGGGACCTGGTTCGTCACCTCGTGCGTGCTCACCCGGCCAGGGTATGCCGCAGCAAATGCACGGGATCGGACATGTGAGACAGATACCGTGGGGCGCGTGACGGACGCGAAGCGACGCCTGAGGCGCTGGCTGAAGCGGGTCCCCCTCCTGGAGACGGTCGCTCGGCTCACCGTGTCCACGATCCGCATCTGCCTGCGCTACCGGGTGACCGGGCTGGCCTCGGAGGCCGGCTTCTTCGCGCTGCTCTCGCTGCCACCGCTCGTCCTCGGGCTGTTCGGCGGCGTCGGCTACATCGGGCAGTGGCTCGGCCCGGACACCGTGGGCGACGTCCGGACGGCCATCGTCGACTTCGCCAGCCGGTTCCTCACCGCGGACGTCATCTCCTCGACCCTGGGTCCGACCGTCACCGACGTGTTCAAGGACGGCCGCTTCGACCTGCTCTCGCTCGGCTTCCTGCTGTCGCTGTGGTCGGGGTCCCGGGCCCTCAACGTCTTCGTCGACACCATCTCGATCATGTACGGCCAGTCCGGGGTGCGGGGGATCGTCCAGACCCGGGCGCTGTCGTTCTCGCTCTATGTCGTGGCGCTGCTTGTCGGCGTCGTCACCATCCCCCTCGTCCTCATCGGCCCGACCTGGCTCGGCCAGATCCTCCCGCCGAGGGTGGGCTTCCTCACCGCGTTCTACTGGCCGGTCGTCACCCTGCTCACCATCGCCAACCTCGCGACGCTCTACCACGTCTCGACGCCGAGGCGGAGCCCGTGGTCGCGCGACCTCCCGGGGGCGGCCCTCACCCTCGTCATCTGGGTCATCTCCTCCTTCGCCGTCCGCGGGTCGATCGCCGCCTCGCTCGGCGGGTCGTCGATCTATGGGCCGCTGTCGGCCCCGATCGTCCTGATGATCTGGCTCTACATGCTCGCCATCGCGGTGCTCATCGGCGCGGCCCTGAATGCCGCCGTGCGCGAGCTGTGGCCCTCGGAGATCGAGAACGGCCTGGGCACGCGGCTCGTCGAGTCGGTGCGCACCCTGACCAAGGACCGCTCGGACACGGTCGCTGAGAGCGAGTCCCGGATCCCGGCCCTCGATATCGACCCCTTCGGCGACGAGGACGACCTGGGCCTCGGAGCGGCGCGCGAGGCCGCCCGGCGGCCGCTGACCCCGATGACCCAGCCGAGCCGACCCCGGCACCACCAGGGCGAGGACGGCGCGCGGCCCACCGGCGGTGGTGACCCGGACGGCGACCGCGGGAACGCCGGGGGCGCGGCGGGCGAGACCGGTGCCGATGGTGCTGGTGAGACTCGCGTCGAGGACGGGACCGGTTTGGAGATGACCCGGCGGATCGGCTAATGTCTCCACGCACCGTCGAGAGGCCGAGAGGTCTCTGGGCAGCGCGGATGTAGCTCAGTTGGTAGAGCGCAACCTTGCCAAGGTTGAGGTCGCCGGTTCGAGGCCGGTCATCCGCTCGGAGGGTCTAGCCGCCCCCACGGTGGAGTGGCCGAGAGGCGAGGCAGCGGCCTGCAAAGCCGCGTACACGGGTTCAAATCCCGTCTCCACCTCGAGTAACAACCCTGCTAGGGCGATTGGCGCAGTGGTAGCGCGCTTCCTTGACACGGAAGAGGTCGGCAGTTCAAACCTGCCATCGCCCACCAGACTCTGAACACGGCGCTTGACCTGCGGAGACGCGGGTCGGGCGCCGTGGTCGTCAGCGGCCCATGTCAGCTCGGCCGATGCCCGGCTCAGGCTGCCGAACGGATCGGGCAACCGCTCTCCGGCGGGCACAATGGTGCCCGTGGCGAACGTGGGGGAGACCGACGACGCTGCGCGGGTGGAGCTTGTCGTTCCCTCGCTCGAGCTCCTGCCCGACTACCTCGACGCCGTTCGGCGCGGGTGGATGGGTGACCGGGTCCTGTTCGGTTCCCCCGAGGCGCTGCTCGCGTTGGCGGAGCAGGACCCGCAGCTGGTCCTGGACCGGCTACGAGACCGGTCCACGGACGGCGTCCTGTACTACGGGGACGGGTCGGTGGGTCCGCGTGTGCCCGCGCTGTTCCGGTGGGTGTGGGACGGGGGGTTCGCCGGGAACATCGACCTGCGGTGGCAGCCCGAGGGAGACGGCCGGTTGCCCGATGACATCCCTGGGCATGTGGGCTACGCGACGGTGCAGTGGAAGCGAGGTCGCGGGTATGCGACCAGGGCGCTGTCCCTGATGCTTGCACTCGCCAAGGATGAGGGAATGGCCCGGGTCGAGCTGGTTACCGATGTGGACAACGTCGCGTCGCAGCGGGTGGTGGAGAGCAACGGTGGAGTACGCGTCGAGGAGTTCGAGCAGGTGGATCGTCTCGGTGGTGGCCACGCATTTCGCTGGCGCATCAACCTCACCTGACTCCGGATTGCCACGGGCCCTCAGGGAACCGCACCGTCCATCGCAAGGCGGGAACTCCGGCGCCCGCCGAGGGTCTGTCCGGGCGCATGAAGCTGTCCGCGATGCGGCGGGAGCGCTGCGCATGCGTGCCCAGAGCGGACCTTGCGAGTGGCACACCGCGCGGCGACCGGGTGGGTGGCGGGGGAACGCTTGGCGGATACAGTTGAGGTGCGCGGTTCGCAGGCGGGCGCGGGCGAAATCCGCTTGATCTTCGATCTCCTGCGAGTGGTCGCCGGAATCGGCAAACCCCTTGTCGTTGTCGTGTTCACGGGTAGGCCGCTGGACCTCGGCGAGGTACTGGACCTTGCCGACGCGGTCCTGGTCGCCAGGCACCCCGGGATCGAGGCCGGGCCGGCCCTGGTGGAAACCCTGTTCGGCGACCGATCGCCGCGCGGGCGTCTGCCGATGACGTTTCCCCGTAGCGTCGGACACCTTCCC
This sequence comes from uncultured Actinomycetota bacterium, assembly GCA_963771015.1. Taxonomy (GTDB): domain Bacteria; phylum Actinomycetota; class Actinomycetes; order Actinomycetales; family Dermatophilaceae; genus CAVSJJ01. The sequence goes on from CAVYRN010000004.1 coordinate 179,562, forward strand.
TCCGGCTCGCTTGCCCGCCCCACTGGCCGTCCCATCGAGGCGGCAGATGACCCGGCCAAAGGTCGCTACCTCGATGCGTTGGTGACGCCACGTCTCCCGTTCGGGTGGGGGCTGGCCTACACGACGTTCAGCTACGGGCCACTCCGGCTGTCCGCTCACGAGATGTCACTGCACGGCGGATCGATCGAGGCGAGCCTCGATGTCACCAACACTGGTGCGCGCCGTGGGCGCGAGGTCGTGCAGCTCTATGAACGCCCACTGACCCCTGCAGCTCGATCGAGATCGTCTCGGTCGTCGAGCTGGACCACTGATGGGTGAAGGAGAGGCTGGACCCCACGCCGCAGCCTTGGAGTAGCCCGTCGCGGGGCGCCGACGCCGGGTTTGTCGATGCTTCCTTCCGGCGGTGTTGGTACCGCGGGCCTAACCTGGGGCGCGGGCCTGCCGCCTCGTCGGCCCGATCCGCTCTCGCTGACAACCAGGAAGAGGGGGACGGCCCGGTGAGCCGCACGAGCAGACTGCTGGTGGTGGGCGTCGGCGGGGCATTCGCAGTGGTGGCGGTGCTGGCAGGCCGACGGGTCCGGCGCCGCTACGGTCGCCCACCGCGGCGGCAGACCACGGCCCGACCCGCGGACGCGGTCGACGTCGCGGTCCTGACCGTCGATGGGGCCACTGTGCGCGGCTGGCTGCTCGAGGCGCCGGCCGGAGACCCGAGCCAGGTTCGGACCCCGGGCTCGGCCGCGCTGGTGGTGCACGGGTGGGGTGGCAGTGCCGCCGACATGCTCCCCGTGTCCGAGCCCCTGCTCGCGGCCGGGCTGGACGTGCTGCTGCTCGACGCCCGCGGTCACGGGCGCAGCGATGACGCGGACGTCGTCTCGATGCCGGCGTTCGCCGAGGACATCAGGGTGGCTCTGGCCTGGCTGCGCGACCAGCCGCGGGTCGACCCGGCCCGTGTCGTGCTCGTCGGGCACTCGGTGGGTGCCGGGGCCTGCCTGTTCGTGGCCGCCGACGACCCCGACCTCGCCGCGGTGGTGTCGATGGCCTCGATGGCGGACCCCGAAGCGTTCATGGCCGATCGGCTGCGTCAGCGGCTGCCCGGGCTGTTGGCCGCCCTGGCGCTGCGCTACGTCGAGCACGCCATCGGGTTCCGCTTCAGCGAGTTCGCGCCGGTCCACACGATCAGCCGCGTCCACGCGCCGGTCCTGCTGCTACACGGCCAACGGGACGGCACCGTCTCGCTGTCGGACGCCTACCGCCTGCACGCCCTGGCGCCCGAGAACAGCACCCTGGTCGTGCTGCCCGACGCCGACCACAACGGCCTCGATGCTCTCGCCGGCGCGACAACAGCCGTCATCGGCTTCCTCCGCGAGGTCGGTCTTGCCTAGCTGCCTGACGGGGCCGTCCGCGGCGCCTGCCGCGATCGCTGGGAGGCCACCGGCGGGGTGCGCGTGGGGGAACTCAAGCAGGTGGATCGCGAAGACACCGCCGACCGGTTCGCGACGGTCCGTAGGGGCGCGAGAGTCCGGGCAGCCTTCAGCTCAGGGTTCTCGCCGGCGCGCCTCGGCGGCCGCCCGTTCCAGCCCCCCGTGCTCGAGGCCGGCGAGGCGGCTGGTCCCCTCCCAGACCAGTCGTCCGTGGTTGCGAACCCGGACGCTCATCGTGGCGCCCAGGTGCTCCAGTGCGCCCGCGGCGGCCCGGCGTTCCTCGACCAAGGGCACCGGCAGGACGAGCGCCTCGGCCAACGGCGCATGGCCCTCCAGCTCCACCTGCCAGACGCGACTGCGGCCGACGAGCACCCAGCTGTCGTCGGTGACCATCGCACGCACCGGGGAGGTTCCCGGGTTCCCGAGGCGCAGCAGCCGCCCATCGGGCAGTCGGACCACCAGGGCCGTGACCTTGGTGCGGAAAGGGCCGGCCGACACCTCGCCGCCCGCGAACGCGACGCATGCGTCGCGTTCCGCGAAGCCCTGCGCCTGACCCCACCACCACATCGTGGGGAACCCGTCGGATCCCCAGTTCTTCTCGGCATACACCTGGGCGTCGCTGAGCCGCCACGTCTCGCGGCCGATCGTGGCTGTGCCGGCGGCCCGTCCGCCCAACAACCACGGATGCCAGTACTGGTTCAGCCCCGGGATCAGCTGGAACCAGCTCGATCCGCCGAACGGGCGCGTCCGCGGCCAGCACGTGAGGTCGGAGAGAGTGACGTCCAGGCGGGCGTCCGGCGCCAGGTCGACCACGATGCGCCGATCATCTCCGGAGAACAGCGTCCCCGCCCGGGCGCCAGGACCGTCCGGGCTGGCCTGCGCGTCCATCAGAACGCCCTGCCGCCAGAACCGTCCGGGATGAGCGCCCAACCCGACCAGTGCCCACGGCCCGCGGCTGGATTGCTGCACCCCGATCAGTGCAGTGACGACGCGCTGTGCGACCGTGTCCGTGAAACGCCAGAAGTACCCCTCCATCGCGACCCCGTGACGGGAGGTGAGGGAGCCGAAGGGCAGGTCAGCCCCGCTGGAGCGATACGGCGCCGCGACGTGCATCCCCGGAGCCTACGGGCCGAGCATGCGGCGGCCTACGGTCCCGGCAGGTGATAGCCACCTCATGAGAAGGGCGTTCTGGCGTTCACGGACACGGCCTTTGAGCGCGCCGCGACCCGTGCGTCGGGGGTCGGGACGGTGATGCCGGTCACCGTGGCGGCGAGGACGAGGTCGACGTGCGGGGTCGGGCCAGCAGCACCGAGGGCATCGCGCAGCGCGAGGAGCACCCCGCGCGCGGCGACCACTCGGCTCTGCGTGGACCGTAGGCTCCGAGCATGCTCCGCGCCTCCCGTGTCCTGCTGGCGACGAGCCACCCGGGCCCGGTCGTCGCGGTGACCGGGCTCACCACCCTGCTCGGCTACGGGTACCGCCTGGCGCCGGCCGAGATCCTGCTCGTCGCGGCCGCGGTCCTCGCCGGGCAGCTGACGATCGGCTGGTCCAACGACCTCATCGACGTCGACCGGGACCGCGCAGCCGGCCGTGCCGACAAGCCTCTGGCCCTGGGCGAGGTCTCGCCAAGCATCGTCCGGACCGCCGTGGTCGTGGCCGGGGCCGGCGCCGTCGGCTTGTCGGTCGCGTGCGGACCAGCTGCTGGAGTCGTGCATCTGGTCCTCGTCGTCGGGTCCGGGTGGGCGTACAACCTCGGCCTGAAGAGAACAGCGGCGTCGTTCGTCCCCTATGCGGTGGGCTTCGGGGCGCTGCCTCATGTTGTCACGCTAACCTCCGCGCAGGCACCGGGCGTCGAGGCCTGGGTCACCGTGGCCGCGGCGCTGCTCGGCGTCGGCGTCCACCTGCTCAACGTGCTCCCGGATCTCGCCGACGACGCGGCGACCGGCGTCGCCGGCCTCCCGCACCGACTCGGCGAAGCCCGGCTTCGGCTCGCCGCAGCGGTCGCCCTGCTCGCCGCGACGGTCGTCTGCCTCCTCGGGGCAGCACTGCCGGCTACCACGTCCGCGGCGGCCGCACTGGTGGCCGCCGGGCTGGCCGTCGTGCTGTGGCGGGGCCGGGGGAGAGTCCCCTTCGTCGGCGCCATCGGGGTGGCCGCTCTCGATGTCATGCTCCTCGTCATCGGTGCCCGATCGGCTTCGGGCTAGGGTGCGGTGACCACCTGGTGGAGGGCTGACCGCGGGGCCGCCCGGTGATCCCGGCCCTCAGACCCCGACCATGGACCCCGGAACCGTCCGCGTCCGGGTCGGTCCACCCCGTCGAGTGCTACGTTGGCCGAAGGCCACCT
>CAVYRN010000005.1:0-1150423 GCA_963771015.1 uncultured Actinomycetota bacterium
CGACGGCGAGTGGTCGATGGTCGAGACCCTGCGCCACCTCGTCTTCGTGCACGACTCCTGGTTCCGACGCTGCGTGCTCGGGCTCACCGAGCCGTTCACCGCCATGGGACTTGGCCCGCCGTCGGTCATGGGCCAGGAGGCAGAGCTCGACCCGTCCGCCCGACCGGCCCTGGACGAGGTGCTTGCCGTACGAGTCCGGCAGGCCACCGAGATCGAGGCATGGCTGGCCGAGGTCACACCCGGTCGGCTCGCGGACATCGCCCCGGTCCCGGACGACGACAGGTGGCCCCCGTACGCCAAGGGGCGGACAGTGCGGCAATGCCTCGGCACCGCACTAGACGAGGAATGGGCCCACCATCGGTTCTGCAAACGGGATCTGGAGAAACTGACGCGCCTGGACCTTCGCAGATGTGACGGACAGGTCACGACCGGTAGCAGGCGGTCGTCGGGGGCCCGGGTCGCCAACGGGCTGACCCACTCCGCCGCCAGTCGGCGATCGCGGCGGCGGCAGATGGGAGCAGCGTCGTGGCTCCTACTGCGCCCCCACGGCGGGCAGGCCCGAGGCCATGAACAGGTCGACGAAGCGGTCGATACCTTGCGCACTGAGGTGTTTCTCGTCGCCCGACACGTCGCCGGCCGCGACGGGGTCTCGGCTGCCGTCCGGGCCGCAGAAGGTGTCATAGGCGGGCAGGACGGTGATGTGGTGCTGGGCGGCGGCGCGCACGACGGCCTGGTTCATGGCTTGCCACCTGGGCCGCATGACGTCGTAGGTGCCGGCCCTCTGGAAGGTCGGCATCAGGAACTGCCAGACCGTGGTCGCGCGGATGATCGCATCGGCCGGGTCACGCAGCGCCACGATCTCGTCGAAGATCGCGGTGACGTCGTCCTGGTACCGCGTCACCGCCGTGTCCATGCAGGTCTTCACCTCGGCGGCGGTTGCCATGCTGGGGTTGACGGTGCATACATCAAGGGTCAGGCCAGTCGGGACGTCGAAGCCGATGATCTCCGCCCCGCGCAGGTCCCGGCGCAGGTTCTCGTCGGTGCGCAGCCGGACCAGGAGGTCACCGCTGCGCTCTCCGCCGTTCCCGTTGTACGTGCTGAGGTCGGGGTTGATCCAGTCGTGCATGACCAGACTCACCTTGAGCTCATCCTCGAGCCGCCGCGGAAGGTCCCCCTGCGGCCACACCGAGTCGCCCATCAGGACGATGTCCCAGGCCGGGACCGCCGAGGTGGACGACTGAGCACCCGGGGAACTGGGCGCGGAGCCAGACGTCCCACAGCCGACCAGCAGGACCGCTGCGCCCACGATCGATGCGGGGATGGCGCGCAGGCGGCCGCGTCGCCTCGCTGCCCCTGTTCGAGTCCACATACCGCCTCCCAGACCCAGTCACCACGCTATCCCTGGGGGCTGGCGACGACGAGCTACGGTGACGGCCACCACATCCAGGACAACGCGCACCCCCTCCCAAAGCGGGCGGACCATGTGCTGACAGTCGCGGCGGCACCCCCGGTTCGGGCTCATCAGCGTCGGGCGGTTCGCGCCTGCCCCACTCCGCCGCGTGCTGGGCGGCTCGGCCTGGGGCCGGCCGGTCAGCTGGGGGACGGCGTGGGCGCGGCGGTGTTGAATGCGATGGGCGATCTTGGTGCCGGGCGAGGAGGAGAGATGCGACCTCGGACAGCTCTGGCGGCCGGGAGGCGTCACTCGGTGGGGCGGCGGTGCGACGGCAGGGTCGTGGCGGTGGGCGGCGGCGCCGCTGGGGAGCTGGAGGTCGGCCGGTGGGAGCACGTCGTGGCGGTTGCTGCGGGCAACGTGCATGCCGCCGCCAACACGGGACGCTCGCACACGGTGGGGCTGCGCGGGGACGGCACGGTGGTGGCGACGGGGTGGAACGGTGACGGGCAGTGCGACCTGGGCTCCTGGCGGGGCGTCGTGGCGGTGGCCGCGGGGTGGCGGCGAACCCTGGGGTTGCACGGTGACGGCACCGTCGTTGCTGCTGGTCGCACCGCCGAGGGTGCGTGCGATGTGGACCCCTGGCGTGAGGTCGTGGCCATCTCCTGTGGTGACTGGCATTCGGTCGGGGTCCGTGCCGACGGGACCGCGGTGGCCGCGGGTGTCAACCGTCGGGGGCAGTGCGATGTCGACACCTGGCGGGGCCTGACCGCTATCGCGGCGGGGTACCTGCACACGGTCGGGGTGCGCGCCGACGGCCGTCTCGCCGCGACCGGTGACCGGTCGATGGGTGCGTGCGCGGTCGAGGCTTGGCGGGACGTGGAGATGGTGGCCGCGGGCAGCTACCACACCGTCGCGCTCACCGCCTCCGGACGAGTCCTGGCCACGGGCGACAACACCCATGGCCAGTGCGACGTACACCATTGGCGCGATGTCATCGCCGTGGCAGCCGGCTCCACCCACACCCTGGGCCTCCGTGCCGACGGCACCATCCTGAGCGCCGGGAACAACACCGACCACCAGTGCGAAACCCAGACCTGGACCGACATCCGGGCAGTGCCGTAGCCCGCCGCCTCCCGAAGAGACAGTCCACCCGTCGGCTGAAGGTGCTGCACTTCGCCGCGATACGCAGCCTTGCGAGGATCCTTGGAAGGCGCCACAATTGTGGCCATGAGTGTTGAGCCGCTGCGCGAGGTCCGCGACCACTTCAGCGATGTCGTCGACCGGGTCGAGCGCGAACACGACCGGGTGACCGTGACCCGCAACGGGCGTGCCGCCGCGGTGATCATCAGCCCCGAGGACCTGGCCGAGCTCGAGGAGACCCTGGCCGTCCTCAGCGACGCGGCCGCCCTGGCGGACATCCGCGAGGCGGACGCGGCGTATGCCGCCGGTGACGTCGTCCGCGGCGTCGACGCGGTCCGCGCCCTGCGCCGGTGACTGCGCCTGTCGCCTACGAGCTGGTCCTCACCCCACCGGCGGTACGCGCAATCCGCACCGGCCTTCCCGAGGCCGTGGCCGTCGCCGTGATCGAGTTCCTCACCGGGGCCCTGGTGGACAACCCCCACCGGGTCGGCAAGCGGCTGCGGGGGGATCTCTCGGGCATCTACTCAGCGCGGCGTGGCACCTACCGCGTTCTGTACCGCATCAACGAGGAGCGCGGTGAGGTCGTCGTGCTGCGCATCGATCACCGCAGCGAGGCCTACCGCCCCCTGTGAGCTGGCAAACCCTCGATGCTCGGCCATCAAAGTTCCCCCTACCGCCGCCTGTCGACCGTGTCGTCGCGGCGGTTGTGCCTCAGACCGACGGGGGAGAACCGCCTCCTGATATCATCAGATATCGGAGGTGGTTCTCATGGCTGACGTCCTGATCCGTGACGTTCCAGAGGCGGTCCTGGCGGGGGTCGACGCGCATGCCTCGCGGCTGGGCCTGTCCCGAGTGGAGTACATCCGGCGGCGCTTGGCCGCGGATGCGGCGACCACGGATGCCGCAGTGTCCGCCTCCGACCTGCGCGATCTCGCCGACCTGGCCGGCGACCTCGATGACCCCCAGGTGATGGGGGCAGCGTGGCAGTGACCGAGTGGTTAGTCGACAAGTCCGCGCTGGTCCGTCTGGGAGACAGCCCCGACGCGGACTTGTGGGCTGAACGGATCGAGCGAGGCGTGGTGCGCATCGCGACCGTGACCCGCTTGGAAGTCGGCTACTCCGCTCGCAGCGGCCGGGATGCCCGCTCGATGTTCACTCGGCCACCGTTGTCGGCGATGCCGGTGGAGTACCTGACCCCAACCATCGAGGACCGCGCGGTCGACGTGCAGCTGCTGTTGGCGGGGCAGGGCCAGCACCGGGCCCCGTCGATCCCCGACCTCATCATTGCGGCCGCCGCCGAGTTGGCCGGCCTAACCGTGCTCCACCTGGACAAGGACTTCGACCTGATCTCCAGCATCACCGGCCAACCCGTCGAACGCCTCACGCTCTGAGCACAGCGGCGATGGGCTACCTGCCCCTCTTCGCCGCGAACCGGGAACAGCCCTCGGCCCGCGCGCAAAGCCCTGACCACGGATGCCGCCGTGCACTAGCGTTGGCCATGGCACACACCTCGGACGCGGTTGTGCACCTTGGAACGAGGATGGCGTGGCAGGTCCGCTGATTGCTACGAAGGTGTACGTCCCGAAGCCGCGACGTGGTCTGGTGACACGCCCAAGACTCCTTGAGCGGCTGCGCCGCGGAGCCGACTCGAGACTGACGCTGGTGTCCGCCCCGGCCGGGTTCGGCAAGACAACGCTCCTCGCCGAGTGGCTGGGCGAGACACCTGGCGAAGACCATCCCCTGGCATGGCTCTCGCTGGACCCCTCGGACAACGAGCCCTCGTCGTTCTGGACGTACGTCGTGACCGCGCTCCAAACGGCGGTGCCCGGCGTCGGCTCGGGTGTGATGGAGCTCATCGCGTCCTCCCCCTTGCCGACCGACCTTGTGCTCACCACGCTGCTCAACGAGCTCGCCGCGGCACCGGGCGAGGTCTGGCTGGTCCTCGACGACTACCACCTGGCCGACAACCACGATGTCCGCGACGGCATGATCTTCCTGCTGGAGCACCTCCCGCCACAGGTGCACGTGGTCCTGAGTACCCGTGCCGACCCCGACCTGCCACTGGCGCGCTGGCGAGTGCGCGGCGAGCTGGTCGAGATCCGTGCTGCCGACCTGCGGTTCACGTCCGACGAGGCAGCGACGTACCTCAACGAGGCGACGGGACTGCACCTCGCCCCGGGGGATGTCGAGGTCCTGGAGGAACGCACCGAGGGATGGATCGCCGCGCTGCAGCTCGCCGCACTCTCAATCCAGGGGCGCGACGACGTCAGCAACTTCATCGCCAGGTTCGCCGGGAACGACCGGTACGTCGTCGACTATCTGGTCGAGGAGGTGTTGGCGCACCAGAGCGAGCCAGTGCGCGAGTTCCTGCTGCACACGGCGGTCCTCGACCGGCTCACCGGGCCGCTGTGTGAGGCGGTCACCGACCGTGATGACGGAAGCCAAATGCTCACGACCCTGCAGCGGGCCAACCTTTTTCTCGTCGCCCTGGACGACCACCGGGAGTGGTACCGCTACCACCACCTGTTCGCCGACGTGCTGCGGGCGCGGCTGCTCGCCGAGCAGCCGGACCTGGTTCAGCAACTGCACCAGCGGGCCAGCATCTGGTACGAGATGCATGACTCGGCAGAGGAGGCGATCAGGCACGCACTGGCGGCGCGGGACTTCGACCGCGCGGCTTACCTCATGGAGTTGGCTGTGCCGGCGATCCGACGCAACCGACAAGAAGCGATCCTGCTCGGCTGGATGAAGGCACTGCCCGACGAGACCGTCCGGCGCAGCCCGGTGCTCAGTGTCTTCTTCGGATACATGCTCATGGTCTCCGGCGACCTCGACGCTTTCGAGCCCCGACTCGACGACGCGGAGCGCGCACTGGCTGCCGTGCCAGACGCGTCGGCTCCGCCGTGGGCGAAGACCGAGGAGCTCCGCACGTTGCTGGCGACCATCGCCCTCTACCGCGCCTCGCTCGCGCAAGCCCGTGGCGATGTGGCGGGTACGGCCGAACATGCTCGGCGCGCGCTCGACCTGGCGGGCCCAAGCGACCATCTCGCGCAAGGCGGTGCGGCCGGGTTCCTTGGCCTTGCCGCATGGGCGCAGGGGGACGTGTCGAGCGCGCTGGGGACGTTCACGCAGGCTGTGGAAAGCCTGCACGCGGCCGGCAACCTCGTCGACGAGCTGAGCAGCACCGTGGTGCTCGCTGACATGTGGCTCGCGGCGGGTCGAGCCAATACGGCACGCCGGCTGTACGAGCGTGCATTGCAGGTGAGCGAGACGCACGGGGAGCCCGTCCTGCGGGCCACCCCCGACCTCCACGTGGGACTCAGTGAGATCGAGTACGAAGTCGGGAACTTTGAGGTCGCCAAGCGACACCTTGAGACCGCCCGGGCGCTCGGCGATGGTGCAGCGATGACCGAAGGCAGGTACCGGTGGTTCGTGGCGATGGGACGGATCGCCGATGCCGAGGGCGACCCGCACGAGGCGATCACCCTGCTGGACAAGGCCGAGAAGCTCTATCGGCCGGGGTTCTTCCCTGACCTGCGTCCCATCGCGGCGATGAAGGCCCGCGTCTGGATCGCCCACGGCAACCTGTCGCGGGCCGCTGACTGGGCCCATGACCGAGGCGTGTCCGCCACGGACGATGCCGCGTACCTGAGCGAGTTCGACCACCTCACCTTGGTGCGTCTGCTCATCGCGCAGCACCGGGCACATCCCGTCACCGGCGCACTCGGTCAAGCGGTGCGTCTGTTGGACCGGCTGCGCGACGCCGCCGAGACATCTGGACGCGCCGGAAGTCTCGTCGAAATTCGCATGCTGCAGGCTCTCGCACACGACGCGCAGGGACATCGGCCGCAAGCCCTGCAGTCCCTCGGCGATGCCTGGGCCCAGGCGCCTGAACCAGAGGGCTACGTGCGGCTCTTCCTCGACGAAGGCGCTCCCATGGTGGAGCTGTTGCGTGACGCCGAGAGCCAAGACATCGCTCGCGACCACGCGCGTCGCCTGCTCAGCCTCAGCACTTCTGCCGAAGCCGAAACCCCTGACCCAGGGCAGCACCCGGCGCCGTCGTCGCCAGAGTCGTTGAGCGAGAGGGAGCTGCAGGTGCTCAGGCTGCTTGCCAGTGAGCTGAGCGGGCCGCAGATCGCCCGCGAGCTGTTCGTCTCGCACAACACGTTGCGCACCCACACCAAACACATCTTCACGAAGCTCCAGGTCACCACTCGCCAAGCGGCGGTCCGCCGCGCACGCGAACGCGGCTTGATGTAACCGGTCCGGCGGCCAGATCTCACATCGTCAGTCACATCGTTGGGTGACGCGGGATCACCCCACCGGTGCCTACTTTCGAGTCAATCCCGCGGCGCCCGCCGCGGAGACTCAGAAACGTAGGAGCCGGACATGACCCTCACCACCACTACCCTCACCCGGGCGGCCGGCGTTGCCGCCGCCGCATCGGGACTGCTGTTCATCGCCGTCCAGGTCAAGCACCCGGACCTGAACCTCACCTTCGCCACCACGACCGAGTTCAAGATCCGACAAGGCATGAAGGTGACTATGTCCGCCCTGGCGCTGGCCGGCATCACCGGTATGTACCTGCGCCAGGCGAAGAAGACCGGAGCGCTCGGCCTGATCGCGTACCTCCTGTTCAGCGTCGGCTACCTCGCCATGTTGAGCATCGAAGTCGCTGGCGCGGTCGTCCTGCCCTCTATCGCACACAGCTCACCCGGATACGTCAGCGACGTCCTCGCCGTGGCCGGCGGCGGCCATGCGGCTGGCGACATCGGACTGATGCAGCCCCTCATCTCGGCCATGGGCATCGGCTTCCTGGGCGGCAGCCTGCTCTTCGGCATCGCCCTCTACCGCGCCAACATCCTGGCCCGGTGGGCCTCCGCGCTCCTCGCCGTCGCCGCCGTGGCCACCGCCATCAGCCCCCAGCTGCCTATCAACCAGAGGCTGTTCGCCATTCCCACCAGCGTCGCCCTGATCGGCCTCGGCTACTCGCTGTGGCGCGACCAGCGCACCCCGGCCAACGCGACCGTGCCCAGCACCGCCAGCTCACAGCTCGACCCGGCTGGCGCCAAGTGACCGTCCACACGCCAACGCGCCCCGCCCGGTCGTCCGGGCGGGGCGGGTGGGTGCCGTTCGCGTTGGTCGCCCTGGTCCTGATCCCCGCCATAGCCGGGTCGCTGCGCCTGGTCGAGGTACTCGGCGGTCCCCACGTCATGCCCACAAACCCGCGGATCACCGCCTCACCGTTGCCCGTGGTCGTACACATCATGTGCGCCGTCCCGTATGCCGTCCTCGGGGCCTTCCAGTTCTCGTCCTCGTTCCGGCGCCGCCGGCCCGGGTGGCACCGGGCCTCCGGACGGGTCGTGGTGGGTCTGGGAATGGCGGTGGCGTTCTCGGCGCTGTGGATGACCCTGTTCTACCCCCGCCAGACCGGCACCGGCGAGCTGTCGTACCTGTTCCGGCTCGCGTTCGGGTCGGGCATGGCCGCCAGCATCATCCTCGGCTTTGTCGCGATCCGCGGCGGTGACGTCGCCCGCCACCAGGCGTGGATGACCCGCGCCTACGCCCTCGCCCTCGGCGCCGGCACCCAAACGTTCACCCTGGGCATCGGAAGGGCACTCTTCGGCACCAGCAAGCTCACCTATGACCTGGGCCTGGGCGCGGCCTGGGCCATCAACCTCGCAGTCGCCGAGTACGTCATCCGCCGGCGCGGCAGCCGCCGAACCATCAACCCAGCCATCAGGGCGACCGCGAAGGTCGGGTCCTCATGACCCGGTCCCCCAAACGACAGGTGCACGTCGGTTACCGGATTCGGGTCGCCGGGCACCTGGACGACCACTGGTCGCTCTGGTTCGGCGGCCTCACCCTGACCCATGAAGGCGACGGGACGACGAGCTTTGCTGGCGTTGTCGCCGACCAGGCGGAGTTGCACGGGCTGCTCACCAAGGTCCGAGATCTCGGCGTCGCCCTGATCTCCGTCGAGGTCATCGACCCTGCGATGGTCGAAACAGCAGGAGACGGCTGACCTCGCCCAGCTCCTCGACCCTGTCTCGGCCCCGCGCTAGCGGCGGCGGAAACCTGCACATGCAGTGACCCGAGCGGACCTCTGGCCACACTCCTGATCACGTACCAGGCCTACTTCCTGCTGGACAAGATCGGCAGCGCCGAGGCCGATGTGGATGCAACAGATATTCCTCGGCACCCTCGCCCAGTCCGTCGTCCTCGTCGCGGCGTCCCTCATCGGTGGCAGGCTCTCTGACCGGACGGGCCGACGGAAACCCTTCGTCCTCACAGCGTCGATCGTGTACGGCCTGGCGCTGTTCGTGATCGCCATCGCCAGCAACTTCAACGGTTTCCTCGTCGGCATGGCCATCAGCGGGCTCGGCTTCGGCATGTACGCGGCCGTCGACCTCGCGCTGGCAGTCGACGTGCTGCCGGACAAGGACCACGCCGCCGAGGATCTCGGCGTGTTCAACATCGGCGGCGCACTTCCCTTCTCCATCGCGCCAGCGATCGCGCCGGCCGTCCTGGCCATCAGTAGCAGCAGCTACGGCGTGCTCTATGCGGTCGCCGGGGTCTGCGCCATCATCGGAGCCTTCGCCATCCTGCCCGTGAAGGGTGTCCGATGAGCACCCACAACGCCGAAGCGGCCGGGCGCTTGGTGGGCCCGGCCGCTGTGGCGTCTGTCAGGCGTAGGTGTCGCGGTAGGCGGGCTAGGTGCTGGCAGCAGGCATGGCATCTGTGATCGGGCAGGGCTTGAAGCCTTTGACGACCACATAGGCACCCAGCGGAAACTCCCATGCCGCGATCGGGAGTGCGGCGACCGGTGCCACAGAGCCGACCCTGTCGATCACGCCGAACATCGTCAGGACTACGGCGGTGATGTGCGAAGGGCGCCGATGAGTTCCAGCACGGGAACGGTCGGGGCGCACGCAACCGCTCCTCACATCCCCCGAGCTCGGTCACGTAGCCGGAACTCTTGCCGACGACCGGAGGTCCCGACTCTCGTCATCTGAACGCGCTCATTTGGCCGCGCACGTGCGTCCTATCGCCGCGAGTCAGCGCGGTGCTTCTGCCTCGCGCTCAATGAAGTTGCCAGCTTAACGATCGACTCGCCGCCACCGGCGGGTGCTCGCCGTTCAGGTCAGCTGCGAGATCTCGAAGAGGTGACCGTCCGGGTCACGGAAGAACGCCCGGATCTCACCACCACGATCGACAGGTGCGGTCAGGAACTGGGCGCCCCGTTCACTGAGCAGCTCGTGGGTCCGTCGACAGTCATCGACCCGGAAGATGATCTGACCACTGACCCGATCGGGATCATCGGGCGCCGCCAACGTGACGCTCGGCTTGTCCGGGCCCGGTCCACCCCCGGTCACCAGCAGCAGCCAGTTCCCCAGCAGATCCAGCACCACCGACGTCCCCCCGTACTCGCCGTAGACCGAGGCATCCAGCACATCGACGTACCAGTCACGGCTGACTGCCGCATCGGCCACGACCAGCATGTGCGTCATCGCCCGCGCTTCGAAGCGGTCCATGCCTGGCAGAGTATCCGCGCCGGACTCCCAGTGATCTCGACTCCATCCTCGTGATCTTCCTGACCTGGCGCCCGTGGTGCGAATCTCGATCGGTTCCAGCGCTGGCCGGCAGAGCCTGCCGACGTGCGTCACAGCGCCGCGTATAGCCTCCGGCTGACGCGGCCGTGTCCTACCGCCGCGACGGGGCTACACGTCAGGTGCCAGGTCAGCGAGCAGCGACGGGCGGGCCTTGACCGAGACGACAAAGGCGCCGTGGTTCGAGAGTCGGCGGCCGCCCACCTCCGCGGCGACCCGTTAGGCAGCCACCCGCCCTCGACGTCGTCGGCCCTACAGGCCCAACGCACCGTCGACGGTGATGACCTGGCCCGTCACGTACGAGGAGCGGGAGGAACAGAGCCAGAGCACCGCGTCGGCGATCTCGCCCGGCTCGCCGATGCGACGCATGGCGATCATCGATCGATACCGGTCTCCGTGTGCCCGTCGCTCGGCAGGCGACGCGGCCTGGAGGTTCTTCTCGAGCATTGGGGTATGGATCGCCCCGGGTCGGATGGCGTTGATCCGAACCCCTCGTGCGGCGAACTCCTTCGCGGCCGAGACCGTCAGGGCCTCCACACCAGACTTGGCGGCGGCGTAGCTGCCGGTACCCGCCATGCGCAGCTGGGCGTCCATCGAGGACGTGTTGACGATGGAGCCACCGCCGCTGTCGAGCAACGCCGGGAGCTCGTGCTTCATGCAGAGCCATGCGCTGGTGAGACTGGCACGGACGATGCCCTCGAACCCGGCCAGGGTCATCGCCGTGAAGCCGCCCTCTCCCGTCGCGGCCTCGGTGTTCGCGGCGTTGTTGAACGCATGGTCGAGCCTGCCGAAGCGCGACACCACGTCGTCGACCAGGCGCGCCATGGCCGAGTCGTCCGTGACGTCTGTGGCGAAGAACTCCACTTCGCCGTGAGCTCGGAGCGCCTCGGCTGGTCCTCGCACACGACGAACCGCGCGCCTCGATGTGCCCCGAGGTCGGCCGGCTCAGGACCGATTAAGGGCGACTGCCTCCCGGACCAGTTCGATGAAGGCGCTCTCATCCAACACGTCACCTTCGTGAACATCGATGGCACGTCGCGTGCCGGCGTCAAGGCTCGCGTTGAAGAGACCGGACGAGTCGTCCAGCGAGGCGCCGTGGGCGAACGTGAGTTTCACCTTGTCCTTGTAGGTCTCGAGGGTGCAGACAAGCCCGGCGCAGGAGAAGGTCGGGACACCATCGGGGTTGGACGCCTTACGCCACTTGGCCTCCTCGACGATGTCGGGCTCGGCCATCAGGATCAGGGAACGCAGCTTCTCAATGGTCACGGTTCGCCAGTCATCGCCCACGCCGAGACCATACTCCGCGAGGGTGCACGCGTTGAGGTGCCGCTCGCGGCGTAGCGCAAGGGCGCGTCAATCCGCCGCTGGCAGACGCGGTAGGGACGGCGATCGAGCACCCCAGCCGACGGCGCGTCCGGTGGCCTCGCGACGCCGCGCCCAGATGGGGCTGGTGCCACATTCAGTGGTGGGACGCCCCCCCCGGGGGCCGGTGAGGCGGGTCCGCAGCTCGGCGGGGCAGGGTGCTGGAATCCAGCGCCCAGGAACACCGTCGAGGCCGTATCATCTTCTCGGCGATCACCACCAGCACTGGTACGACTTCGAGGCCCCAAGCCAGGGAAGTACGACGAAACGCGGGGGTCGGCGCACGGCCGCAGACACGGCACGGCACGGCCGCGACGCCACCCATACCTCGTCATCTTCCATCGGCACCGGCCCCGTCAGGCCGGTCAAGGCCTGCCATGAACGCCCTTTTCGACGCTGCCCTGCTGTGCGTCCTCACCGCCTCGAGCGTCCTGCTCTTCCTCCCCCAGTTCGTTCGCCTTATCCGGTTCGGGGATGCCTCCGGGCTGTCCGCCACCTCACTGATGTTCGGGATGGTCAACTACCTCGCCTGGAACGTCTACCTCAGCGGCTCCCGGGCCTGGGGCCTGCTCGCCGCGAACGTGCTGGGGTCGGTGGTGTGGTTCGCGGTCGCAGGGATGGCGCTGCGCCGGCTGCGGCCCGGCCGGGGCGGCTGGCTGGTCCTCCCCTGGGCTCTCCTCCTGGCCCGTGCCATCCTCCTCGACCGGTCCGCGCTCGGCTTCCTGCTGGCCCTGGGGACGGTGCTGACCTACAGCCCGCAGGCGGTCGGGGTGTGGCGGGCCCCATCGGTGTCGGGAGTCTCCCCGGCAACGTGGTCGATCGCCGCCGTGGAAGGGCTGTCGTGGTTTGCCTCGAGCCTGCCAGGCCACCTGATCGGCGGCATCGTCTTCGGCATCGTCAGCACACTGACCGCAGCGAGTGTCCTCACCGCCATCGCGGTCCGGCGGGGCACGGGTCCGGCCAGCAGCCCCGCCATGGTCGGCAGGCCTGCCCGAGTCGGTGAGCCCGACCGAGCGAACGTCCTCGAACCCGTTCCGCTGACGATGTCCTAGCTGCACCCGGCCGTCAGGTTGGTTGCAGCTAGGCCTCCCGGCGGGCTGGGCCGTCAGCCGGTGACCGGGTCGGCGGAGGTCTGGCTGTAGAGAACGGCGAAGCGCTGCAGGACGACCGGCATGTCCGGGCTGAACCCGCGACCGTGCACCGCGTGCTCGGTGAAGAACCGCTCATGCACCTCGCGCCAGGTGGCCAGCGACCGGTCGCCCTCACCCTCGAGGTACGCATGCTCGGCGCTCACCTCGTCGAAGGGGACGATCTCGACCTCGGTGGTCACGACAAGGGCACGCGGGACCCCACGACCGTCGGTGACGATGCCCAGCACTCCAGGCGTCGGCAGCTCCTCACCCTCCGCCTCGTAGTCCCACAGCGCCCCGGCGGTCGCGGTCTTGATGCCGGACAGGACAAGCGCGAGAAGCTCGTCGGCCTGTTCGAGTGTGGCCCCGAACGCCCACGCCGGAGGCGGAAGGGACTCCAGCGGCCGCTCCCCCGTGTAGTAGCCGGTCGGGTTGAGCTTGGCTCGCATCCGCGCCACCCGCCAGAAGGAGTCGATCATCGACGAACCATCGGTGCCGGGCTCGGGCTCGTCCATCCCCTCAGGCTAGCCCGACGCAGTCGCGGCCCGGACGGACACCCTCGCGACCCCATTGGCCGCCGCCACTGAGGAACAACACATCTCCACATCGATGCACCTCTACCGGATGGCCGCCCGCATCGCGACAGCGGCCGGCATCCCCCGGCGCATCAGCCCCCACTCCCTGCGGCACGGCATCCACTCCCACAGCGCATACGTCGCCGGCGTCTGACGCTGCGGGCCGCACCAGCGTCAATCTCCCCCGAGATGGAGCATGGCGCCGTCGGCGCTGAACCTCAAGGCCGCCGCCACGACCGGACGTGCGTTCCTTCGAGTTGGCAGCCTTGGCTGTCGGTTCAATCGCCGGGCATCGACGTGTTGACCAAGACTCCGTCGACATACACCGTCGCGGGCCGCCAGAAGCAGAGCAGGTTCTTGACGGGGAGCGCGTCGTGCAGCGGATCGGGGTAGAACCACGCAACGTCGGGGGCTCCGTCCGCGCTGAGGTACGACGCAACGCCCTTGTAAGCGCAAACCGTGTGATTCTCGGAGGGGGCGAGCAGGTCCATCCGGGCATCCTCGCTCGGCACGTACCACCGCACCGGCAACGAGGTCTCAATGAGCATCATCGGCCGGGAAGACTCGGCGAGGGTGACCCCACCGACCTCGACGCGCACGTGCCGGTCGCTGCGCAGCACGTCGATCCGCTTGTAGGGGTCGTGGGGGTGGCCCATGACCAGCTCGTCCTCCTCCAGCCACTCGAACGGCTCCCAGTGCAGCACCACTCGGCCACCGAGCTCGGGCTCGTCGGGCCGGAAGGCCACCTCACCATGACCCTCGAGATGAAGCGACCGGCCCGGCACGGTGTGCCACTCGTTCCGGTGGGGGGCAGCACCGGCGCCCGGAGCTCGGGCACCGCGACCGGATCGTGCTCGGTCAGATGCAGATGGAGATCGCCAGGCGGCACGGCGTACCAGGGGACGACGCGGCGCGGCTCGTAGACCAGCAGCGCATCCCGGGTGTCGAGCACCGTCTGCCCGTCGAGGAGCGCACGGAGTCGCTTGGGGGTCGCGGCGTAGCGGAGCTCGGTGAGACCGCGGAACCACTGCTGTTCCAGATCGATGGCCATGCCTCAGTTTGGGCGCCTTTCGACGGGTCCACAATCGGGGTGGCCCTCACGCAGAGGCCCCTCAAACCATCCAGCTCATGAGGTGGTCACCCCTGATCCGCCGCACCTTGACGCCGATGTCCGAGGTTGTGGAGCCGATGCCGGCGAGGTTGAGCGGCCGAAGGACGCAGCGGACTCACACCCTCGGAGCCAGCGTCACTTCGTCGCGCGAGGACCACGCTTCCGGCTTGGTCTCCGTTCGTCAGGCGTCCCGGCACAAGACGCGTGTGGCGATCGCGACGAGCACGATGGCGAAGCCGATGAGGACCAGGATCGGGACGACGACCGCCTATGGCCCCTGACCGCTGACCATGAGGTCGAGCATCCCGCCGTTGAGGTGACCGGGCGAGAGGAGGTCGAGACGGTTCGGAGCCAGTTGGGCGCCTGATCGAGCGGGATGAAGGACCCCGACAGGAACGCCATCGGCAGGATGATGAGGTGTCCATCCCGGATGCGGACCACCGCGCCGACGACGAGGCCGATAGCCATGAAGGCGAGGATTGGCGGGATCGACATCCACCACCAGTGGGTGAGCTGGAGCCCGAAGACCAGCACACCGACGGCGAGGAAGGCTGCCGTCTGGAGCACCGTGACGCCGAGCGTAAAGGAGGGTACGCGAGCCGACCAGCGAGGCCGTCGACCTCGGCGACAGCCTCAGCGGTCGCAGTAGCCCCGTCGCGCCGCCACGCGGGGTGATCGACCGCCCGCACCCGCCCGGCGCCCTGCGCCCCGGGCGACGTCAGACGGCGCCGCGCTCCAGCAACGCGTCGACGACCCGCTGGCTCGCCAGGCCGTCGTCCAGGGGGTTGAACTCGGCGCGCCACGCGGCATACCGCTGCGCCCAGCGCGGCGCCTCGGCCTCGGCCCCGAGGACGGCCGCCACACACTCCTGCGTCGTCGTGACGAGCGGCCCCGGCGCCTGTGCACCGAGGTCGAGGTAGAAACCCCGCACCTCGTCCCGGTACTGCCCGAGGTCGGGCACGAAGAAGACCATCGGCCGCCCCGAGGCGCTGAAGTCGAACATCACCGAGCTGTAGTCGGTGACGAGCACGTCGGCGAGGGCGAGCAGGTCGGAGACGTCCGGGTAGTCGGTCGCGTCGAGCACCCGGTCCCCCGCCACTCTGGAACGCTCCCCCATCGTCCGGGCGTGCCCCCGGACGAGCACTGTCCACTCCGGCCCGAGACCGGCGGCCAGCGCCGAGGCATCCAGCGGGTCCGCGTCCGCCAGCCGCCCGTCCCGCCACGTCGGCGCGTAGAGCGCGACCTTCGGCGTGGCCACCCCCAGGCGCGACCGCGCGTCGCCGCAGTCCCCTCGGGCGATGACGTCGTTGCGCGGGTAGCCGAGCGTCCACATCGGTCCGGCCACGGCATACGACCGCCGTAGCACCTTCGCCGCCCACGGGCCTTGGGCGAGCATCGCCGACCAGCGCGTCGACTGCTTGACGACGGCGGCCATCGACCGCGGTGACAGGTCCCGGCGACCGAGGGCGATCCGCTTGAGCGGGGTGCCGTGCCAGGTCTGCAGAACGAACTGGCCCCGCCCGGGCCGCCAACCGTCGCGGATCCAGTCGTTGAGGACGAGCAGCCGAGCCCGGTCCCGCGCCCGCTCCCACTCCGGTGTCCCGACGACGACGGCACGCGCGCCGTCGGGCACCTCGACGCCGTCGTGGTCCACCGCCCAGATCCGCTCGACGTCGGGCCGGCGTCGGGACAGCTCGGCGTCGATGGCCCGCGGGTTGCCCGAGGCGTTGCGCCCGTAGTACGACTCGAAGAACGCGACGGGCCGCTCCAGTCCGGCCAGCATCCGCACCCGAGCGAGGACGCGGGCCGTGTTCGCCCCGTCGGTGAACCGGTGGTATGCCGTGGCCAGCGCCGCGCTGTGCGCCTCCGCCTCCTCGCGCTCCGGGCCCTCGAAGAGCACCTCGTCGAGCCGGGCGAGCACCTCTGTCCAGGTGCGCTCGGTCCGCCCGCCGCTCAGCTCGGCATACGGCCGGTAGAGGCCCCGTGAGCGGGTGTATGCCTCGACGTCGGGGGCGAAGAAGACGACCGGCCGGCCGGTGACGGCGAAGTCGACGAGCGTCGAGGAGTAGTCGGTGACGAGCACGTCGCACGCCCACAGGACGGCCATGACCTCGGGCTCGATGACCGGGTCGAGCATCCGGACGTGGTCGGACACGTGGTGGTAGTCGCCGACCGAGAGGCGGTGCGGCCGGACGAGCAGGACCGAGCCCGTCCGCTCACACCACCGCTCGATGGCGTCCCAGTCCGCCGGGCCGGGCACACCGGGGTCGGGGTCGCCGTCACGCCAGGTCGGGGCGTAGAGGACCACCCGCCGCCCGCCGAGCGGCCCGGTCGTCTGCTCGAGCCGCCCCAGCGCAGCGGTGCGCCGCTCCGCCTGCGACCCGGCGAAGAGGACGTCGGTCCGCGGCTCCCCGGTGACCGGCACCCGATCGGCGTCGATCCCGAACGCGCTCGCCAGGTCGCCCGCCACCGTGTCGGACCCTGCCGGAAGGACGGCGACCCGGCTCGTGCCGCGCCGGTACATCGCGGCCAT
Source organism: uncultured Actinomycetota bacterium (assembly GCA_963771015.1). Lineage (GTDB taxonomy): Bacteria > Actinomycetota > Actinomycetes > Actinomycetales > Dermatophilaceae > CAVSJJ01. The sequence goes on from CAVYRN010000005.1 coordinate 16,855, forward strand.
CGCCCGGGACGCCGGACGCCACGAACCGAGCAGGGGGACCCGCAGCGCCGCCGGGCTGTCGAGGTGGAGCCGCTTGAGCGGGCTGCCGTGCCAGAGGTTGACGACGACGGCCCCCCGGATGCCGTAGCGGTTGACGTCGCCGAATCCGTGCGTGACGACGACGACCCCGGCCCGCGACGTCCGCCAGAGCCCGCGCGGCGAGCCCTTGAGAACGGCATCGAACCCGGCCCGCCGTGCCGCAGCCGCCTCCTCGTCGCTCGACGCGAGCCAGGTCAGCCGCAGTCCCGGGTCGGTGGCCACCGCTTCCCGGGCCAGTGTCAGCCCACCGTCGGCAACCCCGAAGCCACTCCCGACGACCCACCGCCGCGGCGAGCGCGGCACGAGGGCACCGAGAGCGTCGCCCACGGCATACAGGGGGAGGGCGAGGATCTTCACGGCGTTGCCGCTGACGAAGGAGAAGGACGGCGCGGCCATCGTCAGCCCTCACCGGTCGGCGTGGCACCGATCGCGCGGTAGAGCTCGCTCATGACCTCGGCGTTGTAGCCGTCGGCGTCGAACGGGCCCGTCGGCACCTCATGCCGCAGCGCAGCGCGCAGCCCCTCGGCCAGCGCATCGACGTCCTGGTCGACGACGAGGCCGACGCCCTCGGGCAGCGCACTGCGGACCGAGCCGAAGGCTGTCGTCACGACCGGTAGGCCGAGGACGAGCGCCTCGAGGATGACCATCGGCTGGCCCTCGTAGTCGCTGGAGAGGAGGAAGACGTCGCACGCGGCGAGGATGGCGAACGGGTTGGCCTGCTGGCCCGTGAGGACGACCGCGTCGGCCAGCCCGAGCTCGTCGGCCACCTCGCGGACCCGCACCAGGAGCGGCCCCTCGCCGATGACGACGAGCCGGGTCGCCGGGTCCTCGGCGTGTACCGCGGCGAAGGCGCGGACCATCCGCTCGTGGTTCTTCTCGGGCGAGACCCGGCCGACGGTGACGAAGGTCGTGAGGTCCGGCCGAGGTGCGAGGACGCCTTCCGGGATCGGCTGTCCCGCACCGGTGCGGACCCGCTCGACGTCGACCGTGTTGCGCGCCGAGACGAACCGCTCGGCCGGCGCGTAGGCCGCGAGCGAGTGAGCGTTGATGTCCCGAAGCGCGGGGCTCACCGACACGAGGTGGTCATAGGCCCGGTAGGAGCCGAACACCGACCCGAGGTTGTTCTCGTGGGCCCGCTCCCCCGCGACCGTCCGTTGCTGGTCGGCGAGCAGGTCGTTGTGCAGCCAGATCGACCGGGCCGCCCCCGGCGCCTGGGCGACGAGGTAGGACCAGGTCGGCGAGTAGCCGCGAGAAGTCGACGGCATAGTCGAACCGGGCCTGGCCGTAGCAGCGGGCCCACTCGCTCGCGAACCGCGCCGCCATCGCCTCTCGGTCCTTGGGTCGCATCTGCCCGGCCCGGGTGAACAGCTCGCGCCGGACGTACCAGAGCAGCGATCCGAGGGCGAAGGCGCCGATCCGGGGCAGCGGGCGGACCTGGCGGCGGCAGCAGGGCGACGTTGGCGAGCCGGTCCGGCTCGGGGACGGCGTCGAAGGCGACGGTGACGTCGAAGCGGGCGTGGTCGAGGTGGCGGAGCATGCCCAGCGCGGAGGTCGTGATGCCGTTGGGCTTCATTCCACCGATGTGGACGAGCATGGTGGCCCGGCCGTCGCGCGGCAGTGGGGCGACGGCATACCCCTCGCGCCGGCCCCGGAAGACGATGTCGACGACCCGGGCCGCGGCCCGTCCGTCGTCCTTGGCGGCGAACCGCTCCACGGCGGCCCGCCGGACCTCGCCGTGCGTCGTCTCCGGGTCGAGCGCCGAGCCCGCGCCGACGGCCGCGACGACGTCGGCGAGCTCGGCGACCGTATGCGTCGTCGGTCCCGGCAGCTCGGTACCCAGGTCGAGGTAGACGCCCCGCTCGTCGGTGTAGACGTCCTGGTCGGGGGTGAAGAAGACGATGGGCCGGCCGGTCGGCAGGAAGTCGAAGAAGATGCTGCTGTAGTCGCTGACGAGGACGTCGGTGACGCCGAGGACCTCGTTCGCCGGCACGTCGCCCGGGACGAGCAGGCCGCGCAGGTCCGCGCGCGCGGCGGCCGCGGCATACACCTGCTGGTGCACCCTGAGCAGGACGCGGTGACCGGGCGGCAGGAGGCCGGCCAGCTCGCGGACGCGCTCGCCGAGCACCGCGGCGTCGTCGCGTGCGGTCGCGAACGACTCCCCCTGCCACGTGGGCGCATAGAGGACGACCCGGTCACCGTCCGCGACGACGACGCCCGCCCGGCGCAGCCGCGCAAGGACCCTCCCCCGACCGGTCTCGTCGAGGCACTGCCGGTCGGTCCGTGGACCGCCCTCGTCGATGACCTGGCCGGCGAAGATGTTGGTGAGCCGGTACCCGCCGACGTACATCCGGCTCGTCATGTAGTCGCCGCTGGTCAGCAGGTAGTCGGCCATCAGGAAGTTGCGGACGACGTTGCGGGTGGCCCCGATCGCGTCGGGCTGGTCGTACCCCATCGACTTCAGCGGCGTCCCATGCCAGGTGTTGAGGTAGACCTGCCCGTCGCGCTTGCCGAAGCCCGGGGGGAAGGTCGCGTTGTTGACCAGCCAGCGCGCCGTGGCGAGGCGGCGGATGTATGCCGCCGAGCCCGGCCGGACGATGCTGACCCGGGGATGGGCGGCAACCTCTCGGGCGGCCTCGGTCTGGGCCGCGTCCCTCGTGAGCACCCACACGTGCTGCAGATGGGCGAGGTCGGGGTCGTCGATGAGTTCGCGGAAGATCGCCTCGGGATGGCACAGGACACCGCGCCCGCCGTAGGCCTCGTAGAGGACGACGTCATCACGGACCGGGAGCCGCCGGGCCAGGTCGCGCAGCTGCATCGGTGCCGCGGAGCGAACCTTCGCGGCAACGACATCCGAGCGGGCGAGCAGCCGCCGAAGCGATGGCATGGTCTCCTCAGCCCAGGAGGAAGCGGTCGACGAACCGCGCCGACGCGCCGCCGTCCTCGAGCCCGGCGAACTTCTCCCGGAACGCGGCATACCGCTCGGCGGAGGACGCGGTGACCTCGTCGAGCGAGCGTAGCGCCTCGATGACCTGCTCGGTGTGCCCCAGCAGCGGCCCCGGCGCCTCGGCCTCGAAGTCGAAGTAGAAGCCGCGCAGGTCGTCTCGGTATGCCTCGAGGTCGTAGGTGTAGAAGAGCATCGGCCGCCCCGTGTTGACGTAGTCGAACATCACCGACGAGTAGTCGGTGATCAGCACGTCGGCGACGAGATAGAGGTCGCTGATGTCGGGGTAGGTCGACACGTTGCGGGCGAAGCCGCCGAACATCGAGGTGTCGACCCGCTGGGCGACGAGCTGGTGACCGCGGATGAGCAGCACCGCCTCGTCGCCGAGCACGCGGTACATCCGCTCCAGGTCGAGCTTCATCGAGAACTTGTAGCGACCGGACTTGTCGTACTGGTTGTCCCGCCAGGTCGGGGCGTAGAGGATGATGCGCCGGTCCGCCGGCAGGCCGAGGCGTTCCCGGACCGCGGCCGCGCGGGCCCGGCGCTCCGCCTCGTGGAAGAAGACGTCGTTGCGGGGGTAGCCGATCTCGAGGATCGGTCCGGAGTAGCGGAAGGCCCGGGCGAAGATCTCGGATGAGAACGGGTTGGGCGAGATGAGGGCGTCCCACTTGGTGACCTCGCGGGCGAACTGCTCGAGGTAGCTCTTGTTCGACATCTGGAGGTTGTCGATGTCGAAGCCGATCCGCTTGAGCGGGGTGCCGTGCCACGTCTGGCCGTACCGGACGCCGTCGCGCTTGACGAAGTGGGTCGGCATCGAGTCGTTGCTGACGACCCAGCGGGAGCGGCCGAGGTGGCGGAAGTAGTCCCGACCGCCGGTGATGACGGCCTCGACGCCGTCGGGGGTCTCGACCCCGTGGTGCTCGACCGCCCAGACCATCCGGCGCTCGTCGCCCCGGCGGCGCAGCTCCTCGAAGATCGCCCGCGGGCTGTCGGAGTACTGCCGGCCCTTCCACGCCTCGAAGAGGATCGTCTCCTCGAGTGGCATCCGCCGGGTGATCCGGTAGTGGACCTTGCGGGCCCGTTCGCGGTTGAACTTTCCGCGGTCCGCCCACTCGCCGCCGGCGTCGACCGCGAGAGACAGCTCGTGGCTCTGGCTCGACGCGAGCGTGAACGACACCGGCCCGTGCTGCTCGCGGTCGACGAGAAGCTGCTCGGTGCTCGCGGACACCCGGACCGGGACGTCGGGCTGGTCCTGCTCGTCCGTCGAGACGAGGACGGTCCAGGTCCCGGCCAACCAGCGCAGCACGGCCCTCCCGGGCCGGCCGGACATGGGCAGCGTCACCGACCAGCGCGACCCGGAGATCTCCATGGGCACCGAGAGGCGGTCCGAGGACGAGGCCAGCACGAGCGCCGCGGCGGTGGAGCCGTTGAGAATCCCGGACAGGTGGAGCCCGCTGCGATCGACCGTGAAGCCGGTGAGCACCGGGACCGGCCGGATGTCGCTGAGCATCCCGCCGCGCAGCCCGGCCTGGGTGACCGCGACCGACCTGCCGCGGACCTGGCCGATGCCGTCGGGCAGCTCGGGCTCGAGATGGAGCGGCGCCACGCGCGACCCGGCGGGAGCCTGCCGGTCCTCGCCTTCGCCCTCATAGGACGCGGCCTCGGACACCTCGGCGTCGGCGGTCTCGGCGTCGACGGCGCCCTCGCTCGGGCGGGGGCAGACCAGCCAGAGCCGCCAGTCGCGCTCGTTGAGCGACTCGGCATGGATCTCGAGGTCGTCGATCGTCGCCGTCGCAGTCGCCGTGCCGTCCTGAACGGTGAGCGGCACCGTCACCCCGGAGACCGAGTCGACGCGACGCAGGTGGAGCGCCGCACCGGTGAGGTCGGCGCCCGGCACGACCCGCACCCGGAAGGTGATTCCCTCCGGGGTGATGTCGACACCGGCGAGCAGCCCGCGGACCCTGCGCACGGCGATCCGCAGCCGGTGACCGCGGAAGGCGGGCACGACGAGGGTGTCCGGTGCGATGAGGGCGCGCGGCGGGTGCAGGGCGCGACCCGGCCGCGGGTTCGACACCGACGCTCCGCGCCGGGCGCTGGGCGCGGCGACCTGCGCCAGGAGCTCGAACTCGGCCTGGTCGGACCCCTCGGGCGGGTGCAGCGGCCCGGAGGGCACCGACGCGAGGAAGCCCGCCCCGTCGTACCTCGTCGACGACGCGGTCGTGGCGGCGGTGAGGTCGGGGCGACGGGTCCGTCGGGCCGGGACGCGCGCTCTGAGGTCCCGGTCCATCCCGATCCGACGCAGCTGGACCCGGTGGACCGTCGACAACGGCCCGGAGTCCGAGACCCGGTTGATGAAGGCGTGGCCGTCGACGAGGAGCCGGTCGGCATCCCACGAGATGTCCCGGATGCCGGTGACGAGGGGCTGGCTGCGCGTCACGTCGTAGATCGCGTCCGGAGCGCCGACCGCCGGGTCGCCACGGAACGGCATGTCGGCATACAGGCGCAGGCCCTGGCGGACGACGCGGTTCTGGTTGCCGGGCTGCCGCATGAACTCCTGGAGCTCGACGAGCTCCGGCCGCAGGCCCTTGGCGACCAGGTGGTACTGGAGCCGGCGCAGCGGCGACAGGGCTGCGATGGCGGAGCGGTCGACACCCTGGAGGTAGTCGGCGCACTGCTTGACGACGGCGTCCTGGAACTGTGTGTCACCCTCGTGGATGACGTCGATGTAGAGCGCCATGTCGATGTTGAGGACCTTGTGGTCGTGCATCTGCTTGCCGCGCTTGTCGCCCCGCTCGACGAGGAAGTCATCGATGCTGCGGACCGCCGCCATCCGGTCCAGGAGGTTCTGTGTCTCGGCGCGACGCTGCGTGATCGACAGCTCGGCCGTCTGCCGCTCGCGCCACAGGTAGGTCGGCTCGGCCACGACGTCGACGGTCGAGGCGAGGAAGTGGGCCCGCAACGTCAGCGGGATGTCCTCGTAGTAGACGCCCTCGGGGAAGCGCAGCCCGTGCTCGAGGAGGAACGCTCGCCGGAAGACCTTGTTCCACGCCGTCGTGTCGTAGATGAGCGACGGCGTCCGGGAGATGTGGGTCCGGATGCGGGTCGCCGGAATGGCCCGGCGGTGCAGCCCGGAGATGTGGGTGCGGGCACCGTCGTAGCGCAGGACGCCGCCGCTCGCCATGTCGCTCCCGCTGCCCCGGATCGCGTGCAGGAGGAGCTCGTAGGCGTCCCGCGGGACGACGTCGTCGGAGTCGACGAAGGCCACGTAGTCGGCGGTCGCGTGGTCCAGGCCGATGTTGCGGGCGCGGCCCAGGCCGCCGTTCTCGACATGGAGCACCGTCCAGCCGGGGCGCCCCGCGGCGAAGTCGTCGGCCATGGCTCCAGACTCGTCGGGCGACCCGTCGTCGACGAGGACGACCTCGAGTCCGGGTTGGGTCTGCCGGGCCAGGGACTCCAGGCAGGCGAGCAGATAGTCCCGGACCTGGTAGATGGGGACGACGACGCTGAGCACGGGCGGGTCCGCGGCCTCGGGGGTCGAGGAGAGGGGCTGCACCCGTGCAGTATTCCAAAGTCTGCGGATACATCCGACCTGAGTGTCGGGGCGCGGGCCCCCAGCGGGACTTGGCACACTGGGTGGGCTTGTCCGCCAGCCCACCGCCACCCGAGAAAGCCCCCCATGAGCCACGAGGACGACGTCCGGCCGATCCCCCAACGGGGTATGCCGCGCGGCGCCGGGTCCGAGCCCCACGGCCACGAGGAGCACGACGCCTACCTCATCGACACCCGCGGTCGACGGCCGACCGGGCGGTCCTCCGCGGGCGCGGGCCGGCGCCCCTCCACCGGCGAGCCGGCACCACCGGCGGCACCTACTCGCCTCCGGCGGGCCCCCGCCCCGACGCGCCCGGGGGCCCGGACCCGACGCCGCGGGAGGACGGTCCGGCGGGTCGTCATCGGCGCGCTCGTCCTCCTCCTCGCGTATGCCGGGTTCCTCGCCTACACGCCCTGGCACGCGTGGAACGCCGTGTCCCGCGTCGACTCCACGCCGAGCGCGGCCCGCGGGGCGATCCCGACCGGCGGGCACGTCTACGTCCTCGTCGGCTCGGACAGCCGAGCGGGTCTGACCGCGGCGCAGCGGAAGAAGCTCGGGACCGGGTCGGTCGCCGGGCAGCGGACCGACTCGATCATCCTCGTCTACGTGCCGTCCGGTGGGGGCAAGAGCGCGCTCATCTCCATCCCCCGGGACAGCTACGTCCCCATTCCGGGCCACGGGAGCAACAAGATCAACGCCGCGTTCGCCTTCGGCGGGCCCAAGCTGCTCGTCGAGACCGTCGAGCAGGCCACCGACCTGCGCATCGACGGGTACATCGAGGTCGGGTTCGGCGGGTTCGTCGGCGTGGTCGACAGCCTCGGCGGGGTACAGATCTGCGTCCCCTTCGACATGAACGACCCCAAGGCGCACATCAACCTCAAGAAGGGCTGCCAGAACCTCAGCGGCCCCAACGCCCTCGGCTACGTCCGGGCGCGCTACTCCGACCCGCGGGGTGACATCGGCCGGGCGCAGCGCCAGCGCCAGTTCCTCGGCGCGATCATGAAGAAGGTCGCGACCCCGTCCACGGTCCTCATCCCGACCCGCTGGTGGGACGTCACCCACAACATCGCCAAGGGTCTTACCGTCGGCCAGGACACCACGCTCATGGACGCGGGCCGGGTGGCCCTCGCCCTGCGGGGCGTCGCCAAGGGTGACACGCTCAGCCTCGTCGTCCCCCTGGCCGACATCAACTACCAGACCGCGGCCGGCAGCTCGGTCAAGTGGGACACGGCCCGAGCCAGGGCGCTGTTCTCGATGCTGCGCAACGGCGAGCCACTGACCAAGCGGCCGGCCGGCACCGACGGGGTGCCGAGCGGCGGCTGACCACGTGCCACCCCGGTGGGCCGCCGGCGCGGCATACCGGCAGGTGGCTCGTCTCCGGTCTGGTGGTCCGGCCGTCAGCCCTTGAGGAGCTGACGCGCCATGACGATCCGCTGGATCTGGTTCGTGCCCTCGTAGATCTGGGTGATCTTGGCGTCGCGCATCATCCGCTCGAGCGGGAAGTCCTTGGTGTACCCCGCGCCGCCGAGCAGCTGGACGGCGTCCGTGGTCACCTTCATCGCCACGTCGGAGGCGAACGCCTTGGCCGCCGCCCCGAAGAAGGGCAGGTCGGCGTCGCCGCGCTCGGACTTGGCCGCCGCCGCGTAGACGAGCTGGCGGGCCGCCTCGAGCTCCATCGCCATGTCGGCGAGCATGAACTGAACGCCCTGGAAGTCGGCGATCCGCTTGCCGAACTGCCGGCGCTCCTTGACGTAGGCGACGGCCCCGTCGAGCGCGCCCTGGGCGATCCCGATGGCCTGGGCGCCGATCGTCACCCGGGTGTGGTCGAGGGTCCGCAGCGCGATCTTCAGCCCGTCGCCGGGTGCCCCGACGATCCGGTCGCCGGGGATCCGGCAGCTGTCGAAGTAGATCTCACGGGTCGGGCTGCCCTTGATGCCGAGCTTGCGCTCCTTCTCGCCGACCGAGAAGCCCTCGTCGGACGCCTCGACGACGAAGGCGCTGATGTTGCCGCCACGCGGCCCGTCCGGGTCGGTGAGGGCCATGACGGTGTACAGGCCGGAGACGCCGGCGTTGGTGATCCACGACTTCGACCCGTTGAGGACCCAGTCGGCGCCGTCGGCCTGGGCGCGGCACCGCATCGCCGCGGTGTCGGACCCGGCTTCTCGCTCGGAAAGGGCGTAGGAGAACGTCGTCTCGCCACGGGCCAGGACCGGCAGGTACTTCTGCTTGATCTCCTCGCTTCCGGCGAGCAGCAACGGGACGGTCCCCAGCTTGTTGACGGCGGGGATGAGCGAGGAGCTCGCGCAGACCCTGGCGACCTCCTCGATGATGATGCACGTCGCCAGGGCGTCGGCCCCGGCCCCGCCGTACTCCTCGGGGATGTGCGCGGCGAAGAAGTCCGTCGCCACGAGGGCGTCATGGGCCTCCTGCGGATAGCGGGCGTCCTCGTCGACCGCCGCGGCATGCGGCGCGATCTTGTCCTCGGCGAGGCTGCGGACCACCTCGCGGAGCATCTCGTGGTCCTCGGAGGTGGTGAAGAACGGGAAGTCGCTGTTGCCGGTCACGGTGGCCACGGTACCGCCGGGGGCATGGACGGGTCCTGGCGGGCCCGGTGTGTCGACCACCACGTCGGAGGGCCTCGGGCGGCCGCGGGCGAGACCCCCGGCTCCGCTAGAGTGCTGGCACCTTTCCCGCTCGAGGTACCCACGAGGGAGCACGCATTGGGCATCCGCATGACGGTGGGCTCCACGCTCGAGTCCGCACTCGGCCGCGACCGCTCACTCGCCGTCGAGCCGCAGGCCCTGCTCGCCTCGCCCGCCTGGGCTGCCCTGGTCGCCGCCCCCGACGACCGGGGCGCCGACCTGGGACCGGCCCTCGACCTGCTTCGTTCCCTCCGCGGCTGACGCCCCGTCTGACGACCGGCGATCGCTCACGGTGACCTCTCTACGTCGCGTGTTGAGGGCCGCCGCGCGCCGGTCGGGCGGTCACGTCGTCCTCCGGTCTGCGCGGCGCTGGCGGGCCCGCGCCTACCGCACTCTCCGGCTCCGCGTGCGTGCTCTGAGTCGGCATCGCCACCTCCCCGGCGACACGCCGGCCTGGCTCATCTCCGCCCTCGACGCCGTCGATGCCCTGCCGCGACCGCCGGCGCGCGTGGTCCTCCTGGTCGACGACGACGCCGTACCGGCCGCCGCCGCTCTCGCGCGGCTCCTCCCGCACGCCACGGTCATGCTGATGCCCGCCGCGGACGTCGACCGCAGCCTCCTTGGCGCCGGGATCCAGGTCACGGTGGCCGCCGACCTCGAGGAGCGCACCGCGGCGCTCTACGCCGGGCACGGGCCGGACCTGCTCCTCGAGCGGATCACGACGACCGAGGCCGAGAAGGTGCAGACCCTCCGACGGCTGCTTCCCGTCCTCTCACCCAAGGGCCGCTACCTGGTCGAGCGACTCCCGGGCGACGCCCGTGTCGGCGATGAAGCGGGAGGTACCGGCAAGTCGGTTTGGGAGCTTCTCGGCAGGGTCGAGCAGGCCATCGCCACCGGGGACCGGCGGCCCCCGGGCGCTGCCCTGTTCGACCCCGTGGTCGACGCCGTCAACACCGTCACGATCGGACGCGACCGCGCCGTCGTCAGCAAGCGCGGGGCCCACCGCCTCATGCTTCGCGACGCGACCGCGAACGCGCTCCTGGCCCGGACCGGCACGTCGTGGGGGTCGGTCATCGAGGTCCTCCCGGGCGAGGAGTTCCGTCCGAGCGTCGTCGCACGCAACCACGGCGAGCCACATGCACAGCCGCAGCCCCCGGTCATCTCGGTGCCCGAGCGGTATCTCCGCGAGTACCGCGGGGCACTCGTCACCTCTCACCAGGTGGCCTACACCGACCGGATGTTCCTCCCCGACACCTTCCGGCACCCGACGACGAGCTCCCTGTTCCACCACCGCCTGGTCGGCGTGGACGGCTTCAGCGCCCGGTTCAGGCGGCGACCGACCCCCGCTGCGGACCTTCTCGGGCGGTACTTCTACTTCGACACGGAGTACCCCGGGCACTTCGGACACGTCATCACCGAGGTGATGGGCCGGGCCGCCGGGTGGCGCCGGGCGGCCGAGCATTTCCCCGACATCCGTCCGCTGGTCAGCCTCGGGCGCGGTCAGAGCGGGGTGCCCGGCTTCCAGGCCGAGATGTTCCGGGCCCTGGGCATCGACCCCGACACGATCGCCTACGTCCCCGCCCAGGCGTCCTACCGGGTCGAGTCGCTCGTGGCCGAGAGCCCGGGTTTCGTCATGCCCTTCTACGCTGCCCCCGAGCTCGCCGCGGTGTGGCGGGAGCTGGGTGATCGACTGGTGGCGCAACAGGTGCGGCCGGCGCCACCGGCTGAACGCCTGTTCATCTCGCGGCGAGCCGGGCGCCGCCGGCACTGCCACCAGACCGAGGAGGTCGAGGCGTTCTTCGCCGATGAGGGCTTCGCGATCGTCTACCCGGAGGACCTGCCCTTCCCCGAGCAGGTGGCGCTGCTCCGCTCGGCCGAGATCGTTGCCGGGTTCGCCGGGAGCGGTCTGTTCACGACGATGTTCTCCGAGGTCAGACGACGGGTGGTCATCGCCTCCTCGAGCTACACGGCGAACAACGAGTACCTCATCGCCGCGCTCCAGGGCGGCACGCTCGACACCTTCTGGGGGGTGGGCGACACCCCGCGCCCGGAGGTCGGCTTCGACCAACAGGCCTTCCAGTCCCACTACTCCTTCGACGTCGCTGGGCATGCCGATGCCCTGCGACGGACGATCGAGGGATGACGAGGGGGCGGCCGTGATCATTTCGCACCGACATCGGTTCATCTTCGTCCACATCCACAAGACGGCCGGCGAGTCGGTCACGGCCGCGCTCGAGCCGGCCCTCGGGCCGGACGACATCGTCCTCAAGAGTGACTTCGACGTGTGGCTGAAGACCCTGGGCCGCCCGGCGTACCGCGAGCTCCAGGGGCTGCACAAGCACTCGACGGCCCGCGCGGCGCGGACCCGGCTGCCCAAGGACGTGTGGGACGAGTACTACAAGTTCGCCTTCGTCCGGGACCCGGTGGACCGGGCCGTCTCGCTCTACCGGTACGTCGGCACCCTCGCCGAACGCCGCGACCGGCGCCGGGGGCGCCACCTCTGGTACTACGTCACCGAGGCCGGTCGCAAGGCCGACCCCGCCGGCTGGGAGGTCATGACGGCCTTCCGCGAGACCGACTCGTTCTCGGACTTCATCCGCCACCCGGGCACCCGCCGCACTCCGGGACTTCGCCCCCAGACCACGTTCGTCACCGGCTGGCGGCAGCGACCACTGCTCGACTTCGTCGGCCGGTTCGAGACGCTCGACGAGGACTTCGGCCACGTCACCTCGGCCCTCGGCCTCGACGTCGGTCCGCTCCCCCGGGTCAACGTCTCGACCCACGGCGGGCCCACGAGCGGCCGCCGTGTCGAGGTGTCCGACGAGGACCGGGCCTACCTCCTGGAGCGGTACGCCGACGACGTGCGGCTCTTCGGGTACGGCACCTGACGCTGGGTCGCCCCGCGCCGGAACCGCTCGACCGGGGACGGACCGCTCAGCCGAGGACCTCGCGCAGCGCCGCGACGACCCGGTCCTGGTCCGCGTCCGTGAGGTCGGTCGAGCAGGGCAACGACATCCCGCGGCGGAACAGGTCCTCACCCACCTCGCCACCGACCGTCGTGGCCTGCGCGAACGGCGGCTGACGGTGCAGAGGCCGCCACAACGCGCGGGCGGCGACCCCACGGGACTGCAGATGCGCCAGCAGCTCATCGCGGCCCCGCTCGCCGCCGGCCTCGGGAGCGAGGACCGAGTAGAGCCAGTACGTCGCGTCGAACCCCTCGACCCGCGGTGGGACGACCACGCCGGTGCCCGCCAGCGCCGCGTCGTAGCGGGCGGCGATGGCGTGCTTGCGCTCCACGAAAACGGGCAGCCGCTCGAGCTGGGCCAGGCCGAGCGCCGCGGCGACGTTCGTCAGCCGGTAGTTGTAGCCCACCTCGTCGTGGAGGTAGCCGACGTCGGGCACCTTGGCCTGCGTCGTGAGGTGACGGGCCCGACGAGCCAGCTGGGGGTCGTCGGTGACGATCATCCCGCCGCCGCCGGAGGTGGCGATCTTGTTGCCGTTGAACGAGAAGGCCCCGACCCGACCCACCGACCCGGTATGCCGTCCGGCGAGCGGGCCGCCCGACCAGCCGGCGCCGAGCGACTCGGCGGCGTCCTCGAGGACGGCGACACCGTGCCGCTCGCACGTCTCGAGGATCGGTGCGAGGTCGGCCGGCTGACCGAGGACGTGGACCACCTCGACGGCCTTGGGCATCGGGTCGCCCGCGTAGGCCCGCCGGTCGAGCTCCTCGGCGAGCAGCCGCGGGTCGATGTTCCACGTCGTCCGCTCCGAGTCCACGAAGACGGGGCGGGCCCCGAGGTAGGCGATGGGGTTGACCGAGCCGACGAAGGTGAAGTCGGAGCAGAACACCTCGTCGTCGCGCTCGACGCCGAGCACGAGGAGGGCGATATGGATGGCGGCCGTCCCGCTCGCGCAGGCGACGGCATGCCGACTGCCGACGAGGTCGGCGAATCGCTCCTCGAACTCCGCCACGAAGGGCCCGACCGACGAGACGAAGCCGCTCTCGACGGCCCGCAGGACGTAGTCGCGCTCGAGCTCGCCGATGTTGGGGACCGCGAGCGGGATCGTCCCCTCGGGCCCACGTGCACCGGGGGCGTGGGCCTCGCCGGTGTCGCTCATCGGTGGTACCGCCCGGCCGTCTCGGGATCCACCCGGTGGGCCAGCCACTCGGCCGTCCGAGCCAGCCCCTCCTCCAGGCTCACCCCCGGCGCCCAGCCGAGGGTGTCGCGCGCCCGGGCGGGGTCGGACAGCAGGATCTCGACCTCGGACCCGTCCGGACGCAGCCGGGCCTCGTCGGTGACGACGCGGGCACGCGTTCCGGTGACCCGCTGACACAGCTCGACGACGTCGCCGATCGAGACGGTGCGCCCGGTACCGAGCTGGATCGTCGTACCGGGCTCGACGTCGGCGAGGGCGGCGCGGGCGAAGCCGTCGGCGGTATCGGTGACGAAGGTGAAGTCTCGCTGCGGCGAGGTCGCGCCGAGCCGGATCTCGTCGGCCCCGGCGAGCAGCTGCGACAGGACGGTGGGGATGACCGCCCGAAGGCTCTGCCGGGGGCCGAAGGTGTTGAAGGGGCGGAGCACCGTCACCGGCGTGCCGAACGACAGTGCGTAGGACTCGGCCATCTTGTCGGCGCCGATCTTGCTCGCCGAGTAGGGCGACTGCCCGCGCAGCGGATGCGCCTCGGTGATCGGCACCTCCTCCGGCGTGCCGTAGACCTCCGACGTCGAGGTGTGCACGAGCCGCCCGATACCGAGCCGACGCACCGCCTCGAGGACGTTGAGCGTGCCGAGGATGTTGGTCTCGACGTAGGAGCGCGGGGCGACGTAGGAGAACGGGATGGCGATGAGGGCCGCAAGGTGGAGGACGACGTCGACGCCGTCCGCCACGGCGAGGACGTGCTCGGGGTCGCGGATGTCCCCGAGGACGACCTCGGCGCGCCCGTCGCGCACCGCCTCCTGGAAGACCTCGGACTCCTCGAGCCAGCCGGCCGTACCGAAGGAGGTGTAGAGGCAGAAGGCCCGGACGGTCGCGCCGTCGGCGAGGAGCCGCTCGACGACATGGCTGCCGATGAAGCCGTCGCTGCCCGTGACGAGCACCGTCGAGTCGGCGAGGCCACCCGTCGTCGAGGCGGGCGTCAGGGCGGGCGTCGGCTGGGTCACGCCTGTCCCTTCGCCCGGGCCAGGTCGGTCGGGGTCCCCACGTCGAGCCAGTCGGTCGTGATCGTCCACGCGGTGACCGGACGTCCCGTGTCCAGGCACTGCTGGACCAACCACGGCATGGTGCTGGGCTGCCCCGCGGGGAGAAGGGCGAGTGCCGCGGGCGACACGGCATAGACGGCGGCGTTGACGTCGAAGGAGACGGTGGGCTTCTCGGTGATGGCGGTGACCCGGCCGTGGTCGTCGCTCGTCACGACTCCGTACGGCACCTCGTGCTGGTAGCTGCGCACCCCCATCGTCAGGGCGGCTCCGCTGCGGCGGTGGTCCTCGAGGAGCTGGGTCACGGAGAACTCGACCATGAGGTCGCCGTTCATGACGATGACGGGGTCGGGCAGGGCGGGTCGCTGCTCGCGCAGCAGGCTGAGCGACCCGGCGGTGCTGAGCGGGTTGTCCGGCTCCTCGCGCAGGTACCGGACCGAGCACCCGAGCCGGCCGCCGTCGCCGAGGTGCGCCTCGACCTGGTCGGCGAGGTGGTTGACGCTCACCCACACCTCGCGGATGCCGCCGCCCACGAGGCCGAGGATGATCCACTCGATGATCGACCGGCCCGCGACGGTCATGAGTGGCTTCGGGGTCGACCGGGTCAGGTCGCCGAGCCGGGTGCCCTTGCCACCGGCCATGACGACCGCGACGTGGGGCAGCGGCTCCGCGCCGACGATGTCCGAGAGGGTGTGCAGGCCGACGACGACGCCGTCGGCGGTGACCTCGGGGACCGCGGCGATGCGCAAGGCCTGCATGAGGTCGAGGACGGCGGCTCGGGGCGAGCCGGCGGTGACGACCTGCGGGTTCGTCGTGGCGTACCGGCGGGCGGGATCCTCGAGGGTCGCGCCGGCAAGCATCGCGCGCCGCAGGTCGCCGTCGGTCAGCAGGCCGGCGAGGTGGCCGTCGTCGTCGGTGAGCATGCACAGCGACGAGGCGAGCCGGTCGATGACGAGGGCGACGTCGCGCAGCGAGGCCGTGACCGGCGCGCAGGCCTGCTCGAGCTGCCTCTTGGTCACGGTTGCTCCCCGTGGTCGACGAACGGCTTGACCCGCGCGGTCGCGGGTGCGGCTCGAACGATATCGAGGATGCGGCGGCTCGCGTCACCGCTGCCGTAGGGGTTGCCCGCCGCGGCAGCCAGCGCACGGTGCCCGGGGGTGAGTGCCCGGCCGACCGCGGCAGCAACCGCCTCCCGCCCTTCGGCCGCGTGGATGACGTTGTCCCCCCGCAGCCGGCCCCGCTGCCGGTCGCCGACATCGACGGCCGGGATACCGAGAGTGGCCGCCTCGATGACACCCGAGGAGGAGTTCCCGACGACGACGTCGATGCTGGCGAGCACGCTCGGGTACACCGCACCTATCGAGGGGTGGACGACGACCCGGGAGTCCGCGTCCGCAGCCGCGACGAGAGCCGCGAGCACGTCGTCCCGACCGACGTCCATGCCGGGGTGCGTGGCGATGACGGTGCCACAGTGCTCGAGGGTGGCGGCGAGCGCCTCGGCGGCCCACCGCCCCACCGGCGCGGCGGCATACGCGGTCGGCGGGTGATAGGTGAACAACGCGACCGGACGCTCGACGGGGCGCCCGATGACCTCGGCGAGGGCGGCGTCGTCGAGCGGCCCGACGCCGGTCAGCCGGTCCAGCCCCGGTGCGCCGGTGACGTGGATGCGCTCCGCGGGCTCACCGAGCTGGCGGACCCGTGCGGCGGCGTCGGCCGAAGCGACGCAGTGGACGTCGGCGAGCTTGGTGAGCGCGTGGCGGACCCGCTCGTCGAGCGAGCCCTCGGTCACCTCGCCACCGTGCAGGTGAACGACCGGGACACCCGACAGAACCGCCGGGGGAACGACGTGCAGCAGCTCCCACCGGTCCCCGAGGACGATGAGGACGTCCGGGGGGCCAGCCTCGAGGTATGCCGCGATTCCGGCCGCCAGCCGTGGCCCGTGGGCGAGCACCGCGGCGGCGTCGACACTGGGGATGGGCTCGGCCAGAGCCCGGATACGCCCGTTCCACGGCGTCGGCGGGACCGGCAGGGCGGCGGCGAGCTCGGTGACGCCGTAGGCGACACCGGTGAGGACGGTGAGGTCGAGATCGGGCGCGGCGTCGAGGACGCCGATGACCGGTGACAGCGGACCGAGGTCGGCCCGGGTGCCGACGAAGACGGCGACCCGGATGGGGTCCCCGGTCACCGGCGCTCCTCGGCGACCAGGTCGCCCTCGGTGACGGGTTCGCCGGCCGGGACGGCGCGGGCGAGGACCCGTCCCGCCAGGTCGACGGCCGGACCGAGGCCGTCCTCGGGGCGGAGCAGGGACAGGTGCTCCTCGGCGAGGGAGATTCCCGCCGGCAGGTCGTGCGCGGCGTGCCAGCTGCGGCGGACCAGGGCGGCGTTCTCCTCCTCCGACGGCATCCGGCGCTTGACCCCGTCGCCGAGGCCGGTCGCCAGCGCCTTGGCCTGCGCGACGTAGTCGGCGAGCTCGGCGGGTTCGATCGAGGCGGCGTGGTCCGGCCCGGGCAGGGACCTGTCCGTCGTCATGTGCTTCTCGAGCAGGCTGGCGCCGAGAGCGACCGCGCCGAGGGCGGCGGTGAGGCCGGGGGTGTGGTCGGACCAGCCGACGGGTATGCCGTGTGCCTGCGCCATCGCTGGAATGGCACGCAGGTTGGCCTCGGCGACCGGCGCCGGGTAGGCGGAGACGCAGTGGAAGAGCGCGAGCCCCGGGGCCGCCGCACAGGCCTGCACGGCCGCGGCCACCTCGGCGGCGTCACCCATCCCGGTCGAGACGAGGAGCGGGACGCCGAGGAGGGCGAGGGACCGCAGGTAGGGCAGGTTCGTCAGCTCGCCCGAGGAGACCTTGAGCGCCGGCAGGCCGAGGGCGACGAGCATCCGGGCGCTGTCGAGGTCGAAAGGCGTGCTGAGGAAGGCAACGTCCCGCTCCCCGGCGTGCTCGCGCAGCCGCGTCCAGGCGGTCTCGGGGAGGGTGAGGGCGCGCAGCAGGCTCAGCTGGTCCGAGGCGCCACCGCGCTCGCGCTGGTAGGGCGTACTCGCCGCGGCCGTCGACACGAGCTTGGCCGGGTCGAAGGTCTGGAACTTCACCGCGTCGGCGCCGGCGTCGGCCGCGATGTCGACGAGGCGGTGGGCCAGGTCGACGTCGCCGTTGTGGTTGACGCCGGCCTCGGCGATGACGAAGACGTCGCCGGCCGTCGGAACCTGCCGGTCGGCGATGCGCACTGTCCGCATGGGAGCCTCTCGGGTCATCGGCCCACGGGGGTTGCGGGCACCCCGGCGACCATCGTGCCGTCGGGGACATCCTCCCGCACGACCGCCCCAGCCCCCACGACGCAGTCCGCGCCGACGGCGACGCCGGGCAGCACGCGAGCACCGGAGCCGACAAGGCTGCGTGCCCCGACCTGTGCTGCCCCCAGGAGGATGGCGCCGGGCGCGAGATGGGCTCCCTCGCCGACGACGCAGTCGTGCTCGATGACGGCGGCGGTGTTGACGATGACGGCCGGACCGACACGCGCGACGGGGCCGACGTGAGCGTGCTCGAGCACTGCGGTGCCGTCGCCCAGTCGCGCATCCACGGCAACGGTCGAGGTCGCGGCCAGCAGCGGCGGGGCGAGCAGCCCCGCGGCGGTCACCAGGGACAGCAGGGGCATGCGGGCGGCGTTGGCCCCCACCCCGAGCGCGACGAGGAGACGGTGCTCGACGGCATACCCGAGGGCCTCGTCGTCACTGGGGAGGAGTGGCACCGACCACGGCGGGCCGCTCGGGGCCCCGGCGACCGCCGCCACCGTCCCACCGAGCCGGGCGATGACGTCGGCGACGACCCGGGCGTGGCCCCCTGCGCCGAGGACGAGCCAGCGGGGCGTCGGGGGGCCTCCTACCATGAGGACAACGTACCGGGCCTGCCGCGCCGGACGCGCCAACCAGCAGACGAAAGGGCCCGCCCATGCCGACCCCCCGGGTTCTCGCCGTCATCCCGGCACGCGGCGGGTCCAAGGGCCTGCCAGGCAAGAACATCCGCCCGCTGGCCGGGCTGCCCCTCATCGCGCATTCGCTCGCCGCGGCGGCGCTCATCCCCTCGGTCACCCGGTGCATCGTCACGACGGACTCGCCGCAGATCGCCGAGGTCGCCCGCGCCCACGGGGGCGACGTGCCCTTCCTCCGACCCGCCGAGCTGGCCGGGGACGACACCCCGATGGCCCCGGTCCTGCGCCACGCCCTGGCCGCCGCCGAAGCTGAGGAGGGCGCGACCTACGACCTGCTCCTGCTCATCGACCCGACGAGCCCGGCCCGAGACCCCGACGAGATCGAGCGGGCCGTCGGGCGGCTCGCCGCCGAGCCCGACCTCGACGGGATCGTGTCGGTGTCCGAGCCCGGGTTCTCCCCGACCTGGGTGGGCGTGCGTCCCTCCGAGGAGGACCCGCGGGTGCTGCGGCGCTACTTCACCGAGGGGGCGGGGGTGACCCGGCGCCAGGACGCGGGCCGGTTCCTGCGGATCAACGGCAACTTCTACGTGTGGCGGACCGACTTCGTCCGGCGGCTCGGCGACGCCTGGTTCGACGAGGGTCGGCACGGCATGGTCGAGATCCCCGAGCTGCGGGCGTTCGCGATCGACTACGGCTACCAGGCCGAGATGCTCCAGGCCCTCCTCACCGCCGGCACGGTGACCCTGCCCTGGCTGAGCGACTGAGCGTCGGCCGGCTAGGGCGTGTCTCCTAACGCGTCGAGCCAGATGAGGACGGCGCGTAGGAGCGTGCCGGCGCGGTAGGTGAGGGCGAGCTTGTCGTCGCGGGTGGCCAGGGCGCGCCACTGCTTGAAGGCGTTGAAGCCGCGTTCGACGACATTGCGGTTCTTGTACCGCTCGGCGTCGAAGGCGGGGGGTCGGCCACCCTTGGCGCCGCGGCGTGTGCGGTTGGCCTTCTGGTCCTGGGGTTCGGCGATGACGGCGGTGATCCCCCTGCTGCGGAGCAGCGCGCGGTGTCCGCGGCTGGAGTAGGCCTTGTCGCCCAGGACCGCGTCGGGGGTGGTGCGCGGACGGCCCGGCCCGGGACGCGCTACGCGCAGCGCATCCAGCAGGTGCGGGAACATCCGTGAGTCGCTGCCCTGTCCAGGCCCGAGCAGGACCACCAGCGGCCGTCCGTGACCGTCACACAGCTGGTGGATCTTGGTCGACAGCCCTCCACGGGAACGGCCGACGGCGAGGTCAGGCGGCTCCTCGCCCAGATTCCTGTGATTCGGCAGAGCCCCCCGTGACCTGCTCGGCCCGGGTCAGGTTCGTGCCGTGCTGGTGGGCCCGGTTGATGGTGGAGTCCACGCTGACGTCCCAGTTGACCAGCCCACACGCGTCGGCGTCGGCGAGCAGGGCGGCCAGGACCTGGTCCCAGGTGCCGTCCCCAGCGAGGCGGCGGTGCCGCCCGGTCTGCCACGGCCCGAACTGCTCGGGCACGTCCCGCCACGCAACCCCGGTGCGGTACCGGTAGATGATCCCGTCGACCACCTGCCGATGATCACGAAAAGGCTTGCCCTGCTTGCCCTCCGAGGACGGCATCAGCGGTGAGATCCGCGCCCACTGCGCGTCGGTCAAGACCCGAGTCCGAGACATGACCCCAACAATCCCCGCCAACCACGCTCACCTTATGGAGACACGCCCTAGTGGCGCCGGCCGAGATGCCAGAGGTGACCGTTCTGCTCGTGGTCGACGAAGGCCGGCATGACCTCGCGCTCGAAGAGCTCGATGCCACTCATGTCGTAGGCCGACTCGACGAAGTACGTGATGGCGTAGGTCATCCCGAGATCCTGCAGGTTCGCGAGGGCCTCGGCAACCTGCTCCGGGGTGCCGACGAGCGGGCCGTCGGCGAAGGACTGCACCGTGGACTCGACGACCTTCTCGGGCAGCCCCGCCCGGGTGTAGTGGTCACGGATCCACTCCAGCCGTTGGGCGACCTCGCGGTTGTCACGCCCGATGACGACGTTGAAGTTCGCGCTCCGGACGATCTCGCCGAAGTCCCGGCCCACGGCGTCGCAGTGGCCGCGGAGGACCTCGCTCTTGTGGGCGAACTCCTCCGGCATGCCGGAGAAGTTCGTGTAGTCGGCGTATCGGGCAGCGACCCGCAGCGTCTTCTTCTCGCCACCGCCGGCGACCCACACCGGGATCCCGTTGGTGCGGCTGCCCGGCACGCTCGTGCCCTGGAGCGGTCGCGGCGCACAGATGGCGCCGTCGACCTGGTAGTGCACGCCGTTGAAGGTGGCCTTCCCCTCCATCCACATCTGCCGGAAGATCTCGACGCCCTCCTCCAGCCGGGCGATCCGCTCGCCCGCGCTCGGGAAGCCATAGCCGTAGGCGTTCCACTCGTGCTCATACCAGCCGGCACCGATCCCCATCTCGAGGCGTCCCTCGGAGATGATGTCGACGGTTGCGGCGACCTTGGCGAGGTAGGCGGGGTTGCGATAGCTCATGCACGTGCACATCTGGCCGAGCCGCACCCGACCGGTCACCCCGGCGAAGGCGGCCATCAGGCTCCACGCCTCGTGCGTCGCCTCCTCGCTGGGCCGCGGCACGGTGTGGAAGTGGTCGTAGACCCAGATCGAGGCCCAGTCCGGCATCCCGTCGGTACGCCGGGCGAGACCGGCCATGACACCCCAGTGCTGCGCCGGGTCGATGCCCACGAGGTCGTGGCGCCACCCCTGGGGAATGAACAGGCCGAACTTCACGTCGAGCTCCTTGGGTCGGTGCCACGCCGGACAGGCCCGGGCGGTCCCGTCCAGCCAACCCCGCCGGGCTGAGGCGCGCAAGCCCCCGGGCCGGGGCCGCATCGGGCAGCCCGGCGAGGGACGTCTCGGGCCCCGGACCCGCCGGGGCCGCTGCGCCCACCGCGGGTGATGATGGTGCCGTGACCCCACCCCGGATCAACGACCCTGCCCTCATCACGAGCCTGCTCTCCGAGCCGGCGACCTGGGCGGTCGTCGGCCTGTCCGCGAACCGGTCGCGGACGGCATACGAGATCGCGGGATGGCTGCACACGACCCGCGGCATGCGGATCGTCCCGGTGCACCCCCACGCCGACGAGGTCGACGGGGAGCCGGGGTACCCCTCGCTCGCCGACGTGCCCGAGGGCCCGGTGCGCGTCGTCGACTGTTTCGTCAACTCTCACCACGTCGGCGCCGTCGTCGATGACGCGATCGCCGAGAAGGACCGGCTGGGTATCGAGGCGGTGTGGCTCCAGCTCGGGGTCATCGACGACGCGGCAGCGGAGCGGGCGCTGGCCGCCGGGATCGCCGTCGTCATGAACACCTGCCCGAAGATCGAGTGGCCCCGCGTCGCCGCCCGCCTGGGCTGAGGCTCGCACCTGGGCTGAGGCTCGCACCTGGGCTGAGGCTCGCACCTGGGCTGAGGCCCCCTGACCCCCGCGCTGTCTCCCCAACCTGCCCGCCCCATCTCCCTAACCTCTGCTAGCAGAGGTTCGTTGGCTCAGCAGAGGGCAGAACCTCTGCTGAGTGGCCCAACCTCTGCTAGCAGAGGTTGGCGGACCCGGCTGAAGGTGCCCCACTCGGTCGCTCGGCGCTCCTCTGCTCGCCGCGGGGCGATCCTCGGGCCCCGTACGTGGCGACCCTCTGTCGACGCTCCGCTGTCGACGCTCCGGCGTCGGTCGCCCCGTCGGTCGCCCCCGTCGGCCGCCCCCGTCGGCCGCCGCATCAGCCGCCGCATCAGCCGCCGCGCGTCAGCCGCCGCGGCGGTCGCGCAGAGCGGCGCCCTTGGCGTGAGCCTGGTCCCGCAGGGCCGTCCGGAACTCCCCCAGAGCGGCTCGCAGCCGCTCGGCCCGCTCGCCCTCGCCGGCCCCGAGGATCCGCGCGGCGAGCAGCCCGGCGTTGCGGGCCCCGCCGATCGACACCGTCGCGACCGGCACCCCCGCGGGCATCTGGACGATGGACAGAAGCGAGTCCATCCCGTCGAGCGCGGACAGCGGCACCGGGACCCCGATGACCGGCAGCGAGGTGACCGAGGCGAGCATCCCCGGCAGGTGGGCGGCGCCCCCGGCCCCGGCGATGAGAACCCGCAGCCCCCGCGCCTCGGCGCTCTTGCCGTAGTCGATCATCTCCTCGGGCATCCGGTGAGCCGAGACGACGTCGGCCTCGTAGGTCACGCCCAGCTCGTCGAGCACCTGCGCGGCGGCCTCCATGACCGGCCAGTCGCTGTCGCTGCCCATGACGAGCCCGACGAGGGGCGCCTCCTGGCCCCCGCTCCCGGCGCCCTGCGGCATACCTTGGCTCACTGCCTCACCACACCCCTGATGTAGTCGGCCGCGTGTCCGGCCCGCTCGCGCAGGTCGGCCACGTCGCGGCCGGAGACGTTGACGTGCCCGATCTTGCGACCCGGGCGGACGTCCTTGCCGTACATGTGCACCTTGAGCTCGGGGTCGCGGGCCATGACATGCCGGTATGCCGGGTAGAGCTCCGCGTCGTCGCCACCGAGGATGTTCGCCATCACCGTGAACGGCGCAACCGGGCGGGGCGATCCGAGCGGCAGGTCGAGGACGGCACGCAGATGCTGCTCGAACTGGCCCGTGACGGCCCCGTCCATGCTCCAGTGGCCCGAGTTGTGCGGCCGCATGGCG
Organism: uncultured Actinomycetota bacterium; assembly: GCA_963771015.1. Lineage (GTDB taxonomy): Bacteria > Actinomycetota > Actinomycetes > Actinomycetales > Dermatophilaceae > CAVSJJ01. The sequence goes on from CAVYRN010000005.1 coordinate 39,912, forward strand.
AGCTCGTTGACGAGGAAGCCCGGCCCCTCGGGTCCGGTGATCTCGAACATCTCGATGGCGAAGACCCCGGTGACATCGAGCGCCCCGGCGATGCGCAGGCCCGCCTCGGTCGCCGATGCGGCCAGCCCGGGGGCGATCCCGGGGGCCGGGGCGGTGACCTCGGTGCAGATCCCATCGGTCTGGACGGTCTCGACGACCGGCCAGACGGCGGCCTGGCCTGAGGGACTGCGCGCGATGAGGACGGCGAGCTCGCGGACGAACGACACGGCCTCCTCGAGGAGCAGCGCCTCACCTCGGTCCGCCGCGCGGGCGAGCCAGCCGGCCAGCCCGGCCGCACCCTCCGCCGCGTCGACGAGCCGGACCCCCTTGCCGTCGTACCCGCCCCTCGGCGTCTTGGCGATGAGAGGCCAGCCGACCCGCGACGCGAACGCCTCGACGTCGCCCGCCGTCCTGGCCTCCGCCCATCGGGGGCACGGGATGCCGAGCTCGGTGAGCCGGGACCGCATCGCCAGCTTGTCCTGGGCATAGACGAGTGCGGCCGGGTGCGGGTGGAGCGGGACGGTGGCGGACCGGAGCGCATCGAGCACGTCGGCCGGGACGTGCTCGTGGTCGAAGGTGACGACGTCGCAGTGCCGGGCGAAGTCGAGGACGGCCGCGACGTCGGCGTGGTGACCCACCGGTGAGGAGGGGACGACGAGCGCGGCCGAGGCGATCTCGGACTCGGCCAGCACGCTGAGCGTCACCCCGAGCTCGGCCGCCGGGCCGGCACACATCCGGGCGAGCTGCCCGCCGCCGATGATGCCGACGACCGGGAAGCCACCGGGAGCGCGGGTCGGCGTGGTCACCCGGCGAGGATATCTGTCGGCGTGGGTACGATGCGCGGGTGCTCTCGCCACTCACCGGCCCCCTCGACCGGCTCCGCGGGGCGGTGGCCGTCCTCTACCGCGAGATGATCAAGTTCGGGGTCGTCGGCGCGGTCGCCTTCGTCATCGACCTCGGCGGGGCCAACCTGCTGTGGCACACCGTCCTGACCGACAAGGTGACGACGGCCAAGATCATCTCCGGCGCCGTTGCGACCGCTTTCGCCTGGCTCGGCAACCGGCAGTGGACCTTCCGTCACCGGCGCAGCCGCCCGGTCCACCACGAGGTCGCCCTCTTCTTCCTCGTCAACGGCATCGCCCTCGCGATCTCGGCCGTGGTCCTCGCCTTCTCGCACTACGGCCTCGACTTCACCAGCCGGCTCGCCGACAACCTCGCCTCCGTCGTGGGCATCGGGATCGGCACCCTCTTCCGGTTCTGGGCGTACCGGCGGTTCGTCTTCGCCGGGGAGCCGATCGCGCCCGAGTCCGAGCACCTGCTGCCGGGCTGACGGCATTCGCGGTATGCCGCGCGGCCGCCTCGACCGGGCCTAGTCCTCCGCCTCGGACAGGAAGAGGGCGAAGACCGCCGGCCGGGCGCTGACGAGCTCGAGCCGACCCCCGTTGGACTCGGCCAGGTCGCGCGCGAGGGTGAGGCCGAGCCCGGACCCGGTCGATGACACCGAACGCTCGAAGATGTGCGGGGCGATCGACGCCGCGACCCCGTCGCCCTGGTCGGTCACCTCGACGACGACGGACGGGCCGGTCCGGCGGGCGGCGACCTCGACGGTCCCGCTGCCATGGGCCAGGGAGTTCTCGAGGAGCGTCGACAGGATCTGCGCGAGGGCGACCGGGGTGGACCGGACCCGCAGGCCTCGCTCGCCGTGGACGTAGACGCTGCGCCGGGCGTGCTCGAAGGCCGGCTGCCACTCCCGCTGGAGGGAGGCGAGGACCGAGTCCAGGCTCACGCTGGGGCGCTGCTCGGAGGAGCGCCTGCTGCGGCCCATGAGGTCGTCGACGACCCGGCTCAGCCGCTCGACCTGGGCGATGGCGATCGGTGCCTCCTCGGCGACCACGGCGAGGTCGTCGGTGGCAGCGATCTCCTCAAGCCGCATGAGGAGCGCGGTGAGCGGGGTCCGCAGCTGGTGCGAGGCGTCGGCGGCGAAGTCCCGCTCCGACGCGAGGTTCTTCGTGATCTGCTGCGCGCTGCGCGACAGGACGCTGTGGACCCGGTCCACCTCGCCGATACCCGTGCTCATCGGCTGCAGCCGTGCCTCACCGGCCCCGAGGCGCTCGGCATCCTCGGCGAGGCGGGTGAGCTGCTCGGTCAGCCGGGCGGCACGAACGCTGCCGACGTACCAGCCGGCCCCCAACGCCGCGAGGGAGAGGACGATGACAGCCACGAAGGTGGTGAGCAGGGTGTCGACGTTGGCGAGCTTGGCGACCTCGGTGGCCCGTTGGGCGCTGTCCAGGCCGGCGAGCCAGGCAAGGGCGACGAGCGCAGGCAACGCGGACACGCCGAGGGTGACGCCGACCGACAGCATGGTCGAGCGGATCAGCTGGCGGCGCATGGCCCTAGTCGGTCGTGCTGTCGAACCGGAACCCGACGCCGCGGATGGTGGTGATGTAGCGCGGCTGGGTGGCCTCGTCGCCGAGCTTTCGGCGGAGGACCGAGATGTGCATGTCGAGCGTCTTGGTCGAGCCGAACCATGCGGTGTCCCAGACCTCGCGCATGAGCTGCTCGCGGGAGACGACCTTCCCCTCGTTGCGGACGAGGACCCGGAGCAGCTCGAACTCCTTCGCGGTGAGCTGCAGCTCCTCGTCGCGGAGGAAGGCCCGGTGCCCTTCGGGATCCATTCGGACCAGTGACTCCGCCGACTGGGCCTCGCCCGGACCGCGCCGAAGCAGGGCGCGGGCTCGGGCCAACAGCTCGGCGAGCCGGAACGGCTTGGTCACATAGTCGTCCGCTCCCGCGTCGAGCCCGACGACCGTGTCGACCTCGTCGGCCCGGGCGGTGAGGATGAGCACCGGGATGGTGTGTCCCTCCGCGCGCAGCCGACGGCAGACCTCGAGACCGTCGAGCTCGGGCAGACCAAGGTCGAGAACGAGCAGGTCGGGGTCATCACGGCCGGCCTCGAGCGCGGTCAGGCCGTCGGAGCGGACGTCGACCTCGTACCCCTCACGGCGCAGCGCCCGCGCGAGGGGCTCGGAGATCGCGGGGTCGTCCTCGGCCAGGAGAACTCGGGTCATGGCCCGATCATAGGCATAGGCGTCACCCACCGCCCGCCCTTGCAACGGTGCGTCGCTCACCCGGTGCGCGCCGCAGCTGGGACGGAGTGACCATCCCGATGCCGCGCAGGTGCCGTCGACGGAGCTCGGTCATCGCGAAGCCGGACACCGATCTGAGCAGGCCGGCGAGGGTGTCGTCGACGTAGACGCTCCCCGGCGGGGCTATCGCCGTCAGCCTGCTCGCAGTGTTGACCGTCGTGCCGAAGACGTCACCGAGCCTCGAGACGACCCGCCCCTGGGCCATGCCCACCCGGACCTCGGGCAGGACGTCGTCCTCCGCTATCGCGGCCACGAGGTCGAGGGCGATGGCGGCAGCCGCCGGGACGTCGGTGTGCGCGAAGAGGACCTCGTCGCCGACCGTCTTGATGATCCGCCCGCCGTGCGTCGTGACCACGTCGCTGGCGAGCATCTCGAAACGCTGGACGAGAGTCGCCACCTGCTGCTCGCTCGCCCGGGCGACCAGGGCGGTGAACGAGACGAGGTCGGCGAACCCGACGACCCGCGGCGGTGCTGACGCGAGATGGTCAGCGCCCTCACCGGCGTCGGTGAGCATCCGGGCAAGAGCACTGGTCAGGTGGCGGCGCCAGGAGTACTGGAGGAGGAGTCCGAGCTCGTCGACGTGCTCGACGAGCCACTCCGCCGACACCTTGGCCACGGCGAGGTCGGGCTGGGCGCCGTCCGGGCTGTCGAGAGCCAGACCGCTCGCTTCGTCGACCCTGGGGCCCTCCGGAGCCGACAAGGGGTCGCCCTCGGCGGCGAGCGCCTCGGCCACGAGCTGCGTCTGCCAGACGGCGAGCCGTTCGACGGTCCGGCCCAGGGCCCGGGTCATCGCGAGGGCGAACTCCTCACTCATGCCCTCGTCCTGGATGAGGTGCACGACGCGCCGGAGGGCGTCGACATCGGCTTCGGTGAGGATCGGCTCCTCGTCGGGCATCACCTGGAAACCGAGCGCATGCCAGAACTTGCGGGCGGCGAGCGGGGGCACTCGCGCTCCGCGGGTGACCTCCTCGCGGCCCAGCGATGCCGGGCGCCCGAGCAGGACGGACTCGATCTCGCCGGCCCGCTCGGCGTCGGCGCCCGCGGCACCGGCGTGACCGCTCGGCTCCTCGCTCACCGCTGCTCCTTCTCGCGACACGGACCGGTGCTCATGCCGTCCGGACGTGCACAACGTCCCCGGCCGAGGCGGCATACGCCCCGTTCGGGGTGTCCAGGACCAGTCTGCCGTCATCGTCGACCTGGGTGGCGCGTCCGGACCGGGTCGTCCCGTCGGGCAGGTGCACGAGGACGTCCCTGCCGATCGTCACACACCGCCGGCGGTAGGCCGCGCGCACCCCGTCGGCGTCGCCGGCCTCGTCGAGCTCGCCGACGAGACCGGCGAGGTGGGTGAGGTATGCCGTGAGCAGCCGCTCGCGGGAGATGTCGGACGCCCCACAGAGCCGGAGCGACGTCGCCGTGTCGACGGGCAGCTCCGCGCGGCCCTGGCCGACGTTGAGGCCTGTGCCGACGACGATGCCGCTCCCAGGCCCGGGCAGCCACTCGCAGAGGATCCCGGCCAGCTTGCGGTCGCCGTCCGCCGGGCAAAGGACGTCGTTCGGCCATTTGAGGGCGACGGCGATGGCGCAGGCCTCCTCGACGGCCCGGAGCAGGGCGAGCCCCGTCACGAGCGGCACCCACCCGGGCAGCCCCGGTGCGGGCACGAGCGCTGAGACTGCGAGGGACCGGCCGGGCGTCGTCGTCCAGGACCGGTCGAGTCGACCGCGGCCCGCGGACTGGGCCTCGGCGACGACGGCGAGCCACGGCACCGCCCGGGCGGCCGCCTCGGCGTTCGTCGAGCCGACGACGTCGTGGACCTCGATCCCCACCCATGGGCTCGGCAGGGTGATCCCGGCGGCCCGCAACGGGGCCCACCCGGCGGTCGGGCCATCGCTCGTGGACATGACGACAAGGCTAGGCTGCCGTTCATGTCCAAGAGCACCGACCTCAAGTCGATCGGCGGCACCGACGTCCCTGAGGACATCGACACGACCACCACCGCCGGGAAGCTCGCCGATCTCAAGCGCCGGGTCGCAGAGGTCGCCCACGCCGGCAGCGAGCGGGCCATCGACAAGCAGCACGCCCGGGGCAAGCAGACCGCGCGTGAGCGGATCGGGCTGCTCCTCGACGAGGGCACCTTCGTCGAGATGGACAAGTACGCCCGGCACCGCTCGTCGTCCTTCGGCCAGGACAGCAACCGGCCCTACGGCGACGGGGTCGTCACCGGGTACGGAACGATCGATGGGCGGACCGTCGCCGTGTTCGCCCAGGACTTCACCGTCTTCGGCGGATCCCTCGGCGAGGTGTTCGGCGAGAAGATCGTCAAGATCATGGACTTCGCGATGAAGGTGGGCTGCCCGGTCATCGGGATCAACGACTCGGGTGGCGCCCGCATCCAGGAGGGCGTGGTCTCCCTCGCCCTGTACGCCGAGATCTTCCGCCGCAACGTGCACGCCTCGGGAGTCGTGCCGCAGATCTCGCTCGTCATGGGCCCGTGCGCTGGCGGGGCCGTCTACTCCCCGGCCATCACAGACTTCACGATCATGGTCGACAAGACCTCACACATGTTCATCACCGGTCCCGACGTCATCAAGACGGTCACCGGCGAGGACGTGGGGTTCGAGGAGCTCGGCGGCGCCCGGACGCACAACTCCAAGTCCGGTGTCGCCCACTACATGGGGACCGACGAGGCCGACGCGATCGAGTACGTCAAGGCGCTGCTGTCGTACCTGCCGAGCAACAACCTCGAGGAGCCGCCGACCTACGACCTCGAGGCTGACCTCGAGGTCACCGACGACGACCGCTTCCTCGACACGATCATTCCGGACAGCCCCAACCAGCCGTACGACATGCACCAGGTCATCGAGCACGTCCTCGACGACACCGGTGACGGGGCCGACTGGCTCGAGGTCATGCCGCTCTTCGCGCCGAACATGATCACCGGGTTCGGCCGGATCGAGGGGCGTCCGGTCGGTGTCGTCGCCAACCAGCCGATGCAGTTCGCGGGGACCCTCGACATCGACGCCTCCGAGAAGGCCGCCCGGTTCGTGCGGACGTGCGACGCCTTCAACGTCCCGATCCTCACCTTCGTCGACGTCCCCGGGTTCCTCCCCGGCACCGACCAGGAGTGGGGCGGCATCATCCGCCGCGGGGCCAAGCTCATCTACGCCTATGCCGAGGCCACGGTGCCCCTCGTCACCGTCATCACCCGCAAGGCCTACGGCGGCGCCTACGACGTCATGGGGTCCAAGCACCTCGGCGCGGACATCAACCTTGCCTGGCCGACCGCCCAGATCGCCGTCATGGGCGCCCAGGGCGCGGTCAACATCCTGTATCGCAAGGAGCTGGCCAAGGCGGCGGAGAAGGGTGCGTCCGTGGACGAGGCTCGCGCCCGCTTCGTCAGGGAGTACGAGGACGCGCTGGCCAACCCCTACGTCGCCGCCGAGCGGGGCTACATCGACACGGTCATCACCCCGTCGAACACCCGGATGAACGTGACCAAGGCGCTGCGCGCGCTGCGGAACAAGCGGGCCACCCTGCCCCCCAAGAAGCACGGGAACATCCCGCTATGACCGGTGAGCCGGCCCACGCGTCCTCCGGACCCACGCCATGACCCCCGAGGACGCCACGCCGGGAACCCCGGACGCGCCCCCGACCCCGGCGATCGAGATCGTCGGGGAGGCGAGCCCCGAGCAGGTGGCTGCGCTGCTCGGGGTCCTGTCCGCCGTCGGCGACGGGGGCCAGGACGCGGCGCCGACGCGGCGCTCGGGCTGGGCGGCATACCAGGCCGGGATGCGCCGACCCCTCCACCCGGGCCCCGGCGCGTGGCGCTCGTCCCTCCGCCGTCGATAACCCACCCAAGAGACAGCTTCCTGACGGTTTCGTCGCCTACGGGGTGGGATGTTGCCGGGCGAGAAGTCGGCGGAGGGCGGCTACGTCCTTCTCGCCGATCGCGTCGGCCACTCCAACCTCGTCAGCGACCCCGGCCTCGCCGTACGCCTCGAGCACCCGTCCGGCCACCACCACGTCTCCCATGAGCGCCCGGAACAGCGTCGGCACGTCGATCCCGTGCGCGGGCCGGGAGTCGACGACGACGTCGTCGCCCGGACGCACCTCGCCGGGAGCGACGACGGCGAGGTAGGCACCGGTCCGTCCCCGCCCGGCGAACCGCTTGACCCAGCCCCGCTCCCCCAGGTGCGCAGCGAACGTCGCGCACGGGATCCGCGGCCCGGTCACCTGGAGGACGACGGACTCCCCGACCCGCCACCGTTCACCGACGATGGCCCCGTCGACGTCCAGGCCCTCGGTCGTGAGGTTCTCCCCGAAGACGCCCGGCCCCAGCTCTCTCCCCAGCTCGGCGCCCCACCAGGCAAGCTCCTCGGCGGCCACCGCATACAGCGCCTGCCGCTGCCCGCCGTGGTGGCGGCGGTCGACGATGTCGTCCCCCGCGACCCCGCTGCCGAGCCCGCCTGCACGTGGCCCGGGGTCGCGCACGGTGATCGCCGCGACCGGCGCCTTCGCGATGGCACTCGGCTCGTCGAGGCCGGGGACGGGCGCGGCGCAGCCGAGGTTGACGGAACGGATCAGGGCGGACATGACGACGAGGGTATGCCGCCGCCGCCGAGGGCGGCAGTGGGTTACCGTCTGCTCGTGACCGAGACCTCCACGACCCCGACCCCCCGCCGTCCCACCGAGATCGACGCGGCTGCCGACCGCTTCTTCGACGCCGCCGTCGCGCTGAGCCCGATCAGCGCGACCTTTCTCGGTGTGCCGGGCCATGATGACGAGCTCGACGACCTGTCGGTGGCCGGGCTCGAGGAGCATGCCGCTCTCGCCCGCACAGCTCTCGCCGAGCTCGACGGGCTCACCGCTCTCGACGACGTCGACGCGGTGACCGTCGAGGTGCTCCGGGAGCGGCTCGGCCTCGCCCTCGAGATCCACGACGCGGGGTACGACGCGATGGAGCTCAACGTCATCGCCTCGCCGATGCAGGAGGTGCGCGAGGCCTTCGACCTCATGCCGACCGCCACCGAGGAGGACTGGGCGACGATCGCCCGCCGCCTGGCGAAGATCCCGGCCGCCCTCGACCAGTGGGTCGAGCGACTCGAGCACGCGGCGGGCCGGGGGCGGGTCGCTCCCCGGCGCCAGGTCCTCGGCTGCGTCACCCAGTGCGAGCAGTTCACCGCCGACGACGGGTTCTTCACCGTCCTGCTCGCCGGGGCCAAGGCGGGCGACACCGAGCTGAGCGCCGGACTGCGAGCCGACCTCGCCGCCGCGGTCGACGGAGCGGCTGCGGCATACGGCCGGTTGGGCGACCAGCTGCGCGACCGGCTCCTCGGCCGGGCCCCGGGGTCGGATGCCGCCGGCCGGGAGCGCTACCAGCTCGCCTCCCGGTCCTTCCTCGGTGCGACCGTCGACCTCGACGAGACGTATGCCTGGGGCCAGGAGGAGCTGGCGCGGATCACCGCGGAGATGGAGGAGGTCGCCGACCGGATCCGGCCCGGTGCCGGCGTCAAGGAGGCCATCGCCGCCCTCGACGCCGACCCGGTCTACCGTCTCGACGGCACCGGCGCCCTCAAGGCCTGGATGCAGGACCGCGCCGACGAGGCCATCGCGAACCTCTCCGGCACCCACTTCGACATCCCCGAGCCGGTGCGCACCATCGAGTGCCTCATCGCGCCGACGAACACCGGCGGCATCTACTACACCGGACCGAGCGACGACTTCGGCCGGCCGGGCCGGATGTGGTGGTCGGTGCCGAAGGGTGTCACCCGGTTCGGCACCTGGCGCGAGCTGACCACGGTCTACCACGAGGGCGTCCCCGGGCATCACCTCCAGGTCGGCCAGACGATCTACCGCCGGGACCTGCTCAACAAGTACCGCCGGATGATGTCGTGGACCTCTGGCTACGGGGAGGGGTGGGCCCTCTACGCCGAGCGGCTCATGGCCGAGCTCGGCTACATGGACGACCCCGGCGACCGGATGGGGCTGCTCGACGCGCAGTCACTTCGGGCCGCTCGGGTCGTCATCGACATCGGCGTCCACTGCGGGCTGCCGGCGCCGGCCGAGGTCGGCGGCGGCGCCTGGGACTACGACAAGGCGTGGGCCTTCCTCACCGCCCACGCCAACATGGACGAGAAGACCCTCCGCTTCGAGCTCGACCGCTACCTCGGCTGGCCGGGCCAGGCCCCGAGCTACAAGGTCGGTGAGCGCCTGTGGATGCAGCTGCGCGACGAGGTGGCCCGGCGGGAGGGTGACGCGTTCGACGTCAAGGCCTTCCACCGGCGGGCGCTCGACATCGGCTCGGTCGGTCTCGACACGCTGCGGTCGGCCGTCCTCGGCTGACGCCTCGCCCGGATGACCGCCGCCCTCGCCCTCCTCGCCATCGGCGCGACGGTCCTCGTCGTCAGCGGTCTGGCCCGCCGGCTCGGGATCCTCTCGCCGCTGCTGCTCATGGGTGTCGGGATCCTCGCATCGTTCCTGCCGTTCGTCCCCGAGCTCACGCTCTCGCCCCAGGTCGTCCTCTACGGGCTGCTCCCGCCGCTGCTCTATGCCACGGCGATCGGCACCTCGCTGATCGACCTCAAGGCCCACCGGGTCGCCATCGCCGGTCTCTCGGTCGGGCTGGTCCTGTTCACCGCGGCGGGGGTGGGGCTCGTCTCGTGGCTCATGCTGCCGGTCCCCTTCGCCGTGGCGTTCGCGATCGGCGCCGTGGTCGCCCCGCCCGATGCCGTCGCCGCGACGGCCGTGGCCCGCCGGAGCTCCCTGCCACGCCGGGTCGTCACGATCCTCGAGGGCGAGTCGCTGCTCAACGATGCGACGGCCCTGGTCGTCCTCGGGACGGCCATCACCGCGAGCGGGCTCTCCGCGGACGGCGGGCACGTCACGCCGTGGGGCGTGGTGGTCGAGTTCGTCTGGGCGGTGACGGCCGGCGTCGGCATCGGCTGGTGCGTGTATGCCGTCCTCGGCGCCACCCGCCGCCGGACGGCCGATCCCGTCGCCGACACGGCCATCTCCTTCCTCGCGCCGTTCGCGGCGTACCTCCCGGCGGAGCTCGTCCACGCGTCCGGGGTGCTTGCGGTGGTGACCACGGGTCTGCTCCTCGGCCATCGGGCGCCCGTGCTGCAGTCGGCGGCCTCCCGGCTGTCCGAGCGCAGCAACTGGGCGAGCATCCAGTACCTCCTCGAGAACGCCGTCTTCCTGCTCATCGGCCTGCAGGCCGCGCGGCTGGTGCGGGACGTGCGAGCTGGTGACCTCTCCCTTGGCCGAGCCGTTCTCGTCTCGCTCGTCGTGCTCGTCACGGTGCTCGTGCTCCGACCGATGTGGGTCGTGTCGTTCCGATGGGTGCAGAACCGGCTCGGCCCCGAGGACCGCCGGGTCGGGCTGCGCTATGCCCTCGTCGCGGGCTGGGCCGGGATGCGTGGCGTCGTCACCCTCGCCGCCGCGCTCCTGCTGCCGCTCGCCACACCCCAACGGCCGGTGCTGGTGCTCACCGCCATGGTCGTCGTGGTCGGCACCCTGCTGATCCAGGGGACGACCCTCCCGGCGCTCGCGCGCGCCGCCCAGGTGCGCGGGCCGGACCCCCGCGAGGACGCACTGCAGGAGGCCACCGTCCTGCAGTCCGCGGTGTCCGCGGGGCTGCGGGCCGTGGAGCAGGACAGCGATGTCGACCCGGACATCCTCGCCGAGCTGCGCGACCAGGCGTCCCATCGGGTGAACCGGGTGTGGGAACGCCTCGGCACCCTCGGCCCCGGCGAGGCCGAGACCCCCAGCGAGGCCTACCGCCGGGCCCGGCTACGGGCCCTCACCGCCGAACGCGAGGAGCTGCTCCGCATCCGGGCCATGGGCAGCATCGACCAGGCCGTCCTCGGGACGGTCCTCGGGGCCCTCGATGTCGAGGAGTCGACCCTCGGCTGGGCGATGGCCCGGGTCGAGGAGGTGCGCGAGTCCCCGCTCCGGCCACCGGACGCGGTCATCGGGGGATGCGACCATCTCCAGGACGCGCCGATCTGCCAGGTCCCGGCCTCGGTGAGCGGATGCCTCGACTGCCTGCGGCTCGGCCTGACCTGGGTCCACCTGCGACTCTGCCTCACCTGCGGCAACGTCGGGTGCTGCGACTCCTCCATCGGCAGGCACGCGACGGCCCACTTCCACGGGTCGGGTCACCCCGTCATGCGCAGCCTGGAGCCGGGCGAGGCATGGCGGTGGTGCTACGTGGACGACCTGCTGGGCTGAACCGGCAGCCGGCCCGTCCCACAGAGCAGCTCGTACACCCAGCGCCCGTTGGGGACCATCTCGATGCGAGGCCGCGACTCGGGCCACCAGTTCGCTGCGGCGGGCAGCACGCGAAGGTCGCGCTCGGGGCCGTGCATCGGGCCGTACTCGATCGTCGCGGTCCCATCCCGGTGCACGGTGCAGTCGACGGGGTCGAGGTCGCGGACGGACACCGACCACATCCCGCCGCGACGCCCCTCACGCAGCTCGATGACGCGGCGGTCACTGATCCCGTACCTGGTGAGCGCCCGGACCCGGCTGTCGGCGAGGAGGCGACCGACGCCCAGCCACAGCCCGGCAAGGAGAGCGACGACGCCGAGGCCCTGGACGGCCACCTGCGCGCCGGCCCGCCAGGCCTGGACGATCCACATCGCCACGCCGGCCGCCCACAACAGGCCGAGCGGAACGAGGAAGGCGTCTCGGGTACGTAGCACGATGCCTTGGCGCGGTCGGTCGGACCACAGGAGGCGCTCGCCTTGGGCGAGCCGGAGTCGCCGGCTCATGGTGTCGTCGGGGTGCACCCCCACAGTCTGGCCCTCGCCGACGGCCGCGGCGGGCACTGTCGCGCCGGGATGGACGAAGGGAGGAGACACACCGGCCCGAACGTCGCGCCACCCACGAGCAGGCGGCCAGCAAGCGCCGCGGGGCCGCCGGCATACCGCCGGTTCCGGTCCGCCCGGCCGCATGGACACCGACCTGGGCGGGTGCGCGGGCCCCCGGCCCGGCTCCAGTAGCGTGGCGCGGGTGAGCATCCCCCTGACCCTCGCCTCCGCCTCACCCGCCCGGTTGGCCGCCCTGCGATCGGCGGGAGTCGAGCCCCGCGTCCGGGTGAGCGCCGTCGACGAGGACGCCGTCGTGGCGGCCTCCCGGACCGGCGGCGGCGAGCTCGAGCCCGCCGACATCGCCCTGCTGCTCGCCCGGGCCAAGGCGGACGACGTCGTGACCGGTCTGGCCGACGAGACGCCCGGCTCCCTCGTCCTCGGCTGCGACTCGCTCCTCGAGCTCGACGGTCAGGTGCACGGCAAGCCCGCCAACCAGGCCCAGGCCATCACCAGATGGCAGCGGATGCGCGGGCGCTCGGGCGTGCTGCACACCGGCCATTGGCTCGTCGACGGGCGCACCGACGAGACGGGCGGGACCCGCGGGGTCACCGGAGCGACGGCCTCGACGACGGTCCACTTCGCGACCCTCACCGACGCCGAGATCGAGGCGTACGTCGCGACCGGCGAGCCGCTCAACGTCGCCGGGGCCTTCACGATCGACGGGCTCGGCGGCCCGTTCGTCACGGCCGTCGAGGGCGACCCGGGCACGGTCGTCGGGCTGTCGCTACCCCTGCTGCGCGAGCTGCTGCTCGAGCTCGGCATCGGCTGGTTCGACGTCGCCGCTCCGTAGCCTGTCCCGTCCCTCGACCCCCGACCTCCGACCTCGAGCCGACCCGGCCGTGGTCACGGCGTCCTAGACCGGCGGGATGTCCCGGCGCTTGGTCGCGAAGTGGCGATCGCGGTGCGCGGCATACCGGAGCCGATGGAGCAGCTCCGCGCGCAGCTGTCCGGCCTCGATGACCTGGTCGATGACGAGATCCGCGGCGAGCCGTTCGAGGTCGACGTCCTCCTCGTACTCGGCCCGCCGGGCCGCGATGTATGCCGCGGCCGCCTCCTCGCCGTCGGCCTGGCGGACCTCGGCGATCTTGTTGGCGTAGACGGCGTTGACCGCGGCCTCCGGTCCCATGACGGCGATCCGCGCGGTCGGCAGGGCGATCGTGGCGTCGGGGGCGAAGCCCGGTCCGCCCATCGCGTAGAGCCCGGCGCCGTAGGCCTTGCGAACCACGACGCAGAACTGCGGAACGGTCGCCGAGGCGACGGCCGACACCATCTTCGCCCCGTGCCGGATGATGCCGCCGCGCTCGACCTCCGAGCCGATCATGAAGCCCGGCACGTCCGCCAGGTAGACCAGCGGGATCGAGAACGCGTCGCAGGTCCAGATGAACCTGGTCGCCTTGTCGGCGCTGTCGCTGAACAGCACCCCGCCCTTGACGGCCGAGTTGTTCGCGACGATCCCGACGCTCTCGCCCGCCATCCGGGCGAAGCCGACGACGATCTCGGGGGCGAACAACGGCTTGATCTCGAAGAAGCTCTCGTCGTCGACGAGGCCGTCGATGACCTCGTGGACGTCGAACGGCACGCTCTCCCGCTCCGGCACCGTCTCGGACGTGAGGGGGGCGGTGGGCTGCTCCGGCTCGTAGGACGGTCGCGGGCTGTGCCAGTTCTGCGGGACGTAGGAGAAGTAGAGCCGGGCCAGCTCGATGGCCTCGGTGTCGTCGCCGGCCAGCAGGTCACCGACGCCGGAGACGGTGCAGTGCATCCGCGCGCCGCCCATCTCTTCGAGCGAGACCCGTTCTCCGACAACCATCTCCGCCATGCGCGGCGAGCCGAGGTACATCGAGGCGTTGCCCTCGACCATGATGACGATGTCGGTGAAGCTCGGGATGTACGCGCCCCCGGCGGCCGACGGCCCGAACAGGCAGCAGATCTGCGGGACCTTGCCGGACAGTGCGATCTGGTTGTGGAAGATGTGCCCGGCCCCCCGACGTCCGGGGAACATCTCGACCTGGTCGGTGATCCGTGCCCCGGCGCTGTCGACGAGCCAGAAGACGGGCAGCTCCTCACGCAGCGCGGTCTCGGTGGCCCGGACGATCTTCTCGACGGTCCGCGCGCCCCACGACCCCGCCTTGACGGTCGGGTCGTTGGCGATGACGACGACCGGCCGACCCTCCACGGCGCCCCGGCCGGTGACCACCCCGTCGGCCGGAAGCCCGGGGGCGAGCGCGTTGGCGTAGCGCCCGTCCTCGACGAAGGAGTCCTCGTCGACGAGGAGGGCGATCCGATCGCGGACATACAGCTTCTTCTGCCGGGCGAGCTTGGCCGCGGCCGCGTCGGGCGGCGCGGCCGACGCAGCGAATGCCGCGCTCAGCCGCCTGCGGACGTCGTGCACCCGCGGGTCCTCGGCGTTCGGAGGCGTCACCGGCATACCGTCACTTTCTCAGACACTCTCGGACGAGGTCTCGACGCGGGCGGTCAGTGGGTCGGCAGCCCGAGGTGGCGGGCGATGACGAGGCGCTGGATCTCGGAGGTCCCCTCACCGATCTCGAGGACCTTGGCGTCTCGGTAGAACCGAGCGACGGGGTACTCCTCCATGAAGCCGTTGCCGCCGAAGATCTGCGTCGCGATGCGGGTGGCGCTCACCGCCGCCTCGGTCGAGTAGAGCTTGGCGATCGCGGCGGCCTGCTTGACCTCCGCGACCCCGCGGCGTCCGGCGTCGTGCTCGTCCTTGAGCCAGGCGGCCTTGTAGGTCAGGGTCCGCGCCGCCTCCGCCATGACGGCGATGTCGGCAAGCTGGAAGGAGATGCCCTGGTTGGCGCCGATCGGGTGCCCGAACGCCGTGCGCTCCTTCGCGTATGCCGTGCCCTCGGCGAGCATCCGCTCGATGAGCCCCAGCGCGAGCGCGGAGATGGCGATCCGGCCGTCGTCGAGCGTCTTGAGGAACTGGCGCAGCCCCTGGCCCTCCTCGCCGACGAGGTTCTCCTGCGGCACCCGGCAGTCCGCGAAGGTGAGGCCGTGGGTGTCGGAGATGTGCCAGCCGAGCTTGCGGTAGGCCGGCTCGACGGTGAGCCCGGGCGTGCCGCTGGGGACGAGGATCGCCGAGATCTGTGGGTGGCCGCTCTCCGTCGTGCCGGTGCGGGCGGTGACGGTGACGACGGACGTGATGGGCGTGCCCGAGTTGGTGATGAAGGCCTTGGCGCCGTTGATGACCCAGTCGGCACCCTCTCTGACCGCCTTGGTCCGGGTGGCTCCCGCGTCGGAGCCGCCGTCGGGCTCGGTGAGGCCGAACCCGGCGAGGGTGCGCCCGGCGACAAGGTCGGGCAGCCACTCCTTCTTCTGCTGCTCGGAGCCGAAGGAGAGGATCGGGTTGATGCCGAGGCCGACGCCGGCCGACAGGGTGATCCCGATCGACTGGTCGACCCGGCCCAGCTCCTCGATGGCGACACAGAGGCTCGTGAAGTCGCCCTCCCCCGTTGCCTGGCCGCCGTACTCCTCGGGTACGACGAGGCCGAAGAGCCCGAGGTCGCCCATCCTCGGGACGAGGCCGACGGGGAAGTGCGACTGACGGTCCCACTCCGCGACGTGCGGCTCGACCTCGGCCATGGCGAACTCGCGCACGACCCTGCGGAAGGCCTCGTGCTCCTCGCTCAGCTCGAACACGGCATACCTCTCGTCCTGTCTCGTCGGTGGGTGCTTGACGTTTACGTAAACGTAAACCACGATGAGGACCGTGACAAGCCGGCCTCCTGCGGTGCGTGGCCAGATCCCGGACCCGGCGCCCGGGCAGCTGCCCGAGCCCACCTGGTCGATCGCCGAGGTCGCCGCGGAGTTCGGGCTCACCCACCGGACGCTCCGCCACTACGAGGACATCGGGCTCATCGCTCCGGAGCGGCGCAGCACGACCCGCGTCTACCGCCGACGTGATCGGACCCGGCTCGCCCTCATCCAGCGCGGCAAGCGGCTCGGGTTCCCGCTCGAGGAGGTCCGCACGATCATCGACCTCTACGACGCGCCGCGCGGGAAGTCGAGCCAGCTCGAGTACCTGCTCTCGCAGATCGACGAACGGCGGGCCGACCTCGAGGAGCGCCGTCGCGACCTCGAGGACGCGCTCGCCGAGCTCGACGGCCTCGAGTCCACCTGTCGGGCCGACCTCGAGCGCCTGGAAAGCGCCCGAGCCTGACCCGCCGGCCTCCGTCCCGGCTGAGCGCTCTTCGGGTCCGCTCAGCCGGGGCGGCCAGCGCCCCGCTCCCGTACCCCGCGCTCAGGGGTGGCGATCGGCCCCTTCAGGTGTGCCGAAGGGGCGGATCGCCACCTCTGGGCGGCCGGCCTCATCCACAGGCGCCACGACCATCCGCCGCCGACCCACAGCCTGTCGACAAGCCGTCGCGCGTGGCGGCGGCTCGGGCCCAGGCTGCCGGCATGCCCCACCCTCGAGCCCCACTTCCGCGCGCCATGCTCGACACGCTCCCCTTCACGGTCGTCCGGGCCCGCGAGCTGGGCGTCGGAGCCAAGCGGCTGCGCCAGCCCGACCTGCAGACCCCGACGACCGGAGCCCGCTGGGCCGCGAACCGGGTCCTCTCCGTCCGCGATGTCGCCCGGGCCGCGGCCCTCGTGCTTCCCCCGGATGTCGTCTTCTCGCACGTGACCGGCGCCCGGCTCCTCGGGCTCCCGACGCCGCACCGCTGGCGTCCCGAGGAACCCCTCGAGGTCACTCGGCACACCGACGCCCCGAGGATCGAGCGCGCCGTCTGTCGGAGCCATCGGGGGCTGGAGTCTCGCGGCGTCGTGGAGGCCGATGGCCTGCTGGTCGTGTCCGGATGGGACACGTGGGCGGACCTGTCCCCCCGGCTGGCCCTGGATGACCTCGTCGCGGTCGGCGATGCGCTCCTGGCGCCCCGCGGCACCCACCGGATCGCCGACGCCGACATCGTGGTGGGCCGACGGGTCGGCGGCCGCGGCGTCGTGCGGCTCCGCGCCGCCGCGAGGCTGCTCAGGGTGGGCGCGGCCTCGCCCTGGGAGAGCAAGGCTCGAGTGGCCTTCGCCCTGGCGAACCTGCCGGAGCCGGAGCTCAACGTGGACCTCTTCACCGACGACGGCATCTGGCTCGGCCGCCCCGACCTCGTCTGGCGCCGCCGCCGAGTCCTGGCCGAGTTCGACGGCGACCAGCACCGCACGGACCGCACTGCCTGGCAGTACGAGCGGGAACGCCGCGCCCGCCTGGAGGACGACGGATGGCGCTATGTCGAGATGACCTCGCTCAGCCTGACCAGCCCACGCCACCGGACGGCGCTGCTCCGGCGGCTGGCCTCGCTGCTCCAGTGATCCCGACGCCACGGGGCGGCCCCGGCGATACCACAACACCGACCCACCGCACCGCGCGGCGAAGGTCGGCGATCGGACCCTTCAGGTGGGCCGAAGGGGCGAATCCCCGCCCCTCGGCGACCACCTGGCGCCCCCGGGTGCCGGAGAATGGCCGACGTGACGACGACGCACCCCCAGGAGCCACCCCGGTTCGCCTCGGTCGAGGAGGTACGCAACCGCCTCGACGCCGCCGGCTACCTCATCTCGGATGCGACGGCCACGACGGTCTATCTCGCCGACCGGCTCGGCAAGCCGCTGCTCGTCGAGGGGCCCGCCGGGGTCGGCAAGACCGAGCTCGCCAAGGCCGTCGCGGCGGCGACCGGGGCGCCGCTCGTGCGGTTGCAGTGCTACGAGGGCGTCGACGAGGCCCGGGCGCTCTATGAGTGGAACCACGCCAAGCAGCTGCTGCGGATCACCGCCGAACGCGACGGCGGCGGCTGGGACGCCCTCCGGCATGACATCTTCACCGACGAGTTCCTCCTCGCCCGCCCCCTGCTCGCGGCGATCCGCAGCGAGGAACCGGTGGTCCTGCTCGTCGACGAGCTCGACAAGGCCGATGTCGAGATCGAAGGCCTGCTCCTGGAGATCCTCAGCGACTTCCAGGTGACGGTGCCCGAGCTCGGCACCCTCGCCGCGCGGCACCGGCCCTTCGTCGTGCTCACGTCGAACGCCACTCGCGAGCTGTCCGAGGCGTTGCGCCGCCGCTGCCTCTTCCTCCACATCGACTACCCCGACGCCGACCTCGAGGAGGCCATCGTCGCCCGCAAGGTCCCCGAGCTCGACGCCGTACTCCGCGAGTCGGTCGTCCGCCTCGTCCAGCGGCTGCGCGACCTGCGGCTGCGCAAGGCGCCCTCGGTCGCCGAGACCGTGGACTGGGCCCGGACGCTCGTCGCCCTGGGCGCGGCGGGCGCCGACGACCTCGCCGAGGACCTCGTCCTCGACAACCTCGGCGTCCTGCTCAAGCACCAGGACGACATCGTTCGGGCGGCCGCGGCGCTCGGGCTCGAGCACTGAGCACGGGCCGACCCGCCGATGAGCGCGACGCCTCTCGACCGCCGGATCGTCGACCTCGCGCGCGCCCTGCGCGGTCATGGGTTTGTCGTCGGGACGAGCGAGGTCGTCGACGCGGCGGCCGTCGTCGAGGTCCTCGGCCTGGAGCGGCGCGACCGGCTCCGCGAGGGCCTGGCCGCGGCGCTGCTGCGTCGGGCCGGGCAGCGACACGTCTTCGACGACCTCTTCGACGTCTACTTCCCGGCCGCACTGGGCACCCGCAGCGCGCTCGTCGACACCCCCGAGCGCCCGGCCGCGGCCTCGCCCGAGGCGACCCGGGCGCGCGCCGCCTCCCTGCGCGAGGAGCTGTCCGCGGCCCTGGCCGCCCACGACGCGGCGGCCCTCGACCTCGTGGCCGCCCGCGCGGTCACCGAGCTGGGCCGACTGCCCAACGACGCGACGACCGGCCCGTACTCCGCCCAGCGGGCGCTCGACGCCCTCACGCCCCAGACCGCCATCGCGGCCGCGATGGCGCTGCTCCAGAACGCCGGCGACGGCCCGGCCACCGGCAACGGCGGGGGCGGTTTGCCGAGGTTCGCCGACCGGTTCACCCGCGACGAGCTACGCGGTGCCGTGGCCGCGTTCCGTCGACGCGTCGAGGTCGAGGCACGGCGGCGTAACGCCGAGGTCCGCGGCGCCGACCGGGTCGCCCGGTATGCCGTCCGCCCGCCGGCCGACCAGACCCCCTTCCTCCTGGCCGGGCCATCCGAGCTTGATCAGCTCCGGCGCACCGTCGCGCCGCTCGCCCGCAAGCTCGCGACCCGCATCGCCGCCCGGCGGCGCCGCGGTCACCACGGCGCCATCGACATGCGCCGGACGCTGCGCCGCTCCCTGTCGACCGGCGGCGTCCCGGTTCGCCCAGTTCTGGCCCGCCGCGTCCCCGCTCGGCCGGACCTCGTCCTCCTGTGCGACCTGAGCCAGTCGGTGGCCGGCTTCTCCCGGTTCACGATCCTGCTCATGCAGGCCCTGGCCGCGCACTTCCGCCGGGTCCGGATCTTCGGGTTCGTCAACGTCTGCGACGAGCTGACCGACACGGTCCTCTCGGCCCCGCCGGGCGCTGATCTCAGCGGGGCCTTCGACGACACGGCCCGGATGACCCGGCTCCACCGGAACAGTGACTACGGCACGGCATTCGCCGACTTCGTCGCCCATCACCTCGACGCGGTCGGACCCCGCACGACGGTCCTCGTCCTCGGCGATGCCCGGACGAATGGCGCCGATCCCGGCTACGACCACCTCCGGGTCGTCGTCGAGCGCGCCAGGCGGGTCACCTGGCTCAACCCCGAGCCGGCGCGGACCTGGGGCTCGGGTGACTCGGTCGCCCACCGCTACGCCGAGATCGTCGACATGCACGAGGTCCGCAACCTCGCTCAGCTGCGGACGTTCGTCACCCGGCTGCTACCGGTCTGACCCCCGCACCACCCGCACTACCCGCACTCCCCTCTCCCCGCTCTCCCTCGGGTCGCCGCCGCCTCTCTGTGTCGATTCGAGGTATTCCGGTCCCGTCTAGGGGTACCCGAATACCTCGAACCGACGCCAGGGCCTCGGACCGGGCGGAAACCCGCGCCCGCGGCGACTCAAGGGGGTGAGACGACTCAAGGGGATGAGACCGACTCAAGGGGGTGAGACGGCTCAAGGGGATGAGACCGACTCAAGGGGGTGAGACGGCTCAAGGGGATGAGACGCCGAGGAGGGCGGCGTGGCCGCGGGCGTCGACCTTGACGGTAGCCACGGCCGTCCCGTTGCCCAGCGACTGGGCCAGCGCGCCGGCCTTGCCCTCGGGAAGGAACCAGCTCTCGATCCCGCAGCGCACCCGCCACCCCTGGTCGTCGCACGCGAGGTAGCGGCCCTCGCTCGGCCGGGTGCTCGTCAACGTCCCGCCGACCCAGACATCACCGGAGCGGGTGAGCGGGATGAAGGCGGTGCCGTCGGCGTTGTCGCGGTTCTCCAGACCGGTCGCCCCCGCCTGGCCCGGCAGGTCGGGGTAGGACAGCTGGACATAGGCGCCGCGGAAGGCGTCGATCGGGTCCACCATGCTCAC
This sequence comes from uncultured Actinomycetota bacterium, assembly GCA_963771015.1. Lineage (GTDB taxonomy): Bacteria > Actinomycetota > Actinomycetes > Actinomycetales > Dermatophilaceae > CAVSJJ01. Next base: position 60,416 of record CAVYRN010000005.1, read on the forward strand.
GCGCAGCCGCACCTCCTCACCCGTCATCCGGGCGGACAGCGGCCCGGCGACGGCGGCACCGACGAGCAGGAGCTGGATGACGGCGACGATGGCCAGCCACCCTCGACGCGACAGCGACCTCATGACGGCTCTCCCTTCGCCAGGTCCTCCTCGACACGGGCCAGCAGCCGGCGCCGGCCACGGTCGGCGAGGACCCCGCTGACGATGAGGACGACGCCCGTGGCGAGGAACAGCGCGGACCCGGAGATGATCGGCGCGAAGACGGCGAAGGCCTGGAACGTCACGAAGACGACGACGGCGATCGTCGCCACGACCGTGAGCCGGGCGCTGTCGCGCAGCGCACCGAGGGCGGCATACCCCGTCGCGACGAGCAGGAAGGCCGCGACCGCAACGGCGGCCCGCGCGTACCCGACCGCACCGACGTTCGTCGTGTCGAGGTCGTTCGTCGTCCAGACCGACAGCGCGACGCCCACCACCAGTGCGCCGGCCGCCAGCGCGACCTCGGCCCGGTCACTCCGGTCGCCGACGACAAGGACGCCGGCGACGAGCAGCGCCGCGACGACGAGACCGACGACCAGGCTCGCCGACCACGTCAGCGCACCCCCCTGCGAACGCGGGATCGCGGCGACGAACAACCCGACCAGCGCGACCGCGGCGCCGATCTCCCGCCACGGAGGCGCGAAGTCCGGACGCCACCGGGCCCGGTGGGCGGTGGCGACCGAGGCCGCGACGACCGCACCCACCAGGGCGGCCACGACGAAGGCGAGCATGCTGTCGGCGACCGCGGTCACATGCCACAGGAACCACACCGCCAGGCCCCCCACGGCCAGGGTGAGCGGAGCCAGACCACGGACGGCATACGCATAGAGGAGCGCACCGAGCGCGGAGTAGCCGAGCAGCGACGCCTCGTAGGCCGGGACCTGAAGGCTCTGCGCCGCCTGGAAGACGACGGCGGCGAAGCTCGACGCGGCGAGCAGCCGGGCCGCCCCGACGACGGGCGAGGCGATGTCGTGCTCGGTCTCGGCGCGCGCGGCGAGCAGGTCGGCGACCACGACGAGGGCGAGCCAGACGACGGTGACGAAGCCGAACCGCGCCCCGGGCGAGAACTGGTCGAGGTTGGCCGCGACGAGCCAGATGAGGCCGATGGCGACGAACGCCGCACCCAGGCCGAGGACGATGCGGACCAGCGTGACCCGCCGGGCCGCGACGTACCTGGCGCCGATGGCCTCGGCAGTCGTGGTGTCGACCAGACCCTCCGCCTGCCAGTCCCCCAGCTGCGACTGCAGCCAGGACAGCTGGGCGGGTGTGGCGGTGTGGTGCCCGACGTGCCCGGATGCGGACCCGTGGGCCGGGGTGCCGGCCGGGACCGGTGGTCGTGGGGGTTGGACGGTGGACATCGGACCTCCCAAGGCGTCGGTGCCGGTACCTCCATTGTCCGCCACCGGCCGCTGCACAGGCCTGAGTAGAGGTACTCATCGCGCCGCTCGACCTGCCGCCCGGCGGTCGCCGTACCGGTCCGGTATGCCGTTCAGCGCTCCGCTCGCACGTCACGCAGCCGTCCTCCGCGGAGGGACAAGGCAGGCTATAGGCTCCCGTCCATGGCCATCAGCAAAGTCCTCATCGCCAACCGTGGCGAGATCGCCGTCCGGATCGCCCGAGCCTGCCGGGACGCCGGGATCGCGTCGGTGGCGGTCTACGCGGAGCCTGACCGTGACGCCCTCCATGTCAAGGTCGCCGACGAGGCCTACGCGCTGGGTGGCTCCACCCCGGCCGACAGCTACCTGCTCCAGGACAAGCTCATCGAGGTCGCCAAGGCGGCCGGTGCCGACGCCATCCACCCGGGCTACGGCTTCCTCGCCGAGAACGGCCCGTTCGCGCAGAAGGTCATCGACGCGGGCCTGGTGTGGGTGGGTCCCGGCCCGGCGGCGATCGACGCCCTCGGCGACAAGGTCAAGGCCCGGCACATCGCGCTCGCGGCCGACGCACCCCTCGTCCCCGGCACCGCGGATCCGGTCGAAGGCCCCGACGAGGTCGTGGCGTTCGCGACGGAGCACGGCCTGCCCGTCGCCATCAAGGCGGCATACGGCGGCGGCGGTCGCGGCCTCAAGGTGGCCCGGACGCTGGAGGAGATCCCCGAGCTCTTCGAGTCGGCTGTCCGCGAGGCCGTCACCGCGTTCGGCCGCGGCGAGTGCTTCGTCGAGCGGTTCCTCGACCGGCCCCGGCACGTGGAGACACAGTGCCTGGCCGACCAGCACGGCAACGTCGTCGTCGTCTCGACGCGTGACTGCTCGCTCCAGCGCCGTAACCAGAAGCTCGTCGAGGAGGCTCCGGCCCCGTTCCTCACCGAGGAGCAGCACACCGAGCTGATCCGGGCGTCCAAGGCGATCCTGCTGGGTGCGGGCTACGTCGGGGCCGGGACCTGCGAGTTCCTCGTCGGCCCGGCCGGCGACATCTCCTTCCTCGAGGTGAACACCCGCCTCCAGGTCGAGCACCCGGTGACCGAGGAGGTCACCGGGATCGACCTGGTCCGCGAGCAGTTCCGGATCGCCGACGGCGAGAGCCTGGACTACCCGGACCCGGAGCCGCACGCCCACTCGATCGAGTTCCGGATCAACGGCGAGGACGCCGGACGCAACTTCCTCCCCCAGCCGGGAACCGTCTCCACCATGGTGGTTCCGCAGGGCCCGGGAGTCCGGTGGGACGCGGGCATCGTCGAGGGGGACACGATCGCCGGCGCCTTCGACTCGATGATCGCCAAGCTCATCGTCACGGGCGCCACCCGCAGGCAGGCCATCGAGCGGGCCCGCCGCGCCCTCGCCGAGCTCGCCATCGAAGGCATGCCGACCGTCGCGCCCTTCCACCGGGCCGTCGTCGCCCACCCCGACTTCTGCGACGAGCCGTTCCGTGTCTACACGCGGTGGATCGAGACCGAGTTCGTCAACGACATCCCGCCGTACGCCGGTGACGCGGCCCAGGCCGACGAGGCGACGGGGCGGCATCGGATCACCGTCGAGGTCGGCGGAAAGCGCCTCGAGGTCGTCCTCCCCGGCGGGCTCTCCCTCGGGAGCAACGGGGGAGGCGCCGCGAAGAAGAAGGCGCCGCGCCGGTCCGGCAGCGCCAAGGCCGGCGCGGCCGCTTCCGGGGACTCGCTCACCGCGCCGATGCAGGGCACGATCGTCAAGATCGCCGTCGAGGACGGCCAGGAGGTCGCAGCGGGTGATCTCGTCGTCGTCCTCGAGGCGATGAAGATGGAGCAGCCCATCACCGCCCACAAGGCCGGCACGGTCGCCGATCTGAAGGCCGAGGTGGGCGCCACCGTCACCAACGGTGCGGTCCTCTGCGAGATCAAGGACGCGTGACCGCTCCGGCCCCGAGCCGACCCGACCTGAGCCTGCATCGGCTCACCGGGATCAGGACGTGAAGGCCGCCACCTCGACCGCCGCGTCGACCAGCGCCGCGCGCACGGCGCGGGCCAGAGCGACCGCGCCCGGGGTGTCGCCGTGCAGGCACACCGACTCGGCCCGGACCGCGACCTCGGTGCCGTCGACCGAGGCCACCAGAGAGTCGCGGACCAGCCGCACGACCCGACGCGCCACCGCGTCGACGTCGGTGAGCAGCGCCCCCGGACGCCCGCGGGGCACGAGGGTGCCGTCGGCGGCATACCCACGGTCGGCGAAGGCCTCGGGCACCGCCCGTAAACCGGCCTCCGTGGCCAGCCGCAGCAGCGCCGACCCCGGGAGCCCGAGGACCGACAGCGACGAGTCGTATGCCGCGACCGCGGCGACGACGGCGCCCGCCTGCTCCTCGTGGTGGACGGTCGCGTTGTACAACGCGCCGTGCGGCTTGACGTAGGCGACCCGCGTCCCAGCCACCCGGCAGAGGCCCTCGAGTGCCCCGAGCTGGTAGAGCACGCCAGCGGTCAGCTCGTCCGCGGGCACCTCCATGAACCGGCGGCCGAACCCGGCGAGGTCGGCGTACGACACCTGGGCCCCCACCGTCACTCCGTGCGCCGCCGCCACCTCGCAGGTATGCCGCAGGGTCAGCGGGTCCCCCGCGTGGAAGCCGCAGGCGATGTTGGCGCTCGTGACGAGGGTGAGCATGTCCTCGTCGTCACCGAGCCGCCATGCCCCGTAGGACTCGCCGACGTCGGCGTTGAGGTCGATGCGCAGCCCGGCCATTCCAGCACCCGGCTAGAGGAGGGAGTCGACGCTGTGCAGCCGACGGGCGGCCTCGGCGATCGACCCGGACAGCGACGGGTAGACGGTGAAGGTGCTGGCGACCTGGTCGACGTTGAGGCCGTGGGCGACGGCCAGCGTCACCGGGAAGATGAGCTCCGACGCCCTCGGGCCGACGACGACGCCGCCGACGACCGCGCCCGACCCCTTGTGCGCGAACAGCTTGACGAACCCGTCCGTGATGCCCTGCATCTTCGCTCGGGCGTTCGTCGCGAGCTGCAGCATGACGATCTCGGCGTCGACGACCTCGTCCTCGATGTCCTTCTGGGAGTACCCGACGGTGGCGATCTCGGGGTCGGTGAAGATCGTCGAGGACACGGTCCGCAGGTTGAGCGGCGCCACCGCGTCGCCGAGCGCGTGCTGCATCGCGATCCGGCCCTGCATGGCCGCGACCGACGCGAGCGGGAAGACACCGGTGCAGTCGCCCGCGGCATACACCCCGCGGACCGAGGTCCGGGACACCCGGTCGACGCGGATGTGGCCGGACTCCGTGAGCTGGACGCCGGCCTCCTCCAGGCCGATCCGGCCGGTCTGCGGGATCGCGCCCACCGCGAGCAGGGCATGGGTTCCGTGGACCTCGCGGCCGTCCTCGAGCCGGACGACGATGCCGTCCGCGGTCGGCTCGCACGCGGCCATCCTCGACCTGCTCAGCACCTCCATCCCCCGCCGCCGGAAGACATCCTCGATGACCGCGGCCGCATCGGGGTCGTAGCCGGGCAGGACGTGCTCGCGCGAGGAGACGAGGACGACCTCGGCGCCCAGCCCGAGGTAGGCCTGGGCGAGCTCGGCGCCCGTGACGCCCGACCCGACGACGACGAGCCGGTCGGGCAGGGTGGGAAGGTTGTAGATGTCCTTCCAGGTGAGGATCCGCTCGCCGTCGGGGACGGCGGTCGCCATCACGCGGGGCGTCGCGCCGGTGGCGAGGAGGACGACGTCGGCCGGGATCTCCTCGGCGCCGCCCTCGGCGAGCTCCGCGCGGACCAGGCCCGGCCCGACCAGGCTGCCGGTACCCGAGACGATCCGCACGCCCACCTCGTCCATCCGGGTGGCGATGTCGCGGCTCTGGGCTGCGGCGAGCTCGAGGACCCGGCCGTTGACCTCGCCGAGGTTGATGCGGGCGCTGGTGACGGCCGCCCCGGCCCCGTCCTGGAGCCGTACGCCGAGCACCGACGCGGCACCGAAGTCGGAGAGGTAGTCGGCGGTGCCGATGAGGGTCTTGCTCGGCACGCAGTCGGTGAGCACCGCGGCGCCGCCCAGCCCGTCGCGGTCGACGATGGTGACGGTCGCCCCGAGATGAGCCGCCACGAGCGCGGCCTCATACCCCCCGGGTCCGCCGCCGAGGATGACGACGGAGGTGCTGCGCGCGTTCACGGAGACCATCCAACCACCGCGCGACACCGGTCGCGCGCGGGTCTCGGGCCAGGGTCACGGTTCGGTTGCAGGTACGAGAACGTTTCGGTTCAACGCCGGTGTCCCCCTGTCCCTCCGGCACCGTGCGGAATACAGTGCAAGGCGGGTGGCCCCCCCACCCGCAACGATGCACTGCATCGAGATCCCGGAGGTTCTTGTCGATGAAACCCACTTTCACCCGCCGCGCCACCAGCGCAGCCATCATCGGGCTGGCCGCGGCGACCTTCGCCGCGTGCGCGGCGCCGAGTAGCTCCTCGAGCAGCAGCTCCAGCGGCACCGGTGTCTCGGCAGCCGACGCGACCTCGGCCGCGGACTTCGGCGGCATGGACGCGCTGGTCGCAGCCGCCAAGAAGGAAGGCTCGCTCAACGTCATCGCCCTGCCCCCGAACTGGGCGAACTACGGCGAGGCCATCAGCACGTTCGAGACCAAGTACGGCATCAAGATCAACAGCGACCAGCCCGACGGCAGCAGCGCGGACGAGATCTCGACCGCGCAGCGCCTCAAGGGCCAGAGCACGGCCCCGGACGTGTTCGACCTCGGCACCGCCGTCGCCACCGCCAACACGGCGATGTTCGCGCCGTACCAGGTGAGCACCTGGGCCGATATCCCGGCCGAGCGCAAGGACGCCAACGGCGTGTGGGTCAACGACTACGCCGGCTACATGTCGGTCGGCTATGACTCGAGCAAGGTCCCCGCGCCGACCGCGATCAACGACCTGCTCACCGCGAAGTACAAGGGCAAGGTCGCGCTCAACGGCGACCCGACCCAGGCAGGCGCGGCCTTCGCCGGCGTCCAGATGGTCTCCCTCGCCCTCGGTGGAACAGCGGGTGACATCTCCAAGGGCGTCGACTTCTTCAAGCAGCTGAAGAAGGCCGGCAACTTCCTGCCCGTCGACCCGACCGAGGCGACGATCACCGCGGGCCAGACGCCGGTCGTCTTCGACTGGGCCTACAACAACGCACCGATCGCGCAGAAGCTCACGTCGTGGAAGGTGTGGATCCCGGACAACGCGGTCCTCGCCGCCTACTACGTCCAGGCGATCAACAAGGAGGCTCCGCACCCCGCAGCCGCCCGGCTCTGGGAGGAGTTCCTCTTCTCCGACGAGGGGCAGAACATCTGGCTCAAGGGCGCCGCGTTCCCGGTGCGCTATGACGCGATGAAGGCGGCCGGCACGCTCGACGCCACCGCCGCTGCCGCGCTGCCTGCCGTGACCGGCACGCCCGTCGTGCCGACGTCGGCCGACAACGACGCCGCGACGGCCTACCTCAAGGCCAACTGGGCCAAGGCCGTTGGCTGACGCATCCCGCCCGAGGGCGCTCGGCGGCTTCCGGCCGTCGGGCGCCCTTCTGGGCGTCATCCCGTTCTTCGCCTACACGACCGTCTTCCTGCTCATCCCGACGCTCGTCGTCGTCATCGGAGCGTTCGTCGGCGACGGCGGGTTCACCCTCGACAACATCCGGGCGCTGAGCAGCAGCAACTCGGCCTTCCTCTCCTCGCTGAGCCACTCGATCGTCCTCTCGGGCGTGACGGCGGTCCTGGGGGCGTCCGTCGGAGCGGTCCTCGCGTATGCCGTGAGCACCGCCAAGCCGGGCGGCGTGCTCAAGCGGTTCGTCACCTCGCTGTCCGGAGTCCTCGCCCAGTTCGGCGGCGTGGCGCTGGCCTTCGCCTTCCTCGCCAGCTTCGGTGCGACCGGGATCCTCACGACCCTGCTCGCCAAGGTCGGGGTCGACGCCAGCACGGGGCTGTGGCTGTACCAGTGGAACAAGGGCCTCATGCTCGTGTACCTGTACTTCCAGATCCCGCTCATGCTCATCGTCTTCCTTCCCGCCGTCGAGGGGCTGCGCCCACAGTGGCGGGAGGCCACCGAGACCCTCGGTGGCACCACGTGGACCTACTGGCGCCGGGTGGCCGGGCCCATCCTGCTGCCACCGTTCATCGGGTCGATGCTGCTGCTGTTCACCAATGCCTTCAGCGCCTATGCCACGGCGAAGGCGCTCGTCAGCCAGGCATCCCCCCTGGTCCCCCTCCAGATCGGTGACACGTTCACCTCGGAGGTCCTCCTCGGCCAGCAGAACGTCGGCAAGGCGATGGCCATGACCATGGTCGTCGTCGTCGCCATCGTCATGGCGCTCTACTCCTGGCTCGACCGGCGCGCGAGCAGGTGGCTGGCCCGATGAGCACCCGACCGCGCGCCCGGGTCCGCAGCCGTCAGCGGCTGCTGCGCTGGGTCGTCATCACCCTGACGATGGTCTTCTTCGCCCTGCCGCTGCTCGGGATGCTCGACTACACGACGAAGGACGTCAACACCCACGCCTGGACGCTGCAGACCTGGGTGACGCTGGCCGACTTCAGCAAGATCTCCGAGCAGTACCCCGACCTCAAGAACGGGTTCCTCGCCTCGATCGGGCTGGCCGTCCTCACCCCACTCGTCATGCTGGCCCTGCTCGTGCCGACCATGACGTGGGTCCGGTTGCGGCTGCCGGGCCTGTCCCGCACCGTCGAGTTCATCTGCCTGCTGCCGCTCACCGTGCCGGCGATCGTCCTCGTCGTGGGCCTGACCCCGATCTACTCGTGGATCCCCTACCTGGCTCGCGAACTGGGTCTGGGGACGCTGGGCGAGTCCAGCCTCTGGCTCTCCCTCGCCTACGTCATCCTCGTCCTCCCGTACGCCTACCGCTCCCTCGACACCGGCCTGCGGGCCATCGACGTCAAGACCCTCTCCGAGGCGGCCCGCTCGCTCGGGGCGAGCTGGGCGAAGGTCATGTGGCGGATCGTCCTGCCCAACCTGCGCACGGCGGTGCTGTCGGCGTCCTTCCTCTCCGTCGCGCTCGTGCTCGGCGAGTTCACCATCGCCAGCCTCTTCGCCAAGAAGAACCTCCAGGTGGCGATGTACCTGCTGGCCAAGTCCGACGCGCAGATCTCGGTCGCCGTCGGCCTGGCCTCCCTCGTCTTCGCCTTCGTCGTCCTGTTCGCCATGTCGTTCATCGGCGGGACCCGCCGTGCGACGCCCTGGTGGCGCCGGGTGCTCCGGACCAACAAGGAGATCGCATGACCACCTCCGTCGAGCTCAACGACCTGCGCCGGGCCTACGGGGGTGTGCCGGCCCTCGACGGGCTGACCCTGCACATCGAACCCGGCGAGCTCGTGGCACTGCTGGGCCCGTCCGGGTGCGGGAAGACGACGGCGCTCCGCTGCGTCGCCGGCCTGGAGGACCCCGACAGCGGGACGATCGTGGTCGGCGGCGCGGACGTCACCGGGATGCCGACGAACAAGCGGGACATGGGGATGGTGTTCCAGGCCTACAGCCTCTTCCCGCACATGACGGCCCGGCAGAACGTCGAGTTCGGGCTCGAGCTGCGCAAGCAGGACACGGCCACCCGCCGCAAGCGGGCCGGCGAGATGCTCGAGCTCGTGGGGCTGTCCGCTCAGGCCGACAAGTTCGCCCACCAGATGTCCGGTGGGCAGCAGCAGCGGGTCGCCCTGGCCCGGGCGCTGGCCATCGAGCCGCAGGTCCTCCTCCTCGACGAGCCTCTGTCCGCCCTCGACGCCAAGGTCCGCTCCCAGCTGCGCGACGAGATCCGCCGCATCCAGCTCGAGGTCGGCACGACGACGTTGTTCGTCACCCACGACCAGGAGGAGGCCCTGGCCATCGCCGACCGGGTCGGGGTGATGAGCACTGGGCGGCTCGAGCAGCTCGCCCAGCCCGCCGAGCTGTACTCGAGCCCGGTGTCGGCGTTCGTCGCCGACTTCGTCGGGCTCACCAACCGGCTGGCGTGCACGGTCGACGCTGCCGGCGCCCACGTGCTCGGCAGCACCATCCCCCTGCTGGCCGGATCCCCGACCTCCGGGCGGGCCGTCGTGCTCGTCCGGCCCGAAGGGGTGCTCATCGAGAAGGCCGCCGACGGCGACGCGAGAGTCGTCAGCTCGAGCTTCCTCGGCGCCCAGGGCCGGGTCATCGCCCGCAACGCCGCGGGAGAGCTCGTCCATGTCCAGGTGGGCAACACCGACGTGACGGACTATCGCCCCGGCGACCGGGTCCGGCTCGCGTCCCGCGGGGATGCCGCGCTCGCGGTCGCCGAGTAGCCGAGAACGCGCCGGGCCCCGGCCGTGCGGTAGGCCGTATCGGCCGGCCCGCCGGAGGCGAGCCTGCCGATACGCTGCCGGGGTGAGCGCCGATCCCGCCGTCCCCGACCTGACCGACCCCGATACCGCCCCGTTCGCCGTCGCCGAGGCGGCCGCCAGGGTGGTTCGCGAGCGCACCGGCGTCGAGCGCCACGACATCGCCCTCGTCCTCGGCTCGGGCTGGGGGGAGGCTGGGGACCTCATCGGCGAGACGCTCGCGACGATCGACAACACCGACGTGCCCGGCTTCGCCAAGGCGGCCGTCGAGGGTCACAGCGGGGTCATCCGCTCGGTCGCCATCGGGGACACCGGGCGGCGCGCCCTCGTCTACGGCACCCGGACCCACTTCTACGAGGGCCGCGGCGTCCGGGCCGTCGTCCACGGGGTCCGCACCGCCGCCGCCGCCGGATGCCGCACCGTCGTCCTCACCAACGGATGCGGCGGGCTGCGACCGGAGTGGACGCCCGGCACGCCGGTCCTCATCCGCGACCACATCAACCTCACCGGCGCCTCCCCACTGGAGGGCGCGACCTTCGTCGACCTCACCGACCTCTACACCCCCCGCCTCCGCGAGCTGGCCCGCTCGGTCGACCCCACCCTCGACGAGGGGGTCTACGTCCAGTTCCGGGGGCCCCAGTACGAGACCCCGGCGGAGGTCCAGATGGCCAAGACCCTGGGCGGTGACCTCGTCGGCATGTCGACGAGCCTCGAGGCGATCGCGGCACGGCACGTGGGCCTCGACGTGCTGGGCATCTCGCTCGTCACCAACCCCGCGGCGGGGATCTCGCCGACCCCGCTCAACCATGAGGAGGTCATCGCCGCCGGGAAGGCCGCCGCGCAACGATGCGGCCGCCTCCTCGCCGACGTCGTCACCGCCATCTGAGGGGATCCACCGTGACCACGACCCGCATCGACACCACCGGCCGCGACCCACTGCTCACCGCCGCCCGCGGCTGGGCCGAGGACGACCCCGACCCGGTGACCCGCCGACAGCTCGAGGACGTCATCGCCGCCGTCGAGGCCGGTGACGCCGCCGCGACCGAGGACCTCGCGGACCGGTTCGCCGGGATGCTCCAGTTCGGCACGGCCGGGCTGCGCGGAGCGCTCGGCGCGGGCCCGAACCGGATGAACCGCGCCGTCGTCATCCGCGCGGCCGCCGGGCTCACGGCATACCTGAAGAAGTCCGACCCGGAACCCTTCGTCGTCGTCGGCTACGACGCACGTTTCAACTCCGACGTGTTCGCCCACGACACCGCGGCGGTCGTCGTCGGCGCCGGTGGACGGGCCGCGGTCCTCCCCCACCCGCTGCCGACGCCGGTCCTCGCGTATGCCGTCCGCTTCCTCGGCGCCGACGCCGGTGTCATGGTGACGGCGAGCCACAACCCCCCACAGGACAACGGCTACAAGGTCTACCTCGGCGACGGCCGGCAGATCGTCACCCCGATGGACGCCGACATCGCGGCCGAGATCGCGAACGTCAGCTCGGTCGTGTCGGTCCCATTGGCCGACGACGGCTGGGAGACTCTTGGGGACGCCATCCATGACGCCTACCTCGACTCGATCGCGACCGTCGTCGCGTCGGACTCCCCCCGCGAGGTGACCGTCGTCCACACCGCCCTGCACGGCGTCGGGTCCGACACTGTGGCGCGGGCGTTCGAGCGGGCCGGGTTCCCGCGCCCCATCCCGGTACCCAGCCAGGCCGAGCCGGACCCGACCTTCCCGACGGTGAGCTTTCCCAACCCCGAGGAGCCGGGCGCGATGGACGCCGCGATCGAGCTCGCCGAGCAGACCGGTCCCGATCTCGTCGTTGCCAACGACCCCGACGCCGACCGGTGCGCCGTCGGCGTCCACGGCCCGGGCGGCTGGCGGATGCTCCACGGCGACGAGCTCGGCACGCTCTTCGGCTGGCACCTGCTGCAGCGTGGCCTCGTCGGCCCGCAGGACTGCTTCGCCAACTCCATCGTCTCCTCCCGGATGCTCGCCGCGGTATGCCGTGCGGCCGGCGTCCGGCACGAGGACACCCTCACCGGCTTCAAGTGGATCGCCCGGGCGCCCGGGATCCGCTACGGCTACGAGGAGGCGATCGGCTACTGCGTCGCCCCCGAGCACGTCCTTGACAAGGACGGCATCTCGGCGGCACTGCTGGCGGCCGAGATCGCCGGAGTCCTGAAGACCTCGGGCCGAACGGTGCAGCAGGTGCTCGACGGGCTCGCCGCGGCCCACGGGGTGCACCAGACCGGCGCGTTCTCGGTGCGGGTCGAGGAGCTGTCGGTCATCGCCCGGATCATGGACCGGCTGCGGGCCGAACCCCTCGCCTCGGCGGCCGGCGTGGAGGTGGCCCGGGTCGACGACCTGCTCCGCGGTGACGTCGGGCTGCCGCCCACCGACGGACTGCGCTACTACCTCGCCGACGACTCCCGGGTCATCGTGCGGCCGAGCGGGACCGAGCCGAAGCTCAAGATCTACCTCGAGGTCATCGAGCCGGTGCCCGGCGGCGAGGCCTCCGGGGTGCGGGCCGCACGGGAGCGCGCGGCACACCGGCTGGCGGCGGTCACCGACGCCTTCCGGGCGGTCACCGCACCCTGACCCGGCGCACGGCCGGACGGGGCGGGCTCGGCACGCGGATAGACTCCACCGGTGAGCACCGCGACGAACGCCAGGGTCGATCCTCGGACCGACGACAGCGCCGACGCCACCGCTCGGGCCCGGGACCTGCTGGGCGTCTCGCGCCTCACCAACGCCGCGCTGACGACGTGGCTGCACGGCCTGCCCGGGGTCGACCAGGTCGGCGCCGAGGCCCGGGTCGCGGCGCTGGGCACTCGCTCGATCAAGGCGACGAGCAAGGCCTGGGCCATCGACACGGCGATCTCGATGATCGACCTGACGACCCTCGAGGGGGCCGACACCCCGGGCAGGATCCGCAGCCTGTGCGCCAAGGCGCTCGTGCCCGACCCCACCGACCCGACGACCCCGCACCCGGCGGCGGTCTGCGTCTACGGCGACCTCGTCACCACCGCCCGCGCGGCCCTGGGCGACTCCGGGATCCACGTCGCCGCCGTCGCGACGGCCTTCCCCAGCGGGCGGGCCGGCCTCGCCGTCAAGCTCGCCGACGTCCGCGACTCGGTCAGGGCCGGGGCCGACGAGATCGACATGGTCATCGACCGCGGCGCGTTCCTCTCCGGTCGCTACCTCCAGGTCTTCGACGAGATCGCCGCCGTCCGCCGGGCCTGCCGCCGCGACGACGGCACGAGGGCCCACCTCAAGGTCATCATGGAGACCGGCGAGCTCGCCACGTACGACAACGTCCGCCGCGCCTCGTGGCTGTCGATGCTCGCGGGCGGGGACTTCATCAAGACGAGCACGGGCAAGATCGCGCCGGCAGCGACCCTCCCGGTCACCCTCGTCATGCTCGAGGCCGTCCGCGACTGGCGGGAGCTGACCGGCGAGCAGATCGGCGTCAAGCCCGCCGGCGGCATCCGGACGACGAAGGACGCCACGAAGTACCTCGTCCTCGTCAACGAGACCGCCGGCGCGGACTGGCTCACCCCGGCGTTCTTCCGGTTCGGGGCGTCCGGCCTGCTCGGCGACCTGCTCATGCAGCGCCAGAAGCTGGCGACCGGGGCCTACTCGGGCCCCGACTACGTGACGATCGACTGAGGCGACGGGAGCGAGACACACCATGCCGACGTTCGAGTACGCACCTGCCCCGGAGTCCCGGGCGGTCGTCGACATCGCCAGCTCGTACGGGCTGTTCATCGGCGGGGAGTTCGTCGAGGGGCAGGGGGCGCCGTTCAAGACGGTGAACCCGGCCACCGAGGAGACCCTCGCCGAGGTCGCCGAGGCGACCTCCGACGATGTCGACGCCGCCGTCCGGGCCGCACGGACGGCCTACACCCGGGTCTGGTCGCGGATGTCCGGCACCGACCGCGGCAAGTACCTCTTCCGGATCGCCCGGATCCTCCAGGAGCGCGCCCGGGAGTTCGCCGTCCTGGAGACCCTCGACAACGGCAAGCCCATCAAGGAGAGCCGCGACGTCGACATCCCCCTCGCCGCGGCGCACTTCTTCTACCACGCGGGCTGGGCGGACAAGCTGGAGTTCGCCGTGCCTCCGTCCCGCGGCGGCCGCCCTCCGCAGCCCCTCGGTGTCGTCGGCCAGGTCATCCCGTGGAACTTCCCCATGCTCATGCTCGCGTGGAAGGTCGCCCCGGCCCTCGCGGCCGGCAACACGGTTGTCCTCAAGCCGGCCGAGACGACACCGCTGACCGCCCTGCTCTTCGCGGACGTCTGCCGCCAGGCCGAGCTCCCGCCGGGCGTCGTCAACATCGTCACCGGCGCGGGCCCGACCGGGCAGGCCATCGTCGACCACCCCGGCATCGACAAGCTCGCCTTCACCGGCAGCACCGCCGTCGGCAAGATGATCGCCCGCTCGATCGCCGGCACCCGCAAGCGGGCCACCCTCGAGCTCGGCGGCAAGGCCGCGAACATCGTCTTCGACGACGCCGCGGTCGACCAGGCCGTCGAGGGCATCGTCAACGGGATCTTCTTCAACCAGGGCCATGTGTGCTGCGCCGGATCCCGGCTGCTCGTCCAGGAGAACATCGCCGACGAGGTCGAGCGTCGCCTCAAGCGACGCCTGGCCACCCTGCGGGTCGGCGACCCGATGGACAAGAACACCGACGTCGGCGCGATCAACTCCCGCCGCCAGCTCGACCGGGTCACCGCGCTCGCGGCGGTCGGCGAGAAGGAGGGGGCCATCCGCTGGGACAGCGGCTGCGAGCTTCCCCGCAACGGCTTCTGGTTCCGGCCGACGGTCTTCACCGGCGTGAGCCAGGCCCACACGATCGCCCAGGAGGAGATCTTCGGGCCGGTGCTGTCGGTGCTGACCTTCCGCACCCCCCAGGAGGCCGTCGCCAAGGCGAACAACACCCCGTACGGTCTGTCGGCCGGCATCTGGACCGAGAAGGGCTCGCGCATCCTGTGGATGGCCGACCAGCTCCGGGCCGGGGTCGTCTGGGCCAACACCTTCAACCGGTTCGACCCGACGAGCCCGTTCGGGGGCTACCAGGAGTCCGGCTACGGCAGGGAGGGTGGCCGACACGGACTCGAGGCCTACCTGCGGACGGGAGGCGAGCAGTGAGCTCGACGACCACCGGGGCCCACGGCTCCCGGATCGAGGTACGCAAGACGTACAAGCTCTACGTCGGGGGTGCCTTCCCGCGCAGCGAGAGCGGCCGGTCCTACGAGGTGTATGCCGCGCCGGCCGGCCGCCGCTCGACGCCGCGGTTCCTCGCCAACGCCGCGATGGGTTCTCGCAAGGACGCCCGAGACGCCGTCGTAGCGGCCCGCAAGGCCCAGCCGGGCTGGTCGGGGGCCACGGCATACAACCGCGGGCAGGTCCTCTACCGGGTCGCCGAGGTCATGGAGTCCCGCCGCCCCCAGCTCGTCGCGGACGTGCGCGACGCCGAGGGCGCGACGGCCGCCCGCGCCGAGACCCTCGTCTCCGCCGCCATCGACCGGTGGGTCTGGTACGCCGGGTGGTCGGACAAGTACCCCCAGGTCCTCGGCGGGCTCAACCCGGTCGCCGGGCCGTACCTCGACATCTCCGCTCCCGAGCCCACCGGCGTCGTGGCGGTCCTCGCGCCGCAGGCCTGCTCCCTCCTCGGACTCGTCTCGGTCATCGCGCCGGTCATCGTCACCGGCAACACCGTCGTCGTGCTCGCCTCGCAGGACCGGCCACTGCCGGCGGTCACCCTCGCCGAGTGCCTCGCCACCTCCGACGTCCCCGGCGGGGTCGCCAACATCCTCACCGGCCGGACCGCCGAGATGGCCCCCTGGCTCGCCTCGCACCGTGACGTCAACGCGGTCGATCTCGCCGGAGCGGCCGACGCCGACGGGGTCGACTGGGCCGCCCTCGAGGAGGCCGCCGCCGACACGGTCAAGCGGGTGGTCCGTCCCGCGGGTACCGGCCCGGCGGCCGTCGAGCCGGACTGGCTGCCGGTTCCAGGACTGGAGCGCCTCTCGGCGTTCGTCGAGACCAAGACGGTCTGGCACCCCAAGGGCCGCTGAGGCGATGACCGACCAGCCCGAAGCCGACGAGGCACCCCACCAGGGCGCGCAACGGCGGCGCATCGTCGTGCTCGCCGGACCAAGTGGGTCGGGCAAGACCCGCCTGGCTGCTCGGCTGCACACCGAACACGGGTGGCCGGTCGTCCGCCTCGACGACTTCTACCGCGACCTGGACGACCCGGCCCTGCCGCGCGAGGAGCATCTCGGGATCGTCGACTGGGACCATCCGGGCAGCTGGAACGCCTCCGCGGCCGTGTCTGCGCTCGTCGAGCTCGTCGATACCGGCCGGATGACGGCCCCCGTCTACGACATCATGACGAGCCGCCCGGTCGGCAGCCATGAGGTGAGCGCCGGGCCGGACGACCTCGTCATCGCCGAGGGGATCTTCGCCGCCGACATCATCCCGGCGCTGCGGGACGCCGGAGTCCTCCATGCCGCCTGGTGCATCCACCACCGCCCCTCGGTGACGTTCGTGCGCCGGCTGGCCCGCGACCTCGCCGAGCGCCGCAAGCCCCCGACGGTCCTCGTGCGCCGCGGCCTGTCGCTCATGCGTGCCGAACCGGCCATCGTCGAGCGGCTCTCCGCCCTCGGCGCCGTCAGAGCCCGTCCGGACGAGGTCGAGGCCATGCTCAGGACGGGCGGGGTGAGCGTCCGTTAGTGTGCAACGCGTGAGCAGGAGGGACCCCGCACAGTCATGAGCGAGCACGAATGGACGGCACCGGGCTCCGCACGACCCGAGCCCACGCAGCCGGGTGCCGCTCCGCCGGGCCCGCCACCCGCCGCGCCCGGCGGCTACCCCCCACCCGGTAGCTACCCCCCCGGCTACCCCCCGCCCGGCGGCTACCCCGCGGCGCCGCCCGGGGCGGGCTACCCACCACCGGGCGGGCCGGCATACCCAGCCCCCGGGCCGGGCGGCTGGCAGCCGGGGTACGTCCCCGCGGTCGAGCTGCGCCCCGGGATCATCCCGCTGCGTCCGCTCGGACTGGGCGACGTCTACAGCGCGGTCATGAAGACGATCCGCGGCAACGTCGGCGCGACGATCGGCCTGGCGTTCATCACGACCCTCATCCTCACCGTGCCGTCCACGGCCCTGGGAGCGTGGGTCGGCAGCCTCGCCGACCCGGGCTCCGACCCGTATGCCGACCCCTACGCCTCGAGCGCGGACAGCACGTTCTTCCTCGGCACCCTCAGCTCCTACATCCCCTCCCTCGTCATCGCCTTCGGGTCGGTCATCCTCACCGGGTTCGTGGCCTACGTCGTCGGCCAGGGCGTCCTCGGCCGCCGGGTCAAGGCCGGCGAGACCTGGGACGGGACCAAGGGGCGGCTGCTCTCGGTCATCGGGGCGTCGCTGCTCACCGGGTTCGTCGAGCTCGCGGTCGTGGGCGCCATCATGGCGATCCCCATCGTGCTGCTCGTCACGGCGGCCAACGGCAACGGGTCGATGGGCGGCCCGATCCTGCTCCTCGTGCTCGGTGTGGTCGTTGCCATCGCCGCGTCGCTGTTCCTCTGGACCCGGTTCGCCTTCCCGACCGCCGCCATCGTCCTCGAGCGCGTCGGCGTCATCGCGGGCATCAGCCGCTCGTGGCGGCTCACCTCGGGCGGGCAGTACTGGCGGGTGCTGGGGATGCGGTTCCTCACGGCCATCCTCGTCTCCATCGCCGGGCAGATCCTCGCCTTCCCGATCAGCCTCGTCGCGTTCGCGGGCGCGATCGGCACCGACAACGCGGGCCATCTGTTCGTCTTCAGCGCCATCATCGCCGGCCTCACCGGTCTCATCACCGGGGCCATCACCACGCCGTTCACCGCCGGCGTCGACGCCGTCCTGTACGTCGACCAGCGGATCCGCCGGGAGGGCCTGGACGTCCACCTCATCGCGGCGGCGCAGTCCGGCGCCGCCGCGCCCTGGCCGGCGGCCGGGCAGCTCTGACGTCGATGACTCCGGGCAGCCCGTGGGCACCACCACGGATGGGGTATGCCGTCGGCGCCCTCGCGGCGCTCGCCCCGGCGCGGCTCGTCCACGGAGGATGGCCGACGCTGGCCGCCGACGGCCCGCCGCTCGACCCGTCGTCCCCGCAGGCGCGTGACTGGCTCGCCACGGAGCTGAGCAAGCAGAAGTACCACACGGGAGCGACCCCGTGGGAGCGGTTCATGGACTGGCTCCGCAACCTGCTCAGCGGCGGCAACGGCACCGGCGGCGGCCTGCCTGCGTGGGGCACCTACCTCGCCATCGGCGTCCTCCTGCTCGTCGTCGCGCTCGTCGTCGTCCGGGTCGTGCGCCGCGAGGCGCGAACGAGGACCGAGCCGGGTGGGGCGGTCCTCGACGAGCCACGCGTGTCGGCCGAGGAGTACCGGCGCCGGGCCGCCGTCGCGGTGGACCGGGACGACTGGGACACGGTCGTCCTCGAGGCGTACCGGGCCATCGCCCGTGGCGTCGTCGACCGGACGATCCTCGACGACCTGCCCGGCCGGACGGCCGACGAGGTGGCCCGGGACCTGGGGCCCGCCTTCCCCGACGCGGCCGACGAGCTGCGTCGCTCCGCGGCGACCTTCGACGCCGTCCGCTACGGCCACCTCGCCGCGACCGAGCCGGCGGCCCGCGACGTCCTCGCCGCCGAGGACCGGATCCGCCGGGCCCGGCCGATCCTCCCCGGCCTCACCGACGTGTCGACGGGGGGACCGCCATGAGCATCGCGACCGGCGCGGCGGGCCCCGCGCCCGCGACGACGCCCACCGGCATACCGGGCGCCGCGCCGCGCCGCCGACCCACCCGGCGAGGGGCTCTCGTCGGCCTCGCCGTCATCGTCCTCCTCGCCGTGCTCGTCGCCCTCATCCTGGCCAGCGGGCGCCCGACCGGCTACCTCGACCCCGAGAGCACCGGTCGCTACGGCACCGAGGCGCTCGTGGAGGTGCTGCGCCACCACGGGGTCGAGGTCGACGTCGTGCGGGGCGTGCGGAAGCTCGAGGCGGCCGGCGTCCGGGCGGGCACGACCGTCCTCGTCGGCGACCCGAGGTACATCGGTGCGGGGGCGGCCGAGCTGGCGGCAACCGTGA
The DNA here is from genome assembly GCA_963771015.1 of uncultured Actinomycetota bacterium. Classification (GTDB taxonomy): domain Bacteria; phylum Actinomycetota; class Actinomycetes; order Actinomycetales; family Dermatophilaceae; genus CAVSJJ01. Next base: position 79,301 of record CAVYRN010000005.1, read on the forward strand.
CGCGGCGCGCCGACCGTGTCGTCCTGCTCAACCCGTCCCAGGCGGAGGTCGACGCCTTCGACATCCCCGTGACGGTCTCCCCCGCGTCGGCACCCGAGGTCCGAGGCCGCTGCGACAGCCCCGTTGCACGCAGCTCCGACACCGTCATCGCCACCGAGGTGCGCTTCGCGACCCCGCAGGCTCCCGCGGACCGCCACGTCACCTTGTGCTTCCCGCTGCCCGACCCGGCCGGTGACCCCCGCGCCGACCCGGGACCCGGCGCACCGCACGGGGCGGCCATGGTGACGGCCCAGCGGATCGCGGGCCACCCCGAGACCGTCGCCATCGGGTTCGGCATCGCCCTGGCCAACGGCCTGGTCACCGAGGACAGCCATGCCGGGATCGCCGTCCGCGCGCTCGGCGGCTCCCCCCGGCTGCTCTGGTACCAACCGGACCCGGGTGACCTCGCCGTCACGGCATCGGGCGGGACGATGTCCACCAACCCCTGGCCGCGCTGGCTGCGCCCGGCGGTGAGCCTGCTGATGACTGCCGTCGTCATGCTCGCCCTCGTCCGCGGCCGACGGCTCGGGCGGCTCGTCGCCGAGCCGCTCCCGGTCGTCGTCCGCGCCATCGAGACCACCGAGAGCCGGGGGCGGCTGTACCGCCGGGCCAAGGACCGCGAGCGCGCCGCCGCCATCCTGCGGGACGCGACCGTCCGCCGGCTCCGCGGCCGGCTTGCCATCGCCCCCACCACGCCGGCCGAGGTGGTCGTCCCGCTCGTCGCCGCCGCCACCGGCCTTCCCGCTCCCGATATCGGCCAGGCCCTCTTCGGGCCGCCACCGACCGACGACCCCGGGCTGCTGCGACTCGGACAGCTGCTCGCCGACCTGGAGGAAAGGGCACGCCACCCATGACCGACCACCCCGCATCCGCCCCGGACCTCCCGCCGGACATCGAGCAGGGCGACGCCGCGCCCACGCCATCCCCGGCGGCCTCCTCCCCGCCGCCGGCGTCCCCGCCGGCGGACGCCCGCCAGGCGCTGCTCGCCGTCCGCAGCGAGGTGGCCAAGGCCGTCGTCGGGCAGGACGCAGCCGTCGCAGGACTGCTCGTCGCCCTCCTCGCCCGCGGCCACATCCTCCTCGAGGGCGTCCCAGGGGTGGCCAAGACCCTCCTGGTCCGCAGCCTCGCCGAGGCACTGTCGGTCGACACCAAGCGGGTCCAGTTCACGCCCGACCTCATGCCGGGCGACCTCACCGGATCCCTCGTCTTCGACGCGCGGACGAGCGACTTCACCTTCCGTCGAGGCCCGGTCTTCACCAACCTCCTGCTGGCCGACGAGATCAACCGGACGCCGCCGAAGACCCAGTCCGCGCTGCTCGAGGCGATGGAGGAGCGCCAGGTGAGCATCGACGGTCTGCCACACGCGCTGCCGGCACCGTTCCTCGTCGCGGCGACCCAGAACCCGGTCGAGTACGAGGGCACCTACCCGCTGCCCGAGGCTCAGCTCGACCGGTTCCTCCTCAAGGTCACCCTCCCCGTGCCGCCCCGTGAGGACGAGGTCAACATCCTGCGCCGCCACGCCTCGGGCTTCGACCCGCGCAACCTGGCGACGTCCGGCATCCGGCCGGTCGCCTCGGCGGCCGATCTCGCCGCCGGCGCCGAGGCGGTCGCCCAGGTCGAGGTCTCCGACGAGGTGGCTGCCTACATCGTCGACATCGCCCGGGCGACCCGGAGCTCCCCCTCGCTCTCGCTCGGGGTCAGCCCCCGGGGCTCGACGGCGCTCATGGCGACGAGCCGGGCGTGGGCGTGGCTCGGCGGCCGGGGCTACGTCACGCCCGACGACGTCAAGGCCCTCGCCCACGCCACCCTCTCCCACCGGCTCTCGCTCCGTCCGGAGGCCGAGCTGGAGGGCGTCAGCGTCACCTCCGTCCTCGACAGCGCCCTCGGGTCGGTGCCGGTTCCCCGCTGATGGCGCTCACCCTGCGCGCGGTGGCGCTGGCCCTGCTGGGGCTGGTGCCGGTCTTCGTGTGGCCGACCGGCGACACGGTACGGATCTGGTGGCTCGTCATGGCGGTCCTCGTCGCCCTCGACGTGCTCCTCGCTCCGTCGCCTCGTCGGCTCGCCCTTGCGCGCTCCGAGCCGACCCAGGTCCGGCTCGGCGAGCCCACCCGGTCGACCCTCGTCGTGGCCAACCCCACCTCGCACACCCTCACGGGAACCCTGCGGGACGCGTGGCCGCCCTCGGCCGGGGCGGTCCGCGACCGGCATACCCTGCGGGTCCCCGGCGGCGAACGGGTCCGACTCACGACGACGCTCATCCCGACCCGGCGCGGCGACCGGCAGGCCGACCGGGTGACGATCCGGCTCACCGGGCCGCTCGGTCTGGCGGCCCGACAGCGGTCGTTCACCGTGCCCGGCTCGCTGCGGGCGCTGCACCCGTTCCCGGCCCGCAAGCACCTCCCGAGCCGGCTCGCCGTGCTCCGCCAGCTCGACGGCCGGGCGGCCGTCCGGACCCGGGGACAGGGCACCGAGTTCGACAGCCTGCGCGACTACGTCGAGGGCGACGACGTCCGCAGCATCGACTGGCGGGCCACGGCGCGACGCCGCAACCTCGTCGTCCGCACCTGGCAGCCCGAGCAGTACCGGCGGATCATCATCGTCCTGGACACCTCCCGGACAAGCGCCGGCCGGGTCGGCGAATGGCCGCGTCTGGACGCGGCCATGGACGCCGCCCTCCTCCTCACCGCGCTCGCCGGCCACGCCCGGGACCGGGTGCAGATCATCGCCGGCGACCGCGTCGTCCACGCGCGGGTCGGCGGCCACTCCCGCGCCGAGGTGCTCCACTCCGCCGTCAGCACCCTCGCCCCGGTCGATGCCCACCTCGTCGAGGCCGACTGGAACGTCCTCGCCTCCGAGGTGGCCCGGCTCGGGACCCACCGGGCGCTCGTCGTCCTGCTCACCCCGCTGGAGTCCTCGGCCGTCGAGGAGGGCCTGCTGCCCGTCCTGCCCGCCCTCACCGCCCACCACCGCGTCGTCGTCGCGTCGGTGGCCGACCCGGCCGTCTCGGCGATGCGCTCCGCCCGGTCGACGACGGCGCAGGTGTACTCCGCGGCGGCGGCCGAGCGGACCACCCGGCTGCGGGAGCGCACCGCCGAGGCGCTGAGCCGGCTCGGCGTCCACGTGCTCGACGCCGACGCCGACGAGCTTCCGGTCCGGCTCGCCGACCACTACCTCGCACTCAAGCGGCAGGGCCTGCTCTAGCCCTCCTGCCCGGTCCTACCCGCTCACCGGGGCGGCGTCCCCGATCGAGCGGACGTCGACGTCTCCGGTCACGCCCTCCTCGAACGCCCGCCGCCCGAGGACGAAGACGTAGGCGAGGAACGCCGACTCGACCACGACCCCGATCCCGATGCGTAGCGCCGTCGGCAGGTCCGACGGGGTGACGAAGCCCTCGATCACCCCGCTGACGAGGAGGACGGCGACGAGCCCGAGGGCGATCCCGATGGCCGTCCGCCCCTCGGCGGCGAAGGACTCCAGTCGGGTCCGCGGTCCGGGATCGACCCACGACCAGAACAGCCGCAGCCCCACCGCTCCGGCGATGAAGACCGCGGTCAGCTCGAGCAGCCCGTGCGGCAGGATGAGCCCGAAGAAGAGCCCGGTCCGGCCGTGCGAGATCATCAGCGCCGCCGCGACTCCGAGGTTGGCGACGTTCTGGTAGAGGACGTAGAGCACCGGCAGCCCGAGCACCCCCATCCCGATCGCCTGCGCCGAGACCCAGGCGTTGTTGACCCAGACCATCGTCGCGAACTCGTGGTGGGCGAACTCGGAGTAGTAGTGCTGGAAGTCGGTCCCGACGTAGGCGTTGATCTCCTCGGGGGTGAGGACCGAGGTGTAGACCTCCGGGTGGGCGAGTGTCCAGGCGGCGACGAGCACGACGACGGCGACGTTGACCAGCGCCGTCGTCACCCACCACCAGCGCAGCCGGTACAACGCGCCGGGGAAGGTCCGGGTGAAGAAGCGCGACAGGTCGGACCACGTCGAGGTATGCCGTCCGCCCGCCGACAGCCGGGCGCGTGAGAGCAGCGTGGACAGGTACGTGACGACGGAGGGGTCCGGGCTCGCCGAGCGGACGACGGAGAGATGGGTCGAGGCCCGCTGGTACAGGTCGAGGAGCTCGTCCGCCTCGGCACCGGTGAGCCGGTGCCTGCCCGCGAGCTGCTCGAGGCGGCTCCACTGGGTGTGGTGTGCCGCCACATAGGCATCGAGATCCACGAGGTCACCCTATGCTGCCCCGTGTGAGCGACGTGGGCAGTCCGGGCGGCTACCGCAGCTATGCGTCCGACGACATCGTCACCGGCGAAGGGGTGGCCGTCGAGCTGCCGGTCGCCTCGGTCCTCGCCCGCGCCGGGTCCGGGCTGATCGACGTGCTCGTCGTCCTGGCCCTGCTCTTCGTGGCGGTGTTCACCCTGCCGGTCCTCGCGGGCCACACCTCCGAGGCCGTCGGCAGGACCCTCATCATCCTCACCGTCGTCGCGATCTTCGTGGGTTTCCCCACGGCCGTCGAGACCCTGACCCGAGGCCGCACCCTCGGCAAGCTCGCCCTGGGGCTGCGGGTGGTCCGCGACGACGGCGGACCCATCACGGCACGGCACGCCCTCACCCGGGCGCTCGTCGGCTGGGTCGAGATCTATCTCCTCACCGGCGCCCCCGCCCTCGTGGCCGCCCTCATCCACCCGCGGGCCAAGCGGCTGGGCGACATGGCCGCGGGCACCTACGTCGTCAACCAGCGAGCCCGGATGCGGCTCCTGCCGCCGCCCATCATGCCGCCGCCGCTCGCCCACTGGGCCGTGTCGGCCGACCTGGCGAACCTGCCCTCCGGGCTGGCCATCGCGATCCGCCAGTTCCTCGGCCGGGCGGCGACGCTCACCCCGCAGTCGCGCCACCAGCTGGCGACGTCGCTGCTCCACGCGACCCTGCCCTACGTCTCCCCGCCGCCACCGCCCGGGTTCCACCCCGAGTACGTCCTCGCGGCTGTCATCGCCGACCGGCGGCGCCGAGACCTGGACCGGCTGTGGCGGGAGGAGCAGCGGCGCGGCGCGATCCTGCCCCCGGACCCGCTCGGGACGGTCCGCTGAGCGGCGTCAGTCGGCGCCGAGCGCGGCATACCCCGGCTTGACGACGCCCTCGATGATGGCGAGCCGCTCGTCGAACGGGATGAACGCGGACTTCATCGCGTTGATCGTCACCCAGCGCAGGTCCTCGAGCGTCCAGCCGGATTCCTCGACGAGCAGGCGCATCTCGCGGCTCATCGACGTGCCGCTCATCAGCCGGTTGTCGGTGTTGACCGTGACCCGGAAGCGCAGCCGCTTGAGCAGCGTGATGGGGTGCAGCGCGACGGACGGGGCGGCGCCGGTCTGGACGTTGCTGCTCGGGCACATCTCGAGCGGGATGCGCCGGTCGCGGACGTACGCCGCGAGCAGCCCGAGGTAGATCGTCGACGGGTCCGTGGCCAGGGCGGCACTCATGTCATCGGTGGCGGGGCGGCCCGCCACCGTGATGTCGTCGACGATGCGCACCCCATGGCCGAGCCGGTCGGCGCCGCACCACTGGATGGCCTCCCAGATGCTCGGCAGCCCGAATGCCTCACCGGCATGGATCGTGAAGTGGGCGTTCTCGCGGCGGAGGTACTCGAAGGCGTCGAGGTGACGGCTCGGCGGGAAGCCCGCCTCGGCCCCGGCGATGTCGAACCCGCTCACCCCGGCGTCGCGGTAGCGGATGGCCAGCCGGGCGATCTCGGTGCTCATCGCCGCGTGCCGCATCGCCGTCAACAGCGCGGTCATCCGGATCGGGGTTCCGGCGGCGGCTGCCTCCTGCTCCCCCTCGCGGAACCCGGCCATGACGGCCTCGACGACCTCCTCGAGGGCCAGGCCGCCCTCGATGTGCAGCTCGGGCGCGAACCGGGACTCGGCGTAGACGACCCCGTCCGCAGCGAGGTCGAGGGCGCACTCCCTGGCCGCCCGGCGCAACGCCTCCGGCGTCTGCATGACGGCGACCGTGTGGGCGAAGGTCTCGAGGTAGCGCTCCAGCGAACCGGAGTCCGCGCTGTCGCGGAACCAGGTGGCCAGCTCGGCCGGGTCGCTCGTCGGGAGCGCGGTGTAGCCGACCGCGTCGGCGAGCTCGATGATCGTCTGTGGGCGCAGCCCGCCGTCGAGATGGTCATGGAGCAGCGCCTTGGGGGCGCGGGCGACCTGGTCGGGCGTGGGCACGGTCATGTCAGGCGATCCTGTCGATGAGGAGGGGTGCGATGGCCGGGCGGGACCCCTCGGGGGCGATGGTGACGGCACCGTCGAGGGCCGCCAGGGCCCGCTCGAACCGGTCCGGGGTGTCGGTGTGCAGGGTCATGAGGCGCTCGCCGCCGCGGACCACCGCGCCCGGCTTGACGTGCATCTCGACCCCGGCCCCGGCCTGGACCGGGTCCTCCTTGCGGGCCCGGCCGGCGCCGAGGCGCCAGGCCGCGATGCCGACGGCATACGCGTCCATCGTCGTGACGACGCCGTCGGCCTGGGCGAGGATCTGGTGGGTATGCCGCGCGACGGGCAACGGGGCGTCCGGGTCACCGCCCTGGGCGCGGATCATCCGGCGCCACGCGTCCATGGCCCGGCCGTCCGTCAGGGCCGCGGCGACGTCCTCGCCGTCCCGACCGGCGGCGGCGAGCATCTCGCGGGCCAGGGCGACGGTGAGCTCGACGACGTCGGGGGGGCCCCCGCCGGCGAGGACCTCGACCGACTCGCGGACCTCGAGGGCGTTGCCGGCGGTGAGGCCGAGCGGGGTGTCCATCCCGGTGAGCAGGGCGATGGTCCGTACGCCGGCGTCGGTGCCGAGGGCGACCATCGTCTCGGCGAGCTCGCGGGCCCGCTCCGGGGTCTTCATGAACGCCCCGGTGCCGACCTTCACGTCGAGGACGAGCGCGCCGGTCCCCTCGGCGATCTTCTTGCTCATGATCGAGCTGGCGATGAGCGGGATGGCTTCGACGGTCCCGGTGACGTCGCGCAGCGCGTAGAGCCGCTTGTCGGCCGGGGCGAGCCCCGAGCCGGCCGCGCAGATGACGGCGCCCACGTCGCCGAGCTGAGCGATCATCTCCTCGTTCGTCAGGCTCGCCCGCCAGCCGCTGATGGACTCGAGCTTGTCGAGGGTCCCGCCGGTGTGACCGAGGCCGCGGCCGGACAGCTGCGGGACGGCGACCCCGAAGACGGCGACGAGCGGGGCGAGCGGGAGGGTGATCTTGTCGCCGACCCCGCCGGTGGAGTGCTTGTCGGCGGTGGGCCGGCCCAGCGATGCGAAGTCCATCCGCTCGCCGCTGCGGATCATCGCGTCGGTCCAGCGGGAGATCTCGCGGCGGGTCATCCCGTTGAGAAGGATCGCCATGGCGAGCGCGCTCATCTGCTCGTCGGCGACGACCTCACGGGTGTAGGCGTCGATGACCCAGTCGATCTGGGCGTCGCTCAGCTCCCCGCTGTCCCGCTTGGCGATGATGACGTCGACGGCATCGAAGGCTTCACTCACACAGGCCATCATCACAGATGCCCTGCCGTTCCCGAGCCGGCCCGCCCTCTCGCGGCGTTGGACGGTCAGGTGAGGTTGTCCGGGCCGAACGCCTGCGGCAGGACCGCGCTCATCGGCAGCACGCCCTCGGGGGTCATCAGCTCGCAGTCGGCTCCGCCGTTCTCCCAGAGCAGCTGGCGGCACCGTCCGCACGGCATCAGCGCCGAGCCGGACCGGTCGACGCACCAGACGGCGACGAGCCGACCCCCGCCGGTCGCGTGCAGCTGGCTCACCATGCCGCACTCGGCGCACAGGCCGACGCCGTACGCCGCGTTCTCGACGTTGCAGCCGCTGACGACCCGGCCGTCGTCGACAAGGCCGGCCACGCCGACCGGGAAGTGGGAGTACGGCGCGTACGCGTGGTCGAGCATGGCGACCGCGGCCTCGCGCAGGGCCGCCCAGTCCACCTCGGGGATATCGCTCACCGGTCCTCCTCGGACACCATGGTCGGGTCGGCATCGACCTTGACCCGGTCGGAGACGACGACGGCGGCGAGCAGGCTCGCCCCCGCCAGCACGGCGGCGTCGTCGACGACGAGGTCGCCCTGGTGCAGGTCGAAGGTCGGCCCTCCCTGCGTTCGGGTCCCGAGCCGGGCCATGGCGCCGGGCGCGTTGGCGAGGTACCAGGAGAAGTCCTCACCGCCGAGCGACTGGGCGGTCCCGACCGGCGTGAGCCCGACGCCGAGCGTGGCCTGCCGCAGGGCCTCGACCGCGTCGACCTGGTTGACGACGGGCGGCACGCCCTTGACCCGCTCCAGGCGGGCCTGCACGGCATACGGCGCGACGACGTCGTGGACGATCTCCTCCAGGAGCGGACCGATGGTGAGCCAGGCGTTGGCATCGAGCATCCGCAGGGTGCCGCTGCACTCCCCACTCGACGGGATGACGTTGGCGGCCTTGCCGGCATGGATCGTGCCCCAGACGAGCGAGGCACCGGCCCGCGGGTCGAGACGTCGCGAGAGGACGGCGGGGACGTCGGTGACGACCTTGGCCAGGGCGTAGGTGAGGTCCTGGGTCAGCTGCGGACGGGAGGTGTGCCCGCCCTTGCCATGGAGGAACACCCTCAGGTGGTCGCTCGCGGCCGTCAGCGGCCCCTCGCGCAGACCGACATGGCCGACGTCGATGCTGGGGTCCGCGTGGACGGCGAACGCAACGTCGACGTCGTCCATCGCACCGTGTGCGATGGCGTCGTGCGCCCCGCCCGGGATGAGCTCCTCGGCGGCCTGGAAGATCGCCCGCACCCCGATCCCCCGCTCGCGCAGGCCTGCCTGCTGACCCTGCAGGGCCAGCAGCGCGCCGACGAGACCCGCGGTATGCAGGTCATGACCGCAGGCGTGGCAGACGCCGTCGGTCCCCGAGGCGAAGCGCAGATGGGTGCGTTCGCGGACCGGGAGGGCGTCCAGGTCGGCGCGCAGGGCGACCCGGTATGCCGCCTGCTCGGCACCGAGGTCGGCGATCAGCCCGGTCCCGGGGAGTCGGCGCACGGCAATGCCGGCCGCCTCGAGGCGCTCGGCCACGACGGCGGTCGTCCGGGTCTCCTCGCGGGACAGCTCGGGATGCGCGTGCAGGTCATGGCGCAGGGCGACGAGCTCGTCGGCGATCGAGGCAACGCCGGCCCGAAGGTCGGCGAGCAGTGCGTCGTCAGTCATCTCAACGGGTCACCTTACCGCCGGGCAGGCCGTTTCCGACCGGCGGTGGCGCGACGGGAGTGGGCGGGCCCGGCGGCCGGCGTCAGGCGCTGGCCGCCGGGTCCGCGCCCTGGGCGAGGACGCGCCGGTGCTCCTCCCAGCGCTCGATGACCCCGTCCATCTCCGCGTCCACGAAGTGGAGGAACTCGAGGCTCAGCGCCATGCGCTCGTGGGCCCGGGACGGCGGCGCCACGGCCAGCAGCCCGTCGGCCAGGGCGGCCATGAGCGGACCGTACGTCTGCCCCTTGTTGAGCATGAGGTCGTGGAAGGCGTCGTCGGCGACGACGTAGACGTCGCGACGCGAGCCGCGCTCGCGCTCCTTGCGGAGCAGGCCGACCCGAGCGAGGTAGCCGACCGCGCCGGAGACGGCCGACGGGCTGATCTCGAGCGACTCGGCCAGCTCGGCGGAGGTGAGCCGACCCGAGTCCGACGCCAGGAGGGCGGCGAAGGTGCGCGAGGGCTGGAGCGGGAGCCCCGCCGCGGCCAGGGCTCCCCCGAAGCGCTCGACGAACCGAGCCACGTCGGGATGCTCCGGATCAGCCATACCGGAACTTTACAACATTCAGTGATTTCTGAAGACCATGTAGGCTGATCGGCATGGCTGATGTCATCGTCACGTCCGCGCTGCGCAAGAGCTTCGGCCCGACCGTCGCCCTCGACGGGCTCGACCTGTCCGTACGCGAGGGCGAGATCCACGGCTTCCTCGGCCCCAACGGGGCAGGCAAGTCGACGACGATCCGGGTCCTTCTCGGCCTGCTGAGATCCGACGGCGGGACCGCCACCATGCTCGGCGGCGATCCGTGGCACGACGCCACCGAGCTGCATCGCCAGGTCGCCTACGTCCCCGGCGACGTCGTCCTCTGGCCGAACCTCACCGGCGGCGAGGTCATCGACCTGCTCGCCCGGCTGCGCGGGGGCATCGACGAGCGCCGGCGCGACGCGCTGCTCCGGGCCTTCGAGCTCGACCCGACGAAGAAGGGCCGGTCCTACTCGAAGGGCAACCGGCAGAAGGTCTCGCTCATCGCCGCCCTGGCCTCCGACGCCCCACTCCTCCTCCTCGACGAGCCCACCGCCGGCCTCGACCCGCTCATGGAGAACATCTTCCAGGGCGAGCTCGCTCGGGTCCGCGAGCAGGGCCGGACGGTCCTGCTGTCGAGCCACATGCTGAGCGAGGTCGAGAAGGCCTGCGACCGGGTGAGCATCGTCCGGGGCGGCGTCATCGTCGACAGCGGCACGCTGACCGAGTTGCGCCACCTCACGCGCACAACCGTTCGCGCGACGATGACGTCGCCACCGACGGCGGCCGACCTCGCCGGGTGGCCGGGTGTCTATGACACGGGGGTGAGCGGCAACGAGGTTCACCTCGCCGTCGACACCGAGGCCATCGGCGCCACGATCTCCCGGCTCGACGCCGGCGGCATCACCGCGCTCACCGTGCAACCGCCCACCCTCGAGGAGCTGTTCCTCGAGCGCTACCACGAAGAGGTGCCGTCGGCACCGGTTCCGAGCGAGGCCTGACATGACCGCAACCGCGGCACCCAGGACCGGTTCCTCCACCGTGCGGCGCGAGCTCGTCGGGACGATGGCGCTGGTCCGGCTCGCCTGGCGGCGCGACCGCATCCTCATCCCCGCGAGTGCGCTCGGCCTGACCATCCTCTCGGTCGGCTCGGCCAAGGCGACGCTCGAGCTCTTCCCCACGGCGACCTCGGTCCAGGTGGGGCTGGCCGACCTCTTCGCGAACCCGGCGATCTCGGCGCTCTACGGCCCGATCGCCGATCCGACACCCGACGCGATGGCCGTCATCAAGACGATCATGCTCGGCGCCGTCGGCCTCGGCATCCTCGCGTATGCCATCGTGCGCCGGCACACCCGGACCGAGGAGGAAGAGGGTCGCTTCGAGCTGCTCGGCTCCGGCGTCGTCGGACGCTGGGCGCCGTTGACGGCCGCCGTTCTCCTGTCCACCATCGCGGTCCTGGTCATCTCGGGCCTGACGAGCCTCGGGCTCGCGTCGCTCGGCATGGACCCGGTCGGGTCGCTCGCTGTCGGCGCCGCCTGGACGGTCTCCGGGCTGTTCATGATCGGCGTCACCGCCGTGGCCGCCCAGCTCACGGCGACCGCACGGGGCTGCGCCGGCATCTCCTTCGGGGTGCTCGCCGCGGCCTTCCTCGTCCGGGCCATGGGCGACACCGCGACGTCCGACGCGGGCAAGCGGCTGAGCTGGTTCTCCCCGCTCGGCTGGTCGATCAAGGTGGCCGCCTACGGCGCGAACCGGATCTGGCTCATCCTCCCGACGCTGGCGCTGGCCGGCGCCCTCGTGGCGGCGGCATACGCGCTTCTCGAGCGCCGGGACCTCGGTGCCGGGCTGCTCGCCGGACGGCCCGGCACGGCCCGCGCCGGTCGGCTGCTCGGCTCTCCGTGGGGGCTGTCGTGGCGACTCAACCGGCCCAGCGTCATCGGCTGGACGGTGCTGTCGGTCGTCCTGTCCGCCGTCCTCGGCAACCTCGTCAAGTCGATCGGCGATCTGACGTCCAACCCCACGATCCAGCAGATGCTCCAGTCGCTCGGCGGCTCGGCCGGGACGCTCGAGGACATCTTCTTCTCGACCGAGCTGCGCTTCGCCGCGGCGGCCGCCACGGCCGCGGGCATCTCGGCCGCGCTGCGGATGACCGCCGAGGAGCGGGCCACCCACGCCGAGGTCCTCCTCGCCACCCCCACTTCTCGATCCCGGTTCTTCACCTCGCACGCCGTCGCCGCGGCCCTGCTCTCCACCTGGATCATGGCGGTCATCGGCCTCGTCGCCGGCGTCGTCGGGCACGGGCTCGACGCCTCGGCCCCGGGGGCGGGCGAGCTCCTCGTGGCCGCCGTGGCGACGCTGCCGGCCGTGTGGCTCATCATCGGGTCGACGCTGCTGCTCCACGGGCTCGGGACCCGGTGGGCGCCGTTCGGGTGGGGGGTGCTCGCGGTGACCTTCCTGCTCGGCGAGTTCGGCCCCCTGATGAACCTGCCCCAGTGGATGATCGACCTCTCGCCGTACGTCCATCTCTCGCAGCTGCCCGGCGGCTCGTTCGCCACGACTCCGTCGGTCGTCATGACGGCGCTGGCCGTGCTCGCGGTTATCGCCGGAGGGGCGCTGTTCCGCCACCGCGACATCGGCTAGCCCCACCGCCCACCCTCCCGGCCCCTCCGGTCCGCCCCCGTGAGAGGAGGCAACACGCCGGTATGCCGCGCCCCGCCTCGGCATGTCTCCTCCCCCCAGCCACCGGGCCGCACGTCCCCCTCAGCCACCGGGCCGCACGTCCCCCCCAGCCACCGGGCCGCACGTCCCCTCGGCCACCGGGCCGCACGTCCCCTCAGCCACCGGGCCGCACGTCCCCTCGGCCACCCGGCCCGCCCCCGTGAGGGGAGGCAACACGCCGGTATGCCGCGCCCCGCCTCGGCATGTCTCCTCCCCTCAAGCGCGGGTCAGCGAGAGGGGACGCGCCGGGCACACCGGACGGCCGGGCACACCGGACGGCACGGCACGCCCGTGGCCAGGCGCACCTGTATGGGTGCCCGCCTGTCTGCGGGGGTGTGGAGAACGACGGACCGCGCCGGAGTCAGACGAGGTCGGTCCGGCCACGCGCCTTGAGGGCGTCGACGACCGCCTTGACCTCCTGGGCGCGGTCCCGGGTCGTGACCAGGACGGCATCGCCGGTGTCGACGACGATGACGTCGTCCAGCCCCACGACCGCGATGGCCCGGCCACCGGCCGGCACGACCAGGCCGGTGCTGTCGAGCGCGACGACGAGGTCGGGGTCGCCGAGGACGGCCGGACCCCGGTCCGGGCGCGGCACGTGGGTCCAGAGGCTGGCGAAGTCCCCGAGATCGTCCCAACCGAACCCGCCCGGGACGACCGCGACCCGCCCTGCGTCCGCCGCCGGCTCGGCAACCGCATGATCGATGGAGATGCGCCCGAGCCCGGGCCACAGCTCGGGCAGCCGGGCCGGGTCGGCGGCGATCTGCCGCAGCCCCGCCGCGAGCTCGGGATGCCACGTGCCGAGCAGGTCGAGGAGGACGCCGGCCCGGCAGACGAACATGCCCGCGTTCCAGCGGTACTCCCCGGACTCGAGGTAGGCCGTGGCCGTCGCGATGTCGGGCTTCTCGACGAACCGGCCCACGCGCCGGGCGGTGGCGAAGCCGGAGATGGGGTCACCCATACGGATGTAGCCGAACCCCGTGGCAGGGGAGGTCGGCGCGATGCCGATGGTGGCGAGGTCCCCGCCCGCGGCCACCTCCACGGCCTCGCGGACGGCCTCGCCGAACGGCCCCTCGTCGGGGATGACGTGGTCGGCCGCGAACGACCCGACGACGGCATCCGGGTCATCGTGCTCGACCAGGGCAACGGCCAGGCCGATGGCGGCCATCGAGTCCCGCGGAGAGGGCTCGGCGATGACCCGGTCCGGGGGTAGGTCAGGCAGCTGGGAGCGCACCGCGTCGGCGTGCGCGGCACCGGTGACGACGAGCACCCGCCCGTCCGCGAGCGGGCTCACCCGCCGCACCGTCGCCTGTAGCAGGCTCGACCCGGTGCCGGTGAGGTCGTGGAGGAACTTCGGCGAGGCCGCCCGGCTGAGCGGCCAGAGGCGGGTCCCCGCACCCCCGGCGGGGATGACGGCCCAGAAGCCGGGGACGGCGGTCATGCTCGCGAGGGTACCGCTCCGGGTGGCCGGGGTCCGCGAGCGTGCGGCATCGATGACGTACCGTTGCCGCGGTCGACCCGCCGAGCCGAGGAGGACGGTATGCCGCGACGGCGCCGCCGGGCATGGCTCACCCTCGTCGTGGGGCCGCTGCTCGCCGTCGCGCTCCTGGCGCCGACGGCGGCCCGCGCCGCCCCGTCCCCGTCCCCCACGCTGCCCCGACCCACCGACGTCGTGGACCCGGTGCTCGCCGTCGGGGGACCCCGGCTGGCCGAGATGGGCGTCATCGTCGACCGCCCGTCCGGAGTGCCGGCCCCGCCGCGGGTCCGTGACGTCTCGTGGCTCATCGCCGACGCCGACACCGGCGAGGTCCTCGCCGCCAAGGCGCCGCACGCCAGGCTCCTGCCGGCCAGCACGGCCAAGGTCCTCACGGCACTGACCCTGCTCCCGAAGATCCCACCCACCCGCACCCATGTCGCGACGAGCGCCGAGGCACGCGCGGACGGGACCCGGGTGGGCCTCGCACCGGGGATGACCTACACCGCCCGCCAGCTCTTCCTCGCCCTGCTCATGGCCTCGGCCAACGACGCGGCCTACGCTCTCGCCGACCTCAACGGGGGCCGGGATGTCACGCTCGCCGAGATGAACGCCCTCGCCGCGAGCCTCGGGGCCCACGACACCTCCATCGGCGACCCCGCGGGGCTCGACGCTCCCGGCCAGACCTCGAGCGCCTACGACCTGGCCCTGCTCGGCCGCGCGGCCCTGCGCAACGCCGACTTCCGCCGGTACTCCACGCGCCGCACGGCGCGCTTCCCGCTGCGCCCGCCACCGTCGCCGAAGCCGGGGCAGCCGTCGCCGACGTGGAGCGGACCGCACACCTACCAGGTCCAGAACCACAACCAGCTGCTGTGGACCTACGCCGGGACCATCGGGGTCAAGAACGGCTTCACCGAGGCCGCCCAGCGGACGAACATCGCGGCCGCCACCCGGAACGGGCACACCTACATCGTCACCGAGATGCACAGCATCGACTACGGCTGGACCGATCCGCCGAAGCTGCTGGACTGGGCGTTCCGGTACGGCGACCTCATCACCCCCGTCGGCCGGCTCGTCGACCCGGGCGAGGTCCCGGCGTCTCCGGCTACGTCGGCCTCGTCGGCCGCTGAGGACGCACCGGCCGGGGCGCCGGCGCTCGCGGCCCGAGGCGTCGGGACGCACGGCCCACTCCTCGCGGTCGACGTCCCCGGCGGGGCCGCCACTGCGCTCGCCGATGTCGGCCTGGCCGCCGGCGGGGTGCTCGCGCTCCTCGGGATCGCCGTGACGCTGCGGTCGCGGCGGGCCCGGCACCGCTAGCGAGGGGCACCCGGCTCGGCGGCATGTCGCGTGACCCGGAGCGCCGGACCGGGAGCGCCGGACCGCGGCGGCGGAACGGTGCCCGGCCTAGTGGTGCAGCGAGGCGGCGCCGGCACGGCGGGGCACGGCATACCCGCTGAGCGGGAAGGTCCGCAGGATCCGCCACACCTCATCGGCGCCGTGCTCGTAGAGGTCGATGCCGGTCACCTCGAAGTCGCAGCGGAAGTCGGCGAGCGCCGCATAGGCGATATCGAGGGCGGCGTCCTCGAGGTGGTGGGCGACCGTGACATGTGGGTGGTAGGTGAACTCGATCTCGCGGACGAGGGGACCAGACCGGATCGCCGCCTCGAGCAGCTCGCACTCGGGGATGCCCCGGGACACCTGGACGAAGACGACCGGGCTGACCGGACGGAAGGTACCCGTCCCGGACAGCCGGATCGAGAACGGGGGTACCTCGCTGACGACGGCCTCGAGGTACTTCTCGAAGCCGGCCACCTCGGCGGGGCCGATCTCGGTCGGCGGCAGGAGGGTCACATGCGGCGGGATCGCCTCGGCCATCGGGTCACCGAAGTCGGCGCGATGGGCCTGCAGCGCCGGCCCGAACGGGTCGGGGACCGTGATGGCGACGCCATAGGTGCCCATGGGCCGCCACCCTACTTCACGGCCGGGAGCAGCCCCACGGCGTCGTAGATCCGAGCCCGGGTGGCCTTTGCCACCTCCGAGGCACGGGCCGCACCGTCGGCAAGGATCCGGTCGAGCTCGGCCGGGTCGTCGAGCAGCTCGGCCATCCGCTCCCGGAAGGGCGTGACCGCCTCGACGACGACGTCGGCCACCTCCTTCTTGAGGTCGCCGTAACCGCGGCCGGCGTAGCTCGCCTCCACGTCGGCGATCGGCAGGCCGGTCAGGACGGAGTGGATGACGAGGAGGTTCGAGACCCCCGGCTTGACCTCGGGGGCGTACCGGATCTCGCCGTCGGTGTCGGTGACGGCGGAGCGGATCTTCTTGGCGATCCTGGCCGGGTCGTCGCTGAGCAGGATCAGGCCCTTCTCGCCCGAGGACGACCCGGACATCTTCGACGTCGGGTCCTGAAGGTCCATGATCTTCGCCGACTCCTTGAGGATGTACGGCTCGGGCACGGTGAGGACCGGGCCGAACCGCGCGTTCATCCGTTCCGCGAGGTCGCGGGTGATCTCGAGGTGCTGGCGCTGGTCCTCGCCGACGGGGACGTAGGCCGCGTCGTACATGAGGATGTCCGACGCCATGAGCACGGGGTAGGTGAACAGCCCGACGTTGGCGTTCTGCCCCTTGGCGACCTTGTCCTTGAACTGCGTCATCCGGTTCATCTCGCCCATCGCCGTCTGGCAGGCGAGCACCCAGCCGAGCTCGACGTGCTCGGGCACGTGGCTCTGGCAGAAGATCGCCGACCGCTTGGGGTCGACCCCGCCGGCGATGAACTGCGCGGCGGTGATCCGGGTCCGACGACGGAGCACCGCCGGGTCGGTCGGCACCGTGAGGGCGTGGAGGTCGGCGACGAAGTAGTACGCGTCAAAGCCCTCCTGCAGGCCCACCCAGTTGACCAGCGCCCCGAGGTAGTTCCCGAGGTGGAGGCTGTCGGCGGTCGGCTGCATTCCGGAGAGGATCCGGGCCGGCGAGCCGGAGGTGGGCTGGGCAGACATGGCGCCCATTCTGGCATCCCCCACGGGGCCGGTATGCCGGCCGGCACATCGCGTGGCCCTCCCCGTCGACGGCGGCGTCCACCGTGGCGCCCACCGTGGCGTCCGGCGTGGCCTCCGGCGTGGCGACCGGTGTGGCATCGATGACAGCCGGTGGTGTCGCGGTGGTCAGCGACGGCCAACCCGGCGAGGATGGACGGTGTGAGCGCGACCGCGGCAAGAGAGCTGTTCGAGAGGGCCTGCGGTCGCCGGCCAGAGGGCGTGTGGTCCGCGCCGGGCCGGGTCAACCTCATCGGCGAGCACACCGACTACAACGGCGGCCTCGTCCTGCCCATCGCCCTCCCCCACCGGACGTATGCCGCGTGCGGCCGCCGCGCCGACGGCATCCTCCGGGTCACCTCGGCGCAGACCGGCGAGACGGTCGAGGTCGAGGTCGACGAGATCCGGCCCGGCAGGCCCGAGGGCTGGGCGACCTATGTCGCCGGGGTGCTGTGGGCGTTGCGCACCGCGGGCCACGACATCGGCGGCCTCGACGTCGCCGTGACGAGCGAGGTGCCGCTCGGGGCGGGGCTGTCGAGCTCGGCCGCTCTCGAGTGCGCGGTCGGGGCGGCGTGCTCGGACCTGTTCGGGCTGTTCCTCCTCGACGGTGTCGAGCCCCGCAGCCGGCTGGTCACCGAATGCCGGCGGGCCGAGAACATCATCGCCCAGGCGCCCACCGGCGGGATGGACCAGGCCGCCTCGCTGCTGTGCGAGGCCGACCATGCGCTCCTCCTGGACTGCCGGTCCTGGCGAACCGAGCAAGTGCCGTTCGACCTCTCCGGGCACGGGTTGACGCTGCTCGTCATCGACACCCGGGCCGAGCACGAGCTCGTCGACGGGCAGTACGGCGACCGCCGGACGTCCTGCGAGGCGGCCGCCGACCGGCTCGAGATCGAGACGCTGCGGGAGATCCCGCTCACGGGACTCGACGGGGCGCTGGCGCGGCTGTGCGGCCGGGTCGTCCGTCAGCGGGTCCGCCACGTCGTCACCGAGATCGACCGGGTCGACCGGGCGGTCGAGGCCTTGCGGGCCGATGATCTCGACACGCTCGGGAGCCTGCTGACGGCGTCCCACCTGTCGCTGCGCGACGACTACGAGGTGAGCTGCGCCGAGCTCGACACGGCCGTCGAGGCGGCTCTCGCTGCCGGGGCGCTGGGCGCGCGGATGACCGGCGGCGGGTTCGGTGGCTCGGCCATCGCGCTGGTCCGGTCCGAGGCATCGGACGCGGTGGCCTCGGCCGTGCGGACGGCATTCGCCGAACGGGGCTTCTCCGAGCCGGTGTCCTTCCCGGTGCGGGCCTCGAGCCCCGCACGCCGCGACCTCTGACCTCACGTCCGGACCTCTCGCCTCACCTCTGCTAGCAGAGGTTCGTCCAGTGAGCAGACGGCGGAAGCTCTGCTGAGTGGGCCAAGGTCTGCTAGCAGAGGTTGGGGCACTCCCGGTCAGAGGGCGTAGTCGACGGTCACCGGCGCGTGGTCGCTCCAGCGCTGGGCGTATGCCGCGGCCCGGCCGACCTCGGCATGCACCGCCGTGGCGGCGAGGGGCGCCGTGGCCAGCTGGTAGTCGATCCGCCAGCCCGCGTCGTTGTCGAAGGCGTGGCCGCGCCAGGTCCACCACGTGTAGGGCCCGGGCCCCGGGCCGGCAAGCCGCCGGTGGACGTCGACGATGCCGAGGTCGTCGAACCAGTGGTCGAAGTGGGCCCGCTCCTGCGGGAGGAACCCGGCCTTGCCCCGGTTGCCCCTCCAGTTCTTCAGGTCCTCCTCGCGATGGGCGACGTTGAGGTCGCCGGTGAGGACGGCATACGCCCCGGAGGCCGACCACGCGGCCAGCCGCTCCCCGATCGCGCCGAGGAACCGCTCCTTCTCCTCCTGCCGCGGCGTCCCCGCCTCGCCGGTGTGGACGTAGGCCGAGACGACGGTCACGACCCGCCCGTCGGGGGCCGGGATATCGACCTCGACCCACCGTCCCGATGACGCGAACTCCTCCGCGGGCAGACCCACCCGCGGCTCGCTCGGCTCGGCCCGGCTGAGGACGGCCACCCCCGCCCGCCCCGCGGCCGACGCCGGCGCATGGGCCACGTGCCACTGCGCCAAGCCACCGACCGCGAGCGCCGTCCGCAGCTGGGCCGCGCTGGCCCGCACCTCCTGGAGGGTGATGACGTCGGCGTTCTGGGCGGCCAGCCAGGCCAGGCCACCCCGGCGGACGGTGGCCCGGATCCCGTTGACGTTCGCGGTGATGAGACGCACGGCGCAACACTAGGGTGGCGTCCATGGCGCACGAGACGACGGGGACCCCGACCGGGTCCACGAGCACGACGGCCGACCACTCCGAGGACGGCGCCGCCGGCTCCGGCACGGCATCCGGCACGGCACCCGGCACGGCCACGACGCCCGCCCCGCCGGCGGACGACCTCGTCACGACGCGGCATACCCTCAAGGTCGGCCGCCGCAGCCTGCGCTACCGGGCCACGACCGGCCGGGTCGTGCTGCGTGAGGAGGTCTACAAGGACGGCGTCTTCACCGGGGTCAAGCCCAAGGCCGAGATGTCGATGACGGCCTACGTCCTCGAGGGCTCCGGCGGCAAGGTCGACCCCAGCCGCCCGGTGACCTTCGCGTTCAACGGCGGCCCCGGCTCCAGCTCGGTGTGGCTCCACCTCGGCCTGCTCGGCCCGCGCCGGGTCGACGCCGGCGACGTAGGCGCGACGACGCCGCCGCCGTACGGTCTGCTCGACAACCCGCAGACCCTGCTCGCCGTCTCCGACCTCGTCTTCATCGACCCGGTCTCGACCGGCTTCTCCCGGGCCGTCGAGGGCGGCACGCCGAAGGACTACCACGGCTTCACCGCCGACATCTCCTCCGTCGGCGAGCTCATCCGGTTGTGGACGACCCGCGAGGGCCGCTGGCTCAGCCCGAAGTTCGTCATCGGCGAGTCCTACGGCACGACCCGCGCGGCCGCCCTCGCCGACCACCTCCAGAGCATCCACGGCATGTACCTCAACGGGGTGATGCTCATCTCCTCGGTGCTCGACTTCGGCACGCTCGACTTCGAGTTCCGCAACGACCGGGCCTCGGTCGACTTCCTCCCGACGTATGCCGCCGTCGCACACTTCCACGGCAAGCACGGCCGCCGGTCCCTGTCGTCGGTCCTCAAGGAGGCCGAGGCATATGCCGACCGCGACTACCCGTGGGCCCTCGCCCGCGGCCATCGGCTCACCGTGGCCGAACGAGCCGAGGCCGTCGCCACCCTGGCCCGGCTCACCGGCCTGAGCCCGCAGTGGGTCGACCGCGCAGACCTGCGGATCGAGCACATGCGCTTCTACGCCGAGCTGCTCCGCGACCAGGGCCTGGTCGTCGGCCGCCTCGACTCCCGGTTCACCGGACCGCTGGCGGCGGGCAACGCCGAGACGGCCGACACCGACCCCTCCCACGACGCGATGTCCGGACCGTATGCCGCCGCCTGGAACCACTACGTCCGGGTCGAGCTCGGCTACCAGAGCGACCTCGCCTATACCCAGCTGTCGATGAAGGCCAGCGAGGAGTGGTCCTTCAAGGAGTTCGAGGCCAAGCCGGTCGACGTCTCCTCGCAGATGGCCCGGGCGATGCGAGCCAACCCCGACCTCAAGGTGCACGTCGCCTCGGGCTACCTCGACGGCGCGACGCCGTACTACGGAGCCCAGGACGTCTTCGCCCACCTCCAGGTCCCGAAGGCCCTCGCCGACGGTGTCGAGCATCGGTTCTACGAGGCGGGACACATGATGTACGTCCACGAGCCGAGCCGGGTGCGGCAGAGCGCCGACCTCGCCGACTTCGTCCGCCGGGCCAGCGGGGGCTAGCCGGTCGTCGCCGTCGAGCCCACGAGGTGGGCGGTGACGACGATGTTCGCCGTCGTCGTGGCCTCGCTGCCGGTGGCCCGGTAGCAGCCGACGAGAAGGAGGCGCCCGGCCACCGCCTCCCGCACCCGGTGGTCCGTGTCGAACGCCGACTTGCTGACGACGAACCAGCCGTCGACGACGTACCTGACAGACCCGTCGGCCATCGTGACCTCGATCGTCGCGCCGGGAACGAGCTCCTTGAGGCGGTTGAAGACCGCGGGCTCCTTCCACGTGTGGCCGAAGAGATACACCGTGTTGGCCGCCGCGGTGCCGGGAGCACCCCCGCCGGTCCACCACGACACGGTGAACAGAGTGGGCGGCTCGACGGCACCGCCGTGGGCGGCCACGTCCGCGTCGGTGTACGGGGTGACCGCGTGGTCCAGGCCGATGGAGGGTGCCGACACCCGCAGCGGTGCCCCGACCGCGACCGTGGCGACGGGGTCCTCGGCCCGGCCCTCTGCGGCACGAAGCGCCGTCGTCGTGGTGGTCGTTCCCACCGCCGCCTCCGCCGTGGGTCGTTCGGGAATCCCGAGCACTCGAGACGCTCCCGATGTCAGCAGGCCCATGGCGAGGACGGCGAGAACGACGCCCCCGAGGGCGCGCTCCGCCCGGGTCAGCCGTCGTCCCGCGTCCACCGACGCGCCATCACGAACAGCCCACCGACACCGGCGAACACGGCCCAACCGAGGCTCGGCGGGAACCCGACGGGCGGCCGTGGGGTGGACCCGAGGTCGCCGCCGTCGGTCCTGGCGGCGGGCACCCGGTTCACCCGCTGGGCGGCGGACGTCGCCACGCTCTGCGCCGCCGCGCCGGCGCTCTCACCCTCGGGGCTCGGCGATCCCGACGGCGTGGTCGGATCGGCCGGCTGCCCTGAGGGGTTGGGGCCCTCGGCGGCGCACTCGGTCACCGTGGCCGCCCGGGTCGACGTCACCCGCTCCACACTCGGCTCCCCCGCGACCCAGGCGAACCCGGACTCGTCCCACACCCAGCCCGTCGTCGTGGTCGTCGTGGTCACCTCGACCTCACCGGCCACACAGTCCGGCGTCCCCTCGGTCACCACCGTCGCCACCACCGGCTCCGGCCTGGCCGGCCGCACCGGACACTCGGTCACCGTGGCCGCCCGGGTCGACGTCACCCGCTCCACACTCGGCTCCCCCGCGACCCAGGCGAACCCGGACTCGTCCCACACCCAGCCCGTCGTCGTGGTCGTCGTGGTCACCTCGACCTCACCGGCCACACAGTCCGGCGTCCCCTCGGTCACCACCGTCGCCACCACCGGCTCCGGCCTGGCCGGCCGCACCGGACACTCGGTCACCGTGGCCGCCCGGGTCGACGTCACCCGCTCCACACTCGGCTCCCCCGCGACCCAGGCGAACCCGGACTCGTCCCACACCCAGCCCGTCGTCGTGGTCGTCGTGGTCACCTCGACCTCACCGGCCACACAGTCCGGCGTCCCCTCGGTCACCACCGTCGCCACCACCGGCTCCGGCCTGGCCGGCCGCACCGGACACTCGGTCACCGTGGCCGCCCGGGTCGACGTCACCCGCTCCACACTCGGCTCCCCCGCGACCCAGGCGAACCCGGACTCGTCCCACACCCAGCCCGTCGTCGTGGTCGTCGTGGTCACCTCGACCTCACCGGCCACACAGTCCGGCGTCCCCTCGGTCACCACCGTCGCCACCACCGGCTCCGGCCTGGCCGGCCGCTCGGGGAGGGAGCACCCGGCCGCGAGGATCTGAGCCCCGGTGACCGAGCCGACGAAGGTGGTGTCGAGGTTGAGGCCGGCGAACGCCGGGATGCCGTCGACCGCCTCGAAGCTCGGGATGATGTCGCCATCGTGGTGGGCGTGGCCGTTCGACCAGTCGATCGCGGACTTGTCGACGGTGATGGCGTTCCAGCCCGATGCACCCGTGGCGTGGCAGAGGGTGATCGCCTCGTTGTTGCGAGCCTGCGCCGACGGCGCCAGTCCGACATGCACAGCGAGGACGGACAAACCGAGAACGGCCACGACTGCCGTTCGACGAAGGTAGGTGGCGGAATGGGGCATGACGGCATGACGGATGGAAGCCAACATGGCTGCGACGCCTTCGAAAGGTCGAGGCCCCTGCGCCTCGGGATACCGCCACACTACGGTTGTAGGTAAGCGGACTTTCAGTGATTAGTAAAGACTTAGTAAATGTTGACCGAACGGGCGAGCCGAAGTTCGTCCGTTCGGACGATGGCCTCCGACGGGCCTCCATCCGCGGACGCGGCCCGCCCCCGCCACCGACTCCGACCGGGACCTCGCGCCCCCCGCCCTGGCACACGCGCTACCATTTCTCTTGATATCAAGATATCTTCGTTCTGTCCCGCCTCCCCGAACCGTCACCCCCGGAGTTCTCATGGCCTCGATCATCTACACGCTCACCGACGAGGCGCCGCTGCTCGCGACGTACTCCTTCCTTCCGGTCATCGAGGCCTTCGCGGCCACCGCCGGCGTGGCCGTCGAGACCCGCGACATCTCGCTCGCCGGGCGCATCATCGCCGTCTTCCCCGAGTACCTCACCGAGGAGCAGCGGATGGCCGACGCGCTCACCGAGCTCGGCGAACTGGCCCAGACGCCCGAGGCGAACATCATCAAGCTGCCGAACGTCTCCGCCTCGATGCCGCAGCTCAAGGCGGCCGTCGCCGAGCTGCAGTCCCAGGGCTACGCCCTGCCGGACTACCCGGACGAGCCGGCGACCGACAAGGAGAAGGACATCCGGGCCCGCTACGACCGGATCAAGGGCAGCGCGGTCAACCCCGTGCTGCGCGAGGGCAACTCCGATCGGCGCGCCCCGGCGGCCGTCAAGAACTACGCCCGCAAGCACCCGCACTCCATGGGCGCCTGGAGCCCCGACTCGAAGACCAACGTCGCGACGATGGCGGCCGACGACTTCCGCGCCAACGAGCTGTCGGTCGTCCTGCCCGCCGACGACGTGCTCACCATCCGGCTGCTCGGCGCCGACGGCACGACGACGGTCCTCAAGGAGAGCCTCCCGGTCCTCGCCGGTGAGGTCGTCGACGCCACCGTGCTGCGCGCCGCCGCGCTCGACGCCTTCCTCGGCGCCCAGATCGCCCGGGCCAAGGAGGAGGGCGTCCTGTTCTCGGTCCACCTCAAGGCGACGATGATGAAGGTCTCCGACCCGGTCATCTTCGGCCACGTCGTCCGGGCCTTCTTCCCCGAGGTCTTCGCGGCATACGGCGACGACCTCGCGGCCGCCGGCCTCTCCGCCAACAACGGCCTCGGCTCGATCCTCGACGGGCTGTCGGCCCTGCCCAACGGCGACGAGATCAAGGCGGCGTTCGACCGGGGCCTGGCCGACGGCCCACGCCTGGCGATGGTGAACTCGGACAGGGGCATCACCAACCTGCACGTCCCCAGCGACGTCATCGTCGACGCCTCGATGCCGGCCATGATCCGCACCTCCGGTCACATGTGGGGCCCGGACGGGCAGGAGGCCGACACCCTCGCGGTCATCCCCGACAGCTCGTATGCCGGGGTCTACCAGGCCGTCATCGAGGACTGCCGGGCCCACGGCGCCTTCGACCCGACGACGATGGGGTCGGTCCCCAACGTCGGCCTGATGGCACAGAAGGCCGAGGAGTACGGCAGCCACGACAAGACCTTCGAGGTCCCAGCAGACGGCCGCGTCCAGGTCGTCAACGCCGCCGGCGAGGTCCTCATGGAGCACGCCGTCGCCGCCGGGGACGTCTGGCGCGCCTGCCAGGCCAAGGACGCCCCGATCCGCGACTGGGTCAAGCTAGCCGTCTCCCGCGCGCGGGCGACCGGCGCACCCGCGGTGTTCTGGCTCGACCCGGCTCGGGCCCACGACCGGGTCATCGCCGAGAAGGTGCGGACCTACCTCGCCGACCACGACACCGACGGTCTGACGATCGAGATCATGTCGCCGGTCGAGGCCGCCACGTTCTCGGTCGAGCGGATCCGCCGTGGCGAGGACACCATCTCGGTCACCGGCAACGTCCTGCGCGACTACCTCACCGACCTGTTCCCCATCCTCGAGCTCGGCACGAGCGCCAAGATGCTCTCGGTCGTCCCGCTCATGAACGGCGGCGGGCTCTTCGAGACCGGCGCCGGCGGCTCCGCCCCCAAGCACGTCCAGCAGCTCGTCGCGGAGAACTACCTGCGGTGGGACAGCCTCGGCGAGTTCCTCGCCCTGGCCGAGAGCTTCCGCCACGAGGCCGAGGCGTTCGACAACGCCCGCGCCAAGCTCCTCGGCGAGGCGCTGGACAAGGCGACCGAGACGCTGCTCAACGAGAACAAGTCGCCGACGCGGCGGCTCGGCGGCATCGACAACCGCGGCAGCCACTTCTACATCGCCCTGTACTGGGCGCAGGAGCTGGCGGCCCAGACCGACGACGCCGAGCTCGCGGCCGCCTTCGCCCCGGTCGCCCGGGCCCTCACCGAGAACGCCGAGGCGATCGCCGCCGATCTCATCGCGGTCCAGGGCTCACCGGCCGACATCGGCGGGTACTACCGACCCGACGCGGCCAAGACGACTGCCGTCATGCGTCCGTCGCAGCGGTTCAACGACATCCTCGCCACGCTGCGCTGACCCGGCGCGGCGCGGCATACCCGCTGCGCCTCTCGGTTCGAGGTATTCCGGTGCCGGCTGCGGGTGCCGGAATACCTCGAATGCCGTGGGCCGTCTCCCTCAGTGGTGCTCGTGGGCGTCGGCGTCGGCCTTGGTCTCGTGCCGAGTGCCGTGCGGGTGCTCCGGCGGGGCGTAGATCGAGTAGACCTTGAGCGGGCCGTTGCCGGCGTTCGTCACGTTGTGCCACGACCCCGCCGGGACGAAGATCGCGAAGTCGTCCCCGACCGTCTCGTCGAAGCCGAGGTCGTCCTCGGCCGGGCCCATCTGGACGCGAGCGGTGCCCGACTCGACCCGCAGGAACTGGTCGTGGTCGTCGTGGACCTCGAGGCCGATGTCGTGCCCCGGCTGGATCGCCATGACGGTGAGCTGCAGGCTCCCCCCGGTCCAGATCGTGTCGCGGTAGGCCTCGTTGCCGAGCGTCGCCGCCTCGATGTCGATGACGAACGGTGCGGGTCCGTGGTCGGTCACAACGTGCTCCTTCGGCGTGGTGGGCCTTCGTCTCGCACCCTACGCCGCGCCGTCGACGCGCTCGCGAGGACGCCGTCGCTGAAGGCTTCGAGCCGACTCGTTCGCATCGGCACAGTCTCTCAGCACGGTTGCCGACCGTGGCCGCTCCGGATCGGGCGCGGCGGGCCGCCGGCGCTTCAACGACGTCGTTGACACCCACGCGGCACCGCCGTACGTTCGACGGGTTCCGGGGAGCCCCACTCAGGAGGGACCATGCGCACCGCCGGCAAGTCGAGGATCCTGCTCGCGGCCGGAGTCGCCGCCACGACGATCGTCGCGACGGCGTGTGGCGGGGGTGGCTCCTCCGGGGCGGGCACCGGCTCGGCATCCTCGACCCCGACCGCGAGCCAAGCGGCCCCGAGCGACACGAGCAGCCCCACGGCGGCAGCGGCATCGCCCGCCGGGGTCGACCCGTGCTCGCTGCTCACCGACGCCGAGGTCGCGACCTTCGCCCCGGGCCTGAAGGCGCACCGCGTCGAGCACCCCGTCGCCAAGATCAGCATCTGCGCCTGGCCCGACGCCAAGGGCATCCCCGACGTCATGCTGCAGGTCTACCCCGCCACGGGCCCACTCGCGGCCGAGCTCAACACCGGCCTCAACGCTACCGGCGGCTACTCGATCGCGACGGTGAGCGGCATCGGCGACGAGGCGGTCACGGCATACACCAAGGCCAACTCCTCGCTCGGGATCAAGGGCGGCCAGCTCGCGGCCCTCGAGGCACGTTCCGGGGACCAGGTCGTCATGATCTCCGTGACCTACACGAGCGTGACGAAGGGCTCGACACGGCTCAAGGCCCTTGAGAAGGCCATGACGACCGCGCTCACCCGCCTTCCCTGACCGCCTCCCCTGACCGCCTCCCCTGACCGCCTCCCCTGACCGGCGGCCCCGAGCGGCCGTCCGAGCGGCGGCCCAGCCGACGGGCGCTCAGCGGCCGCCCTCGGCGGCGTAGTGCCGGAACAGCAGGTAGGCCGCCACCGCGTCGAGGAGGTGCCACGCGGCGTGCCCCTGCAGGAGCGACTCGGGGTGACAGAAGGTCGTGCCGTTCTGGGCGAGGTTCCAGATGCCGAAGGCGGTCACCAGGGTCGCCACCGCGGCCACCCCGAACGCCGTCTCCTGCGGGGTCTCCCCCCGGCGCCACAACGCCACCTCGACACCCACCGCCGCGACGATCGTCACCGCGAAGGCGAGGTTCCCCGCATGGTGGACGACCGGAACATGGCCGCCGAGGTTCTCGGCGAGCTCGCTGGCGACGAGGACGGCGGCATACCAGCCGGCGAAGACCCACGCGCCGCCGCCGACCAGGCGGGTCACCGCGTAGGCCAGGGCGAACCCGGCGATGAGATACATGCTCAGCATGTCGAGGCGCCCGCCGAGCGCGCTCTGGGTCGCGTGCATCGCCGCGCTCGCCGGGCCGAGCAGGACGACGACCACCGCGTATGCCGTGGCCAGCCAGGGAAGCCGCGCCATTGCGCCGCCGACGGCCCCGCGGCGACCGGCATACCAGGCCACGGCGAGCCCGGCGAGGACGAAGCCGAGGTTGGAGGCGGTGTTCGCGGGCTGGCGGATCCACGAGTCCCGAGCCGCCTCGCAGAAGCCGTCGCCGCGACCCACGTCGGGGCCGAGCCAGCCCCAGCGTGCGGCCGCGAGCAGCAGGCCGACGGTCACGACGGCGACGGCTCCGGTGACGGCGAGCGGGCGGTTGTCGCGTGAGGTCATGCCCGGACTGTATGCCGCGCGTCGGGCGGGCGGTCGCCGGATGCCGCGCGCGCCAGCGTCCGGGCTCGTCCGGGCTCGTCCGGGCTCATCCGGCCGGTCGTCCAGCTTCCTGAGGGGAGGCAACACGCCGATCGGCCCCCGGCCGTCCCGGCGTGTTGGCTCCCCTCGCGGAGGTCGTCGCGGGGGGGCCGCGTCACAGTTGCCCGGGTGTGAGCCCGCCCGAGCACGCTGCTAACGTCAGGAGGACCACCCTTACCAGCGACAAAGGGGCACCCAGCGTGAGCACCTCTCCCGTCAAGGTGGCCGTGACCGGCGCGGCCGGCCAGATCGGCTACAGCCTGTTGTTCCGCATCGCCAGCGGCGCGATGCTCGGCCCAGACACCCCCGTCGAGCTCCGCCTCCTCGAGATCACCCCGGCGCTCAAGGCCCTCGAGGGTGTCGTCATGGAGCTCGACGACTGCGCCTTCCCCACGCTCGCCGGCATCGAGATCGGCGACGACCCGATGAGGGTCTTCGACGGCGTCAACCTCGCCCTCCTCGTCGGCGCCCGCCCCCGCGGCCCGGGCATGGAGCGCGGCGACCTCCTCGAGGCCAACGGCGGCATCTTCGCCCCCCAGGGCAAGGCGCTCAACGCGGTCGCCGCCGATGACGTCAAGGTGACCGTGACGGGCAACCCGGCCAACACCAACGCCCTCATCGCGATGAGCAACGCCCCCGACATCCCGACCGAGCGGTTCTCGGCGCTCACCCGGCTCGACCACAACCGGGCGATCGGCCAGCTTGCGGCCCGGCTCTCGGTGCCGGTCACCGAGATCCGCAAGATGACGATCTGGGGCAACCACTCGGCGACGCAGTACCCCGACCTGTTCCACGCCGAGGTCTCCGGGCGCAACGCCGCCGAGGCCGTGGGCGACCAGGACTGGATCGAGAGCACCTTCATCCCGACCGTTGCCAAGCGCGGCGCGGCGATCATCGAGGCCCGGGGCTCCTCGTCGGCGGCCTCCGCAGCGAACGCGACGATCGACCACGCCCGGACCTGGGTGCAGGGCACCCCGGAGGGCGACTGGGTCTCGATGTCGGTGCGCTCCGACGGCTCCTACGGCGTGCCCGAGGGGCTCATGTCCTCCTTCCCCGTCACCGTCACCGGCGGCCGGTGGGAGATCGTCCAGGGCCTGGAGATCAACGACTTCTCCCGCGCGAAGATCGACGCCTCGGTTGCCGAGCTCGCCGACGAGCGCGAGGCGGTCACTGGCCTGGGCCTCATCTGAGGACGATCAACGGTCGGTACGACGCGAGGCCCGCCCGGGGTTCACCCGGGCGGGCCTCGCGTCGTACCGGGGTATGCCGGGTGCCGTGCCCTGGGGGTACACCCGGCCTCTGCGCGTCGGGGGGCGGGCCGGGCCGTGACTGCGGCACACCCCAACGCTCACTCCAGCGGGAGCAGGTTGAGGGTGAACCCCACCCCGAGCACCGCGGCCGCGGCCAGCACGAGCATGAGGATGTCGAGCCACTTGGACCGCACGGCGATGGCGCCGGCGGCCTCCTTCGGCAGCACGAGCCGGATGAGCGCGACGAGAAGCAGGGTCCCACCCATGGCGGCGGTCCCGCGCAACAGGTGCGTGGTGCTCATGAGAACGAGCGACCCGGCCAACCCCGCCGCCAGCAGCCACCACCAGCGCAGCCGCCCGGCCGACGGCGCCGCCGGCTTGGCCGGCTTCGGCGCCTTGGCCTGCTTCGGCGCCTTGGCCTGCTTCGCCGGTTTGGCCGCTCTGGCCGAGTTCACGTGGCTCAGCCCTGCTCGGCCAGCCGACGCTCGGCCGCGGCGACGACGTTGCTGAGCAGCATGGCCCGGGTCATCGGGCCGACGCCCCCGGGGTTGGGGCTGACGAACCCGGCGACCTCGGCCACGTCGGGCGCGACGTCGCCGGCGACGCGGGACTTCCCGTCCCCGCCCTGGACCCGGCTGACGCCGACGTCGAGGACGGCCGCGCCCGGCTTGACCATGTCGGCCGTGATGATCCCCGGGACGCCCGCCGCCGCCACGACGATGTCTGCCTGCCGCACCTCCGCCGCGAGGTCCCGTGTCCCGGTGTGGCACAACGTCACCGTGGCGTTCTCCGACTTGCGGGTGAGGATGAGGCCGAGCGGCCGGCCCACGGTGATGCCGCGCCCGATGATGACGACCTTGGCCCCGGCGATCGGCACGTCGTAGCGACGAAGCAGCTCGACGCACCCGACCGGAGTGCACGGCAAGGGGGCCGGCTCGCCGAGGACGAGCCAACCGAGGTTCGTGGGGTGCAGGCCGTCGACGTCCTTGGCCGGGTCGACGGCGGAGAGGATCGCGTTCTCGTCCAGACCGGTCGGCTGCTGAACGATGAACCCGGTGCAGGCGGGATCGTCGTTGAGGTCGTTGACGACGGCGAGGACCTCCTCGATGGGCGTCCCGGCCGGCAGGTCGCGACGGATGCTCGAGATGCCGATCTCGGCGCAGTCGCGGTGCTTGGCGCCGACATACCACCGGCTGCCCGGGTCGTCGCCGACGAGGACGGTGCCCAGGCCGGGGACCACTCCGTGGCCGGCCAGGGCGGCGACGCGCACCGTCAGCTCCGCCTTGATGGTGTCGAGGATCGCCTTGCCGTCGAGGATCGTTGCCGCCACGGGCCACATCCTCCCACGCGCCCGCGGCGTTGCTCCGCCCACCTCGGAGCCCTCCGTCCCTGGGGTGGGCGACGGGTCGGGACCGGCGGGTTCGTGACGACCCAGCGGGATGCGGCGGCCGCCGAGGGTCCGCAGCGGCCCGAGGCCCCCCATCCCTGGGCCGCAGAGGTCGGGACCCCGAGTTCGGCGGTCTCCTGCGCATGGGTGACCATTAGGCGCATGGGGGTAGACCGCCGCACTCTCGACAGTGCCACTCGCACCGCACTCTGGCTGGTGCTGCTCCCCAGCATCTGGATCTTCGTCAACCGCCCCTTCGGCACGGATTCGGCCCACGCCTACTGGAACGCTTGGCGCATAGGTCTCTACAGCTACCCGCCGGGGTCGTTGGACGCCTACAACTACTCTCCTGCCTTCGCCCAGGCGATCTACCCGCTGACGCTGCTCCCATGGCCTGCCTTCGCCGCGGTATGGTCCCTCGTCCTCGCCAGCGCTCTGCTCTGGCTGCTCTGGCCTCTGCACCCCCGCTGGCGGTGGCTCGTCGCCCTCTACGTCATCCCACCGGCCATCGTCATCGGAAATGTCGAGTCCCTCCTCGCGGTCGCCGCCGTCGTCGGCATCCGTCGTCCCGCGGCGTGGGCGGTTCCTCTCCTGACCAAGATCACCCCTGGTCTGGGGCCCCTGTGGTTCGCCGTGCGCCGCGAATGGCGTCAGGCCCTCACCGCCACCATGGCAACCGCTGCCGTCGTCGGCATGCTCTCTCGTCATCGACCCGGAGCTCTGGGGCCGCTGGGTGAGCTTCCTCGCAACGAATGCGACCATGGCGGCGCCCCACCTGCCCCTGTCGGTGCGGCTTCCGGCTGCGATCGCCGTCGTCGTATGGGGTGCCCTCAAGAACCGGCACGGCGCGCTTGCCGTTGGCATGGTGCTCGCCATGCCCCTGTGGTCCAGCACCGTGCTCCTGCTCCTCACGGCCATCCCCAGGCTGCGTCAGTACAACGATGCACCTCCTCCGCCCCCCATCCTTGACGTGACGTAGCAGCCCGAGTCGGCGAGCCTGACGGGGGCTCGAGCAGAGGCGCCGTATCCGGGGTACGGCACGCAGCACGCTCAGCCCCCTGACCCGGGCCCCGCGAGCCTACGGAGCCCGCTGCCGGGCCGGCTCGTCTAGGGGATGACCCTGAGGGCCCCCGCCCAGGACCGGGGTCGATCTGGGTGGGAGCACCGATGCGCCGCTGCCGGTCCCGGAACGAGACTCGCCACCATGGCCACGAGCAGCGCCACCCCCGCCACCGTCAACAGCACCCTCCCCGCGCTCCGCGGGCCCGCACCGGTGCCGGTGCAGGAGCCCGGTCGGTCGGTCGGAGCGCCGGGCGAGGTACCCGGGCCGACCGGCTGGGCGATCCGGTGCGTCCTGTCGGTCGGCGCCGCCACGGTGCTGCTGGCGCTGGCTCTCCCCCGGGTCGCCGGGGCCGACTGGGCCTCGATCGGTAGCGCACTCACCCACGTCGGCCCGGCAGGCCTGGTCCTTCTCGCCGCCGTGTGGCTGCTCGGCCTGTGGGTCCACACGCCGGCGCTCGCCGCCGCGATGCCCGGCCTCACCCACCACCGGGCGCTTCAGCTCAACCTCACCGGGAGCTTCGTCTCCAACCTGCTCCCCCTCGGCGGCGCGGCCGGCACCGTCGCGAACTGGTCGATGGCTCGCTCCTGGGGGTTCACCTCGGCCGCCTTCGCTCGCTGGGCCATCCTCACGAACGTCGCCGACACCGCCGTCAAGCTCGTCACGCCGGCCCTCGCCCTCACCTGGCTCGCGGTCGTGGGAGGCGAGGTCACCGGCTCCGTCTCGGGCGCGGCATACCTCGGACTGGGGCTGCTCACCGCCTTCTGCTGCGGTGCCTGGCTCCTCGGCCGCGACGACCGTCCCGCCCGGGCGATGGGCCACCTCGCCGACCGGGTCTGCGCGCGGGTCGGCCGAGTCCCCGAGGTCCCGTGGGCGACGCGCGCCGTCGGAGTGCGGCACGACTGCGCCTCGCTCGTCGGCTCCGGCTGGGCTCGGATGGTCGGCGCCAAGCTCGGGTATGCCGCCTTGCAGGCGGTCCTGCTGTGGCTCGCGCTCCGGCTGCTCGGCGTCGGCGTGGCACCCGAGGTCGTCCTCGCGGCGTATGCCGCCGAACGGATCCTCTCGATGGTGGTCATCACCCCGAGCGCCGCGGGCTTCGTCGAGGCCGGGATGGCGGGAACCCTCGTCGCCCTGCACACACCAGCGGCCGCGGCGGCCGCGGGTGTCCTGCTGTACCGCGCGTTCGTCGTCGGCATGGAGATCCCCGTCGGCGGTCTGTGGCTCGCCCTCTGGGCCGCGCGGCGCAGATCAGCTCACGAGGACGCCGCGCCGCGGTCGCGGCGGGCGAACCAGCTGGCCAGCCCGGCGGCGGCGAAGGTGATGAGAACGCCGAGCACGACGACCACGCTGACGTCCCCCCGAGTGGCCGGGTTCGCCAGGTCGAGCACGACGGCCGCCGAGAGCTGACCGGTCAGGACTGCGAGGCCGTAGACGACGACGCCGAGGTGGCGAACCGCCCACGCCGCGATCGAGACGACCCCGATCCCGCAGAGGCCACCCCACCAGGCCCACCACGGGACCGCATGCGGCACCGTCGGGTGGAATGCCCCGCTCAGTCCTCGCAGGCCGGAGACGGCGATGAGCATGAACGAGCCCATGAGGAAGTTGACCCATGCCGTCGACAGGGGCTGACCGGACGTGACGTTGACCCGGGCGTTGACGGCGAACTGGACGGACATGAGCGCCCCGACCCCGAGAGCGAGGACGACGGGTAGCAGGGAGAGCCGACCGGAGTCCAGCCGCGGCGACACCGCGACGGCGACACCCCCGACGGCGAGCGCCGCGGCCAGGAACCGCCCCAGGTGGATCGGGATCACCCCGCTGGGCCCGATCCCGAACCGGTCGACCAGGAGCGCGTTACCCGCCTGCGCCGCGACGACCGCGACGGTGAACAGGGCGACACCGACGACGGGGACGGCATACGACTGGGTCGCGACGAACAGGCCTCCGGACAGTCCACCGATGGTCTGCCACCACCGCAGCGACCCGCCGCTGAGGGCCGCGCGGATCTTGCCCAGGCCGGCACGCACCCCGGGGACGGTGAGCACAAGCACGGTGAGGACGACCAGCCCGGTACCGAAGCTCCACATCGCCGCCTCGACCGGCTCACCGGTCACCGTGGCGAGCTCGCCGTTCATCCGTCCCTGCACGGAGAGCAGGACACCGCCGAGCGCCGATCCGATGAGAGCGAGCATCCCGTGGTCGAGAGTCCTCCGGCCCCGAGCCTCGGGCGCTCCGGCGTGCGTCGCGGATGGGGCGACCTCGGGCTCAGTGGGCAAAGTGGCGGGTCCCGGTGAAGTACATCGTCACGCCCGCGGCCTCGGCGGCCTCGACGACCTCGGCGTCCCGCACCGAGCCACCCGGAGCGACGACCGCGCGCACCCCGGCGTCGAGGAGCACCTGCAACCCGTCGGCGAACGGGAAGAAGGCGTCCGACGCCGCCACGGCACCCCGCGCGCGGTCGGCGCCGGCGCGGCTGACCGCGAGGTGGCATGCGTCGACCCGGTTGACCTGCCCCATGCCGACGCCGACGGAGGCGCCGTTGTCGGCGAGCAGGATGGCGTTGGACTTCACCGCCCGGATGGCCCGCCAGGCGAACTGGAGGTCGGCGATGGTCGCCTCGTCGGCGGGCGTGCCCGACACCAGCCGCCAGTAGTCGGCGTCATCGCCGCCGGTCACCTCGCCCTCGTCGTCGTAGACGACGGCGTCGACGAGGTCGCGGCTCTGCATGAGCAGCCCGCCACCGATCGGACGGACCTCGGCACCGACGGTCCGGCCGACGTGGTCCTCGGGGAGGCGAAGGATCCGGATGTTCTTCTTGGCGGTGAGGATCTCGAGGGCGTCGGGCTCGTAGTCCGGGGCGATGACGACCTCGGTGAAGATGTCCTTGACGGTGTCGGCCATCGCGGCGGTCACCGGGCGGTTGACGGCGATGATGCCGCCGTACGCCGAGACCGGGTCGCACTCGTGGGCCTTGCGGTGCGCCTCGGCGATGTCGGACCCGACGGCGATGCCGCAGGGGTTGGCGTGCTTGATGACCGCACAGGTCGGCTGGTCGCCGTGGTCGTGGGCCGCCCGGACGGCGGAGTCGGCGTCGACGTAGTTGTTGTAGGACATCGCCTTGCCATGCAGCTGCTCCGCCGCGGCGACGCCCTGCGCCCCACTGTGGTACAGCGCGGCGCTCTGGTGGGGGTTCTCGCCGTAGCGCAGCCCGGCGGACTTGTCCCACGAGGCCCCCGCCCACGCCGGGAAGCCCGTGCCGTCGGAGGTGTCGACCAGGGCGTTCCCCATCCAGGACGCGACGGCGATGTCATAGGTGGCCGTGTGGACGAATGCCTCGGCCGCGAGTCGCTGGCGCTCCTCGACGGAGAACCCCCCGCCCCGCACCGCGTCGAGCACCGCGGCATACCGGCTCGGCTCGGTGACGATCGCGACGGTGCCGTGGTTCTTGGCCGCGGCCCGGACCATCGATGGGCCGCCGATGTCGATCTTCTCGATGCACTCGGGGACCGAGGCACCGGACGCGACGGTCTCGCGGAAGGGGTAGAGGTTGACGACGACGAGGTCGAACGGCTCGATGCCGAGCTCCGCGAGCTGGGCGACGTGGTCGGGGTTGTGGCTGTCGGCGAGCAGGCCGGCGTGGACCTTCGGGTGGAGGGTCTTGACCCGGCCGTCGAGGCACTCGGGGAAGCCGGTGAGGTCCTCGACCTTCGTCACCGGGATGCCGAGGGCCGTGATCGCCGCCGCCGAGCCGCCGCTGGAGACGAGGGCCACGCCGGCCTCATGGAGGCCACGGACGAGCTCGTCGAGGCCGCTCTTGTCGTAGACCGAGACGAGGGCGCGGCGGATGGGGCGCTGGTCACTCACGATGGTGCCTTTCCGGTGGTGGTCGGGTCTGGGGTAGAGCCGGAGCCGGAGCGGACCAGGGTCCCGACGACGTCGACGAGCATCTCCCGCTCGAGCACCTTGATCCGCTCGTGCAGGGTCTCCTCGGTGTCGCCGTCCTCGATGCGCACGGCCCGCTGGTCGATGATCGGCCCGGTGTCGACGCCCGCGTCGACGTAGTGGCAGGTGCAGCCGGTGATGCGCACCCCGTGAGCCAGGGCGTCGCGGACGCCGTGGGTGCCCGGGAAGCTCGGCAGCAGCGCGGGATGGGTGTTGATGACGGTGTGCGCACCGAGGACGCGGGGGCCGAGGATCTTCATGAAGCCGGCGGAGACGACGAGGCGCGGCCCGTATGCCGCGATCTCCCGTTCCAGGGCCGCGTCCCAGCTCGCGCGGTCGGCGAAGTCGGACACCCGGCAGAGGAAGGTCGGGATCCTGGCCCGCTCGGCCCGGCGCAGCCCCTCGATGTCGCCGCGGTCGGCCCCCACGGCGGCGATCCGAACTCCGTACGCCGGGTCGGCGGCGGCGTCGATGAGGGCCTGGAGGTTCGTGCCCGACCCCGAGACGAGGACGACGACCGCGCCGGCAGGCCGACCGTGTGCTGCCGGGTCGGCTGCCGCGGAGGGGGTCTGGCTCACGTGGAGCAAGCGTAATGGAGCCACGGAGAACGACCGTCCGCCGTCCACGCGGCACGCGTCGGTCCGGCGTCTACCGTCGGTCCAGCGCTTGGCAACGGTCCAGCGCTTGGCATCGGCGCGCCGCTCAGCGGCGCAGCCGCCAGGCGTCCCAGGCGACGACGGCCAGGGCGCCGACGACGAGCTCGACGGCGAGGGCGGCCGCGAGCGGCAGGGCCGGTGCCCCGACCTCGGACAGCTTGTAGGTGCCGAGCCGTCCACCGGCGAACGCGTCGAGCAGGCCGGTCAGTCCGGCCGCGAGCAGCGCGGCCGTCGTCGCCACGGCCGCCTTGGAGCGCAGGCTGGCCAGCCGGGCCACCGCTCCGAGTGCCCGGCGCCCGACGACACCGCCGACCAGGACGGGGACGAGGACGAGCGCGAGCATGACGAGGGGGAAGTCGCCCGGGCCCGGCAGGGCCGCGAAGACGGGAACGATCGGCATGAGCCCGCTCTGGCTGCCGGTGAGGGTCGTGGTCGCCCCGTCGACGATCTGGAAGCCGGGGCCGGCGAGGAACGACACGGCCCAGAGGGCGAGGTTGGGAAGCGCGGCGAGCTGGGCGACGGCGAAGACGGCTCCGCCGGCCGCTCCGGTGTCGAGGGCGGCCTGGACGTGCCGGACATCCTCGACGTGCCACCCGACGAGGGCGATGACGACGAGCGACCCGACCCCGACGAGCGTCCCGACGCCTCGCAGGGCGGGAGCGAACGCGCGGCGCAGCGCATCGGGCAGAACGCGCCGCGCGAGCGTGGGGTCGATCAGGTCCTCCTCGTGACGGCGCTGTGCCGCGACCCCGGCAGCGGCGCCGACCACGGGCACGACAACGAACGGGTAGACCAGGCTCGCGCCGACCGGGGCTGCCGGCCCGGAGCGGGTGAGGAGCAGACCGACGCCGGTCACCGCGGCATACCCGACCCACCAGTGGGCCAGCGCGAGGGTCGCCGTCCGCGGCAACGGCGCCGTCCCCCGCTCGTCGTCCTCCGGCCGGTGCCGGACCACCCGGAAGGCGCCGTATGCCGTCACCGCGACGAGGACGACGCACAGCCCGAGGGGGACGAAGGCCACGGTCGTCGGGTCGACCCTGAGGTGGGCCCCCTGGACCATCAGCCAGAGCGACGCGCCGAGACCGAGGGTCGTCCCGGTGGACGCCCGGGACCGCCCGTCGGCCGACCAGGCGAGCAGGGTGGGTCCGATGACGACGACCGAGGACAGGAGCGCGGTGGCGACACCGTTGAGCACCGCGGACAGCCACGGCGGCACCCGGCCCGGCGCTCCCTCGCCCTCGGGGCCGGGGTCGGTGGATCCGGGCCGCACCGAGCGCAGCGCATCCATGACAGTCATCGCTGTCAGTCTCCTCGACCGCCGCGCCCGTCCGGTCGAGCACACGCCGGGAGAGCCGCGAAACTCAGCAGGCGCGGTCGGGGCCGAGGCCGCGAGCGCAGGCGCCGGCATACGACGACGGCCCGGTCTCCCCCGCCGGGGGCCGGGCCGTCGCGCGCTGCGGGCCTACTTCTGCAGGCTCTGCATGATCTCACGCATGAGGTCGGCGGTCTCGGACGGTGTCCTGCCGACCCTGACGCCGGCGGCCTCGAGGGCCTCCTTCTTGGCCTGGGCGGTGCCGGAGGAGCCGGAGACGATGGCACCGGCATGGCCCATCGTCTTGCCCTCGGGGGCGGTGAAACCGGCGACGTAGCCGACGACCGGCTTGGTGACGTGCTCCTGGATGTACGCCGCCGCCCGCTCCTCGGCGTCACCGCCGATCTCGCCGATCATGACGATGGCGTCGGTCTCGGGGTCGTTCTCGAACGCCTCGAGCGCGTCGATGTGGGTCGTCCCGATGATCGGGTCGCCGCCGATGCCGACCCCGGTCGAGAAGCCGAAGTCCCGCAGCTCGTACATCATCTGGTAGGTCAGCGTGCCCGACTTGCTCACCAGGCCGATCCGGCCGGGGCCGGAGATGTCCGCCGGGATGATGCCGGCGTTGGCCTGGCCGGGGCTGATCAGGCCGGGGCAGTTCGGGCCGATGATCCGGGTACCGGTGCCGACGCTGTAGTTGTAGAACTCCGCGGTGTCCTTGACGGCGACGCCCTCGGTGATGACGACGCACAGCGGGATGCCCGCGTCGATCGCCTCGACGACGGCGGACTTGGTGAACGCCGCAGGGACGAACACGACGGTGACGTTCGCGCCGGTCTCGGCCATCGCGTCGCCGACGGACCCGAAGACCGGGACCTGCTCGCCGCCGGGGAAGCCGACGACCTGGCCGGCCTTGCGGGGGTTGACCCCGCCGACGATGGCCGTGCCCGAGGCGAGCATCCGGGTGGTGTGCTTCATGCCCTCGGAGCCGGTCATGCCCTGGACGATGACCTTGCTGTTCTTGTCGAGAAAGATTGCCATGGGGTGGGTGTCCTCGTTCGGTCTCGTCTGGGGGTTACTTCGCGGCGGCGAGCTCGGCGGCCTTGCGGGCGGCGCCGTCCATCGTCGGCTCGATGATGACGTTGGGGTGGGCGAACTCGGCGAGGATGCGGCGCCCCTCCTCGACGTTGTTGCCGTCGAGCCGGACGACGAGCGGACGGTCCTCCTCGGAGCCGAGGCGCTTGAGGGCCTCGACGATGCCGTTGG
Organism: uncultured Actinomycetota bacterium; assembly: GCA_963771015.1. GTDB lineage: Bacteria > Actinomycetota > Actinomycetes > Actinomycetales > Dermatophilaceae > CAVSJJ01. Next base: position 117,989 of record CAVYRN010000005.1, read on the forward strand.
CCACCGCATCGCAGGCGGTGATGCCGCCGAAGACGTTGACGAAGACCGCCTTGACGTTGGGGTCGGACAGGACGAGGTGCAGGCCGTCGGTCATCACCTCGGCGCTGGCGCCGCCGCCGATGTCGAGGAAGTTGGCGGGCTTGGACCCGACGCCCTCACCGGCGTAGGCGACGACGTCGAGGGTCGACATGACCAGGCCGGCTCCGTTGCCGATGATGCCGACGTTGCCCTCGAGGCGGACGTAGTTGAGGTTCTTCTCCTTGGCCTGGGCCTCGAACGGGTCCGCGGCCGCCTTGTCCTCGAGCCCCTCGTGGTCGGGATGGCGGAAGTCGGCGTTGGCGTCGAGGGAGACCTTGCCGTCGAGGGCGATGATCTTGCCGTCCTCGGTCTTGACGAGCGGGTTGACCTCGACGAGCGTCGCGTCCTCCTCGCGGTAGACCGTCCACAGCGCCTTGATGACGCCGGCGATGGCGGCCTTGTCGGCCTCGGGGAAGCCGGCCGTGTCGACGATCTCGGCGGCCTTGGCGTCGTCGATGCCGACGTTGGGGTCGACGGCGACCCGGGCCAGGGCCTCGGGCCGTTCGACGGCGAGCTGCTCGATCTCCACACCGCCCTCGACGCTGCACATGGCGAGGTAGGTCCGGTTGGCCCGGTCGAGGAGGACCGAGAAGTAGTACTCCTCGGCGATCTTGGCGCCCGCAGCGATCATCACCGTGCCGACGGTGTGGCCCTTGATGTCCATCCCGAGGATCTGTCCGGCGAGCTCGCCGGCCTCCTCGGCGCTCCTGGCCAGCTTGACCCCACCCGCCTTGCCGCGGCCGCCGGTCTTGACCTGGGCCTTGACGACCGTCACCCCACCGCTGTCCGCGCCGATGCGCTCGGCGGCCTCCCTGGCCTGCTCGGGGGTCGTCGCGATGGCGCCGGGCAGCACGGGCACCCCGTGCTTCTCGAACACGTCGCGTGCCTGGTACTCGAAAAGGTCCACGAGAGCGATCCGTCCTCACTGTCGGCGGGTCCCGCATGTGCTGCGGGGTTCGTGCGGTGCGGGGGCCGACCGGACGCGGCGCCGGGCGCAGCGACGGTGGTCGCGCGCACCAGGACGTCGGGGCCGGTGGGGTCCCGTCTGCCGCCTGAGCCTAACGCCGCAGTCTCGGTGCCCCGCGCCGGGGATCCGCCCTGAGGAACGTCGACGCCTCTGAGCGGTCACATCCAGCGGCGACCGGCGGGCCGGGTCATCATGGGGTATGCCGCGCTGTCGCCTCCGACGCCCGCCGGCGGCGGTTCGCCCGCCCACCCGGCCCGGCGCAGCTGTGCGCGGGACGACCAGGTGGTGGACGACCCTGGCCGTCTCCCTCGTGCTCGCCGGCTGCGGCGCTGCCGGGTCCTCCGGCACCGGGTCGGTCGGCCCGAGACCCTCGGCCCCGTCCTCGACGGCCGGTGGCTCGGCATACCCCGTCACGGTGACCCGGAGCGGTGGCCTGGCCGGGTTCGACGACCACCTCGTCATCGCGGCCGACGGCACGGTGACCGGGCGGACAAGATCAGGGCCCGTCGCCTGCCGGCTCGCGCCCGCCGTCGCCGCCGCTCTCGCGACCGCCGTGACGTCGGCACCGACGTCCGGGACCGGCCCGACCACCGGCGCCGACGCCCTGGTCATCACCGTGGCCGCGGGCGGCCGCACCGTCTATCTGGGCGGGTCGGCGGGCACCGACTCCGCCAGCCAGGCGGTCGTCGCGCTGCTCGCCGATCTCACCGTGCCGGCCGCCCAGCGCACGGTATGCCGCTGACCGGCGGTCGCCGACCCGGTACGGGTCAGCCGGCGACGGCCACGTCGTCGATGACGAACGACGTCTGCCGGCTGCGGTCCTCGCGAGCGAGGAACCTCACGGTGACCGTCTTGCCCTTGTAGGCGGACAGGTCGAACGTCTTCTGGACGTAGGCGCCGGTCGCCGACAGGTTGCTGTACGTCGCCAATGTCGAGGTCGAACCCGAGAGGACCTGGACCTTCATCGTGTCGTAGGCCCGGGTCGAGGTCGTCTCGCCGGTGTCGATGCGGACCCAGAGGCTGAGGCTCGGGGTCCCCGTCGACGGCACCGCGACCGACTGCTGGACGTAGTCGGTGCTCCGGCGACCCTTGCCGCCGAGCCAGGCCTTCCACGACCCGGAGTGGGCCGGGCGGCTCGAGCTGTTCGTGATGGCGCCGCTCGAGGCGGTCCAGCCCGTGCCACCGGACTCGAAGCCGCCGTTGGCGACGGCGTTGGCGACGACCGGACCCGAGGCGCAGGTCTGGGTGCCCGGAGCGACGCCGATCGCCGAGAACGCCGCGGCCACCCGGCTGCACTGGATGCTGAGGGCGCCGTAGAGCTCCCTGGCCGAGGCGATGGCGCCGTTGCGGGCCGCCGCGTAGTCGCTCGACGAGGTGAGCTTGGTGGTGAGGGTTCGGTACCAGACCTTCTCGGCGACGTCGCGGCCGACCCCGACCACGGTGGAGCCGTTGCACGTCGGGCTGTTGTAGCTGACGCCGTTGATCGTCTTGGCGCCCGACCCCTCGGAGGCGAGGTAGAACCAGTGGTTGAGCGGCCCGGAGGAGTAGTGGACGTTGAGGTTCTTCAGGGTCGGGCTCCAACAGTCGGGCGAGTACCCGTCCCGGCTGGGCCGGTCCATGTAGCGCAGCGGGCGGTCGTTGCCATAGAGGTTGACCTGCTCGCCGATGAGATAGTCGCCCGGGTCGGTCGGGTTGTCCGCGAAGAACTCGACCGCCGTGCCGAAGATGTCGCTCGTCGCCTCGTTGATGCCGCCGGACTCCCCTTCGTAGGTGAGGTTGGCGGTGTTCTCGGTGACCCCGTGGGTCATCTCGTGCGCCGCGACGTCGAGCTCGGTGAGCGGGCGGGCGTTCAGGTAGCCGTCGCCGTAGGTCATCTGGGTGCCGTCCCAGAAGGCGTTGGCGTACTGGTCGCCGAAGTGGACCCGGCTCCGGGCGCCGGTGCCGTTGTTCCAGACACCGGCCCGGCCGAGGACGGTCGAGTAGAACTCGTAGGTCTTCTCGGCGCCGTACTGGGCGTCGACGCCGGCGCTCTGCCGTCCCGCCGGGGTGGTGAGATCCTGTGCGCCGGTGCCCCACGTGTCGTCGAGGTCGGTGAACAGCAACCCGGATCCGGACCTGGCGCCCTTGAGGTCCGTCGTGTAGTTCCCGATGGTGTCCTTGAGCTGGTAGGTGCCGGCCTTCAGCAGCGTCCCGATGTCGACCGTGCCCGAGTACACCGAGTTGCCGACCCCGGTCTCGATCTCGTCGTAGGACGTGATGACCTTCCCGGTCGCCGCGTCGACGATCGTGTGCAGCCTGGTGGGGGTCTGGTCCGGCTTGGTCCCGGTGGTGAGGACGTCGTAGGCCAGGCGCGGTGTCCCGCTCTCGGCATAGACGACCTTCGTCACGCTGCTGCTCTCGCCGGCGGGCCGGGCCAGCGACTCCTGCGTGCCGGCGGCGAGAGCCGTCGCCGCACTGATCGTGGCTGTCGCCGTGGCGGGCGCGATGCTCTTCCGGTTGTTGTAGGTCACGCCGGCGACGGCGCCGCGCGCGCCGAGGTCGACGAGGACATCGCCGCCGAGGACCTTCAGGCCGTTCCAGGTCCGGTCGTAGCGGACGTAGGTCGTGCCGTCGCGGTCGGTGAGGCTGGACCGGAGCTTCAGCCCCTGGTCCGCGGGGAGGCCGAGCGCCCCGTGGTCCCGCGCCGGGTCGGGCACGGCGTGCGTCGCGACGGGCATGGTGCTGGGGGCGGTCGGCCGGGAGTCCGAGGACGCGCCAGCCGTTCCGGCGCCGGCGCCGGCGCCGGCCAAGGCGACCGCGACCGACACGGCCACCGACAGGGTGAAGGGCGTGGCGTTCACGAGCTGGGCTCTCCTTGCGTGTCGAGCGCCCGACGGTCCGGGCTGGCTTGAGACTCCCTGATGGGCCAGGGGGCCACAACCGGACCTGTCATCTCCTGACACTCTTCATCCGGATCCTAAACCGCCACGGGCGCAGGCCGCGGGCGAACGGGCCGAAGCGCTGCCCGCCCGCGGGTCCTCGCGCGGCCGCCCTCGGCCCCCTATCGTGGGCAGCGTCATGAGCGGTGCACGCCACGGGCCGGCAGTCGGCCGCGGCGACGAGGGCGATGCGGCCCCGTCGCTGCGTTCGGCTCTGTCCGGGGTCGGATCGCTCGCCGAGGAGGTGACCGCCCGGGGCCGGGAGGGTGGGCGCGCCGTCGAGCGGGCCGCGCGGTCCGTGCTCACCGCCGTACGGAGCCGGGTGACCCCCCGGATGGTGGCCGGCATCGCGGTCGAGGCGGCGTGGGTGACGACCCACCTGGCGACGTACCCGATCGGGATCGTCGCCGGGCGCGGGACGGACGTCGGCCACGGGTACCGGATCGAGCACCTGCCGCCGCTCCAACGGGGCCTGGTCATCTCCGACATCGTGGCCGCCGGGACGCCGATCCTGCTCGTCCACGGTCTCATCGACAACCGGTCGGTCTTCACCCTGCTCCGGTTGGGGCTGACCCGGCGGGGCTTCGGCCGGGTGTTCGCGATGAACTACTCGACCCTCACCCACGACGTGCGGACCGCCGCGGCCCGGCTGGGCGAGGAGATCGAGTCCATCGTCGAGGAGACGGGGTACGAGCGGATCCACGTCGTCGGACACAGCCTCGGTGGCCTCATCGCCCGGTACTACGTCACCCGGCTCGGCGGCGACTCGCGCGTCCACACGCTCGTCACGCTGGGCACCCCGCACCGGGGTACCTACACGGCATACGTCGTGCCGACCCGGCTGACCCGCCAGCTGCGGCCGGGCAGTCCGCTCATGACCGAGCTCGAGCAGCCGGCCCCGGGCTGCCGGACCCGGTTCATCGTCTACTGGTCCGACGCCGACCAGATGGTGCTCCCGCAGCGCAACGCGGCCCTGCACCATGACGACCTGATGGTCCGCAACATCGCCCTGCACGGGGTGGGCCACGTGTCGTTGCCGATCGTGCGGGACGTGGTCCACGGGATCTCGGTCGCCCTGGCCCAGCTCGAGCACGACGGGTCCACGATGACCGAGGGCGCGACCCCCCTGCTGCCGGCCCGCCGGGCGTAGTACCCACCCCGGACGAGGGGCCCCGAGTCTTCTCGCCCGCCCGACGGTGCGAGAGGAATCTCATACTTGTGAACGTCGGGATTTGTGTTACGGCTTGGTCACGGTACCCTCGACCACAGTGTCCCCTGCACTTTAAGGTTCCCCTGCCGTGAGTTCGCGTTCGTACTCCGGTCGCCATGGCGTCCGGCCGGGCCAGCACGCTGAGCCCGGTCGTCATGCTGCCCATGGGGTGAAACGGCTTCCCCGCGGGTTCAACGCGAGCGTCATCATGCCGACCGCCGCCGCTGCCGCGCTGGTCGTCACGGCCACCGGCGCGACCGTCGCCGAGTCCGCGCCGCTGAACCTCGACCTCTCCGCCACCCAGACGCTGCTCGCCAAGACCGAGGCGGCCGACGCCGCCGCGGTCCAGGCCGACCTCACCGAGCGTCGCCAGCAGGTCTCCATCCAGGCGGCGGCATACCAGGGACGCGTCGACGCGCAGCAGCGGGTCGCCCGCGACAAGGCCCGCAAGGCCGCCGCCCACGCCCGACTCGTCGCCGAGGGCCGCTACTGGGCCCTGCCGATCAAGAAGGGCGCCTACGTCCTGTCCTCGCCGTTCGGGATGCGGTGGGGAACGCTCCACCCGGGCGAGGACCTGGCCTGTCCGGTCGGGACGCCGGTCATGGCGATGTCCAAGGGCACGGTGACCTCCGCCGGTCCGGACGGGGGCTACGGCAACAAGGTCGCGATCCAGTACTGGGACGGCACCGTCTCGTGGTACGGCCACCTCAGCGTCATCAAGACCCACGTCGGGGCCACGGTCATGCCGGGCGAGGTCGTCGGACTGTCGGGCAACACCGGCTTCTCGACCGGCCCGCACCTGCATCTGGAGATCCACCCCCACGAGGGCGCCCCACCGATCGACCCGCTGCCCTGGCTCAAGGCACACGGCATCCCCGCCTGACCCCCAGGCCACCCCGACCTCCGAGCCGAGCGCAACCCCGGCCAGCCGACCCCGACCCCCGAGATCTCCGGGGGTCTTCGTGTACCCAGGGGTCCCCCGATTCGAGGTAATCCAGTCCCGTCTGGGGGCACCCGAATACCTCGACCCCCACAGTCACACCCCCAGACACCCCCGATTCGAGGTAATCCAGTCCCGTCTGGGGGCACCCGAATACCTCGAATCGGGGAAGGCCAGAGACGCCTCAGAGAGCAACGCCTCAGCAGTGGGCTTAGCGACGCCTCAGAGCTTCTCGAGCGGGGCGTAGCGCAGCAGGAACCGGCGCACCCCGGCCTCGCCACCGAAGTCGACCTCGGCCTGGGTCTTGTCCCCCTCGCCGCTGACCCGGACGACGGTGCCCATCCCGAAGGCGTCGTGGGTGACCCGGTCGCCCGCGGCGAGGGCGATGAGGGGGCGGTTTCCCGGGCTGCGGACCCCCGCGCGGCCCGCGAGCGTGGCGATGGCGGGTCGTTGCCCCGGCCGGCCGACGGCGCTTGCCCCGGCCAGCTCGCGTTCCCAGCGGATGAGCTCGTCGGGGATCTCGTCGAAGAAGCGGGACGGTGGGTTGTACTGCGGTGCCCCCCAGGCGGAGCGGACCGCGGCCCGGGACAGGTGTAGCCGCTCCCGGGCCCGGGTGATCCCGACGTAGGCGAGCCGGCGCTCCTCCTCGAGCTCGTGCGGGTCGCCGAGGCTGCGCATGTGCGGGAAGGTGCCGTCCTCGAGGCCGGTGAGGAAGACAACCGGGAACTCCAGCCCCTTGGCGGTGTGCAGCGTCATCAGGGTGACCACGCCCCCCTCGTCCCCCTCGGCCTCGGGGATCTCGTCCGCGTCGGCGACGAGGGAGACCCGCTCGAGGAAGTCCTCGAGGCTGATGACCTCACCCGTCTCGACCCGCGTCGTGTCGAACTCCTGGGCCACCGCGACGAGCTCGGCGAGGTTCTCGACCCGGGTCTCGTCCTGCGGGTCGGCGCTCCTGCGGAGCTCCTCGATGTAGCCGCTCCTGTCGAGGATGGCCTCGAGCAGGTCGCCGACGCCGGCCTCGTCGTCGTCGCGGACCCGGCCGAGCTCCTCGAGCAGGGCCGTGAAACCCTTGATCGCCGTGACCGAGCGGGTGGCGATCCCGGGCGCATCCTCGGGGCGGCCGAGGGCCTCGACGAACGAGATCCGCTCGCGCTCGGCGAGCGCCGAGACGCACGCCTCGGCACGCTCGCCGATGCCGCGCTTGGGCACGTTGACGATCCGCCGCAGGTTGACGGTGTCCTGCGGGTTGGACAGCACCCGGAGGTACGCCAACGCGTCCTTGATCTCGCGCCGCTCGTAGAAGCGGGTCCCGCCGACGACCTTGTACGGCATACCGACCCGGACGAAGACCTCCTCGATGGCGCGCGACTGGGCGTTCGTCCGGTAGAAGACGGCGACGTCGCGGGGCCGGACCTCGTGCGCGTCGGACAGCTCATCGATGGTCCGCGCGACGAACGACGCCTCGTCGTGCTCGTTGTCGCCGACGTAGCCGACGATGGTCGCGCCCGCGCCGGCATCGGTCCACAGCCTCTTCTTGCGCCTGTTCTCGTTGCGGGCGATAACGGCGTTGGCCGCCGACAGGATCGTCTGGGTGGACCGGTAGTTCTGCTCCAGGAGGATCGACCGGGCGTTCGGGTAGTCCTCCTCGAACTCGACGATGTTGCGGATCGTCGCGCCTCGGAAGGCGTAGATCGACTGGTCGGCGTCGCCGACGACGACGAGCTCGGCGGGCCCGACCGCATGAGCGTCGGGCTCCTCGCCCCCGGTGGCGGCCCGCCCGACCCCCACCAGCTCGCGGACCAGCTGGTACTGCGCATGGTTCGTGTCCTGGTACTCGTCGACGAGGACGTGCCGGAACCGCCGCCGGTAGTGCTCGGCGACGTCGGGGAAGGCCTGGAGCATGTGGACGGTCGTCATGATGAGGTCGTCGAAGTCGAGCGCGTTCGCCTGGCGCAGCCGGCGCTGGTATGCCGTGTACGCCTCGGCGAGGATCTGCTCCTGGTGGGTGCTGGTCGCCCCATCGTCGGCGGCGACCCGCCGGGTGAACGTCTCCTCGTCGATGAGCTCGTTCTTCAGGTTGCTCACCTGGTGGGAGAAGCTGCGCGGGTTGTAGCGCTTGGGGTCGAGGTCCATGTCGCGTAGGACCATCCCCATGAGCCGCTGGGAGTCCGCCGCGTCGTAGATCGAGAAGGTCGAGCGCATGCCGACCTTGGCCGCCTCGCGGCGCAGGATTCGCACACAAGCGCTGTGGAAGGTCATGACCCACATCGCCTTGGCACGCGGCCCGACGAGGTCGATGACCCGCTCGCGCATCTCGGCGGCGGCCTTGTTGGTGAAGGTGATGGCCAGGACCTGCCCCGGCTGGACGCCCCGTTCGGCGAGGAGGTAGGCGATCCGGTGGGTGAGCACCCGGGTCTTGCCCGAGCCGGCGCCGGCCACGATGAGCAGCGGCCCGCCCTCGTGGAGCACCGCCTCGCGCTGCTGCGGGTTCAGCCCCTCGAGCAGCGCCTCGCCGGTCAGGGCGGTATGCCGCCCGCCCGCCGCCGCGGGGCCGTCCGGTCCCCGGCCGGCGGCCGCCGCCTCGGCCCAGGTGGGAACCCCCGAGGCGTTGACGAGTGCCGCGTGCGCGCTCGCGTGCGTCGCGGCGTCGACGTGGGGTTCGTGGGGTCCTGCGCTGGACGGGTCGTCGAAGAGGCCGAGGCCGTCGAAAAGGGTGCTCATGTCGTGGTCCAGCCTACGTGGCGGCGGCGACTGCCCCGATCACCCGCCCAGCGTCCCTCCGTGCGGCCCGGGCGTCCTGCCGGTGTCCGGGGCACGGCATACCGTGGTGTCCATGGCGTCGCGCAAGGGCGAGTACGGCGACCCGGTCGAGCTCGAGGTCGGCGACAGGACGGTCCGCCTGTCCAGCCCGAACCGGGTGTACTTCCCCACCCGCGGTGAGACCAAGCTCGACCTCGCCAGGTACTACCTCAGCGTCGGCGACGGCATCGTGGGCGCCCTGCGTGAGCGGCCGTGCATGCTGCACCGGTTCCCCGACGGGATCGCGGGCGCGAAGGTCCACCAGAAGAGGCTCCCCCGCGGCGCTCCGCCCTGGGTGGAGACGGTTCGCCTGCATTTCCCGCGATACGGCCTGCACGCCGACGAGCTGTGCGTGACCGAGCTCGCCGACGTCATCTGGGCGGTCCAGATGAGCACCGTCGAGTTCCACCCGTGGAACAGCCGCCGGGCCGACACCGAGAGGCCCGACGAGTGGCGCATCGACCTCGACCCGATGCCCGAGGCCCCGTTCGCCCGGGTCCGCACGGTGGCCCACACGGCACACGAGATCCTCGACGAGCTCGGCGCGACCGGCTGGCCGAAGACCTCCGGCGGCCGCGGCCTGCACATCTACGTCCGGATCAGGCCCGAGCACTCCTTCACCGACATCCGCCGGGCGGCCCTCGCCTTCGCCCGCGAGGTCGAGCGCCGTCTCCCCGACGAGGCGACGACGACGTGGTGGCGCCGCGACCGCGACCCGGCGGCCGTCTTCGTCGACTACAACCAGAACGCCCGCGACCACACGATCGCCGCGGCCTACAGCGTCCGGGGCAACGCGATCGGCACGGTCTCCACGCCGATCCGCTGGGACGAGGTCGACGACGTCGTCCCCGACGACTTCACCATCGCGACGGTCCCACCCCGGTATGCCGCACTCGGCGACCTGCACGCCGGCATCGACGACGCCGTCTTCGACATCACCCCGCTCCTGGAGTGGGCCGACCGCGACGAGCACGCCGGCGCCGAGACCCCGCCCGAGCCCGCCGACGACGGCGGCTCCGATGCTGTCCCCGGGTCCGGGGACTGAGGGGCACGCCATGCCCGGAGATGTGCGGGTGGCCGGCTCGGTGACCATCCCCGAGGCCGAGCTCCGGTGGCGGTTCTCCCGCTCGTCCGGCCCGGGCGGCCAGGGAGTCAACACGACCGACAGCCGGGTCGAGCTCGTCTTCGACGTGGCGGCCACCCGGGCGCTCCGCCCGGCCCTGAAGGCACGGGCTCTGGAGCGCCTGGCCGGGCGCCTCGTCGACGGCACCCTCGTCGTCACGGCGAGCGAACACCGGTCCCAGCTGCGCAACCGCGAGGCCGCCGAGCGTCGGCTGGCCGCGCTGCTCGCCGACGCCATCGCACCGCCACCCCGGCAGCGCCGGCGGACCCGGGCCACCCGAGGCTCCGTGGAGCGCCGGCTGGCGGGGAAGAAGCGCCGGGGCGAGATCAAGCGGCTGCGCGGGCGCACCGAGGACTGACCACGACTCCCGCCGGCTGGCGTGGTCCGTCGGGGCGCGCCCCGCCGGGGCCACCGGCGGAAATGTCCGCGACGAGCCCGCCCGGCCGCCTTACGCTCTCCCTCGTGCGAACGACCCGAGCCGAGCTCCTGCGCGACCGGCGCTTCGTCCTCCTCCTCACCGCGCGCACCCTGTCGATGCTCGCCCTCGCCTTCGCACCCGTCGCGCTCGCCTTCGGCATCCTCGACCTGCCCGGCGCGACGCCGAGCACCCTCTCGCTCGTCCTCGCCTCCTCGGCCGTGTCGGTCGTCGCGTTCACCCTCGCCGGCGGCGTCATCGCCGACCGCTACCCCCGGGACCGGGTCCTCCAGGCCTCGGAGTGGGTCGCCGCGCTCGTCCACGTCGCCATCGGCGTCATGCTGCTCACCGGTCATGCCCCGGTGTGGGCGCTCATGACGGCGACGTTCGTCGCGGGCATGGGCGAGGCCCTCGTCTGGCCCGCGCTGACCGGCATCATCCCCGAGGTCGTCTCCGGCGACCGCCTTCAGGACGGCAACGCCCTCCTCGGCCTCGGCGGCAACATCGCCCGGGTCCTCGGTCTCGTCGTCGGCGGCATCGTCGTCATCGCCATCGGCGGCGGCTGGGCGCTCATCGCGGCGGGCGCCACCTTCGCCGTCTCGGGGGTGCTCGTGTCGCGCCTGCGCCTCACCCGCTCGCGCACACCCCGCGAGGGCCAGGAGGGTCTGCGCGCCCAGCTCGCGGGAGGCTGGGTCGAGTTCCGGTCCCGCCAGTGGTTGTGGGTCGTCGTCCTCCAGTTCTCGATCCTCGTCATGGTCTGGCAGGCCGCCCACCTCGTTCTCGGCCCCGTCGTCGCCAAGACCGAGCTCGGCGGCGCGGCGGCGTGGACGACGGTCCTCACCGCCGAGTCGGTCGGGCTCGTCGTCGGGGGGCTGGTCTCGATGCGGATCCACCCGCGCCGCCCGATCCGCGCGGTCGTCCTGCTCGGCTTCGGCGCGGCGCCGCCCTACCTCCTCCTCGGCACCCATGCGCCGCTCGCCGCCGTGGCGGCCGCCTCCTTCGTCCTCGGCATCTGTTTCGAGATGCTCACCGTCCTGTGGCAGACGACGATGCAGCGCGAGATCCCCCCTGCGTCGCTGTCCCGGGTCAGCTCCTACGACGCCCTCGGCTCGCTGCTGCTCGGGCCGCTCGGGCTGCTTCTCGCCGGTCCGGCGGCCGAGGCCTTCGGCGCCCACCCCAGCCTGGCCGTCTGCGGCCTCGTCATGATCGTCGTCAACGCCGCCGCGCTCGCGGCGCCGGGCGTCCGCGAGTTGCGGGCACCGGACCGGAGCTCCATCAGTGGCATCGCCGACGTGTCGACACCACCGGTCGACCCCGTCGAGGCCGGGCCCGCGACGATCCTGCCCTGACCGCCGGCTCCCGACGCGGCGGCGGTGCCCGAGCGGGCGCCCGGGGCGGGCGGTACCGTGCGGCCATGACGGCGCTCGACCCGCACCCCATCACCGGGACGCCGTTCGCCTCTCCCGTGCCGCCGGGCGCCGGCTGGCCCGGCGACCCGGCGGCCCCGGACACCCCCGTCGCGCGGACCGCCGCCCAGGTGCGCCGGCTGGCCGCCGCGGCGGACGGCATACCCGGGCTCGACGCGCGGATCTCGGTCTGCCGGGCTTGCCCGAGGCTGGTCGGCTGGCGTGAGTCGGTCGCCCGCGAGGGGCGACGTGCCGCCTTCGCCGACCAGCCGTACTGGGGTCGCCCCGGCCCTTCCTTCGGCGACCCCGACGCCCAGGTGCTCGTCGTCGGCCTGGCCCCCGCCGCCAACGGCACGAACCGCACCGGACGGATGTTCACCGGCGACCGCTCCGGGGACTGGCTCTATGCCGCCCTCCACCGCGCCGGATATGCCGGCCTGCCGACCTCCGTCGCCAGCGGGGACGGCCAGGTCCTCACCGGACTACGGATCGTCGCCGCGGTCCGGTGCGCGCCGCCCGCGAACAAGCCGACGGCCGACGAGAAGGCGACCTGCGCTCCATGGCTCGACCGCGACCTCGTCCTGGCCGCACCACGGCTGCGCTCGATGCTCGCACTGGGCTCGATCGCCTGGGATGCCGCCCTCGGTGCGGCGCGGCGGGTCGGCTGGGCCGTCCCACGACCCAAGCCGAGGTTCGGCCACGGCGCCACCGCCGCACTCGCGCTCCCCGACGGCCGCGTCGTGCGCCTCGTCGGCAGCTATCACGTGAGCCAGCAGAACACCTTCACCGGCAAGCTGACCGAGGCGATGCTCGACGAGGTCATCGCGTCGCTGTGACCCCGCAGGGAGCCCGGCGGGAGCCGGGCGGAACCTGCAGGCAGCGGCAGCCCCGACGACTCGGCATACCCTGGCAGGGAGCATCCCCGAGGAGGAGCCCATGCAGCTGCCCGAGACCGCCCCCGCCCTCGTCGCGACCCGACATGGCGGTGCCGACGTCTTGCGGGTCCGGGAGATGCCGGTGGGCGACCCTGGCCCCGGCGAGATCGTCGTCGCCGTCAAGGCGGCCGGGGTCAACTTCATCGACGTCTACCAGCGCGAGGGGGTCTACCCCCTGCCGGTGCCCTTCGTCCTCGGCAACGAGGCGGCCGGCGAGGTGGTCGCCACCGGGGCCGGGGTCGCCGAGTTCGTCGTCGGGGACCGGGTCGCCTGGGCGATGCAGGTGGGCAGCGCCCGGGGCTACGCCACCGTCGCAGCCCGGGTCGTCGTGCCGGTGCCGCCGGCCGTGTCGTTCGAGCTGGCCGCGGCCGCCATGCTCCAGGGGATGACCGCGCACTACCTCACGACGAGCACGTATGCCGTCACCCACGGCACCTGGGCGCTCGTCCACGCCGCGGCGGGCGGCGTCGGCCAGCTCCTCGTCCAGATGGTCAAGAACCGGGGTGGTCGGGTCGTCGCGACGGCCGGGTCGCCCGAGAAGGTCCGCACGGCGCAGGCCCTCGGCGCCGACGTCGTCATCGACTACACCCAGGTCGACGACCTGGCCGCCGCGCTGCGTGACGCCACCGGCGGCGAGGGCGTCGACGTGGCCTACGACGGGGTGGGCAGGGCGACGTTCGACGCCTCGCTCGCCTCGCTCAAGCGGCGCGGGATGTTGGTCCTCTACGGCGCCGCGAGCGGCCAGGTGCCGCCCTTCGACCTCCAGCGCCTCAACAGCGCCGGCTCGCTGTTCGTCACCAGGCCCAGCCTCGGCCACTACACCGCCGAGCGCGGCGAGCTGCTCGAGCGGGCGGCGGCGGTCCTCGGCGAGGTCGCCGCCGGCACGCTCGCCGTCTCGATCGGCGGACGGTACCCGCTCACCGACGCGGCGTCGGCCTACACGGCCCTGGAGTCGCGCCAGACCCAGGGCAAGCTGCTGCTCCTCCCCTGAGGCACTCCCCGAGGGGAGAGGGGCCAGGCCCGGGAGTGGCCGGCGGCTACGACGCGTCGACCCCCCAGAGGACGGCGATCGCCACGTTGAGGACGGCGAGGGCGCCCGAGGCCGTGACGAGCTCGGGCCGGGCCTCACCCTTGCGGCCACGGACGTTCGCGATCTCGGCGCACGCCACGACGACGATCGCGACGAGGAGCTTGACCCCGATCTTCGCGTGGTTGACCGGGTCGCTGCCGGCTTCGAGGATGCCGACGAGGATGAGCCCGGTGACCAGCTGGGCGCGGGCCCCCCAGACCAGGGCCGGGGTGGCCGCACCACGGGCGACGAAGACCGCGCTACCGATGATCGCGGCCATGCCCAGCAGGTGGAGCAGGAGGACGAGGTGCTCGATGATCGTCATGGACCGACACCCTACGTGCTGGTCCGCACGGGTCAGATGAGGCGCCGCCCCATGGCCCAGGCGGTCAGCTCGTGCCGCGAGGACAGCTGGAGCTTGCGGAGCACCGAGGAGACGTGGGTCTCGACCGTCTTGACCGAGATGAACAGCTCCTTGGCCACCTCCTTGTACTGGTAGCCCCGCGCGATGAGCCGCATGACCTCCCGCTCCCGGGCCGAGAGCCGGTCGAGCTCCTCGTCGACCTCCGCGATCTCGCCGGCCGCCGCACCGAACGCGTCGAGGACGAACCCGGCGAGCCGGGGTGAGAAGACCGCGTCCCCCTCGGCGACCCGGCGGATCGCCGTCGCGAGGTCACGGGCGTTGATCGTCTTGGTCACGTAGCCCCGGGCGCCGGCCCGGATCACGGCGATCACGTCCTCGGCGGCATCGGAGACCGACAGCGCGAGAAAACGCACCGGCTGCCCGGCCTCGGTCTCGACGCCGGCGCACCCGTGGATGACGTCGACGCCGCCGTTGCCCGAGCCGCCGGGCAGGTGGACGTCGAGGAGGACGACGTCGGGCCGCTGCTCCCGGATGACGACGATGGCGCTGTCGACGTCGGGGGCCTCCCCGACGATCCCGACGGCCTCGCCCGCCTCCTCGGCCAGCTCGCTACGGACGCCGGTCCGGAACATCCGGTGGTCGTCGACGAGGACCAGGCGGATCGGACGGGACGGTGACGGGGTCGGTGAGCCGGTCATGCCGGGTCTCCTTCGATGGGGGGAAGAGTGAGCTCGACCTCGACGCCGTCCTCACGGCGCCGTATCCGCGCGGCGCCGCCGTGGCGCTCCATCCGGGCCAGGATCGACTCGCGCACGCCCAGCCGGTCCTCGGCGACCTCGTCGAGATCGAAGCCGTCACCGTGGTCGCGAACGAACGCCTCGACCCCGGCGGGCCCGATCTCGACGTAGGCCGTCACCGGTGGGCGGCCATGGCGGACGGCGTTGAGGAGTGCCTCGCGCAGCGCCCGGCTGAGGGCCACGCCCCGGTCCTCGAGCGGGCGGTCGCCGGTGACGACGAGGTCGACGGCGACGGCGTGGAGATCCTCGACCTCGTGGGCGACCTCGGCCACCGCGGCGGCGAGGCTGTCGCCCGAGCCGGACGGGCCGGCATACAGCCAGGTGCGCAGCTCGCGTTCCTGGGCCCGGGCCAGCTGGGTGACGGCGGCCGGGTCGGCCGAGCGGCGCTGGATGAGGGCGAGGGTCTGCAGGACCGAGTCATGCAGGTGGGCGGCGATGTCGGCCCGCTCGGTGGCTCGCGCCGCGGTGACCTGTTCGCGGCGCAGGTCACCCCAGAGCCGGACCGCCCACGGCGCGGCGATGATGGCTGCCCCCCCGAGGACGGCGAAGGCGGCAAGCAGCGCGTCCCCGACAACGGCAGGACTCTGGCCACGGGTGGTGAGCACGAGGATGCCGACGACGACGAGGCCGAGGCCGAGACCGAGTCGCGTCCAGACGAGCCGGCGCGAACCCGACCCCGCAACGAGCCAGCTCTCGCGCTCGGCCTCGTCGAGGTGCGACCACGCGACGATGGCGCCGGTCGCGATGACGAGGAGCGGGACGAGAACGCCTGCCTGGACGTCGATGCCGATCGACTGGGCGGTCCCGGCGAGCCCGATGACGATGGCGACGCCCCCGGCCAGGAGCAGCGTGCGCCACCGGTTGTCGCGCCGGGGCAGGGCCACCCGGACCGGGGAGGGCGCCGGTGCCGCCGGGTCGGCCGGCCCCGCGGGCTCCGCCGAACCGCCGGCCGGCCCCCAGGTGGCCGCCGGGTGGGGGCTGCGGGCGGCATTCGGCAGGGTGCCGAGGCGAGCGGCCGACTCGTACGGGGACTCCTCGGGGACGAGCGCCCACAAGAAGATGTAGACCACGAGCGACGCGCCCCCGGTGAGGATGAGCGAGGCGATGAAGCCCCACCGCACCAGCGACGTGGACACCCCCAGGTGGTAGCCGATACCCCCACAGACCCCGGCGAACCGTCGGTCGGCCACGGCACGACGCAGCGGGGGGCGCGTCGGTGCGGCGGCCGCGACGGTGGCGGGACGCTCGTACGGGGTGGGCATGTCCCCATCCTCGCGCACGTCGGGGCCCGAATCCGAGCCTTCCAGGGTGGGATCAGGGGCGGGTCAGGGTCGACCCTCATGGCAGGTCGGGCCGGGAGGCGACACGATCGAAGCATGACGCAACAGCCCTCACCGACAGTTCCCCCCGCCGTGCCGCCCCGATCGGGCCTGGACGGGATGTTCGACTGGTTCCGCGGCCTCGGCGTGGGCCGCGACACCGACAACCGGTGGTTCGGCGGCGTGTGTTCGGGCCTAGCCCGCAGGTTCGGGGTCGACCCGATCCTCGTCCGCGCGCTCACCGTCCTCCTCGCCCTGTTCGGTGGTGTGGGGCTCACCCTCTACATCCTGGCCTGGCTCTTCCTGCCGGACCCGCAGGGACGCATCCTCGCCGAGGCGGCCATCCGTGACGGCGACGGCTGGGGGATCGTCCTCATCGTCGTCTTCGGTCTGCTCGTCGTGACCGGCATCTCGGTCGGCCACAACGGCCCGGGCTGGTTCGCCTGGTGGCTTGTGCCCCTGGCGGTCATCGGCTTCATCGTCATCCGCAGCACGGACCGGAAGTCCGTGAACCCACCACCACCCGGAGGTACCACCGTGCCACCCACACCGTATGCCGCACCCCCGGCACCCGCACAGTTCGGCACCACCCCCGCCGACGGCACTCCCCCCACCGCCCAGCCGGTCGCTCCCACCCCGGCACCCGGCGGCGCATGGGCGGCGCAGCCCGCCGCCTACGCGACCTCTCCCGGCGCCACCGCCTCGGCCCAGCGCTATCCGGCACAGCCCCCGGCGTGGACCCCACGGCCCCCCGTCGCCCCGCCGCCCCCTCGCCCGCGGCGCCGCCCGGCCGGCGGCTCGGCCGCCCTCGTGGCCCTCGGCCTCGTCATCGCCGGCTACGGCCTGGGCTACCTCCTCGACGGGCCGACCGGCTTCCCGGGCAGCCCCGAGCTACTCGGCACGGCCGTCGCCCTCGGTGCCGTCTCGCTCCTCGCCCTCGGGCTGGGGATCAGCGGCCGACGGGCCGGGTTCGCCGGGGTCCTCACCATCGTGCTCGGCTTCGCCACCTGGGTCGCGACGATCTCGCCGCTGCCCCTCCCGACCTCCGCCGGCATCGGCGACCGGACCTGGGTACCAGCGGTCTCCTCGGGCCAGGTGAGCTACCAGGTCGGCGTCGGCGACGCGACCCTCGACCTGCGCGACATCGCCGGCCCCTCCCTCGGCGGCAGCGGCAGCCCGGAGATCACCGTCAACGTCGGGCTCGGCGGCCTGCGGATCATCGTCCCGGCCGACGTCACCGCACGGGTCCACTACGAGACCGGCTTGGGCTCCGTCCACGTCGTCAACCCGGCCGGCGACTCGACGAACCTCGCGACGGGGTCCGCCAACTTCACCGGCACGACGACCGTCGGCAGCGGTGAGCGTCACGTCGACGTGACGGCGCATGTCGGTCTCGGCGACATCACCATCGAGCAGCGGTGACCCCGATGAGCCCCGACCACGACGACACCCCTACTACCGAGACCCCCACTGCCCACCCCTCCACCCACCAGACCCAGGAGAGCGACGCCATGAGCGACACCACTCCACGCGACCCCACCGCCCCCATGGACCCGCTGACCGGCGGCGACGACACCCTCGCCGACGAGGTCATGGCGACCCACCCGGAGCCGATGGTCGCCGCCACGGCCCCCCAGCCGCAGCAGGCGGCACCCAGCTGGTCCGATGCAACAGCGGCGCAGCCGACCGCACCGCCGGCCCAGGTGGCCCCGGTGGCCCCGGCTCCGGCCGTGCCGTTCATCAGCGGACCCGCCCCGTTCCCGATCATCATCGGGCTCGTCGGGCTCGTCATCGCCCTGACGGCGATCATCAGCCGGGCCGCCGACCTCGCCATCGACTGGGGCCGCGCCGGGCCGGTCACCGTCGTCGGCGCCGGCCTCGTGCTCGTCGCCCTCGGCCTGTCCGGGATGCGCGGTGGGCGACGCCGCTCCGATGGCTGACGGCCACCGGTCATCGTGACCTCCACGCCCGGGCCCGGGTGGCGCCACGCCACCCGGGCCCTCGCGTCAGGTCGGCAGGCCGGCGGCGCCGAGGGCTTCGGGTACCGACCCGGCGAGCGGAACCCGATGCAGGTGCTCCGGCCGCACCCACGCGGCCCGCGCGGTCGAGCCACCGACGTCGTGGACGACCGGGTCGGTCGGCTCCGGGCACCGGGCCGTGTGGTAGACGCGGACCGCGTGGTAGTCCTCGACCCTCGCCCGGGGGCTGCGGCCGACCCAGTGGCCGCTCAGCACGGTGAGCAGCACGATGTCGCGGATCTGTTGGCCGGTCTCCTCGAAGACCTCGCGCCGCAACGCCTCCTCCGGCGACTCCTCGGGGTCGATGCCCCCGCCGGGCAGGTTCCACCAGCCCGCCGCGTTCGTCCGGTCCGACAGCTCGGTGAGCAGGATGCCGCGGTCGGAGGAGACGACGGCGTATGCCGCCACCCGCTGGTGCCGGACCGCCCCGGCCACCTCGGCCTCGGTGAGGCCGCCGTCCCGGGCGGCCCCCGCCGAGGACCCGACAACGGGCGGGGTCCGGTCGGCCGCGGACGCGGGTTCCACGGCATACCGGATGAGGAGGTCGCTGCGGCGGGGACGGGTCACCTCGACGGGGGTCCCCACCCAGCCGGCGGACAGCAGCACCCCAGCGGGGTCGGCGCCGTGGCCGAGGGCGAACCGGGTCACCTCGGCCCCCTCGTGCTCGGCGACGACGGTGATCACCGGGGGCCCCCCGTGCCGATGGCCCGGACGTACTCCGCCACGGTGGCCTCGACGACGAGCGGCCAGTCCTGGGCGGTTCGGGCCGTGCGGTTGTGCCCGGCGATCCGGGCGCGCAGGCCCGGGTCGCCCGCCAGCCGAGCGACGGCCGTGGCCAGGCCCTCGTCGTCATCGGCGAGCAGCCCGGCCGCGCCGTCCTCGACGAAGTCGTCGGCGCCGGTGCCGCGCCGGGCGACGACGGGCAGGCCCGCGGTGCGGGCCTCGAGCGCGGCGATGCCGAAGGCCTCGAGCCGGGCCGTGCTGAGGTAGAGGTCGGAGTCCCAGTGCAACCGCCGCAGCTCCTCCCGACTCACCCGCCCGGGCAGCGACACCCAGCCCATGGCGTGCCGGGACAGGTATCTCTCGAGGACGGCGCGCTGCGGCCCGTCGCCGAGGATCGTCGCCTCGAGCTCGACGCCGGGGTCCACGAGGCCCCGAGCCCGGCGCAGCGTCTCGAGGACGGCGAGCGGGCGCTTGCGGCGGGCCAGGCGGAGGGCGCTGACGACCCGCACCGGGCCGGACGGGTCGCGGGAGGCGAGCGCGGCGGGCCGGGCCCAGGCGTCGGCGTCGATGCCGTTGCCGAGAACGCCGACGTGGACCCCGGCGCCGGCCACGACGTGGATCCGGTCGGCCGCCATCGTCGACACGGCGCTGAGCGCCGCCCCTCGGGCGGCCCACCGTCGGACCTGGCCGAGGGCCCGGAAGGCCGGCGCCGAGCGGTCGATGACACAGTGCCAGGTGATGGCCGTCGGCACGCCGAGACCGAGCGCGACCCGGACCATGTCCGTCGCGAACGGGCTGACGACCCCCATATGGATGTGAGCGACGTCGAAGCCGCCCTCCCGCAGCCGCCGGCGGACCTCCGGTGGGGCGAACGGGTTGACAGGAACGCCTCCGGGCAGCGGGATCGCCATCCGGTGCACCGGGACCTCGCCCTCGACGAGGCAGGCGCCGTGCCGTTCCCCGTTCGGCCCGGCCGTGGCGGTGAAGACCTCGACGGCATGGCCGGCGGCGCTCAGCGCCGCGGCGAGATCATGCACCTGCACCTCGATGCCACCGAGCCGAGGCAGGTAGCAGTCAGACAGCAGGGCCACCTTCACGGTACGACAGCCTGCCATGCGCCAGGATGGAGGCAATGACCCGCACGCTCGTGGCGTTCCACGCACATCCGGACGACGAAGCCCTCCTCACAGCGGGCACCATGGCGCGTGCCGCGGCGGAGGGCCACCGAGTCGTGCTGGTGCTCGCGACCGATGGCGGTCTGGGCCTGGCCGGCGCCGACTTCCGCCACACCTCCGGCGGGCTGGGGTCGGTCCGGCTGGCCGAGGCCCGCTCGAGCGCCGACGCCCTGGGCGTGGCGCACGTGGAGTGGCTCGGGTACGCCGACAGCGGCCTGGACGGTGCGGTGCCGGTCGACCCGCCGGGCGCGGTGCGGTTCGTCCGCGCACCGGTCGAGGAGGCTGCAGAGCGGTTGGCCGCGGTCCTGCGTACCGAGCGGGCGGACGTCCTCCTCGGCTACGACGTCAACGGGGGCTACGGCCACCGCGACCACGTCCGCGTGCACGAGGTCGCCCGCCGGGCCGCGCAGATCGCCCAGACGCCGCGGCTGCTCGAGGCGACGGTGCCCCGCGACACGATCGTGCGGGCCGTTAGGCTCGTCTCGCACCTCTACCACTTCCCACCCGAGTTCGACCCCACCTCGTTCGAGCGGGCCTACCTGCCGCGGTCTGCGGTCACCCACCGGGTCGACGTGCGCCGGTATGCCGCGGCCAAGCGTGCGTCCATGCGCCACCATGCCTCCCAGGCGAGCGCCGACGGTGGCGACCGGACGCTGGCGGCGTTCCTTCGGATCCCTCGGCCGATCTACGACGTCGTCTTCGGACGCGAGTGGTTCCACGACCCGTCGTCCCCCCCGGGCTCGGCGGTGCACCGCGACATCTTCGAGGGGCTCCCATGACGCGGAGGGGCAAGCGCGTCCTGCAGGCCGGCGTCGGTCTGCTGTTCGCCCTCGTGCTCCTCGTGTGGGGGCTCCCGTACTTCGCGAAGACCTCGTGGAGCGCCGTCTTCCACATACTCGGCATGGTCTCCTGGACCAACATCGCGCTGTTCCAGCTGCTCATGCTCGTCGGGCTGTGGAGCTACACGTTCACCTTCACCGGGAGCCTCCCCGGCTTGAGCCACACCAGGGCGCTCATCATCAACCTCTGCGGGTCCTCGGTCTCGAACCTGCTGCCCGGCGGCGGCGCGGTCGGGCTCGCCGCGACCTACTCCATCGCTCGGTCGTGGGGGTTCAGCCGCCGAGCCGTGTCAACCTCCGCCATCGTCACCGGGGTCTGGAACGTCCTGGCCCGGATCGCCCTGCCGGTCATCGCGATCATCGTCCTGTGGTGGGGCAACACCGGCCTTCCGCAGGCGCTGAGCGACGCCGCCGTCGCCGCGGGTCTCAGTGGGTTCGCGCTGCTCGCGGCATTCGTCTCGATCATCGCCAGCGAGCGCGCCGCCCAGCTCGTCGGGCGCGGCCTCGACAAGGTCGTCGGCCGGCTCATCCGACGCCGGAACCCCGCCAGCACGATGACCGTCGAGGCCCTCGTCACCGACCTGCGGGCGCGGATCAACGACATCGTCTGGCACGGCTGGCTGCCGATGTCGCTGGGGATGGTCGGGTTCTTCGGCTTCTACTACATGCTGTTCGTCCTTGTCATGCGATCGACCGGGGTCCAACAGCACCTCGGGATCCTCTTCGCGGCCTTCGCGATCAGTCGGCTGCTCACCGCCGTCGGCGTGACGCCCGGCGGGGTGGGGGTCACCGAGACCGCGACGGCTGCCGCCCTCGTCGCGTGGGGCACCGACCCGGCGAGCGCGACGGCCGGCGTGGTGCTCTTCTCGATCTTCACCCACCTCATGGAGATCCCGCTGGGTGGGCTGGGCTGGATGCTGTGGGCGATGAGCCCGAAGGCCGAGCCGGACAGCGCCGAGCAGGGCTCGGCCGCCGAACCCAGCGCGGAGGCCGCAGGCTAGGGGCGCTCGAAGACGAGGGCCATCGGGGTCTGTTCGGACCCCTGGCCGAGCGGGTTGTCGGCGAACATCGCCTCGAGCCGGCGCTTCTCGGCCTCGCCGCCCGGGACGTCCATGCCGAGGACGTTGCGGCCGATGTCGTTGGCGTCCATGACGACGGTGCCGGCGAACGTGTCCCGGTATGCCGCCGGCACCCGGGCTCGGATCGCCGCCGACAGCCGCGCGGCCACCGCGTCCGGGTCCTTCGGGGCGAGCTTGGCCGAGACGTTCGAGGGGTAGGCCGAGTACTCCGTCGGCCCGTCGATCGCCCGGATGTCGTTGCCGACGAGCTCGTAGAACAGGCCCTTGCGGCCGATGACCTTGCCCACGGCGCCGCCGGCCGCGGCATACAGGACGCGCGACAGCCCGGCCTCCTCGATGGCGAGCTGCATGGTGAACGGCGACCCCAGCCCGATCCCGGCGGGGGTGCGGGTGACGTAGCGGGACAGGACGCGGGCGGGGCGGCCGACCTTGATGTCCCAGATGAAGTAGGACCGGCCCTGGGTGATGGCGATGATCTTCTCCGAGATGAAGAGGTACCAGCGGCCGGAGCTCGCGCCCGCGTGCTCCTCCCCCGCTCGGGGGAGCTCACCGAAGAACGCGTCGATGTGCTCCATGACCGCGGCGTCGAGGTCGGAGTCCTTGTCGACCAGCTCGGTGCGCAGCGGGTAGCGGCGCACGACCTGACCGGAGTCGAGGGTGAGGTCGAGCTCCTTGTTCGCGTTGGGCTCGAGGTCGGTCTTGACCCGCTGCTGCGTCGCGTCCCCGGCGTCCTCGGCCGGCTCGTCGAAGAACTCGCGCAGCCACAGCTCGAGGTTGAGCAGCCGCCAGAAGGTCATCGAGTCGACGTCGTTGGTGCCCTTGATCCAGCCCTCGAAGGCGTGCAGGACCTCGGTGGCGTTGACGTAGGGCCGGTTGGCGAAGGACTCGCTGAGGAAGATCGAGTAGAAGTGGTTCTTCAGTCGGGTGAACCACTCGTTCTGCGGGGTCGTGAAGCCGATCTTGTTGCGGCGACGGTTGATCGACTCCGGCAGCATCCCGCGGGTGGCGTCCCGCAGGATTCGCTTGTTCCAGCCGTCCTTGATGATCGCCTCGTCGGTGAGGCTGAAGACGAACTTGACGACCTCCTTGTCGAGGAAGGGCACGCGCCCCTCGAGGGAGAACCGCATGGTGTTCTTGTCCTCGTAGCGCAGCAGCGAGGGCAGGCTGTTGTGGAACAGGTCCTCGATGAGCCGCTTCTTGAGGTTGGTGCCCTCGGTCGTGAACGCCTCGTCCCGGTATGCCGCGACGAAGTCGGGCGCGAGCAGCTGGCTGGTCGGAACGTCCTTCTTCCCGCGCAGCTTCGCCTGCAGCCGGAACCGGCCGAGCCGGTAGATGACGTCAAGGCTCTTGGACAGCTCGGCCGCCGCGCGGCCGGCGCCCTGGCCGCGAAGCTGGCGCAGGTAGGTGAGGTAGTAGGGCACGTAGCCGGCCATCATCTCGTCGGCCCCCTGGCCGTCGAGTAGCACCGTGACGTGCTGGGTCGCCTCGCGCATCACCTGGAACTGGGCGTAGGGACCCGAGGAGATGAGCGGCTCCTCCTGGGTGCGGATGAAGTCGGCGAGGTCGACCTTGAACTCGTCCGCCGTCGGCAGGATCTTGTGGCCGTCGACGTGGCCCCGGCAGATCTCGAGGACGGCGTCGACGTACCTCTCCTCGTCGTTGATCGAGTTGGGGAAGACCGCCGAGAAGGTGTTCTGCTGCGCTCCGACGGAGCGGGTGGTCTCGTCTCCCTCGTTGAGCAGCTGGTTGATGATGACCGCCACGGCCGAGGAGTCCAGACCGCCGGAGAGCGAGGTCCCGACCGGCACCTCGGACTGGAGCCGCAGCCGGACGGACTCGACGAGGCGGGCCTTGTACTCCGCGGCCGCCGCGTCGTCGTAGGGCCGCTGCTCCAGCGCGAGCTCGGCGAGCTCTTCCTGGAGCCGGGTGAACGGCCACCGGGCGAGGCCGCTCGCGTCGACGGTGAGCACCTCCCCCGGCTCGAGCCGCTCGATGCCGTCGAAGAAGGTCTCCCGACCGTCCTCGTGGATCCGGAAGCGCAGATAGCGGTAGATGGTCCGCTCGTTGGGCTTCTTGTCGTAGTGCCCGCTGGCGAGGATCGGCTTGATCTCGGAGGCGAACAGCAGCGCCGGCATACCGTCGATGGCCGAGCCGTCGAGCGCCGGCAGCGGACACACGTAGACCGGCTTGATCCCGAAGTGGTCACGTGCCAGGGTGAGCCGCTGCTCGTCCCGGTCCCAGATGGCCAGCCCGAACATGCCGTTGAACCGGTCGAACGCCTCGGGCCCCCACTGCGCGAACGCCTCGAGGACGACCTCGGTGTCGGAGTCGGTCGTGAAGGTCCGGCCGAGGGTCTCGAGCTCGGCGCGCAGGTCGAGGTAGTTGTAGACCTCACCGTTGTAGACGATCGTATAGCGCCCGTCGGCCGTGGCCATCGGCTGCTGGCCATGGGCGACGTCGATGATCGAGAGGCGCCGGTGGGCCAGGCCGCACGGGCCGTCGACGTGGATGCCCTCGCCGTCCGGGCCGCGGTGCCGCTGGGCGTCGTTCATCGAGGTCAACAGGGCCTCGTCGGGGCCGAGGCCGATGTAGCCGGCGATGCCGCACATGCGCTGTCGTGTCCTTGCGGTCGGGATCGGTCGGTATGCCGTGGGCCGCGTCCGGGGGCGGGCCGCGCGTCCAAGCCTGCCACGTCCGGGCCACCGGCCGGCCACATGCCCGGGGCCGCGGGCCGTCGGCCCATCGGCGTGATGCGGATCGGACGTTCGGCCGAACTCGTCGCCACCCCAGCGTGTTCGCCCGCGGGGATGGCCTGCCGGTCATAACATCACGATGACGCGACCACCCGCAGGCCGTGAGAACCAGAAGGGTTGTTGACCATGGCCGAGCACCAGATCCGCTACTCGATGGCAGGTTGCCCGCTGTGTGGGCACTACGGGCCACACATCGAAACACCCGGTGACCCGTCGGTGTTCACCTGCCGACTGTGCCAGGCGGGCTTCGGCGTGGGCAGGTCCGAGATCCGCACCATGGTCGTCAGCGACCGGGACCACGCGGGCGCCACCACGGCCTGACCGGTAGCTCCTCACCTCGTCGCCGGTGGCGGGACCCATCCCTCCTGCGAGGTCGGGGAACGGGGCTCAGGATGCGGTGGCGTGCGCCATCTCGAAGCGGCGCCGACGCAGACCGGAGCAGATCGCCGCCTGCTCCTGCAGCAGCCGACGGCGGTTCGGGTCGAACGACCCGTCGGGCCGGCGTCTTGGACAGACGCGCAGGGCGTCCTCCGTCTCGGCCAGGGACCTGATGAGGTCCGCCACGGTCATGGTCTGGCACCGCTGGCTCGTCAACATGAGGGGAATGCTTCTCCCGGTGCATGCGGGTCGTCGGGGCACGGGCTTTCGGTTTCCTATGAACCTCACCCAGACCCCTGACCCCGGGGCCGTCACCACGGCGCCTTCACGGTGTCTGACGTAGCGACTCCAACAGCCGGAACGATCGAACACAGCCCACCGTCCTGCACCTGGACGAGGACTTCGACCCGATCGCAGAGCTCGCCAGGCAGCCCGTGGAACGCCTCCGCGTCGAGTGGCTCCAACCGCTCAGACACCCGACTGCGGCACGAGCGTGCGGCCGCGACAGCGGCAGATCCGGAAAGGGCGACCGGAGTAGCCATGTGGGTGCTACTGAAGTAGTATGAGACCATGAAGTTGAGCGTCAGTCTTTCCGAGGACGAGGTCGCCGCCCTCGACAAGTACGCGCGAGCGGCAGGGCTGGGGTCGCGTTCTGCGGCGATCCAGCAGGCGATCCGGCTCCTGGGCGACCCGGAGCTCGAGGACTCCTACGCGGCCGCCTGGGAGGAGTGGGAGGCCACGGGTGACGCTGCGGCCTGGGAGTCGACCGCGGCCGACGGGCTCGCCGATGCTGCGCGGTGAGATCTGTCTGACCGACCTGGACCCGGCCCGGACGAGCGAGGCGAACAAGCGTCGCCCGGCGGTCATTGTCAGCAACGACCGTGCCAACGCCACGGCCGACCGGCTCGGTCGTGGCGTGGTCACCGTCGTGCCGGTCACCAGCAGCATCACCCAGGTGTTTCCCTTCCAGGTGCTCCTCCCCGCCGACGAGACGGGCCTTCGCGTCGACTCCAAGGCACAAGCCGAACAGGTCCGGTCAGTGTCCGTCGAACGCCTCGGCCACGTGGTCGGCCGAGTTCCGACGCACCTGATGACTCAGCTCGACGACGCCTTGCGCCTCCACCTTCAGCTCTAGCCCACGCCATATTCGCGGCACGCCCGCACAGGTTCGTTGCCCTGGCCATGGCGTTACATGTGACATTGAGTCATGGCTGTGCGAGAGCGGGTGAGCGCGTACCGGGCCCGGATGCGGGCCCAGGGCCTTCGGCCTGTCCAGATCTGGGTTCCCGATGTGCGCTCGCCGGACTTCGCGGCTGAGGCTCATCGCCAGTCGGTGCTTGTGGCGGCCGCGGACCGTGCGAGTGACGACATGGACTTCGTCGAGGCCGTCTCCGACGACTGGGCCGAATGAGACGCGGCGACATCGTCACCGTGGCCGGCGGGGTCTATGCGAACAAGCCGCGGCCGGCGCTGGTCGTCCAGGACGACCGGTTCGACGCGACCGAGTCGTTGACCGTCTGCCCCTTCACGAGCAGCGACGTCGACGCGCCTCTACTGCGGGTGCCGGTCGCCGCTGACGAAGGGAACGGCTTGGACCAGGACAGCTTCTTGAAGGTCGACAAGATCACGACGGTGCGCAGGGGAAATGCCCACGCGGTGATCGGGAGGCTGGAGACCGCGACGTTGGTCGAGTTCGAGAGGCGCCTCCTCGTCTTCCTCGGCTTCGGCGCCTGAACGCACCGCTCCGCGGCATAGGAAGACGTTGCTGGAGCGGCTCTGGCAACATCAGTCACGTGACCGACCCCGACATGAGCTGCCCTCAGTGCCACGCGCAGATGACCGCGGGCGTCGTAGTTGGCCGCTCGCCAGGAGTGAAGTTCAAACAAGGCCGCGACCTTGGCGGCGACCTTGGCGGCATCCCCCTGACGACAGGGTTCTTCAATCACAGCGTCGATGCGTTGCGATGTGATGAGTGCGGGACCGTGGTCATCCCCGGCCAGTGAGACCGAAGGTGGCAGCGGGGGATGACTACCTCAGACCGGCTGGGGCGGGTCGTCGATACGTCGTCCTGGCAGTCGCCGCGATGGAACACTCCGGACATGACCGCGCGCCTGGTACAGCAAGAGCGAACCCCGCCTTGGGGTTGCGATGGCCATCTTCGCTGGGTCGACGGTCCCCGCCCTGGTGGCCGTCCTCCCGCTTGTCCTTGGCGCGAGTTGGTATCTCACGGATGATGCGAACGCGGCCTTCCTCACGCCTGTCCGGGTGCGGCAATGCCTCGTGGCCTTCTTGCTTGGCGTGGCGCCGTTCTTGGCCGCCGTGGCGTCGCTTACGTCCGCGGTCGCGTCGGGACGGGGGCTCGCATCGGCCTTGCGGGTGGCCGCCGTCTGGGCAGGGCCCCTCGGAGTGTTGGCGTTCGCGTATGCCGGCTTGTGGGCCGGTGGATTCTGAGCCTTGTGGCGCACCTTCGTCCTTTGGGGCCGCTCCTGGCCGACGACGACGGCCGCTGCTTGCTGTGGCTCGGAAACCAGCGCCGACGGCGGCCTGAGCGAGCATCCCATTATGGGATGCACTGAGGTATCCTTGGTTGCATGAGCACGCAAATCGCGGTCCGCCTCCCAGACGAGATGGTCGCCTTCCTGGATCGCAGCGTTGCAACCGGCAAGGCGCCGAGCAGGGCCGCGCTCGTTGCCTCTGCAGTGGAACGCGAGATGCGTCGACTGGCTGCCGAGCAGGACGCGCAGATCCTCCGCACCCAGGGTGCGGCAGATGAGCTCGACGACCTGGTCGAGTGGACCGGCACGCACGCCGTAGTTGTTGAGGACTGATCGGGTGCGAGAGATCTGCTTGGTCCGCCTCGACAAGACGCGGCCGGCGCTCGTCCTGACGCGGCAGGCTGCTCGGGGCGCGATGACCAAAGTGACCGTTGCCCCGATCACCAGCACCATCAAGGGCTTGTCCAGTGAGGTCCTGGTGGGGCCAGACAACGGGTTGGATCATGAGTGCGCGGTGTCCTTGGACAACGTCCTCACCGTCCCAGTGGATGCACTCGGACGCACCGTCGGGTATCTCAGCGGCGAGCAAGAAGCGCAGCTGGCGCGTGCCGTGGTGCTGGCCTACGACCTCGAGGTAGCCCTGCTCGACTAGCGCCGACGAAGCGCCCGACTGGCGGCAAGAGCGTGCGGCCGCGACAGCGGAATGGTCGGACGCTGGGGCCTGAGAAGAGTGCTCGTCCTGCGGACCACCGCGCGAGTAGGTCAGGCGTTGGGCCCGGCAGTCTCGGAGGTATCAAACCGACCGGCCTCGCAATCGACCGCAAGTTCCCGGATCGCCGACCGGGCGGACGCCTCGTCGGGGTACCGCCTGGTCTCCACCAGCTTCTTCCTCGGCAGACCAGTTGGCGGCTGCCGATACACGCCGACCTTCCACTGCCGAGCGAATCGGGTCAGAAGGGCCAGGTACGCGCCCTGGATCAGCGCCTCGGCAGGGTCGGCAGGGTCCCAGGCCTCAGACAGTGGGTAGCCCTTCGGGACCATTACCAGCTTCAAGCGGAGGCCCGACGACGACTCGACTTCTCGCCGATATTGAGGCACCTTGCTGATCCTCTCCAGCGACTCATGGGACACCGCCATGTGGGGTTGGGCCCAGCCTAGGGTGGAGGATTCGACGTGAAGGCCGCCACGCGACCACGGTGATCCACGTCTCACCATGCGGCGCTGGTTCTTGCCTTCGGGGCCGGCGGTCCACGCACCCCGATAGGCGCGCATCGGAGCCGACATCGAGCTCAACCGCGCTCGCTCGGCGGCATCGGACACTTGCGCCGACAGCGGCAGATCAGTGCGTTTGTCTGCCTGGTTGTGAACCTAGACGGCTCGGGTGCGATTGTTAGGGACCTGAGCTGATGAGGGCGGCCAGGATGTGCGAGCAAGGCCCCCTCCCGCCCTGGTATCGGACGTACCAGCGGGCGACTTGGAACGATGCGCGGTTGATCCCTCAGTCCCAGGTAATGGCGCCAACGCACACCCCTCGCGGCGTACGGCCGCTCCGCGGCAAGAGAGCGTACGGCCGCCACAGGCTGATGTGAGTGAACCCCCGGAGCACAGCGGATCACGTTCGGGCCCCTTCGCCCCGGGGTGCTCAGCGACGAGCGGTCAACGCCGCGATGCCGCATCTCGGGTATGGGGCGGGAAGAGGACCCGCGGCTTCTTCACCAGGGAAACAGCCAACCCTGCGAGGGTGAGCGGGACGATCGCGAGCACCAGCCAGACACCCACCGAGCGTGGCACCATCACGCCGAGCCCCTCCATGACCAGACCCAAGCCCACCAGCGCACTCCCGCCGGCGAAGCCCTCGGCAAACGACCGGGAGGTCAATGCCCCGAAAGAGGCCACGCTGCGCTCCCACACGCTCCTGCTTCGGCGAGAAGCCACCCACAGCAACAGGACTGCCCCGCCCAGGGCGATGGCCCCCAACGCCGCGGCGAGCGAGGAACCGTCCACGTCGCCGATCCCCTTTCGTCATCGCGCAAGAACCCCGCTGGACATACCACGTTGCCGGTTTGGTGGCCCGCGCCGCTCTCACACAACATAGCCAGCACGAGGGGTACGCGCTCAGTGCGGCACGTCAGGACGGGTCTTGTGCTGGGCGCAGGAGTGCGCTCGCGCCCATCCTCTCGGCGAGGATACGCGGGGTTACCCCGGACTTGTTGGCCTTGTCCGGGTCGGCGCCTGCCGAGAGCAGCGGCCCAACCGTGGCGCCGTCGCCACGCGAGTCGAAGATCGCCCGCCATAGCGGGGTGTGCCCGTAGTGGTCCTGCGGATCAACGGGCGCCCCGGCCGACAGCAGCGCCTTGACGGCCTCGGTCTGGGACTGCTGCGCAGCGAAGTGCAGGGGCGTGAAACCCTGCTTGTCAGCAAGGCCGATGTCGTCGCCCGCCAACAATCGCGCTTCGATCCCCGCGAGGCCTCCCTCCAGGGAACGGTAGTGCAGCTCTTGGCGACCCTGTCGATCCATGTAGCCAGCATGGCCGTGAAGGCCCGATGTCGTCTCGTGAAACGCACTGAGAGCGGCATGTGCGTGAAACTCGGGAGTGGACTCCGAGGTGCCGGTCGACGGCTGGACGAGCATAACGCGGCGCGTTATGCTCGGTGGATGATCAGGTCGTTCCGCGACGCGACAACCGAACGGCTCTGGTCACGACAACGCACCAAGAAGCTCGACCCACGCATCGAACGCACCGCGCTGCGCAAGCTCGTCATGCTCGACGCCGCCGAGACGTTGGACGACCTCACGGTTCCGCCCGGCAACCGCCTCGAGGCCCTCAAGGCGGAGCGCGCCGGGCAGCACAGCATCCGGATCAACCAGCAGTGGCGCATCTGCTTCGTCTGGACCCCCGCCGGGCCCGAGGACGTCGAGATCGTCGACTACCACTGAGAGGAGGAGCCATCCCATGACCAGCATCGCTCCCATCCACCCCGGGGAAGTCCTCCTCGAGGAGTTCCTCGAGCCACTCGGGGTCACCCAGCACCATCTGGCTGTCTCCATCGGTGTGCCCCCACGGCGGATCAACGAGATCGTGCACGGCAAGCGCCGGATCACCGCCGACACCGCCCTGCGCCTGGCCCGGTACTTCGGCACGACCGACCGGTTCTGGCTCAACCTGCAGACCCGATACGACCTTGAGCTCGAGAAGGACAACCTCGGCGGCGCACTGGAGCAGATCCAGCCGCTACAGAGCGCCTGAAGGCGCCCGTCCCAGGAGCGGCATTTGCGTGCGGCTTCTCGCGGCTCAGCGAGACGTTCTGAGCAGCTCGATGGTGCAGGTTGGGCCAGCCGCGTGGGCGAGTCGCCGGTCGCCGGTGAGCAGCGTCGCGTCCAGCGCCTCGGCCAGTGCGACGTAGGCGGCGTCGTAGGTGGTCAGGTTGTCCCGCAGCTCCCAGCACCGGGGCAGCAGCGGCAGGTGCGCGGCGCGGTGCATGGGTAACGCATCCAGATCGGTCAGGGCCAGGTCCGCCCGGCGGTCGTCGAGCATTCCGACCCGGTTCTGCCGACGCAGCACCGAGGCGACCTCGAGGTCGACCAGCTCCGGCGCGGCCAACGTCTCACCGCGCAACCGGGCGCGAGCGGCATCCCCGTCCGGGCCGTCATCGGCCAACGCAACCGCAAGGACGCTGGCGTCAACGACGAGCACGATCCCCCTGTACGGTCTTGACCGCGTCCGCGAGCGAGACCGACCCGCCGGAGCGGCCGCCGGCCCGGTTCAGGACCTCGTCCAACGTGGGCTGGCTGGCCTCGGCGATCAGCCGGGATCGCAGGTACTCCTGCAGCGACTGATGCGCGGCGGCAGCCCGTTGGCGCAACACCGCATGGGTGCTCTCCGGGACGTCCTTGATCTGCACACTGGGCATGGCGCCATTTTGGCGCTACGAGCGCCGGATCGCAACCATCCAACCCGTCGACACCATCCCGGCTACGACCGAGCGGTACCAATTTGGTATCATGCCGGGTATGGCGATGACTCTGCGATTGACCCCCGAGGACGAGCAGGCACTGACCCTGCTGGCTGAGGCCGAGGGCGTGAGCAAGCAGGAAGCGACCGTGCGCGCGATCCACGAGGCTGCGTCCCGCCGGCTGCGCCGCGACAAGGTCACTGCGCTCTCAGCGGCGGCCCGGGATCGCTACGCCGATCTGCTTGATCGACTCGGCCAGTGATCGAGTACCTCACCCTGGAGGACGTCCTGGCATTGATCGAGGACCTCGGAGTCGGCCCGATCCGAGACATCGGCCTGCTCGACTCGGCGGTGCACCGGCCGCAAGTCACCGTCTTCGGCGACGACGCCTACCCTGGCATGGATGAGAAGGCAGCGGTCTTGCTCGAGTCCCTGGTGGGCAACCACGCCTTGGTCGACGGCAACAAGAGAATCGGCTGGCTGGCAACTGTGGTGTTCTACGGGCTCAATGACATCAGCCTGGAAGCTCCCGACGACGACGCCTTCGACCTCGTCATAGCAGTCGCCAGCGGCACCTCCCCGTACCAGGACACAGCCACGCGCCTCGCGAAATGGCACTGACCGACAGCGGCATGACCGGCGAGCGTAGCCGCCCTCAACGCGGCAGTTCAGGACGCGTTGTTGAGCCGTCGGACGACGTACTGGTTCAGGCTGATGTGTTCTTCGGCGGCTTCCATGGCCAGTTTGCGGTGGAGCTGTTCTCCGACGCGAAGGTTGAACTTGCCTGAGTAGCTGCGTGAGGACAACGGGTCGGGCACCGGTTCCCCGCCGGCTTCCAGGTCGTTGACGACCTCGGCGACCACGTCGCGTAGCCCGCGCAGCGCGTCCTCCTGGGTGCCGGCGAGCCAGGACAGCGAGGGCAGCTCGAGGCAGGTGGCGACGAACTCCTCGTCCTCGGCCGACCAGGTGACCCGGTAGGTGTACCGGGTGATGTCGATGCTGGTGTCGCTCATGAGCCTGCCTCCTTCTTCTCGATCGCGGCCAGGACCTGGCGGACCTGGTAGGCCTTGGCCGTCCCGTGGTCGTTCTGGATGTTGACCCGCGGGTCGCCCGGCCAGGGTGTCTTGAACACCGCATGGGACCCACCCGTGGTGCGGGGCGGGCCGAAGTAGTGCTCGCAGACCTTGGCCAGATCCTCGTACCGGACGTTGCGCGGGTTGGCGCGCATCGAGGCGACGATCTTGGCTACCGAGGGCTGACATACTGGTACCGCTGGCGGTACCAGTATGTCACCATCGCAAACGTCACGACATCGGCAGAGTCGGGGACTTTCGAATCTCGGCAGCCGCGGGCGACACCATGGCGGTCGCCTCCGCGCGATCGCCGGGGATCCCGACCCACGGAACTCGTCCTGGGCGGGACGGGGCCTTCAACAGCCCACCGAGCGTCGACGGCGGGGCAGACTCGCCGGTCAGAGTCGGCGGCTCACTCCCATTCGATGGTGCCCGGCGGCTTGCTCGTCACGTCGAGGACGACCCGGTTCACCTCGGCGACCTCGTTGGTGATCCGCGTCGAGATCTTCGCGAGCACCTCGTAGGGCACCCGGGTCCAGTCGGCCGTCATCGCGTCCTCGGAGGAGACCGGGCGCAGGACGATCGGGTGGCCGTAGGTTCGCCCGTCGCCCTGAACGCCCACCGAGCGGATGTCGGCGAGGAGGACGACCGGGCACTGCCAGATCTCGCGGTCCATCCCGGCGGCGGTCAGCTCGTGGCGGGCGATCCGGTCGGCCGCGCGCAGGATGTCGAGCCGCTCGGCCGTCACCTCACCGACGATCCGGATGCCGAGGCCGGGCCCGGGGAACGGCTGGCGCCACACGATCGCCTCGGGGACGCCGAGCTCCAGGCCGACCTGCCGCACCTCGTCCTTGAAGAGCAGCCGTAGCGGCTCTACGAGGGTGAACTGGAGGTCGTCGGGCAGCCCGCCGACGTTGTGGTGGGACTTGATGTTCGCCGTCCCGGTCCCGCCACCGGACTCGACGACGTCGGGATAGAGGGTGCCCTGGACGAGGAAGTCGACCGGGTGGCCGTCACGGGCACCCGCGCCGACGATGTCGCGGGCCGACTGCTCGAAGACCCGGATGAACTCACGCCCGATGATCTTGCGCTTCTCCTCGGGGTCGGACACCCCGGCGAGCGCCCCGAGGAACCGCTCGCGCGCATCGACGACGACGAGGTCGACGCCGGTGGCCGCGACGAAGTCCTCCTCGACCTGCTCGGCCTCGTCGGCGCGCAGCAGCCCGTGGTCGACGAAGACGCACGTCAGCTGGTCACCGACGGCGCGCTGGACGAGCGCTGCAGCCACCGAGGAGTCGACGCCCCCGGACAGCGCGCACAGGACCCGCTTGTCGCCGATGGTCTGACGGACCTGGGCGACGAGCTCCTCGACGACGTTGGCCGAGGTCCACTCGCCCGCGAGCCCGGCACCGCGCCGCAGGAAGTTGACCAGGACCCGCTGCCCGAAGGTCGAGTGGACGACCTCGGGGTGCCACTGGACCCCGTACAGCCGGCGCTCGTCGTCCTCGAACGCCGCAACCGGTGCACCGCCGGTCGTCGCGGTGACGCGCATCCCGGCCGGGGCCTGGGTCACCGAGTCGCCGTGGCTCATCCACACCGACTGCTCCGTCGGCTGCCCGTTGAAGAGCGTGGACGAGGTGTCGCCCAGCGTCGCGTACGTCGAGCCGTACTCCCCCAGCCCGGTCCGCGAGACCACCCCACCGAGGGCCTGGGCCATCGCCTGGAAGCCGTAGCACATCCCGAACACCGGCACGCCCGCCTGAAGGAGGGCGGGGTCGAGCTCGGGCGCCCCCTCGGCATACACCGATGACGGACCGCCGGAGAGGATGACGGCCGCGGGCTCCTTGGCGAGCATCTCGGCCACCGGCATCGTGTGCGGGACGACCTCGCTGAAGACGTTCGCCTCGCGAACCCGGCGCGCGATGAGCTGGGCGTACTGGGCGCCGTAGTCGACGACGAGGACCGGACGGTCGGACAGGTGCTGCGTCACGCGGACAGGCTACTGGCGCGCAAGCGCGAGACGGCCATCGATCTCACGCGCCACGAGCCGCTCGACGACGAAGGACAGGAACGGCACACAGCCGGCCAGCATGATGAGCACCATCTTCGGCAGCGACCAGCCGACCTTGAAGCCGAGGTTCGCCGTCGCGATGAGATAGACGAAGTAGATGAACCCATGCGGTTGCGGCCACCACGACAGGGCGTCGTTGTGGAACCCGTAGTGGAGGATCACCTCGGCGACGAGAAGCAGCAGCCCGACGCCGACGACGAAGGCCATTACCTTGAAGAAGGTCAGCGCCTTCGCGGCGGACTGGGGGTCGTTGATCTCGGTGCGGGTCGTCGTGTCTGTCACGGGCTCATTCTCTCCCCTCGTCGACCATGCCCCCGCCTGGGGCCGTCCCCGCGGTGGTCCGCGGCCGCAGGCCGGCGCTCGGGAGCGGGCCAGGAATGCCGGCCGAGCCGTTCTGCCATTCGCCGCCCCGCCCGTCCCCGTCCACCCCTTCCCCGTCCGACCCGTCGCCGTCCGACCCGTCGCCGTCCGACCCGTCGGCCTCGGCCTCCTGGTCGTCACGAACCATCCGCCACCACATGTATGCCGCGAAGCCGGCGAAGACCCACCACTGGAGCGCGTAGGCGAGGTTGCGCCACTTCAGGCCGGTGTCGGCGGCCGGTGTCGGGACGTGGGTGAGGGCGTTGAGCGAGGCGGCCGGCGCGGCGTCGGTGCCGTCGGCCGGGGCGCTCTCCTCCCCGAGGAACATGAAGGCGTTGTAGAGGTCCCCCGGCCAGGTGTTGACGAGGATCGACAGGTCGACCGACCCGAGCTGGCCCGGTGGGAGCGCCTTGGTGGACGGCGACTCCCCGGGTGCGAGCCCTCCATGGATGGTCAGCCGCCCCCGCGGCGGTGTGGCGATGCCGGTCGGCGAGGTGACGAAGCCGCGCAGCACGGCGAGCCGGGCGCCGGTGGCCTCGACGACGAACGGCGTCATGACCCAGTAGCCGGTCTGTCCGCGCAGCAGCCGGTCGGGGACGAGGACCTGGCCGTCCGCGGCATACCGTCCGGTGGCGAACACCCGACGCGAGCTGGCTCCGGCCGGGAACTCCTCGTGGGGCTTGAGCAGCATCGTCACGTCGACCGGCGGGAGGGCCGTGACCTGCGCGATCTGCTCCTTCGCCGCCTTGTCGTGGGCGACCCCGAGCTGCCAGCGGCCGAGCTGGATGAAGGCGACGATGACGAGGAGAACGACGACGAGCAGGCCCAACCAGCGGGGCTTGAGCGCGGTCCTCAGCACCACCACAGGCTACGGCAGCGGAAACCCGGTGGAGACCGCCGGACTCCGCGGCCTAGCGTGGTCCGTTGATGCCCACCCCCTCGACCTGGTTCTCCGTCGATCCGGACGACCAGCCACCAGCCCACGCCGACCGGCTCATCCTCTGGCTCGCCCGGCGGCAATGGCGCACACTCCTCGGCGGCGTCGCGTTCGGGGTGCCCTGGATGCTCACCATCGCCCTCATCCCGGCCGCCATCGGTCGGGCGATCGACACCGGGATCGTCGCCCGGGACGGCGGTGCCCTCGTTCGGTGGGCCCTCGTCATCCTCGGGCTGGGGCTGACGAGCGCGCTGACGACGGACCTGCGGCACTGGTTCGCGGTCCGCAACTGGCTCTCGGCGTCCTACCGGTCCGGGGTCGCCGCCGACCGCGCGGTGCGCCGGGCCGGGCCGGCGCTCACTCGCCAGATCCCCGCCGGTGAGGTCATCACGGTCTTCGCGGCCGACTTCGGCCGGATGGGGATGGTGTTCGACGTCACCGCCCGGTTCGCCGGGGCCATCGTCAGCTTCGTCGTCGTCGCCGTCATCCTGCTGCGCGGCTCGGTGCTGCTCGGCCTCATCATGCTCATCGGCGGCCCGGTTCTGCTCGCCTCGCTCGCCCTGGTCATCCGGCCGCTCCAGCGTCGCCAGACGGCTCAGCGGATCGAGACCGGGCGGCTCACCTCCCTCGGCGCCGACACGGTGGCCGGGCTGCGGGTGCTGCGTGGGATCGGTGGCGAGGACACCTTCCTCGCCCGGTATGCCGCCCAGTCCCAGCGGGTGCGCGCGGCCGGGGTCCAGCTGTCCGGCGTCCAGGCGACGTTGGACGCGGCCCAGGTGCTGCTGCCGGGGATCTTCGTCCTCGTCGTCACCGGGATCGGGGCGCATCTGGCCGTCGCCGGGACGATCACCCCCGGGCAGCTCGTCGCGTTCTACGGGTACACGGCGTTCCTCACCATGCCGCTGCGGACGGCGACCGAGTTCGTCGACAAGCTCATCGGCACCCGGGTGGCCTCCCGCCGCGTCGTCCGCCTCCTCCAGACCGAGCCCGACCACCCCGACAACCCCGACCAGCGCACCGACCCCGCCCACCCTCACAACTCCGCCCACCCCGGCACCCCATCCGCAGGCCAGGACCCCACCCGACTGTCGGCTCCTTCACGCGCGTCGGTGCCCCCCGGCA
Source organism: uncultured Actinomycetota bacterium (assembly GCA_963771015.1). Taxonomy (GTDB): domain Bacteria; phylum Actinomycetota; class Actinomycetes; order Actinomycetales; family Dermatophilaceae; genus CAVSJJ01. The sequence goes on from CAVYRN010000005.1 coordinate 155,306, forward strand.
TCTCAAGAAGTCGGCTCGTGGATGAGATGTTGCCGCGCGATGGCAGCGCCGGCGGCGAAGGGGGCCGTGGCGGCGGAAGTGATGATGATGATGATGGCGGCGGTGGCAGGGCGGGGATCGTCGACCCTGAGTCGGGGGTGACCGTCGCGCCGGGCCGACTCACGGCCCTGGTCTCGGCGCGTCCCGAGGACACCGCCGAGATCGCCGCGCGCCTCGGCCGGGGCCTGCCCGGCCGGCACGGGGTGACCTGGGACGGGCGGCCGCTCGACGACCTGCCCATCGGTGAGGTCCGGCGCCGGATCGTCGTGTCGGAGTCCGAGCCACATCTGTTCAGCGGACCGGCCCGCCGCGAGCTGCTGGCCCTGGACGACGAGTCCGATGCCGCGGACGCCGGCGAGGTCGAGACTCGCCTCCTCGCCACGCTGGGCGTCGCCGATGCCGCGGACGTCATCGACGCCCTCGAGGGGGGCCTCGACGGCGAGCTCGAGGAGCGGGGCCGCACCCTGTCCGGGGGTCAGCGGCAGCGGTTCTCCCTCGCCAGAGCCCTGCTGCGCGACCCCGAGGTGCTCGTCCTCATCGAGCCGACGAGTGCCGTCGACGCACACACCGAGGCACGCATCGCCGGCCGGCTCGCCGCGCACCGGCACGGGCGCACGACGGTGCTCGTCACGGCGAGCCCGCTGTTGCTCGACCGCGCCGACGTCGTCCACCTCGTCGAGGGCGGCCGGGTCGTCACGAGCGGACGGCACCACGACCTGCTGCGCGGCTCGGCGGCATACCGTCGGGTCGTCCTGCGCGGGGAGGAGGACTGATGTCGCCGCTGCTCGGCCGCACCGACCACACGGCGCGCACGCTGCCCATCGCGCCGCGCACGGTAGTGCTGGCGCACGCCCGGGCGCTGACCCGTGAGCACCGGCGACCACTCCTCCGGGTGCTGGGATGGCACGGCATCGCGGCGCTCGTCGGGCTCGTCGGCCCCTGGGTCATCGGCCGCATCGTCCAGGAGGTGACGAGCGGGGTCGGCGGAACCGGCCGGATCGACGTCCTCATCGGCGTTCTCGGCGGCGCGATCCTTGCCCAGACGGTGCTGACCTGGGGGGCCCGCCGGGCGTCCTTCATCCTCGCGGAGCGGATCTTCGCGGACCTGCGCGAGGGGTTCATCACCTCGGCGGTGCGGCTGCCGCTGTCGGTCGTCGAGCGGGCGGGTACGGGCGACCTCGTCGCGCGCACGACGAACGACATCGATGCCCTGGCCCGGGTCATCCGGTTCGGGATCCCGGCCGTCGTCGTCTCGGTCACGACCGTGGCGGCGACCGTCGTGGCCGCGATCGTCACCTCGCCGCTCACGGCCCTCGTGCTGCTCCTCGCCCCGCTCGTCCACGTGCCGACGACCCGGCGCTACCTGCGGCGGGCCGGCGACGGCTACCTGTGGGAGCACGCCTCCTACGCCCGGCTCAACGCGGTCGCGGCCGAGACGGTCGAGGGTGCCCGGACCATGGACGCGCTCGGGCTGCAGCGGGTCCGGGGGCGCCGGTTCGACGAGGCGCTGCAGGAGTGCTGGACGGCCGAGCGCTACAACCTGGGCCTGCGGCTGAGGTGGTTCCCGTGGCTCGAGGTGGGCTTCTTCCTGCCGGTCGCGGGCGCGGTCCTCTGGGGTGGCTGGCTCGCCCTGAGCGGCCACGTCACGGTCGGCGCCGCCACGGCGGTGACCCTCTATGTCCAGCAGATGCTCGACCCGCTCGGTGAGCTCATCTCCTGGCTCGATGAGATCCAGTTCGCCGCGACGTCGCTCTCGCGCATCCTCGGCGTCGGCGAGGTGCCGCCGGACCGGACGGCCACCGGGGAGGTCCCGGTGGGCGACGACCTCGCCGTCGACGAGGTGACATACGCCTACCGCGCCGGCCGCGATGTCCTCCACGGGGTGAGCCTGGACCTCAAGCCCGGCGAACGCCTCGCCATCGTCGGACCGTCCGGGGCCGGCAAGTCGACCCTCGGGCGGCTCATGGCCGGCATCGACGGGCCGCGCGGAGGCCGGATCACCGTGGGCGGGGTCGCGCTCGTCGACCTTGAGCTGCCGGTGCTGCGCGGCGAGGTCGCACTGGTCACCCAGGAGCACCACGTCTTCGTCGGCACGCTGCGCGACAACCTGCTGCTCGCCCGACCCGGGGCGGCCGACGACGCGCTGGTCCAGGCCCTCGCCGCCGTCGACGCACGGGAGTGGGCGCTGGGGCTGCCCGAGGCCCTCGACACCGTCGTCGGCAGCGGCGGGCACCACCTCACCGAGGGCCAGGCCCAGCAGCTCGCGCTGGCCAGGCTCGTCCTCGCCGACCCGCATACCCTCGTCCTCGACGAGGCGACATCGCTGCTCGACCCGCGCGCCGCTCGCCACCTCGAGCGCTCCCTCGCCGCCGTCGTCGCCGGCCGGACCGTCGTCGCCATCGCGCACCGGCTGCATACCGCCCACGACGCGGACCGGGTCGCCGTCGTCGAGGCGGGGCGGATCCGCGAGCTCGGTTCGCACGAGGAGCTGTTGGCGGCCGACGGGTCGTATGCCGCCCTCTGGCGGTCCTGGCGCGACGAGGGCTAGGCGGCCGCGCGGGAGTCGTCGAAGACGAGGATCGACCCGCCGTAGCAGGCCACCCAGACCCGCTTCTTCGTCGGCTCGTAGGTCACGCCCACCGGGTAGCCGTCGGTCGGCACGCTCTGGACGATGCTGAAGTCCGACGTGCGGATCTTGACGAGCCGGGCGTCGTCGTAGCTGACGACGTAGAGCGCTCCGCCGTCGCTGCTCATCGCCATGGACCGCGGCTCACGACCCACCTTGAGGGTGCCGACGACCTTGCGCGTGGCGATGTCGACGGCCGTGACGGTGCCGGAGCCGTTGTTCGTGACGTAGAGGGTCGTGCCGTCCTTGGACAGCACGAGGTGGCGCGGGCCGTCACCGGTCTTGGCCAGGAGGCTGACCCGGTGCGTCTTGAGGTTGACGGCGACGACCTTGCCCGAGCCCATGACGGCGACGTACGCGGTCGTGCTGTCCCGGGAGACCGCGATGCCCCGCGGGTGAGCCCCCGGGATCGCGATGGTGGCGATGACCTTGGCCGTCCTGGCGTCGATGACGGTGAGGTCCATCGAGCACCAGTTCGTCACGAGCACCTGTTTGCCGTTCGGCGTGACGGCGACGTACTTCGGCACCGCACCGGCCTTGACGACCTTGGTGACCTCGAACGTGCTCGTGTCGATCTTGTAGACGAAGCTGCGCGAGACCCCCGCGGCGCTCGTGCAGGCGTCCTTCCCCTCGGGGCTGAAGCCCGCGCCGTACATCGCGTAGTTCGACACCCACGCGACCTTGCCGTTCGGGCTGAACGCCGCCTCGACCGGCGCCCCCTGGGAGGTGCCCGGGTGGCCCTTGACGCCGTATGCCGCGAGGTCGACGCCATCCTTGATCGTCGCCAGCAGTGCGCCGTCGGCGTCGAAGGCCGAGACGGTGTGGGTGTACATCATGTTCTGGGCGAAGACCCGGCCGGTGGACGACGCGACGACCGACTTCGGGGTGAGCTGGCCGGTGAGCCGCTGGATCCGGACGAGCGCGGACTCGGCGGCCGGGGCCGGGGCGCCCTGCTTGGCATCCGGCGACGGGGCCGGTGCGGGCTTGATGGGGGTGACGTGCTGGGCCGCCTGGGTCTGCTGCGCGGTGGAGGTCGCGCCGGTCGCGGCCGCGGCACTGGCCTGGCCGGCATCACCGCCGAGCAGGTGGTTGACCCCGAAGCCGGTGACACCGACGACGGAGAGCAGCGCGACGAGGGCCACCCGCCGACGTCGGACGAAGACGGGGTCGCGCTTGACGGTCATCCGGGTCGTCATTCGGTCACCTCGTGAGTCAACCGGTGGGTACCTTGCTGCACTCATGCCTCGATAGGCTCACCAGTCACAGTAGGTGACGCCCGTCTCAGCTTCGGTGAGGCGCACCGGCGCGGCAGCACTCCGTGCCCGGGGGTCCCTGCACGTATGGGCGGCGGGTCCGTCAGGGGTAGCCGTCGATGAGGAAGACCGGCGTCTGCGCGGCGACCCGCTCGAACTCCCCCACCGGCGCGCGACGGTCGACCGGGATGTGCGCCCGCCCGCCGGGGACCTTCTCCAGATAGCGCTTGATGATCGGCGCGCGGCTCCCGACCGGGATCTCGGTGGCGGTCACCGGATGCCGCCCCCGCCGCAGGATCGTGGCGTGGCCGTCGGCGGCACGGAGGTTCTTCGTCCAGTTGCAGTCACCGAGCATGCTGACGAGGTACCAGCGGCCGCCGACGTCGGCCAGGCCGAGAGGCAGCCGGATCGGCCTGCCGCTGGTACGCCCGACGACCTCGAGGATGACCCAACGCTTGGGGGTGACCCCCCACGGAACGGCTCGGTTGTAGAGGCGGACGTAGGCGCGGGCGGTCGCGTTGGCCGTGCCACCCGCATACATCTGCCGAAGCCGTTCCTGCTGTCGCCGACCCATGCCGACATTCTGCCGCGCCGGTGGGACGGGGGCGATGGGAGCAGAGTACCGAACGGTTCCACTGGGGCTTCTGGTACGGCGAATGGCGTTGCGCCACAGCCGTGTTGGGCCGAACCGGGCTGTCGGTGGTCGCCTCTACGGTAGGAGTCATGTCAGGTGAGACGGGAGCAGTGCCCGACCCGGTGGAGCCGGCCGGGCTGGCGCTGCTGCGGGCCGCCGTGGTCGCGGTGGAGAAGTCCGCCGCGGAGCCGGCCTGGCCGCTGTCCGGGGCCGAGCTGGCCGAGGCGATGAGCCTCATCGGGCGGCTGAGGGCGAACAGCGATCGGGTCGAGGTCGCAACGGTGGCCGAGGCCCTGGACCGCGGCCTGCCCACCGATCACGGCTGGGGGACCGTCGACTGGATCGTCCGGACCGAGTCGGCGGCCGCCCCCGGACCGTCGGCCGGCCACGCCGCAAGGGTCAAGCGGGTCGCCGAGGCCACCTCCCGGCGCCGCCCCGGCTCGAGCGAACCGGCCGGCGAGCTCAACGCCGCGTGCGCGGCATACGCCGCCGGGGCCCTGTCGCTGACCGAGGCCGACCAACTGCTCCGCTTCGTCGCCGACGTCGAACGCGTCGCCGACCCCGAGCAGGTGACCGCCGACCTGACGGTGCTCGTCGAGTCCGCACCCAGCCTCACCGAGCGCGAGCTCGCCACCGCCATCCGGTATGCCGTCCGCCTCCTCACGCCCTCCACCCGGCTTGAGCGCGAGGAGGAGACCCTGCGTGGTGCCCGGTCCCTCACCAAACGGCCCGGGCCGGCCGGGCTGGCCGAGTACCGCCTCGTCCTCGACCCCGACGGCGCCGCCACGATCGACGCCGCCGTCGCCGCCCTGTCCGCCCCCGTCCCTGGACCGGACGGTCAACCGGACCTGCGCCCGGCGACCCTGCGGCGCGCCGACGCCCTCGTCGACCTCGTGGCGCGCGCCGTCTCCGCATCCGACGGTCTGCCGACCACGGACCGGGCCCAGGTCGTTGTCACCATGAGCATCGACCAGCTCACCGACGCGCTCGACGCCCGCGGTGGCGGCCTCACCGGCACCGGCGAGATCCTCTCCCCCGCCGCGGTGCGCCGGATCGCCTGTGACGCCGGCATCATCCCGATGGTGCTCGGCTCCCGGGGGGAGGCCCTCGACCTGGGCCGGAAGGTCCGGCTCTTCACCCCCCGCCAACGCCTCCTGCTCTGGCGCCGCGACGGCGGCTGCTCCTACCCCGGCTGCACGATCCCGGCAGCCTGGACCCGGGCCCACCATGTGCGGCACTGGGCCGACGGTGGTCCCACCGACATCTCGAACGCCGCCCTGCTCTGCCAGCGCCACCACACCCATGTCCACGTCCACGGACTTTCCGCCACCGTGACGGATGCCGGCGTCACCTGGCACCTCTAGCGGCCCCGCCCCACACCCCGCCCCCGGGCGGGGTCACTGCCATGCCCAGGGGCGCACCGGACGCGGCCCACGCGGCAGATGGCTGGGCGCGGGCGCAGGCACACCAGCGGACGTGGCCAGGCGGCATACGGGCCGGCGGTTGCCTCGCGGTCAGAGCGCGCGGCCGGCGAACGCGGCGATGCGCTCGTAGACGTTCGCACCCTCGGGCGCGGGCTGCTCGGGCCCGAACGCCGACCCACGCCGGTCCGGGGTGAGCGCGCCCCGGAGGAACGCCAGTCCTCGCTCGGCCACCTCGGCGTCCAGGTCGTCCGTCGACAGCCCGAGGGCCGTCGCGAGGTCCCAGGTGTGCACGGCCATCTCGGCGGACTGCCAGTCCGGGCCCGGCTGGGCGCCGGGGTTGGCCTCCCAGGCCCGCAGCAGGTCCGCGACATGTCGCCGGTACGCAGTGACCGGCTCGCCATGATGTGGTGTCGGCTGCGTCCAGTCGACCTTCTCCCCCCGGACCAGGGTGGCGAAGGACGCGGGATCCTGGACGACGTGGTCGACGAGGTCACCCACGGTCCACTCCGAGCAGGGCGTCACCGCCGCCAGCCCGTCGGCCGGCACCTCCTCGAGGACCGCGAGGAGCTGGTCGAGCCCCCGCGACAGGATGGCAAGTGCCGTCTCGTGCTCGCTCATCCGGCCACGGAACCACGCCACCCTCGGCGGCGCAACACCGACGGTCTCTCCCTCCCCCACGAAGCCGCCGCGTGAGAGGAGGCAACATGCCGAGGACGAGACACGGCCCTCGGCGTGTTGCCTCCTCTCAGTCGAGGGTTGCTCCTTCCGAGCCCCGGACCCCACCGACCCGTCAGGACACCACGGCGCTGGCGTGCGTGAAGCGAGCAACCGCCGCCCGCCGCGGCGCCACCGCCGACACCCGCTCGTATGCCGTCCCCTGCGCCGGCCGCGGGTCGGCATCCCCGGCATTCGGCCACAGGGACATCGCCCGCTCGGCCTGGGCGGTGATGGTCAGCGACGGGTTGACCCCGAGGTTCGCCGACACCGCCGAGCCGTCGACGACCGAGATCCCCGGGTACCCCCACAGCCGCTGGTACGGGTCGACAACCCCACCCTCGGGCGAGTCGGAGATCGGTGCCCCGCCGAGGAAGTGCGCGGTGAGGGGCACGTCGAAGACCTCGCTCCAGGCCCCGCCCGCGACGGTGTACTCGCCCGTCGCCTCGGCCAGCCGCCCGGCGACGGCCCGCATCGAGTCGTGCCCCGCAGGGATGTAGGTCGGGTTCGGCTCGCCGTGCCCCTGGGTCGAGGTGAGGCTCCGGCCGCCGAGACGGCCCCGCCGCCCCGAGACGCGCAGCGAGTTGTCCCGGGTCTGCATGATGAGCCCGATGACGGTCCGTTCGCTCCACCGCCGCGCCGTCGGCATGATCCGGAGTAACTCCTGCGGGTCGCGGTAGAGCACCCGGAGGAACTCCAGCGGCCGCGATCGACCGGTGTCACCGGGGACGAGGAGCGTCGACAGCAGCCCCATGGCGTTCGAGCCCTTGCCGTATCGGACGTTCTCGACGTGGGTGTCCTCGTCGGGGTGGAACGAGGTCGTGATCGCCACCCCGCGGGTGAGGTCGACCTCACGCGGCACCCCCTCCGTCACCGACCCGAGCAGCGCCTCGGAGTTGGTGCGCGTGAGGTGGCCGAGCCGGTCGGAGAGCCGCGGCAGCTCGCCGATGTCCTTCATCGCGTGGAGCAGCTTCTGGGTTCCCCAGGCCCCCGCCGCGACGACGACATGGCGTGCCGTGATGACGCGGGGGTCCGTGCGCACCCAGGCGCCGGTCCGCTCGTGGAGAACCCGATAGACCGGGTATGCCGTCTGCTCGCCGTCCGCGGCCTCGGCGTCGGCGGCCGCCTGCTCGCCGTCCGCCGAGCCCCCGCCGTCGGTGCCCGGCACGACGCCCAGCCGGGTCACCGTGCGGAGCGGCTCGATCGTCACCCCGAGCGACTCGGCCAGGGCGAGGTAGTTCTTGACGAGGGTGTTCTTCGCCCCGACCCGGCAGCCGACCATGCAGTTGCCACACTCGGTACACCCCGTCCGGGACGGCCCGGCACCCCCGAAGTACGGGTCGGCGACAGTCTCGTCGGGTCGGCCGAAATAGACCCCGACCGGCGTCTTGCGGAAGGTCTCGGGAACGCCGAGGTCGGCCGCGGCCTGCTCCATGACCCGCTCGACGGGCCCGTCGCACGGGTTGGTGACGACGCCGAGCATCGTCGAGGCGACGGCATAGTGCGGGCGGAGCTCGTCCTCCCAGTCGGTGATGTCGCCCCACTGCCGGTCCTGGAAGAACCGCGCCGGCGGCACATAGAGGGTGTTGGCGTAGTTGAGCGACCCGCCGCCGACGCCCGCGCCGGCGAGGATGAGGACGTCGGGCAGCTTGTGGATCCGCTGGACCCCGTAGCACCCCAGCCGCGGCGCCCACAGGTAGTTGCGGACGTCCCACGAGGTCCGCGCGAAGTCCTCGTCGGCGAAGCGCCGTCCGGCCTCGAGCATGTGGACCGAGTAGCCCTTCTCGGCCAGCCGCAACGCAGCGACCGACCCGCCGAACCCCGTGCCGATGACGACGACGTCGACATCCGGTTCGATGTCGGTCACCGCAGGCCCATGGCCTTCATGGCCCGCAGCGAGAAGGTGAGCACCTTCGCGAACATCTCGTCGGACATGCCCGGGAGGCCGCCGAACCCGACGAGGTGCTGGGCCGTGACGTTCTGCGCCTCGGTGTACTTGAGGATCCCCTCGGCCCCGTGTCGCCGCCCGATCCCGGAGTCCTTCATCCCGCCCATCGGGGCGCCGACGCTGCCCCAGGCCGCGGCATACCCCTCGTTGATGTTGACCGTCCCGGTCCGGATCCGCGCCGCGATGGCCCGGCCGCGCGCGACGTCACGGGTCCAGATCGAGGCGTTGAGGCCGTACTCGGTGTCGTTGGCCAGCTCGACCGCCTCGTCGTCGGTGCCGACCCGGTAGATCGACACGACCGGCCCGAAGGTCTCCTCGTTGCGGCAGGCCATGGCCTCGGTGACGCCCTCGAGGACGGTCGGCTCGTAGACGAACGGCCCGATGTCCGGGCGGGCCTGGCCGCCGGCGAGCAGCGTCGCACCGCTGTTGACGGCGTCCGCAACGTGCCGGGACACCGTCTGGAGCTGCTGGTCGGAGACGAGGCTGCCCATGTCGTAGCCGTACTCGAGCGCCGTCCCGATCCGCATCTCCTTGACCGCCGCGACGAAGGCCGGGACGAACTCGTCGTACACGTCGGTGTGGACGAGCACCCGCTCGGCGCTGATACACAGCTGGCCGGCCGAGGCGAAGCACCCCCGCACGGCGCCCTCGACGGCCTTGGCGACCGAGGCGTCATCCGCGACATAGAGGCTGTTCTTGCCGCCGAGCTCGAGGCTGTAGCCGACGAGCCGCCGCGCGGCCGACTCGGCGACCCTGCGCCCGGTCGGCGTCGAGCCGGTGAAGCACACGTAGTCGGTGAGGTCGACGACGGCCTGGCCGGTCGTGGCGCCCGGACCGAGGACGACCTGGAAGACGCCCTCCGGCAGCCCGGCCTCGACGAGCAGCTCGACGCCGACCAGCGCCGACAGGGAGGACTGCAGGTCGGGCCGCAGGACGACGGCGTTACCGGCCATGAGCGCCGGCAGCGCGTCGGTGATCGACAGGCTGAGCGGGTAGTTCCACGGGCTGACGATGCCGACGACGCCCTTGGGGCGCCGGCTCTCGACGGCCTGGGAGAGGATGGGGAACGCCCCGAGGTGCCGGGTGTCGGCGAGGTATGCGCGCTCCGCTGCGGGCGTAGTGCCGGGAGACGATCGCGCAGTCGGCGACCTCCTCGAAGGCGTGGCTGCGGGCCTTGCCCGACTCGAGCTGGACGATGTCCAGCAGCTCGACCTGCCGGTCGAGGACGAGGTCGTGGAAGCGCAGCAGGATCGCCGCCCGCCGTTGCAGCGGCGTGCTCGCCCACGACCGCTGGGCGGCCCGGGCCGTCTCGACGGCGACGGCGACGTCCTCGGGCGACGAGATCGGCAGCGTCGCCAGCGGCGCGTCCGTCATCGGTGTCCGGGTCACCCGGTGCTCGGCGTTGGGACCGGCGACGACCCGCCGGACCAGCCGGCGCGTTCGGGCCGGGTCCACGGCATACGTGGCGCGGGGATCGGTCTCGGGGTCAGCAATGACGTCGGCCATCCCCGCAGGCTACTGACGCGTAGGCCCGCTGAGAAGGGGCCGGCTCAGCTGGCCTGGTACGGCGCGACGACGACCTCGACCCGCTGGAACTCCTTGACGTCGACATACCCCGTCGTCGCCATGGCCCGGCGGAGCGCGCCGACGATGTTCGTCCGGCCGTCGGCGGACCGGCTGGGACCGAAGAGGATCTCCTCGAGCGGAGCGACCGACTCCATGGCGACCCGCTCGCCGCGGGGTAGCGACGCATGATGCGCCTCGGGGCCCCAGTGGAAGCCGCCGCCGGGGGCGTCCGACGCCCGGGCGAGCGCGGCACCGAGCATGACGCCGTCGGCGCCGCAGGCGATGGACTTGACGATGTCGCCGCTCGTCCCGACCCCGCCGTCGGCGATGACATGGACGTAGCGGCCGCCGGACTCGTCGAGGTAGTCCCGCCGGGCCGCGGCCACGTCGGCGATGGCCGAGGCCATCGGGGCGTGGATGCCGAGGGTCGTCCGGGTCGTGTGCGCCGCTCCCCCACCGAAGCCGACGAGGACACCCGCGGCGCCGGTGCGCATGAGATGCAGGGCCGCCGAGTAGCTCGCGGCGCCACCGACGATGACCGGCACGTCGAGCTCGTAGATGAACCGCTTGAGGTTGAGCGGCTCGGCCCGGCTCGAGACGTGCTCGGCCGAGACGGTGGTCCCCCGGATGACGAAGAGGTCGACGCCCGCGTCGACGACCGTCTTCCACAGCTGCTGCGTCCGCTGCGGGGTGAGGGCGCCGGCCACGGTGACGCCCGCGTCACGGATCTGGCGGAGCCGCTCGACGATGAGCTCGGGCTGGATGTCCTCGCAGTAGATCTCCTGCATCCGCGCGGTCGCCTCCGCCGGGATGAGGTCGGCGATCTCGGCGAGGAGCGGCTCGGGGTCCTCGTAGCGGGTCCACAGGCCCTCGAGGTCGAGGACGGGGAGCCCGCCGAGCCGCCCGAACCGGATCGCCGACTCGGGGGACATGACGGAGTCCATCGGCGCGGCCATGAGGGGGATGTCGAAGTGGTAGGCGTCGATCTGCCACTCCACGGACACGTCCTCGGGGTCACGGGTCCGCCTCGACGGCACGATCGCCACGTCGTCGAAGGAGTACGCGCGGCGCCCCCGCTTGCCTCGACCGATCTCGATCTCGTTCACGAGGGAAGAGCCTATCGAGGTCCCCACGGGCGACCTACCCGCGGACGCTGTCGGTGCCTTAGGGCAGACTTACCACCTGGCAGCCTCGCCCGCGGTCACGGCATACCGCGCAGCCCCTTCTCGTCGAAGTCTGGAGTCCACGTGTCAGCCCATCCCACTCCCGTCGAGTACCCAGAGAAGATCGATGCAGCCGTCCTCAAGGTGGCCGGCGTCGTCGTCCTCGGGGCGATCATGTCGATCCTCGACATCACCGTCGTCAACGTCGCGCTGCCGACCTTCCAGCAGGTGTTCGCCCCCAAGGGCGGCGACCCGGTCGCCTACTCGACCGTGGCGTGGACCATCACCGGGTACACCCTCGCCCTCGCGTTCGTCATCCCCATGACCGGCTGGGCCGCCGACCGGTTCGGCACCAAGCGCCTCTACATGCTCGCCCTGCTGCTGTTCACCACCGGATCGGCGCTGTGCGCGACGGCCGGGTCGATCGGCGTGCTCGTCGGCTTCCGCGTTCTCCAGGGGCTCGGCGGCGGCATGCTCATGCCGCTCGGCATGACGATCATGACCAGGGCCGCCGGGCCGCAGCGGATGGGCCGGCTCATGGCCATCCTCGGTGTCCCGATGCTCCTCGGCCCGATCTTCGGCCCGATCCTCGGCGGCTGGCTCATCGACATCGCCTCGTGGCACTGGATCTTCCTCATCAACGTCCCGATCGGCGCCGGTGCCCTGCTCTACTCCGCCTGGGCGCTGGCCGGTGACCGGCCCGAGCCGTCGGAGACGTTCGACTGGACCGGGATGGCGCTGATGTCCCCCGGACTGGCGCTGTTCCTCTACGGCGTCTCGTCCATCCCGGGCGAGGGCACGTTCTTCGCCAAGAAGGTCGCCATCCCGGCGACGATCGGGCTGCTCATGATCATCGCGTTCGTGTTCCACAGCTTCCGGCCCAAGCACCCGCTGCTTGACCTGCGGCTGTTCAAGAACCGCAACCTCGCGGTCGCCATCATCACGATGTTCCTGTTCGCCGGAGCGTTCTTCGGCGGGCTGCTGCTCATGCCGACGTACTTCCAGAACGTCCGCGGCGAGCTGCCGGTCAACGCCGGGTGGCTGGTGGCTCCGCAGGGCTTCGGTGCGATGCTGACGATGCCGATCGCCGGCGCCCTCGTCGACAAGGTCCCCGTCGGCCGGATCGTGCCGTTCGGCCTCGTCCTCATCACCGGCGGCATGTTCACCCTCACCCAGATCACGGCGACCTCGTCGTACTGGGGCTTCACCATCCCGGTGCTGTTCGTCATGGGCCTGGGGATGGGCGCGACGATGATGCCGATCATGACCTCGGCGCTGAAGACGCTGACCGCCCACCAGGTCGCCCGAGGGTCGACGCTGCTCAACATCACCCAGCAGATCGCCAGCTCGATCGGTGTCGCGACGATGTCGGTCGTCCTCACCAGCGGACTGAAGGGCTCGGCACTCGTCCAGGCCGGGCAGGCCCTGCAGGCCGACCCGGCCGCCGCCAAGGACCCCGGGATCGCCGCGCTGCTCCAGCAGTACGGCTCCGGCTTCGAGGCGGCCGTCCGCGAGGCCCTGGCCGGGGCCTTCGCGCACACCTACGCGGTGGCCGCCGTCCTCGTCGCCCTCACCCTCATCCCCGCGTTCTTCCTCCCGCGCAAGCACGAGGAGTCGCACCTGCTCGACGACGAGGGCCTTGACGAGGCCCCGGCACCGGTCGTGCTGCACTGACCCCGCAGCCACCCATCACCGTGAGCCCGGTCCGGATCGGCCCAGCCAACGCCATCACCGATGTCGTGGGGGTGCGCGTCGGTCACGCCACCCGGCTGGAGCCGGGCTGGCTCACCGGGGTCACCGTCGTCGTCCCGCCCCCGGGCACCGTCGGGGGCGTCGACGTCCGCGGTGGCGGGCCGGGGACCCGGGAGACCGACGCGCTCGACCCCCGCAACCTCGTCACAGCGGTCGATGCGGTCGTGCTGTCCGGCGGGAGCGCCTTCGGGCTCGCCGCCGCCGACGGCGTCATGGCCGAGCTGTATGCCGCGGGCCGCGGCTGGCCGGTCGGCGGGCCGGGGCAGGTCGTCCCCATCGTCCCGTCGGCGATCCTCTTCGACCTCGGCCGGGGTGGCCCGTTCGAGAACCACCCGGGCGCCGAGGACGGCCGGGCCGCCTACCGGGCGGCATACGCGGCGGCCGAGGGTGCGCCCGTCGCCCAGGGCAGCGTCGGTGCCGGCACCGGCGCCAAGGCCGGCGGCCTGCGCGGCGGGGTCGGGACCGCGAGCGCCGTCCTGTCGACCGGCGCGACGGTGGGCGCCCTCGTCGTCGTCAACGCCGTCGGCTCACCCGTCGACGCCGACGGGGCCCTCTACGGCTGCCGATGCGGGATCGGTGCCGAGTTCGCCGCCCTGCCGACGCCCGGCGCCGAGGCGGTCACGACCTACTGGTCCGGAGTGGCCGCCGAGCAGGCGGCGCTGCGCGCCGGGACGGCGACGACGGTCGGCGTCGTCGCCACCGACACGACCCTCACCAAGGCGCAGTGCGCCAAGCTCGCCGGGGTCGCCCACGACGGCCTGGCCCGGGCGATCTCACCCGTGCATACGGCCTTCGACGGGGACACGGTGTTCGCGCTGGCCACCGGGGCCCGGCAGGCTCCCACGGCGCCGGACGTCATCGAGCTCCAGACCGCCGCCGCCGACTGCGTGAGCCGGGCGATCGCCCACGGCATCCTCGCGGCGACGTCGGTCGACCGGGTGGGCGACGGTGGCCTGGTGCTGCGGTCCTGGCGCGACGCCCTGGGAGCTCCCCGGACGTAGCGACGCTGCCGGCTTCGCTCGCCGGGTCAGCCGGTGCTCGCCGGGTCAGCCGGTGATGGAGTAGTTCGGCGCCTCGACGATCCCGCTGATGTCGTGCGGGTGGCTCTCCCGGAGCCCGGCGGTCGTGATCCGGATGAAGCGACCCTTGGCCTTGAGCTCGGGCACCGTGTGGGCGCCGACATAGAACATGGACTGGTGGAGGCCGCCGATGAGCTGGTGGACGACGGCCGAGACCGGCCCGCGGTAGGCGACCTGGCCCTCGATCCCCTCCGGGACGATCTTGTCGTCGCTGACGACGTCGGCCTGGAAGTAGCGGTCCTTGGAGTACGACTTCTTGCCGCGCGAGCTCATCGCTCCGAGGCTGCCCATCCCCCGGTATGCCTTGTACTGCTTGCCGTTGACGAGGACGAGCTCACCAGGGCTCTCCTCGCATCCGGCGAGCAGCGAGCCGATCATGACCGTGTCCGCCCCGGCGACGAGGGCCTTGGCGATGTCGCCGGAGTACTGCAGGCCGCCGTCGCCGATGAGCGGGATGCCGGCCGGCCTACAGGCGAGCGAGGCGTTGTGGATCGCCGTCACCTGAGGGACGCCGACACCCGCGACGACCCGGGTCGTGCAGATCGAGCCCGGCCCGACGCCGACCTTGACGGCGTCGACACCCGCGTCGATGAGCGCCTGGGCGCCGTCCCTGGTCGCGACGTTGCCGCCGACGACCTGGACGTGCATGGTGGCCGGGTCCCGCTTGATCCTCCGGATCATCTCGAGCAGGGCCGTGGCATGGCCGTGGGCGGTGTCGACGATGAGGACGTCGACACCGGCGTCGACGAGGGTCCCCGCGCGCTGCCAGGCCTCCCCGAAGTAGCCCACCGCCGCGCCGACCATGAGCCGGCCGTCGGGGTCCTTGCTCGCGCTGGGGAACTGCTCGGACTTGACGAAGTCCTTGACGGTGATGAGGCCGCGCAGCCGGCCTTCGTCGTCGATGATGGGCAGCCGCTCGCGCTTGTGCTGTCGGAGCAGGAGCGTCGCCTCGTCGTGGCCGATCCCGACCCGGCCGGTGATGAGCGGCATCGGGGTCATGACGTCGCGCACCCGGGTCGTGCTCCACGTCGCGACCGGCGTGAACCGGAGGTCGCGGTTGGTGACGATGCCGATGAGGTGGTCGCCCGGATCGACGACGGGGAAGCCGGAGACGCGGTAGCGGCCGGCCAGCTCGTCGAGCTCCTCGAGGGTCGCGTCGGGCCCGATCGTCACCGGGTTCGAGATCATCCCGGTCTGGGTCCGCTTGACGAGGTCGACCTGGTACGCCTGGTCCTCGATCGAGAGGTTGCGGTGCAGGATGCCGATGCCGCCGTGCCGGGCCAGCGCGATGGCCATCCGGGCCTCGGTCACCGTGTCCATGGCCGCCGAGACGAGCGGCAGCCGGAGCGAGATCTCCCTCGTCAGCCGGCTCGTCGTGTCGACCTCGCTGGGGATGACGTCGGTCTCGCCCGGCTGGAGCAGGACGTCGTCGTAGGTGAGCCCGAGTTCGGCGAAGGGCCCGGACGGGGAGGGCTCGGCCCCGGCGGGTGCACCCACCGCCCCGGCGGGAGCACCCGCCGCCTCGGCGGGAACGGTCCCCGAGGCGTCCCCGGCGAGGTCGTCGGGGACATCGGAACGGCGGGGCGCGGTCTCGTCGACACCGAGGCTCATTGCCTCAGTTTAGGTGCTTGCGTGAGGGCCGCCTTCCTTGACCCACTTCTTACTCGCGCCTTGCCCTATGCCTACCTCACCCGGCATAGCGTCACGACTACATCGGTCACCCGGTGTATGGGGCCGTTCAACCACGGAGGGGTTGTTGCATGGCTGAGATAACGAGACTCCCAGGTCCGGTCGCGGACCTGTGGGACTGGCAGTTCGAGGGCGCCTGCCGCTCGATCAGTCCCGAGGTGTTCTTCCACCCAGAGGGCGAGCGGGGCTCCAAACGGCGCACCCGCGACGCCCAGGCCAAACGGGTCTGCCTCGGCTGCCCCGTCCTGGCCGAGTGCCGTGACCATGCCCTCACGGTGCGCGAACCCTACGGCGTCTGGGGCGGAATGACGGAGGACGAGCGGGAGGCCATGCACAGCGGCAACGCCCGGATCGCCTAGGCAAGACGGGCCGGCGGTCACGATCCTCGTCCTTTCACCGCGTATGCCGCGTGCCGAGCTGGGCACGCGGCATACGTCTGCGCGCGCCGGGCACACCCTCCCCCGGCGCGCGGAATGCCGCGGCACCCCGTGGGCGCCGCGGCATTCCGCGCGGTGGGGCTGCTGACGGCAGGAGCCCCCGGAGAGGACGGGCCGTCAGTGGCCGTGACCGTGGCCGTGGCCGCCGGTCGACTCCTCTTCCTCTTCGTGCTTCTCGACGACGAGGGTGTCGGTCGTCAGGACCATCGAGGCGATCGAGGCGGCGTTGCGCAGGGCGGAGCGCGTCACCTTGACGGGGTCGATGACTCCGGCCTTGATGAGGTCCTCGTAGTCGCCGGTGGCGGCGTTGAGCCCCATGCCCGGCGCGAGCTCGCTCACCTTGGCGACGGCGACGTAGCCCTGGAAGCCGGCGTTCTCGGCGATCCAACGCAGCGGCTCGGCCGCGGCCTTCTGGACGATCCGGGCGCCGACGAGGGCGTCGCCCTCGAGGTCGAGGTCGTCGATGACCTTGACGGCCTGGATGAGGGCCGAGCCGCCGCCGGCGACGATGCCCTCCTCGATGGCCGCGCGGGTCGCCGAGATGGCGTCCTCGATGCGGTGCTTCTTCTCCTTGAGCTCCACCTCGGTGTAGGCACCCACCTTGATGACGCAGACACCACCCGCGAGCTTGGCGAGGCGCTCCTGGAGCTTCTCGCGGTCCCAGTCGGAGTCGGTGCGCTCGATCTCGGCCTTGATCTGGCCGACCCTGGCGTCGACCTCGGCCTTGTCGCCCTCGCCGTCGATGATCGTCGTCGAGTCCTTGGTGACGACGACGCGGCGGGTCCGGCCGAGCACCTCCAGCGTGGCCTGGTCGAGCTTGAGTCCGACCTCCTCGGCGATGACCTGCCCGCCGGTGAGGACGGCCATGTCCTGGAGCATCGCCTTGCGACGGTCACCGAAGCCGGGCGCCTTGACGGCGACGACGTTGAACGTGCCGCGCATCTTGTTGACGACGAGCGTGGACAGGGCCTCGCCGTCGATGTCCTCGGCGATGATGAGCAGCGGCCGGCCGGCCTGGACGACCTTCTCGAGGATCGGCAGGACGTCGGCGATGGCCGAGATCTTGCCCTGGTTGATGAGGATGTAGGCGTCCTCGAGGACGGCCTCCATCCGCTCGGGGTCGGAGACGAAGTAGGGCGAGATGTAGCCCTTGTCGAACTGCATGCCCTCGGTGAACTCGAGCTCGGTGGAGGCGGTCGAGGACTCCTCGACGGTGATGACGCCGTCCTTGCCGACCTTGTCGAAGGCGTCGGCGATGATGGCGCCGATCTCGGGGTCCTGGGCCGAGAGCGAGGCGACGGAGGCGATCTCCTCCTTGCCCTCGAGCTCGCGAGCCATGTCGAGGAGCTCGTCGGTCACGGCGGCGACCGCCGCGTCCATCCCCCGCTTGAGGCCGGAGGGGGCCGCGCCGGCGGCGACGTTGCGCAGGCCCTCGTGGACCATCGCCTGGGCGAGGACCGTGGCGGTCGTCGTCCCGTCTCCGGCGACGTCGTTGGTCTTGGTGGCGACCTCCTTGGCGAGCTGGGCACCGAGGTTCTCGAACGAGTCCTCGAGGTCGACCT
The DNA here is from genome assembly GCA_963771015.1 of uncultured Actinomycetota bacterium. Classification (GTDB taxonomy): domain Bacteria; phylum Actinomycetota; class Actinomycetes; order Actinomycetales; family Dermatophilaceae; genus CAVSJJ01. The sequence continues at coordinate 173,192 of CAVYRN010000005.1, forward strand.
CGCGGGCGATCGTCACGCCGTCGTTCGTGATCGTCGGGGCGCCCCACTTCTTGTCGATGACGACGTTGCGGCCCTTGGGGCCGAGGGTCACCTTGACGGCGTTGGCGAGCGCGTCGACGCCCCGCTCGAGGCTCTTGCGGGCGGAGTCGTTGAACTCCAGTTCCTTGGCCATGATGTCCTTACCTGGTCAGTGCGTGAAAGGCGTATGCCGTGGGCTCACCGTGGGCGAGCCCACGGCATACACGTGGATCGGGTGCGGGAGTCCCGCTCAGCCGACGACCGCGAGCACGTCGCGCGCCGAGAGGATGAGGTACTCCTCGCCGCCGTGCTTGATCTCGGTGCCGCCGTACTTGCTGTAGATGACCCGGTCGCCGACCTTGATGTCGAGCGGAACCCGGTTGCCGTGGTCGTCGATGCGACCCGGGCCGACCGCAAGGACCTCGCCCTCCTGGGGCTTCTCCTTGGCGGTGTCCGGGATCACGAGCCCGCTGGCCGTCGTCTGCTCGGCCTCGAGGGACTTCACAACGATCCGGTCTTCGAGCGGCTTGATGGAAACCGACACGATGCTGACCTCCCCTTTGGGATGTCGAAGTGGACAGGTACGTGGTGCCTCCGGGCCGCTCTCGCCGTCGCGGGGGTCGAGACCGACTCGGGGGCTGGCACTCGCCATGGGCGAGTGCCAATAGGAGAAATCTAGGTCGGCCATTAGCACTCGGTCAACTCGAGTGCCAGCGGACGGCTCGCCGGCGCCGTCTGGGAGACCCGACCCCTCGGATAGGCCGGGGGCCCTGAGGGATGAGAGGCTGTCCGCCGTGGATGTCCCGACGGTGCGTGAGCTGGCATCTCCCGACGGACGAGCTCTGCTGCGGAGCCTTCCCGAGTACGACGAGGCGGCGGCCCTGGCGCTGCAGGGGACGCTGCGCGCCCAGGGGCACTCCCCCGAGCTCGTCGCCGCCGTCCTCACCCAGCAGCGGCTGCGGACGAGGGCGAAGGCGAAGTTCGGTGAGTTCGCCTCCGACATGCTCTACACCGCCGACGGCCTCGAGCAGGCCAGCCGGCTCGAGGTGGCGGCCACCCACGCCGGACGCTTCTACGCTGCGAGCCTCGCGACGGTCCACGACCTCGGCTGCGGGATCGGCTCGGACGCGGTCGCCATGTCGGCGCTCGGCGTCACCGTCCACGGCATCGATGTCGACCCGGTGACCGCCGCCATCGCCGACGTCAACCTGCGGCCATGGCCGGACTCGCGGGCCCGCCCCGGTCGCGCCGAGGACTTCCGCGCGCCGAAGGACCCGCTGCACGCGCGGGTCGGCGCCTGGCTCGACCCGGCCCGGCGTACCCCGGGTGTCGCCGACGCCAATGGACGTACCCGGCGGGTCTACCGGCTCGACGACATCTCGCCGAGCTGGGACTTCGTCATCGAGGTGGCGACGGCGATCCCGGCGACCGGCGCGAAGCTGTCCCCGTCGCTCCCCCACGACGTCATCCCCCTCGGCACGGAGGCACAGTGGACCTCCTGGGGCGGCACGGTCCTCGAGTGCACCGTCTGGTGGGGCCCACTCGCCCGGCGGGTCGGGCGCACCGCCCGCATCCTCGGCGAGGGACGCCACCCCATCGAGGTCGACGAGACGATGTGCGAGCCGGAGCCGCCGGTCGCCCGCAGTCCCCACGACATCGGGCCCTGGCTGTTCGAGCCGGACCGCGCGGTCACCCGGGCCGGGCTGCTCGGCGCGTTGACGGCGGCGACCGGTGGCCGCGAGGTCGACCCCGGGCTCGGCTATGTCCTCGGGACCGAGGACACGACGGTGCCCTTCGCTCGCCGGTATGCCGTGCGGGAGGCGATGCCGTTCTCACCGAAGGTCCTGCGGGCCTGGCTGCGCGAGCGGAACATCACCGGCGTGACGATCAAGAAGCGCGGCGTCCGGCTCGACGACGACGCGTTGCGCCGCGAGCTCAAGGTCGGCCGCAAGGCCGGCCACGGCGACCAGGCCACGGTCGTCCTCACCCGCGTCGCCGGTCAGCAGATGGCCTTCGTCGTCGACCCGACCTAGGACGCGCCCGCGAGGGACCCACGCCAGAGGGGCGGGACGACCGCGATGGTCGTCCCGCCCCTCTGGGGGTGGAGGTCAGCGCCTCACTTGAGCTCGACGGTGGCGCCGGCGCTCTCGAGGGTCTCCTTGGCCTTCTCGGCGGCGGCCTTGTCGACCTTCTCGAGAACGGCCTTGGGAGCGCCGTCGACGAGGTCCTTGGCCTCCTTGAGGCCGAGCGAGGTCAGACCACGGACCTCCTTGATGACGGCGATCTTCTTCTCTCCGGCCGCGACGAGGACGACGTCGAACTCGTCCTGCTCCTCGACGGCGGCGGCGTCGCCACCACCGGCAGCGGCCGGCGCGGCCACGGCGACGGGAGCGGCGGCGGTCACGCCGAACGTCTCCTCGAACTGCTTGACGAACTCGGAGAGCTCGATGAGGGTCATCTCCTTGAAGGCCTCAAGGAGCTCGTCGGTGCTGAGCTTGGCCATGGTGGCGTCCTTCCTTCTGTGCTGGTATGCCGTAGGTGGCGTGACTGTGTCGGCCGGGGCCCGGGTGGGCTCAGGCCTCCGTCGTCGCCACGTCGGCGACGTCTTCGGTGTTCTTCTGCGCGCGCAGCGCGTCGATGACCCGGGCGGCCTGCGACAGCGGTGCGGCGAAGAGGTAGACAGCCTTGCTGAGCGACGCGTTCATGGCGCCGGCCAGCTTGGCCAGGAGCACCTCACGAGACTCGAGGTCCGCGAGGGTGGTGATCTCGGCCGCGGAGAGCGGCTTGCCGTCGAGAACGCCGGCCTTGATCACCAGGGCGGGGTGTGCCTTGGCGAAGTCACGCAGACCCTTGGCCACCTCGACCGGGTCGCCTTCGACGAAGGCGATCGCGGACGGGCCGACGAGCTGGCCGTCGAAGGCCGTGACACCGGCCTCCTGTGCGGCGCGCTTGGTCAGCGTGTTCTTGACCACGGCGTAGGTCGCGTTGCCACGGAGGTTGTTGCGCAGCTCGGTGATCTGGCTCACCGTGAGCCCGCGGTACTCCGTGAGCACGGCCGCACCGGAGGACCGGAACTTGTCCGTCAGCTCGGCGATGGCCGCGGCCCTGTCAGCACGTGACATGTGGCCTCCTTCCGTCGGGTCGACCGACGGCGAGGGCCTCGCACGAGAAGAGCCCCGGCGCAGGGCACGGGGCTCCGGCATACGCAGCTGGTATGCCGTGCGAAACGTTGCCTGCGCTGGACGCCCCACTCGAGCGGGACCTTCGGTCACGTGCATGCACACGCGACGACCGGCGGTCTTGGGTCACCGAGAAGGATACGGGCCGGCCGCGCCCTCGGCCAAATCGGCCTCTCGGCGGCCCTGCCGACCGAGCCGGGTGCGCTCACCCGGTCGTGTACGGGGTCACCTTGTCGGCTTGTGGCGGGTCGACCGGCATGATGGCGCCCCAGTCCGAGTACGCGAGCGTGAACGTCTGGGTGGCCATCCGGACCGTTGCCGTCACCGGCCGGTCGTCCACGACGGTGACGTCGATGGCCGCGTCCACCCCGGCCGCCCCGGCCGCCGAGGGCTTGGGGACGACGTGATACGTCACCTGGTCGCCCTGGACGGCCGACACCGTCACATCGCTCTGGTCCTCCAGCGCCCGCAGGAACAGATGCAGGTTGGCGAAGTTGGCCAGGGCCATGATCGAGGAGACCAGGGCCACCTCGCCCTGGTCCGTCGAGGCGGCGGACGCGGACTGCCACTCGTCGGTCGTGCCGGCCTTGGGCAGGTAGATCGTCGACCCGACGACGAGGATCGGTCGCCCTCCCCCGATGGGATCCTGCAGCTTCATCGTGGCCACTGCGTTGCCGAAGAAGATGAGCTCAGCCCGGACGGGGGCCTGGGTACCGGTGGTGATCATCACGGCGGCACCCCCCGCCGCCGTCATCGTCTCGAACAGGTGGGCGGCCAGGTTGGTGGCACTCACCACCTCCCCGACGGCGTGCGTCGGTGCGGGAGATGTCGTGCTCGATGTCGCCGACGTCGCCGACGTCGCCGAGGTCACCGACGCCGAGGCGCCGGACCCACAGCCGCTCAGGCCAAGGCCCACGAGGGCCGCGCACACGACCAACGCCCGCTGAGCACGCGCCATCGGAGGGTCCTCTCGCCGGGGTCGGACGGGCGCTCAGCACCGTACACCCGCAGCCACGGGGCGGTGGGGGTGCCGATCTGGTCCGGCGCGGGCGCGCTGATCGACACCGGCATCCCCCGGTCGGAGTGGTCGTACGTCAGCGTCGTCCCGCCGATGACGACCTCGACGTGCGAGATCCGGACAGCCACGCGTGCGGAGCGACGCAGGGACCCATGAGGCTCAGTTCGCCTGCGGAGACTCGAAGGTGCCGACGTCGGCGGGCGGCGGGGCGGTGATGTCGACGGCGGCGCCCCAGTCGGTGTAGGCGACGGCGACGTCCTGACCGGCCGCGGTCATCGACGCGGCGATCGGGCGGTCCCGGCCGTCGAGGACGAAGGTCACCTCGGTGGTGGTCCCCCTCGGCACGTCCAACCCGTAGGCGGCACCGTCGAGCAGTTCCTTCGGGTCGACGCTGACGGTGTAGCTCACCCGGTCGGCGGTGGGGTCGACGACGGTCGCCGTCCTGCCCTTGAGGGCCCGGGCGAGGGTGCCGGGGTCGACGAACCCGCTCCGCAGCGCCGTCATGAAGAACCGGCTCATCGTGCTGGCCGCGGTCGGGTCGAGCCGGATCCAGGTCGTGACCTGGTCCGGCATGTTCGAGACGTAGAGGACGCCCCCGACGAGAAGGAGGTCCATCGAGGACCCCTCGACGCCCAACGTCAGACGCTCCTCGACGCTCGACCCGCCATAGCGCACCGCGACGGTCGAGGCGGACCCGCCCGCGATGATCGTGGCCCGCCCGGTGCCCGCCGCTGCCATCGCGGAGCCGATCCGGTCGGCGAGGTCGGCACCGGGAAGGGTGGAACCCTCCTCGACCCGGACCGTGGGGGTCGCCGGCGGCGAGGGCGAGCCGCCGGGCACCGCCTCGGCGTCGGTCGCGACGACCGAACAGCCGGCGACGGCGATCGCCGCGGCCAGCGCGCCGGCCGCGGCGATCGAGCGTCGGACGAACCGCACGTCAGGCCTGGGCGTCGTCCTCGGCGAGCAGGTTCCGGGTGCGGGAGAAGTCCAGGGGGATGCCGGGACCCATCGTCGTGGCCAGCGTGGCCTTGGCGATGTAACGGCCCTTGGAGGAGGCCGGCTTGAGCCGGAGGACCTCCTCGAGCGCGGCGGCGTAGTTCTCGACGAGCGCCGTCTCGTCGAAGGAGACCTTGCCGATGATGAAGTGAAGGTTCGCGTGCTTGTCGACGCGGAACTCGATCTTGCCGCCCTTGATGTCGGTGACCGCCTTGGCGGTGTCCATCGTCACCGTGCCCGTCTTGGGGTTCGGCATGAGGCCACGGGGGCCGAGGACCTTACCGAGCCGGCCGACCTTGCCCATCATGTCCGGCGTCGCGACGACGGCGTCGAAATCCAGCCAGCCGCCGGAGACCTTCTCGATCATGTCGTCGGACCCGACGAAGTCGGCGCCGGCCGCAATGGCCGCGTCGGCTTTGTCACCGTTGGCGAAGACGAGGACCCGGGCCGTCTTGCCGGTGCCGTGCGGGAGGTTGACGGTGCCGCGGACCATCTGGTCCGCCTTGCGGGGGTCGACGCCGAGCCGCATGGCGACCTCGACCGTCTCGTCGTACTTCGCCGAGGCCGTGGCCTTGGCGATACGCACCGCATCCAGCGGTGCGTAGACGGTCGAGAGGTCGATCTTCTCGGCCGCCGAGCGGTATGCCTTGCTGCGCTTCATGTCTTCTCCTGGTGTCGTGCTCGGTTGGAGGTGTGGTCCTCGGGCCAGCGCCTGGCCCTGCCACCGCCGCGTATGCCGCGGGTGCGGCATACCGGCGTCCTGTCACCCACCCGGGGGCGGGTGACAGCTCGTCACAGCTCGGTCTCGACGCCCATCTGACGAGCGGTACCGGCGATGATCTTCATCGCGGCCTCGATGTCGTTGGCGTTGAGGTCGGGCATCTTCGTCTCGGCGATCTCACGGACCTGGTCGCGGGTCAGCTTGGCGACCTTGGTCTTGTGCGGCTCGCCGGAGCCCTTGGGGACGCCGGCGGCCTTCTTGATGAGCTCGGAGGCCGGCGGGGTCTTGGTGATGAAGGTGAACGACCGGTCCTCGTAGACCGTGATGACGACGGGGATGATGTTGCCCCGCTGGTGCTCGGTCGCCGCGTTGTACGCCTTGACGAACTCCATGATGTTGACGCCGTGCTGGCCGAGCGCGGGGCCGACCGGGGGCGCCGGGGTGGCCGCACCAGCCTGAATCTGCAGGTTGATGTAGCCGGAGACCTTCTTCTTGGGAGGCATGTTCGGTGTGGGTCCTTTTCTGTTCTGTGGGCCGACGCCACTGGGCGATGACCCGGTTGCAGGGTCCGTGGGCTCCCGGGCGGGGCCCACGGGGCCGTCCTCGCGTCAGATCTTGGCGACCTGGCTGAAGGACAGCTCGACCGGGGTCTCCCGGCCGAAGATGGAGACGAGCACCTTGAGCTTCTGGGACTCGACGTTGATCTCGGAGATCGTGGCGGGCAGGGTCTCGAACGGTCCGTCCATGACGGTGACCGACTCGCCCACCTCGAAGTCGACGAAGGCGACCTCCTTGGTGCCGCCCTTCGCCCCAGGAACGGCGGTGCCGGCGGCGACCGCGGCGGCGACCTCGAGGTCGGCCGGCTTGATCATCGCGTAGACCTCGTCGAGGGTCAGCGGAACAGGCTGGTGGGCGTTGCCGACGAAGCCAGTGACACCGGGGGTGTGCCGCACGGCGCCCCAGGACTCGTCGGTCAGCTCCATCCGGACCAGGACGTAGCCGGGCATCCGGACCCGGCGGACGAGCTTGCGCTGGCCGCCCTTGATCTCGGTGACCTCCTCCATGGGGACCTGGATCTCGAAGATGAAGTCCTCCATGTTGAGGGACTGGATCCGGGTCTCGAGGTTGGCCTTGACGCGGTTCTCGTAGCCCGCGTAGGAGTGCACGACGTACCAGTCGCCGAACTTGCTCGCCAGCTCCTCCTTGAAGGCCTGGATCGGGTCGGCCTCCGGCGCGTCGACGGTGTCGTCATCGATGGCCCCATCGGCGTCCGCAGCGGCGTCGGCGTCGGCGGCCTCATCTGCCTCCGCCTCGACGACCTCGCCGGTCACCGGATCGACGACGACGTCGTCCTCGCTCTCCTCGACGGCCTCGACGGTCGGCTCCTCGCCAGGGGTCTCGTCGACCACAGGCTCCTCGCCAGGGGTCTCGTCGACCACAGGCTCCTCGCCGGGCGCGTCGTCGGCCGGGGTGGGGTCGACGAACTCCAGCGCCGCGGGGGCCTGCCCCTCGCCGCTCTCAGTGCTCCATTGGTCGGGCACGTGCTACCTACTTCCTTCGCTGTCCAGGTCGACGGTGTCGAGCCGCGGCACGGGTGTGGCGGTCGTGAACGGCGTCACTTGCCGAACACGAGCCCGACGAGCTTGGTGAACCCGAAGTCCATGCCTGCGGCGAGTCCCATCATCACCGAGACGAACACGATGACGACGATCACGTAGTTCCACAGCTCGGACCGGGTCGGTCGGACCACCTTGCGCAGCTCGTCGAGGATCTGGCTGATGAACAGCGCGATGGACCGGACGAACCGCGTCAGCGGGTTGCCGCGGTCGGCGGCGCCCTTGGTGCCGCTGCGGCGCGACCCGCGGGACTGGCCCACTTCCGTCACGATGCCTCTTCCTTCGCTGTCGCTCGGTGGCCGCGTCTGCCGGGCCACTCGTCGTGCAGCCGCCGCGCCGAGTGCCATGCGACCACGACGACGAGACCTGCTACGCAGGGCAGGAGGGACTCGAACCCCCAACCGCCGGTTTTGGAGACCGGTGCTCTACCAATTGAGCCACTGCCCTACGGAACGCACCTGCTGGGTACGGTGGTTCCGGGAGGCGGCCGACGAGGTTCCGAGCCGAGCTTTCCCCAGCCGCCGGAGGCGGCCGTCGACGAGGTCCGTCGACGGGCATGACTCAGCATGGTTGTCGTCAACCACCCGACGGGCAAGCATACGTGACGCTCCCCCGACGGCGCGAACCCGCCCGTGGACCGGAGACCGGACGCAGGCCCACGGCATACCCGCTCGATGCCACGATGGGACGGTGAGTACGACGACGAGCGACCACGTCCCGCTGGCCACCTTCTCGCGCGAGGACCTGACGGCCTTCCTCGCCGAGCAGCGCTCCGCGTATGCCGAGCTCCAGGCGCGCGGCCTGCGCCTGGACCTCACCCGGGGCAAGCCCTCGACGGAGCAGCTGGACCTCTCCGACGGGCTCCTGGACCTGCCCCTGGGACACGCCGACGCCTCCGGGGCCGACGTGCGCAACTACGGCAGCCTCCAGGGCATCGCGGAGCTGCGGGCGATGTTCGCCGAGCTGCTGTGGGTCGAACCGGAGCAGGTCGTCGCCGGAGGCAACTCGAGCCTGACGATGATGCACGACGTCGTCGTCGACCTCCTCCTCCATGGCGCCACCGACTCCCCGCGGCCCTGGTCGCAGGAGGAGAAGGTCACCTTCATCTGCCCGGTCCCGGGCTACGACCGGCACTTCGCCATGCTCGCCTCACACGGGATCGACATGGTGACCGTCCCGATGAACCAGGACGGGCCGGACGCCGAGGCCGCCGCCCGGATCGCCGCCACCGACCCCAGCGTCAAGGGCATGTGGGTCGTCCCGACCTACGCCAACCCGACCGGCTCGGTGTGCTCGCAGGAGGTCGCCGCCGCCCTGGCCTCGATGCAGACCGCGGCCCCGGACTTCAGGATCTTCTGGGACAACGCCTACGCCTTCCACCACCTCACCGAGGAGGAGGCCAAGAGCGCCGACGTCCTCTCCCTGGCGGCGGCCTCCGGGCATCCGGACCGGCCGATCATGTTCGCGTCGACCTCGAAGATCACGTATGCCGGTGCGGGGGTGGCCTTCCTCGCCGCCTCCGTGGACAACGTCGCGTGGTACCTCCGGCACCTCGCGATGGCCTCGATCGGACCGGACAAGGTCAACCAGCTCCGCCACGCGCAGTTCTTCGGCTCCGCCGAGGGGGTCCGTGAGCACATGCTCCGGCACCGGGCCATCATCGCCCCGAAGTTCGCGGCGGTCGAAGAGGCCCTGACCTCGGCCCTGGGCGGACGAGGGGTCGCGTCGTGGACCCACCCGGCCGGCGGCTACTTCGTCAGCCTCGACGTCCTCGACGGGACGGCCTCGCGCGTCGTCGAGCTCGCCAAGGCGGCCGGGATCGCCCTCACCCCTGCCGGTGCGTCCTTCCCCCGTGGCAGGGACCCGCGGGACGGGAACATCCGGCTGGCCCCGACCTACCCCGAGCTCGACGAGGTCCGGACGGCCATGGCGGGTGTCGCCACGTGCGTCCTGCTTGCCGCCGCCGAGCGGCTCGCGGCCGGGGAGTAGTCGCTCGTTCCGTACAGTGAGGTTATGTCCGACACCGGCGACCCCACGCATGACGACACGAGCCCGACCGACGAGCGGCCCCTCGACCAGCTGACCGAGGCCGACACGCTCGACGACACCGGGGTCGAGGACCCGCTGGACCGGGGGTACTCGCCGCCGGACACCGACCGGGGCTCGCGCGCGTTCGGGGTCACCGCCGAGGAACAACACCGCGACGAGCCCCTCGAGGAGCGCATCCGTCAGGAGGTCCCGGACCCGGGCTCGGCGTACGGCCCTCCGGACAACGAGAGCGGCCTGGACACCGTCATGGTCGGCGGTGACGACCCGGACGCCATCCTCGCTGAGGAGGACTGGCTCGGCGACGGGGAGGTCGGCCGGGAGCGGTCCGGGCGGCTCGTCGCCACCGACGAGGGCGCCCACGAGGACGAGGAGGGCGAGCTGTGGGCCCTGGACGTCGGCATCGACGGTGCCGCCGCGTCCGCCGAGGAGGCGGCCGTCCACGTCATCGACGAGGAGAGCGAGACCGGCGAGGCGTGAGCGCGTCGTCCCGGTCCCTGGCGGCGCTCCCCAAGGCGCACCTCCATCTGCACTTCACCGGCTCGATGCGGATCGAGACGGTGCGTGAGCTCGCCGAGTGGCACGGCATCCGGCTGCCGGCATCGCTCGTCGAGCAGTGGCCACCCCGCTTCGACGCCGGCCACGAGCGGGGCTGGTTCCGCTTCCAGCGGCTCTACGACGCCGCGCGCGCCTGCGTGAGAGGCGAGCGTGAGATGCGGCGGATCGTCCGCGAAGCCGCACTGGCCGACGGCGCCGAGGGGTCACGGTGGCTCGAGATCCAGGTGGACCCGACGTCCTACGCCCCGTTCGTCGGTGGGATCACCCCGGCCCTCGAGATCGTCCTCGACGAGGCTCGCTCGGTGTCCCGGGAGCCCGGCGCGGCGGCCGTGGGGGTCATCGTCGCGGCGAGCCGGCTGCGGCATCCCCTCGAGGCTCGCACGCTGGCTCGGCTCGCGGCGCGGCATGCCGGGGAGGGCGCGGGCGACGTCATCGGCTTCGGGCTGAGCAACGACGAGCGCCGGGGTGCGACCGAGGAGTTCGGCCGGGCCTTCGAGATCGCCCGGGCCGCGGGGCTCGCGCTGGTCCCCCACGCCGGTGAGCTCCTGGGACCGACGGCGGTCGAGGCGACCCTGCAGCACCTGCGACCGGACCGTCTCGGCCACGGGGTGCGATCGGTCGAGGACCCCCGCGTGCTGGAGCGGGTCATCGACGACGGGGTGGCCCTCGAGGTCTGTCCCGGCAGCAACGTCGCGCTCGGCGTCTACGACGACGCGGCGCAGGTACCGCTTCTCCACCTCCTCGACGCCGGCGCCACCGTGGCACTCGGCGCGGACGACCCGCTCATCTTCGGCACCCGCCTCGTCGACCAGTACGCCACCGCCCGGGGCGTCCACGGCCTCGACGACGCCGCGCTGGCCCGGCTGGCCCGCTTCTCGTTCGAGGCCAGCCGGGTGCCGGCCGAGGTGCGCTCGGTCGCGCTGGCCGACATCGACGCCTGGCTGGGCTGAGGCTCTCGCCCCGCTGCGCCTACGAGAGCGACTCCCCGATGAGCTGGGGCTCGTTGACGAGCTCCACCCCGAACCGCTCGGCCACGCCGTCTCGGATCCGCCGTGCGAGGTCGACGATGTCGGCAGCCAGCGCACCGCCCCGGTTCGTCACGGCCAGCGAGTGCTTGGTCGAGACCGCCGCCGGGCCGGGGGACCCGAAGCCCTTGCCGAACCCGGCCTGTTCGATGAGCCAGGCTGCGCTGGTCTTGACCCGTCCCTCGCCGTCGGCGAACTCGGGTAGCCGTTCGGCCGCCGCCTCCCCGACGACCTCGCCGACCCGGGCCCGCAGCACGGCGAGCGCCTCGGCCGACATGACGGGGTTGGTGAAGAACGACCCGCAGCTCCAGGTGTCGTGGTCGGCCGGGTCGAGGACCATCCCCCGCAGCCGACGTTGGGCCAGCACCGCCTCGCGGGCCTGCGCCAGTGGCACCCGCGCCCCGAGGGGCACGTCGAGCTGGCGGGCCAGGTCGGCATACCCGACCGGAGCCGACAGGTCACCGACGACGAGCTGGTAGGTGGCGTCGAGGACGACATACCTCCCCGCACCTCGCAGCGTCGAGGTCTTGAACACCGAGGTCCGGTAGCCGAAGCCACAGTCGGCGTTGGCAATCGTCCGCACCTGCTGGTCGTGGCGGTCCCACACCCGGACGGCGGCCAGCGTCGAGGCGATCTCCTGGCCGTAGGCCCCGACGTTCTGCACCGGCGTCGCGCCGACCGAGCCCGGGATCCCCGAGAGCGCCTCGATCCCGGTCCAGCCCTCCTCGACGGACCGGACGACGAGGTCGTCCCAGACCTCACCGGCGGCGACCCGGACGAGCGCGCCCCCGCAGTAGTCGACCGACTCGATGCTCACCCCACGGGTCGCGACCCGGACGACCGTTCCGTCGAAGCCGGCGTCGGCGATGACGAGGTTCGACCCGCCGCCGAGGACGAGGAGCGGCTCGTCGGCGTCATCGACCTCGCGGACCACGTCGACGAGCTCGTCGGTCGTCTCGACCTCGACCAGGCGCCGTGCCGGACCGCCGACGCGCATCGTCGTCAGCCCCGCGAGCGGGGCCTGGACGCTCTCGCGCATCAGTCCAGCCGCACGACGGCCGAGCACCGGCCGAGGACCTTCTCGCCTCCGCTGCTCGCGGTGAGGTCGACGCTGACCCGTCCGGTCTCGGCATCCACGGCCTTGACGACCCCCTGGACGACGACCTCGTTGCCGGCCAGCGGCACGACGACCGGCTTGGTGAACCGGGTGCCGTACTCGACGACCCGGCCCGCGTCGCCCGCCCAGTCCGCGACGACGGTGCCGACGGCGCCCATCGTCCACATGCCGTGGGCGATGACGTCGGGCAGGCCCACGCTCTTGGCGAAGCCCTCGTCCTGGTGGATGGGGTTACCGTCGAGGGAGGCCGCTGCATACCGCACAAGCGTCTCCCGCGACACCGGCACGGTCACCGGGCCGATGATGTCGCCGACGCTGACGCCGGAACGGCTGCGCACCTCGTGGGTCATGCTCCCTCTCCTCCCCGGACGACGATGGTCGACACGGACGTGCACACCGGCGCGCCCGCGAGGTCGGTCAGCTCGGTGCGGGTCGTCACCATGGCGTGCCCGCCGGCCATCCGGACCGTGTCGACGTGCAGGGTCCCGATGAGCTCGTCGCCCGCCGTGATCGGCCGATGGTGGGTGAAGCTCTGCTCCCCGTGAACGACCCGGGTGAAGTCGATGCCCGCCTCGGGGTCACCGATGTAGAGCGCGTCGCACTGCTGGGCGTAGCGGACGGCGAGGGTCGGTGGCGCGATGACGTCGGCGTACCCGGCCGCCCGGGCCGCATCGGGGTCGGTATGCACGGGGTCGGTCGCGCCCACGGCGGCGGCGAAGGCCGCGATCGTGGCGGCGTCGACGGCATACGGTCCACTCGGCGGATAGCTCCGCCCCTGGAAGTCGGTGTTCACGGGCATGGAGCCACTCTAGGGGGACGCCCCACGGACGACGAACCGCCCGGCGCCACAGGGCGCGGGCGGTTCGGGACTGCCGGAGGAGGAGCCGATGCGACCGCGCGGGCGGTGGGTCGTCGGCCCCGTTCGGTCAGCGGGTCTCGCGGTGCGTCGTGTGCTTCTTGCAGCGCGGGCAGAACTTCATCAGGTCGAGGCGGTCCGGGTCGTTGCGCCGGTTCTTCTTCGTGATGTAGTTGCGCTCCTTGCACTCGGTGCACGCCAAGGTGATCTTGGGGCGGACGTCGGCGCTCTTCGTGGCCACGGGGCAACCTGCTCTCGAACTGAACGACTGATGATCTGGTGGGTGTCGCGCCGCGCGCAACGCCAGCACAACAGGGTACGCGGCTTCGGGTATTCCCCGAAATCGCGGCAGTAGCGGGGGCGGGGCTCGATCCCGCGACCTCACGATTATGAGTCGTGCGCTCTAACCAGCTGAGCTACCCCGCCTCGTGGTCGTGGTCGGCACGCCGAGGCGCAACCGGCCGGACCAGAGCCCCAGTAGGGAATCGAACCCTAGACCTTTTCCTTACCATGGAAACGCTCTGCCGACTGAGCTACTGGGGCGGCCGTCCCACGGCGAGCGACCGCCGTGAGTGCGTCGGAGACACTACACGGTGACCGGCGCCCCGGCGAAATCAGTCCCGGCTCAGCCGCGGAGGATCTCGTACCCCTGCCCGTGCAGCATCGCGAGCACCCGGTCGCAGTGCTCCGGACCGCGGGTCTCCAGGCGCAGCCCGATCTCGACCTCGTCGACCCGGATCTCGGTCCCGGTGCGGATGTGCTCGACCTCGAGGACGTTGGCGTCGGCCGCCGCGCAGTCGGCGAGGAGGCGGGCCAGGCTGCCCGGCGAGTCGGGCACCCGCACCGAGAACGACAGGTAGCGCCCCGCCGCGGCCATGCCGTGCCGGATGATCCGGAGCATGAGCAGCGGGTCGATGTTGCCCCCGGACAGGACCGCGACGACCGGACCCTCCCAGGCCTCGTCCGCCCCCTCGAGCAGCCGGGCGACCGACGCGGCGCCGGCCGGCTCGACGACGAGCTTGGCCCGCTCGAGGAGGAAGAGCAGGGCCCTGGACAGCGCCGCCTCCGAGACGGTGTCGACGCTGTCCACGAGGTCGCGGACCATGGGGAACGTGATGTCCCCCGGCAGGCCGACGGCGATCCCGTCGGCCATCGTCAGCATCCGGGTGGCGGGCACCGGGTGTCCGGCCCGGAGGGACGGTGGGAATGCCGCGGCCTGCTCCGCCTGGACCCCGATGACCCGGACATCGGGACGGCGCTCGCGGATGACCGCGGCGATGCCGGCGAGCAGCCCGCCCCCGCCGAGGCCCACGACGACGGTACGGACGTCCGGGCGCTGGTCGAGGATCTCCAGGCCGCAGGTGCCCTGACCTGCGACGATGTCGCGGTGGTCGAAGGGGTGGATGAGGACCGCCCCGCTCTCCTGCGCCCAGGCCCGGGCGTGGACGAGGCTCTCGTCGAGACTCTCGCCGACCTGCTCGATGGTCGCACCGTACGCCGTCGTCGCGGCGACCTTGGGCATCGGCGCACGCACCGGCATGTAGACCTTGGCGGCGATCCCCAGCATCTGGGCGGCGAGGGCCACGCCCTGGGCGTGGTTACCGGCGCTGGCCGCGACGACCCCCCGGGCCCTCTCCTCGGGCGTGAGCCGGGACATCCGGGTATAGGCACCCCGGATCTTGAACGACCCCGCCCGCTGGAGGTTCTCGCACTTGAGATGGACGTCGACCCCGATCCGCTCGGACAGGCTGCGGTTGAACGTCAGCGGCGTGGGCCGGATGACGCCGGACAGCACCTCCTGGGCGGCCATGATGTCGGCCAGGGTCACCGGCGCCGGTTCGTCGCCCATGGTGGGGAGGGTATCCCCTGCCGGCCGGACGACGTCCGCCGGATGAACGCGCGAACGGCGAGCGACGCCAGGACGAGCGACAGACCGACGGACCAGACCACCGCCATGATGATCGGGTGCTGGAGCGGCAGCGCCGCGTCGGCAGGCAGCGGCAGCCTGTCGTTGGCCTCAGCTCCGACAGAGACAGAACGGATGGCCCGCGGGGTCGAGGTAGACCCGGAACGAACCATCCCGCGACGGCTGGGTCTCGGCCACTGCGGCGCCGGCGGCAAGGACGGCCGGTTCGGCCGCGTCGATGTCGTCGACGTTGAGGTCGAGGTGGGACTGCTGCGGCCGCGGCCCCTGCGGCCAGGTCGGAGCCCGATGGCTGTCGACCCGCTGGAAGGCGAGGGCCACCCGGCCGCCCGCGTTGCCCGAGGACGGGCGGCCCTCCGGAGGCGCGACGGTCACCCAGTCGGCATCCGAGCCATCCTCGATCCGCCAGCCCAGGAGCTCGGCGTAGAACCCGCCGAGGACCTGTGGGTCGGGACAGTCGAGGACGACGAGGTCGAGGACTGGCCGCGCGATGGGCCGGGTGACGCCCCCACCCGGGGTGGTCTGGGTCATGGGCGCACCCTAGGCACGACCACCGACAACGCTCCCCGCGATGCGACCGGCGAGCGTCCGCGCGGCCTCGGGGTGTGCGTCGGCGAGCAGCCCGGCGGCGAAGAGCAGGTATGCCGTGTCGACGGCGGTCCGTGCCTCGCGCGGCACCCGCCACCCACCGGCGTGGTCCGCGGTCACGGCACTCATGACGGTCTCGGCGACCTCCGCGGGGGCGTGGCGCAGTACCCCGCCGGAGCCGAGGACGAGGTGCACGTCGCCGAGCGGGCGGGGCCGCTCCGACGGCAGCGCCGGGCGGGCGTGGCGGCGCACGGCGACGAGGGCGGCCGCCGTCGCGAGCTCGCGCTCGGCGGCCCACTCGGCGGTGGTCGAGGCGAGGTGGGCCGTGTCCAGGGCGACGTGCGCGGCATACCGCCGGGCATCGGCCGAGAGGGTGAGCCCCTCGCGCTCGACGGCCTCGATGATGCCCCGGGCGTTCCACCGCATCCCGAGGTCGCCCTCGACGGTCCGGGCATGCCAGAGCTGTGCCACGACGTCGCGGTGGCGCGTCGCCTCCTCGCCGTGCGGGGTGATGACGGAGTAGACGTCCGTCGTCGCTCCGCCGATGTCGACGACGAGGACGTCGGACCCCATGGCGTCGCCGAGCACCTCGACTCCGCGCAGGACCGCGTCGGGCGTCGGCGCCGTGACGAGGTCGGCGAAGCCGCGGCCGCGAGAGAGCCCCTTGCCGCCGATGACGTGCGAGAGGAAGGCCGACCGGATCGCCGCACGTGCACCGGAGGGGGCGATGACGCCGATCCTGGGCATGACGTTGTCGGTGACGGTCACCATGCGACCGGTGCCGGCCAGGGCCGCCTCGACGTCGACGGCCGCCTCGGCGTTCCCGGCGGCGACGACGGGAGCGGCGATCCGGGCCTTGGCCAGCCGGGTCGCGTTGTGGAGGAGCACGTCGGCGTTGCCGCCGTCGGTGCCGCCGACGAGCAGGACGATGTCGGGGCGGACGGCCCGTAGCGCGGCGACGTCGGAACCGGTCATCGGCCCCGTCGCGACGTGGACGACCTTGGCCCCCGCCGACAGCCCGACCCGGCGGCCCGCCTCCGCGGTCACCTCGCGCTCGTAGCCGACGACGGCCAGCCTCAGCCCGCCACCGGCGCTCGAGCACACGAGCGTCTCCTCCGGCATGCCGTACCCCGCCAGCTCGGCGGCCACCGCGTCGAGGCCGTCCATGACGTCGGTGGCTACCGTTGTGGGGTGGGCCGCGGTGGCGAGGACCGTTCCGTCGGTGGCGTCGACGAGGGCCGCCTTGGTGAACGTCGAGCCGACGTCGGCGCAGAGGATGCGAGTCACCGGCCAAGCCTCGCACGTATCACGGCGTACCCCCCGCCGCTCCTCCACATATCAGCGAGGTCCTCGCGCGGCCGGGCCGCGCCCCCCTGAAAGGAGCCACGATGAACGTCAAGCCCTGGAGCACGGTCGGCATCGGCATCACGTCGCAGGTCGTCTCGGGAGTCCAGTACCTGCTGCGCGCCCATGGGCACGCCGTGGCGATCGACGGGGACTACGGTCCCGCGACGGCCGCGGCGGTGAGCGCGTTCCAGACCGCTGCCGGACTGGCCGTCGACGGGGTCGTCGGCCCGCAGACCTGGCCGCACCTCGTCGTCGTGACGCATCCGGGTTCGTCGGGGGACCCGGTCCGGGCGGTCCAGCAGTTCGGTCTGCTCCGGTGGCCCGGGGACGACCCCCTCGTCGTCGACGGTTCGTACGGCCCGGTGACGGCCGAGCGGGTCCGCTTCGAGCAGGAGTCCTGGGGGCTGACCCTCGACGGGATCGCCGGGCTCGAGACGTGGTCCTTCCTCAGCACGGGAGTGCCGGGGACGACAACCTGGCCGCTGGTGAAGAAGGGTGCCACCCAGGACTCGAACTGGCGGGTCCTCGCAGCCCAGCACCTGCTTCGCGCCCACGGGGCGGGCATCGTCGCCGACGGGGTCTTCGGGCCGGCGAGCGGCAACGCGGTCACCGCCTTCCAGCAGACCCTCCGAACGACCGAGCTCGGCACAACGATCGGCCAGCTCGACTGGCCGCACCTCGTCGTCACCGTCCGGCAGGGCGACCACGGGGAGGCGGTCAGGGCCCTGCAGACGCTCCTTCCCGGCGGCCTCACCGTGGACGGCGCCTTCGGTCCGCTCACCGACGCGGCCGTGCGCGCCTTCCAGGGAGCGTTCGCGCCGCCGGCGGACGGGGTCGTCGGCGCGACGACCTGGCACGCCCTGACGCTGCGGATCTTCGACTAGGCGAGCCGGTCCAGGGCCTGGCCGAGGTCGGCGACGAGGTCCTCGACGTCCTCGATGCCGACCGAGAGCCGGATGAGGTCACCGGGCACCTCGAGCTCGGTGCCCTTGACGGACGCATGCGTCATCCGCGCCGGATGCTCGATGAGCGACTCGACGCCGCCGAGCGACTCCCCGAGGGTCCACAGCTCGGTCTCGGCGCAGACCTTCGTCGCGACGTCCTCGCCGCCCCGGACCTGGAAGGACACCATCCCGCCGAACCGGCGCATCTGCCGGGCGGCGACCGCGTGACCGTCGTGGCTGTCCAGGCCGGGGTAGTGGACGGCGGCGACGCCCGGGTGCCCCAGCAGGAAGTCGACCACCCGCTCGGCGTTGTCGCAGTGCCGCTCCATCCGCACGGCCAGGGTCTTCAGGCCGCGCAGTACCAGCCACGCGTCGAACGGTCCGGCCACCGCACCCATCGCGTTCTGGTGGAAGGCGACCCGGTCGGCGGCGCTCGCCTCGGCCTCGCCGTCGTGGCTGGGTGCCAGGACACCGCGGCCGACGACGACGACGCCGCCGACGACGTCGCTGTGGCCACCCGAGTACTTCGTCGAGCTGTGGGTGACGACGTCGGCGCCGAGGGCCAGCGGCTGCTGGAGGTAGGGCGAGGCGAAGGTGTTGTCGACGACGAGGAGCGCCCCGGCCTCGTGGGTGACGTCGGCGACGGCCGCGATGTCTGCGATGCCCAGCAGCGGGTTGGTGGGCGTCTCGAGCCAGAGCATCCGGGTCTGCCCGGGCCGGATGGCCGCGCGCACCGAGTCGATGTCCGAGACCTTCGCAACGGAGTGCTCCAGCCCCCAGGGCCGGGCGACGTGCTGGAAGAGCCGGTAGGTGCCGCCGTAGGCGTCGGACGGGACGACGACATGGTCGCCCGGCCGGAGCAGGGCGCGGAGCACCGTGTCCTGACCGGCCAGGCCGGATGCGAAGGCGAACCCGCGGTCGCCGCCCTCGAGCGAGGCGAAGCACTCCTCCAGGGCCGTCCGGGTGGGGTTGGCCGACCGGCTGTACTCGTAGCCGCCGCGCAGGCCGCCGATGCCGTCCTGCTTGTACGTCGACACCTGGTAGATCGGCGGCACGACGGCGCCGGTGGAGGGGTCCGGCACCTGGCCGGCGTGGATCGCGCGCGAGGAGAAGCCGAGGTCGGGGCTGGTCATGCCGGACAGCCTAGGCGCCCGCGCCCGGCGCGAGGCGCTGCCGGACGATGGGCCGTCAGCGCCCGGCCTCAGCCGGACGTCAGGCGCTTCTGCCACTCCCGCTGGTAGCCGACGTGGCGGTACCCCAGGGCGGTGTTGACGGCGAGCATGTGGGCGTTGTCGTCAGCGTTCCAGGTCCGGATGCGAGTGGCCGTCGGGACGGCCCCGGCCACGGCCAGGGCGTTCGCGGCCTTGAGCCGCAGGCCCAGGCCGTGCCCGCGGTGCTCGGGGAGGACCAGGGTGTCCCACTGGTACGCGAGCGTCGGGTCGCCCGCCGAGACGGTGATCGTCGTGAAGCCCACGAGCACCCCCGAGGCGACCTCGCGAGCGACCGTCTCGACATAGCGACGCCCCGATGCCAACGTCCGGCCGATGTCGTCACGCAGCCGCTCCGCCGTCCAGTCCTCCGGGTCGAGGGCGAGGTCGCCGAGCGGGGGGTCGGTACTCATCCGTGACTGGAGGACGGCCCGGTCGGCCAGCCAGTCGTCCGGCATACGGTCGACGGTGGTCTCGAGCACGTATGCCGCGTCCCCGGCCGCGAGCCCCGCCAACCGCGGGCCGTCGGCGGGCAGCGCCATCTCGTTCCGCAGGACGGTCTGGGCCTGCTCGAAGGCACGCCGCGCGAGATAGCCCTCTCCCACCGTATCGGCGCCGCCGGTGGGCCAGTCGGTCTCGATGAGAAGGACGTCCCGACCGGCCGCGCGGAGCTCCGCCTCGGCCTGCTCGAGGAGCGCATCCTGAGTGTCGTGTCCGTCGGTTCCGGGGAGAACGGCGATCCGGCCGTAGGCGAGGTGCGGGTTGTCGGCCGTCGGCAGCTCGACGAGGGCGCTCCCCACGACCGAGCCCGCCGCGTCCAGCGCCGCACGCCAGATCGTGCGGCTGTACGGCGAGGACTCCTTGAGGCGCATCTCCGCCAAGGTCCACCCCTGCTCCTGCGGGCCGAACGATGCGCGGTCGACCGCCGTGAAGACGGCGTTCCAGGCCGCGAACCGCTCCGCCTGCGCCGCATCCACCGCGGTGACGGCAGCGATGGAGACGCCGGCGACGGAGACCATGGCGCCAGCCAACCTGCCCGGCCGGGGCGGACGCAACCGAGTAGCTCATCGGGCCCCGAAGATGACCGACCGATAACGGGCGGAACACCGCGCCCGACGCGGGAGTTGAACGGCACATGTTGTTCGGATCGCGCGCCAAGACCACCATGCCTGCCCCCGAGCAGGCCCTGCCCGGGCGGGACCAGCGGACCTTCCGGGTGCCGCAGACCCACGAGGTGCTCGGCACGCCGCTCGAGGGGCCCTGGCCCGAGGGGACCGAGGTCCTCTACGTCGCGATGGGCTGCTTCTGGGGGTCCGAGCGGATCTTCTGGCGGCTCCCGGGGGTGGTGACGACCGCCGTCGGCTACCAGGGTGGCTACACGCCCAACCCCACCTACGAGGAGTCGACCACCGGGCTCACCGGCCACGCCGAGACGGTCCTGGTCGCCTACGACCCGACGACGACCTCACCGGAGCTGCTGCTCAAGGCCTTCTGGGAGAACCATGACCCCACCCAGGGCAACCGGCAGGGCAACGACATCGGCACGGCATACCGCTCGGCGATCTTCTGGACCACGCCGGAGCAGGAGCGGGCGGCGCGGGCCACCGCCGCGGCGTTCCAGCATGAGCTGACCTCGCACGGGCTCGGGACGATCACGACCGAGCTCGCCTCCGCCGAGTCCGTGGGCCCGTTCTGGTATGCCGAGGACTACCACCAGCAGTACCTCCACAAGAACCCCAACGGCTACTGCAACCACGGGCCCTACGGATGTTCGTTAAGTGACCATGCTCTCCAGGAGGCCAAGGAGGCACGCCTGGCGACCACCGGCATCACGCTCCCAGAGTCGGACGAGGCCACCACTCAGCCCTGACCCCACAGGGCAGTGCCGCCGAGGCGCTCCAGGTCACCCTGCTCACCGGTGACCAGCGCCTCGCCCGGACTCCCGGCCCGAACCGCCCCATCGCGGTCATCAAGGCCAAGCCCTCATCGCCCTGAACTGCCGCTGTCCGGCGCAAATGTCATGCGCGGTGTCGGACCGCGTGGCGGACGTAGACCACGCCGTTGTCGAACCGTCGGTGGTCCAGCAGCTCGAGGTCGAGTCGTACGCCTCGAGGCAGTGCCGGCTTGCCGCCGCCGACCAGGACCGGGCACAGCAGCAGCACGCACTCGTCGACCAGGCCGTGCCGGAAGGCCTCGGCCGCGATCCCCGCGCCTCCGATGCTCAGGTCCGCGCCGGAGGTCTCCTTGAGCCGTCGCACCGCCTCGGGCTCGAACTGCCGCTCGATCCTCGTGCGCGCGGTCGACACCTCGGTCAGTGAGGTGGAGTAGACGACCTTGTCGGCGTCACGCCAGATCTCGGCGTACTCGCGGACCACCGGGGGCTCGTTCGTCAACCAGTCCTCGCTCTCCCACACGCGCATCGTCTCGTACATGCGTCGCCCATAGAGCGAGGTGCCGATGTGCCGCTCGTGCTCGTTCCAGAACGCGTGCACGTCCTCGTCCGGCACGGACCAGTCGAACGAACCGGTCCCGTCCTCGAGGAAGCCGTCGAGCGAGATGTTGGCCGCGTAGATCAACCTACCCATGGAACCCTCCGCCCAGAGGAGGGCAACAGCGTGCGACGTCACACAGGCACAGTCAACAACATCGACTGCGAGGTCGATGAGCCCGCCGCGAGGAGAAGGTGCCACGGCGCCGCCGCCGACGGTGGGTGGGCCGAACCATCGCGCGCTCGTGCCGCCGTCCCGCATGGCGGCATACCGTTGCAGGTCATGCCGCGCTTCGTGGCAGGTCGTGTCGAGACCTCGTGGTTGCTGCCTCGGGCGTTGCTGGGTTCCGCGGATGGAGATCACACGGATCGGGGCCGCGGACTGGGAGAGGTTTCGCGACGTGCGCCTGGCGTCGTTGTCCGAGTCGCCGGCCGACGAGCCTCCCGAGCACCGGATGGAACAGCACAGCTGACCTCGCCGCACACGACCGCCGCAGACGTCCGCTGCTGGGTCTCCAAGCAGAGTCGGGCCGCTCGGAGAGCGGTCGCCGGCCTGCCCGCTAGCTGTCGTCAGGGTGGGCGTGTTTGCCGTTGGGTGGGGGACGTCCCGCCATAGTCGCCTGTGTAGTGGCACCCTCCCCGGCCGCTACACCCTGCCCAAGCACTGCACCGAGGCCGCAGGCTCGATCCGAGAGGAGGGGGCAGGAACCCACGCCCTGCCCCCTCGAACAACCGGCCCACCGGACCCCAGCCAAACGGTCGCGACGGGATGGCTCTCTCCGGCGAGGGCGAGCTCGGCCGCCCCGCCGCGTGTGACCCGGACTCGGTCCCTCCGCCGCCGTCGGCGCGGACGATCGTGCCGAGATTCGGGCTCTTGGGAGGCCGGCGCCGATCGAGCGAGATGTACAATTCAGCGTTTCCCGCGGTATATTGGGTGCATGAGCGAGATCACCGTCAGCGACGCCAGAGCCCGGTTGGCCGACGTCGTGGATGCCGCCCGGGTCGGCCACGACCCGGTGTACCTGACCCGCCGCGGGCAGCGGGTGGCCGCGGTGATCGACGCCGACGACCTCGACCGCCTCATCGCCTCCGCGGAGGACCTGGCCGACATCGAAGCCGCCAAGGCCGCCCGGGCCGAGATCGCCGACGGTGAGGCGGCCATCCCGTGGGAGCAGGTCAAGGCCGACCTCGGACTGGCATGACCTACCGGGTCGAGATCGCGCCGGCCGCGCTGCGTCAGCTGCGCAAGCTCGACCCTCCCGCCAGGCGGCGCATCCAGGCGGCCATCGAGCTGCTGGCCGAACAGCCGCGACCGAGCGGGGCCAAGAAGCTGGTCGGCGGCGAGGGCGAGTGGAGGGTCCGCACCGGCGACTACCGGATCGTCTATGAGATCCGCGACACGGTGCTCCTCGTCCTGGTGGTCGCCGTCGGCCACCGCCGCGACATCTACCAGGGCCGCTGACCAACGCGTGGTCATCAGCGTGACACGTTGTGCGTCAAGGGCTGGGCGGGTGCCTGTGCCGTCGTCGGTCCATGCACAGCGGTAACGGAGCCGGGCTCAGCAGCGTGTGATCGGGTTGTGTCGACGACGGGGCCGGTCGGCCCTTGATGACCGACGAGACACCTCTGCGTTCTCAATGCCGCATAGGGCTCACCCCGCCCCGGCTCTGGTGACGCACGCCGCGTCGGCTGACGTGCGTGTGGTGGATTCCGTGACGCCACGGCGACCTCCGGGTGGGCGCGGGTGCCGTGGGCGGCAATGACCGGGTCCCAGGCCTGGCGGTGGACCACGGCTGTGTACAACTGGCGCAGGATCACGCCGGCAACGACACTCTGTGCCTGCGTGGGCTTGAGCTTGCAGGCGGTTCCGATATCGGCATCCTGGGTTGACGTGTCTCTACCGCACAGCAGCAGGATCAGCCGGTCACCCTGTTGCAGGTAGGAGACCCGGGAGCCCAGGCCGTCGTCGGTCCGGAGTTTCGGAGGCTCCGCCGCCGACGGGTCTCTCGTCGCCTGGGTTGCCGGCGGCGAGTCGGTCGATCCTGACGATCACCCGTGCGGCGGCCCGTCGGGCGGGTGTCTGAGCGTGGCCTTCCGCGGGCGCGTCGTGGAACGGTAGGTCGTTGGCGACTGCTCCCGGCCAGGACCTGCGTACCGTCGTTCCCATGACCGAACAACAGCCGTACGAGGTGGTCGAGCGGTACTCCGCGTTCGAGCTGCGGCGCTACCCTCCCCACGTCGTCGCGGAGGTACGTGTCCGCGGGTCCTTCGAGAGCTCGGGCAGCACGGCCTTCCGCGCCCTGTTCGGCTACATCTCCGGGCAGAACGAGTCGGCGCGCTCCGTCGCCATGACCGCACCCGTCGTCCAGGAGGTGGCCGGGGCCGAGCGGGTCGCGATGACCGCCCCGGTCGCCCAGACCGAGACTGCCGAGGGCGAGTACCTCATCGCCTTCGTGCTACCGGCGACGCTGACGGCCGAGACCGCACCCGTCCCCACCAACCCCCAGGTGCGGGTCCGGGCGCTGCCTGAGCGCCTGGCAGCGGCCGTGCGCTTCTCGGGCCGATGGACCGAGTCCGCCTACCGCCGCCATCTCGCCGACCTCGAGTCCGAGATCGCCCGGGCGGGACTCGTTCCCGTGGGCCGGCCGCGGTTCGCCAGGTTCGACCCGCCGTACCTGCCGTGGTTCCTGAGGCACAACGAGGCCGTGCAGGACGTGCGGCGACCGGACGGCGCCTGAGCCCTTCACGGCGACTGCGGCGTCCCATCCGAGGGCTTCAGTCGGCCCACGGACCGACGCCTCCGACGCGCGCGATGTCGTACCGCACGATCCAGCCGGCAGCGCGTGGCGCCGGGAAGGTGTCACCGGGGTGCTGGTAGACCTTGGTCAGTCGGTCGAGGAGGTCCCACGCCTGGTCGCTGGGCTCGAGCGTGGCCCTGGCGTGAAGCACCGCATAGGGGTTGAGCGTGGCGTCGCGGTCGCGGGGTGCGAGGAAGGACAGGACCACGCGCGGGTCTCGCTCGATGTTGCGCAGCTTCGCGTAGAAGCCGAGGTGGCCGCTGACGACATGGTCGCCGTCGACGCCGATCCAGATGACGCTCACCTGGGGGCTGCCGTCGGCGTTCGTGGTGCTCAGGTGGGCCAGAGGTCCGGAGGTGATGAGGTCATGCAGAGCGGGGTCGAGTGCCATGGCCGGTCAACCATCACCGGTTCCGTGGTGTTCCTGAGGCCGTCGGGTGGCCGCCGGGGACTCACCCTGCGAGGAAGTCGCGTAGCACCGCGACGAAGCGCTCGGGATCGTCCAGGTGCGGGAAGTGTCCGGCACCCTCGAACAGCTCCACCCGGCTGCCCGGGAACGCCTGGTGCGCAGTGGTCGCGTGCCAGGTCGGGATCATCCGGTCCCGGGTGCCCCAGACGACCAGGGTGGGGATCTCGGTGTCCATCGGCAGGTGGCCGTGCGCACTGACCGTCTGCCCGCCCGGGTCGATGACGGAGCGGGTCGTGGCCAGAAAGGCGCGACGACTCTCGGCGTCGGCGAGGGACGCGAACCCGCGCCAGGCCTCGGCCACGTCCCGGCTCGGCCGCCAGCCGGTCTTGGCCAGGGTCCGTCCCACCGCCTCGGCCCGAACCCGCACCCACCCGGACGCGAGGAGCGGCAGGACCCACTCGGCGCCCGGCAGGGTAGCCGCCCGGAGCAACGGGCTCACCGCACGTCCCAAGCCTCCGCTGGAGACCAGGACGAGGCGATCGACCCGCTCGGGGAACAGGTAGCAGAACTGCATGGCGATGCCACCACCGAGGGAATGCCCGACCAGGGTCACCCGGTCGATGCCGAGCCGATCGAGCAGGTCCCGCAGGGTGGCGGCGTGCGCACTGAGCGAGTAGTCGCCCATCGGCTTCGCCGACTCGCCGTGACCGTGCAGGTCGGGCGCCACGACGCGGTAGTCGGTGTTGAGCATGTCGACCAGCCGGGCCCAGCTGCGGCTGGAGTTGGTCAGCCCGTGGATGAACAGCACGACCGGACCGTCGCCACTGTCCAGGTAGGCGTACTCGTGCCCGTTCAGCAACACCGTGTGTTCGCGGTCCTCAGCCACGGCGCCTCCCAATCTCTACCGGACAGTAACCTACGCTATCGTAGCCTACGTTTGCGTAGGTAGTCGGGCCGCCCCGCCTCGGCCGCCGTGCCGGGGCCAGCCGGGTTCGGCGTATGCCGCGAGCGCGATGCTCCCGCCGAGCGCCCCGGCGAACCCCAGCACGGCGAGTGCCGCCCACCACGCGCCCGGGCGCACGGCGTCGCCGAGCCAGGCCAGGCCGATCGACGCCGGCACGACGGTCTCGACCGCGAACGTCACCGCTGCCACCGTGGTGACCCGACCGCGTTCCAGGGCGACACCGTATGCCGACATCGCGAGCACGCTGTGTACGACCAGCGCGATGACGAGCGGGTCGGCCACGCCGTGCCACCACGGATGGGGAACCTCGAGCACGCGAGCCGCGACCCCCACCCCACCGAACCCCAGACCGGACGCGGCGCTCAGCAGGGTCACTCCGAGCCGCGAACGACGGGGCAGGCGCCAGCCGAGGACGAGCAGCGCGCCGACGGGAACCGCCGCGCCCAGGACGAGCACCCCGGCCGCGCTCGGACGCACCGCCGGGCCCTCGCTCGCGCTGGCGGCCAGGGCCACCAGACCGGCGCCGGCACCGACCAGCGCCAACGTCTCGCGCCCGCTGAGCCGCACCCGAAGCACCAGCGCCGACAGGACCGCCGTCACCGCGACGCTCGAGGCGATGGCCGACTCGACGACGAACAGGGGCAGGCTCCGCAAGGCCACGACAGACGCGAGGAAGCCACCGGCGTCCAGGGCCAGCCCCACGGCATACAGGCGTCCGGCCCACAGCCGCCGACCTCGCGGCCGCGCCGGCGCGTCGGCGAACCGCCGCACCCCGAGAGCCTGGAGGACCGTCGCGGCGCCGTAGGCCACCGCCGCGAGGAGAGCACCGAGAACACCGAGGGACACGGCGCATCGTCGCACGCCCGCCCCCGAGCGAGCCGCACCCTACGTGCGCACGACCGCCAGGACCTCGGTGTGCAGGAACGAGAACCACCCCTGCGGCTCGGCCGCCCAGGCCAGCCAGCCCTCGGCGATCTCCTCGAGCTCGGCCTCGGCATGGCCCCGAGCCACCGCCTGCGGCCGCAACGACTCCCGGACCCGGGTCGCCCATGACTGCGCGAGCCAGGTCCGTTCCTCGGGCCGGGCGTAGGTCCACGCCGAGGCGCTGTCCGTGATGTCGGCGAGCCCCGCCTCCTCCGCCCAGCCGACCAGGTGGCGTCCGGCGTGCGGCTCGCCGCCATTGGCCCGGGCGAGCGCGGTGTAGAGGTCCAGCCAGCGGGTGAGCGCCTCGCTGTGCGGCTCCCACGTCGTCGCGCCGTAGTCGACGTCGCGCACCGCGACGATCCCGCCGGGACGGCACACCCGGGCCATCTCCCGCAGCGCGGCGACCGGGCGGTCGAGGTGCTGGAGCACCTGGTGGGCGTGGACGACATCGAAGGAGTCGTCGGCGAACGGCAGGCCATAGGCGTCGGCCGTCTCGAACCGGGTCCGCCGGTCCCCCCGCTCCACCCCGGCCGCCCGCGCCCGTCCCACGACATTCGCGGCGGCGTCGACACCGACGACGGTCCCGTCAGGCCCAAGCACCTCGGCGAGGTCGAGGGTGACCGACCCCGGGCCGCAGCCGACGTCGAGCAGGCTCATCCCGGGGCGCAGGCGCGGCAGGAGGTAGGGAGCCGAGTTCGCCGCCGTCCGGAGCGCGTGAGCCTGGACGACGCTCGACGGGTGCCCGTGGGTGTACCTCGCCATGGCCCGACGCTAGGTCCTGCGCGCTCCGGCCTGCACCGGCGCCCACGTCTCAAGACTCGCCGCGGCGGCCCCCGGTCACCCCCCGGCCAGCTGAACCGAGGTGTGCCGGGCCACCTCGAACAGCGGGTCCCCCGGCCCGTGGTCGCTCAGCAGCGCGGCGGCGATCGCCGCGGCCCAGGCCCCGGACCGCACCCACGTCGCCGGGTCGACGACACCGGCCGCCCCGACGGCGGCGACGAACACGCCCCGGCCCACCGCGTCGAAGGTCAGCCATGCGGTCGCGAGGTCGCTGGCCGGGTCACCCGCTGTCACGTCACCGAAGTCGATGAGCCCGGCCAGCCGGTCCCCGGCGACAAGCACGTTGAGCGGGTGCGGGTCGCCGTGCAGCCACAGCGCCGGCCCGGCCCACGGGGCAGCAGCCAGGCCGCGCTCCCACGCGTCGACCAGGGGCTCGACGAGACCGTGGCCATGCCGCCGCGCGAGCGCTGCCCAGCCCGGCCCGACGGTCCTGGCCCGCTGCGCGAGCGGGACGCCGCGGTACGGGTTCCCCGGCGCCTGCGCCGACGCCGGTCGGTGCAGCGCGACGAGGGCCTGGGCGAGGGCTGCGGCATACCTGGTCCGGTCGGCGACCGGCACGTCGGCCATGACCCGGCCCTCGATCCACGGCACGACCGTCCACCGCCACGGGTACCCGGCCGCGGGCTCACCCAGGAGGACCGGTGCCGGCGTCGCGACCGGCAGCCGGGGGGCCAGGATCGGGAGCCACCGCGCCTCGTGGTCGATGAGGGGCGCCGCGACCGACCGCAGCGGCAGCCGGACGGCCAGGCCGTCGCCCAGCCGGTACACCGCGTTGTCCCAGCCGCGCGCCACATCGGCGAGCGGCAGCTGCGCCCACCGCGGAGCCTGCGCCGCGAGGAGCGCCCGCACGAGTGCGGCGTCGACGTGCACCTCGGCGGGCGGCATGCCGACCGAGCATGCCGGTCGGAGTGCCGACCGAGTACGCCGGTCGCTGTCGCTGTCGCTGCCCCGGCCTGCGGCCGCTCAGTCGGAGAGGAAGCCGAGCAGGTCGGCGCGGGTCAGCACCCCGGCCGGCTTGCCGTCCTCGACGACGAGGATCGCGTCGGAGCCGACGAGCGCCGTCCGGGCGGCGGACACCGGCTCGCCCGCTCCGACCAGCGGCAGGCCCGGGCTCATGTGCTTCTCGACCGAGTCGGCGAGCTTGGCCCGGCCGGTGAAGAGCAGGTCGAGCAGGTCCCGCTCCCCCACCGACCCGGCGACCTCGCCGAGGACGACGGGCGGCTCGGCCTTGACGACCGGCATCTGCGATACGCCGTACTCGCGGAGGATCTCGATCGCGTCACGGACCGTCTCGGTCGGGTGGGTGTGCACGAGGTTGGGCAGCTCGCCGCCCTTGGCGTGGAGAACCTCGCCGACGGTCCGCCCTGAGTCGTCGCGGACGAACCCGTACGAGGCCATCCACTCGTCGTTGAAGATCTTCGACAGGTAGCCCCGCCCGCCGTCCGGCAGCAGGACGACGACGACCGCGTCCTCGGGGAGGGCCTCGGCGACCTTGAGGGCCGCGACGACGGCCATGCCGCTCGACCCGCCGACGAGCAGTCCCTCCTCGCGGGCCAGCCGACGGGTCATCTCGAAGGACTCGGCGTCGGTGACGGCCACGACCTCGTCGACGACGCTGGGGTCGTAGGCCGCGGGCCAGAAGTCCTCGCCGACGCCCTCGACGAGGTAGGGGCGCCCGGTGCCACCGGAGTAGACCGACCCCTCGGGGTCGGCGCCGACGATCCGGACCGGACCGCCCTCGCGGTCGGCGCTCACCTCACGCAGGTACCGGCCGGCGCCGGTGATCGTGCCGCCGGTGCCGATGCCCGCGACGAAGTGGGTGACCCGCCCGTCGGTGTCCCGCCAGACCTCCGGGCCGGTGCTGGCGTAGTGCGACGCCGGCCCGCCGGGGTTGGAGTACTGGTCGGGCTTCCAGGCCCCGTCGATGTCCCGGACGAGCCGGTCCGAGACCGAGTAGTAGGAGTCCGGGTGCTCCGGGCTGACGGCCGTCGGGCAGACGACGACCTCGGCGCCGTAGGCGCGCAGGACGTTCCGCTTGTCCTCGGAGACCTTGTCCGGGCAGACGAAGACGCACCGGTAGCCGCGCCGTTGCGCGACGATGGCCAGGCCGACGCCGGTGTTGCCCGACGTGGGCTCGACGATCGTGCCCCCCGGCCGGAGCCGGCCCGCGGCCTCGGCCGCGTCGATCATCGTCAGGGCGATGCGGTCCTTCACCGAGCCGCCGGGGTTGAGGTACTCGACCTTGGCCAGGATGGTGGCCCTGACCCCGGTGGTGACGCGGGAGAGCCGGACCAGCGGGGTGTTCCCGACGAGCTCGACGATGTGCTCGGCATACGACATTCGGTCATCCTCGCACGCGCCGTAGCCAAATGAACCTACCGGTGCGTAGCCTCGGCGGGTGACCGATGCAGCCGCTGCCTCCGCCGACCCGACCACCCCTGCCTCGACCGGTTCCCCGGTCGAGGGACATGGCGGCATCCACGCCGTCGCCGTGGCCCGGGCGCACGGTGTGGACACGATGTTCACCCTCTCCGGAGCACACGTCTTCCCGCTCTACGACGCCGCGGTCAAGGCCGACCCGCCGATGCGCCTGCTCGACGTCCGACACGAGCAGACCGCCACCTTCGCGGCCGAGGCGACCGGCAAGCTCACCCGATCCCCGGGCTTCGCGGTCCTCACCGCCGGCCCCGGCGTGACGAACGGCGTGAGCGCCATCGCCCAGGCCCACTTCTCCGGGGCGCCACTCGTCGTGCTCGGCGGGCGGGCCCCCGCCTGGCGGTGGGGCACGGGGAGCCTCCAGGAGATCGACCACGTCCCGCTCGTCGCCCCCATCACCCGGTATGCCGCGACCGCGACCGCCCCGGACCAGGTCGCCACCCGGACCCACGAGGCGTTCACGGCGGCCGGGTCGGCCCACCGAGGCCCGGCCTTCCTCGACGTGCCGATGGACCACCTGTTCACCCCGTCGACGGTCGCCCACCCGGCCCTGGCCGTCCGGGAGCGGCCCGCCCCCGACCCGGACGCGCTCGCCGCCATCGCCGCCCTCCTCGGCGAGGCCCGCCATCCCGTCCTCGTTCTCGGCACCGACGTCTGGGCCGACCACGCCGAGGAGGCCGCGGTCCGGTTCGCCGAGGAGACCGGCATACCGGCGGTCGTCAACGGGATGGGCCGCGGCATCCTGCCGGCCGGCCATCCCCTCCTCGTCACCAAGGCCCGCGGGGCGGCCCTCGGCGGGGCCGATCTCGTCATCGTCGTCGGGACGCCACTGGACTTCCGGCTCGGCTACGGCGTCTTCGGCGCCAGGGACGGCAACCCGCCGGCCAAGGTCGTCCACCTCGCCGACAGCCCGGGGCAGCTCGCGACGCACGCCGCCCTGGCCGGGTCGTCGAGCGGGGACCTCACCACGGTCCTCGACGGGCTCCTCGACGCGGTGACCCGACTGCCGGCACGACCCGACTGGTCCGACTGGTCCGGCGGGTTGCGCGACAAGGTGGCCGCCGCCGCCGCCCGCGATGCCGAGCTGCTGCGCGCGGACGCGGACCCCGTCCATCCGGCTCGGATCTACGGCGAGCTGCTCCCTCGACTCGCCGAGGACGCCGTCGTCATCGGCGACGGCGGGGACTTCGTCTCCTTCGCGGGGAAGTTCGTCGAGCCGTCCCGGCCCGGGAGCTGGCTCGACCCCGGGCCGTACGGCTGCCTCGGTGCGGGGCTGGGCGCCGCCATCGCCGCGCGGCTGGCCCGGCCCTCGGCCCAGGTCGTCCTCCTGCTCGGGGACGGCGCGGCGGGGATGTCCCTCATGGACGTCGACACCCTGGTCCGCCACGACCTGCCGGTCGTCATGGTGATGGGGAACAACGGGGCCTGGGGCTTGGAGAAGGGCCCGATGAACAAGCTGTACGGCTACGACGTCATCACCGATCTCACCCCCTCGACCCCCTACGACGCGATCGCCCGGGCGCTCGGCGGCGCCGGCGAGATGGTGAGCGACCCGGGGCAGATCGGCCCGGCGCTGGACCGGGCGTTCGCCTCGGGGGTGCCCTACCTCGTCAACGTCATCACCGATGTGACGGCGGAGTACCCACGCACCACCCTCGGGATCTAGCCGGGCCGGCGGCGCCCCACACCCCGGCCTCCCCACACCCCCGGTTCGAGGTAATCCGGTGCCGTCTGAGGGCACTGGATTACCTCGAACCGAGGGTGTAACCGGTGGCTCGAAGGCGGCTCGACCGGCTGCTCAACGGGCCAGGGGCTAGGTGGTGATGCGAGCGACGAACCGGTCGGCGTCGACGACGACCCGCTCGACCACTCCGCGACCGACGACCTCACCGTCCTCATGGGCGGCACCGACCTCGAAGCGCAGCCGACGCCCGTCGACGGCCGCCAGCGTCGCGGTGACGCGCACCGTCCGGCCGACGGCGCTCGCCGCGAGGTGCTGCAGCTCGACCCGCGTCCCGACGCTCGTCATGCCCTCCCCGAGGGCGCCCTCGACCGCGGCGCACGTGACGCCCTCGCACCAGGCCAGCAGCCGCGGGGTACCGAGCACGGGGAGATCACCGGACCCGACGGCGACGGCGGTGTCGGCGGCGCTGACGATGTGGGTGAGGTCGGCGGTGGCCCCCGGCGAGATCATGTCGCCCAGCGTATGCCGCGCCCGCGGACCACGCCGTCGCGAACGCGCCGATCCGGAACGGGACGTCAGCCAGGCGCGTTACCGTAGTCCCAGCAGTCGACCACGAAGGGGAAGAGTGGGACGCGCCCGACGGGCCCGCAAGATCGCGGCGACGGCCGCCTACGGCGGCGGGGGGATGGCGGCCACCGCCGCCGCCCTCGGCGCGCTCGGCTGGGCCGTCATCAGGGTCGAGGCGAGGATCGCCCGGTGGATCGTCGGAGACCCCTTCGAGTCCGGTCCGGAGGACGACGCGGTCTACGGCGCCGGGCCGGGTCAGCCCTACCAGCTCGTCATGCTCGGTGACTCCTCGGCGGCCGGGCTCGGAGCCGACAACGGCCACGAGACCGTCGGCGCGACCATCGCCGGCGGGGTCGCCGCACTGACCGGCCGCCGGGTGCGGCTCACCAACGCCGCCGTGGTCGGCGCCGAGTCGAGCGACCTCGAGCGCCAGCTGGCGACCGCCCTCGAGGAGGTCATGCGCCCCGACGTCGTCGTCATCATGGTCGGCGCCAACGACGTCACCCACCGAATCGAACGCTCGACCGCCGTGCGGCACCTCGAGCAGACCGTGCGCCGGTCACGGGCGCTCGGGGCGGAGGTCGTCGTCGGCACGTGCCCCGACCTCGGGACGATCGAGCCGGTGCCACAGCCGCTGCGGCTGCTCATCCGCCGGTGGAGCCGCGACCTCGCGGCGGCCCAGACCGTCGCGGTCGTCGAGGCCGGTGGCCGCACCGTCTCGCTCGGGGACCTGCTCGGCCCCGAGTTCGCCAGCTCGCCGGCCGAGATGTTCAGCAAGGACCGGTTCCACCCGTCCGCGGCGGGCTACGCCCGGGCCGCGGCGGCGCTGCTCCCCAGCGTGTGCGCGGCCCTCG
The DNA here is from genome assembly GCA_963771015.1 of uncultured Actinomycetota bacterium. Classification (GTDB taxonomy): domain Bacteria; phylum Actinomycetota; class Actinomycetes; order Actinomycetales; family Dermatophilaceae; genus CAVSJJ01. The sequence goes on from CAVYRN010000005.1 coordinate 206,317, forward strand.
GCGTGTGGGGCGCCGACACCGCGTCCCGGTCCCCGGAGGCCCGGCGTGGCGAGGGCGTCGGCCCGGTGGCGGTCGCCGCCGGCCAGGCCGTCAAGGACCCCGGCACCGAGGTCAGCCCGACCGAGGTCGGTGGCCAGTCCCGCGGCCCGCGGGGTCGCTGGGCGGTCCTGTTGCGCCGTCGCCATGACGCGCTGCCCGCCGAGGCTGGAGGCCCCGGTCGACCCGGGGGCTCGCCAGGAGCCGACCACGCCCGGCCGCCCGGCGACGCGACCGACCGGCCGGTCCAGGAGGGCATGGGTGACCGGGAGAGCGGGGAGGGCCGGCTGGCACCGACCGCTCCCGGCTCGACCCCGGGCGGTTCAGTCCTTGGGGACGATGGCGTCGACCTCGACCTCGACTAGCCACCGCTCGTCGACGAGCCGCGCGACGACGACGATCGTGCTGGCCGGCCGGATCCCGCCGAACACCTCACCGTGGACCTGGGACACCGAGTCGACGGAGTCGGGGTCGACGATGTAGTGCCGGGTCCGGATGACGTCGTCCTTGCTGCCACCCAGCTCTTCGAGGGCTGCCAGCGCGATGTCCCAGCATCGCCGCGTCTGAGCCAGGGGATCGGGGTCGACCCGGCCGTCCGGCCAGATCGGTGCCGTTCCGGAGACGGAGATGTGCTGTCCCATCCGGACGGCCCGGCTGAACCCGACGGTCCCCTCGTAGGGGGACCCTGACGATGAGCGGCTTCGCGTGGTTTTCATGCCTGTCATCATTGCCCACCTCGTCCGAGAGGGCGAGGAATCCGGCCGATGCGTCGGGGCGGGGAGGGGAGACCCTGCCCACAGGCGGCCGGACGGCATACCATCGGTCACTGAGCGCACGCTTACCCCAGGAGGACCTCGTGCCCGAAGCCGTCATCGTCGCCACCGCCCGCACCCCGATCGGCCGCGCCTTCAAGGGCTCGCTCGTCGACATGCGACCCGACGACCTGTCCGTCCAGGTCGTCCGCGCTCTGCTGGGCCAGCTTCCCGAGCTGGACGCGACGACGATCGACGACCTCTACTGGGGGTCCGCCGACCCCAGCGGCAAGGCCGGCAACAACATGGCCCGGGTCATCTCCGTCCTTGCCGGCCTCGACGGCCTTCCCGGGGCGACGGTCAACCGGTTCTGCGCGAGCTCGACCCAGACGATGCGGATGGCCTTCCACGCGATCAAGGCGGGCGAGGGCGACGTCTTCATCTCCGGCGGCGTCGAGACGGTGTCGCAGAACGCGGGCTTCCGCGGCGCCGGTGAGTCCGACCCCGATGCCCTCAACCCGCTCTTCGCCGATGCCATGGCCCGCGGCGCGGCCATGGCCGCATCGAACGCGACGTGGAGCGACCCTCGGGAACAGGGGCTGCTGCCGGACGTCTACCTCGCCATGGGCCAGACGGCCGAGAACGTCGCCACCGCGCGCGGGATCTCCCGCCAGCGCCAGGACGAGTGGGGTGTGTTGAGCCAGAACCGCGCCGAGAGGGCGATCGCGAGCGGGTTCTTCGAGCGGGAGATCCTCCCCGTCACCCTTCCGGACGGCTCGGTCCTGTCGGCCGACGACGGCCCCCGTCCGGGCGTGACCCTCGAGGCGGTCCAGTCGCTCAGGCCGGTGTTCCGCGAGAACGGCACCGTCACCGCCGGCAACTGCTGCCCCCTCAACGACGGGGCCTCGGGGGTCGTCATCATGAGTGACACCAGGGCCACGGAGCTCGGGATCACCCCGCTCGCCCGGATCGTCTCCACCGGGGTGACGGCCCTCTCCCCCGAGATCATGGGCATGGGACCGGTCGAGGCGTCCCGCCAGGCGCTGGCCCGAGCCGGGATGCGCATCGGCGACCTGGACCTCTACGAGATCAACGAGGCGTTCGCGGCCCAGGTCCTGCCGAGCGCCGACGACCTCGGCATGGACATCGACAAGCTCAACGTCAACGGCGGCGCCATCGCCCTCGGCCACCCGTTCGGCTCAACCGGGACGCGGATCATGACGACCCTCATCAACGGGCTGCAGGAGCGCGACGGCACCTTCGGCCTCGAGACGATGTGTGTCGGCGGCGGCCAGGGCATGGCCATCATCGTCGAGCGGCTCAGCTGAGGCCGTCCGGGCGGCGGACACCTCCATGACGTGGTTCCGGCGGCAGGGCCGGGGACGAGGACCCACCCAGGGCGAGGCCATCACGGCCTTCTGGCAGTGGTGGGTCCGCGATGGCGCGCACCAGGTGCTCGCCGACATCGACGCCGGCGACATCGCCCGTTCGGCCACCGCGATCAGCGCCCATGTCGGGGCGATCCACCCCGACCTGCAGTGGGAGGTCGGGCCAGGGTCCGCGACGGCCGACGCCGGTCCGACGGCCCGCCACAGCCTCGTCGTGACGAGTGGCGGCGACCCGGCCCTGCGAGCGACGGCCCGCCGATGGCTGCGCGCGGCCCCGGTCCGGGACGGCGAGTGGGAGTATGCCGACCTGCGCCGGGCCGACGAGGAGCCTCCGGACGGGACGGTCGACTTCGGCGACCACCAGATCGACTTCGGGGGGATCCGCTTCGTCGTCGCACCGAACGGACACCGGCTCGACGTCATCGTCCACCACCCGGCCTTCGCGGACCTGCCGGGAGACGGGCCCGTCCGCGACTGCTTCGTCATCCTCGACACCGTTCTCGGCGAGGAGGCTGTCGAGCTGTGGGTCGGCGCCCTCGGACCGAGCGAGGAACCCGCCCCCGACGGGCTCGATGCCGCCGGTCTGCGGGCCGCGGTGGCCGACCTCCGCGAGCGCGCGATGCCCGGTGGCGAGCCCTCCTGGCAGATCCTCGAGGGCGAGGGACCCCGTGGTCCCGTCCTCGCCCTGTCCCAGGTCCCCCTGCACCCGCTCACGGCACCCCACCTCGACGCCCACGTCACGGTCGTCGTGCCCTATGCGGAGCGCACCGACGCCGGGCTGCCCTCCGGGGGCTCGCTGGACCGGCTACGTCGGCTCGAGGACCACCTCGCCGGCCTGCTCGGCGACAGCGGCCGGGTCGTCGCTCACGAGTCCTCGGGTGGGGTCCGGGTGCTTCACGTCTACGTCGACGGCTCGACCCCCGCGGACGAGCAGCTCCGGGCCGGGGTGTCCGGCTGGGAGGAGGGACGGGTCACCGTCGACATCGAGGACGACCCAGGGTGGGAGGCGCTGCGCCACCTCGCCGGGTGAGGCGCTGGTCGGCGCACCCCTGGTCCGGAACGACCGCGCACGAGGAACCGGGCCCGGCGCGCCCAGCGGGGCGAAATGGCCGGCGGTGCCCACCGCTCCACCGGCCGGCAGCGTTGGCTGCTCAGTCCGGTGGACGACGCGTGGCGGGCTTCGCTTCGGGTGATGCGCTCCGGCGCGACGCGAGCACGGCTGCGCCGACGCCGAAGCCGAGGACGGCCCCGAGGCCGGCCATGGGTAGTCCCAGCTCCACGGTGGCCGCCCAGGCTGTCGGCGCGTAGACGACGAGACCGACGACCAGCCCCGCGAGGCCGCCGAGAAGACCACCACCCACCGCCCCCAGGACGGCATATCGCCCCATGGTGGGCAGCTGGGCCACCGTGCGGGGCATCCTCATGGGGCAAGCATGGCATCCGCTCGAGCACGCTCGCAGTCGAGCCGGTCGCCCGCGTCCGCCGCGGGAGACGAGCGCGCCTCTGGGATGCTGTTCACATGGCCGGATCCGAGCGTGACCGGGACGCACTCGGGCGTGCGCGGCAAGCCAGGCCCCGGGATGCGCTGGGCCGGCCGCTGCCCTATGACGCCGAAGGTGTCGAACCCGTCTCGGAGGAACCGCTGTCGCCGGAGGGGACGCTGAGGGCGGCGCGGGATCTCGTGGCGGTCGGTCGTTCCTTCGCGGCCCATGAGGTCCTCGAGGCGCGCTGGAAGGCCGGGCCCGCCGAGGAGCGGGACCTGTGGCAGGGGCTGGCACAGGTCTGCGTGGCGATGACCCACGCCTCCCGGGGCAACCGGACGGGGGCTGAGCGGCTCTCGGGTCGGGCGGCCGAGAGGTTGGCTGCCTATGCCGCGACGGGGCGCGACACCTACGGCCTCGACCTGAGCGCGGTCATGGACTGCGCGCGACGCCAGATCGGACGGTCCTGAGCCAACGGGCGGCGCCCAACGTACGGCCGCTCTGTGCCCGCGGCATCAGCGCGACTCTCGGCATGAGGGGGTCGGTCGCGGCGGCCTCGGCGCCGAGACGCCCGCACCTCTCGGCACGGCCTGCGGCCCCGCGGGCGGCTAGGGAAGTCCCCGTCGCATCCCGGCGAGGAGCCCGGGTATGCCGTCTCCGCGGCCCGCGGCATACGCGTCCCAGACGAGGACGGCCAGCTGGTCCATGACGACGGCGACCCCGAGGTCGGGGACCTCGGCCGGGCCGCACCGCGCGGCCAGGTCGGCGAGCGCGGCCCGCACGGCCGGCATAACCGCCTCCGCGTCGGCGAGCGGAAGCTCCCGCCACCGGCGGTCGACCCGGTCGAGCTCGAGCCGGGCCTCCTCGGGAACCGGGACCGCAGCCGGAGCCGCGGCGCGGCGGCGTACGGGTGGGCCCGAGGAGGCGTCAGCCACGCTGCTCAGCTGCGCATCCGGCCGAGCAGCCGAAGGAACTCGACGTAGAGCCAGACGAGGGTGACGATGAGCCCGTGGGCGAGCAGCCAGCTGTACTTCTGCGGCGCGCCGGTCTTGATCGCGTAGTCGATGGCGTCGAAGTCGAGGGCGAGGGTGACCGAGGCCAGGCCGACGGCGAACAGCGAGATGCCGATGCCGATGATGCCGCTGCCACCGAAGCCGTACATCGTCCCGGTGATCACCGCGTAGCCGAAGTTGACCAGGGCGAAGATCGCGTAGCCGAAGACCATCATCGTGACGATCCGACGGAACTTGTCGGTGACCTTGATCAGACCGGTCTTGTACGCGAGGAACATCCCGGTGAAGGTCGCGAGGGTCGCGAGCACGGCCTGGGCGACGATGCCGGGGTAGTAGCCGTTGAAGAACTGGCTCACGGCACCGACGAAGAGGCCCTCGAGCACGGCGTACCCGACGATGAGCGGCACGCTCAGCGTCTTCTTGAACGCGATGACGAGACCGACGACGAGGGCGCCGATCATCCCACCCATCGCCAGGGTCATCCCGAGCCCGGGGTTGTCCGCCGCCACGGTCCAGCCGACGGCACCGACGACGAGAACGATGGCGAACAGGCCGAGCGTCTTCATGATGACGTCGTCCATCGTCACCCGGCGGGTCTGGGCCGGGCCGGCAGCAGGCTGGTCGTACATCTGCTGCAGCTGCGCGTGGTCGATGTAGCCGCCGGGCGCGCGCTGCGGGGTGGCCGCCGACGCCGGGGTGCCGAAGCCCGCGTAGCCGGACTGGGCATCCTTCTTCATGCGGTTGAAGGCCGGGTTGCTGTTGGCCATGGATCCTCCGTCGGAGATGCGTGCGGTGGTGTCGCCCACCGCGGTACACCCATCTAAGCGGATGGGCCCGGCTCGGGGTTCCCCACGTCCCCAGGGGCACGCGCCGCCGGCGACCAGGCTCGCACCCCCGACGGGAGTCGAACCCGCACCGGTGGCGATTTTAAGTCGCCTGCCTCTGCCAGTTGGGCCACGGGGGCGTGCTCACTGTATGCCGCGTCGGTGCCTGCGTCCGGCCCCGCGCCTGCGCTCGGCCGCCCGCACGTGGGCGAGGACGGTTGCCCGGAGGCTACGGCGTGGGCCGCGGGACGCCACGCGTGCCCACTCTGCCGAGTTGGTCGCCGTCGACACGTTCCCGCAGGTCACAGAGGGGTTAGTGTGGAATATCGCACTATGCGCCGAGGAAGGAGTCCCCATGGCGCAGCGAGGTGATGAGTCCGAGTCGTCGCGTCGGCGCGGACCCCGACCCGGTACTCCGCGTGCCCCGAGGATGAGCCGGGCGGCACGCGAGCAGCAGCTCCTGGACGTCGCGGAGGAGACCTTTGCCGAGCAGGGGTACACCGAGACGACGATGGAGCAGATCGCCGCCCGCGCGGGCATCACCAAGCCCGTCATCTACGACCACTTCGGCTCCAAGGAACGACTCCTCGCGGCCGTGGTGGCGCGCAACAGGCATGAGCTGCTGGGGGCCGGTGGCTTGGCGCTGACGGCGCTGGGGCCGCGTGCCGAGCCGCTGGCGTGCTTCCGGGCCGGAGTCACGGCGTTCGTCGAGTTCTACGGGCGCAACCGGGACAGCTTCCGGACCTACCAGCAGCAGACCGCGATACTCGCCACCGCGGGAGGCGACACCGAGCTGCTGCGCCAGGCCCAGGCGGCTGACCTTGCCGACCGGCTCCGGCTCCTGCCGCCCTTCCCCGACGTCTCGGCGGAGGCCAGGCTGGGGCTCGCCGAGATCGTCCTCGCGACGAACGAGCGGGCCACGGCCTGGTGGCTGCGCCACCCGGAGGCGAGCCTCGACGAGGCCGTCGACCTCGTCGTCTCGGTGATCTGGTTCGGGATGGGAGCGATGGCCGCGCGGGAGCCCGTCGGCTGAGCCCGCCCGACGCGGCACCCGCGCCACACCCCGGCCGGGGCAACCAGCCGCGTGCCTCAGGCGATGCTCAGCGCGATGCCGTCGAGGATGTCGTGCTCGGAGGTGACGACGCCCGCCTCGGGAGAGTCGGCGAGGACGGCGGTCAGCACCTGTCGCCAGACCAGGGCTCCTGCCCCGATGACGTCGACTCGGCCCGGGTGCATGAACGGCAGCGCGGCCCGCTGTGCCCGGGTCATGGCCAGCAGCTCGGTCGACGCCGCCTCATGCTGCTCGGGGCTGAAAGCCGCGAGGTGGATCCGCCGGGAGTCGTACACATCGAGCGCGAGGAGGTGAGCGGTGACCGTCGTGATGCTCCCGGCGAGGCCGACGATCGTCCGCACCCCCGCGAAGCCGACGGCCTCGCGGGCCGCCGCGATGCCGGCGTCGATGTCGGCGGTGGCCGCGCCGATCTCGGCGACGGTCGGCGGGTCGCCGTGCAGATGGCGCTCGGTCATCCGGACACACCCGATGTCGACCGAGCGGGCGGCCGCGACCTCGGCGGCACCACGGACCACCTCGGTGGAGCCGCCCCCGAGGTCGACGACGAGATAGGGCCCGGGTATGCCGGCCGCGACGAGGTCCCCGGTCGCCCCGGCGAAGGACAGCTCGGCCTCCTCGGCGCCCGAGACGACCTCCGGGGACACGGCATAGTCGCCGAACGCCGCCCGCACCCCGGCGACGAACTCGTCGGCGTTGCGGGCGTCGCGGGAGGCCGAGGTGGCCACGAAGCGGACCCGCTCCGCTCCGTGCTCGCGGCAGGCCGCGGCATACTCCTGCGACATCGCCAGCGTGCGCTGCATCGCGGCCGGGTCGATCACGCCGGTCCGGTCCACGCCGTAGCCCAGCCGCACGACCTCCATCCGGCGCACCACGTCGACGAGCCGGCCATCCGGACCGGCGTCGGCGACGAGCAGGCGGATCGAGTTCGTCCCGCAGTCGACCGCGCCCACCCTGGTCATCGGTCCTCCTCGTCGGCGGCGTCGACACAGGGGCCCCCGTCGCCCCACGGGCCGAGCAGGGCGAGGGCCTCGTCGCCGATCGGGTTCACGCCCGGACCGGCCGCGAGCGCGTGTGCGACGAGCGCGTGCAGGCACTTGACCCGGGTCGGCATGCCCCCGGCCGAGACCCCGGCGATCTCGGGGACCTCGCCGAGCTCGGCCCGACGGGCGAGGTAGTCGTCGTGGGCCGCGGCGTACCGGGCGGCCAGGTCGGGGTCGTCCTGGATCCGCTGCGACATCTCGACCATGACCCCGGAGCTCTCCAGGGTGCTCACCGCTCCGGTGAGCCGCGGACAGGTCGCATACAGGGACGTCGGGAACGGGGTGCCGTCGGGCAGGCGGGGCCGGGTGCGGACGACATCGGGGAGCCCGCACGTGCAGCGGTGCGCCACCTCGACGACGCCCCGCGGCTCACGGCCGAGCTGCCGGGACACCGCGACGATGTCGTTCCCGGGGACGTCCTCGCTCACGGCGTGCGGGCGCTCGGCACGTCGGCGGCGCGCGCCGAGGACCAGACGGCGTCGTACCAGGGAAGGTTGCCGGGGACACCGCTCGCAGCCCGTAGGACGGGGACGTCGGGCTCCTGGGGGGTGGCGTCGATGACGGTGTACGACGTGTCTCCCGGCTTGACGAACTTCAGCCGCTGGCGGGCCTGCTGCTCGATGTAGGCCGGGTCCTGCCAGCGCTGCTTCTCGGCTTGGAGGGCGGCGACGGAACGTTCCTGCGCCGTGACCTGGTCCCGCAGCGAGTTGATCTTGCCCTCTTGGCCCAGGTAGGCCCGCACCGTGGGAACGAGCAGGACGGCGAGGAAGCCGACGATGCTCACGAGCACCGCGACGCGGAAGATCCGGCGGCTGCCGGCGGCATCGGGGAGCAGCCCTCGCCACAGCGGGGTGGGCCGCTGGGCGGCCGACGGGGCCGACCGGCCACGGGGCACCGCACCGGGGGTGGCGCCGGGCCGGGATGCCTGACGGGGACGAGCGGCCGGCCGGCCGGAGGCCCGGGAGGGGCCCGGCCGACGCGCAGCGCGCCCGGCCGAGCCCCGTCCCGTGCCTCGGGTGGGCATGCTCAGGCCTTGCTCTTCGCGGCGAAGCGCGGGAACGCCGCGGCACCGGCATACACGGCCGCGTCGTCGAGCTCCTCCTCGATGCGGAGCAGCTGGTTGTACTTGGCGACCCGCTCGGTCCGGGCCGGAGCACCGGTCTTGATCTGCCCGCAGTTCGTCGCGACGGCGAGGTCGGCGATCGTCACGTCCTCGGTCTCACCGGAGCGGTGGGACATCATGCACCGGTAGCCGTTGCGGTGGGCCAGGTCGACCGCGTCGAGGGTCTCGGTCAGCGAGCCGATCTGGTTGACCTTGACGAGCAGGGCGTTGGCGATGCCGCCGTCGATACCCCGCTGGAGCCGCTCGGGGTTGGTGACGAACAGGTCGTCGCCGACGATCTGGACCGCGTCGCCCAGCCGGTCGGTGAGGGCCTTCCAGCCGTCCCAGTCGTCCTCGTTCAGCGGGTCCTCGATGGACACGAGCGGGTATGCCGCCACGAGCTCGGCGTAGTAGTCGACCATCTCGGCAGCGGTCTTGGCGCCGCCCTCGAAGGCATAGGTCCCGTCCTCGAAGAACTCCGACGCGGCAACGTCGAGCGCGAGGGCGACCTGCTCCCCGGGGGTGTAGCCGGCCTTCTCGATCGCCTCGATGATGAGGTCGAGCGCGGCCCGGTTGCTCGCCAGGTCCGGGGCGAAGCCACCCTCGTCACCGAGGCCGGTCGCCAGTCCCTTGGCCTTGAGGACCGCCTTGAGGGAGTGGTAGACCTCCGCGCCCCACCGCAGCGCCTCACGGAAGGAGGACGCGCCGATCGGGGCGATCATGAACTCCTGGATGTCGACGTTGGAGTCGGCGTGCGACCCGCCGTTGAGGATGTTCATCATCGGCACCGGCAGCACGTGGGCGTTGGGGCCGCCGACGTAGCGGAAGAGCGGCAGGTCGGCCGAGTCGGCCGCGGCCTTGGCCACCGCGAGCGAGATGCCGAGGATGGCGTTGGCGCCGAGCTTCTCCTTGTTGGCGGTGCCGTCGATGGCGAGCATCTCGGCGTCGACGAGGCGCTGTTCGTCGGCGTCGAAGCCGAGCAGCTTCGGGCCAAGCTCCTCGATGACGGCGTCGACGGCCTTCTCGACGCCCTTGCCGCCGTACCGGCTCGCGTCGCCGTCGCGGCGCTCGACCGCCTCGAACGCGCCGGTGGATGCGCCACTCGGCACTGCCGCGCGCGCCACCGTCCCGTCGTCGAGGAGGACCTCGACCTCCACGGTGGGGTTTCCCCGCGAGTCGAGAATCTCGCGTGCGCCTACGGCCTCGATGCTGGCCACGTTGACCTCCTGATGGGTCCGTCTGGGATGTGTGGATCTGCCAACCGGGCTCTGGGCGCGCCTGGGCGGCGCGACCCGCGCCGGTCCTGGGACGAGCCTAGTCGGTGCGACCGGGCAGGCCGGCGTACGCCACGGCCAGGGCGGCACCCAGCCGGGCGTTGTTGCGGACCAGGGCGATGTTGGTCTCCAGGCTCGCCCCGCCGGACAGCTCGACGATCCGGCCCAGGAGGAACGGCGTGATGTCCTTGCCGCGGATCCCCCGCGCGTCGCAGTCGGCGAGGGCGCGGTCGATGAGCAGCCCGATCTGCTCGGCCGGGATCTCGTCGGCCTCCGGGACGGGGTTGGCCACCGAGATGCCGCCCTCGAGGCCGAGCGACCACTTCGCGGCCATCATCGCGGCGAGCTCGTCGACGGTGTCGACCCGCATGGGGACGGAATACCCGCTGCTGCGGGAGTAGAACGACGGGAACTCGTCGGTCCCGAACCCGACGACCGGCACGCCGTGGGTCTCGAGCACCTCCAGGGTCAGCCCGATGTCGAGGATCGACTTCACCCCGGCCGAGATGACGGCGACATCGGTGCGGCCGAGCTCGATGAGATCGGCCGAGACGTCCATCGAGTGCTCGGCGCCGCGGTGGACCCCGCCGAGGCCCCCGGTCACGAAGACGCGGATGCCGGCGAGCGCGGCGATCCGCATGGTGCTCGCGACGGTCGTCGCACCGTGCGATCTCGTCGCGACGACGTGCGGCAGGTCCCGGATGCTCACCTTGGCGACGTGCGGGTCCGAGCCGAGCAGCTCGAGCCGAGCGTCGTCGAGACCGACGTTGGGGATGCCGTCGAGCACCGCGATGGTCGCGGGTACCGCCCCGCCGTCGCGGACGATCGCCTCGACCTCGCGGGCCATCGCGACGTTGCGCGGGTAGGGCATCCCGTGGCTGATGATGGTCGACTCGAGCGCGACGACGGGGGCCCCGGCGGCGAGGGCCTCGGCGACCTCTGGCGCGACGGCGAGCATGGGGTGCGGGGAGGGTCGGGTCATGGCAGCGGGACCGCCTGGGCCGGGGCCGTGGACCCGGCGAGCCGGGCCTCGACGAGGGCGGCGGTGAGGTCGGGTCGGACCGTCTCGGCGACCTCGACGGTCAGCGCCGCCACCACCTGTCCGAACCGGGCAGCGTCCACGCCGACCCCGTGCTCGAGGTAGTGGTGGATGAAGCCCGCGGTCATCGCGTCGCCGCCGCCGGTGACGTCGGCGACCTCGACGGCCGGCGCCCCCAGGGCGAGGACGGTTGCGGGCCCGCCGGGCGAGGACCGCTCGCTGAACAGGCTTCCGGCGGCTCCTCGGCGCACCCATACCTGCCGGACCCCGCGGTCGTGCAGGCGTCCGGCGGCAGCGGCGATCACCGCGTCGTCGTCGACGACGTCCCCACCGACGATGGCACCGAGCTCGTCGACGTTGGGCGTGATGGCCAGAAGCGGCCGATCCGGGGTGAGGGTCGTCCGCAGGTGAAGGGCCTTGGGCACGCTGACCGGGTCGAGGACGACCGGAACCAGCGAGGCGGCCGCGACGTCGAGCAGCCAGCCGACGAGGCGTTCGGGCAGGTTGCCGTCGAGGACGAGGAGCTCGGCGCCGCCGATCAGCTCACGGGCCGGCGCCAACACCTCGACAGTCAGCTCGTCGGTCGCCGCCATGTCGGAGACGCCGATGAACAGCTCACCGGCGTCGTCGAGCACCGCGATGTAGGCCCCGGTGGGGTCGCTGCTGGTGATGACGTGGCCGACGCCGACGCCCGCCGCGCTGGTCCGGTCGAGCAGCTCGCGACCGATGGCATCGGCTCCCACCGCCGCGACGAGCTCGACGCGCTGACCGAGGCGGGCGAGGTTCTCCGCGATGTTCCGGCCCACCCCGCCGGGGCTCCACACCCGCACGCCGGGGTTGCTCGTGCCGCGGATGGGGCGGGCCCCGGTCTGGGCCTTGACGTCCATGACCGCCCCGCCCACGACGACAACGGGGTGCGGCGACGCCCGGACCGAGCGCTCCCACGACGACGGCTCCACGCAGGCAGCCTATGCGTCGGTGGCGAGGGTGATCGCCGCGAGGGTCGCGCGCAGCTCGGCCTCGGCCGACAGCCCGAGGTCACGGGCCCGGGCGACGAGGGCGAGCAGCTCGGCGCCGACGTCTCCGGCGACCGCGCCCGGTGTGGGGGCGCCGACCCGGGCCAGGCGCGAGAGGACCTTGTCCGCCGCGAGGAGGGCGGGCAGGGAGGCCGGTATGCCGTGGAGCAGGCCGACCGCGGCATACCCGGGGTCCCCGGCCTCCGCGGAGCCACCGGGCTCGCCGGCGGCCGTGGTAGCGCGCTCCTCGGCCTTGATGCGCTCCCAGTTCCGCTCGACCTCCTCGGGCGTGCTCGCATCACCGTCGCCGAAGACGTGCGGGTGGCGCCGGACCAGCTTGGCGACCAGGCCGCCGGCGACGTCGTCGATGTCGAACGGGGCGTCCGGGCTCTCCTCGGCGACGCGTGCGTGGAAGAGCACCTGGAGGAGGACGTCACCGAGCTCCTCGGCGAGGTGGGTCCGGTCCCCGTGCTGAACCGCCTCGAGGACCTCGTGGGCCTCCTCGATGAGGTAGGGGGCGAGGGACTCGTGGGTCTGTTCGGCGTCCCAGGGACACCCGCCAGGCGACCGGAGCCGGTCCATGACCGTCACGGCGTCGAGGAGCCGGGCCCCCGGGACATCCCAGGAGCCGACGACGACCTCGATCCCCGGGGCGAACTCGTCGGAGTCCTCGGCTCCGGGCCGGCGGCCGATCTCGGCGGTGAGGGCATCGGTCAGGCCGGGATCCCCGTCCGCCGAGCCGAGCCAGAGGACCTGCTCGGCGACCGCCCGGTCGAGGAGGAGCGCGGCCAGCTCGGCCGGGCCCGCCGTGTCGGTGGCCTCGACGTCCAGACCGGCGTCGGCGACGGCGACGGCGAGCGGGTCGGCCGGGTCGCGGGTCAGCCGGGCGTCGGCGTGCTCAAGCGCCGTCCAGGCGGCCCGGGACAGCAGCCCGGGCACGACGCGCGGGCTGGCGACGAGGAGCACGAGGGACGGGCTGGGCTCCGCGGCGGCGCTCACCCCTTGGTCGCCGGCAACCAGTTGGGAACGGACGCCGAGAGCAGCCCGCTCTGCGGGTCGAAGGTGCCGTACCGCGGGTTGACGGTGACCGTGAGCTTCCCGATGCGGGCCAGGACCTTCTTCGACGCGTCGGAGTCGTTCCTGATCGCGTTGAGGGCGTTCTGGGCCTGCACCAGCTCGACCGTGGCCGGATCCGGGTCGGTGATGTTCGCCAGCATGGCCAGCGCCTGGGCCTGGCTCTGCGCCTGGCCGGCCGCCTTGGCCTCGGCGAGCAGGCTCGGTGACCAGATGAGCCAGTTGAGGACCGAGTCGGTCGTCAGCGGTTGCTGTGGCTTGAACTGCTCGTTGTACTGCGTCGAGGCCGTCTGGATGGCCTGCTCGCTGATGACGCGGCCATCGACGACGGCGGCGGTGTCGGTCGTCCCGCACCCCGAGAGCACCAGTGCTCCCGCCGCCACCAGAGCCGCCATGCCGCCCCGAACCCGTGACCTCACCCGCGGTCCCTTCCTCGTCGTCGTCCTCATCGTCGTCCTCACCGGGGTCCATCCTGACCGGCCCCGCTCGACGTGGCCACCCGGGCCGCGTCACCGACATTGTCCATGAGGACCGCCCGGATCACCTCAGCGGCCCAGCGGAGGATCTCGAGGTCACGCAGCGGCCGACCGCCGACGGGGGCCGACTTCGGGGCCGGGACGAGCACCGTCCCGAGCGCCTCCTTGACGATCGACTTGGGAAAGAGCCGGTGCAGCCTCAGCTGCTGGCTCTCCCGCAGCGCCACCGGACCGAACCGGACGAAGGCGCCCTGCACGCTGACGTCGGCGATCCCGGCCGCCCGGGCGACGGTGCGAAGCCGGGCGACCTCGACGAGGTTGCGGACAGCGGGGGGCGGGTCGCCGTAGCGGTCGACGAGCTCGGCCTCGATGTCGCCGAGCGCCGTCTCGTCGGCGACGGCGGCGAGCTTGCGGTACGCCTCGAGCCGCAGCCGCTCCCCCACCTCCTTGGGGTAGCCCTGCCCCGGGACGTAGTCGTGCGGCAGGTGGGCGTCGACCGGTAGCTCGATCCTGACCTCGACGGGCCCCGGGTCGGTGCCCTCGCCCTTGAACGACGCCACCGCCTCGCCGACGAGCCGGACGTAGAGGTCGAACCCGACCCCGGCGATGTGCCCCGACTGCTCCCCGCCGAGGAGGTTGCCGGCGCCACGGATCTCGAGGTCCTTCATGGCGACCTGCATTCCCGAGCCGAGGTCGGTGTTGCTCGCGATCGTCTGCAGCCGATCGGTTGCCGTCTCGGTGAGGGGACCCTCCGGCGGATAGAGGAAGTAGGCGTAGGCCCGCTCCCGGCCCCGGCCCACCCGTCCGCGCAGCTGGTGCAGCTGCGAGAGCCCGAGCCGGTCGGCGCGCTCGACGATGAGCGTGTTGGCGTTGGAGATGTCCAGGCCGGTCTCGATGATCGTCGTGCAGACGAGGACGTCGAACCGCTTCTCCCAGAAGTCGACGACGACCTGCTCGAGGCGGTGCTCGCCCATCTTCCCGTGCGCCGTGGCCACCCGGGCCTCCGGGACGAGCTCGCGGATCCGGGCGGCGGCCTTCTCGATCGTGGAGACCTTGTTGTGGACGTAGAAGACCTGGCCCTCATGGAGCAGCTCGCGGCGGATCGCGGCGCCGATCTGCCGGTCGTCGTGGGCCCCGACGTAGGTGAGGACGGGGTGGCGTTCCTCGGGGGGCGTCGCCAGGGTCGACATCTCCCGGATGCCGGTCACGGCCATCTCGAGCGTCCTCGGGATCGGCGTCGCCGACATGGCGAGGACATCGACGGCGGTCCGCATCGTCTTGAGCTGTTCCTTGTGCTCGACGCCGAAGCGCTGCTCCTCGTCGACGACGACGAGGCCGAGGTCCTTGAACCGCACCTCCGCACCGAGCAGCCGGTGGGTCCCGATGACGAGGTCGACGCTGCCGTCGGCGAGGCCGGCGAGCACCGCCTTGGCCTCGGCGTCCCCCTGGAAGCGGCTCAGCGCCTTGACCGTCACGGGGAACGGCGCGTAGCGCTCGGAGAAGGTCTGGGTGTGCTGCTGGACGAGGAGGGTCGTCGGGACGAGCACGGCGACCTGCTTGCCGTCCTGGATCGCCTTGAACGCGGCACGGACCGCGATCTCGGTCTTGCCGTAGCCGACGTCGCCGCAGATGAGCCGGTCCATCGGGATGGGCCGCTCCATGTCGACCTTCACCTCGTCGATGCTGCTCAGCTGGTCGGGGGTCTCGACGTAGGCGAACGCGTCCTCGAGCTCCCGCTGCCACGGGCTGTCCGGCCCGAAGGCATGACCGGTCGTCGCCATCCGAGCGCTGTAGAGCTGGATGAGCTCGGCCGCGATCTTGCGGACATGCCGGCGGGCCCGGCTCTTGGTCTGCTGCCAGTCGGAGCCGCCCAGCTTGTTGAGGGTCGGCGCCTCTCCACCGACATAGCGGGTCACCTGGTCGAGCTGGTCGGTGGGGACGTACAACCGGTCCCCGGGTTGGCCGCGCTTCGACGGCGCGTACTCGATGACGAGGTACTCCCTGGTCGCACCGCCCACGGTCCGTTGCATCATCTCCACGAACCGACCGACGCCGTGCTGCTCGTGGACGACGTGGTCTCCCGGACGCAGGGCGAGCGGGTCGACCTGGTTGCGCCGGCGGGAGGGCATCCGGCCCATCTCCCGGGTGGACGGCCCGGTGCCGCTGGTCCCCGTGAGGTCCGCCTCGGTGAGGACGGCGATCCGGGCAGCCGGCAGGAGGAAGCCCCGGCCGAGCGACCCCGTCGCAACGATGGCGACGCCGGGCTCGGGCTCGACCTCGGCCAGCGTCCCGCCGACCCGGACCGCGAGGTCGGCGTCGGCGAGCACCTCACCGATGCGCTGGGCCGACCCGTGGCCGTCGCACGTGATGAGGACCCGCCAGCCGTCGCGCAGCCACGTGCGCAGGTCGGCGGAGGCCGCCTCGATGTCGCCGCGGTATGCCGCCGCGTCCTCGGTCCCGGTTGCGACGGCTGCACCGTCGTGGGAGTCGTCGAGGTCATCGTCGGCCGCGAACGGGGTGAGGTCCCACCAGGGTCGGCCGGTCTCAGCAGCGTGAGCCCTGACGTCGGCGAGCGACCAGAACGACGCGGAGCCGAGGACCCCGTCGAGATCGATCGGCACGGCGTTGCCGGCCGCGGCGTTGACCCAGGCCGCCTCGCGGAACTCCTCGCTCGTCGCGACGAGGTCGTGGGCACGGCCCCGGATGCGCTCGGGGTCGCAGGCCAGGACGACCGACCCGGGCCGCAGGACGTCGAGAAGGGTCTCCATCCCGTCGACGAGGGCTGGGGACAGCGACTCCATCCCCTCGGCAGCGATGCCGGCCGCGAGCTTGTGGAGCATCTCCGCGACCCCGGGCAGCCGCTCGGCCAGGGCTGCGGCCCGCTCGCGGACCGTCGGCGTGAGGAGCACCTCGCGGCATGGCGGGGCCCACAGCCCGTGCTCGGCGATGTCGAGGCTGCGCTGGTCGGCGACCTTGAACCAGCGGACCTCCTCGACGGTGTCGCCCCAGAACTCGACCCGCACGGGGTGTTCGGCCGTCGGGGGGAAGACGTCGAGGATGCCGCCTCGCACGGCGAACTCGCCGCGGCGCTCGACGAGGTCGGTGCGGGCGTAGGCCGCTGCCGCGAGCGCTTCGACGACATCCTCGAGGGCGCGCTCCTCCCCCACCCGCAGCGAGACCGGGACGAGCTCACCGAGCCCTGACGCGATCGGCTGGAGCAGTGCCCGGACCGGAGCGACGACGACATCGAGAGGACCGTAGGCCGGGTCCTCGGCGTCGGGGTGGGCCAGGCGGCGCAGCACGGCCAGGCGCCGGCCGACGGTGTCACTGCGCGGAGACAGCCGTTCGTGCGGCAGGGTCTCCCAGGCGGGGAACTCGGCGACCGTCGCGGGGTCGAGCAGACAGCCCAGGGCGGTGCAGAGGTCCTCGGCCTCCCGGGCCGTCGACGTCACGGCCAGGGCGGGGCGGCCCGTGCCGGCGACGACGGCTGCGACGACGGCCGCTCGCGCCGGCGCGGCGACGGTGATGTCGAGGGCGGGTAGGCCGACGGTGGTGACGGCGTCGAGGGTCGGCCGCAGGGCCGGGTCCTCGACAAGGGCGCGCACAAGGGGCGCAGGGCTCACGGTGGTGCCTCAAAGGGTCGGAGACGACGGGCCGGTCCGCTGTCACGGCCGGCCGGGGCTGACGATCACCCCATGGAGATCGTAAGCGAGCCCAGGAGCCCGTCGTAGACGTCGGTGGGGTCGGTGGTCTTCGGCTTGTGTCCGACGGAGACCGCCTCGGAGTTCGAGACGCTCATCGTCGCGCCGGTCGTCCCACCGACGACGATGGGGGTCCCGCCGTCCGGCGTCATCGTCATCGTCATGTCGCCGCCGACCCGGGCGCACGTCAGCGTGTAGCCCACCCCGTCCGTCATGGGAACGGCGTGACGACCCGTGTTGGCCTTGGCCTTGACCCCGTTGCCGCCCTTGATGACGCAGGCGGGAGTCCAGACGAGCGCGCCGCCGATCTTGGCCATCTTGAGATAGACCTTCCAGTAGCCGCCCGCGGCGTTGGAGCGCCCCTTCTGGACGACGTTGGGGCTGACCTTGGAGTACGTCGTCGAGCCCAGCGGGAACTGTGACGCCGGCGTCGGCTTGACCCAGAGCGACACGGCGAAGTCGCCGGTGCCCGGGTCGAACATGCTGCTCCCGTGGTCGGAGCCGCCGTACCGGTCGGACTCGAAGCCCGAGTCCGTACTCAGCATCGCGGCCGTCTGGTCGACCGTCTGGCCGGGCGCGAGGTCGCGCCATGCGTCGTAGTCGAGGGCCGTGCGGCCGGAGTAGCTGACGGCACGGAGGTCGGTGTTGCTCGCGGCATACAACGGGACCACGCCGAAGGACTCGGAGGCGGGCACCGGACTACCCGGCGCAACCTCGGAGAAGTCCCAGCTCTCGGTGCTCGAGGCGGCGTTCGCCACCCCCGCCATCGCCACCGACAGCACCGCCACCGTCGTCGCCATCATTCCGCGTCGCAGCCAACCCCGCATCAGCATCTCCATCCCCTCAGTGAGACCGCGGTCACCGGACCACGGCTGACGGGGACGAGATGCTACTCCCTCAACTCGGATGTGGCCTGGATGCGGCGCGTCGCGTTCAGGCACTCAGACGCGCCCCGGGTCGGCGACACATCGCGACATCCACCGCCAGTCCGGCCATGCGGGCCGAGCGACCCCCACCGCTTTGTAGGATCGTCCTCGACCGACCAGGACAGGATCCAGACGGCGACGCCCGGCCATGGGCGCTGATGAGGGGGCACATGTCGCGCGCGGAAGGCACGCCCGTCGTCGTCATGGACGACCGGGTGCTCGGGGACGTCGAGCTCATCCTGCTGGGAGTCCTCCCGACAGGGCATCTGCTCGGGGGCCCCGTCGCAGCGGCAGGACCCTCGTCCGGAGCCGGCCGGCGGGCCGTGCTCGCCACCGACACCGAGACGGCGGCCGCGGCCGCCGCCGCCGGCAGGGTCCTCCTCGTCGACGAGGAGCAGACCCCGATCGCCTCGCTCATCGGGGTGACGACGGGGAGCGTGAGCCTGACCACCGACACACCGACCATCTCCGGAGAGCTCGCCCGCGAACGCCACCGGGAGAGCGGCAGCGGACGCGCCCACCGGCTCGACGAGGCCGACCTCACCCATGCCTGGGGCGCGCTCGCGGTCCTGGCCCGTCCGATGACGACCGGGGACGTGCTCCCGGAGGCCGGTGGCGGGACGCTTCTCCTCGTCGTACCCGACGACTCGGCGGCCACCGACGGCGTGCCCACCACAACGATGCTCGCGCTGGCCCGCCAGGCCGCCCGGCGGCACGGCGAGGCCGAGATCCGGACGGCACCGCTGCGGTGGCGCGACCCGATGAGCGACGGCGCCGTCGTCCGACGGCTCGCGGGTGCCGTCGGCCTCGACGCGGCGACCCTGCTCCACGCCGACCCCGAGCTCGACCCGGGCGCTCCCGGGTGGGCGAGTGCCCGGAGCGACCTCGAGGAGGCAGCCGACACGGCCCCGGTGCCCGGGATCGACCCCGCTGACGCGGAGCTGCTGCGCCGGTGGCGGCCGCCCCGGCCGGAACGCGGCCTCGCCGTCATGTTCACCGGCCTGTCCGGGTCGGGCAAGTCCACGCTCGCCCGGGCCCTGCGCGAGAGGGTGAGCGCCGAGACCTCGCGCACGGTGAGCCTGCTCGACGGCGACGTCGTCCGGCACATGCTCTCGGCAGGGCTGGGCTTCGACCGCGCCTCGCGCATCATGAACGTGCGGCGGATCGGTTACGTCGCGGCCGAGGTGGCCCGGCACGGCGGGATGGCGCTGTGCGCACCCATCGCGCCCTACGCCGGCGTCCGAGCCGACGTCCGGCACATGGTCGCGGAGGTGGGAGACTTCGTGCTCGTCCACGTGAGCACCCCGCTGGAGGAGTGCGAACGACGAGATCTGAAGGGCCTGTATGCCGCCGCCAGGGCCGGGCGGATCCCCGAGTTCACCGGCATCTCCGACCCGTACGACGTCCCCGACGACCCCGATGTCGTGGTCGACACCTCGACGACGTCCATCGATGAGGGCACCGACGCGGTGTTCCGCTTCCTCGCCGACGGCGGCTGGATCCGAAGGAACGACGATGTCGATTGACCCGCTGCTGACGCTGGCCTGCTTCGGCATCGGCATCGTCGTCGGCCTGACCGGCATGGGCGGGGGCGCCCTCATGACCCCGGTCCTCGTCCTCTTCTTCAACATCCCGCCGCTCACGGCGGTGTCGAGCGACCTCGTGGCCGCCGCGATCATGAAGCCGGTGGGCTCCGTCGTCCACCTCCGCCGTGGCACGGTCAACCTCGACCTCGTCAAGTGGCTCGTCATCGGGTCGATGCCGGCCGCCTTCTCGGGCGTGTTCATCATCCGGGCCTTCGGTCGCACCGAGCAGGTCGAGCACGTCACCCAGACCGCCCTCGGCATCGCCCTGCTCATCGCGAGCGCCGGTCTCATCGTCCGGGCCTACATCCGGCTGCTCCAGCGGGCCCGGGTCCGCGACGGCCGGATGCCGCCGGAGTCCAAGGACCGGCCCGACATCGTCGTCCGCCGCGGCCCCACCCTGCTCGTCGGGATCGTCGGGGGGCTCGTCGTCGGCATGACGTCGGTCGGCTCGGGCTCGCTCATCATCATCACGCTCATGGCGCTCTACCCGACGCTGCGGGCGAGCAACCTCGTCGGCACCGACCTCGTCCAGGCCGTTCCTCTCGTCGCCTCGGCCGCCGCGGCCCACCTGCTCTTCGGCGACTTCGAGCTCTCGCTCACCGCGTCACTGCTGCTCGGCAGCGTCCCAGGGGTGTGGATCGGCGCACACCTGTCTGCCCGTGCCCCGGGCGGCCTCGTGCGCCGCGCCCTCGCGTTCGTC
Organism: uncultured Actinomycetota bacterium; assembly: GCA_963771015.1. Lineage (GTDB taxonomy): Bacteria > Actinomycetota > Actinomycetes > Actinomycetales > Dermatophilaceae > CAVSJJ01. Next base: position 226,817 of record CAVYRN010000005.1, read on the forward strand.
CTGCTGGCCTCGGCCCTCAAGCTGCTCGGGGTGGCCACCACGACGACCGGCGTCGTCCTCCTCGTCTCGCTCATCGTCGCGCCGTTCCTGTGGATGCTCGTGCGGCGCCACCACGGCTTCCCGGCGCTCGCTCGGGTGTCCGCCGCACCGAGCCCCGGCGGACGGTAGGCCACATGGCGAGCGTCGACGAGCCCGGCGGGGCATCACCCCCGCCCACCACGCCCACGGAGCCCGCCGCCACCACGGCCGGCCCGAGGGGGGAGGAGTCGCACGTCTCCCGGATGGCCCGCGGCGGGAGCCTCAACCTCGTCGGCGCGATGGTCCAGCAGGGGTCGCTGTTCGTCGTCATGGCGGTACTGGCCCACGGGCTGGGCCGCCAGGACGTCGGCCGCTACTCCGAGGCCTGGAGCCTGCTGTCCCTGCTCGGGCTGCTCAGCCTCGCCGGCTTCCGCGCCGGCCTCACCCGCTTCGTCGCGGTCTTCCTCGCCGAGGGCGACGCCTCCCGGGTGCGTGGCACGATCCGCCTCGGCATGGGCGTGACGATGCTCAGCTCGACGCTCATCGCCACCGTGCTCGCCATCTTCGCCCCGGCGGTCGCCGGCTACTTCCACGACCCGAGCCTGGTGACCGGCATCCGGCTCACGGCGCTTGCCCTGCCGGCCGCCTCCTTCTCCGACGCGGCGCTGGCCGCCACCCAGGGCTGGCGTAGCCAGCGCGCCTTCGCGCTCATCGGCCGCATCCTCGACCCGCTCACCCTGCTCGGCCTCACCGGCCTGGCCGTCCTCCTCCTCGACAGCCTCCAGTGGGCGTTCGTCGCGCTGGCGACCTCGGCGTGGTCCACCGCCACCGTGGCCGCGGTCGCGTTGCGTCGCCGGGTCCGCACGGTGCCCAAGGCCCCCCCGATCATGGAACCGCGCCGGATCTTCAGCTTCTCGATGATCAGCTGGGTCTCGGCGCTCGCCGCCACCGGGCTGATCTGGACCGGCACCCTCCTGCTCGGCAACCTCACCGACGCGGCCTCGGTCGGTGTATTCAACATCGCCAGCCGGCTCGTGAGCCTGGCCGTCTTCGTCATGGCGCCGATCACGACCGCGTTCTCGCCGCACATGGCACACCTGCACCATCTCGGCGAGAACGACCAGGCGGCCCGGGCCTACGGCAACGCCACGCGGTGGATCCTCTTCCTGTCCACCCCGGCGTTCATCATGCTCATCGTCCTGCCCGAGCAGATGCTCGCCTTCTTCGGCAAGGAGTTCCAGGCCGGTGCGACGGTGACGACCATCCTCGCGCTCGGGCAGTTCGTCGCCGCCGCCGCCGGGCCGTGTGGGGTCGTCCTCAACATGTCCGGTCGGGTGGTGCTGAGCCTCGTCGACAACGTCGGCGTCCTCATCGCCAACATCGTCCTCAGCCTGCTGTTCATCCCCCGCTGGGGGATCGTCGGGGCCGCGGCGGCCTGGAGCATCTCCCTGGTCATGGTCAACATCACCAAGCTCCTCCAGGCCCGGTTCATCGTCGGGGTGGCCCCCGTCGGAGCCGGGACCCTTGGCACGGTGGTCGCGGCCCTTCCGGCCGCCGGAGCGGCCTGGCTCGTACGTGAGTTCGTTCACAACGACTTCGCCGCCGTCCTCGTCGGAGGCGTCGCCGTCCTGGCCGTCTATGTCGGCGCGCGGGTCGCCATCGGGCTCCATCCCGACGACACAGCGCTGCTGCGGCGCTACCTTCCGCGCCTCGCCGGGGGGCGTGGGGGTCCGCACGCCGCGTCTCGGCACTCCTAGAGCCCCCCCCCACCCGGACCAGGCGCATCGTCCATCCGCCGGACGCGCGTTTGCCAGACGGCGGACCCGCTCGTTATCGTTTCCGGCAACTCTGCGGGCCCGGCCCCTCGGGCTCGCGCATGGGCCCGCTCCCCGGGCCTGCACATGGGCCCGACCCCCCCTCGGTCCCGCACGTGGGTCCGACTCGGGCCCGCACGCCGGCCACCACCACCACGACTCCTGGCGGTCCTACCCCAGGCGCCCGGCCGGTCTCTCCGCCCATTCCCCAAGGTGCGGAGGAGAGGAAATCCCATGTCCACACCCCGCCACGCCGCCTCACGTAGGCGTGCAGTCGTCCGAACCAGTGCGCTGATGAGCGCCCCGCTGCTCCTCGGGGGCGCGCTCGTCGCGACGCTTCCGGGGACAGCGCACCTGTCCGTGGCGAGTGCCGCGGCCGTACTGGAACACCCGGCCACCACCCTCACCGCCGTCTCGACGACGACCACCGACCGCTCCGTCTCGACGGCGCAGGCCGTCACCGCTGCGACGTCGACCACCGCGGTCGCGGCCACCCAGCTGAGCACGACGGGGGCGGGTGCCGCCTCCTCCGCCTCGTGGCCGGCCCCGACGGTACGGGTCTCGACCGAGTCCCAGCTCGTCGCGGCCATCGGCGCCGCGAAGCCGGGGACCGTCATCGGCCTCAACTCCGGTACCTACTCCGGCGTCCTCACGATCAAGACCTCGGGGACGGCCGCCAGCCGCATCGTCGTTCGACCGGTCGACAACGCCAACGTCACCATCACGGCCAACCTGCCGATGCCCGCTTGCTCGGCGACCGGCCCGGACTCCAACCGGACGATCAAGTTCATGAAGGGCGCAAGCTACTGGTCCTTCTACGGGCTGAACATCCGCGGCGGCGTGATGATCTCCTCGGGCAACTCGCAGTACGTGCAGAAGTGGTTCTCCTCGAAGATCAGGGCGAAGGACTGGCAGGCCCGCCGCGCGGTTCCGGGACGGTCGACGAACGACCCGACGGCGGGCAGGACGGCTCTGACCTACCTGTCCAAGCAGATCGGCAGGACCGTCGTCCCCTCCAAGGGTCTGACCTTCGTCGGCAACACGTTCACCCTGAAGGGCATCCACGCCCGCGCGGCGCAGTGGGGTGTCATCAAGGACAACACCATCACCGGCATCGCCTGCGGGACCGGCCCGGCCATCTGGCTCGCGACCTTCACCGACTTCTGGCACCTCTACAACAACGACATCAGCCGGGTCGCCCACTCCACGGCCAGCCACTTCATGGAGGAGGGCATCCGTCTGGGCAACTCCTCGGCCTACAACATCATCAGCCGGAACAACGTCCATGACCTCGCCCCGACCGGCCGGGCCTTCACCACCGACCAGGACAGCTCGTTCAACCTGATCCAGTACAACACCGCCAACAACGTCTACATCGGCTTCAACGACGAGATGGCCGGATGGGGCAACCGGTGGCTCCACGACACGGTGACGAACTACGCCAAGGCCGGCTTCAGCCTGCGGATGATGGACGGCAGGCTCTCCAGCCCGTCCATGAACACGAGCACGAACAAGGTCATCGTCAGGTGCAACAGCGCCACCGGCTCTCGCGACTTCCAGGCCGGCGGCATGATGAACGCCACCATCGCGTCCAACCAGTTCAACGACGTCCGCCTGAGCAAGAACCTGCTCCGCTACTTCACCGCTCAGCACAACACGTGGAACGGGTCGGCCACCCCGCCCTCGGCCACGCCCGCGGGCTCGCTCGCCGGGTGCTAGTCCCCCAGGGCTCGCTCCCGGGCCCGGCCGACGGACGTCGACCGGGGAGCTAGCCGGCCGCAGCCTCGACGACGGCCGCGTCCTCTCGCCGAACCGGCGAGACGGGCGCGGCCGTCTCGTCGCTCCGCGCGTCCGGATCGGTCCTGGCGATGTAGGTCGCGCACGCGGCGAAGGCGAAGAGATACCACAGGCTCACGACGTTGGACATGACGTTGGCCGCGGCGCACTCGAGGACCAAGGCCGCGGCGGCGCCGAGGGCCCCGGCGCCGACGGCGCGCTCCAGCGTCTCCGGTCTGGCTCGGAACACCGCTCGACGGGCGTTGCCCACGAGGGCGGTGAGCATGACGATGAACGCGACAAGGCCGACCGCCCCCATCTCGACGTAGGCGCGGATGAAGTCGTTGTGCGGCTGCTTGGCCGCGTCGGTCTGGTACTGGGTGACGTTGAGGCCGATGCCGGTGACCGGGTTCTGGTTGGCGAGCGGGAGGACCTCCGTCCAGTAGCGCAGCCGCCACTCGAGGGTGTTGCCGGTCGGGCCACCCCCGATGGAGCTCTGCGCGTCGAGAGTCGCGAACCGCGCGCCCACGCCGGGTAGCAGGACCATCGCGGCGACCGCCCCCACCGCGAGGCCGATGAGCAGCCGCTTGCGCCGCTGGATGACGATGACGATGACGATGCCGGCGAACGCCCCGATGATGGCGGTTCGCGTCAGGGTCAGGAGCATGTAGACGCCCGACAGCGCGATGATCCCGCCGAAGGCCCACTTGGCGAAGCGACGCTGCAGGGTGGGATGGAGAGCGACGCCCATGACGATCATGAAGGCGAGGTAGCGCGAGAAGGTGTTCGACTGGTTGAACGGGCCGGACAGCCGGGTGAAGCTGCCCTTGACATCGGAGTTCGGGTCGCCCATGGCCATGCCGAACGTGGTGTACAGCAAGGGATAGAGCAAGCCCACGTAGCACCAGACGATGGTTCGGACGAGGGCCTTGCGGTTGGTGATGAGCTGCTCGAGGACGACGAACATCATCGCCACCGACGCGATCCGCAGCGCCTCCATCGCGCTCGCCTGGATGTGGCTGGACCCCATGACGCTGAGGAACGCCGCGGCCACGAAGAGCATCATGGCCAGGCCCAGCCGCGACATGGGGACCCGGCGCCCGGAGTAGTGGCGGGCGGCGAGCCAGAGCAGCGCCATGAGGAGGAACAGGACCGCGAGGATGCTCGACGGGTCCATCCCCTTGGCCGCCGCCGTGTTGCCGACATCGGTCCCGGTCGGGCTCCCGCTCAGCTTGAACAGGTCCATCGAGGGACGGATGGCGAGCAGCAGCATGACGAACCCGGAGAACCGCGTCGCCGCCATGATCCCCAGGGTGATCGCGACCACCCCGATGATCGGCAGGACCTCCTTGACCCGGTCGCCCTGGACGTAGGCCAGGCCGCTGATGAAGGCGGCCGCCGAGGCGGTGATGACAAGGAGGACGGTGATGACCTGGAGGACCCGCGGCGGGACGACCGGGACCGAGCTTCCGGCGGTGTCGGCCGCGGTGGCCTTCCCGCGCACGACCCCGGCACTCGGCCTCGTGCCCACCGTCATGACGAGCGACCGGTGTAGCCGAGCTCGTCGAGGGACCTGCGGGACGTCGTCCACAGCATGATCCGGGTCAGCGGGTCGAGCTCGGTCCGGTGGGTGCCCACCCGGGAGGCGTAGACCGTTTGGTCCGTGCCCGCCGAGGCCTGCCGGGCCGCGAGCTGGGCGTGGTAGCGAGCCGGGACCGCGTGCTCCTTCGAGGCGAACTCGAGCACCTGGGGATCCCACTCCTCACCAAGGAAGTCCAGCAGGTCCCGCATCGTCTCCTCCGGCCGGCCGGCGAGATCCTCGTAGCGCACCTCGTGGTACTGGTCCGGACGCAGCGTCGCACCGACACCGCGAGCCGTCTTGATGTACCGCGGCCACTTCAGCGTGGACTTCACGCTCGACCAGTAGCCGAACCGCTTGCGGTGGGAGACGACGACGTCCCGACCGTCGCGGATGACATGGACGATCTGCGCGTCGGGAAAGACCCGGAGCAGGAACGGGATGTTGAGCGCATAGCGGGGGGTCTTGTCGGCCCAGCGCTCCTTGCCGCGCCCGTGGGCGTAGTCGGCCTGGATGCTGCCGAAGAACTCGCGAATGCGCTCGAGCCACTCCTCCTGGGTGTAGCCATACTGAGACAGCCGCGGCCAGTCGGTGTCGACGACCCGCTCCAGGTCGGCAAGGAACCGCGTCTCGGGCCCGCAGCTGATGCGCCGGTGCGAGTCGAGCATCAGGCGCAGCATCGTCGTGCCCGATCGTTGGCAACCGACGACGAAGATCGGCCGCCCGGCCTCGACAGTCATGAATCCCCCCCTTCCGGTCGGTTCTGGCCGACTACCTGATGACCCTTGCGTGCCTGTGCAGCCGTCCCTTCCCGCTTCTGCCGGCCATGACGATCGGGTCGGGCTCCGGGTCGGGCTCCGGCGCGGGCTCGGGCTCCGTCTCGTCCGACGGCGTGTCCATCGATCGGAGCTCGACGAGGTCGTCGTCGTCAAGCTCCTCGGGGACCATCTGCTGCTCTGTCGCCGAGTCGGCCTCGTCGGTGGCCTCCTCGTCCACCTCGTCCACCTCGTCGGTGGCCGTCGATGGCTCGACGTCCTGGCCGTCCGCCGCCTCACCGGCCGCGCCCGAGGGCGCCGCGAAGACGGTTGCCGGGGAGATGCCCTCGGCCTGGGCCGTCTTCGCCTCAACAGCGTCCGCCTCAACAGCGTCCGCCTCAACAGCGTCCGCCTCGGCGCGCTTGGCGCTACCGAGCAACTCGAGCCCGATGGCGAGGACGAAGGCGAGGAGGAAGCCGGCCGCGAACACCGGGAGCACGAGGGTGAGCAGGGTGCTCATCCGGTCGCTCGCCACGGTCGGGCTGATGTAGGTGACGTTCGTGGCCGTGGCGGACTCCAGCTGGCTCTGCGCCTGCCGGTACTGGGTCTGCGCGGCGGTGAAGTCGGCCTCAGCGGCTCGCTGGATGGCCGAAACATCGGCATAGCCCTGCAGGATCGGGCCGAACTTCGCCAGCTTGTCCTGGGCTGCCTTGAGCGCATAGGAGAGCGACTGCGCGGCCAGTGCGTTGCCGGTGGCCATCAGCGTCGCGCGCTGCTGCTGAAGGGAGGAGACCTGGTTCAGGGTCGACTGGTACGCCTGGGGTGGGTCGGCCATGCCGACCTTCTTGGCATATGCCGCGACAGCGGCATTGGCGTCGTTGACGGCGTTCTGGGCGGTGTCACGCTGCTTGACCGCGGCATCGAAGCGCGGCTGGAACATCGAGGACAGGGTGGACTCGACCTCGGTGCGCAGGATGCTCTGGACGGTGTCCTTGGTGGCCCCCTCGAAGGTGACCGTCATGTCGCTGCTGGCGCCGCTCTGCGCGACCGACAGACCGGCGCGCAGCGCCGTCGGTCCCACGCCGGTCTTCGCGCTCACCTGGTTGATGACCATCGGCCCGACCGCGGCGGCGGAGAACGCCGCGACGAACTGGTTGGTGGCCTGCGGGCCGGTGAAGTCGCCGTTGTTCCCGACCAGGGTGCCCGTGCTGAGCGTCGCGGTCGCCGTGTAGGTCTGCGGCGCGTGCAGGACGTAGCCGGCCGCGAGGCCCGCAGCAACGAGCGGGATGACGAGCAGGAGAGCAATGCGCTTCCTGACGATGCGCAGATAGTCGATGATCTCCATCGATGGTGCTCCTCGGTGCTTGCGGACGAGATGTGACTCACGACGCGGATATGGTGCCCAGCATCGCTGAGAGAACCCTGTCAAGTACCCAAGCCACGAATCCCCCATCGGCCTGACGAACAAATGGTACACGGGACCCCGCAGCCGCACCGCGTGTTCGACCTACCTGACCGCCTGCGTCCGGCGGGGCCGTCGCCGACCACCGGCGGTCAGGACGACCAGGGGCCCAGCGGGTCCGTGTCCCTCGTCCGGTGGTTCGCCAGGTCGTCGATGTCGTATCCGAAGGCGGCGATCCGCGCCCCATCCCTGCGCTCGATGCGCCGGCGCTGCCAGGCTCCGGGCCGCCACGGGTGCCGCAGCTCGTCCCACCACGCGGCATACCCGGAACCGTGCGCGGCGGTCAGCGAAGAGGCGGGGAAGGGCCGGCTCAGGCCCAGGAAGCGGCCCACCCGTTGGAGCTCGGCCTCGGGGTTCGCGACGAGGTTCTCGTAGTAGACGACGAGCGCTCGCTCCACATGGGGCAGGTCGCCGGCGAGGATGTCATGGGCCACGAGCCAGTGCTGGACCAACCCGCCGAGCGACTCGAACTTCCGCGGGTTGGCCGAGGTGACGCGGCGCCACTTCTTGTTGGACAACGCGACCGCCACGGGGTGGCGCACGACGGCGATGTACGCCGAGCCCGGGAAACAAGCCTGGAGGAACCTGCTCATGATGATGTTCGGCGGCGACTTCTCGACGAGCAACCGGGCGCCGGTGTCCCAGTAGGGCTCCCATGAGGCCAGCATCGCCTCGGCCTGGTCGGGCCCGACCAGGGGCGAGGTGTCGGTGAGGTGGGCCGCGGCGTGGTGGGCGAAGCGGCCGGACCCGCCGTACACCTTCGCCTTGGGGTAGACGGACTGGAGATGCTGGCCCTCGTCCTCGCGAGCGGGGCTGTCCGAGATGCCGGAGACGTCGGGATGCTCGGCGAGCGTGCGGGCGAACGGGGTCGTCCCGCTGCGGTGCAGCCCGCCGACGAAGACGAGCCGGCTCGGGTCGATATGCGTCATCGGGCGAGCCCCTCGATGCCATGGGTCAGCTCCGCGCGCACCGGCGTCGACGTGATCGTCGTGATGTCCCCCGAGCCGAGGACCGACGTGATCGACCCCCCGCCGGCGGTGATCCGGATCGGGGCTCCGGTGGCCCACAGGTATGCCACGGTGTGTCCGTCCCTGGTCATCGTCACGCCCGCCAGCCCTCCGCTCGCCACCCCCGTCCACGACGCACCTCGCGCGTCGGCCGCCATCATCGCGTAGACCTTGCCGGCGGGGCGCTCGGTCCCGTCCGGGTTGAGCAGACCCGTCCGCGGCTCATCGGAGTTGCGCCCGGTGCCGGAGTTCGCCAGGAGCGGCAGCCAGAGCACCTTGCGAACCCCGGCGGCGAGAAGAAGCGCGACCTTCTTGACCATCTCGACCGTGCTGGCGTCGTTGGCGACGTCCTGGCCCCGGACGAACGACCCGACCTCCCACGCCTCGATCGGCATCCCGGCCGGGGTCGTGGCCCGGAGGTAGCCGTCGAGCGCCGGGATCGACGCAGAGGTCTCGTAGAAGTGGATCTGCCGGACGTCGACGACCCCGCTCTTGAGCAGCTGGGTGTCCATGGCGAGGTAGTCGAGGTTCCGGCGGGCCTTGGCGTCGGCGAGCTGGGTCCGGAGCTCGGCCGCGGTGCTCACCGTCGAGATGTTGCTCCGGACGCCGGCCCGGTTGACGTAGTACTGGTTGTAGGCCGCGATGGCCTGGGCCGTCCGGCCCTGCTGGAGGAGCCGGTCGGCGATGCCGTAGCCGTAGGCGGTGCTGCTGATGCCGGGGTCGACGACGATCGCGGCGGGGTCCGCGGCCCGGATCGCCGACGAGGCGGCCCCGACGAGGGCGAGGTACTCCTGCGGCGTTCCACCCCAGAAGCTCGCCGAGTTGATCTCGTTCTCGACGGAGTACTCGTGCACGCCGCGCGGCGCGTACCGCTTCACGAGGGAGGAGACGAAGTCGGAGTAGACGCCGAGGTCGGTCGGCATGAGGGACTCGGTCTTGTTCTTCGCACCTCGGACGTACTGTGCCGAGCCCTGGGTGGCCCAGCACGAGCCGACCCGGATCTTGAGCATGAGGTCGACGCCTACCTCGGTGGCCTGGGAGACGATCCGGTCGAGGGTGCGCCAGTCCACCTGTCCCCGAGTGGGCTCCATCTGGCACCAGACGAGCTCATAGAAGGTGGACGCACCCTTGAGCCCGGCGGCGTAGTCGCGGTACGTGTCGAACTGGCCCCAGTCGTACTTGGCTCCGGTCGGCGTCTGCTCGCCCGCCGTCTGCCCGCCCCCGGTCAGCGTGGGCACCGGTGTCGTGGCCGACGGTGGGCTGGTCGCCGCCCCCCCGGAGCCCCCGGTGCAGCCGGCGACGGCCGCCAGGGTCAGGGCCGTGAGCGTGGCCACGATGGCCCGACGCCTCTGCATGGTGGTCCCCCTCATCGGCTCTGGCCGGCCCGGGCCTGGTCGAGACGGTTGACGAGGTCGGCGGCCAGCTCTCGAACGGACGGGTCGATGTCGAGAGGGGCGCTCCCGTGGCTCTGCCGGCGCTCGACGTGCGCGCACAGCTCGTCCCGGTAGGGGAACCCGATGACGTCGCAGACCTCGCGCATGACCGTTTCGGGCTCGGCCGCGAAAGCGTCGTACGAGACGAGGTGGACGTCGCCACGACGGTCCAGACCGAGGTCGAAGACGAGGCTGTTGCGCACCACCCAGAACAGCACCGCTGCCGTATGCGACGACATCGCCTCGAGGTCGAAGGACCGGATCAGGGCGACGGCCTCGCTGCCGAGCCGGCCGCCCTGCCAGATGGAGCCTCCGCGACCCGCGGCGATCTCGCGCAGCGCACGGAGGTTGGCCGGGCCGAACTTCGAGACCTCCGAGCGGGCTCGTGCCTCGGGGTCGCGGTAGACCCATAGGGCCTTGCCATGCCTGGCGCCGGGCAGGTCGAGGAGCTCGTCGACGCGGTGCGACTCGCACAGCGGCTTGACCAGGACGATCTGGTGCCGGCTCGAGGCGACCGTCGAGCTGAGCACCTCGTCCGAACGCAGCTGGAAGCGGTCGAAGACCCGGCGGTCGTTCTCATTGCGGACCTCGACCTCGGGGGCCTCGTCGAACCCCCGCATGAGCATGTTCGTACCGGATCGCTGGAGCCCGACGACGTAGACGGGCATGGCGGCTCCGGGACGGCCGCCGTACCGCCGTCGCCACGATGCCTTGGCCATCGCGATGCGCACCCGCTCTCGGGGGTCGAGGCGATCCTCCTCGACGAGCCGGCCGAGCCCCTCGGTGCGCGCCCAGTAGGCGTGCCGGAGCGCCTTCCGCATGAGGTAGCGCGGGCGGGACTCGGGTCCGTCCGGCGGTGCGCTCCAGCGAGCGAGGAGATCACCCTTGCTCATACCGGCCTCGTCACATCGATCCCGGTCAGCTCGAGAAGGTCGGCGTTGTGGGGTGCGTAGTAGTCCCGCAGCCGGGCCGCAAGGTCCGGCGGCACCGAGGACTGCTCCGCCCCGGCCTTGTGCGCGTGCAGCCCCTCGAGGTCGATCCGGTCCAGGCCGAGGAACGCCCAGACCCGGGCCAGCTGCTCGTGCGGGTCCGCGAACAGCTCCTCCGACCGCAGGACGAGGACACGGTGGCGGTCGACCACCTCGAAGATGCGGCGCAGCTGCTCGGCGTAGTGCCCGCGCCGGAGGTAGGCGTGGTAGCGGTGGGCGTAGCTGACGTACGAGGGATCGGCGAGCAGCCGCTCCTCCTCGCCGGCCAGCCGCTCCGGCTCGGCGTCGAGGGCCTCGGCGAACCCGAGCGTCTCGTTCCCCCTGGACCGCTCGTACTTGAAGTGCGACCAGGCCCTCTCGACCGGGTCACGCAGGACCGCGATGAGCCTGACCTCGGGCAGCGTCTGGGCGATCCGTTGCGGCGCCGCCGGATGGAACATGTAGTACGGGCTGCCCTCCCCGGTGATCCGCCATGGGTCCCGCTGCCGGGGGAAGCCGGAACGGAACCAGGCCTCGCCGCGCGAGAAGTTCACGTCGAAGTAGTGCGTGCCCTTGCCCGTCCGGCACGGCGCCACCTGATGGTGCTGAGCGATCCACTCGTAGCAGGAGGTGGACCCGCCCCGCTTGGTCCCGATGACGAGGTAGCCGGGCTCCATGCCGGACCCTCGGTAGAGCGGCCGCAGCGGAGACCCCAGCCTGCGCGCCACATCCTTGGCCCCCATCAACGCTCCCCTTGTGTCCTCATTCGGTATGCCGCAGGGGCACCATCCTGGCCCACGACGCGCACCCCCATCCCATCGCGCAAGTCTAGGTCAGCCCTCGACGGCCCGTACGCCGTCTGGAACAACGGCTCAGCCGCCGATGCCCCACTCCCTCCGGTGGGCCGCGAGGACGCCGGCGACCTCGTCACCGGCCGCCGCTCCCCCGTGCACGGCCACCGCCTCGACGAGGGCGTCGGAGCTGCTCGGGACCGGCGCGTCCGCAGGCAGGTACCCCCGGGCGATGAAGCCGAGGTAGCGATCGGTCTCGGCACTCTCGGCCGAGAACAGCCGGACGGTGTTGTCGATGATCTGCAGCGGGCGCGGGTCGACGAGATAGGTCTCCGGCGCGGCGATGCCGCCCGAGGCGAGCAGCAGGGCCAGCCGGTGCCCGCCGTCGCCGACGTGGATCCGGGGCTGGATCAGGGCACCCGTGTCGGTGGTGAGCGGTCGCGTCGAGCTCCGCAGCACGACAGGGTGACGCGTGTCGAACCCGCGGCTGCGGAAGGACCAGTAGAGGTCCCGCGCCGTACGCACCCGCTCGGCGAGCTGGTTGTCGAAGAGCCGTTCGTCCTTGAGGACCCAGGGCCGGAACCGGTCCATGGCGATGCGGGCGAACCACACGGCGTACGAGCTCGTGCGCACCTGCTCCATGAGCGGCTCCAACGGCTCGTCGGGTGGCCGGGTCGAGAGCACCTCGAACAGGTCCGCCCGGACCCGGACGTCGTAGCGCAGCGGGCTGATGAGGGCAGCGATGTCGATCGGCTCGGTGCCGCGCTGTTTGGGACGCCAGGTGGCGGCCCGCCGCACGGTCCGGCGGCCGGTGGCGACCAGCGACCGCTTCACGGCATCTCCCCCCGGGTTGTTCGGGCGCTCGGGCCGGCCCGAGCGCGGGTGCCAGTCAACCACGGATGAGCGCCGACCGTCCCCGTTCCGACGCGCGCTCCGGCAGCGGCATGGGATGATGGGGCGACTGTTGGCAGGCGGGCTCGGATCGGTGTCCGCCAGCACGTCCAGGGGGCGGCCGAGCCGTCGAGGGGGTTCTTTCGTCCGTGCGCATTCTCCATGTCAACAAGTTCCTCTACCGGCGTGGTGGCGCCGAGGGGTACCTGCTGGACGTCGCCGCGATGCAGCGCGACGCGGGCCACGTCGTCGAGTACTGGGGCATGGACCATCCCGACAACGAGCCCGCGCTGCCCCTCGCCGACACCTTCCCCTCGTACGTCGAGCTCGAGCCGCCGCCGGGCGGCCTGGCCGCACTCGGCGCCGGGGCCCGGATGGTGTGGTCCCGGGAGAGCCGTCGCGGCCTGGCCAGGGCGGTGGCCCGCTTCGCGCCGGACGTCGTCCACTGCCACAACATCTACCACCAGCTCTCGCCGTCGATCCTCGCCGCGACGAAGGCGCACGGGGTGCCGGTCGTCATGACACTGCACGACTACAAGCTCGCCTGTCCGAGCTACCAGATGCTCGACCACGGACGGCCCTGCGACGCCTGCGTCGGGCACTCGACCCTCCCGGCCCTCCGGCGCCGCTGCAAGAGCGGGTCACTCGGGGCGAGCGGGCTGCTCGCGCTCGAGTCGGGGATCCATCGGCTCACCGGGGCCTACACCGGGGTCGACGCCTTCGTCAGCCCGAGCCGGTTCCTCGCCGGGGTGATGACCCGGGCCGGCATCGACCCGGCGCGGCTGCACGTCATCCCGCACTTCGTCAGCGCCGGGTCGACGATGCAGGCCGCCGCGGCCGCGGCGGAGACGGCCGGGGCGGTACCCGGAGTCGTCTTCGCCGGCCGGCTCTCCCATGAGAAGGGGGTCGACACCCTCGTCGAGGCCGCCGCTCTCGCCCCCGAGGTCCCCGTCCACGTTGCCGGCGATGGCCCGGAGCGAGCGGCCCTGGAACGCCTCGCCGCCGACCGGGGAGCCGCCAACGTCATCTTCCACGGCCGGCTCGCCAAGCCGGACCTCGAGCGGATCGTGGCCGCTTCGGTGGCCACTGTCGTTCCCTCCCGGTGGTACGAGAACCAGCCGATGACCATCCTCGAGTCGTATGCCGCCGCCGTGCCGGCCATCGTCACCTCCCTCGGCGGCAGCCCTGAGCTCGTCGACGACGGCGTCGACGGCCTCGTCGTGCCCGCCGACGACCCGGCCGCGCTGGCCGCGGCGATGTCGAGCCTGGCCGCGGACCCGGCCCGGGCTCGGGTGATGGGCCGGACGGGACAGGCCAGGCTGCTCGAACGGCACAGCCCGCCGCGCCACCTCGCCGCCCTCGACGCGCTGTACGCCGCGGTGTCCGGCGCCCGGGTCGGAGGCGCCGCATGACCGGGCAGGACCGGGTCCGGGTTCTCTACGTGGCCGGAAGCGGCCGGAGCGGCACGACGGTCATCACCACGATCCTCGGCCAGCTCCCCGGCGCGTTCGCGGCGGGCGAGCTGCGGTACCTGTGGAGCCGCGGCGTCGTCGAGAACCACCGTTGCGGGTGCGGTGAGCCGTTCTCGACCTGCCCGGTCTGGAGCAGCGTCATGGCGCAGATCGGCCCGTTGAGCGACGACGAGGCCGCGGGCCTGGCTCGACGCCTGCTCGACCGGCTTCGGGTGATGCGGCTGCCCGTCGTCCTCGCGCGCCGGCTGGCCGGCCGCCCGTCCGTCCCACCCCATCCCGACGATGCCCGGATCGTCGCGCTGTACCGCGCCCTCGCCGACCACACCGGCGCGGCCGTCATCGTCGACTCCTCCAAGCTCCCGCCCTACGGTCTGCTCCTCGGGGACCAACCGGAGCTGGACGTCCGCGTCCTCCACGTCGTCCGCGACCCGCGGGCGACGGCATTCTCGTGGCGCCGGACCAAGGCGACCCAGGACACCGCCACCGGGACCGTCATGCCGCGGATGGACGTGTGGAAGTCCTCGCTGCTGTGGCTGCTGTGGAACCTGCTCACCGACCGGCTCTGGCCGCGGCGGCGCGGCGATGTCGTCCGGTTCCGCTACGAGGACTTCGTCGCGGACCCGCGCGGACACATGACGGAGGTGGCCCGGCTCGTCGGTCTGCCGGCCGAGGCGTTGCCCTTCGTGTCCGACGACGAGGTCACCCTCGCGCCGACCCACAGCGTCGCCGGCAACCCCAACCGGCATACGACCGGCACGGTCCGGATCCGCGGGGACATGGAGTGGCGTACCGCGATGCCGCGCCGCGACCGGCTCGTCGTCACCGCCATCACCGCCCTCGGGGTCGCCCGCTTCCGCTACCCGTGGGCCATCCGGACCCGGCCCAGCCAACCCGCGCCCGTCGACCAGCAAGGAGCATCATGACCAGCCTCGTCCTCGTCGTCGGAACGGGCCGGAGCGGGACGACCCTCGTCTCCGAGACCGTGGCCCGGCACCCGGCGACCGGGTTCATCTCCGGCGTCGACGACAAGCTGCCGCGGCTCAACCTCCTCGGCCGGCGCAACGGGCAGCTCTACCGCCGTACCGGGCAGCGGCCGTCATCGATGCGCGCGCTGTCGGAGGCACGCACCGTCTTCGAGAAGGGCCGGGTCCGGGTCGCGCCCTCCGAGGGGTACGGCCTGTTCGACCGGCACGTCATGTCCGGCTTCTCGACGCCGTGCCGCGACCTCGTCGCCGAGGACATGACCCCGTTCCTGCAGCGCCGCGTTCGGCAGTTCTTCGAGGACCGGATCGCCGCCCAGGGCTGCGAGATGCTCGTCCAGCACCTCACCGGCTGGCCGCGCGTCGGCTTCCTGCGTGCGGCGTACCCCGATCTCAAGGTGGTCCACGTCGTCCGAGACGGTCGGGCCGTCGCCAACTCGTGGCTGCAGATGGGCTGGTGGGACGGCTGGCTCGGTCCGGACAAGTGGATCTACGGCCCGCTCCCGGACGACCTGCGCCGGATGTGGGAGGAGTCAGGGCGGTCGTTCCCCGTACTCGCCGCCCTCGGCTGGCGGATGCTCGTCGAGGCGTACGAGGCGGCCCGTGCGCTGACCCCGGACGACCAGTGGCTGGACATCCGGCACGAGGACGTCCTCGCCGACCCGCGTGACACCTTCGGCAGGGTCCTCGACTTCGTCGGCCTGGACTGGACCCCGGACTTCGAGGACGGGTTCTCGCGGCACACGATCGAGC
The DNA here is from genome assembly GCA_963771015.1 of uncultured Actinomycetota bacterium. Lineage (GTDB taxonomy): Bacteria > Actinomycetota > Actinomycetes > Actinomycetales > Dermatophilaceae > CAVSJJ01. The sequence goes on from CAVYRN010000005.1 coordinate 242,516, forward strand.
AGCATCGGCGCACGCCGTGGCGCGACGAGCTCACCTCGCCCCAGGTCGAGGGGATCGAGCGCGTCCTCGCCGAGCCGCTGAGCCGTTGGGGCTACGAGCTGTAGCCCCGACGCGGTCCCCGTCGCGGCTCGGAGTCACGGGGCGGTGATCGTCACCGCGTCCGACCACGACGAGGAGCCGAAGGCGTTGACCGCCCGGACCTTGTAGAGGTAGCTGGTCCCGGACACGACGCTCGTATCCGTGAACTCGAGCACCGAGCTGCCGCCGCGGTACACCCTGACACCGTCACGTACGAGGACGTATGCCGTGACCGGACTGGCGCCGGTGATCGGCGACGGCTGCCACTCCAGGAGCAGACCCGGGCCGGTGTCGGCAGGGATGGCGGACAGCGTCGGCGGGCCGGGAACGCCGCTGTTCGGGCTGGCGCTGGCCTGCTTGGACAGCGAACCGGTGCCGACCGAGTTGGCCGCCGCGACCGCGTAGTAGTAGCGCGCCCCCACCGTCACGTCCGTGTCCATGTACGACGTCGCGTCCGCTGCCAGGTTCGCGAGCGGGCTGAGGACGCCGCTCGTCGTGCCGCGCAGGATGACGTAGCCGGTCACCGGGCTGCCCCCGTCGGTCACCGGGGGCCCCCACGTCAGCTCGGCGGCCCCGAGGGAGCCGACGGCAGCGAAGTCCACGGGCGCCGACGGGGCGATGACGAGTCCGGCCTGCGGCACCGCCTGGGCCGTCGCCGACTTGGCGCTGACCCCGGCCTTCGTCACCGCACGGACGGCATACGTGTAGGTCTGCGCAGGGTCGCCCGGGGTCCCGTTCGTCACGTCGGTGTCGACGTAGCTGAGACTCTTCGTCTTGGCGAGCATGGTGAGCCGCCCCGAGCCGAGCGCCCGGTAGACCTTGAACTTCCGGATCTTGGAACCGCCATCGGTGTCCGGCCGGTCCCACGTGAGGACGACCTGGCCGTCGCCGGCATGGGCCTGGAGGTTCTTCGGCGGATCCGGTGGCACGAGTGCCGCGCCGTCGACGAACATCCCGACGTGCGGCTGGAGGGTGCCGCCGACCTTGGTGAAGTCACCGCCGGCGAACAGGGCGGTCGCCGAGCCGGCCAGGGCGAAGACCCCGAGAGCGCTGTCCACGCGGACCTTGAACGAGGTGACATCGCCGGTCGCCGTCGCGACCTCGGCGAGCTTGTAGCGGGTGAGTGAGTCGAACGAGGCGGACCCGCTGAAGTGGCCGCCGCAGTAGGACATCGGTCCGAGGAACGCGACCGCGACGACGTTGCCGGTCGTGTGATGGCTCCACAGGGTCGCGCCGGTCGCCGCGTCCTGAAGGGTGCAGGCCCCGCCCGCGCCGCCCGCGCCGACGAGGAGGTTGCCACCGGCGAGGGCGAGGGCGAAGACGGGGGCCCGGGAGGTGCCGTTGTTGGGCCCGGACGCGAACCCGGGGTCGACGTCGGGCGTCGAGCCCGTCGACAGGAGCGTCAGCCGCGAGGACGCCGGCATCCCGGCCACGGGACCGAAGTCGCCGCCGATGTACAGGCCGGAGCCGTCCCCGTTGAGCAGCAGCGACCGCACCTGGCCGTCGAGGACGACGCCCTGCGACCAGGTACGGTCGACCGACCCGTCGGTGGTCGACACCCGGGCGAGGTAGGGAGCGGCGACATCGCCGGCGGCATCGGTCACCGTGTCGAAGGCCCCACCGAGGTAGACGTTGCCGCCGCCCACGGCAAGGGCGTCGACCCGGACGTTGGCCTGCGGCGCCCACGACAGCAGGGCGCCGGTGCTCAGCGAGACGGCCGCCAGGGAGACCCGGAGCGCGCCGTCGACGTGTCGGAAGTCCCCACCGAGATAGACGGTGTCGCCGTCGACGGCCACCGCGTCGACCGGCCCGTCGACCGTGACCGGCCACGCGTCGAAGGTTCCCGTCGCCGGGCGGAACTTCGCCACCATGCTCACGTCCTGGCTCTCCCCCGACGGAGCGAGTGCGGTGTCGAAGCTACCCGCGACGATCGTCACGGGACCGGCGACCGCCAGGGCCGAGACGTGCCCGTTGACCCCCCAGGTGTGGGCCATCTTGCTCGAGGCGCCGACGGGTTCGGTGGCACCCGCCATCGGCGCGGCAGCGACCAGCCCCAACGCCGCGACGACGGCACCCACTGACGCCCGCGCGAGTGCCCCATATCCGATGCGCCTGGTCATCCGCTCTCCCCCTTGCCGAAGCCGGCACGCACGTCCCCCCGGACGCGCGATCCCCACCGGCGGTCAGGGTAACCGACATCGTTGCCGACCAACAGGACGCGGCTGGTAGGGATTGGCACGAGGAACCGCCCGCCGCCTAGATGGTCAGCGTGACGACATCGGAGTAGGACGAGGACCCGAGGGAGTTCACCGCCTTGACCTTGTAGGCGTAGGTGTGGCCCACCGACACGCCATGGTCGACGAACGACAGCGTCGAGCCGTCACCGACATGGACCCGCACCCCGTCGCGGACGAGGACGTACTTCGTGATCGGTGCGGCACCGCTGTTCGGCGCCGTCCACGACAGGTATGCCGCGCCCGCTGACACGGTCCCGCTCAGTGTCGGGACACCTGGCACCCCGGTGTTCGGGGTCGCCGACGCCTCCTTGGAGAGCACGCCGGTGCCGATCGCGTTGTCGGCGGCGACGGCGTAGTAGTAGCGGGTGCCGATCGACACGGCGACGTCGGTGTAGTCACGGACGTCGGCGCCGAGCGCGGCATACGGGGCCAGCCCGGCGGAGGTGAGCCCCCGGTAGACCGTGTAGCCGGTGATCGTGCTGCCGCCGTCGCTGAGCGGCACGGTCCAGGTCAGCTCGGCGACACCGAGCTGTCCGACCGCAGCGAAGGCCTGCGGTGCGGACGGGGTGACGAGCTGGCCGGCCAGCGGCAGCGCCTGCGCCTCGTTCGACGCCGGCCCGACCCCGGCGCTGTTGACGGCCCGGACGTAGTAGGTATAGGTCGACGCGGGGTCGCCGGCCGTCCCGTTGAGGGCGGTGTCGTCGAGGTAGCTGAGGCTCGCCGTCTTGCCGAGCAGGGTGGCCCTGCCGGAGCCCAGGGCCCGGTAGATCTTGTAGGTCCTGATCTTGGCGCCCCCGTCGGTGTCGGGGCTGTCCCAGGCCAGGATGACCTCGTGGTCGCCACCCCGGGCGCCGAGGCTCCCGGGTGCTGCCGGGGCCGAGACGAACGCCTCGTCGACGAACATGCCGAGGTACGGCTGCGGCGTCACGCCGACCTTGGTGAAGTCGCCGCCGGCGAGCAGGGCGGTCGACGTGGCCGCCAGGGCCCAGACGCCGAGGGCACTGTTGACCCTCGGGGCGTACGACGTGATCTCGCCGGTGGCGGTCACGACCTCGGCGATCTTGTAGCGGGTGAGGCTGTCGAAGGCCCCCGAACCGCTGAAATGCCCGCCGCAGTATGACATCGGGCCGAGGAATGCCGCGGCCACGACGTTCCCGGTCGTGTGGTAGCTCCACCGGGTGGCCCCGGTCGTCGCGTCCTGGAGGGCGCAGCCTCCCCCCGAGCCGCCGGCGGCAACGAGGAGCGAGCCCCCCTGCAGGGCCAGGGCGAAGACGGGAGCACGGCTGTCAATGTTGTTGAGACCGGAACGGAACGTCGGGTCGATCACCGGGAGGGCCCCGGTCGACAGCAGGGTGAGCCGCGAGGCGTACCCGGCGGACCCGATGGCGCCGAAGTCACCACCGACGAAGACCCCCGACCCGTCCGATGTCGGCAGAAGCGTCCGGACGCGGTCGTCGAGGGTCAGCCCCGTGCTCCACGACCGGTCGACGACGCCGGCGGCCGAGATGCGGGCGAGGTGCGCGGCGCTGACCGCCCCGGTGTCATCGGTGACGGTCGTGAAGGCACCGCCGATGTAGACCTCGCCCCGGCTGACGGCGATGGCCTCGACGGACACGTTCGCCTGGGGGGCCCACGGAAGCAGTGCGCCGGTGCTCAGCGACACGGCGGCCAGCGAGACCCGCAACGCCCCGTTGACGTGACGGAAGTCCCCGCCGAGATAGACGGTGTCACCGGACACGGCCACGGCCAGCACGGGCCCGTCGACCACGACCGGCCAGTCGTCGAACGTTCCCGTGGCCGGGCGGAACGCGGCAACCGACGCGACGACGTGCTCGTCCCCGGAGGGGCTCAGCGTCTTGTCGAAGTCCCCGACGACGACGGCGACGTCACCGGCCGTCGCGATCGAGGCGACGTGGCCGCTCACCCCCCAGGTCCGGGCCATCGTCGACGAGGCGCCGACGGGGTCCACCGCGTGCGCCGTACCCGTCGCCAACCCGGCACACACGGTCGCGACGACCGTCACCCAGGCGGCGCGGCGAAGCCTGCTTCTCCCCCACGTGGACATCCCGATGTCCTTCCCCTGCCACGGGTCGCCCCGCCAGCCCGAGCCCCCTCCGGCTGTCGAGAAGAATACCGGTCCGCCCGCACCACCGGGAAGGCTTCGCTCGATCCCCCGTCGGATCTCGGCCCCGTCCGCCGTCGGTCAGCCGATGGTGACGACCACCGCGTCGGACCACTTCGACGACCCGTAGGAGTTCTGGGCCTTGACCTGGTACTGGTACGTGTGACCCGTGACGACACCGGCGTCGGTGAACTCGAAGGTCGTCGCGCTCGCCGAGACGACGCGAACCCCGTCACGAATCAGGATGTACTTCGTCACCGGTGAGGCACCGGCGATCGGCGAGGGTACCCACTCCAGCAGCACGGCCGTGGCGGACGGCGTCGCCGTGAGCGACGGCGCTCCCGGCACCCCGGTGTTCGGTGTCGCCGAGGCCTCCTTCGAGACGATGCCGGTGCCGGCCGCGTTGACCGCGGCAACCGTGTAGTAGTACCGCGTCCCGACGACGACGTCGCCGTCGGTGTAGCCGCTCGCGTTGCCGGCCAGGGTCGTCAGCGGTGAGAGCTGACCGGAGCCGATGCCCCGCGAGATGACGTATGCCGTGACCTGGCTCCCGCCGTCCGTCACCGGGCCCGACCACGACAGGGTGGCGGCGCCCAGGGTCCCCTGGGCGACGAAGTCCTGCGGTGCCGAGGGGACGATGACCAGTCCCGTCTGGGGGACCGCCTGGACCGTGGCCGACGGCGCCCCGGCGCCGGCCTTGTTCACCGGCTGGACGTAGTAGGTATACGTCGCCGTGGGGTCGCCGGGTGTCCCGTCGACGACCGCGGCGTCGAGGTAGCTGAGGCCCTTGGTCTTCGCCAACAGCCTCGGCGTGGCGGAGCCTCGGGCGCGATAGATCTTGTAGCTCGTGATCTTCGACCCGCCGTCGGTGCTCGGCGGGTCCCACCGCAGGACGACCTGCCCGTCACCGGGCCGCGCCATGACGTCTCCGGGCGCCGTGGGGGGCAGGATGGCCGCCTTGTCGGCGAACAGGCCGAGGTGGGGCTGGGTCGTGGAGCCGACCTTGGTGAAGTCCCCACCCGCGAAGAGCGCGGCCGGCGTGCCCGCCAGGGCGAAGATCCCGAGCGCGCTGTTGACCGACGGAGCGAAGCCGGTGACCTGGCCGGTCGACGTCGTGACCTCGGCGATCTTCTTGCGGGAGGCGGTGCCGAACGAGGCGGAGCCGGTGAAGTGGCCCGCGCAGTACGCCTTGGGACCGAGGAACGCCACCGCGACGACATTGCCGGTCGTGTGGTAGGTCCATCGGTTGGCGCCGGTGGCGGCGTCCTGCAGCGTGCACCCGCCGCCGGAGCCGCCGGCCCCGATGAGCAGGGCATCCCCGTCCACGGCGAGGGCGAACGCCGGGGCCCGGTTCGCGCCGTTGGTCGTGGCCGAGCGGAAGACCGGGTCGATGTCAGGGGTGGCCCCCGTCGACAGCAGGGTGAGGTGGGCGGCATAGCCGGCGCCGCCGATGGGACCGAAGTCGCCTCCGACATAGATGCCGGTGCCGTCGGTGGTCGGGACCAGCGATCGCACCTGGGCATCGAGGGCGATGGCCGTGCTCCACGTCCGGTCGACGACGCCGTCCGTGCCGACCCGGGCGAGGTAGGGGGCGGCGACCGGGCCCGTGGCGTCGGTGACGGTCGTGAAGGTGCCCCCGAGGTAGACCTCCCCACCGTCGACGGCCAACGCACCGACGGCGACGTTGGCCTGTGGTGCCCAGGGCAGCAGCGAGCCGTCGCTCAGCGACACCGCGGCGAGGGAGATCCGCAGCTCGCCGTTGACGTGCCGGAAGTCCCCACCGAGGAAGACGGTGTCGCCGTCGACGGCCACCGCGCTGACCGGCCCGTCGACGGTGACCGGCCACGGGTCGAAGGTGCCCGTCGCCGGACGGAACTTGGCGACCGACGACACGACGCGCTGGTCTCCGCCCGGCCCGAGCAGCTGGTCGAACGATCCCGCGACGACGACGGTGGACCCCGCGGGGGCCAGGGCGAGGACGCGACCGCTCACCCCCCAGGTGCGAGCCATCTTCGCCGAGGCACCCGTGCCGGGCGCGGCGGCCGCGGGGCCGGCGGCCACCGACGTGAGCGTGACGACGACGGCCGCCGCGAACGCGGCGATGGACGACGGGCCACGCCGTACGAACGATCGAGCTGACATGAGGTGTCCTCTCCCCCCGGAGGCGACCCCCGTCGCCGCCACGTACCCCCCGCAGGCGCGTGCGCGAACCGTACCCGAGCGCGGGCTCGATGCCAAGGACCACCTCACCCCTCGGACATCAGGCACGACGGACGGCCTGGGACGGCTCACCCGTCCGCTCGGCTGGCCCCCCATCCGTCGACACGACCGCCCCGGCGCGGAGGGGGCGCCGGGGCGATCGGGTTCGGGGGACCGTCGCCGGTCCGACCCCTGCTACGGAGTGCCGCGGAACAGGGCGAAGCCCTGCTGGACGACGTCCCGCGAGCCGGCGAAGGTGAAGTCGCCGCCGACGAGCAGTCCCTCGGGGCTGGCCGCGTAGGACCAGACCCCCATCGGGCTGTTGAACTCCGGGGCGTACGGCAGCAGGTAGCCGTCGCTGGAGTTGAACACCCAGAAGCGCTGCTGCGTCGTGACGTCGGGGCCGTTCGGGTAGGCCGAGCACGCCCCGCCGGAACCCTTGTTGCCACCGTGGGTGCCGTAGTAGAAGTGCCCGTTCACCTCGAACCGGCCCTGCATGCCACCGTTGCACTTCGTGCGCCAGAGCAGGCCCGTCGGGTTGGACGGCGTCCCGAGGGCCACCGCGTCCCACTGGTAGATGTAGTCGGGGCAGACATCCCCGCCGTAGAGGCGCAGGCCGTCGTCGCTGAGGTAGAGGCGGTTGATCCACGGACCGACGCTCTTGCAGCCCTGGACGCCGCCGATCTGGTTGGCCGTGAACGCGCCGGTCGTCCCGTCGACGACGGCGATGCCGCCGGTCACCGCGACCCCGTTGAGGGTCGTGAACGGCCCGGCGAGGAAGACCTTCGACCCGTCCGGCGACGCCTGGATGCCCATGACCATGCCGCCCGCGCGGAGCTTGCCGGTGGGGCCGACGGTGTCGGCGACCCAGGTCGGGTCGACGGCGCCGGTCGTCGCGTCCAGCTTGGCCGCGTGGACGCGCTTGATGCTGCCCACCCGCTTGAACTTGCCGCCGATGTAGAGGTCGTTGCCGGTCAGCGCGATCTGGTTGACGTCGCGGTTGGGCTTGGCGGTGAAGGCCGAGTCGACCGCACCGGTCGTCGCGCTGATCTTGACGAGGTTGCGGTGGTCCTTGCCGTTGACGTTGGTGAAGTCACCGCCGACGTAGGCGCCCTGGCCATCGGCGGTCTTGACGATGTCGAGGACCATGCCGTCGACGTCGGCGACGAAGCCCGGGTCGGCCTGGCCGGTCGTCAGGTCGATGACCGCGAGGCCGTCGCGGATGATGCCGCCGACGCTGGTGAACTGGCCGCCGAGGACGATGCCGGACGGCGTCGGGACGATGCCGTAGACCTGGTTCCCGACGACGGGGTTCCAGGCGTTGAGGTCACCGGTAGCGAGGCTGAACGACGCGGCGTGGTGCCGGGAGACGCCGCCGGCGTATGTGAAGTTGCCGCCGGCGTAGAGGGTGCCGTTGTCGATGGCGAGCGCGGTCGTCCACGGCACACATGGCGCCAGGCCACCGACCGCCTTGGTGAGGTGCGGCTCGTGGCACCCGGTGATGGCCGGGTCCCATCCGGTCACCGCTCCGGCGGCCGTCACGGCACCGAGGGCGACGCGAGCCGCGCCGCCGAGGGTGGTGAACGAGCCGCCGAGGTAGACCGTGCCGGTCGCCGGGTCGGGCAGGATCGCCGACACGGTGGCGTCCGCACCCGGGTTCCAGCCGGTCACGGCGCCGTTGGCCGTCGCGAATGCCGCGAGGCGGCTGCGGGACTGGGTCCCCGTCGCGCTCGAGTACGCGGACGTGAAGTCGCCGCCGGCATACACGGTGGAGGCGTCCGGCGACAGCGCCAGCGACCACACCGTGGCCGCGGTCGTCGCCGTGAACGAGGTGTCGAGCGCTCCCGACGTCGCCGAGAGCCGGGCGATGCCGCGGTGCGCGGAGGAGCCGATCGAGCTGAACGCGCCACCGACGTAGACCGAGGTCGAGGTCGCGGCGAGCGCATAGACCGTCGAGTTGGGCGAGGCGCTCCAGCCGGGGATGCGGTTGCCCGTGGTGGCGTCGACCGCCGCGAGGTTCGTCGCGCTCACGCCCGAGACCCTGGTGATCTTGCCACCGATGTAGAGCACACCGGACGGGCTCAGCGCGAGGGCGTAGACCTTGCCGCTCGTCTGGGCCTTGAATCCTCGATCGACCTTGCCGTTGGCGAGGATGTGCACGACGCCCTTCTTGTGCGCGCCGTCGACGAGGGTGAACTCGCCCCCGAGGTAGTAGCCGCCCGCCCCATCGGCCACGGCCGCGTTGACGTTGTTGTTCGTCATCTTCGGTGCCTCGATGACCGCACCGGTGGTGGGGTCGACGAGCGTGGAGTGGCCGAGCGTCGGCCCGACGTAGTCGAAGCCGCCGCCGAGGAGCACTCGGCTGCCGTAGGTCTCCATCTCCATGACCCGGCCGTTCGTCCCCCACACGCTGTTGTCGGCGGTGAGCGACAGGGCTGGTGGCGTGAGGTCGGCGGCCTGGGCCGGAGCGGCTCCGGCGATGGCGACGACGACCGACGTCACGGCAGCGGCCAGCGCCACCGGACGAGCCCTCTTCAAGCGGGCAGCACTACTCCCACGAAATCCCCTGGCATGCATGGACAAGCCTTCCCCTTTGGATTCAGCACTCCTCAAGCTCCCCCCATGGGCGCTTGACCACCCGGGCAATCTACTCCCGCCCGGCCATCCTGCGATAGAGCCGCGCCAGCTCCGACACGGCGGCGGGCCACCGGTACGGACGGAGCAGCTCGTCGGCCTCGAGCCGGGCAGCACGCTGGCTCAGCTCGAGGTCCTCCAGAACACCGCTCAACGCGGCGGCCAGGTCTGAGGCGTCGCCCGCCCGGAACATCCGGTGGGCGCCGCAGTCGCACGCGCCGAGCACCTCTTGGTGCGGCGCGATGTCGCTCGCCACGATCGGCAGGCCGTAGGACACGGCCTCGAGCAGGGTGAGCGGAAGGCCCTCGAGGTCCGAGGGCTGCACGAAGACGGCGGCGTTGCTGTAGAGCGCGCCGAGCTCCTCGCCGTAGACGAAGCCGGGAAAGACGACCCGCGGGTCCCGCAGTCCCATCTCGCGCAGCCGGTCGACATACTCGTCGCTGAACGAGGAGTCGCCGACGATCGCGACGCTGACGTCGTCGGGGAGCTGCGCCAGCGCCTCGACCAGCAGGTCCGGGCGCTTCTCCGGGACGATGCGCCCCACGAAGAGGATGTACCCACCCGGGGTGAGGCCGTACTCCCGGGTGAACCGCTCGGGCAACGGCCCCGGCTTGGGCGCCGCGACCCCGTTCGGGATGTAGGCCGCGTCGACACCGAAGTGCGACTGGTAGTGCTCCGCGAGGGCGCGGCTCACCGTGACGACCGTGTCCGGGACGTGTCCGCTCATCCAGTAGGCAAGCCCGAGGACCGCCTGCGCCGGCCGGCTCCACTTGGCCCGATCCTGGTCCAGACCGTGAACGGTGAGCACGACCTTGGCCCGGGAGCCGAAGCGCGCGACCGGCGAGACCAGCCCGGGGCCGAGCGCGTGGTAATGGATGATGTCGTGCCCGGAGCGGATGGCGTGGATCGTCGAGGTGAGGCTGTGGACGATCGCGTCGAGGTGCTTGCTGGGCACCGTCGGCGTCGTCACCAGATGCATGCCCCTGTAGTACTCGGGCACGTCGCCGTCCTCGGACGCGCAGTAGCCGGACCGGCAGTAGACGGTCACCTCGACGCCCTCGTCGACAAGCCGCGAGCCGAGCTCCTCGACGTGCCGCTCGATGCCGCCGAAGGTCGCCGGCAGGCCCTTCTGGCCGATCATGGCCACCCGGACGGGCCGGGTCCTCTGCCGGTCACGCCGCCGGCCCACCGTCGCCGGCAGCGCGACGCGCTCCCGCCTCGGCATGGTCCTTGTCAGACCGATCATCGGTTCCCCCCGATCATTGGTACTACCCCTCGTACACCGGAACGGCGCAATCCCCCCAGGATGCCGACCCGGCCTACCCCATTATTGCCGACCGGCGATCATTCCCGCAGCCACTGTGCGATTTGTGCCCTCGTCAACGAGGACGAACCCGCCCGTGGCCCGGTTGCGGCTGTACTCGTCGTGCAGCAGCGGGACCGTCGTGCGGAGCCGAACCCGGCCGATCTCGTTGAGCGCCAGCTCGGTGGCCGACTCGTCACGGTGCAACGTGTTGACGTCGAGCCGGTACTGCAGATCCTTGACGATCGTCCGCGCCGTCCGGGTCGTGTGCTTGATCGAGTACTTCCGCCCGATCTGCAGGCTCGCCGACTCGTCCATCCAGCACAACATGGCGTCGATGTCCTGAGAGACCGTCGGCATGTTGTGCGGTCGGCAGATCATGTCACCCCGGGAGATGTCGATCTCGTCCTCCAGCCGAACCGTCACCGACATGGGCGGGAACGCCTCGTCGACCTCGCCGTCCGCCGTCTCGACGGACGCGATGCGCGAGCTGAAGCCGGAGGGCAGCACCATGACGTCGTCGCCCTTCTTGAGGACCCCGCCGACGACCTGACCGGCATACCCGCGGTAGTCGTGGTAGGCGTCCGACATCGGCCGGATGACGTACTGGACCGGGAAGCGCGCATCGATGAGGTTGCGGTCGCTCGCCACGTGGATGTTCTCGAGGTAGTGCAGCAGGCTGGCCCCCGAGTACCACGGCATGTTCTCGGACCGGTTCACCACGTTGTCGCCACGCAGGGCCGAGACCGGGATGACATCGAGGTCGGGCACCCGCAGCTTGGTGGCGAACCCGATGAACTCCGCCTGGATCCGGTCGTAGACCTCTTGGCTGTAGTCGACGAGGTCCATCTTGTTGACGACGAGCACGAGGTGCGGGACCTGGAGCAGCGTCGCGAGGAACGCGTGCCGCCGGCTCTGCTCGACCAGGCCCTTGCGAGCATCGACGAGGACGAGCGCGAGGTCCGCCGTCGAGGCACCGGTCACCATGTTCCGGGTGTACTGGGTGTGTCCCGGGGTGTCGGCGATGATGAACTTCCGCTTCGGCGTGGCGAAGTAGCGGTAGGCGACGTCGATCGTGATGCCCTGCTCGCGCTCGGCGCGCAGGCCGTCGGTGAGGAGGGCGAGGTTGGTGTACTCCTCGCCGCGGTCCCGGCTGACCCGCTCGACCGCGTCGAGCTGGTCCTCGAAGACCGTCTTGGTGTCATAGAGGAGCCGCCCGATGAGGGTGCTCTTGCCGTCATCGACCGACCCGGCCGTGGCGAACCGAAGAATGTCCATCAGAAGTAGCCCTCCCGCTTGCGGTCCTCCATGGCGGCCTCGCTGAACTTGTCGTCGCCGCGGGTGGCCCCGCGCTCGGTCACCCGGGTGACGGCGACCTCGTCGATGACCTTGCCGATCGTGTCGGCGTCGGAGTCGACGGCTGCCGTCAGGGTCGCGTCGCCGACCGTGCGGTAGCGCACGGTGCGGACCTCGACCTCCTCGCCGTCCCGCGGGACGACGAACTCGTTGACGGCATACAGCATGCCGCCGCGGTTGACGACCGCCCGCTCGTGCGCGTAGTAGATCGACGGGATCTCGATCCCCTCGTGCTCGATGTAGTGCCAGATGTCGAGCTCGGTCCAGTTCGACAGCGGGAAGACGCGGATGCTCTCTCCGGGGTGGATCCGGGCGTTGTAGACGTTCCAGAGCTCGGGCCGCTGGTTCTTGGGGTCCCACTGGCCGAACTCGTCTCGGAAGGAGTAGATGCGCTCCTTGGCGCGGGCCTTGTCCTCGTCACGGCGTGCGCCGCCGAAGATGGCCTGGTAGCCACCCCGCTCGAGCGCGTCGAGGAGGACGGGGGTCTGGATCCGGTTGCGCGTCCCGTCCGGCGGCTCGGTGACCATGCCCCGGTCGATCGCGTCCTGGACGCTGGCGACGACGAGGCTCACGCCGAGCTCGCCGACCCGGCGGTCCCGGAACTGCAGGACCTCGGAGAAGTTCTGCCCCGTGTCGATGTGCATGACCGGGAAGGGGATCCGGGCCGGGTGGAAGGCCTTCTCGGCCAGCCGCAGCATGACGATCGAGTCCTTGCCGCCGGAGAAGAGCAGCACGGGCTTCTCGAACTCGGCGACGACCTCACGGAAGATGTAGATCGCCTCGGCCTCGAGGGTGTCGAGCTGGCTCAGCTGGTACCGGTTCTCGGAGCTCGTCATGAGTCGGCCACCTCGGGTGTCAGGTCGGCGATGACGGTGAGCAGCCGCTCGGCGAGCTCCGGGCGGCAGATCAGCAGGTCCGGCAAGAGGGGGTCCTTCCGGTTGTACGTCAGTGGCGTGCCGTCGATGCGGCTGGTGTGCAGGCCGGACGCCACCGCCACCGCGACGGGCGCGGCAGAGTCCCACTCGTACTGTCCACCCGCGTGGACGTATGCGTCGACGGTACCGTCCAGGACCGCCGTGGCCTTAATCCCGGCCGAGCCCATGGGCACGAGCTCGGCGCCCATCCGCTCGGCGAGGGCCTGGACGAAGGCCGGTGGCCGGGTCCGGCTGACGGCGAGCCGGATCGTCACCGGTATGCCGGTCGGCCGGGTCGGCGGGTTCTCGGTCGACAGGACGTCGCCCCGCGCCGGACGGGCCACCGCGCCGGCGACGAGGTCGCCGCGCTCCCAGAGGGCGACGTGGACGGCCCAGTCGTCACGCGGCCGTTCGCCGAACTCCCGGGTCCCGTCGAGCGGGTCGACGATCCACACCCGGTCGGCCTCGAGCCGGGCCAGGTCGTCGGCACCCTCCTCGGAGAGGACGGCGTCGCCCGGGCGCAGCCGGGTCAGCTCGGCCATGAGGAACTCGTGCGAGCGCGCGTCCCCCGCGTTCTTCAGGTCGGTGGCCTCGCCTTCCCAGGACCCGCGCAGCTCGAGCAGGAGCTCGCCGGCCTGCGCAGCCAGAAGGCGGGCCACCGAATGATCCCCGGTGGCCAGATCCGTTTCCATCAGTAGGCCCCTCGTCCCTTCAGGACCGCGCGCGCCGTTCGAACGAGGATCTGCCCGTCGAGCGCCCACGACCAGTTGTCCACGTACCACAGGTCAAGCCGCAGCGAGTCCTCCCAGGATAGGTCGCTTCGGCCGGAGACCTGCCACAGGCCGGTCATTCCGGGACGGACCCGCAGCCGTCGCAGGGCGTCGAACTCGTAGGCGTCGACCTCGGCTCCGAGGGGCGGGCGAGGCCCGACGAGGGACATGTCCCCGCGGACGACGTTGAGGAGCTGCGGCAGCTCGTCGAGCGAGAACTTGCGGATGAACCGCCCGACGCTGGTCACCCGCGGGTCCTCGCGGAGCTTGAAGAGGAGCTCGTTGCCGTCGTGCTGCTCGGCCAGCCCGGGCAGCAGCGACTCGGCGTCGACGACCATCGACCGGAACTTGAACATGGTGAACGGCTGGCCCTCGTTGCCGATCCGAACCTGCTTGAACAACGCCGGACCGCGGCTCTCGAACCGGATGGCCGCGGCGATCGTGAGGAGTACCGGCGAGGCCAGCAGGAGCAGGACGGCACCGACGACGCGGTCCAGGATGGTCTTGCTCTGGTAGATCAGGCCCTGGGTCAGCGGCCGCTCGACGTGGAGCATCGACAGCCCCTGGGCCGGCCGGAGCGACAGCCGCGGGCCGGCGACCTCGATGATCCCCGGGGAGACGAGCAGGTCGACATCTCGCTGCTCGAGCTGCCAGCCGAAGCGCCGCAGCGACTGTCCCGAGAAGTCCGGGCTGCTCGCGACGGCCACGACATCGGCGTCGACCCGGTCGACGGCGTGGATGGCCTCCTCGGGCGCCCCGAGGATCGGGACATCCTCGATCGTGCCGAGGGAGACCCACGAGGCGTCCATGCCGCTCACGCAGGCGCCGACGACCTTGAGACCGTTGACATCGGAGTGCTGGCGGATCTGCCGGATCATGTCGGCGACGGAGTCGGCTCGGCCCACGACCACCGTCGTCTGGAGCATCTCGCCGGCCAGGCGGCGCCGATGCAGTCGGATGCGCAGGGCGTATCGGCCGACCAGCGTCGTCGCGAGGAGCAGCGGCAGGGCGATGGCGACGAAGCCACGGGAGACCTGGAGCCTGAACGCGTAGGACAGCACCGCCGACGTCGCGAGAAGCGCGACGATGGCCCGGGTCACGGCGCGGTACTCCTCGGGTCCGGCGCCCACATAGCGCAGCGCGTAGCCCCGCGACCAGACCAGGCAGATGAGCCAGGCGGCGGGCAGGAAGAGCGCCGGCCACTTCGTGTTGTTGTCGCCGAGGGTCCAGACCTGAACCCCGTTGCCGATGAGGTCGGTCCGCAGCACCGCCGCCAGCGCCGAGACGACGACCGCAATGACGACGTCACTGATGACGGCGTTGCGGCGGTAGTCCCGCTGCCACGGAGCGAGCCCGTGGGCCACCCGCGCGTGACCGGCCCGGACCAGATCGACCCGCGGCGCGGGTCGCTGACGTTCCCTGGTCAGCAGCCGTGAGCTACTCACAATGCTCATGCGAAAACCTCCCCCAATGCGGGGAGGACGTCACCGTCCCCCCGCGTCCCCGTCGTGGATGCCACCCCTGGCGCCGAGCCCACCCCGGCACCGTCCACCCGGTGCTCCTCATGTCCCCACGACCGGTTCACCATATACCCGTGTGGCGTCCCCGGGTAACGGTAAACGGGAAATCACACCCGGACGGACGAGCCCGGGCGGCGCTCCTCAGCGAGGGGCATGGTGCTGCCGCTGGGCCGCGAGCAGCCCCTCGCCGAGCAGGAGCTCGACGGCGTCGGCCGCCTCCGACAGTGTGAACGGCAGCTCCTTGCGCTCCGCCGGGGAGAAGTCCCGGAGGACGTAGTCGGCGGGGTCCATCCGGCCCGGAGGACGGCCGATCCCGACCCGGACCCGGAGGTAGTCGCGGGTCCCGATCGCGGCGCTGACCGACCGAAGCCCGTTGTGGCCGCCCTCTCCCCCACCGAGCTTGAGGCGGACCTCGCCGGGGGCGATGTCGAGCTCGTCATGAACGACGACGAGATGGTCGGGAGCCACCGAGAAGAAGCGCATCAGGGCCGACACCGGGGCGCCCGACTCGTTCATGTAGGAGCCGGGGACGGCGAGGACCGCCGACCGGCTCGCCGGCCCGGGCGGGCCGATCCGCGTCTGGGCAACGACGGCTCTGGCCTTGTGCGAGCGCAGCGTCTCCGAGGTCCGGGCGGCGAGCTCGTCCACCACCATGGCGCCGACGTTGTGCCGGTTCCTCGCATACCGCGGTCCGGGGTTGCCGAGCCCCACGACCAGCCACGTTCCGCTCTCGCTCACACCGCAGAAGTATGCCGTCCGGCCCGGCGACGGCTCAGGCCCGGCCCCGATCGGGGCCGGGCCTGTGCCGATGAAGGGCCGGGCTCAGGCCTCGCCGTCGGCC
Organism: uncultured Actinomycetota bacterium; assembly: GCA_963771015.1. Classification (GTDB taxonomy): domain Bacteria; phylum Actinomycetota; class Actinomycetes; order Actinomycetales; family Dermatophilaceae; genus CAVSJJ01. The sequence goes on from CAVYRN010000005.1 coordinate 258,490, forward strand.
GACTCGGCCTCGACCGCGTCCTCCTCGGCGGGCGCGGCGGCGCCCTCCTCGCCCTCGGTGAGACCCGCCTCGAGGGCGGCCTCGGAGATCTGCTGCGAGATGTTGACGATGAGTGCGTCGGCATCCGTCGCGAGAACCGAACCCTCCGGCATCGTCAGCTCGCCCGCGTGGATCTGGGTGCCGGCGGGAAGCCCCTCGACGGAGACGACGATGTGGTCGGGGATGTTCGTCGCCTCGGCCTCGACCGTGACGCTCGTGTGGTCCAGGCTGACGACGGTCTCGGGGCCGGCCTCACCGTCGACGTGGATCGAGACCTCGACCTTGACCTTCTCGCCGCGGCGGACGGTGACGAGGTCGATGTGCTCGATGATCGGCTTGATGGGGTCGCGCTGGACGTCCTTGGCGAGGGCGAGCTGCTCCTTGCCGTCCAGGACGATGGTCAGCAGGGCGTTGGGGTTCTTCAGGGCCAGCATCGCGTCGTGGCCCGGGAGGGTGATGTGGATCGGCGCGGTGCCGTGGCCGTACATGACGGCCGGGATCTGGTGGTCGCGGCGGATCTTCCGGGCCGCGCCCTTGCCGAACTGGGTGCGGTACTGCGCGACGAGCGTGGTGACGGACAAGACGGTGCTCCTCGAAGACGAGTCGGGCGGGTGCTCGGCACGGCGGCTGCCGGAGAGCGGTGGGCCTCGACGCGGGACGCGGCACGGACATCGGACGGAGCACGTCGGTGACCGGGCAACGGTCTCGCGGAGGCCTCTGCAGGCCCAGCGGCGACCACCGCGTCGATCACGGACTCACGCTGACCGGGCTTCGCTGGCCGGTGCGACGTCCCTCGCCGAGGCAACCCCTCGATCCTAGGCGATGGGGTGCTGGCCAGGGAAATCGGCACCCGGAAGAGGTTCCACCGCGGTGGCGAGCCGCAGCCGGTGGCGGCGGGCCTCATCGGTGCGGACGGCGATGACCCCGGCGACGATCAGGACGCCGCCACCGAGCTGGACCCATCCCGGCAGCTCGGCGAGGAGAAGCCAGGCGAAGAGGACGGCGAAGAGGACCTCCGTCAGCCCGATGAACGAGGCGACGGTCGACCCCAGCGCGCGGGCTCCGACGATGCCGAGCAGGTATGCCGCGGCCGCGGCGACGAGGGCGAGCTCGACGAGGGCGGCCCACGCCGGGACGGCGGTGGCGGCCAAGGTGACCGAGCCCGCGGCATACGCCATGGGCAGGATGCCGAGGAGTCCGAGCAGGGCGAGGATCACCGCCCCGACGCCCAGCCCGAGCCCGGCGAGGGCAACGGGCGGCAGGGTGGACTCCTGGGCAGCCAGGACGTAGTACGCCGCGAGGCCGACGGCGGCGCCGAGACCCCAGCCGACGCCGACGAGGTCGAGGCTGCGGGCGCCGGTGATGTCGAGGACGAAGGCGAGCCCGACGGCGGCCGTGGCGATGCCGCCCAGGGTGATCGGACCGGGCGGCCGGCGCGTGCTCGCCCAGACCCAGAGGACGACGAGGACGATCCCGAGGTACTCCAGAAGCAGAGCCACCCCGACGGTGAGCCGCACGATCGCCTGGAAGTAGCACAGCTGGGCACCGGCCACCGCGAGCGCCCCGTAGACCCCGACCGCCGCCAGGTCGGCCCGGACCGCCCGCCAGCGGCCGAGGAGCGCGAACAGCGTGAACGGGAGGAGGACCAGCGCGGCCCCGCCGACCCGGACCAGGACGAGGGCGCCCGGCGTCCAGCCGATGGCCAGCAGGCCCTTGGCGACGGGTCCGGAGGTGGCGAAGGCTGCGGCGGACGTGATGGCGGCGAGGAGGCCGAGCGCCTCGCGGCGGGTCAGGCTCGCCCCCCGAACAGGCTCGTCACCGAGCCGTCCTCGAAGACCTCCCGGACCGCCGCGCTGATGAGCGGGGCGATCGACAGGACGGTCAGCCCGTCGAACTCGTCGGCCGGGGAGATCGGCAGAGTGTTCGTCACGATGATCTCCCGGGCCGAGCATGTGGTGAGCCGCTCGACGGCCGGTCCGGAGAGGATCGCGTGGGTGGCGGCGATGATGACGCCCTTGGCCCCGTCTGCCATCAGCGCATCGGCGGCCTTGGTGATCGTCCCGGCAGTGTCGATCATGTCGTCGACGAGAACGCACATCCGCCCGGCGACCTCGCCGACGACCCGGTTGGCGACCATCTCGTTGGGCCGGTTGATGTCGCGGGTCTTGTGGATGAACGCCAGCGGGGCACCGCCGAGCCGGGAGGCCCAGTCCTCGGCCACCTTGATCCGGCCGGCGTCCGGCGAGACGACGGCGAGCTGCTCGTGTCCGTACTTGGTCGCCACGTAGTCGCTGAGGATCGGCATGGCCATGAGGTGGTCGACGGGGCCGTCGAAGAAGCCTTGGATCTGCGCGGTGTGGAGGTCGACCGCCATGAGCCGGTTCGCCCCGGCGGTCTTGAACAGGTCTGCCATGAGCCGGGCCGAGATCGGCTCACGGCCGCGGTGCTTCTTGTCCTGGCGGGCGTAACCATAGAAGGGCAGCACGACGGTGACCCGCTTGGCCGAGGCGCGCTTGAGCGCGTCGACCATGATGAGCTGCTCCATGATGCTCTCGTTGATCGGCCGGGCGTGGCTCTGGATGACGAAGGCGTCGCACCCGCGGACCGACTCCTCGTAGCGGACGTAGATCTCGCCGTTGGCGAAGTCGTAGGCGCTGGTCGGGACGAGCTCGGTGCCGAGCAGGGCGGCGACCTCCTGGGCGAGCCCCGGGTTGGCGCGGCCGGAGAAGACCATGAGCTGCTTCTTGGGCGCGGTCGTGATCCCGGTGTGGTGGCTGCGCTCGGTTGCCGTCATGAGGACTGGCCTTCCCCTTCGGGATCGGTGGTCGGCTGCGAGTCCCGCTGTGCGGCCTCCGCGGCGTCGGCGGTGGGGGTTCCGGGGCGGGCGCGGGAGACCCAACCGTCGATGTTCCGTTGGCGGCCCCGGCCCACGGCGAGCTGGCCCGGCTCGACGTCGCCGGTCACGGTCGACCCGGCCGCGACGTAGGAGCCGTCGGCGATGTCCACCGGGGAGACGACGACGCTGTTGGAGCCGACGAAGCTGTGCCGCCCCACGGTGCTGTGGTGCTTGGCCACCCCGTCGTAGTTGGCGAAGATCGTGCCCGCGCCGATGTTCGCGCCCTCGCCGATCGTGACGTCGCCGGCATACGTCAGGTGGGGCACCTTGGCCCTGTCGCCGATCGTGGCGTTCTTGGTCTCGACGAAGCCACCGATCTTGCCGCCCGCACCGAGCCGGGTGCCGGGGCGCAGGTAGGAGAAGGGGCCGACGGTGGCATCGGGTCCGATGACGGCGAGGTTGGCCTCGGACCGGCGCACCTGGGCTCGCTCCCCCACCTCACAGTCGGTGAGCGTGACCTCCGGACCGACGACCGCGCCGGGGCCGATCGTCGTCGCGCCGAGCAGCTGGGTGCCGGGCAGGATCGTCGCATCCTGGCCGATGGTCACGTCGTCGTCCACCCATGTCGTCGCGGGGTCGACGATCGTCACGCCCTCCCGCATCCACCGCTCGCAGATCCGTCGGTTGAGCTCGGCGCCGAGCCGAGCGAGCTGGACGCGGTCGTTGACACCCTCTGTCTGCCACAGGTCCTCGAGCAGATGGGCGCTGACCCGGCGGCCGGTCGCGTGGACGATGGCGACGACGTCGGTGAGGTAGCGCTCGCCCTGGGCGTTGGCGGTGTCGACCCGGGCGAGCGCCGCACGGAGGGCGTCCGCGTCGAAGGCGTAGATCCCCGAGTTGATCTCGGTGATGGCGAGCTGCTCCTCGGTCGCGTCCTGGTGCTCGACGATCCCGACCACCGAGCCGTCCGGTGCGCGCAGCACGCGCCCGTAGCCCGTCGGGTCGGGCACCCGCGCGGTGACGACGGTGACCGCGCTCGCGCTGCCCTCATGCGACTCGACGAGCGAGGCGAGGGTCTGGCCGGTGAGGAGCGGGACGTCGCCCATGGTGACCAGGACCGTGCCGCTCAGTCCGGCGGGCAGGGCGTCGAGCCCGCACTCGGCGGCGCGGCCGGTCCCCTTGACCTCGTCCTGGTCGGCGATGACGACATCGGGGTCGGCAGCCGCGCAGAAGGCGACGACGTCGTCCCGACCGTGGCGGACGACGATGGCGACGTGCTCGGCCCGGGTATGCCGTCCGGCCCGGATCGCGTGGCCGAGGAGCGGCCGGCCGGCGATGCGGTGGAGCACCTTGGGGGTACCGGACTTCATCCGCGTCCCCTCACCGGCGGCGAGGATGATGACGGCGGCCGGGCGAGTGGTCACGCGGGCTACTCCCAGGTTCGACGGGCACGACTGGCGAACGTCGCCATCGTACTCAGCACCGGGTCGGCACACCCGGTCGGTCCACGACGGTCGAACCGCCGTCGCCCGGCGCGGGGCGGCGGGCTACACGAGCGAGGACAGCTCGGGCCGGACGGCCGCGTGGACGGCGGTCAGGGCGTCGACGGCGGTCCGGGCCGCGCGGGCGATGCCGGCCAGCTGCTGGCACTCGGGGAAGGTGTGCAGGGACAGGGCGTAGCGGACCATGCCGACCTTGCTCGGGGCCATCGACAGGCTCGAGACGCCCAGCCCGGTGAGGACGAGCGCGAGGAGGGGGTCGCCCGCAGACTCCCCGCACACCCCGATCGGCCGGCCCGTCTTGGCGGCGCCGACGCAGGCCGCGGCGACGACATCGAGGACCGCGGGCTGCCAGGGGTCGAGCAGGTCGGACAGCTCGCCCTGGAGCCGGTCGGCCGCCATCGTGTACTGGGCGAGGTCGTTGGTCCCGAGGCTGCCGAAGTCGACCTCCGCGAGGACGTGTTCGGACCGCAGGGCGGCCCCCGGCACCTCGATCATGACGCCCGCCTTGGGCAGGCCGTTCTCCCGGACCCGCCGGGCGAACCAGGCGGCCTCCTCGGCGGTCGCGACCATCGGCGCCATGACCCGGACGTCGGCTCCGGTCTGTTTGGCGGCGATGGCGAGCGCCTCCAGCTGGGCGTCGAGCAGCTCGGGCCGCTCGGCGGACAGGCGCAGCCCGCGCCGGCCCAGGGCCGGGTTCTCCTCCGGGCCGAGGTCGGCGAAGGCGAGCGGCTTGTCGGCGCCGGCGTCGAGGGTGCGCACGACGACCCGGCGACCGGCGAACGGCTCGAAGACCTGCCGGTAGATCTCGGTCTGCTCCGCGACGGTGGGGGCCTTCTCGGAGGAGAGGAAGACGAACTCGGTCCGGAACAACCCGACGCCCTCGACGTCCTGGGGCCCGGCCCCGAGGGCGTCCTCGATGCCGCCGATGTTGGCGAGCAGGGCGACGGCGTGGCCGTCCCTCGTTGTGCCCCGCCCGGTCGTCGCGGCCAGGGCCGCGTCGCGGCGGGCCCGCCGGGTGGCCAGGTCGGCGACGAACTGCTCGGTGGGGTCGATGGTGACCGACCCGGCGTCGCCGTCGACGGCGACCGGTGTCCCGACGGGGATCTCGGTGGCTCCGTGCAGCTGGACGACCGCGGGGATGCCCATCTGGGCGGCGAGGATCGCCGTGTGGCTCGTCCTCCCGCCCGAGGCGGTGACGATGCCCACGACGAGCGCTCGGTCGAGCGTCGCGGTCTCGGCCGGGGCGAGGTCGTCGGCGACGACGACACTCGGCTCGGTGAAGGCGGGGATGCCGGGCGGCGGCACCCCGAGCAGGTGCGCGATGGTCCGGTTGCCGACGTCGCGCAGGTCGCTCACCCGCTCGGCGAAGTACCCGCCGAGCGCGGTGAACTGCGCGGCATACTCCTCGACCGCGCCGTCGACGGCGGTGCTCGGGCCAGAACCCGAGGCGAGCCGCTTGCCGGCCGCCTTGGCCAGACCCTTGTCGCGGGCGATGAGGGCCGTGGCCGTGAGGATCTGCTGGGCCGTGTCGTCGGCCCTCGCGGCACGGGCCTCGAGGTCCTGGGCGACCGCCTCGAACGCGGCCTTGACCTCGGTCAGCGCCGCCTCGGCATCCGCCGGGGCCGGCTCGTCGGCCGGCGGCCGGACCGGTGGCCGTACCTGCACCACCGGCCCGAACGCCGTGCCAGGGCTGACGCCGATGCCGTGCCGGGTCTCGGGCTCGGACATGTCACTCACCCTGTTCTCCTAGGAGGCGTCCAGATCCTGCGAGAGAAGCTCGACAAGGGAGTCGAGGGCCTCCTCGGCGCCGTCGCCGTCCGCCGTGAGCTCGACCTCCTCACCGTTCTTGGCTCCCAGGGCCATGACTCCGAGGATGCTCGTCGCGTCGGTGGCGTCGTCCTGGCCCGGCCGACCGATCTCGATGTCGAGACCGGTGGCCGTGGCGGCCTGGACGAAGAGCGCAGCCGGGCGGGCGTGCAGCCCCACGGAGGAGGCGATCGTGACGGTTCGGCGTGCCATGTGTCTCTCCTTGATGTGACGCGTCAGGGACGTGCCACGTCGGTGTGGTCGTCCTCAGGCGACCACGCTATCGGCAACCTCGGCAACCGCGGCCCGCGAGTGGTCGCGCTCCTTGAGAACGATGACGATCCCGGCCATGACGACCATGCCGACGGCGATGGACACGATCCACCACCACCAGCTGCCGAGCAGCGGAAGGACCCACACCCCGCCGTGCGGGGCCCGCGAGGTCGCGCCGAACATCATGGACAGGGCCCCGGTGATGGCCGAGCCGATGGTCGAGGCGGTGATGATGCGCAGCGGGTCGGCCGCGGCGAACGGGATGGCACCCTCGGAGATGAAGGACGCACCCAGCAGCCAGGCCGCCTTGCCGTTCTCCCGCTCGGGCTCGGTGAAGAGCTTCGGGCGGAGCGTCGTCGACAGGGCCATGGCCAGCGGGGCGACCATGCCGGCGGCCATGACCGCGGCCATGATCTTCAGCGGGGTCGAGTCGGCCGCGGTACCCGCGGTGGCGAGCCCGGCCGTGCCGAAGAAGTAGGCGACCTTGTTGACCGGGCCGCCGAGGTCGAAGCCCATCATCGCGCCGAGGACGAGGCCGAGCAGCGCCGCGCTCGCCCCGGACATGTTGTTCAGGCCCTTGGTCAGCTCGTCGCTGAGCCAGGTGATCGGACGGCCGAGGACGACGATGAACAGCCCGAGCGTGATGATCGAGGACACCAGCGGGATGACGACGACCGGCATGACGCCACGGACGTACTTGTGGACCTTCCAGCTGCTGACCCACTTGGCGGCGAACCCACCGAGGAAGCCGGTGGCAAGGCCGCCGAGGTAGCCGGCACCCATGGTCGCGGCGACCGAGCCGCCGACGATCCCAGGCACCAGGCCGGGCCGGTCGGCGATGGCGTAGGCGATGAAGCCGGACAGGATCGGCACGAGGAACCCGAAGGCCGCCGCGCCCATGACGAAGGCGAGCGCCGCCCACGAGGTCATGCTGAGCGGGTCGAAGTTCTGGGCGATGTTGTAGTTGCCCTCGGCGGTCAGGCCGTACTTGACGATCTCGACCGGGCCGTTCTGGCCGATGGCGACGTTGGACAGCATGAAGCCGATGGCGATGAGGATGCCGCCGGCGGCGACGAACGGGATCATGTAGGAGACACCGGTCATCAGCCACTGGCGGATCTTCGTCCCGGTGCCGACCCCCTCGGTGACCTTGGTCGCCATCCCGCTGGGGGCCGCCTTGGCCGCCGCGGCCAGGCTCGGGTCGGCCTTCCACTCCTCGACCGCGGCCACCGCCTGGGCGATGAGGGCGGGGCCCTCGGAGATGGCCTTCTTGACGCCGACGTCGATCGTCGGCTTGCCGGCGAACCGGTCCTTGTTGACGACCGGCAGGTCGTGTGCGAACACCACGCCGTCCGCGGCCGCGATGACCGCGGGGTCGATGGGGTTGCTCCCGGCCGATCCCTGGGTCTCGACGACCATCTCGTGGCCGGCCGCCTGCGCTGCCTGCTCAAGGGCCTCGGCCGCCATATAGGTGTGCGCGATGCCGGTGGGGCAGGACGTCACTCCGACGAACTTCATGGGTTGACCACCTCTTTCTCGACGATATCGACTACTGCAGCCGCGTCCGGGGCCTCCATGAGGGCGGTCCGGAACTCGGCCCGCATGAGCTTGCGGGCCAACGCGGCGAGGATCTTCAGGTGCTCCTCCCCCCCACCGTCCGGAGCGGCGATGAGGAAGATGAGGGTTGCGGGGCCGTCCTCGGCACCCCAGTCGATGCCGTCGGTGGACCGACCGAAGACGAGCGAGGGCTCGGTGATGGCGGCGCTGCGCGCGTGCGGGATGCCGATGCCGCCGGGAAGGCCGGTCGCCATCTGCTCCTCCCGGGCGCGGACGTCGGCGAGGAACGACTCGAGGTCGGTGCACCGGCCGGTGCCGACGAGGGTCTGCGCCAGCGTGCGGGTCGCCAGGTTCCGGTCCGGTGCAGCGAGGTCGAGGACGACCTGGGACTCGGTGATGAGGGACATGCGGTTCCTTTCGGTGGGGGCCTGCGGATGGAGAGCGGTCAGTGCGCGAGGGTGAGCGAGAGGTCGGGGTCGAGCGTGACCTCGACCGGTATGCCGGCCAGGTCGGCCGGGCTCGGGACGCGGCTGCCCGGCAGGGTCACCGCGGCAGATCCCCACAGGGACCCCGAGGCCAACGCGTCCTGTGGGCTGGATCCCGCCGCCGTCGCGGCGAGGAGGCCGGCGAGCATGCAGTCGCCGGCGCCGACGGTGGACAGCGGGTGGCTGATCAACGTGCGGGCGTGGGCGACGAGGGCGCCGGTGACGAGCAGGGCACCGTCGGCTCCGAGGCTCACCACCACCGTCTCGATGCCGTCCGCGACGAGGTCACGCGCCGCGTCGCGAACGGAACCGAGGGTCGGCAGCGGGGCGTCGACGAGCTCGGCGAGCTCCTCGTGGTTGGGCTTGATGAGGCTCGGTCGGGCGGCGACGGCTGCGACCATCGGCCCCCCGGAGCTGTCGATGGCGACCCGGACGCCGAGCTCGCGGGCCCGGGCGACGAGGACGGCATACAGGTCGGTGGGGACGCCGGGCGGCAGGCTGCCGCAGCCGACGACCCAGTCGGCCCCGCGTGCCGCGTCGGCGGTGGCCGAGAGGAGCGCGGCGACCTCCGCGTCGCTGAGCGCTGGGCCGGGCTCGTTGAGCTTCGTCGTCGTTCCGTCCGGCTCGACGACCGCGACGTTCATCCGGAGCGTGCCCGAGACGGGAACGCTGCGCCGGGAGACGCCGGCCTCGTCGAGGAGCTCCTCCATGAGGTGGCCCTCGGGGCCGCCGACCGGAAGGACGGCGAGCGTCTCGACGTGCTGGGCGGTGAGCGCCCGGGAGACGTTGATGCCCTTGCCGCCAGGGTCGATCCGGCTCGAGGTGGCCCGGTGCACCTCCCCGCGGAGGAGCTCGTCGATCGCGATGGTGCGGTCGACACTCGGGTTGGGCGTGAGGGTGACGATCATGCGCGGTATACCTCCGGACCGGCCAGCTCGATCTCACTCGCCGTCTCGTCGTCGAGGCCGCTGTCGGTGAGGACGAGGTCGATGTCGGCAAGGGCTGCGAAACGGTGAAGGTGGGTGTGGCCCACCTTCGTGGAGTCGGTGACGACGACGGAGCGGCGGGCGGCGGCGACCATCGCCTGCTTGGCCAGGGCCTCGGCCTGGTCCGGCGTGGTCAGGCCGCGCTCCACGGAGAGCCCGTTGGTGCCGAGGAAGGCCACGTCGACGTAGACCCCGGACAGGGCCGACATGGTCCAGTCGCCGACGGCGGCTCCCGTGCGGCCGCGCACCCGGCCGCCGAGGAGGTAGAGGCGGACGCCGGGGTGGGTCGCGAGGATCGACGCGATGGCGAAGGAGTTCGTGAGGACGGTGAGGTCGGCGTCCGGGGGAAGCAGCTCGGCGATGGCCTGGGTCGTCGACCCCGAGTCGAGAAGGATCGTCCCCTGGGTGGGGAGCTCCTCGAGGGCCCGCGCCGCGATCGCCCGCTTCTGCGAGGTGAGCCGGGTGCTGCGGGTGGCCAGGCTCGGCTCGAGCTCGAGGCGCTCGACCGGGATGGCGCCGCCGTGGACCCGGCGCAGGGTGCCCCGGCGCTCGAGCGCGGTGAGGTCGCGGCGGACGGTCTCGGCGGCGACGCCCAGCTGCTCGGCGAGCACACCGACCTCGACGCGGCCGGCGCGCCGCGCCTCGTCCATGATCCGCTGCTGTCTCTCGGGGGCGTACATCGGACTCCCTCGTCCGGCCGGGGCGGCTCCCTCACCGCCGATGCCCCCATCCTGGCCCGGTGGCCAGCCCGATGTCAACATATTCGGTCACCCGTTTTCGTGGTTTCTGCTCCACTTGGGCAATTTCGGGCAGTTTCGGGCATCCTGGAGGCGCGCTGAGCGGGCGCCAAGGGAGGTCGGGGTGGACCGGCAAGCCCCGCCTCGGGCCCGAAACGGGCACGCAACCGCAGATCGACCCGCCACCCATGGGCGGCCGCGTGACGCGGACGAGCTCCCCGGGGTGGAATCGAACCACCGTCGCTAGTCCTGATTCAAAGTCAGGCGGGCCCTGCCAGCAGACCAACCGGGGACGGCATATGCCGCCGTCGTTCCGGCAACCCCGGCCCCGACCCGAACCGGGCGGGGGACGCGAGCCGCCGCCAGGCGGCATACCCGATGAAGGCTAGTGGACGGGTGGGCCGACCACCGCCCCACGTCCCCTCGGCAGCGGACCCCGCCGCCCCCGCGCCCGGCCGGCCGACCCCGCACACTGGACAGGCTACGCCACCGTAGGTTACGGTGGCGTAGGTTTCTCGACGAAAGGGCCCACCTCGTGAGCACGCTCGCCTCCACCCCCACCGCCACGTCCACGGCCGCGCCGGACTCGGCCCCGGAGCGCAAGCACCGCGGAGAGCAGGTCGCCCTGACCCTGTTCATCGCCGTGCCCTTCGTCGCCCTGCTGTTCGCCGTACCCGTCGCCTGGGGTTGGGGCCTGCACTGGCGGGACGTGGTCATCGGCCTGGTCTTCTACTGCGCGTCCGGCCTCGGGATCACCGTGGGCTACCACCGCTACTTCACCCACGGCTCGTTCAAGGCGAACCGCCCGCTGAAGGTCGCCCTGGCGGTCATGGGCTCGCTGGCGATCGAGGGCCCGGTCATCCGCTGGGTCGCCGACCATCGCCGCCACCACGCCTTCAGCGACCGCGCCGGCGACCCGCACTCGCCGTGGCGCTACGGCGAGACGATCCCCGCGCTGCTCAAGGGGCTGTGGTGGGCGCACATGGGGTGGCTGTTCGACGTCGAGCAGACCCCGCGGACCAAGTACGCGCCCGATCTCATCGCCGACCCCGACATCAAGCGCGTCGACTCCCTGTTCCTCCCGCTCGTCGCCACCTCCCTCCTCCTACCCGCCGTCATCGGCGGCCTGTGGTCGTGGAGCTGGCAGGGCGCGCTCACGGCGTTCTTCTGGTCCTCGGTGCTCCGGATCGGCCTCCTGCACCACGTCACCTGGTCGATCAACTCGATCTGCCACGCCCTCGGCGAGCGCCCGTTCACGTCCCGGGACCGCTCCGGCAACGTGTGGTGGCTGGCCGTCCTCTCCTTCGGCGAGTCCTGGCACAACCTCCACCACGCCGACCCGACCTGCGCCCGGCACGGGGTCGACAAGGGGCAGATCGACATCTCCGCCCGGGTCATCTGGTTCTTCGAGCGGTTCCACTGGGCCACCGACGTCCGCTGGCCGCAGGCGAAGCGACTCGACGCCCGTCGGGTCGGGTCCTGACCCTGCGCCAGGCCGAGGAGCCCTCGGGCACCCGGTCTGCCGTCGCGGCATCGCCTCCGCAAGGCGGCACAATGGCGCCCGTGACCGACCCCCAGCCCGTCCCCAAGAAGGCCAAGTCCCGCTCCCGGATGACCGGGCGCGAGCGGCGCGAGCAGCTCATCGGCATCGGCCGCAAGCTCTTCGCCGAGAAGGGCTACGAGGCGACGACGGTCGAGGAGATCGCCGCCCAGGCCGGCGTGTCCAAGCCGGTCGTCTACGAGCACTTCGGCGGCAAGGAGGGGCTGTACGCCGTCGTCGTCGACCGCGAGATCCAGGCTCTCCTCGACGCCATCACCGGGGTCCTCACCTCCGACGGCACGAGCCGCCAGCTCATCGAGCGGGCCGCGCTCGCGCTGCTCGACTACATCGAAAGCTCGACCGACGGCTTCCGCATCCTCGTCCGCGACTCGCCGCCGGGTCAGTCGACCGGGAACTTCGCCAGCCTGATGTCGGACGTCGCGTCCCAGGTCGAGTACATCCTCGAGGCACAGTTCAAGCGTCGCCGGCTCGACGCCAAGGCCGCGCCGATGTACGCCCAGATGCTCGTCGGCATGGTGGCGCTCACCGGCCAGTGGTGGCTGGACTCCCCCAAGTACAAGAAGACCGACGTCGCCGCACACCTGGTCAACCTCGCCTGGAACGGCATGAGCGGCCTCGAGGCCAAGCCGACCCTCACCGACAGCTGACCCTCGACGGCCCGCGGGTCAGGCGGGCCCGCGGGTCAGGCGGGCCCGTGGGTCAGGCGCCCGCCGGCTACCGGCCGGTCCGGTGGGCCACGGCGAAGACCCGCCGGAACGGGAAGATGACACCCACCGAGCTGCGCGGGTACGCCTCGAGCAGGGCGGCGGCATACGGCTCGAGGAAGTCCCGCCGCTCGTCCCCGTCGGTGAGCAGGTCGAGGACGGGACGCAGCCCGGTACCCGACACCCAGTCGAGGACGGGGTTGTCCAGGGTTCCCTCGGGGTCCAGGACGTGGGCATACGTCGTCTCCCACGCGTCGACGGCGCAGCCGAGCCGGACCAGCAACCGGAGGTAGGTCGACGGCTCCCCGACGCTCGGCATGCCGAGGGCCGCGGTGAGCTCCGCGGAGCGGGCGTGCCACTCGGCCTGCTCGCGCATGAGCGCGTGGCTCGGCGCGTCGAAGTTGCCCGGTACCTGGAGGGCGAGCCACCCGCCGTCGGCGAGGGCGTCGACCCAGACGGGGATGAGGTCGAGGTGCCCGGGAACCCACTGGAGCGTCGAGTTGGTGACGATGACGTCGGGGTCCTGGCCGAGCGAGGCGGGGTCCCAGTCACGGAGGTCCCCCTGGACCCACTCCACCCGGCCCGCGGTATCGAGTGCACGGGCGGCCTCGAGCATCGCGTCGGAGGCGTCGACGCCGACGACCCGGGCGCGCGGCCACAACGCGGCAACCGCGAGGGTTGCGGGGCCGTTACCGCACCCGAGGTCGACGACGAGGGCTGGGTCGTCGACCCGGACCTGGGCCAGCAGATCGCCGAGTGGGCGGGCACGCTGGTCCCCGAACCGGGCGTACGCCTCGGGGTCCCAGCTCGGTTGACGCCTCATCGCGGTCCTCCTGTCCTCGGCAGCCCGACCGTCTCACCCAGGTCTCTTGATATCAAGATGCTTGACGTGGAGTAGAGTCGCCGCATGCCCGTCGATGACGTCGACCGTATCGTGTCGGCCTGGCGCCGGGAACGCCCCGACCTCGACGTCGCCCCTCTCGAGGTGCTCTCGCGGGTGTCCCGGCTGGCTCGGCGGCTCGACCTCGCCCGAGGCGAGGCCTTCGCGGTCCACGGGCTCGAGGGCTGGGAGTTCGACGTGCTCTCGGCGCTGCGGCGCGCCGGGGCGCCCTACGAGCTGTCCCCCGGCCAGCTCGTCGCCGAGACCCTCGTGACGAGCGGGACGATGACCAACCGGGTCGATCGGCTGGCCGCCCGGGGGCTCCTCGAGCGACACCCCGCACCGAGCGACCGCCGCGGTGTCATCGTCCGTCTGACGCCGACGGGCATGCGCACCGTCGACGCTGCACTCGACGATCTGCTCGAGCACGAGCGGCGCCTGCTGTCCGACCTGCCCGAGTCCCAGCGGACCGCCCTCGCCTCATACCTGCGCCGACTGCTCGCACCGTTCGAGACCTGAGCCGCGGGCGGCGCGGCGACGCCGTCATCGTTCCGACGATGCGCGGAGAGGTCACTCCACGAGGGTGGCCGCCTCGAGCCACTCCAGCTCGAGCGCCTCTCGCTCCTCGACCACCTGACGCAGCTCGCGGTTGAGGTCGAGCGCCCGGGCGTGGTCGCTGGCGGCCCGCGCCATCGCGGCGTGGATCCGCTCCTCCTGCTCGCCCAGCCGGGAGAGCCGACGCTCCACCCGGGCCATGGTCTTGCGGGCCTCCCGTTGGTCGGCGGTGCTCGGCCCGGCGGCGGGTGCGTCACCCGGAGCGGCAACGGCGGACTGAGCGGACGACCTCGGCTGCCGGGTGGCATCGTCCCGCTGCGGGGTCCTCGCGCGCAGCGCGAGGTACTCGTCGACCCCACCCGGCAGCTCGCGGACGGCGCCGTCGCCGAGGAGGGCCACCTGGGTGTCGCAGACCCGCTCGAGGAGGTAGCGGTCGTGCGAGACGACGAGGAGGGTTCCGGCCCAACCGTCGAGGACGTCCTCGAGGGAGGTGAGCGTCTCGATATCGAGGTCGTTCGTCGGCTCGTCCAGGAGGAGGACGTTCGGCTCGTCCATGAGGAGCCTGAGCAGCTGGAGCCGTCGCCGCTCGCCCCCGGAGAGGTCACCCACCCGGGTCTGCTGGCGCGCGCCGGAGAACCCGAGCCGGGTCGCCAGGCTCGACGCACTCACCTCGCGCCCACCGAGCATCGTGACGGCCCGGACCTCCTCGACGGCGTCGATGACGCGGGCGTCCCGGAGCCGGTCGAGCTCGCGCACCTCCTGGGTGAGGTGACCGATGCGCACGGTGACACCCTCCTTGCGGCGGCCCGAGGTCGGGTACCGGAGCCCGGCCAACAGGTCGAGAAGGGTGGACTTGCCGGCCCCGTTGACGCCGACGATGCCGGTGCGCTGCCCGGGGGCCAGCCGCCAGGTGACCCGGTCGAGGAGGAGCCTGTCGCCGACGACGACGCTGACGTCGTGAAGGTCGACGACGTCCTTGCCGAGCCGGGTCGTCGCGAACCGGACGAGCTCGACGTCGTCGCGCGGTGGCGGGACGTCGGCGATGATCGCGTTGGCCGCCTCGATGCGGAACCGGGGCTTGGTGGTACGCGCGGGCGGGCCGCGGCGCAGCCAGGCAAGCTCCTTGCGGAGCAGGTTGTTGCGCTTCTCGGCGGTGACCCGCGACAGCCGCTCCCGCTCGGCCTTGGCGAGCACGTAGGCCGCGTAGCCGCCCTCGTAGGAGCTCACCGTCCCGTCGACGACCTCCCAGGTGAGTGTGGCGACAGCGTCGAGGAACCACCGGTCGTGGGTGACGACGACCGTCGCCCGCCCGGGGTCCGAGCGTCGGGCGAGGAGGTGGTCGGCGAGCCAGGCGACGGCCTCGATGTCGAGGTGGTTCGTCGGCTCGTCGAGCAACAGAACGTCCGGGTCGGCCACGAGGAGCGCCGCCAGCGCCAGACGCCGACGCTCACCCCCGGACAGCGGACCGATGGTGGCGTCGAGGCCCCCGACGAGCGGAGCGTCGAGGCCGCCGAGCAGGCCGGTGACGACGTCGCGGACCTGGGCGACGCCGGCCCACTCGTGCTCGGCGAGGTCGCCGAGGACAACCCGCCGGACCGTGGCGTCGGGCTCGAGGGCGTCGTGCTGGCCCAGCATCCCCACCGTCGTCCCACCGGCCCGGGCCACCCGACCGTCGTCGACGGCCGCTGCGCCCGAGAGCACCCGCAGCAGCGTCGTCTTCCCACCACCGTTGCGACCGACGACGCCGATCCGGTCGCCGCCGCCCACGCCGAGCGACACGGCGTCGAGAACCTGGGCCGTGCCGAGCGCGAGCGAGGCACGCTCGACCGAGATGAGGTTGGCCACGTGACCCTCGTCAGTCGACGGGCACGGGGATGAGGTGCGCCCCGTGGACCGGACCGGTCGCCCGGCGCACGTCCGTCACGACCCCGCTTGCGGTGAGGGCGACGGCGAGGTCGATGCCCGCCTCCGCCTCCTCGACGAGGAACGCGACCGTCGGCCCGGAGCCGGAGACGAGGCCCCCCAGCGCGCCGTACTCCATCCCCGCCTCGAGGACGTCGCCGAGCCGCGGCAGGAGCGAGATGGCCGCCTCCTGCAGGTCGTTGACCAGGTGGGGGGCGAGGATGTGCGGGTCCCCACTGCGCAGCGCGGACATCAGCTCGGGGTTGGGGGTGGGATCGGGGACCGGCGCCGACCCCCGCAGCCGGTCGCACTCGGCATACACCGCAGGGGTCGACAGCCCCTCGGAGCCGAGCGCGAACACCCAGTGGTAGGTCCCCCGGGCGAGGACCGGCGCCAGGAGCTCGCCGCGTCCGCTGCCCATCGCGGTTCCCCCGGAGATGAGGAACGGCACGTCGCTGCCCAGCTCGGCTCCGATGACCTCGAGGGCCTCGCGGGACAGACCGAGATCCCAGAGTCGGTCGCAGGCGACGAGCGCCGCGGCGGCGTCGGCCGACCCGCCGGCCATGCCGCCCGCCACGGGGATCCCCTTGCGGATCGAGATGTGCACCGGCCCGGCGTCCCCGGCCCGCTGGGCCAGCAGCCGGGCCGCCCGCATCGCGAGGTTGTCGTCGTCGAGGGGCACACCGTGGGCCAGGTCCCCGACGACGGACACCCCCCACTCGTCGTCGAGGGCGACCGTGACGTCGTCGTGGACGCCGACGGCCTGGTAGACCGTCGACAGGGCGTGGAACCCGTCGGGGCGCAGCGGCCCCACAAGCAGCTCGAGGTTGAGCTTGCCCGGGACGCGCACCGTCGCCGGTGGCGGGTCGCTGTGGACCGACGTCATGCGACCACCCTAGTCACGCCCACCTGCCGGGCCGAGCACCGCGTGACGAGCCTCGGCGAGGGCGGCGAAGGCCGCGACATCGAGCTGTTCGCCCCGGGTCCTCGGGTCGATGCCGGCCGCCCGCAGACAGGCCTCGGCGGCCTGGGCCGAGCCCGCCCATCCGGCGAGAGCGGCCCTGAGGGTCTTGCGACGCTGGGCGAACGCGGCGTCGACGCAGCCGAAGACGTCCTCGCGTGCGGCGGCCGTCGCCGGGGGGTCCCGGCGGACCATCGACACCAGCCCGGAGTCGACGTTGGGGACCGGCCAGAACACCGACCGGGAGACCCGACCGGCCAGCCGCACCTCGGCGAACCAGGCTGCCTTGACGCTGGGGACGCCGTAGACCTTGGACCCGGGCGAGGCCGCGAGCCGCTCCGCCACCTCGAGCTGGACCATGACGAGGATCCGGCGGATGCTCGGGAAGCGCTCGAGGAAGCGCAGGACGACCGGCACCGACACGTTGTACGGCAGGTTGGCGACGAGGGCGGTCGGCGCGGGGCCGGGCAGCTCGGTGACGGCCAGCGCGTCGGCGGCGAGGACCGTCAGCCGACCGGCGGCGCCGGGCGCCCGGACCGCCACGGTCTCCGGCAGCGTGGCGGCGAGCAGCCGGTCGACCTCGACCGCCGTGACATGGGCGACGTGCGGCAGCAGCGCGAGCGTGAGCGACCCCAGGCCCGGACCGACCTCGACGACCACGTCGTCCGGGCCGACCCCGGACAGCCGGACGATCCGGCGAACGGTGTTGGCGTCGACGACGAAGTTCTGGCCCCACTGCTTCGTCGGCCGGATGCCGAGCCGCGCGGCCAGCTCGCGGACCTGCGACGCCCCGAGCAGGCCGTCGCCGGCGGCGCCGGCGGCGACGGGATCCGGCTCGGTCATGGGCTCACCCTAACGGGGCCGGCAGGCCCGCCCGGCCCGGCGTTTCGCCCGGCCCGGGCGGACCCGGCGGCGGACCCGGGCCGGACCGGCGGACCCCCGGCGCGGCAGGCCGCGTCCGGGGGTCCCAGGCCTGTCGAGGCCCGTCAGGCCGCCCAGGCGCATCCCCACGGGGACAGCCCGGCCTTGGCGTAGAGCCGGTTGGCCACGGTGATCTGCTCGGCTCGCGAGGCCAGGTCGGCCCGCGACGCGAAGTCGGCACCGCCGTTGCTGAGCCACGTCGAGTAGGCGAACTGGAGTCCGCCGTAGTAGCCGTTGCCGGTGTTGATGTGCCAGTTGCCACCCGACTCGCACTTGGCGATCCGGTCCCACATCGCGGCGTTGGCGAGGTTGATGCCCGCCCCCGAGACGTTGCCGGCACTCGGGGTCGGCCGGCTCTTCGTCCCGACGACAAGGATCCGGGCGACCGGCTTGCGCAGGACGGTGCTCGACAGGACGGTCGTGGTGCGGACCTTGCCGTCGACGATCGTCCGGCGGCTGGTCACCGACTTCAGACCCGTGACGCCGGACCGCTCGGTTCGCGCCTGGTCGGTGTACATCGACGAGTCGGTCTTCTTGACCGTCGGGTACGCGATGGCGACCTTGGCCGTCACGGTCCTCTGGGTGACCCGGTTGACCGTGATGGTCGACCCGGGCGTCACGTCCGAGGTCAGGGCCGGGCGCACCCGGTCGAGGGCGCCGAGGGTGTAGCCCGCCTCCTTGAGCAGGCCCGCGACGTCGATCGCCGCGGACGTCACCCGGCGCTTGGTGCCGTCGGCGACGACGGTGACGCTCTTCGGGGTGCTCACCGCGAGGGCGAGGCCGGCGCGCCCCAGCGTCTGGGAGCGGGAGGCCGTCAGGCGGATGTCGGGGTTGCGGTAGCCGAGCTGGTCGAGGGCCTGGCCCACCGAGGTCGCGGTCGTCCAGTAGGACGTCGTCGTGCCGTTGACGGTGAGGGTCAGCTCGCGGCCGTAGCGGACGGTAACGGTCTCGCCGTCGTGGACGCGGCTGGCGGCCGTCGGCAGAACGACATCGTGCGGGCCGATCGTGATGTCCTCGGCCGCGAGGACGTCGCCGACGGTCGACCCGAGGACCCGGACGGAGGAGACCGAACCGTCGACGGACAGGTCGACGGACTTCGTCATGACGGTCGCGCCGACCGAGCCGGCGACGATGGTGAGGAGTGCCACGCCTTGGGCGACGCGACGCAGGGGCAGAGAGATCACTGTGCTCCGATGGTTGTGCTCCCCGGGCACCAGGCTCGGACGCGCGCCGCCGAGAGCGACGCGGATGACGCGCAGGGGAGGCGTCACCACGCGGGCCCAGGGCGGCTGTCGGCGCTGGCGGCCGCCCCCGGTGGACCCGGGTCGTCCGGGGTTCCTGGCCCCGGCCAACCCGTCCAGCCTGACGGAGCCCGACCCAGAAGGTCAAATTTCGGTAACGGTGGCCCGCTCCCGCCGCCGCTCACCAGTCCCCGTAGAGGCGGTCCGTCGTCGTCCCGATGGCCTGGCACAGGAGGGGCACCGCGACCCCGAGAACGGCGGCCATCGCCCGGACGGTGAGCGGGATGAGCACCGGCGAGTTCGGTGCTCCGCGCCACGGGTGTGGGGTGAGGTACGGCGCGTCGGTCTCGACGAGGACCCGGTCCAGCGGGGTGACGGCGAGGGCATCGCGCAGGGCGTGGGCGTTCTTGAACGTGACGTTCCCCGCGAAGGACAGGTGGAAGCCGCGCTCGACGCACGCCCGGGCGAAGGCTCCGTCTCCGGAGAAGCAGTGCATGACGACCCGGTCGGGAGCACCTGCGTCGTCGAGGACGCGCAGCACGTCGTCGTGGGCGTCGCGGTCGTGGATCTGAAGGGTCTTGTCGAGCCGCTTGGCCAGGTCGATGTGCCAGCGGAAGCACTCCTCCTGGACGGGGCGCCCCTCCGGACCGGTGCGGTAGTGGTCCAGTCCCGTCTCTCCGATGACCCGGATGCGTGGGTGAGCGGCCAATGCCTCGATCTCGTCGTATGCCGCGGCCAGACCCCCGGCGGCGGCGAGCCGGGGCGTCTCGTTGGGGTGCAGAGCCACCCCGCCGAGGACCGCCGCGTGCCGGTCGACGAGCTCGATGGTCCGGCGGGCCGATGGCAGGTCGCAGCCGATCTGGACCACCCCGGCCACCCCCACGGCTGCCGCCTCGGCGAGGACCGCGCCGACATCGGCGGGTTCCTCCCCCTCCCAGGCGATGTCGAGGTGGGTGTGGTTGTCCGCCACCGGGATCGGCAACGGATCCGGCGGCTGCGGGCGGCCCCGCGGGCTCACGACGACCGGAGCCGTTCGAGCTCGTCCTCGACGACGGACTCGTCGAACTTGGTGAACACCGGGGTCGGCTTCCCGACCGGCGTGCCGACGACGACCGGCCGCGGCGCCCACGGCGGCGTCGTGGAGTACTCGCCGGTGATGACCGGGTACGCCGGCCCACCGTCGAGGTCGTCGACCACCCGCAGTTCGGGCATCGGCACGAGCTCGCCCGCCCCGCCCAGGACGGCGTGGACGCGGTTCGACCCGTGCGGGAGGAACGGAGCCATCAGGGTGTTGATGTCGGAGACCGCCTGCGCCAGGACGTGGAGGGTGGTGCCGAGCCGGGCCCGCTGGTCCTCCCCCTTGAGCTTGAACGGCTCGGTCCGCGACACGTAGGCGTTGGCCTCGCCGACGACCCGCATGGCCTCGCCGATCCCGGCCTTGAAGCGCTGCCGCTCGATGTGGCCACCGACGGTGTCGAAGGCCGTGCGCACCGTCTCGAGCAGCTCGGTGTCGACGTCCTCGAGCGGCCCCGCCGGCGGGATCTCGCCGAAGCTCTTGTGGATCATCGACGCGGTCCGGTTGACGAGGTTCCCCCACCCGGCGACCAGCTCGGAGTTGTTGCGCTGGACGAACTCGGCCCAGGTGAAGTTCGCGTCCTGGTTCTCCGGGCCGGCGGCACAGATGAAGTAGCGCAGTGCGTCGGGGCCGTACCGCTCGAGGACGTCGCGGACGTAGATGACGTGTCCGCGCGAGGTGGACAGCTGCCTGCCCTCCATCGTCATGAACTCGCTCGCGACGACCTCGGTCGGCAGGTTGAGGACGCCGTACGGTCCCGGCTCACCGCCGTGCGCGCCCCGGCCCGCATACGCGAGGAGCTCGGCGGGCCAGATCTGGGCGTGGAAGGTGATGTTGTCCTTGCCCTGGAAGTAGTACGAGCGCGCTTCGGGGTCGTTCCACCAGTCACGCCAGCGCTCCGGTTCGCCGACCCGGCGGGCCCATTCGATCGACGCCGAGAGATAGCCGATGACAGCGTCGAACCAGACGTAGAACCGCTTGGTCGGCTGGTCCCGCCACCCCTCGATCGGGACGGGGATGCCCCAGTCGAGATCACGGGTCATGGCCCGGGGCCGGACATCCTCGAGAAGGTTGCGACTGAACTTGATGACGTTGGGCCGCCAGGTCCCCGAGGCCTCCCGGCCGTCGAGCCACTCGCCGATCGCCTCGGCGAGCGCGGGCAGGTCGAGGAAGAAGTGCTGGGTCTGGACGAAGCTGGGGACCTCGCCGTTGACCTTGCTCCGCGGGTTGATGAGCTCGGTCGCGTCGAGCTGGTTGCCGCAGTTGTCGCACTGGTCGCCGCGCGCCTCGGCGTAGCCGCAGATCGGACAGGTGCCCTCGATGTAGCGGTCGGGCAGGGTCCGGCCGGTCGACGGGCTGATCGCCCCACGGGTCGTCTGCTCGATCATGTACCCGTTGCGCCAGTCTCCGGTGAACAGCTCCTGAGCCACGGCGTAGTGGTTGGGCGTCGTCGTCCGGGTGAACAGGTCGTAGGCGAGGCCGAGCGCGGTGAGGTCCTCGGCGATGACCCGGTTGAACCGGTCGGCGACCTCCCGCGGGCTCACGCCCTCCTTCTCGGCCTGGACGAGGATCGGCGTCCCGTGCTCGTCGGTGCCGCTGACCATGAGCACGTCGTGCCCCGCCATCCGCATGTACCGGCTGAAGACGTCGGAGGGAACGCCGAACCCGGCCACGTGGCCGATGTGGCGCGGCCCGTTCGCGTAGGGCCAGGCGACGGCGGAGAGGACTCTGGTCACCCCTGAATCCTATGGGTGGTGGCGGCGCGGCCCGCCGCGCGGTCTCGCTAGGTCCGGGCCGGGTACCCCGACAGCGCCGAGACGATGAACCGGACGGTGTCGGCGACGTAGCCGACCCGTTCTGCCGGCTCGCGGAGCAGCGCGAGGGTGAGGACGCCCTCGAGGGAGGCGAGAACCGCCTCGGCGCGCCTGACGGCGTCGGCATGCCCGTACGACTCGACGATGCCGACGACGACCTCGAGGAGGGCCTTGCGCCACGGCTGGAACGCCTCGATGAGGGCCGGCTGCCGCACCGCCTCGAGGGTCAGCTCGGTACGGACGACCATGAGGTCCGGCCGCTCGAGCCACCGGATGAACAGCTCGGTCGCCTCTGCGGCGGCATACGCGTCGTCCCCGGGTCGCTCGGCCAGCCGGGCGGACAGGACGTCGACATCGCGGGCCAGGGTGTAGCCCACGTGCTGCATGAGTGCGGTGAGCAGGGCCAGCCGAGTGCGCAGGTAGCCCGAGCAGGTGCCCTCGGGCAGCCCCGCCTCGGCGTCGACGGCCCGGTGGGTCAGTCCGCGCAGCCCGGACCGTGCGACAACGGCGACGGCCGCCTCGACGAGGAGGAGCCGTCGACCGGTCAGCGGCTGGTCGAGGAGCATCGGGCCCATTGTCCGGGGCAGGGGGCCCCTTCGCGGGGGTGGGGCCCATCCGGGCCCATGACCTCCGTCACATCCGGAGGGTCGGGAAGCCGGTTTCTCCATCCGTCGTTGCCTCGGATAGAATCACTACATCTGTAGAAAGGAGCCGTCATGGGCACCCTCTCCGCCGCGGCCTTCATCGCCACCTGGCTGACCGTCATCGTCGCCGTCGCGGGCGCACTCGTCGCCCTGGGCGTCGGCTACGGCGTCGTCTCGTTCTTCCACGAGCGTCGCGCCGACCGGATCGCTCACCACGAGTCGATCCGCACGTACTACCGCCATCACGCCTTCGCACACTGAGCAGATGCGCGCCCGGCCGGGCGGGTCGGCGTCCATCGCTCACCCGGGGAGCATCCAGCACACGTCCAGGATGGGAACCCTAGGCTGACCGCATGAGCACCCCGGCGGCCCGGCCCGCGAGCGCCGCCCAGGCGGTGTCGGCCTCCGCCCTCCCCCGGCGGACGCTGCTCACCGAGACCTTCCTCGTTCTCGGCCTCTCGCTCGGCGCCTCGGCGATCTGGTCGGTGCTCAGCATCATCAACAAGCTGACGGTCAACGTCGCGCTGTCCAAGCAGACGACGGCGATGAACTCCTCGGTCACCCCGGACCGGCCCTGGCTCGACCTGACCTACAAGCTCGTCGGCATCGCCCTGGCCCTCGTGCCGGTCGTCCTCGCCCTGCACCTGCTCGGCCGGGACGGCCCGGGTGCGGCCCACCGGATCGGGTTCGACCTCCGCCGCCCGTGGTCGGACCTGGGCCGCGGCGCGCTGCTCGCGGCCGTCGTCGGGATCCCCGGCCTCGCCCTGTATGCCGCCGCGCGTGCCCTCGGCGTCAACACGACCGTCGCCGCGGCCAACCTCACCGACCAGTGGTGGACGATCCCCGTCCTCGTCCTCGCCGCCGCGGAGAACGCGCTGCTCGAGGAGGTCGTCATGATCGGCTACCTGCTCACCCGCTGGCGCCAGGCCGGCTGGGGCACCTGGCAGGCGATCCTCGCCAGCGCCGCGATCCGTGGGACGTACCACCTCTACCAAGGGTTCGGCGGCTTCGTCGGCAACGCCGTCATGGGTGCCCTGTTCGGCTGGGTGTACACGAAGACCCGCCGGGTCGGGCCCCTCGTCGTCGCCCACACCCTGCTCGACATCGTCGCGTTCGTGGGCTACTCGCTGCTGCGCGGCCACCTGTCCTGGCTCTGAACCTGGCGCGCCCCCGGCATACCCCCCGCATTCGAGGTAATCGGAGACCCACAGACGGGACCGGAATACCTCGAACGCGACGGTGCCGGGGGGACGCCGCTACAAGCCCTTGGCCATCGCCCGTCGCAGGTCCTTGTTGAGCGTCGAGATGACGTCCTGGGGGATGCCCTTGGGGCACGCCTTGGAGCACTCGCCGACATTCGTGCAGCCGCCGAAGCCCTCGAGGTCGTGCTGTCCCACCATCTTGACCACGCGGGCGTCGCGCTCGGGCTGGCCCTGAGGCAGCTCGCCGAGATGGGTCACCTTCGCGCCCATGAAGAGCATCGCGCTCGCGTTGGGGCAGGCCGCGACGCAGGCGCCGCAGCCGATGCACTCCGCCGCCTCGAAGGCCCGGTCCGCCTTGGGCTTCGGCACGGGCACCGAGTGCGCCTCGGGGGCGGAACCGGTGTTGACCGAGATGAAGCCACCGGCCTGGATGATCCGGTCGAAGGCGCCGCGGTCGACGACGAGGTCGCGCACGATGGGGAAGGCGTCGGCGCGCCACGGCTCGATGGTGACGGTGTCGCCGTCGGCGAAGCTGCGCATGTGCAGCTGGCACGTCGTCGTCTTCTCGGGGCCGTGGGCGTTGCCCGAGATCATCAGCCCGCACATGCCGCAGATGCCCTCGCGACAGTCGCTGTCGAAGGCCACCGGCTCCTCGCCCTTGGCGTTGAGCCGCTCGTTGAGGACGTCGAGCATCTCGAGGAAGGACATGTCGGGGCTGATGTCGTCGACCTGGTAGTCGACGAGTCCGCCCTTGTCGTTCGGTCCGGCCTGCCGCCAGATCTTGAGGGTGAGGTTCACTTGTAGCTCCGCTGCTTCAACTGGATGAACTCGTAGACCAGGTCTTCCTTGTGGAGGACCGGCGGGCCCATCTGCTCGGCACCGGTGAACTCCCAGGCCGCGACGTAGGCGTACTCGTCGTCGTGGCGCAGCGCCTCGCCGTCCTCGGTCTGGGACTCGCCGCGGAAGTGGCCGCCGCATGACTCCCGCCGGTGCAGCGCGTCGATGGCCATCAGCTCGCCCAGCTCGAGGAAGTCGGCCACCCGGCCGGCCTTCTCGAGGCTCTGGTTGAGGGTGTCGCCGGAGCCGAGGATCCGCAGGTTGCGCCAGAACTCCTCGCGCAGGCCGCGGATGAGGTCGATGGCCTTGAGCAGGCCCTCCTCGGTCCGCTCCATCCCGACGTACTCCCACATGATGTGGCCGAGCTCCTTGTGGAAGGAGTCGACGCTGCGCTCGCCCTGGATCGACAGCAGCCGCTCGGTCCGTTCGGCGACGGCCTGGCGGGCCGCGGCGACGTCCGGGTGGCTCTCGTCGAGGGCCTCGAACGGCCCCTTGGCGAGGTAGTCGCGGATCGTGTTGGGCAGGACGAAGTAGCCGTCGGCCAGGCCCTGCATGAGCGCGCTCGCCCCGAGCCGGTTCGCGCCGTGGTCGGAGAAGTTGGCCTCGCCGGCGACGAACAGACCGGGGATCGAGGACTGCAGGTCGTAGTCGACCCACAACCCACCCATCGTGTAGTGGACGGCGGGGTAGATCCGCATCGGGGTCTCGTACGGGTTCTCGCCGGTGATCTGGGCGTACATGTCGAAGAGGTTCCCGTAGCGCTCCTCGACCGTGTCTCGGCCCAGCCGGGCGATCGCCTCGGCGAAGTCGAGGTAGACCCCCCGGCGGAAGTCACCGACCATCGGCCCGACGCCCCGACCCTCGTCGCAGACGTTCTTGGCCTGGCGGGACGCGATGTCCCGGGGCACGAGGTTGCCGAAGCTGGGGTAGATCCGCTCGAGGTAGTAGTCGCGGTCGTCCTCGGGGATCTGCCGCGGGTCCTTCTCACAGTCCTCGCGCCGCTTCGGGACCCAGATCCGGCCGTCGTTGCGCAGCGACTCGGACATGAGGGTCAGTTTGGACTGGTGGTCGCCGGACACCGGGATGCACGTCGGGTGGATCTGCGTGTAGCAGGGGTTCCCGAAGTACGCGCCCTTGCGGTGGGCGCGCCAGCTCGCGGTGACGTTGGAGCCCATCGCGTTGGTCGAGAGGAAGAAGACGTTGCCGTAGCCGCCGGACGCGAGGACGACCGCGTCGGCGAGGTGGGTCTGGATCTCGCCGGTGACCAGGTCGCGGGCGATGATGCCGCGCGCCTTCCCGTCGACGACGACGACCTCGAGCATCTCGTGCCGGGTGAACTGCTGGACCGTGCCGGCGGCCACCTGGCGCTCCATCGCCTGGTAGGCGCCGATGAGGAGCTGCTGGCCGGTCTGCCCCCGGGCGTAGAACGTCCGAGACACCTGGACCCCGCCGAACGACCGGTTGTCGAGCAGGCCGCCGTACTCGCGAGCGAACGGCACGCCCTGGGCGACGCACTGGTCGATGATGTTCGCGCTCACCTCGGCCAGCCGGTAGACGTTGGTCTCGCGGGCCCGGTAGTCCCCGCCCTTCACCGTGTCGTAGAAGAGCCGGTAGACCGAGTCGCCGTCCTCCTTGTAGTTCTTCGCCGCGTTGATGCCGCCCTGGGCGGCGATCGAGTGGGCCCGCCGAGGGCTGTCCTGGTAGCAGAAGGACTTGACGTTGTAGCCGGCCTCACCGAGCGTCGCGGCGGCCGCGCCACCGGCCAGGCCGGTGCCGACGATGATGACGTCCAGCTTGCGGCGGTTGGCCGGGTTGACCAGGGCAGCCTCGAACTGGCGGGTCGTCCACTTCTTGTCGATCGGTCCGGCCGGGGCCTTGGTGTCGGCGATCGCCTCGCCCTCGCGGTAGAGACCGTGGACGAGCTGGCCGGCGTCGGCGCCGGGCGTGCTGGGGGTAGTCGTCATCTCGCGCACCTCACTTCACGAAGCCGAACTGGATGGCCAGCGGCGGGATGAGAAAGCCCGCGACGACGAGCGCCGCACCCGAGTAGCCGAGGATCTTGGCGTACCCGTAGGTCCGGGGGCTGTTGGTCCATCCCAGCGTCTGCATCGCACTGAACAACCCGTGCTCGAGGTGCAGGCCGAGGGCGAGCATGGCGAGGACGTAGATGAGGGTGAGCCACCAGACCTGGAAGCTCGCGACGACGAGCAGGTACGGGTTCTGGGTGACGGCGACGCCCGTCTCGGCGGGGTTGACACTCACCTTGAGGATGGTGAACTCCAGCAGGTGCCAGACGATGAAGAGGAACAGCGTGACACCGCCCCACCGCATCCAGGTCGTCGTCAGCGCGGCCTTGCCCGCGGCATACCGGGTGCGACGGGCGCTGCCGGAGCGGGCCCACAGGGTGAGCGCGGAGTAGACGTGGAGGACGACGGCGACGACGAGGACGACGCGGAGGATCCACAGGAACCCGGCATACGGCAGGATCGGTGTGAAGATCGTCCGGAGGTGCTCGGCGTAGGTGTTGTAGGCACTCTCGCCGGCGAGCAGCTTGAGGTTGCCGTACATGTGCATGAGGACGAAGAGCGCGAAGAACAGCCCGGTCGACGCCATGAGGAACTTGAGGAAGACCGTGGTCCTGCGCGACGTCATCGGGCGCGAGGCAAGAGTCGTTGTGGCCACCGTAGAAACCTACCTCCCTTGGCGCGCCGGATGCCGGGTGAGGTGAGCCTAACCCGATGTGAGATATCCCCTTTCGGCCGCCCCCCGCCCGTTGGCCCGGCTGGGCGTACCGTTCGCCCGCTCGGCACCTCCTGCACCGCGCGCCCGGCACGCCCCCGGCCCATGACGCCCCTCCTACCAACCTCTGCTAGCAGAGGTTGCGCCACTCAGCAGAAGGTGGAACCTCTGCTGAGTCAACAAAGGTCTGCTAGCAGAGGTTCGGTGGCGGGGCGGGGGCGGGGCGGGCGCAGGCGCGGTCAACGCCAGGCGGTGGCGGGGCGGGGGCGGGGCGGGCGCAGGCGCGGTCAACGCCAGGCGGTGGCGGGGCGGGGGCGGGGCGGGCGCAGGCGCGGTCAACGCCAGGCGGTGGCGGGGCGGTGGCGGGGCGGGCGCAGGCGAGGTCAACGCCAGGCGAGGGCGGCGTCGTAGAGGGCTTTCTTCGACAGGCCGGTCGAGGCCGACACTGCGGCGCAGGCATCCTTGAGCCGCTCTCCGGCCGCCACCCGGGCGAGGACCGCGGGGACGGCGTCGGCGAGGTCGGTGCCGGGCTCGTCCGGCGCTCCGCCGACCACGAGAGTGATCTCGCCGCGCACGTCCGTCGACGCCCACTCGACGAGCCGGGCGAGGGGGCCGCGGACGACCTCCTCGTACGTCTTGGTCAGCTCACGGCAGACCGCGGCCGGGCGGTCGGCCCCGAACGCCCCGGCCATGGCGGCGAGGACGTCGGCCACCCGATGCGGGGCCTCGAAGAAGACCATCGTGCGGCGCTCGGCGGCGAGCGCACCCAGGGCGCGGGCCCGCTCCCCCGCCTTGCGCGGCAGGAACCCCTCGAAGCAGAACCGGTCGACGGCGAGACCGGACACGGCGAGCGCGGCGAGAACCGCGCTGGGACCCGGCACGGCCGTCACCCGGACGCCGGCATCGACGGCCGCGGCGACGAGCCGGAAGCCCGGGTCGGACACCGACGGCATCCCCGCGTCGGTGACGACGAGGACCCGCTGGCCGGTCAGCAGCCGCTCGAGGAGGTCCTCGGTGCGAGCCGCCTCGTTGTGCTCGTGGTAGCTGACGACCCGGCCCTCGGGCCGCACCCCGAGTCCGCGGCAGAGCCGGGCCAGGCGGCGGGTGTCCTCGGCGGCCACGACGTCGGCGTGGGTGATCTCGTCGGCCAGCCGGGCGGAGGCGTCCCGGACATCCCCGATGGGGGTCGCCGCCAGGACGAGGACGCCGTCGCTCATGGGCCCGATCCTCGCACGGGGTGCGCCTCGCCGGTTCCATGGACACGTTCCCTACGATGTGCCCGTGGATCGGACCGAGGAGCTGCGCGACCGGCTGCTCGGGTTCCGGCCGACCGACCGGCTGTGGGGCTGGCTCGGTCCGGGCCTCATCGCCCTCGTCGGTGGGTTCCTCCGGTTCTGGCGGCTCGGCGACCCTCACCAGCTCGTCTTCGACGAGACGTACTACGTCAAGCAGGGCGTCTCGATGCTGCGGTACGGCGTCGAGATGCGGGTCCAGGGCAGCCTGAAGGAGCCGGACGCCCTCTTCACCGCCGGGACGACGAACATCTTCAACACGACCAACGGCGACATGGTGGTCCATCCGCCGGTCGGCAAATGGGTCATCGCCGTCGGCGAGTGGCTCTTCGGCGTGAACTCCTCGTTCGGCTGGCGCTTCTCGGTGGCACTGCTCGGCTCCGTGTCGATCCTCGTCCTCGGCCGGGTGGCCCGCCGGATGTTCGGGTCCACCCTCCTCGGCTGCACCGCGGCGTTCCTCCTCGCGTTCGAGGGGCACGCCTTCGTCATCCAGCGCACCGGGATCCTCGACAGCATCGTCATGTTCTTCGCGCTCGTCTCGTTCGCGGCGCTGCTCATCGACCGGGACAAGAGCCGCGAGATCCTCGCCCGCAAGGTCGGTGCGCTGCCGCCCGGCACCTGGCCCGGCGTGGGGCCCTGGCTCGGCTGGCGACCCTGGCGGTGGGTCGCCGGGCTCACCCTGGGGCTCGCGACCGGGACGAAGTGGTCGGGGCTGTTCTTCCTGGCCGCCTTCGGGATCATGACGATCTGGTGGGACATGGGGGCCCGACGCGCCGCCGGGGTGCGGCGCTGGGTCGTGACGCCCCTCGCCGTCGACGGACCGTTCGCGACGGTCTCGATGGTCCTCACCGCGGCCGTCGTCTACCTCGTGTCGTGGACCGGCTGGTTCGTCTCGACCTACGGGTACGACCGTCAGTGGGCCGCGTCCAACCCCGGCCAGGGCATCACCTGGCTGCCACCGGCCCTGCGCTCGCTCGCGCAGTACCACCAGGAGATGTGGCACTTCAACACGACGCTGGCGACGCCGCACCCCTACCAGTCGAACCCCTGGGGCTGGCTCGTCCAGGCCCGGCCGACCTCCTTCTTCTACGAGGGGCCCAAGCTCGGCGAGAACGGCTGTACCGTCGCGCAGTGCTCGAAGGCGATCCACTCGGTCGGGACGATCTCCGTGTGGTGGTTCGGCGTCGTCGCGCTCGCGATCGTCCTGTGGGCCTGGCTCGTCCGGCGCGACTGGCGGGCCGGGGCGATCGCCTCCGGCATCATCGGCGGGTATCTGCCGTGGTTCCTCTACCAGCACCGGACGATCTTCGAGTTCTACTCCATCGCCTTCGAGCCGTGGGTCATCCTCGCGGTCGTCTTCGTCCTCGGGATGGTCCTCGGCGGACGCGACGCCCCACCCGAGCGGCGGCGGCGCGGGCTGCTCATCATCGGCGGCTACCTGCTGCTCACCCTCGCGTTGTTCGCCTTCTTCTACCCGATCTACACGGCCGAGGTGATCCCCTACCAGCAGTGGCACCTGCGGATGTGGTTCCCCAGCTGGGTCTGAGCGGTCCTCCGGTATGCCGCCCGCGCGGCGTACCTGGACGCGTCCGGCTTCAGTGGACGGTCGCCGAGCCGGCCTCGAGCCCGGACAGCAGCGCCGGCAACAGCCGGTCGGCCAGGGCGACCGCGTCGAGGACGAGCCGGGTGGACTCGCCGGTGTCGAGGCCCTGCCGGCGAGCCACCTGGGCCAGCTCGTCGACGAAGATCGACCGGAACCGGAAGAATGCCTCCACCGTGTCCGCGACCTCGCCGCCGGCCGCCGCGGCCAGCCGCCCGTAGGCGGCGGCCGCCGAGAGCGCCTCGTCACGCGCCCGGTCCCGATGTGACGGGCTCGTCGCGTCGATCGCCACGAGGAGCGCGCCGGCGATCCGGCGGCCGTGCAGCCGCAGCGTCGCCAGCCCCTTGTCGTCGAGGCGGGCGATCCACCCCACGCCACGCGTCGCCTGGCGCATGTTGCGGCGGTAGGCGCGGGTCATCCGCTCTGGGGTGACTCCGAGCTCGCCGAGGGTGGGCCGGCCCCGGCCGGCGTCAGGCAGCAGTCCGAGGATCGTCGAGCGGGCGAAGCGCCGATGACCCCCCGGCGTCGTGAACGCCTGGACGTCGCCGGCGGCGCTCCACCGGCGCAGGGTGGCGGGTGAGACACCGAGCAGGGAGCAGGCGTCCTGGACGGTGAGCCACTCCTCGACCTCGTGGCTCTGGTGGGCGCGTTGGATCGTCATGGTCCGCTCCCGGCCTGTTCACCGAGTGCCGCCTTGCTCGACCCGAGGACCGGGTCCTTGTGGCACTGGTCGCAGTACGCCGTCTGATGGCAGTACGCGCAGGCGTTGGTGCCGCCCGCCAGCCTGATCGACTCCGCGTGGTTGTAGAGCATCGTGTCGTGGTCGACCTCGATGGCGCCGCTGTCGTGGCAGCTCTCGCAGTAGCTCGGGGCGTGACAGGCCCCGCACGACCCCGGGTCCGGGAGGACGTTGTCGGTCGCGGACGCATGGGTGAAGGTCCACAGCGACGCGTTGTGGTCGGCCGGCTTGACGCCGATGGGGATGTTCGAGGGGCTCACCCCGGTCTGGGGAAACGTATGGCAGGTGTCGCACGTCGACGGGATCGTCTGGTTGGTCACCTGCCCGTCCTTGATGAGGTAGTGCGCCCCGTCGTGACAGCGGAAGCAGCCGGGCGAGCTCTGGTGCCCGAGGTTGTCGGGATAGGTCGTCGCGAGGGTGCCCATCCGGGGCGTCGCGACGAGGTGGTAGATCGACTTGATCTCGCTCACCGCCGCCGCGATGGCCGCCGCCTGGTTCCTCGCCACGAGCGGGTATGCCGTCCGGTAGGTCGTCGCGATCGAGTCGATGGCGCGGTCCGCCTCCTCGGAGGTCGCGTAGTCGCCCTTGATCGCCGCCACCGCGTCGCGCTTGATGTACGGCAGGGTCGCGTTGATCCGCCCCGCCGCCATCGCCTCGTCGACGGCCTTGTCGGGGCTGGGCACCTCGTGGCCGACCCGGTTGTGGCAGCCGATGCAGTCGAGGGTGCGGGTGTACTCGGTCGCCTTGAGCCGGTCGACGTCCTTGGTCACGGCGGCCGACACCCGCACCTGGTCGGATGCGATGTACTCCGCCTGGCTGCCGTCGGGGTTCGTCGCCTCGATGAGGTCGATGGTCTGGTCGTGCTCGTCGGCGGCCGTGTAGGTGAGGGTCTGCTGGATGTGCCAGTGCACGCCGCGCTGCCCGGCCGTCTGGCCGAGGTCGTAGGGGCGCAGGAGCACCGAGATGGTCTGCCGGGTGTTCTTCTCGTCGCTGGCGTACATCGGTCGGACGATGAGGTCCGTCGGTCCGCCGTCCTTGGTCAGCTGGGAGACCTCGTGGCACTCCAGGCAGGTCTGCGACACCGGCGGCATCTTGTCGTGCTCGATGGGCGGGATCGGGGTCGGGTAGCTGTTCGTCACGAGGTGGTAGAGCTCGCGGGTGCCGGCAAGCTTGGCCTTGACGAACCCGATCGCCCCGGGGGCGACGTGGCACTCGCCACAGCCGACGTCGGAGTGGGGCGAGACGGCATACGCCTTCTGCTGCGGCTCCATCGTGTGGCAGGTCGTGCAGAAGGAGGCACTCTCGGAGTACCCGATGACGCTCGCTCCGGCCATCGTCGCGACCGACCCGAAGCCGGCGAGGAGGACGAACAGCAGGAGCATCCCCCGCCACGAGCCCCACGGCGGGTGGGGCAGCCGGTCGATGGCTCGGAGCAGGCGCGCCACGGGGCTCAGGACGCGCGGCACCGCGGAGTCGGGGGGCTGCTCCTGCGGCTCGATGGTCGCCGGCAGCGGCTCCTCCACGCCCTCCGTGGCAGGGTCGGCCGGGCCCTGCGCGGGCGGGTCTGCTGCGCCCTCCGCCTGCGGGTCGGCCGCAGCGGGTATGCCGCCGTCCTCGGCCGGGCTCTGCGGGCCGGGGCCGGCGTCAGGGTCGACGGGCTCGCTCATCGACCAAGCTCGGTGAGCGCCGCGCTCATGGCGTCGGGAGCCAAACCGCCGGAGGTCATCTGGCGGATGACCCCGGTCGAGTCGATGAAGAAGTGCGCCGGGATGGCCGAGACGTGGTACTCACCGGCGATGACCGAGTCGGGGTCGGCGACGACCGGGTAGGTCACCCCGATCCGCTGGGCGTAGTCCTGGGCGGCGCTCGCGTCCTCGGAGATGTTGACCTGGAGGACGACGACCCCGCTGCCCTTGAACTGCTGGTACGCCGCCTCGATGTCCGGGGCCTCGGCCTGGCAGGCCGTGCACCAGCTGGCACCGAAGGTGAGCCACACCGGGGCGCCCCGGTAGCCCGACAGCGAGACCTTCTCCCCGTCGACGGTCGTCGCGGTGAAGTCCTCCGCCGGTGCTCCGACGCGCGGGGCGGTGGTGTCGGCGGCCTGGACCGCGACGGCGGTCGCGCCGCCCGCCTTGGCGTCGGGCCGGTTCACCAGGTAGACGCCCGCCATGACGAGCGCGGCGGTCACCGCGAGGACGAGGAGGGTGCCCAGCCGGCTCGAGCGGAGCCGGTCCCGCCAACCGAGAGGCGCGCCGGTCTCTGCGCTGGTGGTGGCGAGGTCGGTCATCTGGTCCGGTCCCTTCGAGGAGGAGGCGTGAGGAGCGGCGGGCGCCGCCCCTCCGAGGGCTCAGCCACGGCCGTAGCTGTGCAGCCCGCCGAAGAAGAGGTTGCCGAAGAAGGTCAGCAGTACCGAGGCGAACCCGGCGACGAGGAGCCACGCGGCGCGCCGGCCGACCCAGCCGCGGGCGACCCGGGCGTGCAGGTAGCCGCCGTAGAGCAGCCAGGTGAGCAGCGAGGCGGTCTCCTTGGGGTCCCAGCTCCAGTACGTGCCCCAGGCGATCTGGGCCCAGACCGCGCCGAGGACGACGACCATGGTGAGGAGCGGGAAGCCGATGATGACGGCCTTGTAGCCGAGTCGGTCGAGGACCTCGGGCTTGGGCAGGCCGCGCACGACGCCGACGCCCTTGTAGTCCTGGTAGAGGTAGAGCACCGCTGCACCGAAGGACACCGCGAAGGCACCGTAGGCGAAGATGGCCACGACGACGTGGACGGTGAGCAGCAGGCTGTTCTGCAGCGCCGGGACCAGCGGGTTGGCCGTGGCGTCCTCGGTGAGGGCGTACAGGAGCATCGCCGTCGCGATGGGCAGGACGAGCAGGGCGATCGTCCGGACCCGGTAGCGGTACTCGAAGAACGCGTAGGCCGCGACGATGCCCCAGCCGAAGGACACGGCGAACTCGTACTGGTTCGAGAACGGGCCGTGGTGCACGGCGAAGCCGCGCAGGACGAGGCAGGCGGTGAGGAAGAGCAGGCCGAGCCGGACGAACATCGTCGCCCAGCCGGTCATGCTCCGGGCGGTCGGAGCGGACCCGCCGGACGGGGCGGCGGCCTCCGCGGGCGGCGCGTCGAGGTCCCCGCTGGCCATGCCCGCGGCGACCTTGACCCGGGCCGGGGTGGTCGCGGCCGCACGGGCCCTGCCGTTGGCGAAGGCGATGATGTAGGCGCCCGTGGCGAGAGCGACGAACGCCAGGCCGGTGATGAGGCTGTACTGCGAGAACTCAAGCATCGTTCTCTGCTCCTTCGGGGGTGGCGCCCGACGGGTCTCCGGCGCGCTGGATCTCGGTGATCATCTGGTGGAACTGGGGCTCGAACGCGGGGTCGCGCTTGATGGTGGAGGCGCAGCGGATCTCGGTGCCGCCGTCGGTCTCGGTGGCCCGCACCCAGATCCGGCGGTGCGGGAAGAAGAAGACGAGGATCAGGCCGAGGACGAACAGTGCCGACCCGACCCAGACGAACGGGACCCCCGGGTCGCGGGCCACGATGAGACCGGTGAACTGCCGGTTGCGCTCGAAGGTGTAGGTCAGGCCGTCGATCGTCTCGGGCTTCCCCTGCGAGATGACCTGGACGGCGACCGGGGTCTGCACGCCGGCCTGGTGGATCTCGAGCTGGACCTGGCCGGCCTTGATGTTCGGGTCGACCTGGCCCGAGGCGGCCTCGACGACGAAGACGGTGAGGTTCTTGCCCGGGACGGTGAAGGACCCGAAGATGTGCTGGTTGTCTCCGGACTCGAAGAGGGCGGGCGAGGTGTTGACGAGCTCGGCGCCGGCCGCGTCGGCGACGACCATCGACGCGGCGATGCCGAACGACGACTGGTAGACCGAGACGCCGTCCCACGTCATCGGGTGGTTGACCCGGATGACCTGGCGCTGGACCTGGGTGCCGTTCTTGTAGAGGAC
This sequence comes from uncultured Actinomycetota bacterium, assembly GCA_963771015.1. Lineage (GTDB taxonomy): Bacteria > Actinomycetota > Actinomycetes > Actinomycetales > Dermatophilaceae > CAVSJJ01. The sequence continues at coordinate 293,331 of CAVYRN010000005.1, forward strand.
GAGGTCGGCGGCGTAGTCCTTCGGCATCCCGTTGGGGTAGTCGGTCTCGGTGAACGACTTGGCATGGATCGACAGCCCGGTCCCATGACCGACGTCGACGGTCTGGCCCACTGGTGCGACGAAGCTCTGGTCCCTGAAGCCGGTCGTCGCGCTGAGGAAGAAGCCCAGCATGATGACGACGAAGCTGACGTGCGCGATGACGGTGCCGAACGGGCCCCACCGGTAGCGGTCGGCATACAGGTTGTGGCCCACGTCCTCGGGCTGGTCGATGACCCGGAACCGGTGCCGGTGCAGGACCTTGGTCACATCACGCAGCGCGGCCTCGGGGTCCTCGGCGACCACGACGTCCTCGTGCAGCGGCGCGTGGGCGAAGAAGGTGTCGCCCATGCTCGGCCGGGGGTGGGTGGCGACCTTCCACAGCTTGGGCGCCCGGTTGACCGAGCAGGCGAGGATGCTCGTCACGAGCAGCACGATGAGGCCCTTGAACCACCACGAGGAGAAGACGGCGAACAGGCCGAGCGCCCGGATGACCGATGTCCAGCCGCCGTACTTGCCGCTGACCCCCTGGACCCACTGGTCGTATGCCGCGGGGTCGGCGTGGATCCCCTGGGGCACCTGCTCGAGGAGGGTCCCGGCGAGGGTGAGCAGCCCGATGACGAGGATGAGCCACAGCCCGGTCTTCATCGAGATGAAGAACCGCCAGATCCGGTCGAAGATGTCCCCGAGGCCGATGCCGCCGCTGCCGCCGTAGCCGCCGGCGTCGTCGAGGGCGTCCAGGCCCTCGGTGGGGGCGCCCGCCGGGCGGGTGTGGAGGTCTTGGCTCATGGTGGTCTCTCTCTCAGATGCCGACGCTGGGCAGGACGGCGGGGAGCTTGACGAGCAGGTTGGTGATCATGAGGAAGCCGACGACCATGAGGGTGGCGCCGGTGACGAGCGACACCGCCGCCTCGTGGCGGCGGAACCACTCGAGGCGACGGCTGACGGCCGTGGCACCGACCGCGACGAGGACGAACGGCAGCCCCATGCCGAGGGCGTAGACGACGAGGAGGACCGCTCCCTGGCCGACGCTGTCGCGCAGCGAGGCGAGGCCGATGATCCCGCCGAGGATGGGCCCGACACACGGGGTCCATCCGGCGGCGAAGACGACGCCGAACAGGGCCGACCGGGCGAGCTTCGGGTCCTGGACGAGCACGGTGCCGTCGGCGGTCCGCCGGGTACCCATGACGCGGTCGGCGGGCACGGTGGCCTGCCGGAGCAGCGCGGGGATGTTGACGAGCCCGGCAACGTGCAGCCCCATGACGATGAGGGCCGCGCCGCCGACCTGGCGCAGGACGCCGACGTAGTCCCGCAGCAGGTAGCCCACCAGCCCCACCGACGCCCACAGCGCCACGAAGACGACCGTGAACCCGAGGACGAAGGCGACCGCCTGCTTCAGGGCCACCCGCCTCGCCGAGGCGGCGCCCGCCGGGGTCGTCCCGACCATGTACGTCACGTACGCGGGGACGAGCGGTAGGCAGCACGGCGACGCGAACGAGACGACTCCCGCGACGAACGCGACGGCGAGGCTGACGTTGGTCATCGAATCAGGTCACTTGCTCGATGCCGTGGGGGACGCCGATGCCTGGGACAGGTGGGTGGAGACCGTCTTGGCCAGGTCGCTCTTGGGGTCGATGTCGATGACCTTCTGCCACTGGGCCCGCATCTTGACCGTGTCCGAGGGGCTCTTGCTCATGTAGAGGAAGCCCAGGTCGTAGTGGACCTCCGCGTTGTTCGGGTAGAGCTTCTCGGCCACGAGCCACTGCTTCTCGGCCGCATCGGCGTTGCCGAGGTTGAACTGCGCCGCACCGATCGCCAGGAGGGCGGTCTGGTTCTTCGGGTCGATGGCCAGGACCTTGGTCTCCCAGCTCACCGCCGTCTCGTAGTCACCGGCCTGGAAGTACTGGTCGCCCAGCGCCTGGAGGGACGTGACGTCCTTGGGGTCGGCGCTGATCTTCTGCATGAGGGCCGCCACCTGGGCCTGGTCGATCCCGGCTGACGTGGCCGTCGAGGTCGGTGTGCCGGAGATTCCGGGGACGGAGGATCCCTGGCCCATCTGGTAGACCCCGAAGACGACGGCGACGACCGCCACGGCGGAGACGAGCCACACGAGGGCCCCCCGGCGCTGGCGCCCCGGGGTCTCGACGGCCGCGGCCTGCGCCGGGCGGGCCGGCCGCGGACGCGGCGCCGGTTGCGGGTCCTCCTCGACGGCCTCGTCATCGGCGAAGGCCTCGTCGGGGCCGCAGAGGAGCGCGAACGCCCGGTCCACGTCGTCGCGGCGGGCGGCCGCCCACGCCGACAGGTCGGACGGGGCGCCGTCGAGGAAGTCGAGGACCTCGCGGTACGCCCCCTCGATGTCCTGGTCGCCGGCGTCGTCGCCGAGCCCGAGGCGGCTGAGGAGCTCGTGCCGACGCTCCATCGTGGCGGCCTGTCCGCCGCCGGATCCTTGCCGCTGGCCCATGGGGTCCTCACTCCTTGTCGGGTCCCTGCCCCGGGCCGGATCGGCCCACCGGGCAGGGGGTTCGGGTGCTGCGTCTAGTGTCCTTTTGAGCGATTTGACCCACCATCCGCCGGGAGGCACATATCGGATAGAGACACGGTCCAGGGGGGGCCATGCCCAGTCCTGGGACGGCATACCCCGAGGTATGCCGTGGCCGGGCACAGGGGGAGATGGGGCGCGGTGGCACGACGGCTGGCTCGGCTCAGTCGACGTAGCCGAGGCTGTGGTGCGTGTAGCCGTGGCAGGTGAGGGTGCACGAGCCTCCGGCGCCCGTCCGGCTCCAGCTCAGCGTGCCGCCGGGCGTCTCCGGCTGAACGTTCGGGGCGAAGCTGACCAACCGGGTCCCGTCGATCTGCTGCGTGCCGACCGGGTCCGCGGTGGAGTGGATCCGGAAGTGGCACTCCGCGCAGACGGCGTTGCCCTGGCCTGCTCCGGCGGTGTCGATGTCGGTTCCGCCGGTGCCCTTGTCCCGGATGTCGGTGAGGTGCATCCCGTGCAGCGGGAAGTTCGTGGCCGCGGAGCCCCCGGACGCGTTGGAGAACGGCGCCTCCGCATGGCAGACGTAGCACAGGGCGAAGTCACCGGAGTTGTAGAGCGCGTTCGTCGACGTCAGCACGCGGTCCCGGTAGCCGCGGATGAGGATGCCGCGGTTCGCCGAGGTGTGCGGGGAGAGGTCGGCGCCGGGGTCCGTCGCGGTGTCCGGTGTCGAGCTGCTCGCGTGGCAGTTGAGGCACCGGACCGTCCCGCCGACACTGAAGTTCCACAGCTTGTACGGCGAGGTACCGTCCAGGCTCGCCTGCATCGCGGCGCTCCGGTTCGTCCCGGGCGCCTCCACAGGGTGGAACGACGGGTTGTTCGGGTTGAGCTCGACGGCCTTGTCGAGCTCGTCCGTCGACGGCTTCCCGGCGATCTTCGAGGGCAGCTGGGTGTAGCCGGAGTGACAGGTGAAGCACAGCTGGTACTCGTGGGTGACCTGGGTGACCGTGCCGTTGAGGAAGGTGTACGTGGGCGCGGTCCCGGCCGGGCCGTTCGTCACGGACACGCCGGTCACCCCGGTCAACCGACCCGACGCGCTCCACCCGGTGGCGAGGGTCGGGTCGACGGCGTCCTGCAGCTGGGCGCTGTCCGGGCCGGGCTGGGCCTGGTGGGCGTTGTGGCAGTCGGCGCAGTCGCTGTGCCGGTTGAGGGTTCCGGCCATCTCGTCCATGTCGGCGAGCGTGTGCGAGCTCACCTGGAGCGCGTCGTGGGAGTAGTACGAGCGGGTGGCGTCGTTGTTGGTGGGCCGGGCCAGCGCGTACTGGGTCTTGACGTCCGTCGTCGCGCCGAGCCCGTCGTGGCAGGTGAGACAGAGCGTCGCGGTCGGGCCGCTCGCGACGAGGAGGTTCGGGCCGGCCGCCGAGTGCCCGCTGTGGCACGAGGCGCACTCGTCCGATGCCGCGGCATACGGACCGTGGATGCCGGAGGGACCGGCGGCGGCGGTCGTGACGAGCGGCCGGGAGACCGGGACGTCGACGAGACCGAGGAACGCGCCGGTCCCCGGCTGGAGGGGGTAGGCGGGCTGGGGCGGAGCCGTCGTGTCGTCGCGCACCGGAGTGCCCTGACGCTGCCCGGCCGACAGTCGCAGGCCGGGGGCGGCACCGACCTCGAGCCGGCCGGTGGGTGCGCCGGTGAGCGGGGACCCTCCGTCGGTGAGCCGGAGATCGTATCCGGTGCGGAAGGCCACGTCGATGGACAGCCCCACGGTGAACTCGATCTCGGTGCATGACCCGGCAGGAATGGTGACCGACGTCCGCGGGGCGCCCTCCTGCGCGTGGTAGCCCGGGGCCGTCCCTGCGGCGTCGCCCGGACAGGAGCGCAGGTCGGTTGAGCCGATGTCCGCCTCGGCGGGCGCCACGACCGTGCCTCCGTCCGCCGCGGCGACCCACTCGGTGCCGAGGTGGAGTGGGACACCCACCGTCGCGGTGTCCGGAACGGGCCGGTAGCCCGCGATCCCGTCCTGACGGAACTGTAGGTCGGGAGCGAGCGCAAGGTCGGTGGCTCCGGTGTTGGTGACGGCGAAGCGGACCCGAATCGTGTCGAAGGGAGCCGCGTCGGTGACCGGGTCGCCCGGGGCCAGGTAGGTCGCCACGGGCGGCTGCCCGGTCAGGGTGGCGAGGACGACGGGGCCGCCGGTCAGCTCGTTCGGGGCACTCGGGGTGGTCGGCGACGGCATCGGCTGAGCGGGCAGCGGCAGCGGGGTCGGGCTGGGGAAGCCGGTGGCCGAGGCCGTCGGCGCCGGCCCCGGGTCACTCGTCGAGGTGGGGGTGGGCGACGCCGTCGGCGCGGGGACCGTGGTGGTGCTCGGGCTCGGGTCGGTGGTCGTCGACGGGCTCGGGTCGGTGGTCGCCGAGGGGCGAGGTCGAGGTCGAGGTCGACGTCGGGGTCTGCGTCGGGGCCGGGGTCGACGTGGGCGCGGCCGCAGGCCCGGAGACCACCGAGGTGGGCGTCGTCGCGCCGGCCGGGGTCGGGTCGGGCGTGACGGACGAGACGACGACCGGCTGGGCGGCGCCCGACGTCGCCTCCGCCTGGGCCTGGCCGACGCCGAGGAGGGCGAGCGCCACGGGCAGGGCGAGGACGACGGCCCGGCCCGCGTCGAACGCGCGAGAGCGCCGGCGACCGACGGGGGCCTGGCGCTCGCGGATCACGGTCTCGTCCTGGTCGGGTCGTGGCGGGAAGGTGGGGACTTCGGGTGGTCCGGCCGGGCCGGGCCACCCGAAGTCCACGACCCCTCGCGGATGCGAAGGGTCACACGTTGTGGCACATGAGGCATGTGCCACGGTTGTCGACGCGCAGCAGGCGGCTGTCGGCCGACGGGGTGGTGCTGCCGGGGAAGGCGACCTTGGCCGCGCTCCCCGTCATGCTCGCGTTCGAGCCGTGCGCCACGTGGCAGGTGATGCAGTTCGCCGCACCGGCCTTGTAGTTGGCGTCCGAACGGTGCTGGTACGTGAAGATGGAGTCGGTCGTCGCCGCGCCGTCGGTTTTCGGCGTCTTGTACGAGCCGTGTCCAGCTAGGTACCGGGTGTGACAGGTGGTGCACCAGGCGGCGACGTTCTGGATGTAGCCGTCGGCCGTCGCGTCAGCGGTGCCCGTGAAGGCGGTGCCGTTGACGGCGTCGATCGGGACGTTGGAGTCCCCGGCGAGCCAGTAGTTCGTCGTCGTGTACACCTTGGTGGTGGCGTCAGGAACCGTGACGCTGGTTGCGGCACCCGAGTCGTTCGGCACCGGCCGCAGGATGCGGTAGTTGCCGTTGCCGTGCGGGTCGTGGCAGGAGCCGCACTCGAGAGTGACGGCCGTGCCGGCACCGGAGTCGATGGCTCCGTTGCCCCACATGGTCCCGGCGACATTGATGGCGTGCTTGGACGTCGTCGCTGCCGCTGGGACGACCGGGATCTGCTGGTTGGATGCCGACCACCCGTAAGGCGAGAGGGTGAGGGCGTCCTTGGTAGCCAGGCCGCTTCCGATCATGGCCGTGTCGAAACCGCCTCCACGGAGTGCGCCTCCATTGGCCACGTCGATGCCGTCCTTGACGTCGGTCGATGCGGCGGTCCCGTCGTGACACGTGTAGCACAGGGCGGGCTGTTCCTGCACGAGCAGGTAGCTCGCCTGTGCCGTGTGGGCCCGGTGACAGCCGGCGCACTTGCCGGCTCCAGCCTGTGCGATGACGACGCCCGTGGTGGCCTGCGTTACCGCGAGGCTCACGTGCGGGCCGTTGTCCGCCGACGCCGGTGCGATACCCATGAAGAATGCCACGGCGCTCCCAGCCACGAGGGCGAGAAGTCTCTTCACTGCCTTACCTCCTTTTCTGTATTCGGTTGTTCCACTTGTTGTTGCGCAATGATCGATCCGGCTGACCGCCGGTTTGCCGCCGCCGCCGACCACCGCTGTCGCGCCCACTCAGTAGCCCCACACCTGAACTCGGTTGTTCTCTCGGTCGGTGACATAGATGTGCGCACGCTTGTCGACGGCCAGTCCGTTCGGATACTCGAACGTCGCGTCGGCTCGGCCCTCGCCGCCGATGGAACCCACATAGGTGGGCGCCTCGGCAGCCTTGTCGCCGACCGTGTAGACGCGGACCATGTGATCGGTCGTGTCGACGACGAAGAGCCGGCTGGAGTCGTCCTGAGCGATGCCGCGCGGCATACCGAGGTCGCCGTCACCCAGGCCCCGGGAGACCTCTGCGACGATCGCGCCGGTCTTGTCGAAGGTGACGACGCGGCCGTTGTTGCTGTCGCTCACCCAGGCGTTGCCCTGTGCATCCGCCCAGACACCGTTGGGGTAGTTGAGCTCGCCGGGCTTGCCGAGGGTGCGCTGCAGGGCGCCGTCCGGGCCGAACACGTCGATCCGGTGCGCCGTCGCGTTGTTGCCGCGGACATCGCTGACATACAACGTCCCATCCGGAGCGAAGAACAGGGCGAGTGGTGCCCACTTCCCGACATCGCCCGACGGGGCGAAGGTGCGCAGGTAGGTCCCGGAGCCGTTGAAGATGTAGATCGACGACGTGAGCCGGTCGCTGACGTAGACATCGAGATTCGTGGGGTTGATGGCCACGTAGACCGGCTGGTGCATGCCCTCGGCCTCGGTCGTCTTCGGCATCGTCAGTGCGCCGGTCTTCTTGCCGTCCTTGTCGAAGACGGTGACCTTGGGGTCCAGGCCCTGCTCGGTCACGTAGATCCGGGCGCCGTCCGGCGTGACGGCCACGCCGAGCGGGGTCGTCACGCCGTAGATGCTGCGCTCGTAGTGCGGGACCTTCGTGGTCTGCAGGCCGGGGAGCTCGGTGAGCGGCTTCCGGTTGAGGAGGTACCAGGCGCCGATCGCCGCCAGCGCGAGGATGAGGGCGAGCACGAGGATGAACGCGATGATCCTGCGGCGGCGCTTCTTGTCGTCGGGCCCAGCGGGCACGACCGCGCCGCCGGCGCCGGCCGCACCGGACGTGTCGAGCTCCTCGGGGGCGTCGGTCGGCTGGGTGGACAGCGTGTCGAGGGTGCTCATCTCACTTGTGTCCTTGCGTCGTCGAGGTGCTCGTGGGGCTGCCGCTCTTCGGTGTACTGGTCGGCCCCACGCCGAGGGCGGACAGCGCGGACATCGCGGAGACGTTCGTGCGGTCAACCGTGAGGACCTTCTCGTACCAGCTGATCGCGCCCTCGTTGTCCCCGTCGGTCTGGGCGATCATGCCCAGGCCGAGCATGGCGTCGACTCCGGCCGGGCCACTGGTCAGCGCCTGAAGCTGCTTCTTCGCCTCGGCCGGCCGGTTCCGGCACCACGTGGCCATCGCCGTCGCGAACGACGCCTCCTCCGGGCTGCCCAACGACGTGTAGGCCGCGGCCATCTGCGTGTAGGGCTCGCACCAGCCGGTCGGGACGAAGGACAGGGCCTTGGCGAACGCCTCGACGGCGAGCTTGGGCTGGCCGAGCTGGAGCTCCGCGAGGCCCACCTGGTAGAGGGCATCGGAGTCGGTGGCCTCGATCTTGAGGGCCGCGTCGAGCTCGGCGAGGGCGTCCTTCGGCTTCTTCTCCATGACGGCGATGACACCGAGGTAGTAGTGGGCCTCCTGGAGCTGCGGGTCGGCGCCCGCGAACTCGCCCTTGGCGGAGGCGCTCGTGATCCCCGCGTAGTCCGCCTTGGCCTTGTCCAGGTCGCCGGTCTGGAGGTAGACGTAGCCGCGCCCGATGAGGGCGAGCCGGTTGCCCTTGTCGGCCCCGAGGATCTCCTTGTACTGGGTCAGTGCGTCGTCGTAGCGGTGGTCCGCCTGGTAGACGGCGGCGAGCTGGAGGCGGGCGTCAAGGTTCGAGGGCGCCTTGCGCACGGCGTTCTCCGCGGCGGTGACCTGCTGGTCGATGAGGGTGGGGGGCGCGGCGACGTGCTGGTCGGCGTAGTAGAAGACCCCGAACGCCACCAGCCCCGCGACGAGCGTGAGGACCGCACCGCGGAGCAGCCAGCTCAGGGTGCGGTCCGACATCGACGCGGTTCCTCGGCCTCTGCTCATGTCGCTCGTCCTTCCGCACCGTCCCCGTGCACGCAGGGCGGCGCGATTCGTATCGAGGGGGTTGACCTCGTCACCGATCCTGTCGAGGGCGGGCCGAGCAGACCATCCGCCGCAGGGTAGAGATGAGATACAGGGTGTCCAGACGGGGCACCCCCGCCCCGAACGGACCCCGGGACTAGGCGGGCCGGGCGCTCGACCGGTGAAGGGCCTCGACGATCCGGGCGAGCAGGTCGCCCGGCGAGGCCGCGAGCCCGGCGGAGAAGACGGCGCTCACGTCGATGAGTACCGCCCCGGGGCACAGGGCGCCCAGGTCGTAGGACCGTCCTGGACCGTTGGACTCGTAGACGACGACGGCCGGGCGGGCGGCGAGGGCCCGCTTGACGGCGCGGGCGTCGGTGGCCGAGACGGCCCGGGCCCGCAGCCCGCCCGTCGTCAGGAGGTACTGTGCCAGGCCCTCGCCGAGCAGGCCGTGCTCATGGATGATCACGACCGATCGCTGCGCGGCGCCGCGGACCACGGGGATCCTTCCGACGAGGTGGCTGTCGGTATCGACGCTAGCGACCGCGAGGGCCGGACAACCATCCCCGGGTCGGCACAACCTGTGCGGCCGCCCCTCTATCGCTGGGTACTCCCGTCGATGCCCCGAACGCCAGGCTCCGACCGACGCGGGCCGGTGGGTCAGTCCCCGCCGGAGGGGCGGCCCAGGCCCTGGCGGACGATGTATGCCGCGGCCTGGATCCGGTTGTCCATGTGCAGCTTCTCGAGGGCGTTGTGGACGTGGTTCTTCACCGTGCCCTCGGTGATGGACAGCTTCCGGCCGATCTCGCGGTTGCTCAGCCCCTCGGCGACCAGCCGGAGGATCTCCAGCTCGCGGCGGGTGATCGACGGTGCCTCGGAGGCGGCCGACGTGGACGTCCGGGTCACCGCCCCGGACTGGATCTCGGCGAGCAGCCGCCCGGCGACCGCGGGGGCGATGGGCGTCTCGTTGCGTGCCACCGCCCGGATCATGTCGTAGAACTGGTCCGGGCGCAGGTCCTTGAGGAGGTACCCGTGGGCGCCGTGCCGGATGGCGTCGAAGACGTGCTCGTCGTCCTCGGAGACGGTGAGCATGATGATCTTGGTGTCGAGGAGCTGGCCGCGGATGAGCCGGACCGCCTCGATCCCGCCCATCACCGGCATCTCGACGTCCATGACGATGAGGTCCGGACGCAGGCTCAACGCCTTCTCGACCCCCTCGAGGCCGTTCTCGGCCTCGCCGACGACGACCATCCCGGGCTGCCGCTCGATGAGGGCGGCGATGGCCCCCCGGAAGAGCGGCTGGTCGTCGACGAGGAGGATGCGCAGCGGCTGGCTGTCCGACGGCATACGGGTCACCTGATGATCACGGGGCAGGGGCGGGACCGTTCGGGGACGCTGGCGATGACGCGGGTGCCGCGCCCCGGGACGGAGTCGACGGCGAGGCTACCGTGCAACAGCGCCATCCGGTCGCGCATCGTGAACAGGCCGTAGCCCTCGCCGCGCTGGGCGGCCTGGTCGAACCCGTGGCCGTCGTCCTCGACGACGAAGGTCGTCTCGGCCCCGTCCTCGGTGATCCGGACGACGACCTGCGTCGCCCCGGAGTGCTTGCGCGCGTTGGTCAGTGCCTCCTGGACGACCCGGATGATGTGGACCTCGCACGGGGGCGAGAGGGTGAGCCGCCGGTCGAGCCGGTTGTCGAGCAGGGCCGTGATGCCGCTCTGCCTGCTGTACTTCGCCAGGTAGGTCTGCAGGATCTCCTCGAGGCCGTGGCCGGCCTTGCTCGCGTCGCGCAGCCCGAGGATCGCCTCGCGGACGTCGAGGTATGCCTCGTGGCACGTGGCGGCGAGGTCGCTCACCTCGCGAGCCAGCCCCTCGTCGGCCTCGACGCTCGGCACCCCCTCGAGGACCCGCAGCCGCAGGTGGACCGAGCCGAGCACCTGGGCCAGGCTGTCGTGCATCTCCCGGGCGATGCGCTCGCGCTCGTCGAGGATGGCCTGGTGCCGCCCGTTCTCGCGCAGCTGGGCGCTCGTGATGGCGATGGCCGCGAACCCCGCGAGCGTCGCGAGGAAACCCTCGTCGCGGTCGGTGTAGGGGTCTCCCGCCCGCCGCGCGACCCACAGCCCACCGAGGTCGGCCATCGGCCCGTTGACCCGCGCCACGACCTGGTCGGCCCAAGGCACACCCTCCGGGTCGACGCCATCGAGACCGGCCTCGAAGCGAGCCGCGTCGGCCGGGCTGACCAGGGCGTCCTCCTGGCCGCCGCCGAACTGGACGGCTCGGGCCGCCTCGTCGGTGAGGGTGAGGACGACGGCATCGCTCGCCAGCCGGTCCCGGGCGTGTCGGACGACCGACCCGAGGATGTCGACCGACGGGGCGTGATGCGAGATCTGCAGGAGGATGTCGTAGAAGGCGTGCCCCTCGTTCTTGCGCCGGTTGAGGTCGGCGAAGAGCTCGGCGATCTGGATCGCGGTCCCCAGGTGGTGGCCGATGCTGCGGATCGTCCCCAGCTGGCCGGGACCACCGGCCCGGTCCACGGTGGGGAACCACACCTCGAGCCGACCGACGGGGATGTTCCCCGCCACGAGCGGCATATCGAGGGTCGGGTCGGCGGGCCGAGCGGGACCCTCGGGCGCACCCGGCCCGGCTGCCCCGCGGGTCCTCGTCGTGCGACTGGCCGCGCCCTCCTCGGTCCCTCCGGCGTCGCGGCCGTAGACGACGACCGAGGCCTGGCTCGCCGAGCTCGTCGCGAAGATGGTGTCCAGGGCGACGCCGACGATGCCCTCGACCGTCATCTCCGCATGGATGGCCCCCGCCGCGTCGTTCGTCGCCGCAAGATCCCGGTTCTGCAGCACCAGGGCGTGCTCGGCCCGCTCGATGAGGCGGAACATGGCCAGGGCGAAGGCGACGATGGCGGCGATGGTCACCCCGAGAAAGATGAGCCGATGCGTCCCGTGCGGGGGCTCCGCGCCGCCGTTGACGTCATAGCGGACCAGCTCGAGAAGGACGAAGAACGTCAACGGGAGGACCACGCTGATGAGCTTGAGGTGCCCGCTGACCCAGCGACGGAGCGACGTCGACCACGGCCCCTGTCCCGCAGCGGACGTGGCATCGACCACCGATGCGCCCGTCACGTCTCGCACGGGTGTCACCGACGTGGTCGAGGCGGCGGCGCTGGAGCCTCTGCTGGTGATGACGTCCTCCTCGATCCGCAAACATCGCCGGGGCATGCAGATGCGCGTTCAACCATCGTAGGACCTCGGACGGCGTCGTCATCCGCCGCTCCGCCGACTTGGCGAAATGTCACACGGGCGGTTCCGGGCTCGCCCGGTGTGCCGCCCGGCCGGTCAGCCCTGAGCGATCGTGGCGACGAGGGCGTCGACACACGACTGCAGGGTGGCCGCGCTCGAGGACTCGATGCTCACCCGACGCCCCTGCGGGGTCGCGGCTGCAGACCCGGCGCGGGCGACGTACGGGACCAGCACGCTGGCGGACAGGTACCCCGTCGCGCCCCGGGTCACATAGACGACGGCGTCGCCCTGGGTCGTCCCTCGCACGTCGAAGCTGACGAGCTCCTCGCACATCCGGGGCTGCCGGCTGCAGACGGCGGAGAGGTAGGTGCGCACGCTCTCCTCGGTCGTCGCGTCCTGGTCGGCCTGCGGTGTCGAGGTGACGAAGAGCAGGCCCGCGTCCGGCCCGAAGCCGATCTGCTCGTAGCCGCTCAGCGACGCGGCGAAGCGGTCACTCTCCAGGCCGAGGAGCGCACTGACCGCACTGACCCCGTCGAGAGCCGCCGGGTCGTCGGCCAGGGCCGCGCCCGAGACGACGCTCCACCCCTGGGGCAGGGTGAACCCGATGCCGCCGCTGCTCCACGTGGGACCGTCCGGGGCCCGCGCCACCGACTGCGCGACGACGCCACCGGAGCCGCTGTCGGCCGATGTGGTGCCCGGACCGGCTGCGCCCCCGGACCCGGTCGAACAGGCACCGACCAGGACGGCCACGGCGGCCGCGACGACGACAGCGAGAGTCGGCGTGGCGCGGTCCGGCGCCTTGGTCCTCACGCTCGAACGCTACGCCCGCCGGTGCCGCCACGACCCCAGGGTGTGACCTACTCGACGGAGGTTCCACCGGTCGGCGTCGCGGTCGGGGCCACGGCATACGCGGCTCGGACCTGCGGACGCCAGAGGACAACGGCGACGGCGACGAGGACGAGGCTGAACAGGACCTGCTCGACGATCATCCAGGGCGGGTACAGGCCCGGGATCGCGGATGTCCCCAGAGCGATGACGGGGAAGACGATGCTGAACAACCGCAGTCGCGTGTACGCCCACACCCAGCCGAGCCAGGCCCGCCAGACGAAGTAGAAGAGCGTCGAGGTCAGGCCGAGGATGACGACGAGTCGGTACCAGACGATCCCCGGGACCGAGCCGCCGGTGTCGGTGATGGCAACGGCGAACGCCACCGCCGCGGCCGCGATGACGAGCTCGCCGACGAGACACCCGCTGACGACGAGCAGGGCCCGCCTCGTCGCCGGCTCGGTGCGCACCTCGTCGGGGATGCGCAGGGCGGCCTTCCGGCCACCGGCGACACGGTCGATGCGGAGCATGACCGACTCCGCCTTCATGGCCACTCTCCGATCGGACGCGAGGTGGTTGACGGGTGAACTGTATCGGCGGTGTGGCGAGCCGGAGAGAGAGGGGTCCCGTCGCTGTCCGAACCGGTCGTTAGGTTGATGGGGTGTTCCTCCTCCAGCCCGCCTCCGGAAGCGGGGACCCGGCTGCGGCGCGGCTCGTCATCAGCCCCAGCGACCTGCGGCTCGCCTCGCTGTGCGAGTTCCAGCTCGTCCGTGCGCTCGATGTCGTGCTCGGCAGAGCCGTGCCGGTCGCGGTCCAGACCGACGCGATGGCCCGGCGGGTCATCGAGCTCGGGAACGCCCACGAGCAGCGCGAGCTGCGTCGTCTGGCCCGCGAGCACCCGGGCCGGGTCGTCCAGTTCCCGCGCCCGGCCTACGACGTTGCGAGCCTGACCGAGGCAGCGGCGCAGACCCTCGCGACGCTGCGCTCCGACGCCGAGGTCGTCTACCAGGCGACCTTCTTCGACGGCGGCTTCGTCGGGCACGCGGACTTCCTCGAGCGGACCGCTGACGGCTGGCTCGTCACCGACACCAAGCTCGCCCGCAGCGACTCGGTGCCCGCCCTGCTCCAGATCGCCGCGTATGCCGCGGCCCTCACCGCAGCGGGTGTGGCGACCGCTCCGACCGCGCGCCTCGTCCTCGGCTCGGGCGCGGTGTCCGAGCACCCGCTCGCCGACATCGTCCCCGCCTACCGCGCCCGCCGGTCCCGGCTCGACACCGTGCTGTCCGAGCACCGCGCCGACGACGGGCCGGCCGTGTGGGGCGACGCCCGCTGGCTGGCGTGCGGTCGGTGCGAGGTGTGCGAGGCCGAGATCGAGGCGGCGCGCGACGTCCTGCTCGTCGCCGGGGTGCGGATGCCCACCCGCCGCCGGCTCAACGAGGCAGGGGTGGCCACCATCGAGGCCCTCGCCGCCTGCGAGGGCCCGGTGCCCGACGTCCGCGACTCGACCCTGCGCCGGATCCGGGCCCAGGCCCGTCTCCAGCTCGTCCAGGAGCGAGACCCCGCGGGGGCGGTGGCCTTCGAGGTCCACTCCCCCGAGGTCCTGCGCCGGCTACCCGAACCGAGCGAGGGGGACGTCTTCTTCGACTTCGAGGGCGACCCGTTGTGGTCCGAGCCGGGGTCGGGGGTGTGGGGTCTGGAGTACCTCTTCGGACTCGTCGAGGTCGACGGTGTCGACATCGACGGAGGCGAGCGGCCGAGGTTCCGGGCGTTCTGGGCACACGACCGCGAGGCGGAGCGGCAGGCCCTCGAGGACTTCGTCGGCTACCTCACCGCTCGGCTGGAGCGCTGGCCCGACCTGCACGTCTACCACTACGCGGCCTACGAGACGGCCGCGCTGCTGCGCCTCGCCGCCCGCCACGGCGTGTGCGAGGACGACATCGACCAGTTCCTGCGCGACGGGGTCTTCGTCGACCTGTATGCCGTGGTGCGGGCGAGCGTCCGTGTCTCGCAACGGTCCTACAGCATCAAGAAGCTCGAGCCGCTCTACATGGCCGGTCGGGTGGGCGCGGTCACCAGGGCCGACGAGTCGATCGTCGTCTACCACGAGGTCATCGACGCCCGGCTGGACGGCGACGACGCCACGGCCACGCGGCTGCTCGACGAGATCGCCGACTACAACGAGGACGACTGCGTCTCGACGCTGAAGCTGCGCGACTGGCTACGCGCCCGGGTGTCCACCGAGGTCGGCGACCAGCCCCACCCCGGGCCCGTCGCACTGTCGCGACCCGCCCCGGACGTCCCCGAGCGGCGGCGGGCGCTGCTCGTCCTCGAGGACGCCCTGCGCTCGCGGATCGCCGGGGTCAAGCCGCACGAGCGCACCGCCGAGCAGCAGGCTGTCGCCATGGTGGCCGCGTCGGTCCAGTACCACGCGCGCGAGGACAAGCCGTTCTGGTGGAGGCACTTCGACCGGCTTCGCTCGCCGGTCGACGAGTGGGTGTCCGAGGCCGGGGTCTTCGTGGTGACGCGGTGCGACCAGGTCGGCGACTGGCATCGGGACACGCCGCGCCAGCGGCCCCGGCGCACACTCCGTCTCGGGGGCGAGCCGATGGGCGGGGCGCCCCTGGGTCCCGGCGTCGAGGTCTCCGCCGTCTACGGCGACCCGCCCCCGCTGGGCGTCCAGACCCAGCCGGGCCACCTGCACGCGAGATCGTCGTCGGGGATCAAGGTCCTTGCGGCTGAGGAGATGCTCGCCCCCAACGGCCGCAGCCACCAGATCCTCACGGTCGAGGAGCTCCAGCCCAAGGACGGCGACGCCCACGGCGCCGCACCGGTCGCCCTCGTACCCAGCGGCGTCGTCCGGACCACCAAGATCGACGGCGCCCTCGCCGAGCTCGCCCAGCTGGTCCTCGACGGCCTCCCTGCGCTGCCCGAGCAGGCGGCGATGGACCTGCTGCTGCGCCGGTCGCCCCGGCTGCGTTCGGGGGGCGCCCTGCCCACGGTCGGTTCCGGTCCCGACCGGTTCGTCGACGCCATCACTGCTGCCGTTCTCGACCTCGACTCCTCGGCCCTGGCGGTGCAGGGGCCACCGGGGACCGGCAAGACCTACATCGGTGCCCGGGTGGTCGCCCGCCTGGTTCGTGCCGGCTGGAAGGTCGGGGTGTGCGCCCAGTCGCATGCCGCGGTCGAGAACGTCCTCACCGCCGCCGTCGCGGCGGGCGTGCCCGCGGGGCAGGTGGGCAAGGCCGCCCACGACACGAACGCGCCCGCGTGGACCGACCTGGGTTCCCCCGACGCGCTGGCGTCGTTCGCCGCCCGGCAGCAGGGCGGCTATGTCATCGGCGGGACCGCCTGGGACCTGTGTCACGAGGGCCGCGTCACGCGGGGCCAGCTCGACCTGCTCGTCATCGACGAGGCCGGGCAGTTCTCCCTCGCCAAGACGCTCGCCGTCTCCCTCGCCGCCGACCGGCTGCTCCTCCTCGGCGACCCCCAGCAGCTGCCCCAGGTGTCGCAGGGCTCACACCCCGACCCGGTCGACGACTCGGCGCTGGGCTGGCTCATCGGCGGGGAGCCCGTCCTGCCCGCGAGCCACGGCTACTTCCTCGAGACGACGTGGCGGATGCACCCGGCGCTGACCGAGCCGGTCTCCCGGCTGGCCTACGCCGGCCGGCTCTTCTCCGAGGAGTCGGTCACCGCGGCGCGCTCGCTCGCAGGGGTCGAGCCCGGGCTGCACGTCCGCGAGGTCGACCATCACGACAACGCGACGTGGTCACCCGAGGAGGCCCAGGTCGTCCTCGACCTGGCTCGAGGCCTGCTCGGTCGTACCTGGACCGCCCCCGACGAGGAGTCGGCGCGCCGGCCGGGCCGCCCCCTGGCCCAGGGCGACATCTGCGTCATCACGCCCTACAACGCCCAGGTGGGGCTGCTCCGCGTGGTGCTCGACGAGGCCGGCCTGGTCGACGTCCCGGTCGGGACCGTGGACCGGTTCCAGGGCCGCGAGGCACCCGTGGTCATCGTCTCGATGGCCGCCTCGGCCCACGCCGACGTCTCTCGCGGGATCGGGTTCCTCCTGGACCGGCACCGCCTCAACGTCGCGGTCTCGCGCGGCAAGTGGGCGGCATACCTCGTCCGTTCGGTCGCGCTGACCGACTTCGCCCCGCGCTCACCCGCCGAGCTCATCGCGCTCGGCGCCTTCCTCGGCCTGTGCGAGGGCGCAGCGAGCACGACGACGGTCGCGCTTCCCGCCGACCCGGTCACCGGCTGACCTCTGCACCACCACGCGGGGCACGCCGCCGAAGAGGTCAGAGCGCGGCAAGCGAGGCGAAGGTGTCCTTCAGGCTCGGGTAGAGCCCCCGGTAGACCTCGAACAGTTGCGCGTAGACATCGGCCACCGACGGGTCCGGCACGACCTCGTGCCCGGGCGGGGGCGCCGAGGTCACCTCGCCGGGACGACCCGCGAGCCACGCGTGGGCGAGGACGCCGGCGCCGGCCGCACTCATCTCACCCGCCGAGCACACCACGGCGGGCCGCTGGGTGACCCCGGTGACGATGCGCATCCACAGGTCACTGCGGGCACCGCCGCCCACCGCCCGGATGGTCTCGACCGGCCGGCCCGTCGTCCGTTCGAGGTTCTCCAGGTGCAGCCGCAGCTCCAGCGCGACTCCCTCGAGGATCGAGCGGTACAGGTGCCCCCTCGTGTGGCGGCCGTGCCAGCCGACCACGGCGCCCTTGGCGTTCGGGTCCCAGTACGGGCTCTGGGCCGCGTTCCAGTACGGCAGCGTGAGCAGCCCCTCGCTGCCGGCCGGGATCTCGGCAGCGGCGGCCTCGAACCACGCCAGCGACTCCTGACCAGGCTGTGCCGGGTCGCCCAGCTCTCGCCGGCACCACGACGCGAGGTACGCGGCGGAGTTGAGCACCGTCTCGAGCGTGTACGTGCCGTCGACCATGCCGGCCAGCGTCCGGAACGACAGGTCGGTGACGAAGTCGTCGGCTCGCACGCCGAGCACCATCGAGGTCCCGAGGTTGAGGTAGGCGATGCCCGGCTGGTCGGCTCGCAGCGCCAGCCCGGCCGACTGGCCGTCGCCGAGGCCCGCCACCAGAGGCACCGGCCCCGGCAGCCCGAGCTCGGCGGATACCGCGGGCGTCAGCGGGGCGATCTCGCGACCCGTCGGCACCAGGTCGGGCAGCTGGTCGGTCCGCACGCCCGCGAGGTCCATCAGCATCGGCGACCACTCGCGCCGCGCCAGGTCCAGTAGCCCCAGCGTGTCCGCCGAGGCCACGCTGGTCGCCCAGCGGCCGGTCAGCCGCCACGCGAGATATGCCTGGACGTCGCCGACCCGGGTCGCCACGGCGAGGACGCCGGGTTCGTTCCGGCGCAGCCACGCGAGCTTGTAGACCGCTGGGGTGGTGTCCGGTGGCTTCCCGGAGACCCGGTGTACCTCGTCGGTGCCGAGCTCGGCGATCTCGGCCCCGGCCCGGCCGTCGACCCACAGGATCGCCGGTCGCAACGGAGCGCCAGCGGCGTCGAGGCAGACGAAGGTCTCCCGCTGGTGGGTCAGACAGACCGCGCCGACCCGCCCCGCCGCGACCTGGCCGACGGCTCCGCGGATCGCTGAGCGGGCCGCGTCCCACCACTGCCGGGCATCCTGCTCGTGCCACGTGGGATGCGGTTGGGCGGTCTCCAGCGGGACGGCCGCCTCGGCCAGCACCGTTCCCCGGCCGTCGAGGACCACCGCCTTGGCCGCCGTCGTGGACAGGTCCAGGGCGACCACCAGTGGACCGCCGCCGCTCAACGCGCCCATCGCGTCCGGCTGCTCTCGGCTCCGCGCATCGCCACCCTCGTGGACCGTCAGTCGACGTCCTCGTAGGCAATGGCGAACGGGTCCTCGTCGAAGCTCTCGTCGTCGTCCTCATCGTGGGTGAGCGCGGCGGTGAACACCCGGACCGGGGTCAGCCCGTCGGTGTCGAAGACCGCGTCGACCCCGAACGCCTCCAGGAGCTGCTCGGCGGCAAGCTCGGCCGCGGTGACGGCCGTGTCGGCCTCGTCGGGGTGGTCCGGGTTGTTCATCCGGTAAGCCGACCTCCCGGCATCGAGGACCGCGGCGAGATCGGTGACGTGGAAGTCCCAGCGTCCGACGACACTGAGCACTCCGCCCTGGGTGGTCTGCTCCATGCCCCGAACCTACCGGGTGAGCCTTGGACGACTCTTTGCCGAACATATGCCAAGGCCTGACCGGTCGGGAGCCCTCGGCATACCAACCGGGCCATAGGCTCGACAAGACGGTCCCACGGGCCTCAGCACTCCCCAAACTGAACACCAGCCACACAACGTCCGCGCCCCCGCCGGCGCACCCCCCGGGGAGCCGGCAATCCAGCCTCGGGGCGCGGGCCCACGGACGTGTGGTCCGGCGGTACGGGCCTCTGCTCCTCCGGGCGGCCCTCGGTGTCGGGTGGGACGGGCCCGCCGACATCGGCTCTCGGCCCACGTCTGCCTTCGTGAGGAAACCAGGGACGTCGAGGCGCCTCGCCTCGGTCGTATCCTCAGGAAGGCACGCCGCTAGAGGGTGACCGGCCCCCCGGGGCCGACCCTCGTGGCATCGCAGGGGCATCGGGGCCTCGGTGACGGCAGCACCCGTCGCCGGGGCCCCGATGTGCGCCCGGGACTGTCGCCCAGGACGAACGGCGGCGGCCCTGGCCGGTCGCCGGACCGGCGGGCAGGTGGATCCGGCGCCAGATGGGTGGAGCTGAGGGGATTCGAACCCCTGGCCTTCTCGTTGCGAACGAGACGCGCTACCAACTGCGCCACAGCCCCAAAGTGCGGGTGACACGATAACACCGGCCTCACCCCGCCCCGAAACCAGCGACCCCGACCCCATGGAGGCGGCCGTGGCCGCGGGCACCGGGTGAGCGCACGGCATACGCTGTCGGCCATGCGCCTGCGCCCGCCCAAGCTCGCCGCCTCCCGCCGTGCGCGCGGGGTGACGGCGGCCCCGCCGCCCGAGCCCGCCTGGGCGGCCGCTGCCACCGACGAGGACCTGCGCCCCGCCGCGTGGTCGGTTCCCCGCGGGGTGCGGACCGCGAGCGAATGGTCCTGGCGGCTCATCGTCATCGGCGTGGCCGCGTATGCCGTGCTCTGGCTGTTGGGCTACCTCTCCGAGGTCGTCGTGCCACTCCTCGTGGCCCTGCTCCTCACCGCGTTGCTCCGGCCGGCGTCGCTCTGGCTCGCCCGGTTCATGCCGGCCGGGCTGGCCGCCGGCCTGACGGTGGTCGGCACGCTCGGCCTCATCGCCGGGGTCCTCTCTTTCGTCGGTGGCCAGTTCTCGTCGCAGCTCAGCGACATCGTCACCCAGAGCACCAAGGGCATCGACGAGATCCGCGAGTGGATCCGGACGACGTTCCACGTGACCGACACCCAGCTCGGCAGCTGGGTCGACACGCTGAGGGCCGACCTCACCTCCAGCAACACCAACATCGGCCAGACCGCCGCCCAGGCGGGGGTCACCGCCACGCACGCCGTGGCTGGCCTGGCCATCGCCCTGTTCTCGCTCTTCTTCTTCCTCTACGAGGGCGAGCGGCTGTGGGCCTGGGTCGTCCGGCTGTTCCCGCGCGGCACCCGCGGCAAGGTGCACTCCTCGGGCGTGATCGCGTGGAGCCAGCTGTCGGCCTTCACGCGCGCGACGGTGCTCGTCGCCGCGGTCGACGCGATCGTCATCGGCAGCGGCGCGGCGATCCTCCATGTGCCCTTCGCCTCGGGCATCGCGGTGCTCATCTTCTTCGGCGCGTTCATCCCCATCATCGGAGCGCTCGTGTCGGGGTCCGTCGCGGTCCTCCTCGCGCTCGTCGCGTTCGGCCCGATCAAGGCCCTGGTCATGCTCGGCGTCGTCGTGGGGACGATGCAGCTCGAGAGCCACATCCTCCAGCCGTTCCTCCTCGGGCGCGCCGTCCGCGTCCATCCGCTCTCGGTCATCCTCGCCATCGCGGCCGGGGTCATCGCCGCGGGCATCGTCGGTGCCCTCATCGCCGTCCCGACGGTGGCAGTGCTCAACGCGGTCGGGCATCACCTCCTCGACGGGCCCGAACCACCGGCTGATCCCGGGGACGACTGAGGGCCGACCCCGGTGGGGGCCGGCCCACGCGCCAGTGGGGTGGGGGGTCAGGCGCCGGCGACGCGGCGCTCCTGCGCCGCATATGCCGTCTCCTCGAGCGTGACCGGCTCGGGGGTCGGCGTCGTCTCGGCCGGCGGCGGGGCCGGCCGCTCGGCCTTGGCCTTCATCGCGTACGTCGGCCGCGGCACCGGCACGGGGTTCCACGTCAGGGGGATGTCGTCCTCGTCGACGAGCAGGCGGGCCGGCTCCGGCTCGGTGGCGACCGGCTCGGGAGCCGCCTCGGCGACCGGCGTCTCGACAGGCTCGGACACCGCCTCGACGACGTCCTCGGCGCGGCCGTCGATCTCGGCGGCAGCCACCGACGCGACCATGGGGCGCGGCATCCGGCGTGACTCGGCGGCGATCCGGCGAGCGCGGACCTGGGCCTGGACGCCGGCGCGGAGCCAGCCGAAGCCGGCGACGGCGACGGCGAGCGGGGCGAGGACGGCCGGCCAGGGCAGGAGGCCGAGGACCGCGAGAGGTGCGGCGACGACCGTCGAAGCCAGGCCGACCAGCAGGGTGAGGCCGCGAACCCGTCGGCTCGGCCGCATCACCGCGACGAGCGGCGCGGCCCCGCGGGCTTCGGCGTCGGCCCGGGGGCTCTCCTCGCGGACGCCACCGGGGACCGCCCTGGTCGGGCTGGCGGCATACGACCGCGGCCCCAGGTCCGCGTAGGCCATCGGGGACCGACGCTCGAGGACGCGCATCGAGGCGGAGAACTCGTCGGCGGTCCGGGCCGTGGCCAGGTGCTCCCGGCGGCGCACCCAGTAGAGCACGAAGTAGGCAGCCCACACCCCGAGGAGGACGATGAAGATCAGGCTGCTCGGCTGCACGATGCTGACGTTAGGCCGGGCAGAGCGTCCTACGCCGGACCTGTCTCGGTGTGTCGCCAAAGTGACGGTTGTGAATTCCTGAGGCGATCGACGAGGGAGCGACCACCGAGATCCTCGGTCGTCAGGGCGAAGGAGATGTGGTCGCGCCAGTCGCCGTCGATGTGCAGCATCCGCAGCCGCGTCCCCTCGTGGCGGAAGCCGAGCTTGCGGACGACGGCCAGGCTGGCGGCGTTCTCGGGGCGGATGTTGACCTCGAGCCGGTGCAGCCCCAGCACGTCGAAGACATGGTCGCCGGCCATGGCCAGTGCCATCGGGGCGATTCCTCGCCCGGCCGTCGCCCGGCTCACCCAGTAGCCCGCGGAGCACGAGCGGAACGACCCGAGGACGATGTTGCTCAGGGTGATCTGCCCGACGATCCGGCCGTCGACCTCGATGAGGAGCGGCAGCATCCGGCCGGCCGCAGCCTCGGAGTCGTAGTGCTTGACGAGATCGTCGAAGGACCGCAGACCACCCTCGTCGATGGGGGAGGTCGCGTCCCACGGCTCGAGCCACGGCGCGTTCTGGCGGCGGAGCCACTGGTACTCGCGGGCGTCCGACACCGCCATCGGGCGCAGGACGACCGGGTCACCGAGCGGGGCCACACCGACGAGACGGACCGGCCAGCCCTCGGCCGGGTGGCTGCGCCGCCGCCACATCAGTGGTCCCCCCCGGCAAGCTGGCTCAGGGCGTGCGGCAACAGGGGCTCGAGCACCTCGAGTGCGTCGCGGACACCGCCGCTCGACCCCGGCAGGTTGACGACGAGGGTCCGGCCGGCCACGCCCGCCAGCCCACGGGACAGCGCCGCGGTGGCCACGCCCTTGGCCGCGCCCGCAGCCCGGATCGCGTCGGCGACGCCGGGCAGGTCGAGGTCGAGGAGCGGCGCCGTCGCCTCGGGGGTGCGGTCGGTCGGCGAGATTCCGGTGCCACCGGTCGTCACCAGCAGGTCCGGGTGACGGGCGAGAGCGGTCGCGAGTGCGTGAGCCACCTCGGGCCCGTCCGGCACGGTGGTCGGACCGAGTACCTCGCAGCCCCAGGCCCGCAGCGTCTCGGCGATGAGGGCGCCGCCACGGTCCGGGTAGACCCCCGTCGAGGCGCGGGTCGAGCAGGTCACGACAACGGCGACCCGGCCGGCGAGCGGCGCCGACTCGGCCGGGCCACTCACGTCTCGCTCCAGTCTCCGGATCTTCCCCCGGACTTCGCGGTGACCCGGACGTCGGTGATCCGGGCGTGCCGGTCGACGGCCTTGACCATGTCGACGAGCGCCAACGCCGCGACCGAGACGGCGGTGAGCGCCTCCATCTCGATGCCGGTCCGGTCGGCCGTCCGGACGGTGGCGGTGATGTCGACTCCGTCGTCGGCGACGGAGAGGTCGACCTCGACGCCGTGCACCGCTATGGGGTGGGCGAGGGGGATGAGCTCGGGAGTGCGCTTGACGGCCTGGATGCCGGCGATCCGGGCGACGGCGAGCGCGTCACCCTTCGGGACGGTCCTGTCGAGCAGCGCGGCGACGGCCACCTCGGAGAGGAGGACCCGGCCGGCCGCGCTGGCCTGACGCGCCGTGACGTCCTTGGCGGAGACGTCGACCATGTGCGCCGAACCGTCCTCGCGGACGTGGGTGAGCCGAGCCCGCTCGTCAGGACACATGGGGACGATCCTGCCCCAGGAGGGGACGATCCTGCCCCAGGAGTGGGATGCAGGTCAGGGGCATGCCCTCGCTGACCTCGGTCACCTCGACCGGCACGATCGCCAGGGCGGTGGACTCGGCCAGGGCGCCGACGGCGTGGGAACCCTGGCCTCCGAACGGACGGACCCGCGGGAGCCCACCCTCGACCGGCTCGACGACGACCCGGGAGAACTCGGTCTTGGACCGCACCGAGCGCCAGGCGGCACCCGCGACGGCCGCGAACTGCGATGCGCCGGCGGGGTCCTGGCCGGCCAGCTTGCGCAGCGCGGGCACGACGAAGACGTGGAACGACACCAGCGAGGAGAGCGGGTTGCCCGGAAGGGTGATGATCGGCGTCTGTCGGGGCCCGACGAGGCCGAAGCCCTGCGGCATCCCGGGCCGCATGGCGACCTTGGCGAACTCGACCCCCCCGTCGGCGACGAGGACCTCCTTGACCGTGTCGTAGGCCCCCATCGAGACGCCACCGGAGGTGAGCAGCAGGTCGGGGTCTCCCGGCGGGTCGAGGAGGAAGGCGCGCATGTCGTCGGCGTCATCGCGCAGGTGGGCCGACCCGGCGAGCTCCGCCCCCGCCGCCTCGACCAGGGCGGCGAGCATGACCTCGTTGGAGTTGACGATCTGGCCATGGCCGAGCTCGCTGCCCGGGGGGACGAGCTCGTCACCGGTCGAGACGACGGTGACGCGCGGGCGGCGGACGACCTCGAGCTCGGCGACGTTGGCGGCCGCCGCCAAGGCGAGGTGACCCGGCGAGAGCAGTGTCCCGGCCCGCAGGACGACGTCACCGACGTGGACGTCCTCGCCCCGGTGCCGGACGTGGCGGCCCACCGCGGGCGCGAGCGTCAGCGCCGCCCGACCGGTTCCCCCGTCGCTGTCCTCGACCGGCACGACGGCGTCCGCCCCCTCGGGCAACGGCGCCCCGGTCATGATGCGCATCGTCCGACCGGGCCGGAGAACGTGGTGGCGGGTGTCGCCGGCGGCGATGTCGCCGTCAACCGGCAGGGCCACCGGCGAGCCGGGACCGGCGCCGTCGAGGTCGGCCGCGCGCACGGCATACCCGTCCATGGCGGAGTTCGTGAACCCGGGCAGGTCGGTCCTCGACACCACGTCGCGGGCGAGGGTGAGCCCGAGCCCGGCCCGCAGCGGCACCGCGCTCGCCGGCAGCGTCGCGAGCCGCTGAAGGATGAGCCCGAGATGGACTCGGACGGGACGCAGCTCAGGCATCGACGACCGCCTCGCCGAGGACCGTGCCGTCGGGAATGCTTCGCGGCTCGTCGGCCGTCACGGTGACGTCGCCGCGGCAGACGACGTCCGCCCCGAAGGTCACGTCGCCGAGGACACGGAACGACCCGCAGTCCCGCAGGGACGGCACCCCGTGGGGAAAACGCTTCTCGAACCCGTCGACGAAGCGGTACGCCTCGGACAGGTCGACGAACGGCTCGGCGTGGTCGATCGTCGAGACGACGGTGTAGTCCTCGTCGAACCGGTAGAGGTCGGAGCGGAGGAGGGCCAGCTCGTTGGTCGTCTTGACCGGGCGGAACCTGGTCCGGGGCACGAGGAGCGCCTGGGATCCCTCGAAGAGCTCGATGGCCGCCCCCATGGCCGACTCGATCTGGATCACCGGCGTCGAGTGGGGGTCGGTCGGGTCGACGGTCTTGCGGTTGACGATGATCGGCAGCCCGAGGACGCCGTCACGTTCGTCCAGCCGGGCCGCGAGGACGTCGAGGTCGACCCACACGTTGTTGGCATGGAAGACCCCGTGCCGTTCGATGTCCTGGAAGTGCTGTTCCTCCCCCGGCACGACCATGGCGTTGTCGCGCAGGACGAGCCGGCCGTCGGACCGCCGGACCGCGAGGTGACCGCCCTTGCGGTCGTTGGCCGTCCGCACACAGACCTCGGCGACGTAGGGCACCCCCTGGGCGGCCATCCAGGCCGGGATCGCGGGGTCGCACGTCGCGCCCAGGTTGTCGGCGTTGGAGAGGAAGGCGTAGCGGAAACCCCTCTCCCGCAACGTGTCGAGCAGCCCGGTGACGAGCAGCGACACGTAGACGTCACCGTGCCCGGGCGGGCACCACTCGAGGGACGGGTCGGCCGGGTGCTCGACCGGGGTGAGGTCGTCGGCGCGCAGCTTCGGCTCGGCGCTCTGGAGGAAGTCGAGCGGCATGCCGTCGACGCCGAGGCCGGGGTAGCCCGCGAGGAGTCCCAGCGACGCCTCCCGGGTGCGGAACGAGTCCATGAGCAGGAGCGGCAGGTCGACGGCGTGCCGGGCCCGCAGGGCGAGGATCTGTCGGGCGATGACGTCGAGGAAGGTCAGCCCCTCCCGGACGGGCAGCGCGGTCTTCGGCCCGGCGATCCCCATGCTCGTCCCGAGGCCTCCGTTGAGCTTGACGACGACGGTCCGTGACAGCGCGTCACGCTGCTGCTCGTCCGTCGGCGAGAGGTCACCGAGCCGCGGGACGTCGCCAAGCGGGGAGAGGGTGGCCTCGGGCACGTAGCCGGTCGCGTCGACCTCGAGCTGACGGTAGTAGTCGGTGAAGACGGAGACGGCCCGCTCGTCGGTGCCGCACTCTCGCATCTTCGCGACGGCGCGACTCAGCCCCTCGGCGCTCATGCGCCAACCCTACGATGTAGGGATGACCGGTTCGACCAAACGAGAGGTGCGCGCCGACCGCCGGGCCAGGCGTCGCGGTATCGCCGCCGGGCGTGACGGACTCGAGGACGCCGCGGTCCTCGCCGAGGTGGGCATCGGCCTCATCCTCGCGCGGGGGCTCGACGAGGGAGACACGGTGACCCTCTATGAGTCCCGGTCCGCGGAGCCGCCCACCGCCTCACTCGTCGCTGCTCTGCTCGCCCGCGGGCTTCGGGTCCTCGTCCCGATCACCGAGCCCGACCTCGACCTCGACTGGTGCGACGTGACCGACCCGTCCCGAACGCCACTCGGTCACGACGCCATCGGCGCCGCCGCACTCGTCCTGGCGCCGGGCCTCGCCGTCGACGCAGCGGGCACCCGGCTCGGCCAGGGCGGCGGCTGCTATGACCGCGCCCTCCCCCGGCGGGCGGCCGGAACGCCCGTCGTCGTCCTGCTCCACCCCGGCGAGCTCGGCGGGGAGCCACTCCCCCGCGACGCCCACGACCAGCCGGTCGACGGGGTCCTCACCGTCGACGGGGTCACCTGGGTCGCCGGTATGCCGCCCCCCTGACCCCGTCCTGCCCAGTCCGACCCGTCCTGCCCAGTCCGACCCGTCCTGCCCAGTCCGACCCGTCCCCCTAACCTCTGCTAGCAGAGGTTGAGCCACTTAGCAGACGGCAGAACCTCTGCTGGGTGAACAAACCTCTGCTGGGTGAACAAACCTCTGCTGGGTGAACAAACCTCTGCTGGGTGAACGAACCTCTGCCGAGCGGGGCCGACTCCCCACTGACCCCGTCAGCCGGACGAGGACGGAACGAGGGTCAACGTGTCCCTCGCCGCCGCGCGGACGGCCCGCTCGGAGAACGGCCAGGGATACTGGGTGCCCTTGACCCATGCGTCGATCTGGTCGTCGTAATGGGCGCTCATGACATGCCCGCTCGCGCCGGTCTGGTTGACCCAGGTCGAGGCGTCCAGGTCGGAGAGGTCGACGACCATCCGCATCGACGGCGCCCAGTCGACCGAGTACCCCTCACTGGCGTTCCAACCGTTGGCGTCGACGATCGAGGAGCCGCCCGGCATCTGGTAGCCGCCTCGGTTGAAGAGCTTGCGCAGCAGCGTGCCCTGGATCCCCGAGAGGCTGTCCCCGCCCATCACCGAGCTGCGCAGGGTGAGCTGGTGGAGCTTGCCCCACTGCCAGCCCGCGGGGTCCTTGCCGAGCTCCCGGGTCAGCTCGAGCCGGGCCGCGATAAGGGCCTGGCGGATGATCTCGTCCTTGCCCTCGGTGATGTCCGGCGTCTGCTTGTTGTCCCACCACGAGCTCTTCGGCTCGTCGAGCAGCTTGATGACCGCCTGCATCCAGCGATCTCCGCCGTCCGCCTGAAGGTCCGCGGGCAACTCGTCGTCGAAGAGGAGCCGGAGCAGGTTGGACCACACGGCGTTGTAGTAGGCGGCCGCCGCCGAGTTCCGGCTGTCGCTCGCCGGGTTGGCGTAGTTCCACCCGCGGAGCAGGTCCTGGGCCTCCTTGGTGAACGCCGCCTCACCGGAGCTGTCCACGTCGGTGATCTTGACACTGAGGAAGGCCGACACGAGGGTCTCGGCGGCGAGGTTGCGGGTGTCGAGCTGGATGTTCGCCATGTCCGACGGGCTCACCTTCTGCAGCGCGTCGAGCCGCTGCCGGATGCGCTGGGACCTGAACCCGTAGTCCCACTCCGTGGTGAGGAAGGGAGCCTGCTCGTCGGTGACCGCCTGGTTCGCCGTCACGATGAACCCCTCGGGCGGGTCGAGCGTCCACGGCAGCTGGCCGAACGGGACGAACCCGCGCCAGTCGTAGGCCGAGTCCCACCCGGGGGCCGGCCAGTATCCCGGCGGGGTGTCCGGCAACGCCGGCCGGCGGATCGGCACCTGCCCCGGAGCCTGGTAGGCGATGTGCCCCTGGACGTCGGCATAGACGAGGTTCTGGGCCGGAACGGTGAAGGACCGAGCGGCCGCACGGAACTCCTCGAAGTTCTGCGCCGTGTCCATCGCCAGGATCGCGTCGGCCGTCCTGTTCGGGATCAGCCCGGTCCACTCGAGCGACACGGCATACGCGCCGCTGTCCTCCTTGTTGGCGGTCGGCGCACTCGCCCCGGCGTCGGAGACCTCGGACAGGACGTCGGACAGCAGCGGGCCGTGGACCGTGCTGCGGACCGTGATCGTCTCCGGGTCGCCCCCGCGGACCTTGATCGTCTCCTGCCGGGTCTGCAGCGGAAGCCACTGGCCGTCGCGCTGGTAGGTGTCGCCGACGACCCTCTCGAGGTAGAAGTCGGACACGTCCGGCCCGAGGTTGGTGAAGCCCCAGGCGATCGACTGGTTGTGCCCGATGACGACGCCCGGCACCCCGCTGAACGAGTACCCGGCGACGTCGAGCGGGCACACCGAGGAGACCGTCGTGCAGTGCAGCCCGATCTGGTACCAGATCCCCGGGATGCCCACGCCGAGGTGTGGGTCGTTGGCGAGCAACGGCTTCCCCGTCGTCGTCTTGGCGCCGGAGACGACCCAGGAGTTGGACCCGACGCCGTCGCCGCGCCCGACGAGCTGCGGCACCTGTTCCAGGGCGGTCGACACCGCGGCATACGCCCGTTCGGCGGCCGGCGAACGCAGCGTGGCCGGCACCGCGGCGGTCGCCGAGCCCGCCGAGGCGGCCGGGCCGGCCGAGCCGGGTCGCCAGTCCTGCCGGGAGAGGATCGGAGCGTGGACGTCGAAGGGGTATGCCGGGTAGATCTGGTCGATCTGGCTGAGCGACATCCGGCCGGCCAGCCGGGCCCGGGCGAGCTCGTCGGCGTAGTTGCCCTTGAGGTCCCAGGCCATGGCGATGAGCCAGGCGAGCGAGTCGACGGGCGTCCAGTCCTCGATCGTGTACTCCGGCAGCTGCACGCCGAGGAGGGTGTACTCGAGGGAGACGTCCGACGGCGACCGGCCCTGGAGGTAGACGTTGACCCCGTCGGCATAGGCCTGGAGGTACTGCCGGGTCTCCGGCGCGAGGGTCGGTAGCTCGGCCTGGGCGACCTGGCGCCAGCCCATCGTCCGGATGACCTTGTCGGTCTCGATGCCGTCCTTACCGACCAGCTCGGCCAGCCGCCCGGAGGTGACATGCCGGCGCAGGTCCATCTCGAAGAACCGGTCCTGGGCGTGGACGTAGCCCTCGGCCCGCGCGATGTCGGTGACCGAGTCCCCGTAGATCTGCGGAACTCCCCGGTCGTCACGAAGGACGGTGACCCTGCCGGACAGGCCGGGAACGGTGATCTCGCCGCTCATCTGGGGGAAGGAACGGCGGACGTAGGACCCCGCGACGACGACCGTGATGAGGGCAAGGACGAGAACGAGGGCGAGGACGCCCGTACCGAGACGACGAAAGAGCTTCGCGCGGGTCACCCTGCGAGACTAGGACACGATCCGACACACCATGACCGAGACGGGCCGGTGACATGAGCACGGGTTGGCTCGCCGCAGCGGGGACGGACACCTTCACGGTGGACGACCTCGCCGTCGTGCTGCTCATCTCCGCCGTGGTGCTCGTCATCGCGGTGGCGGCGGTCCGACTCTCCGCGCGCTCGGGGCTGCCTTCGCTGCTCATCTACCTCGGGATCGGCCTGGCGCTCGGCGAGTCCGGCCTCGGGATCGACTTCGACTCGACGAACCTCACCCGCGTCCTCGGGTACGCCGCGCTCGTCATCATTCTCATCGAGGGCGGCATGACGACACGGTGGGAGGGCATTCGCCGGTCGGTGCCCCCGGCCGCGCTCCTCGCCACGGTCGGCGTCGGCATCTCCGTGGCCGTCGTCGCCGTCGTGGCTCGCTTCGTCCTCGGCCTGGACTGGTCGGTCGCCATCCTCGTCGGCGGCGTCCTCGCCTCGACCGACGCCGCCGCGGTGTTCTCCGTCCTACGCCGGGTCCCGCTGCCCCGGTCGGTCTCGGGGATACTCGAGGCCGAGTCGGGGTTCAACGACGCGCCGGTCGTGCTGCTCGTCGTCGCGCTGTCCGAGCAGGCGGTCGCCGGCGGAGAGGCGCGGTCGTGGTGGCTGCTCCTCGTCATCGCGGCGGCAGAGCTCGTCGGCGGCGTCGCCATCGGCCTGGTCATCGGCTATGCCGGCGGCTGGCTCATGCGGCGGGTGGCCAGCGGCTCGTCGACGCTGTTCGCCATCGGGGTCGTCGCCGTGGCGATCCTCGCGTATGCCGTGGCCGACCTCGCCCATACGTCCGGCTTCATCGCCACCTACCTCGCGGCGCTCCTCCTGGGCAACCTGGGCCTGCCCCACCGACCCGCCGTGCTGGGCTTCTCCGCCGCGCTCGGCTGGCTGGCCCAGATCGGCCTGTTCGTCCTGCTCGGCCTGCTCGCCTCGCCCGCCGGGTTCCCCGCCCAGATCGTCCCCGCCCTCATCATCGGCCTCGCGCTGGTCCTCCTCGCCCGGCCTCTGTCGGTGCTCGTCGCGTGCACCCCGTTCCGGATGCCGTGGCGCACCCAGGCGTTCCTGTCCTGGGCGGGGATGCGGGGGGCCGTCCCGATCGTCCTCGCCACCGTGCCGATCACGGCCGGGATGGCGGGGGTGGACTGGCTGCTCGACCTCGTCTTCGATCTCGTCGTCATCTTCACGGCCATCCAGGCACCGACCCTGCCGTGGGTGGCCAGGCGGCTCGGGCTCGAGGACTCTCACCACAGCGTCGACCTCGCCGTCGAGGCGACGCCGCTCGACGAGCTGGGCGCCGAGATCCTCGAGATCGATGTGGGGCCGACCTCGCGCATCGGGGGGGTTAGGGTCTTCGAGCTGCGCCTGCCGACGGGGGTGCAGGTGGCCCTCGTGGTCCGCGGCGGCGAGTCGTTCGTCCCGACGGAGACGACCGTACTGCGCCACGGCGACCGGCTTCTCGTCGTCGCGACGGCGGCGAACCGGTCGGCAGCGGAGCGACGCCTCTACCAGGTCAGCCAGGGCGGGCGGCTGGCCGGCTGGGCCCAGGGAGGGTGACGGGCGGCATACCCCCTCACGGTATGCCGCCCGCGCCTCGCCCTCACCGGCCCGAGGCGGCCCAGTGGTTCGCGATCTGTGCCGACGTCAGCTCGGTGTCGTAGATCGCCGTCTCATCGAGCGTTGCGGTCAGCCCGCCGCTCGAGGAGACTCCCGGAAGCCCGGCGACAGTGTCGGTCCCGGCCCGCCAGTAGCCGTAGTCACGGCCGAGGTTCCGCGCCTTCTTGCCCGACACCGATGCGACGGCCTTGCCGTCGACGTAGAGCGTCGCGGCGTTCCGCCGGTAGGTCACGACGAGGTAGTGCCACGTCCCGTCGACGATCGACGCGGGGGAGGTCAGCGCGCTCGCGCCCTTGTTGTAGGCGTAGGCGGCCCGACCGGCGCTGTCGACGTAGAGGACGCGTTCCCGGTTGGTGCTGTCGCCCTGGGAAGCGGTCCGATCGCCGAAGCCGACGATCTGCGCGGCGGCGCCATGGGCGGACTTGAACCACGTCTCGACGGTGAAGGTCGAACCGAACCGGACCCGGGCGCTCTGCGTCAGGGCCCCGGTCGTGGTGAATGTCGTCGCGTCGGAGCAGGCCATCGCTCCGGAGACCGGCATCGTCACGGAGCCGGAGTACGTGCCGGTGCTGTCGGCGCTCGCGCTGCCGTGCGGCCAGGAGAGGGTCGGGCGGTCGGCCGCCACCGCCGCGGCGTAGGTGCTGCTGCCGCAGAAGTTCTTGGCCGTGGTGAACGCACCGGCGGTGACGGTCGCGCCCGACGCGTAGAGGGCGCCGCTCATGCTGACCGAGAGACCGAGGACGGTCACCGTCGCGAGCACGATGGTCACCATGCGGCGCGCACCGCCGCGAGCTGCGCTCGGCCGGGCCACCGGGTGGCGGTCGGGGCGAGGAGTGGGCCGGCTGCCGGGGCGAAGGCTCGGCACGAACACCGGACGGTCTGCGCGGGCCGGCGGTAGGTCGAGGGTGTGGGCCTCGTCCTCAGCCGGGTCGCCAGGCTGGGCCGGGTCCTGCTCGGACGTCATCCCACCCGAGTCGTCCGTTGCGTCGTCCTCGTTCTCGTCGTCCTCGTCGTCCTCGCGGTACATCGTCCGGATGGCCACGCCGGCGTGGTAGATGAGGACGATGAGCAGCGGCACCCCCAGGGTCAGCAGCCGCCAGTACGCGTCCGTGTAGAGGATGATGTAGCGGCCCGCCCCGGGGATGACCGTCTCGGCGATGCCGACGACGTTGCCCGCGGGCGTGTAGTTGGGATCCGGCGCCGGGTTGGCATCGCCCTTGGTCTGGACGAACAGGCCCTCCGGGCGCTCGATGAGGGCGTGGATGCGGTGGGTCACCAGCTGCTCGTCGCCGGGCGGGTGGAAGGTGATGACCTGGCCGACCTTCAGGTCCTCGGCCGGGGGGGCCGGCTTGACGATCACGGCGTCGCCGGCGACGAACTGCGGGGTCATCGAGCCGGAAAGGACGACGGCGATCTGGCGGCCGGTCAGCCGGAGGGCGGCGGCACCACCGACGGCGACGACGGCGCTGAGCGTGGCGACGACGAGGAGGGTGGTCACGAGCATCCGTCCGACATGCGGGAGGCGGGAACGCCATGTCGCTTGGCGAAGGGTTGCCATGAGAGGTCCTTTGGGAGGGGTCCGTCGAGGGGGACGGGGCCGTGCCCGGGCGCCTCAGCTGTCAGGGCGCCCGGGCACGTGCGGGTCACGGGTTGTTGACGACCTGCTCGGAGTTGAAGGTCATCGTGGCCTTCGCCGAGGTGTTCTGGAAGGTGTTGTCGGTGCCGATCGGCAGGGTCACCTGCATGCACAGGTCCTCGCTGGCGCCCGCGTTGAGGGTGCGGTCGCCGGTCTGGTTGCCGGTGGCCTTGTCGCCGATGACCTTGATCCCGGCCTGGCTGGCGAGCGCACCCGTGTACACCTGGGTTCCGGTGGCGTCGAAGCCTGCCTTGGTGCAGGTCGTGACGCCCGTCCTGACCGTGTAGACGAGCTGCGCGGCAAGGGCGTCGCTGGCGGCGTCGTCGGTCTTGATCGACATCGCGTAGCGCTCGGCGAGGGTGCCGCTGTTGGCCACGGTGAGGGCGGCGGTCACGGAGTCGCCGGGGGCCATGTTCGACATGGCGAGCGGCACGGTCTTCATGCCGGCGGTGAGGTCGACGGTGCCGGTGACGAAGCTCGTGCCGGCCACGGTCGCGGTGTCGGTGAAGAGCGCACCGGTCGTGACGGCGGTGAGGCCTGCGAGGGAGGTGACGACGAGGAGGAGGGACAGGGCGGCGTTGCGGCGGGCCTTGCGGTTGCGCTTCGGGGACATTTCGTTTTCTCCTGAGGGTGATGGGCTGAGCGGTGAGGGGCCGGGCTGCCTTCCCGGGGGCCGGGGCAGGGGGGGCAAGGAGCCCGATGGGTTTTGCGATCTCCTGGTGGAGATTTACCTTCTCTTTACGTTTCCGATAGGAAGGTAATGCCATCGGAGGGGCCGCCGCAGGCCAATCGAAGATAGGCAAGGGACACCTAAGAACGGTCGGAACATGCTCCCTGGGAATAGTTGTGATGGTCCATGTCCGATGGGTCTGTTTCGACCTATTCCGTTGGCGCACAACATGATTCACCACGCTTTCTACATCTGTATCTATGGGCTGGCGACACCGGAAAGGGGGCCCACTGGCCCCCTTCTGGCGTTACGGGGGCCGTCCGAGTGCACCCTTTCGGCTGGGGTCCGGTTGGCCGAACGGATGACCCGATCGACATCGATTGACGGGGGCGATACCTCCGCTTGACCGACCATTTACCTTGGTCGACGACCCGGATGGCCACCGTTCCCAGGCCAGCCCGGACGCCGGCAGCGGTATGCCGACGGGGGTCGGCCGGCATACCGGACGCCACTCGGTTGTTGAGGGATACCGGGAGGGGTATCACCCGCGGCATCCCGTATCCTTGACCGTCGACGCATCCGCCAGGAGGAGAACAGCGTGCCCACGTACGCCTACGCGTGTACCGAGTGCGACCACCGCTTCGAGGTGGTCCAGTCCTTCAGCGACGACGCGCTCAGCGTGTGCCCCGAGTGCGAGGGACGGCTGCGCAAGGTGTTCAACGCCGTCGGCGTCGTCTTCAAGGGGGGCGGCTTCTACCGCACCGACTCCCGCAGCTCGGGCTCCTCCAAGGGGAGCGGCTCCTCCAAGGGGAGCGACTCGTCCGGCTCGTCCGGTACCTCCGGCCCGTCCCGCTCGTCCAGCCCGTCAGGCACGTCATCCACAGCCCCGGCCACGGCGGGCTCCCCGTCCACAGCCGCCGGCTGACCCCGTCGCCCCGCCCGGACAGGCCCTAGCGTCGCTGCCATGTCGGCAGCACGTCGTCCGCATGTTCACCGCCGGGACCCGGTCGGGGCCGCCGGCCCGCTCGACTCCGCGCGACCGACCCCCTTCCCGGGGGTGCTCGGCCCCGGACGTCGCGCCCGGTGGCATCGCCTCCTCCTGCGTCGCGCCCTGGCGGCCGTGCTCGCCACCCTCGCCGTCGCCCTCACCGTCGCCGCGGCCCGCGCGGGGCCTCCGCCCCTGCGACAGGTCACCGTCATCACGGCCGCGCGGGACGTGACCGCGGGGGGCGTACTCGTCACGGCGGACC
This sequence comes from uncultured Actinomycetota bacterium, assembly GCA_963771015.1. GTDB lineage: Bacteria > Actinomycetota > Actinomycetes > Actinomycetales > Dermatophilaceae > CAVSJJ01. Next base: position 327,916 of record CAVYRN010000005.1, read on the forward strand.
TTCGGCCGGTGCACGTTCCGGCGGACTCCTCGCCACCGGGGGCCCTGGTCACCGTCGGAGAGGCCGCCGGCCGGCGGGTCGTGGGGCCCATCGCCGCAGGTGAGGTGGTCACCGCAACCCGGCTGGCGCTCGACCGTGCCGGGATCGGCCTGCCCGATGGCCGGGTCGCCGTTCACCTGCTCGTCGACGACCCCGGGGCGCTCGATCTGGTCCGTGCCGGCGCGCTCGTCACCCTCTACCCCGCCGGCGGCGGCCCGGCCCTGACGCGGGACGGTCTGGTCGTCGCGGTCGACCCACCCGCCGAGGAGCCCCTCGGAACGTCCGCTTTGACGGTGTCGGTCCTGGCCCGCGGGATCGTCGTGGCCCTGCCACCCCCCTTGGCCGACCTCATCTTCGCCGGTCAACGAGTCGACCCCGGCCCGCCCATCGTGTCGGTCGTGGCGTCCGCCGAGCGGTCTTCGTGACGAGGTCGGGCTCGCCCGCTGCTCGGTTCACCACCGACCACCGGTGCCGAGTACGTTGGAGCCCCCGCTCTCACCACCGGAAGGGACAGTGCCCATGAGGGGCTTCAAGGACTTCGTCATGCGTGGCAACCTCGTCGAGATCGCCGTCGCATTCATCATCGCCGGCGCGTTCAAGTCGGTGGTCGACGCCTTCACCGCCCTGCTCATCGACATCCTCGGCAAGATCGGCGGCCAGCCGAACTTCTCCTCCTGGAACCCGGGGGGCGTGTCCGTGGGCGTGTTCATCACGACCGTCATCTCGTTCGTGATCCTTGCCGCGGTCGTCTACTTCTTCGTCGTCAAGCCGTACGAGGCGGCCAAGGCGCACTTCGACAAGCCGGCCGAGGACGAGGCGACCCCGGACGAGAACCTCGAGCTGCTCAAGGAGATCCGCGACGCAATCCGCGCCCGCGGCGTCTAGGAGGCCCGCGCCGGGCGGCCTGGGGGGACCGGCGAAGCGCTACTCCCAGTGTGGTGGGCGCTGCTCCTGCAACCAGCGGTCGTGAGCCCCCCGGTCGGAGTACTCCCCCCACCCGGCGTCGGTGTCGTCGCGGGTCTGGTCCACTGCCCCGGCGCGGGGTGACGAGCCGACGGCCAGCCGCCCCAGCTCGCCGGCGGCCTCGGCGGCGTCCGGGGTGGTCCTCGCCTCGCCCGCCTCGCCCTGCTCGGCCTCGTCCGGCTGCACCTCCCGCCCTTCGGCGGCGGTGACGATCCGGGCGATGTCGTGAGCGGGGTCCCGGAAGATGTCGCTGCTCCACACCCGGACATGCCGCCAGCCGAGCCGGGTGAGGTGTTCCGCTCGGAGCCGGTCCCGGTCCCGGGCGCTGCGCAACGCGGCATACGCGGGGCCGTCGGACTCGACGGCGAGGAGGAGGTGGCCGGGCCGATGCGGGTCCTCGACGGCCAGGTCGACCGGGTCTGCCGAGGCGCCGACGTCCTCGTGGACGACCAGGCCCTGGTTGCGCAGCCCGCGAGCCAGCTCGGCCATGACCACCGAGCGCGCGGGGGACCCCGTGGCGTCCCCCTGACCCGAGGCGGAGCCGGTTGCCGCCCCGCCCTCGGCGGCATACCGGAGGAACTCACGGAGGAGCTGGGCGCCGCGGGCCTTGAGCTTGGCCGGGTCGAGGTCGTCGGCGACGAGCGAGGAGACGACGGTCATCCGGCGGCGCGCCCGGGTGATGGCGACGTTGAGCCGCCGGTCGCCACCCTCGATGTTGAGGGGTCCGAAGCGGTGCAGCACCCGGCCGTGTGGGGTCTTGCCGTAGCCGATCGACAGGATGACCGCGTCCCGCTCGTCGCCCTGGACCCGTTCGAGGTTCTTGACGAAGAACGGCTCCTCGGCCCGGTCGGCGAAGAAGGCGAGGACGTCGTCGGGCTCGTCGGACAGGGCGTCGCGGAGGGCCTCGTCGAGCCGGACCGCGTGCTTGATCCCAAGGGCGATGACTCCGAGGGACTCCTCGGGGCGGGTCCGAGCGTGGTCGAGGACGAGCTGGACGACCCGGTCGACCTCGGCGGCCGTCGACTCGACGGCGCCCGAGCCGCCGTGGAGGACGCTGGAGCCGTCCACGAGGTCGTGGGTGAGAACCGGCGCCCTGCCGGTGCCGGGGAACGTCACCAGCGAGCCGTCGTAGACGTGCTCGTTGGCGAAGGCGATGAGCCGCTCGTCGAGGGAGCGGTAATGCCAGAGCAGCCGGCGGCTGGGCAGGAGGGCGGCGAGCACATCAAGGACCGACTCGACGCCGGCGGTCGGCGTGTCGTCGAGCTCGTCCACCGCGTCCGTCGCGGTCGTGAAGAAGGTCGTCGGAGGGAGCTGGTGCCCGTCACCGGCGAGCACGACCTGGTGGGCCCGGGAGATGGACGACACCGCCTCGGCCGGCGGGACCTGGGAGGCCTCGTCGAACACGACGACGTCGAACCACACCCCGGGTGGAAGGACCGACGCGACGACGAGCGGGCTCATCACCCAACACGGACGAACCGCCATCGCGAGCCGGCCCGCCTCGGGAAGCAGCTCGCGCAGCCCGCGGTGACGGCGGGACTTGGCGGCCTCGGTCCGCAGCAGGCTCTCCTGCCGGGGATCGTCGTCGATGGCCCGCCGGACGTGGTCGGCGACCGCCTCACGGATCCGTGACGCGTTGTCCCGCAACAGGTTCGCGTCGGCCACCGCGAACTCTGCGGCCGTGCGCCGAAGCCGGTCGCCATGGTGGCCGGCGATCCGGGGGTCTCGCAGCATGAGGTCCTCGGCGACGGAGCTCCACCAGACGAAGTCGAGCTCCGCCGCGACGTCGTCGGGGTCGACCCGGCGCTCGGCGAGGTCGGCAACGACGGCCCCGAAGCCGGCGGCCGTGAGGTCCTCGAGGGTGCCGATGACCGTCGGGATGACGGCCAACCTGTCTGGCCGGGCGTCGAGCTCGGCGAGCCGGGCGCGCAGGGTGTCGAGGTCGGCGTCGAGCAGCGACTCGGCCGTCCCGCGGGTCGCGAGCCGCTCGTCCAGCCACCGCAGGTCGGCGATGATGTCGTCGTATGCCGCCTGCGCGACGTCGAGATCGACCGGAAGCTCCGGACTCCCGCCCGCACCGGCCATCTCACGCCACGTGCTTCGCTGCTTGCTGGCGTCGAGGAGCTCCTCATGCAGGTCCTTCGGGGGCGGGCCCGGCCGCAGCAGGCCCATGGCCTGACGGACCAGACCCCGGCGCTCGAACCAGCCGAACTCGATCCCGTTGGCCTTGCGGTAGGCCCGATCGCCGGTGGCGGCGACGAGGTCGTCGAGGGGGACGTCGAAGACGTCCGGCCGGAACACCTCGAGGGTGTCCCGGACCTTGGCGACCGTGCCGAGGGACTCCCCCCAGTCCCGCAGCGCCGTCGCGCGGGGCAGGTCGACGCCGGTGAAGACCGCGTCGAAGGTCCGGGCCAGCTGGTCGACAGCCCCGCCCGCGAGCCGTCCGGTCACCTCCCGGGCCTCGACCGCCTCCTCGGGCGTGCGGATGCGGGCGCCGAACCAGGGGTCGGCCGGGTCTGCGGCGGGCTCCTCGCCCCCACCCGACCAGGCTCCCAGTGCCGCGGCGTCAGCGAGACGCGAGCCCAGCTCGGCGACCCGGTCCCGGCTGAGGGACCCGAGGGCCTCGCCCCGGAGCCGCACCCGGCAGCGCGGCGGGTTCGGGCGAGCGGCGAGGGCGCTGATGGCCTCCTGCGCCTGGTACGCCGAGGCTCCCCAGGGCCGACGCACCTCGTGCATGGCTTCGACGTGGTCGATGAGCGCGGCTCGGGTCGCGCGGACGGTCGCGGTGGTTTCGCGGGGATCGGGGCGCTCCCCCGTCGGGGCCGGGAGGATCCCGGTGGCCATGTCGAGCCCCGAGGCCAGCTGCTGGGCGATCCGGCGGCGGGACTGTGCGCCGTCGTGGAGGTCGAGGACGAGGTCGCCGAGCCCGACGCGCTCGAGCCGCCCGACGACGGCGTCGATGGCGGCACGCTTCTCGGCGACGAAGAGAACCCGCTTGCCGTCGGCCGCGAGAGCGGCAACGAGGTTGGCGATCGTCTGGGACTTGCCGGTCCCCGGCGGGCCGTGGACGACGAGGTGGCTGCCCTCACGCACGGCGTCGATGGCCTCCTGCTGAGAGGCGTCGGCGTCGAGAATGGTGCGGTCGCGCTCCGGGTCGCGGTCGAGCGGGCCGCCGGTGTCGGGGAGCTCCGAGCGAACCGTGCGCATGGCGTCGGGGTCCCCGGCAAGGGCCGCCACGACATCGTGGTTGGCGAGGTCGGCGGCCTGCGCCGACAGGTCGGCGACCATCGGCAGCTTGGCGTAGGAGAACGTCCCGACGACCAGACGTGGGGCGATGGAGAACTCCGGCACGTCCTCGCAGGCCCGGCCCAGGGCGGCATACACGGGGAAGGGGTCGAAGGAGCCCGTCGCCGTGGCCAGCTCCTCGAGGGCGTCGGCGTCGACGGCGACGCCCTGCTCGGTGGCGAGGTAGTGGACGAGTACCGGGTTGAGCTCGACGTCGGCGCCGAGGTCGATCACATAGTCGTGCTCGGCGGCGCCGGTGGGCCGCAACGTGATCGGCCGCAGCAGTACCGGCGCGGCGGGTGCCCGGTTGACGGCCGGCCCGAGGCTCCAGGTCGCCATGCCGAGCGCGAGGAAGCCGGTCGAGATACCGCGCTCCTCCTTGAGCTCGCGGCTCTTGGCGGCGATGGCGCGAGCCCGGCGCAGCGCATCATCGTGGGCGTCGGGTTCCCGGACCAGCGTCGACAGGGTCGTCTGGCCTCCGGCCATGAACCGGGCCAGCCCGGCGGGGTGCGCGGTCGTGAGGTCGAGGGTGCCCGTGGGGAGGTCGCGGTACCACAGCAGGGTGTTGCGCCCACCGAGGTCCACCAGATGCCGGGTCCAGGCCTTGACCGCGGCGGCGACCCGGTCCGCCCGAGGGTCGGCATCGGGAGTGAGCTCGGCGTCGGCGGGCAAGGCACCGACTCCGGGGGCGGAGGCGCCGGAGTCGTCCGGTGTGGACCCGGTACCGGCGGTCGGGCCGGTGTCCGGGCGCGGGTCGGGGCCGGCCGTGCTCACCCTGGCAGGCTAACAACGCCGGGGCCGTCCGCCCGAGAGGCCAGCCGAGCGCACAGCGGCCAGCTCGCGGCATTCGAGGTAATCCGACACCCCCAGACGGCACCCGAATACCTCGAACCCCCACAAACCGACGCCCCCACCCCCCAATCGAGGTAATCCGACGCCCCCAGACGCCACCCGAATACCTCGAATGCCGCGGGCGGGCGGTTACACGTCCTCAGACGGGCTCGGGGTCGACCACCTGGGTCTGCTCGGCCGATTCCCCACCGGATCCGCCATCGAGTCCTTCGTCGGGACCCTCTCCCGAGCCCGGGCGGATCGGGGTCAGCGCCGCCGCGACCCCGATGACGACGGCGAACCCCAGAGCCACGAAGGCGAGTACGTGGAAGCTGCCCCGGTCGACGATGATCCCGGCCACGGCACCGCCGAGGCCGGCCGCCAGCCCCATGACGAGGTCGGAGGCGCCCTGGACTCCTGGTCGTTCGGACGCCGGCACGGCCGAGGTCAGCATGGTGGAGCCCGAGACGAGCGTGCACGACCAGCCCAAGCCGAGGAGGAAGAGCCCGAGCAGCAGTCGACCCGAGCTCCCGGCCGGAGAGCCGGCGGCCAGCAGCGTCGCGGTCGAGAGGATGACGGACCCCGCGACGGCCACGGCACGCCCGCCGAAACGGTCGACGGCCAGGCCGGTCACGGGTGAGAGGGCGTACATGCCGAGGATGTGGACGCTGATGACGAAGCCGATGACCGTCAGCTCGGCGTGCCCGGCCTTCATGTGCAGCGGGGTCATCACCATGACACTCACCATGACGCCATGGCCGAGGGCCAGGGCGAGCAGCCCGAGGCGGGCGGTCGGCCGGCGGAGGATGACGCGAAGGCCGCGGACGACCGACCCGTGTGGCGCCGTGGCCGGGTCGACCCCGCCCGCGTCGAGCGCCGCGACGGAGGCGAGGCGGCGCGCCTCGAGCAGCGGGTCCGGGCGCAGCCGAGTGAGGACGACTGCGATGGCGAGGACGAATCCGGCGAGTGAGAAGACGAACGGCCCGGTGAGCCGGGGGAGCCCGAGCGCCTCGGCGACAGGAGCACTCGGCCCGATGAGGTTGGGCCCGACGACACTGCCGATCGTCGTCGACCACACGACGATGGACAGGTCGCGCCCGCGGTGGGCCGGGGGCGAGAGGTCGACGGCGGCATACCGGGCCTGGTTGTTCGACGCGGTCGCGCCACCGAACAGGACGCTGGAGAGCAGAAGCAGCGGGAAGCTCCCGACGATCCCGGACAGGATGAGCCCGAGGGCGCCGGCGAGGGCGAGGACATAGCCGAAGGCGAGGCCGGGACGGCGACCCCGCTTGGCCATGAGCCGCACCATGGGGACGGCGATGAGCGCGGCGCCGATGACCTGGAAGGTCCCACCGAGGCCGGCATACGTCGCGGAGCCGGATACGTGCTCGGCGAGCAGCGCCCCGACTGCGACCCCAGCCGACAGGCCGACGCCACCGAGGACCTGGGAACCGACGAGGGTGCCGACGACCCGGCGCTGGCTGCCGCTGCGGGCCGTCGAGAGGGTCACCGGGAGAGTATGCCGTGGGCCGGGCGCTTCGGGTACGCCCGGCCCACGGGGTCGGTGGTCAGGCCGTGGGCCTGAGTGTCGGGTGGAGTGCCGGATCCCCCCCCTGGAGATCCGGCAGCCCGCCCGCGCCGATGCTGGTTTCGGCGGCATGGGCATTGGATGCGCCATCCTGGTGTGAGGGGCCGCCCCACGTCCCTCGGCCGGCTGCCCCTCGGCGTGTCCGGCCCGTGAAGCGGCCCCTCATGTCGATGAGTCTAGACGGCTGGCTTTACTCTGTCATGGTTTTCTCTTGACTATTTCTTTACTCATCCCTGACTAGTCACCCGCAGACCCGCCACTGCCCTGTCGCCGACCCCGTCTCGGCCCCCCCGGTGGCCCGATCCGGCAGCTCGCGGGTCGGGCAGTTTCCCGTAGGCTTGGCGCCGGTCGAGCAGCGCCGATGGTGGCGAGTCGCGTCATCGCGGCGGGTCGGCCGTTTCCCCGCCCTCGTAGCTCAGGGGAAGAGCACCGCTCTCCTAAAGCGGGTGTCGCAAGTTCGAATCTTGCCGGGGGCACGATGTGTTTTCGCAGGTCAGAGCCCTGCTTCGTCCCTCGTGGTGGGGCTGTGGAACCTGGAGGGGGCCGGTCTCGTCCCCGTGGCGTCCCCGAGGATCGCGTTGACCCGCGCCATGGCCGCCCGGTCGGCGTCGGTGCCCATGAGGTGCCCGTAGGTGTCGAGAGTGAGCTTGGCCGTCGAGTGGCCGAGCCAGCTCGAGACCGTCTTGATGTCGACACCGGCCGCGATCCACAGGCTGGCCGCCGTATGCCGCAGGTCGTGCGGGCGCCGGCCGAGGCTCGTCGCGGACCAGTGGACGGCGCGTCGCCAGTTCTGCGCGGTGAGGTAGCCGCCGCCGGGAGCCGGGAACAGCAGGTCGTCGGGCCGGCGGCCGTGCGCCCACTCCGCGACGACCGGCCGGACGAGGTCGCTGAGCGGGATCAGCCGGGTGCGTCCGCTCTTCGTCGTCGCCCTTTCGATGGGCGCGCCGGTGCGGCCGGACTGGGGCACGGACCGGTGGACGACGATCGCCGGGTAGGGAACGGAGGCCACGTCCTTGACGCGCAGCCCGCGCAGCTCGCCCAGCCGCAGGCCGGTCAGCGCCAGGACGAGGGTGACGTCCGCGTAGCGGCCGGCGTACCTCCGCTGGGTCTCGACCACCTCGAGGAGGAGCGGGAGGGGGTACGGGTGGATCTCGACCACCTGACCGGTCCTCGAGTCGGGCCGTGGCAGCGGGACCGCCGCGGCTGGTGAGATGACGAGCCGTCGGGTGCGGACGGCATACGCGAACAGGCCACGGACGGTGGAGCGGACCCGGGCCGCGGTGCGCACCGACCGGGTCGTCGCCAGGTGGGAGAGGAAGCGCTCGATGTGCGCCGCGGTGATCGAGCCGATGGGCAGCCTGCCCCAGGCGGGGACGACGTGGACCCGCAGGGCGCTCTCGTCGGACTCCCAGCCCCGCACGGAGAGCTGGCCGCGGCGGGCCTCGCGGTACTCCTCGGCCAGCTCCGCGACCGTCATCTTCCCCGCCGACGGCGGCACGAACTCCCCGAGCACCAGCAGCCGGGTCTGCTCGGCCTCCCAGCGCAGGGCGTCGCCGCGGCGGACGAAGGTCCGGTCGGCGACGACGACTCCTCGCGACTTCACCCGCACCCGCCAGCGGCCGTTGGCCGTCTTGTTGACCATCAGCGGGGCTCACGCTGGGCTTCGATCCAGGCGTTGAGCTCGACCGGGGTCCAGAAGCAGCGTCGGCCGATCTTGATCGCGGGTGCGAAGCGGCCCTGGGTGCGCAGGTAGCCCAAGGTGTCGCGGGTGATCCGGCACCAGGCGGCGGCCTCGTTGACGGACAGCAGCCGTGGCGCCTGGACCTCGACTTCCTGGGTGGTCGTCATCTCGGTCATGGCGTTCTCCTGTTCGATCCTCATCCTGATCTACTCCTCTATCTCGTATGCCGTGGCCTGTCACCATCGGCGGGGTGTTCTGTGGATAGGCGCGGTACCGGGGCACTGTGTGTGGACGGTCCCCGACGCGAGTCGCCGAGCGCGGCCGCGATCAGTCGGAGCTGACGGCGGGCATACCGTCGCTGGGCGGCGTCCAGGTCCTCACCGTGGGCGTAGAGCGTCATCAGACCTGGCCAGCCGGAGGCAGATCCGGCGAGCAGCCGGAGAAGGGTGCGCTGGGCGGCTTCAGGCAGCCCGAGCTGGCGCAACATCGTGCGGGTTGTCGCTCGGGAGTTGCCGCCCGCCGTGTGGCTGCCCAGGGTGCGCATCGGCGCGGCTGATCCGTTGACCCGGGCCAGGTCGACGCGGGCCGCGAGCACCTCGAACGCGACCGGAACGAGGGCGTGGCGAAGGGTGCGTGGCGAGACCAGCAGCTGCCGGACTGTCCACTCCTGGAACGACTCCAGGCTCATGGCTCCCTCCTTGCGTCCAGGTCGACGAACCGCACAAGGGCCTCAGCCGGAACTCCTGTCAGACCGTGGAGCGCGTCGGCGTGAGCCGCCCGGGCACTCCCTCTGTGCCCCCGGGTGGCGGCCCGCATGAGTACGCGCGTCAGCTCGGCCGGCGCCATCGCCCGCGCCTCCCGCTCGTTCCGGATGAGCCAGCCCATGGCTGCCAACAGCTCGACCGTGGCGTGCTCGACCGTCACCTCGACCGAGTGCCGCGCTCCGGCCGCGGTCACGAACCGCCGCCGACGGGTGCACACCGCGTCCCGCACCGCGATCCACAGGTCGTCCCTCGCCGGCGAGCCGGCCGCCAACGTCGGGCAGCCCGCCAATGCCCGCGCCACCGGGTCATCCAGATTGTCAACGCCTTCTGCGTCGTGCCTCGAGCCGTCCATCCCGCCCTCCGTCGACAGATGTCCCTTCACACCTCCTAAAGCCAACGACGGGGCCCCGGGGGCCAACCTGAGGGCGAATTTCTTCAAGGAATTTTGGCGGCAGCGCCGGCTCGGGCATTCCTGGCCACGTTCGTCCACTTGTGGACACAGCGGTGGATGTCGACGACCCCTCCCGGCGCGACGCCCCGGCAGACAGCCCGACGAAGGTCAGTGGAGCTCGCCGACGACCCCCACCGTGTGGCTACTCAGGGTCGGCAGGGGAGGTCTCAGTCTTCCGCACATGCCGATGTCGTGACGTTTCCGGCGATGACAGACTGGTACCGTCGGCGGTACCATGGATGAGTGTCTTCGGCAACTAAGCTCGTCGCCGCGATGCGCGCCAACCCGCGCAACGTCCGGTACGAGGATCTGGGCCAAGGTCTGCGGACACTACCTCGGCCCGCCCCGAACCTCGGGGGGATCGCACGCGGTGTTCAAGACACCCTGGCCGGGCGACCCGCGGGTCAACATCCAGAACGCCCACGGCACGGCCAAGGCCTACCAGGTCCGCCAGGTCCTGTCCGCGATCGAGAAGAAGGAGGCAGGCTCATGAGCGACACCAGCATCGACATCACCCGGTACACCTACCGGGTCACCTGGTCGGCCGAGGACGACGAGTACGTCGCCACCTGCCTCGAGCTGCCCTCGCTGTCCTGGCTCGCCGGCACCCAGGAGGACGCGCTGCGCGGGCTACGCGACGTGGTCGCCGAGGTCGTCAACGACCTGCAGGACAGCGCGGAACCGGTGCCCGACCCGTTGTCCTCACGCAGCTACTCAGGCAAGTTCAACCTTCGCGTCGGAGAACAGCTCCACCGCAAACTGGCCATCGAAGCCGCCGAAGAACACATCAGCCTGAACCAGTACGTCGTCCGACGGCTGAACAACGCGTCCTGACGACGTGTTGGACGTGTCCTCGGTGCCCCCCGGTCGGGGGAGTCAAGATCACTCGGTTGCGGGTGGTGGGTAGCCGATCTGGGGTGCAGGGTTGCGTCATGACCGCTGAGGGAGTCCTGACGGGGCCGGACCGCGTTCTTTCGGCGCTCCGGTCGGTGCCGGTCCGGTTCTGGGGGCTGGCCGTCGTGTGGGCCCTGGTGGTGTGGGGCTTCGCGGCCGGGTCCGCTCAGTATCGCTTGTCCGGGCCCTGGGTCGGCAACGCGATCGTGCAGGTGGCCGGCGCCGTGGTGTCGGCCATGTGGCCGGTGGTCCTGGTCGCGACGGCGACGGCGCCGCTGGTCGCTCTCGTATGGCCGTGGCCGGCGGCGGGGTTGGCTGCTTCGGGTCTGCTTCTCAGCCTGGGGGTCTCGGGGACCCCGTCGGTGCTGTTTGCGACATTCTTGGCCCTTCTCGGCGTCGCGGTGTCGGCCATGTGGCCCCGGCCCGGTGCGGCGGTGGTCATTGCCGGCCTGTCCCTGGGGGTGCCCGTCGCACTGGCGGTAGGGGCGCCGATGGTGATGCCCGGCGGCGCGCTGCAGTCAACCTACTGGGCCCTCGGTCAGCGGATCCTCGCGCCGCTGTTGTATGCCGTTGCGGTCGCCCTGGTGCTGGCGGGTGCGTGGGCGCTGCGGTCCACCGTGCGCACGGAACAGACCCGCCAGGAGCTGGACCTGCGAGCCCGCGCCGTGTCCAACGAGGCCACCGCCGTATCGGAGCGGGCACGCATCGCCCGTGACCTGCACGATGTCGTGGCCCACCGCATCTCGTTGATCGCGGTCCGTGCCGAGACCGCTCCCTACACCCATCCCGGCCTCGACGACGATGCCCGAGGGCTGCTGGCCGATACCGCCAGCGACGCCAGGGCCGCGCTGGAGGAGATGCGCGAGGTGCTCGGGGTGCTGCACCGCACGACCGATGCCCCCACCCGGCTGCCTCAGTCGGGCGCCGAGGACATCATCGACCTGGTCACCCGGGCTCGGGCCGCGGGTGCCGAGGTGACACTGCTCGGGGAGGTTCCGGTGATAAACGGCGCAGCTGGACACACCGCCTACCGCGTCGTCCAGGAGGCCTTGACCAACTCCCGTCGCCATGCGCCGGGCGCCCCGGCCACCCTCTCCTTCGACCATGAGGCGGGCGAGATACTCGTGACCGCCTCCAACCCGGCCCCCGACGGCGACATCACCTTCGGACGGGGGCTGACCGGCATGCGTGAGCGGGTCGAGCTCATCGGCGGGTCCCTCAACGTCAAGCGCCACGACGGCCACTTCGTCATCCGGGCCCGTCTTCCGGAATCCACCACATGACCGGTCCGACCCGGGTCGTGGTCGCCGACGACCAACCCATCATCAGAGACGGGTTCGCCGCCGTCCTGGACGCCCAACCCGACATCACCGTCGTCGGGCGCGTCAGCAACGGCCAAGAGCTCGTCGACCTGGTCGAGCGCGGACCAGCCCCGGACATCGCCCTGGTCGACATCCGCATGCCCGTGCTCGACGGGATCGCCGCCACCGAGCGGATCTCCGCCCGCACCACCGTGCTGATCCTGACCACCTTCGACCTCGACTACTACGTCCACGACGCGCTCGTCGCCGGAGCCAGCGGCTTCCTCCTCAAAGACGTCCCCGCCGACCGGCTCGTCGAGGCCGTGCGCCTGGTGGCCGGCGGGTCCCTGCTGTTAGGCCCGACCATCACCCGCCGGCTGGTCGACGAGCTCGCCGCCCGACGGCGGAACCACACCACCGACCTGGACGACTACGGGCTCACGCCCCGCGAGAAAGAGATCTTCTCCCTCCTGGTCCGCGGCAAGTCCAACCCCGAGATCGCCGCCGAACTCGTGATCTCAATCGAAACCGTCAAATCCCACGTCGCGGAAGTCCTGCGCAAACTCAACCTCCGCGACAGAATCCAAGCAGTCATCTTCGCCTACGAGAACGGGCTAGAAGCCGAGGACCGCACCTAGCCTCGACCTCCCTCCCATCGCACAGCCCCGGCCGTGTGGTCGCGTCGCGACCAAGACCACCCCCATGGGCAAGTGACCTCATCTGCCGCGGAGCGTGGGTCCCGAATTCGGGACATCCGTGGCCCCCTGCCGCCGATCATCCGTGCGGACGATCGGCGCTCACGGCGCTGGCCGCCGTGTCCCACGGGCCCAACGTGGTGCGTCCCTGGCTGCACGAGCATTTTCGTTATACGATTTATGGGTGGTGAGCGAAGAGCAGATCCAGAAGTGGGCCGATGAAGCCGAACATGGCTACGACGTCGAGGAGCTCAAGCGTCGGGGCCGCGGACGTCCCGGTCGTGGCGCCGAGCCGATGCAGGTCGTGGCGGTCCGCCTGACGGCTGAGGAGCTCGAGGCCCTCGACGCGGCGGCAGCAGGCAAGGACATGAGCAGGTCCGAGGCCATCCGGGCTGCGCTGGCCCACTTCGCTGCGTGAAGGTCCACCCGAGCGCTCTCAAGCACGGCGTCGCCGCCGAGGACGCGATCCAGGCCGCAGAGTGGCCGCTGTGGATCGAGCCATTGGGAGAGCACGGCCCGCCCGGTCGCGAACTGCGCCTGGGCTTCGACACCCGAGCCCTTCTGCTGGAGACCGTGGTCCTGATCCTCGAGGGCGGAGATGAAGTGATCATCCACGCCATGCCTGCGCGCAAGAAGTACCTGGACCTCCTGCCCTAGCACGAGGGCATCGGCGCACCGGCCAGAGGCGTCCGCCTCTGGCACCGTCGCGGCCGTATGCTTGCCGCGCTGAGCGCGCGTGTTCAGTCGAAGGGGTTCAGGACGGCGAGTCCGTCAATGCCCTGGAAGTCCCGGACGTTCCGGGTGGCGAGCTCGCATTGCTGTGAGATGCAGATGCCGGCGATCTGCGCGTCAGCCAGGCTCATCGGGGACCCGGCTGAGGCGCGGTTCACGAGTATCTGGGCGGTCGCGTGGGCAGCAGGCACGTCGTAGGTGAGGACGCTGTCGGCGTAGGCGTCGAGCAGTTGGTGCCAGCGGCCCTCCAGGTCGCGCCGCCGGCGGCCGACCGGGATGCCGGCGATGCCCCGCTCGATCTCCTCGACCGTGATGACCGTGATCGCGAGGTCCCCCGCGGCGAGCGTCCCCGCCCAGCCCATCACCGAGGGTTCTGGGTGCTCTCGCATGAACTCCGAGACGACGTTGGTGTCCGCGACGATCAACGCAGCTCCACCGCGCGAGGTTGGTCGCTCCGTTCGGGGACCGCGAGATCAACGTCGCCAGCGGTCGCCATCGCGTCGTGCAGCGCGATCAGGATGTTGGCCTCGGGGCGGTTCACCGCGGCGTCGAGGATCGCCCGAACCTCAGCCTCGACCGACCGGCCGTGTTCAGCCGCTCGGCCCCGCAGCCGCGAGTGGGTGTTCTCGTCAAGTTGCCGGATGGTCAGCGTAGCCATGAGAACCACCTCCTGACAGCAATGCTAGCATTCTCGTAGAGTGACCGCTCGGATCAAGCGCGCGCGCACCTGCCACAGCGCGGTCGGTCCCACCGATGAGCAGGCGATCGCGCGCCGGGGTAGGAGCGGAAGTCCGGGTCCAGGGATCCCAGGTCTGCCATCTTCTCGCGAGCGAGACGACCACGATTTCCGTCACCCACCTCCCGATGCCCCACTTCACCACGACACCCCTCAATGCCTACGTCGCTCCCCAACGCCTCCCCAGCGCCAACCCCGCCTCGTCCCCCCGCTCTCCCGCACCATCGACCCCCAACCCAACCCCCATGTGACACCCGTGAATACCCTGCACGGAGGCCGCGCGTGCAGCGCCGTCGGGCGGAGCCCGACGATGCAGTTGGTCCGGTGGTGTCAGGCCGGCGGGGTCGATGACCACGGTGTGTCCGAGCTTCTCGAGCTGCGCGACCAGCCGGCGGGTGTGGGCTTCCTCGTTCCGCTCGGCCAACCAGTCGGGGCCGAGGTCGCGGTAGGGCTCGTCGCGTTTGAGCATGTAGTAGGCGTGGTCAGGATCGAGTGCGCGACCGCGATCTGGGCCCGGCTCATCCCGCGCCGACGGGTCAGGCGGGCGTGCTGTTCGGCGAGGTAGTTCTTGCCGTGCATCCGGCCCGACCGACCCGGCGGCCTCGACGAGCATCGCGGACAGCCACTTGTTCCCGCGCCGGCGACCAGCCGGGGCCGCTTGCCGGCCGACTCATACATCGCCGGCGCCAGCCCGGCCCACGCCGCCAGGTGGGCCGCGGAGGGGAACCGGGACATGTCCCCACCGGTCTCGGCGATGAACACCTGCGCGACTTTCGGCCCGACCCCGGGGATGGTCTGCAGCAGCTCGATCTGGTGCGCCCACGGCTCGCAGGCCGCCTCGATCACCTCGTCGAGCTCGGCCATGGCGCGCCTCGATCCGGTCGATGCCGGTCCAGGATGGACCGCGCCAGCTGGGCGTGGTGGGCATCGAAGTGTCCGTCCAGCGCCTGGGCCAGGTCGGGGATCTTGCTGCCGCATCCGGCCCTTGGCCATCTCGGCCAGGACCTGCGGATCGGTCTCGCCGTCGATCATCGCCGCGAGCATCGCCCGCGCCGAGACCGTCTTCAGCGACGAGGCGACCGTCGGAGAGTTTGATCGAGGCGTCCTCGAGCATCAGCTCCAACCGCACGATCTCCCGGGTCCGGTCGCCATGCGAGCTGGACCCGGTAGCGGGTCAGCATCCGCAACCGGCGGATCTCCGGCGGCGGCACGAACGACGGGGTCAACAACCCGTGCTCCAGCAGCTGCGCGATCCACTCCGCGTCGCGCACGTCGGTCTTGCGCCCGGGCACGGCCTTCATGTGGGCGGCGTTGAGCAGCCAGACCTCCATCACCTCCTCCAGGCAGTAGAACGGCGGCTTCCAGTACGTCGAGGTCGACTCCATCGCCGCGATCGTCACCCCCTGCTCCGACCAGCCAGTCCCGCATCACCCGCAGCGACCCCGTCGTCGTCTTGAACGTCCGGGTCTCCTGATGCCGGCCACGCCGCGCGCCCGGGGGTGCGCACGCACACCGTCACGCGACGCCTTGCCGACGTCCAGACCGGCGACCCGGTCGATACAGCATTTCCATCCCGACCAACTCCCTCTCCCGAGCGAACGGCCCGCCCGGACGGCCGAGCCGGGCGTCGCCCGGAGGGTCCTCTGCCGGGAAACAGACCCACGTGCTCGACGGCAACAATCCAAAGGCACCCGAAGACCCCGCGTCATACACCTCAACGGGCTCACCCGCACCAGTGTGTGTCGACGTCGCCGAGCGACACACCCCGATTCTCATCCCCCACGCAGTGCGAAGTCGCAAGCAATGCCCGATGCTGCCCCCGACCCCGTCTTCAGGGTATGACGGTGTCGATCAGACGGATGAGTCTCGGGGCCGGCTACCGGTACTCGATGTCGACCGTTCGGCGGTGATGGTGGACGCGCCGGCGCGGTCGCCGATGGTCGGGTATTACTCCGGCGAGGGGACTCCGCCGGGGGTGTTCCTCGGCCGCGGGCTAGCCAGCCTCGCCGACGGACGAGGCGTCGCGCTCGGCTCGATCGTGAGCCCCGAGCAGCTCGAGCGAATGCTGCTGCGCCTCGCCGACCCGGTCACCGGGGCGCCGCTCGGACGGGCGCCCGGTCAGCACCGCGAGACGATCGGACCCGAGGGGACGGTCCGCAAACGGCCGCAGCCTGTCGCCGGTTTCGACCTGACATTCTCCGTACCGAAGAGCGTCTCGGTCACCTGGGCGCTGGCCGATCCCGACCACCCGCCAGGCCATCCACGCGGCGCACCAGCGAGCCGTCATGTTGTCGTCGTATGCCGAGGACACCGTCTTCGCGACCCGCACCGGCGCCGGCGGCATGGTCCGTGAGCCGGTCCGGGCGTGGTCGCGGCAGCCTTCGACCACTGGGACTCCCGCGCTGGCGACCCCCAGCTGCACACCCACCTGGTGGTCCTCAACCCGCGCCCAGGCGGCCGGCGACGGAGGTGGCGGACGCTCGACTCAAGGGCCGTCTTCGCCGCGACGGTCACGCTGTCCAGCTCTACAACGGGCGCTCGCCGACCAGCTGACCGCGGCCCTTGGCTGGGCTGGGTGCCCGAGACGCGGGCGCACTCGCGCGAGCGGAAGTGGAGGTGGCCGGCGTCCCTGCGGCCCTGCGGACGGAGTTCTCCCAACGCTCCGGGGCGATCGAGGCCGCCACCGAGGTCCTGCTCGACCAGGCCCGTGACCGCCTGGGCGGGACCCGACGGTCCGCGAGATTATCGCGCTGCGCCAGCAAGCCACGCTCGACGCCCGCCAAAGACGAAACACTCCCTGGCCGACCTCGTCGAGGACTGGACCCGCCGGCGCGTCCCCACCTCGCGCAGGACCCCGACGAGTGGGTGCGCTCCCTCGCGGTCGGGGACCGCCAGCCGGTGCGGTCGAACACGACCTTGACCCCGCGGTGATCGACGCGGGGGCCCGTCACGTCCTGGGCCAGGTCGCCGAGCACCGCTCGACCTTCTGCCGCACAGAACGCCCTCGCCGAGACTTTCCGCGCCCTGCAGGCGATGGTGTTCCCACCCCCGACGAACGGGTCAGGGCCGCCCAACGGATCGCCCACCGTGCCCTCGAGCAGGCCGTGCGGCTGACCGACGGCCCCGTCTCGAGGTACACCACCCACGACGCTCCTGCAGGCCGAGAAAGGCCTCCTCCGGTACGCCCATCAGGGTCTCACCGGGCCGCGGGTCGACCGGATCCCGCGCGCCGTCGAACGCCCCTCGGTGCCCACAGTCGGTGTCACGGTCAGTGTCGAGCAGGCCGACGCCGTCGAGGCGATCGCCAGTTCGGGGCGCGTCCTCGACCTGCTCGTCGGGCCGGCCGGCACTGGCAAGTCCACGACCATGGCGGCGCTGCGCGAGGTGTGGGAGGCGGCATACGGTCCGGGCAGCGTCCTCGGGCTCGCCCCCTCCGCGGCCGCCGCCGACGTCCTCGCGGAGGCGGTCGGCATACCCACCGAGAACACGGCGAAGTGGCTCCACGAGGCTGCCCGACAGCGCGGCCGCACCATCGACCTGGACATCGCGCAAACCCGGTATCGGCAGGCCCGGGCCGCCGGCGCAGACCCGGACACCCTGGACCAGATCCGCGCCCAGGTCGCCGCCGTCCAAGGCGAGGTGAGCCGCTGGCAGAACCACCCCGGCCAGCTCGTCATCATCGATGAAGCCTCCCTCGCGGGAACGCTCGATCTCGCCAACCTCACCGCCCGCGCGATCGACGCCGGCGCCAAGGTCCTCCTCGTCGGCGACCCCCACCAGCTCTCCCCCGTCCCGGCCGGCGGCGCCTTCCGGCTCCTCATCGCCGACCGCGCCGAGACCAACCCTGAGGACCCCGCGCCCGAGCTGACCCGAGCACACCGGTTCAGCGACCCCTGGGAGTCCCCCGCCACCCACCTGCTGCGCGACGGCCACCCGGTCGCCGCCGACGCCTACCTCGAGAAGGACCGCGTCGTCGCCGCACCGCGCGACACCGCGCTCGACCGGCTCCAAGCCGCCTGGGCTGAGGACGTCCAGCGTGGCCTGACCTCGCTCATGGTCGCCGCCGACCAGAGCAGCGTCACCGACCTCAACACCCGCGCCCACCAGGCCCGCGTCCGCGACGGGGCGGTCACCTTCCCCACCAGGTACGCCCGGATCCTCCACGACGACACCCACGCCGGCGTCGGCGACCAGATCCTCACCCGCCACAACCAGCGCAGACTGATCTCCACCGACGGCGGCTGGGTCAAGAACGGCGACCGCTGGACCGTCACCGCCGTCGGCGACGACGGCTCACTGACTGTCCGCGGTCTAGGTCGACACGGGCGCGCCGGGCGGACCGTGACGCTGCCGTGCACGTACGTCGACCAGCACGTCCAGCTCGGGTATGCCGTCACCGCTCACCGCGCCCAAGGCACCACCGTCGACACCACCCACGCCTACGTCTCCGACTCGACCACCCGAGAGGCGCTCTACGTCATGGCCACCCGAGGACGGCATTCGAACCGCCTCTACGTCGACACCGACGACCACCTCGCCGTCACCGACACCATCGATGACGACCCCACATGGCGCGGGCGAGAGGTCCTCCGGCACGCCATCACGACCAGCGCCGCCGACGTCAGTGCGACCCTCACCGCTCGCTACGAGGATCCCGTGCCCAGGTTCACGCCCAGCACACGACGGCCCGAGTGGTCGTCCAGTCGGTACTCGACACCCAGCCGCGGCGTCGAAGGCCCGGGCCTCGGCCGGTGACCCGGCTCCATGCGAGGACTCGTAGGCGTTGCGGTTGCGGCGGATCCGTCCGAAGGAGCGGAGGGGCGACCCTGGCCCACCGAAGTGGGCTCGGACCGCATCTTGGATGGCGATGTGGCCGCCACGGCTGGTGGCCCGGAGTCCTTGGACCGCGAGCAGGCTGGAGATCTCATCGCGCCCCCGGGCCCCACGTCATCTCCCCTCACCGGCCTCGAGCACCGGGCGAATGGGGACCAGCGGCCGGGTGGTGACCTCGGTGGCCCTGGTCCGATCCGACACGTCCCCCGCCTCGTCCCCCGGGCGTCCCCGCGCAACCGTGCAGCTCCGCATGCCAGTGAGCACCGATGGGTCGATACCCCTGAGCCACAACGGAATACGGCTTACAGTCGCCAGCTTTCAACGCCCGGAGTCGGCCTCCTAAAGCGGGTGTCGCAAGTTCGAATCTTGCCGGGGGCACGATGTGTTTTCGCAGGTCAGAGCCCTGCTTCGTCCCTCGCCGTGGGACTGTGGAACCCGCGCGGCGGTGCGCGCCGGTCACCTGGCCGCGAGACGGGTGAGGAACCGCTCGCGACCCCGCCGGGTGGTGGTGCTGGCACCCCCACCCGGCGGGGTCGCTGCACAGGGGCGACTGGCGTGATGGCGCCATGTCCCGCAAGCAGCCAGCCGAGCAGGGTGGTGGGGACGACGGACGAGAACAAGGAGTCCACCATGAGATCCCGACCCGCGACGTCGCTCGCCCTTCTGGCCGTCGGTGCACTGCTGGTTGCCGGGTGCACGGGAGCGGCCGCCGGGTCCGGCGCGGGGTCGGGCGGGTCCGGCCCGGCTCCATCGCCGGTGGACCCGGCCGTCGTCCAGGCGCTCCAGGGCTACGGCGGCTGGTCGGCCAGCGACCGTCCCCCGTTCGAGGACGGCCGGACCCTGACCGCGCAGAGCTGGGTGAGCTCGAACAACCAGCAGGTCAGCTGCACGCCGGCCTCCCAACCGCGCATCGTCCGGCCCGGCACCTTCGACAGCTTCCCCACGTTCCCGTTCTCCGGGGACGTGCTTCCCGGCCTCCTCGTGCAGGGTGATCTCATCGAGAAGGCGGATCTGCGGGTGCTCCCGCTGGACCGGGCGCCGATGAGGCTGCGGGTCGACCTCGACTCGGAAGCGCCCGCGGTGACCGTCGACGACCCGACGCCGTCGAGCCTGCAGCAGGCCGTCGGCCAGCTCGCCCGGGACGCCGACGCCCGGCTCACCGGCCTGCCCGTGGTGCCCGCCGACGTCCGGCTGAGCCAGTCCGAGGCGAGCTCCTACGAGGAGGCCGTGCTCGACATGGGCGTCTCCCTGCGGTACGACTCCCCGGGCCTGCGAGCCCGCTTCGGCTCCTCCTTCGAGCAGAAGAGCAAGCAGGAACGCCACAGCGTGGTGGCCCGGCTCATGCAGCCGATGTACACCATCAGCGTCGACCGATCCGCAATCCGCAACGCCGGCAGCTACCTGCGCGGGTCGGTGTCCACCGCCGACCTGGACGAGCTGGTCGGGCAGGGCCGTCTCGGTCCGGGCAACCCGCCGGTCCTCGTCGACTCGATCACCTACGGTCGCGTCGTCTACCTGACCGTGACCAGCACCAAGGGAGTGGACGCCAGCCAGATCAAGGCGGCGATCTCCGGCTCCTACGGAGGGTTCTCCGGCGATGCCTCGGTCGCCAAGCGCGACAAGAGGATCCTGGAGGAGTCCGAGATCCAGATCGACGTCATCGGCGGCAACGACGCCAAGGCACTCGCCGCGGGCAAGGCGGCGCTCACCTCGGGCACGATCGCCGAGTTCCTCGAGGCCGTCGACACCAGCACCGCCAAGCCGCTGACCATGGTGCTGCGGACCCTTGACGGCACCAAGCTGCAGGTCACCGACGAGGCCAAGGTCACCGACGTCACCTGCACGCGCTCGGCCCTGCCGCGGAAGGTTGAGCTCCAGATCGACCTCGGCGGCAGCGCCATCGCGAGCCTTTACGTCAACGGCCGGGCGGTGAAGGCGATCGAGACCTCACAGCGACTCGACATGACTCGATGGGTCCGCCAGGACACCGACAACCGGATCGAGCTGTGGTACCGCCCGCCGACCTGCATCTCCGGCTCGATGGCGGTCACCTTCCTCGTCGACGGCTCCGCGACCCGGCAGTGGCGGGCGGCCGGCAACGCGGGCCGGTGGGTCTGCGACTCCACGTCGGCCTGGCGCCTGGACAAGGCCGGGAAGATCACCTTCCTCAGCGGGACCGTGTCCTAGACGCCTCCGGACGCCAGCGGACCGACGGCGTGGCCGACGGCATACGGTGTGGCCGTCGGATACGGCGTCGGTCCGTCCTCGGGTGTGTGCCGACCGCCTACGCCGAGAGCCAGAGCAGGACCGCCTTGACCCGGCGATGGACGTCGTCCGAAGCGCCGAGGTCGAGCTTGGCGAAGATGCTGTTGATGTGTTTGGCGACGGCCTTCTCGCTCAGGATGAGCCGCTCGGCGATGGCGGTGTTGTTCAGGCCTTCGGCGATGGCGGCCAGCACCTCCGTCTCGCGGGGCGTGAGCCGGCTCAACGGTCCGTTGGACCGGGCCCGGCCCCTGACCAGCACATCGATGATCTCGGGGTCGACCGCGGACCCGCCGCCGGCGACCGCGCGGACGGCGTGCTCGAGCTGGTCGACGTCCCCGATCCGCTCCTTGAGCAGGTAGGCCAGCCCGTCGGACCCCTTGTCGAACAGCATGAGGACGTACTCGGGCTCGGAGTACTGGCTGAGGACGACGACGCCGGTGCTGGGGCGGTCCCGGCGGATCTGCAGCGCCGCGCGGATCCCCTCGTCGGAGTGGCCCGGCGGCATCCGGATGTCGGTCACCACGACGTCCGGACGGTGCTCGGCCACGGCGCCGAGCAGCTCGTCGGCGTCGCCGCACTCGGCCACGACCTCGACGCCGTCGATGTCCTCGAGCAGCGAGCGCACACCCTGCCGGATCAGCAGGCTGTCATCGGCGAGGACGACGCGCATCATGTGGCGGGCTCCGAGGTGCGCGGCCGGGGCGCGGCCGAGGGGAACAGGGCCGTGACGGTGGTGCCGAGCCCTGGCGCCGAGGCGACCTCCAACGTGCCGCCGACACTGCCCACGCGGTCGGCCATGTTCACCAGACCACGTCCGGCACCGAGGATCTCGGGCATGAAGCCGGGCCCGTCGTCCTGAACCGTGAGGACCAGCCCGGTCTCCGGCCGATGGCGGACGACGATGGTGGCGGTCGCCTCGGGCGCATGCTTGGTGATGTTCTGCAGCGACTCGGTGCAGCAGAAGTAGACCGCCGACTCGATCTGCCGGTCGAAGCGGCCGGTGGCGCCGACCTCCACATGCACCGGACCGGTATGCCGTCGCGTCACGGCGGTGACGGCGGCCGACAGACCGCGCATCTCGAGCAGCGGGGGGTAGAGCCCATGGGCGAGGTCGCGAAGCTCGGTCATGGCGGCGTCCACCTCGAGGACCACGGCGTCCAGGTCGGCGGCATCGATCCGGGAGCCCCGGCGACGGTGGGTCGCCATGCGTCGCAGGGTGAGCCCGACCGACACCAGGTGCTGCTGGGCCCCGTCGTGCAGGTCGCGCTCGATACGGCTGCGCTCCGCATCGGCCGCCCCGACGATCCGGCGACGAGACTCCTCGATCTGGCGTTGGAGTCGGACCGCGTCCTCGGCGGCCCGTCGGGAGGACTGGTTGGACTGACGAACCAGCAGGCCCAACGGGATGCTGTGGCCGACCAGTCCCGCCACCACGACGGCGAGCTGGATGCCACCATCGATCTCCTCGAAGATGCCACCCCCCGCGCTGGCCACCGCGATCGCGCCGATCGCGGCGAGGGTCAGCGCGCCGACGCCCAGGAAGGCGCCGAGCTCCCGGTCCCGGACGTACGGCGTGGCCAGGACGAGCGGCATCACCACGGTCAGCACCATGACACCCAGGAGCCACGGCATCATCACGATCACCGCGATCGCGACGAACCAGTTCGACCCTGCCACGATGGCCAGCGCCGTCGTCAGCGAGCCGCGGTCGAGCACGCGCGCCGCGAGAGTGAGCAGCACGGCGTGCAGCACCAGGAAGGGGTAGATGAGGTACACGACCGACTCGTGCACCACGAGGAGCTGCATTGCCACCACGGCGGCCACGGCGACCAGCACCGACCTACGGTCCAGGACGATGAAGACCCGGACACTGCTGCGGGCTGCGAGCTTCGCCGACTCACCGACGTCCATGGACCGACCATAGGACGGCAAGAGCATCGACGACGCCGCGTTCGTGCGTGAGCGCACCCAGCACTCCCTCCGTTTGGCAGCATCCTCGTCCAGCCACCGCGCTACGTCAGTGGCGGCGGCGCCCTCGCCGTGGTGGTGCCAGCACCCCGGGTACGCCTCCCCACTCGGGGTGCTGTCTGCCCCGGCACGGGCGCCGCCGAAGCCGAACGTCGCGACGATGTGGACCCGCTGCGGCGGGCGGGGACGGGTGCCGGCGACGCCGTCGGCACACGGCATACTCACGGGTAGACCGACCACGGCAAGGAGGTCCCGTGAGCAGCAGTGCGTACCCGGGCGCGGCAGCGGACGGCCCGACCCCCGGCGCGGTCGAGTCCCGCTGGGCCGAGCTCGACGGGCCGGTCCACTACCTCGACTACGGCGGGCCGGCCGACGCCCCGCTGCTCCTCCTCGTGCATGGGCTCGGCGGGTCGGCCGTCAACTGGGCGGCCATCGCCCCCGAGCTGGCGATGGACCACCGGGTGCTCGCCATCGACCTCGCCGGGTTCGGCCGGACCCAGCCGCAGGGCCGCTCGACCCACATCCGTGACAACGAGCGGCTCCTCGCGCGGTTCGTCGAGCGGGTCTGTGGTCAGCCCGTCATCCTCGTGGGCAACTCGATGGGCGGCCTCATCTCGATCCTGCTCGCCGCCGACCGGCCCGACCTCGTCGCCGGACTCGTCCTCGTCGACCCGGCCGTCCCGGTCGGCGTCAAGGCGCGCCCGAGCCCGATCGTGACGGCCATGTTCGGGCTCTATGCCCTGCCCGCCGTCGGCCGACTCTTCGTGTCCGGGCGGCGGAACGTCATGTCCGCCGAGCAGCAGGCGTATGCCGTCCTCAAGCTGTGCACGGTCGACCCCCAGCGGGTGCCCCGCCCGGTCCTCGACCAGCACGTCGACCTGGCGCGGGAGCGGGCCGGGTATCCGGATGTCGACACCGAGCTCGTCGTCGCGGCGCGCTCCCTGCTCCTCGTCATCGGCCGCCGGCGCTGGCTGTACGCCCGGATGGCGGCGATCCCGGCCCCCGTGCTCCTGCTCCACGGCGACGAGGACCGTCTCGTCCCCATCGCGGCCGCCCGCGCCGTCGCCGCCGCGAACCCGACGTGGCGCTTCGAGGTCGCTCACGACATCGGGCACGTCCCCCAGCTCGAGGACCCGGAGTGGACGGTGGCCCACATCCGCAGCTGGCTCGGCCACGAGGGCGCGGTCGCTGCCCTGGCCACCCGCCCGTAGGGCACACTCCTCGTCCCGGTCCGTCACGAAGCCGCCTGTTGGGTGGGTCATTGACTCCGAAGGGCGCTCGGGTCAGGGGACGGTGGCGACGAGCTCGGCGACGGCCGCCTCGGTCCCGGCGGGAAGCTCGGCAAGGTCGGGAACCGACGCCGCGTCGCCGGTGAAGCCCCAGGTGAGCCGGCCGGCATACGACATCACGCCGACGGTGATCCGGAGCTCGACGGCGAGCGGGATGTAGGGGTACATGGTGCGCAGCGGCCGGCCCAGGAGGTACAGCGGCGCCTGGGGCCCGGGGACGTTCGTGACGACGGTGCTGATCGAGCGCTGCGGCAGGTGCCCCCAGGTGCGCACCCCGAGGGCGAAGAGGCCGGCCGGCAGCAGGTCAGCGGCGCCGAGGAGCGCATCCATGCCGAGGGCCGTTCCGCTGGTCTTGAGCGACCCGAGCTGCGCGCTGACGGCATGGAGCCGCTCGACGGGGTCCTCGATCCCGACGGGCAGGTCGGCGAAGACGGCCGAGACCCGGTTGCCGAGCGTGCCTCGCTCATCGGTATGCCGGGTCGACACCGGCACCATGGCGCGCACCGTGCGATTCTCGACCGACTCTCCCCGGGCGAGGAGAAGCCGCCGGAACCCGCCCGCCGTCGCCGCGAGGATGACGTCGTTGACCGTTCCCCCGTGCGCACGCTTGACGGCCTTGACGTCGGCGAGGTCGGCCGCCGCCCACACCCACCGGCGGGCCCGGCCGAGCGAACCGGTCAGCCCGAACTCGGGGTGCGCGAGCTGTTCGCCGAGACGCGCGACGCCGTAGACCCCCGACAATGTCTCCGGAACCCTTTCCGGGCGCATCGCGCGGACCACCATCCCCGCGGCGCGGATCGGTGCCGTCGCCATCCCGATCGCCCCGGATACGGCGAGCGAGGCCACGGACGGCCCGGGCTGCGCCACCCAGGGCTCCGTCGGCGCGGACGGCTGCGGCAGGTCCGGGGTCGGCTGGAGCAGGACCCCGAGGATGTCCGTGCCCGAGATCCCGTCGATCATGGCGTGGTGCGTCGAGCTGACCAGGGCCCACCGGTGCCGTGCCAACCCCGTGACGAGCCAGCTGTGCCACAACGGCCGGTCCAGGTCGAGGGGCGCGCTGATGAGCCCCACCGCGAGCTCGCGCAGGTCGTCGTCGCCGCTGCCGTCGCCCACCAGGCGACGCTCCCCCACGTGGTCGCCGATCCGGAAGTCCGGGACGTCGACCCACCTCGGGGCGCCAAGGTCCAGCGGGGGACGCCGGACCCGCTGCCGGTACCGCGGGAACCGGGGGAGCAACGCCTCGACCGCGCTCTGCAGCGCTTCGAAGGACGGCGCGGGGCCGTCGAAGGTGAGCACCGACCCGACGTTGAGCTGGGCGACATCGCGCTCCAGATGGAGGAACGACGCGTCGAGGGGGCTCAGCCAGGGCATGGCGCCATTGTCCCCGACCCCCACCAGGCCCGGACCAACGACCCCGGCCACGACGTCGCGGCAACGGTGCGGTCCATGCCCAGCAGCGGCGACATCGTGACGGCTTCGCACTGCGGGTACGCGAGCCGGGGTGGTTCGGGCATCGGGTCCTGCGTCCAGGCAACCGCGGAGGTGATCGGCGAGATCTACCGCCGGGCCTTCCTCGCCGGCGGCCTCATGTCGACGCTGCTGCCCACCCTCGCGTTCGGGATGCTCGGCTTCGGCGGCGCATTCCCCGACGCGCCCGGAGCCACCGGCGGGTTCACCGGCCCGGTGTGCGAGGGGCACGTCAGCGCCCGGCCCGGAGTGCCCCCGTCGGCGGGCGCCCTCTCCGCGGCCGTGTCGGACGCCGCGTCGGGCGACCTGATGGGCCCGCAGCACTGCGCCGACGTCACGAGCGCCGACCGGAACACCAGCGTCCTGTGCACCGGCGGCGGCACCGACGGTGAGTATGCCGTCGTGCGGTTCACCGACGACGCCGGCGGCCTTCGAGGTGATGACCTTCTCCTACGGGGCCCCGTAGCCCGGTCCACCAGAAGCTCCCCGGCGACACCCACGGCCACGCCACATCCCGCCTCGGCCCGACGGCGCCGATATCCTCGGGAGGGTGAACCTCGAGAAGGTGGTCTTCGGGTTCTTCGTCATGCTCGCCGCGACCCTGAACTTCGGGTTCTTCCTCGGCGACATCTCCGACCCCAACGTCCACAACATCAACGAGCTCTATCTCGCCGTCGTCGTCAACCTCATCGCCACGCTGCTCAAGTTCGGTGACCGGACGCAGATCGGCGCGATCCACCTCGCGACGAGCCTGGTCGCCGACATCCAGCTTCTCGCCGCCTCCGCCGTGTGGATCTACGGCACCCAGGTGAGTGCGCACGCGGCGACGGCCGAGACCACCTCCAGCGTCGTCTCGCTCTCGGGCGGGGCACTCCTCGCCAACATCGTCTCCGTCGTCCTCCTCGTCATCGAGACCGTGTCCTTCCGGCGTCGCTGAGCGAGGCGACGTGGTCAACCCCCTGCTGCTGTTCAGCGCCCGGCCCTGGGCGCGTCGGCCCCGCGGGACGGTGCGCCGGGCCGACGTCGACATCCCCACCGAGATCCCCGCGATCGACACCGTCTTCCTCGTGCTGCGCCGGATGCGGGTGCCGCTCGTCGTCCTCGTCATCATCTTCGCGATCTCGGTCGCGGGCCTGGCGATCATCCCGGGGCAGGACGCCCGGGGGAACCCGGCCCGGATGACGGTGTTCGACGCGTTCTACTTCATCAGCTACACGGCGACGACGATCGGGTTCGGGGAGCTGCCCAACGCGTTCACGACAGCCCAGCGGATGTGGGTCACCGGGTCGATCTACGGCTCGGTCATCGGCTGGGCCTACGCGATCGGCACGCTCTTCTCGCTTCTTCAGGACCAGGGCTTCCGGGATGCGCTCGCCCTCCAGCAGTTCCGGCGTCGCGTCCGTCGCATCGACGAGCCCTTCCTGCTCGTCGCCGGCTACGGTCACGCCGGACGGCTCGTCTGCAAGGGTCTGGACGCCCTGGGTCGCCGCGCGGTCGTTCTCGACCACGCCCGTGAACGCATCGAGGCGCTGGCCGCCGACCAGCTCTCGATCGACGTCCCCGGCCTCACCGGCGACGTCCACGATCCCGCCATGCTCGGCATCGCGGGCCTGGGCCACCCCAAGTGCGAGGGAGTGCTCGCCCTCGACGACGACGACGACGCCAACCTCGCCGTCGTCATGGCCGCCAACCTCATGCGTCCCGACCTGCCGGTCATCGCCCGGTGCGGTGACCGGGTGGTCGAGGACCACATGCACGACTTCGCGCCGCAGGCGGTCATCAACCCCTACGACCGGTTCGGGGGCTACCTCGTCCTCGCACTCCAGCGGCCGACCGTCCATCAGCTCGCGACATGGCTGATGAGCCCGCCCGGCAGTCCGCTGCCCGAGCACCACGACGGGCTGGCCACCGGTCGCTGGATCGTCTGCGCCGACGGGCACTTCGGCGACGAGGTGGCCGCGGACCTGCGCCGCGCGGGCCTCGACGTCACGATGGCCGACCCCGCGGCCGGCGACCCGGACGTCACCGGGGCCGCCGGGTTCGTCGCGGGGACCGAGCGGGACACGACGAACCTCTCGCTCGCCGCACACGCCCGGCTGGCCAACCCGGATATCTTCCTGGTCGCCCGCCAGAAGTCGCCGTCCAGCGCCCCGCTCCTCCAGGCACTCGACCTCGACGCGGTCTTCGTGCCCACCGAGCTCGTCGCGCGGGAGACCCTCGCCCGGGTCATCACCCCCATCTCGTGGTCCTTCATCGACCACGTCCTCCAGCAGAGCGAGGACTGGGCGGAGCGGACCCTCGCCCAGCTCACCGAGCGGTGCGGGGAGCGGGGACCACATCCGCTGCGTCTCATCGTGACGACGGCCGAGGCCCCGGCCCTGGTGCGCTGGCTCGGACGCCACGAACTGACCCTCGGGGACGTCCTACGCGACCCCGACGACCGGGAGCGGCTGCTGGCCGCCGTCCCCCTCGTTCTCATCCGGGGCCCGGAGCTGACGTACATGCCGTCCCTGACGGAGCCGCTGCGGGTCGACGACATCGTCCTCATCGCCGGGCGCAGCGCGGCCCATGACGCCATGAGCGCGACCCTCTACTACGACTCGGCCGTCGAGTACGTCGCCACCGGGCGCCAGGTCCCGACGACCTGGCTGTGGCGGGCGCTGCGCGGCTCCCGGTCCCGGGCCGCCTAGCCGGCCGGCACGTGGCGGCGCCGCCGACGCGACCGGTATGCCGGTCAGCGGGCCAGCGGATCCGTGGCCGCCGGGGAGTGGTCGGGCGGATCAGCCGGTCAGTGGTCCGAGACGAACCGGAAGACGTCGTTCTGCCAGGCGGTGGTGTCGCCGAAGAGCAGGAGCGCCATCCCGACGGCGGCCGCCGCTGCCATGACGACGAGGACACCGCGGACCACCCCGCCGCCGACCCGGGCCGACGCCACCGCCCGCCCGGTGAGGATCCGGAATGCCGGGACCAGGCGGCCGAGGACGTGAAGGGTGGTGACGACGATCCACCCGGCGAAGGCGGCCTGGTGGAAGAAGAGCGGGCTGGCGGGGGTCCCCCAGAGACCGCGCCGCGACGACTCCGGGCCAAGGAACCCGATGAGGATGCCCGTGGCGAGCAACGCGACGGTCGTCAGTACGACGAGCGGTCCGAGAAGGCGCAACGGCATCGGCGGTGCGCCCGCCGCACGGTAGGCCGGGTGGCCGATGTAGTACCGCACCAGCCGCCAGCCGGTGCTCGCCAGCTTGAGCAGAACCGGTGGGACGAGGAGCAGACCGACGGTGATGTGCCACGAGATGAGGCCATGGATGTCGATGAGCGTGACGCCCTCGACGAAGAGCAGGACGAAGAGGACCATCCCCACCCAGGCGGTGAGCCGGGCGTTCCCAGCCGGTCCGCCGCCACGCGGGAGGACCGGGTCGGGCCGGTCCTCGGTGCCGAGCGCCTCGGCGAGGGTGTCGCCGACCTGCCACCTCTCGTAGGGGGCTGCCAGCTCGACGATCTCGTGCCTGTTCACGGGCGCTGATGCTGTCGGCCCATCCTGCACACCTCCTGCATGTAACCTGTGCACCGCCTATGTCCCGGCCGGCGGGCGCGCGCGCCGCGTTGCCTCCCGGAGCAGGTGTCGGCGGAACAGCTCCGCCGACGGGAGCAACCGTCGCTCGGTCGACCACCCCACGCCGACATCACGCGATGCCCCCACGTCCTCGATCCGCAGGAGACGCACGCTCGCCGGGGACCCGGACCAGGGGTCCTCGCCCATCGCCGGTACGACACCCACCCCGAGACCTGCCGCGACGAGGCCGCGGATGGTGGGCAGGTCGTCCACCTCGAACGCCGGCGCCGGGTCGAACCCGGCCGCCGCGCAGAGCCGATCGGTCTGCTGGCGCAGTGGCCACGGCATCCGGAGCATGACGAACCCCTCGTCCGCCGCCTCTTCGAGCCGCACCGATGCTCGCGGGGACAGCCGATGGGACAACGGCACGGCGAGGAAGAGGTCCTCGCTGAACAGCCGCTGCCAGAGCAGACCGGGGCCCCGCAGCCGCCGGGCCGTCAGCTCGAGGTCGACCCGGCCGGAGGCGAGGTCCGTCGCCCCCTCACCCACGTCGTCGGCGTGGCGCAGGACGAACTGGACACCGGGGTGAGCACGCTTGAAGCCGGCGATGACCGCGGGCACGAGCCAGGTCCCGAGGGAGAGCTGGAAGGCGAGCGTGACGACGCCGCGCTCGGGGTCGACGAGCTCGCTGACGGCGGCGAGACCGTCGTCGAGGCTGACGACGAGGGCATCGACGTGCCGCTTGAACGCCGACCCGGCGTGGGTGGGCCTGAGGAGGCGGCCGGAGCGGCGGAGCAGGGGGGTGCCGACCTCGGTCTCGAGCCGGGCCAGCGCACGGGAGACGGCGGGTTGGCTGACCCCGTAGACCTCGCTCACCTCGGTGACCGTCACACCGTCGGCCACCTGCTGGAACCAGCGCAGCACCTCGGTCTCCATATTCATAACGCTAGCGCATGACTATGAAACGAATCAGACATTGGACGCATCAGTTGAACCTCGCAAGACTGGACCCATGACAATTACGCAACACCTCAGCAACGCGGTGCCGAAGGTCCAGCACTTTGTGAGCACCGTCCGTGACGAGCTGAGTGAGCGGCGCGCCGAGCGCGCGGCCGCTCGTGAGCTCCAGCGCGACCTCGCGACGTACACGACGCCGCGGGAGATCGACGACCTCCTGGCGACGTTGGAGCGCTACGAGGCCGACCGGGTCGAGCCGATGCGGTCGATCCTCGTGCACAACCTCATGGCTCACCAGGGCGCCCGGCTCGCTGCCTGAGCCTGCCCATCGCCCTCGTCGGCGACGGGTCAGCCCCGGGTGATGAAGTGCAGGATGAGGTCGTGCGCGTGCCGGGCCTTGTCATGGCCGCGCATCTCGATCTCGTAGGTCGCGTCGCTCGACGTGATCGCCAGGGTCGCCGCCTCGACCCACCGCCCGAACACCGACTTGTTCGCGACGAGCGCGACGGCATAGATCCTGTTGTACGGCAGCGAGGTCAGCGCGATCTTGCCGCCGACATATGACTCGTCCTGGAGGACGACCCGGAGGTCGGTGAGCCCGATGAAGCCGGTGCCGGCCCCTTTGCCGTCGTAGACGGCATAGAGGGTCTCGCCGTCGAGCAGGCCCTCCTCGACGGTCTTGAGCTGGTCCTTGAGGTCGAACGCGACGTCGGTCATGGGGACGAGGGTATGCGGCATACGCTGCTCGGGTGACGATCATCGAGTGCGTCATGGGCGACATCACGACCGAGCGCGTCGACGCCATCGTCAACGCCGCCAACTCGACGTTGCTCGGGGGCGGCGGGGTCGACGGGGCGATCCATGCCGCTGCCGGACCGGCGCTTCTCCAGGCCTGTCGCCGGGTGCGCGCGACCCGCTACCCGGACGGCCTGCCGGTCGGCAACGCCGTCGCCACCCCCGGCGCCGACCTGCCCGCGACGTGGGTCATCCACACCGTCGGACCGAACCGCAACCGGGGCCAGACCGACCCCGACCTGCTCGCGTCGTGCTTCCGCCGCTCGCTGGCGGTGGCACGGGAGATCGGGGCCGGGTCGGTCGCCTTTCCTGCCGTGGGCGCCGGGGCCTACGGCTGGGCCGCCGCCGACGTCGCGCGGATCGCGATGAGCGCCGTCCGCGCCGAGGTGGCCGGAGACGTGGTCGCCGAGAACGGGATCACGCTGGTGCGGTTCGTGCTGTTCAGCGACCGGCTGCACCGGGCCTTCATGGCCGAGCTGTAGGCGCCCATCTGGACTGTCCCCGAGGCCCGGGGAGGCGGCCCGGGCATGAGCCAGCGGGCCCGGGCCTCGGGCCGATGCTCCATATCCCACCCCTGGCGCATCGGCCCTCCCCCACCCGTCGGACGACCTCCCGGCTTGGCCGCCCAACGGAGCCCCTGCGCCTCGCGGCGACTTGGGTGAATGGCCCGTAACCCGCTGAACTGTAGGTAAGGCTAGCCTACATCTGGCCGGAGGCAAGTCCCAGCAGCCGAGAGAATCCCTCGATGGTCAACGACCCTGACGAGGCGACCCGGTCTCCGGCGATGACGAAGGGCACGGAGGTGATCCCCCGCTCGGCCGCGGCATCCTCGTCGGCGCTGACCCGGTCGAGGTAGTCATCGGAGGCGAGGACGGCACCGAGGCGTCGCTCGTCGACGCCGGCCTCGGCCCCGAGCCGGAGCAGGACGGCGGTGTCGTCGAGAGCCCGCCCCTCGGTGAAGTAGGCCGCGAACAGCCGCTCGAGGAGCGCACTCTGCAACGCCGCCCCGCCCAGGGCGAAGGCCGCCGCGACGACTCGGTGAGCGTCCCGGGTGTTGACCTCACGCAACCCCGGCAGGTCGATGACGATCCCGTCGGGCCGGGCGTCGATCGCGATGGCCTCGATGGCCGCCATCGCCGCCACCTCGGTCGTCTGCTGGATCCGCGCTTGCTGTACCGCGGCACCCGCGCCGCCACCGCACGGTGCAGCCGGGTCGAGCTCGAAGGAACGGTAGGTCACGCTGACCTCCGCGGGGTGATGGCTGGCCGCCACCGCCGCCTCGAGGCGGCGCTTGGCGACGTAGCACGCCGGCGAGATCAGGTCGACCCAGACGTCGAGCTCGATGGGGGCCATGACATCCATCAAAGCATGTCTACGTGACGGTGCCCCCGGCGAGGCGGCCGGGGGCACGGTCGATGCGGCACGAGCGCCGCCGGCGAGGATCAGAAGCGGCCGTAGCCGCTGACCCCGGAGTAGATGGGTCGGACGTCGGTGACGGTCCCCGAGTGAGCCGAGTCGATCATCATGCCGTTGCCGACATAGATGCCGACATGCCACGCGGGGTAGCCGAAGAAGACGAGGTCACCCGGCTGCGGGTTCGACACGCGGGCGGCGGCGGCCTGCTGCGCGGAGGCGGTCCGGGGGATGGAGATGCCCGCCTTGCGGTAGACGTACTGGGTGAACCCTGAGCAGTCGAACCCGGAGAGCGACTCCCCGCCGTAGACGTAGGGGATGCCGAGCAGCCCCCGAGCGATGTTGACGATCTGGCTCGAGGACTGCGGGATGTTGTGGATCGGCGCGCGGTTGACGGAGCGCGACACGAGGGTGGCCGAGGCGACCCGGGCGGGTACCGGCTTCGGCTTGGCGACGGCCGTGAAGCCCAGGGCGCCGACGGTCTCGGTCTTGACCGGCGCGGCCGCGTCGGGAGCGATGACGGCCGGAGCGGTACTCGTCGTCCCGGTCGCCCTCTTGGCCTGGGCCGCGGTCGGGTTCGCCGCGTTCGCGGGCAGCGCGAAGGTGGCCACCAGCCCACCGGAGGCCGCGAGCACGGCGGAAGCCTTGACGCTCGACTCTCCGGCACGGGAGACGACGACGGCGAACTCGGACAGGGGGTTGTAGCGACCCGGCGAACGGTGACGCCCGGACGAGGGGTAGTCAGCCACGTTGAACCTCTCGGTCGCCTGCGAGGTGAGCTGTCGGGTTCGGGCTGAGGTCTGCCCGGTCCTCCCGGATGGACGAGCCATCTGGTTGGACTTCACCCCAAGGAACTGCTTGCGCAGCCCCGGAAGTGGGTCCCCCGCTCCTGCCTGCGGTGGTACGAGTGAACACGGGACCGGTGGCAGGATTCGGCGATCCGGCTCCATGAGTCCGTCCCAGGGGAGAACGAACTGTGGCAACGCTACACACGATCCAGGCCGATGTCACATTTGGGTCACGGCGCGGTGCGCTCTCGTCGAGCGGACCCGGCGGGTCAGCTGACCGAGACGTGGACGTGGTCGAGGTGGTTCGCCGTGGCCGAGCCCCGGTCCTCCATGAGCCGCCACGTCGCGGTCCCCGGGAACCAGATCCGCTGCCGCCAGATGACGTAGGTGACATGGAACTCGGCGGCGTGGGCCTCGACGAAGGCGGCCACGGCGTCGCCCTGGGCCCGGCCGGTGATCATGATGTCGACCGCATGGCCCGTGCCATGGTCGCCGCTGTCCCCCGGCCGGTAGCCCCCGATGGTCGTGATGCCGAATGCCGTGCGCACCGCGGAGTAGACCCGGGCTGCGTTCGGGCGGAGGCCCAGGGCTCTCGCCGCCGCGGCATACGTTCCGGCGGAGTATCTGGTGGGGACCGGGGCGGGTGCCGTTGACGTGACCTTGGGGACGGCCCGGAAGCCGAGGAGGCCGATACGGTCGTGGGCGAGCGGCCCCGCGTCGGCCGGCGCGGACACGGCCACCGAACCGCCGGGCGCGGATGTCGACAGGGGGGTCCGGACGCTGTCGCGAGAGGCACTCTCGGGTCGGGCCGGGCGGACGTCGGCGGTGCGGGCGACCGCCGCCGTCCCCGCGGCGGGTGGGACAGCCGATGACGGGCCCGGGGTGAGCAGCATCGCGGCGACCCCGGCGCTGAGCCCCGCACCGACGCCGCCCTTGAGGACACGGGCGGTGGCGATGGCGGACCAGTCCGGCCCGCGGCGCACCCGGGCGCCGCCGTGGCGGCAGGCGTGCCGCCCGCGGGCGGGACCGCGACCGGCTCGGGCGAGGACGGAGGGCACCAGGGAATGCCTTTCGGGACGACCAGAGTGCCCACACGCTAGCCGTGGCGCACGGCCGCTGTCACATGTCGTGCCGCGCGCCGAGAACGTTCGGGCGTCGCTGCGCGACCCCGTGGCTACTCGGTCGCGACGAAGACGTGGGCCGCGATGTCCTCGGGAAGGGAGACCCCACTCGCCTCGTCGGCGCCGTCTCGGCTGGCGATGATCCGGTTACCGTCGCGGCGGACCCGGGCCGGCTGGCCGGGGAGCAGGCCGGCGGCCGTCAGCAGGCTGAGGGCGTCGTGGTCGACCTGCACCGGCTCGCCGATCCGCCGAACCATGACCGAGACCGGCCGCTCGGCGGCGACCGCGGCCAGCGTCGTCAGGCCGGTGCGGAACGCCATGAACTCCCCCAGGTCGCCGAGCTCGTCCAGCCCGGGGATGGGGTTGCCGTACGGCGACTCGCGTCGGTCGCCGAGCAGGGCG
Organism: uncultured Actinomycetota bacterium; assembly: GCA_963771015.1. Lineage (GTDB taxonomy): Bacteria > Actinomycetota > Actinomycetes > Actinomycetales > Dermatophilaceae > CAVSJJ01. The sequence continues at coordinate 362,727 of CAVYRN010000005.1, forward strand.
AGGATCTTGCGCTCGACCCGGTCGGACATGACGTGCTCCCAGCGGCACGCCTCGTCGTGGACGAACTCCCACTCCAGCCCGATGACGTCGAGGAGGAGCCGCTCGGCCAAGCGATGCTTGCGCATGACGCGGGTCGCCACGCGGCGCCCCTCGTCGGACAGCTCGAGGTGCCGGTCCCCCTGGACGCTGACCAACCCGTCCCGCTCCATCCGCGCCACGGTCTGCGAGACCGTCGGCCCGGAGTGACCGAGCCGCTCGGCGATGCGCGCCCGCAACGGCGTGATCCCCTCTTCTTCGAGCTCGTAGATGGTGCGGAGATACATCTCTGTGGTGTCGATGAGATCGCTCACGAGGTAAGCCTCTCATTACCTGGCGCCCAGGACGACGAGGACGGGGCTATGTCGTGCTCGGGTCGCGCTGGGACGGACGACGTGGGTCGTAGGCCGGGACCCACCGGGCCAGCCAGAGACCACCCAGGACGACGAGGGCTCCCACGCTCACGCACGCCGTGGCGAGCCCGGCGACCGTGGCGACGAGGCTGACGAGCAGCGGCCCGCCGTTGATCCCCACGAGCGAGACCAGCCGCCACGCGCCGAGGAACTGGGCCCGGCCGTTGACCGGCGCGGCGTCGGCGCCGAGCGTCATGACCAGCCCGGAGCCCAGGCCGTTGCCGACGCCCATGACGACGGCCACGACCCCGACGCCGACGAGCGTGGACGTCAGCGGCAGGGCGAGGGTGCCCAACCCGAGGACGACGACGGTCGGGACGGCGACCCACACCCGTCCGAAACGGTCCATGACCGAGCCGGCCGGATAGAACAGGAGCATCTCGACGCCGCCGGCCACGCCGAACACCAGCGACGTCTGGGCCGCGGTGAGCCCGATGGACTCGGCCCAGAGCGGCACGACGGCGACCCGCGTGGCCCGGGCGATGCCCACGACGAGGACGCCGACCCCGACGGTGAGGAGGACCCGACGATGGGCCCGCATCACCTCGACGACACCGATGCGCGCGTCGGCACGGGCCGCCCGGTCGTGCTGGGCCGTCACGTCGAAGGTCGCCCACACGAGCACCGCGGTGAGCACGCCGGCCACTGCGGACACGGCATACGCGGACCGGGGGCCCCACGCGGCGATGATCGGGGCTCCGACGAACGGGCCGATGAACAGCCCGACCCGGTGCACCCCGCCGAGTGTCGACATGGCCCGCGCCCGGAGGTGCATCGGAGCGGCGTCGGTGAGGTAGGCCTGCCGGGCGAGGAGGAAGACCGCGCTCGTCGCTCCGAACACGGCGAGCGCGGCGACGAAGGCCCACAGTGCGGGGGCGAGCATCGCCGCGACCGAGGCCGCGGCATCGACGAGGGCGGCCCAGAGCAGCGCCCGGCGCTCGCCGACCCGGGCGACGAGCACCCCCGCCGGCAGCGCGACGACGAGCTCGACGACCGACGAGACGGCGACGACGAGGGCGGCGACCCCGACCGTCGCGCCGTACCCACGGGCCGACAGCGCAATGACCGGCGTGATGGCTCCGGCGCCGACCGACGCCAGCGCCGACGGCCCGAACGCCGGCAGCGCGATCCGGCGGAGCGAGAAGTCCTCGCCGGGGTGCGGGTGGGTCGACATGGCCGGTCCATCGTGTCACCGGCCCCCAGGTTCTCCGCACGGGGTCGGCGGGTAGGTTGGCGCGATGAGCCTCACCGTCGCGCGCCGCTTCCAGGGTCCGCCCGAGTCTGGCAACGGCGGATGGGTGAGCGGCTCCGTCGCGGCGTTCGTGGCGACGAGCGCCGAGGCACCGACCGTCACCGTCCGGCTCGCCACGCCACCGCCCCTCGAGCGACCGCTCGCCGTGGCCCGGGCCGACGGGGACGGTGTCCGCCTCCTCGACGGCGACCACCTCGTCGCGACCGCCACCGCGTCACCGGAGCTCGACGGGCCCCTCGCCGCCCCGGTGACGCTCGCGGTCGCGCGAGCCGCCGAGACGGCATACGAGGGCCTCGTCGACCATCCGTTCCCCTCCTGTTTCGCCTGCGGGACCGGCCGTGACCCCGCCGACGGCCTGTGCCTGAGACCCGGCCCGGTCGGCGACGGCTCGGGTCGCTATGCCGCGGGCTGGGTCCCCCACGACGTCACCGAGCCGATCGTCTGGGCGGCCCTGGACTGTCCCGGGGGCTGGTCGGCGGGGATCGCCGGGCGCCCCATGGTGCTCGGCACGATGACCGCTCAGGTCCTCGCGCTCCCCCGCGTCGGGGAGCCGCACGTCCTCGTCGGATGGGAGCGCGGCGGCGAGGGCCGCAAGTTCTTCTCCGGCACCGCGCTGTACACCTCGGACGGCGAGCTGTTGGCCCGGGCCGAGGCGACGTGGATCGCCGTCGACCCCGAGTCCGTCCGGCCCGTGAGGAGCGCCCCATGACCAACCCCGGTACCACCGACATCATCACCTCGGCGGCGGCGGCCGTCGCCCGGACGGCCTCCCGGCCGACGGCGGTCGTCACCGGCGCGAGCAGCGGGATCGGGGCCGCCACGGCGCGCGCCCTCGCCGCACAGGGGTTCCGGGTCATCTGCGCCGCCCGGCGCGAGGACCGGATCCGGGCGCTCGCCGACGAGATCGACGGCATCGCGGTGCGCTGCGACGTGACGTCCGCGGCGGACGTGGCGGCGCTCGCCGAGGCCGCCGGCGGCGTCGTCAGCATCCTCGTCAACAACGCCGGTGGAGCCCTGGGCCTGGAACCGGTCGCCGAGGCCGACCTCGACAAGTGGCGGATGATGTTCGAGACGAACGTCGTCGGCACGGTCGCCGTGGCCAAGGCCCTTCTCCCGGCGCTGCGGGCCGCCGGCGACGGGATCATCGTCAATGTCGGGTCCATCGCCGGACACCTCGCCTACGAGGGGGGCGGGGGGTACACCGTCGCCAAGCACGGGGTCGCCGTCGTCACCGAGACGCTGCGCCTCGAGCTCGTCGACCAGCCGGTGCGGATCACCGAGATCGCACCGGGGATGGTCCACACCGAGGAGTTCTCGCTCACCCGGTTCGACGGTGACCAGGAGCGCGCGGACCGGGTCTACCAGGGGGTTCCCGGGCCACTCGTCGCCGAGGACGTCGCGGACGCCATCGCGTGGATGGCGACCCGCCCGGCCCACGTCAACATCGACCTGCTCGTCATCAAGCCGCGGGCCCAGGCGGCGCCGCACAAGGTGCACCGAGAGCCCTGACCGGCGAGCGCCGAGCCTCAGGGGGTCGGGTGGTGCGCGTCGTAGCGGACGAACCCGCGCTGCCACACCCCGAACACCGCCATGGCCGCCAGGCAGGCGATGCCACCCAGGATGGCCATCTGCCCCTCCCCGATGTGCTCCGCGACGCTGCCACCGGCGAGCTCACCCAGCCTCGGGCCCCCCGCCACGACGACGACGAACACCCCCTGCAACCGACCCCGCATCCGGTCCGGGGCCGCTGACTGGAGGATCGTCGTCCGGAAGACCGCCGACACCGAGTCGGCCGCCCCCGCGAAGGCCATCGCCCCCAGCGCGGCCCACAGCGCGTGATCTCGGGACAGCACCCCACCGGCGGCGAGCAGCGCGAGCCCGAGGCCGACGATCCCCACGCCCCACCCCGCGACCGAGACCAGGATCGCCAACCCCTGGCGCCGCACCCGCCCGAGCGCCCCCGAGGCACCCATCGCGAGGATCCCGCCGATCGCGGCCGCGGCATACAACATGCCGACGGTCGAGGCACCGCCGCCGAGGATGACCGCACCGGCCGCGGGGAAGAGGACCCTCGGCTGAGCGAGCACCATGGCGGCGATGTCGGCGATGAAGGTCATCCGCACGTTCGGGGCGGTCGCGAGGAAGGCGAACCCGTCGAGAACCGATCGCAGGCCCGCCCGAACGGCCGCCCCGTCACCGTGTTCCCCGGGCTCGGGCGGCACCGGGTGCAGCCGGATCAGGCCGTACAGCGCGCCGGTCGTGATGAGGGCATCGGTGACGTATGCCGCGGTGAACCCCCGCCAGCCGATGAGGGCAGCGGCGAGCAACGGACCCGCCGTCAGGGAGGTGTTCATGGCGAGGACGCTGAGGGCGTTCGCCGCCGGAAGCTGCTCGGTCGGCAGGAGCCGGGGGTAGATGCTCGAGCGGGCCGGACCGGACACCCCGGCGGCCCCGCTCCACATCGCGACGACGACGAAGAGCACCCACAGGTGGGTGTTGCCGAGCCAGGCCTGCACCGCGGCGGCGATGCTCGTCACCCAGGAGACGGTGTTGGCGGCGAGCCCGACGAGACGGCGGTCGTGGTGATCAGCGAGCGAGCCACCGTACAGCCCCATGACGACGAGCGGCACAAGGGCGGCCAGACCGACGAGACCGACGGCGCCAGTCGACCGGGTGAGGTCGTAGACCTGGAGCCCGATGGCGACGACCGCCATCTGCGAGCCGACGTTCGACAGCGTGAAACCGGCATACAGGCGGCGGTAGGCCGGGCTCTCACGCAGCGGGGTGAGGTCCGGGAGCAGGCGTGGCACAGGTCGATTATCCGGAGGCGGCCTCGGCCCCCGCCGCGGCTGTTCCGTCGCAGGGGCCTGGGCCGGGTCGCCGACCGGCCCGTGGGACGGGGCGTGAGCGCCCGACGCACCGCGGTGCACAATGACGGAGCCCACCGGCGACCACCCGATGAGAGGACACGACATGTCCGACACCGCGCAGGCTGTTCGCACGACCGCGTCACCCGACCCCGGCTTCCACCCCGGCCTGGAGGGCGTCGTCGCCTTCGAGTCCGAGATCGCCGAGCCCGACAAGGACGGCGGGTCGCTGCGATACCGCGGGGTCGACCTCAAGGACCTCGTCGGGCGGGTGAGCTTCGGGCAGGTGTGGGGACTGCTCGTCGACAACGAGTTCGACCCCGGGCTGCCCCCTGCCGAGCCCTTCCCGCTGCCGGTGCACACCGGCGACATCCGCGTCGACGCCCAGTCGGCCCTGGCCCAGCTCGCCCCGGTGTGGGGGTTCAAGCCGCTCCTCGACATCGACGAGGTCGAGACCCGGGACAACCTGGCCCGCGCCTCGGTCATGGCCATGTCCTTCATCGCCCAGTCGGCCCATGGGCAGGGTTCGCCGATGGTGCCGCAGTCGCGCGTCGACGAGGGCCGGACCATCGTCGAGCGCTTCATGATCCGGTGGCGTGGCGAGCCCGACCCGCGCCACGTCGAGGCCATCGACGCCTACTTCATCGCCGCTGCCGAGCACGGGATGAACGCCTCGACCTTCACCGCCCGGGTCATCGCCTCGACCGGCGCCGACGTCGCCGCCTGCCTCTCGGGCGCCATCGGGGCGCTGTCCGGACCCCTGCACGGCGGTGCTCCGTCCCGCGCCCAGCACATGATCGAGGGCGTCGAGCAGACCGGCGACGCGCGCAGGTACGTCAAGGCCGTCATGGACCGCAAGGAGCGCCTCATGGGGTTCGGGCACCGGGTCTACCGGGCCTACGACCCGCGCGCAGCCGTGTTGCGTGACACGTGCCGGCGCCTCGAGGCCCCGCGCTACGAGGTCGCGCTGGAGCTGGAGAAGGCCGCCATCGCCGAGCTCACCGAGCGCTACCCCGACCGCAAGATGGAGACGAACGTCGACTTCTGGGCGGCCGTGCTCCTCGACTTCGCCGAGGTCCCCGGCTCGATGATGACGCCGCTGTTCGTCAGCGCGCGCACCGCCGGCTGGTCCGCACACATCCTCGAGCAGAAGAAGACCGGCCGGCTCATCCGACCTAGCGCCCGCTACATCGGAGCGGGCCCCCGCTCGGTCGAGGACATCACCGGCTACCGCGCTCCCTGACCGCCCCCCGCCCACGGCATACCCCGGCCTTCCCCCGGCCTTCCCCCGGCCTTCCCCCGGCCTTCCCCCAACCTCTGCTAGCAGAGGTTGGGCCACTCAGCAGAGGTCCGGAGCTCTGCTGAGTGGACCAACCTGTGCTGAGCGCGCGGTCGGGGACAGCCCGGCACCCGAGTTATCCACAGGCCGCCAGCACGCCGGGCCCGTACTCCGCCACCCTGGACGCATGGAGCTCCACCACCTGGCCCGACACGGCGTCGTGAGCGTGGCCGACGCCCGGGCGGTCGGGCTCGACGCCTACGCGCTGCGCGCCCTCGCTGCTCGGGGGACGATCCTGCGGCTCATCCGAGGGTGGTATGCCGTCCGCCCGCCCGGTGCGGCCCAGGCGCCATGGGAGGGCAGGGACCCCTTCGAGGCCGCGAGACGCCGGCACCGGCTGCAGGCGGTCGCGCTCCTGAGATCGTTCGACGGACGGGTCTGCGCGAGCCACCAGTCGGCCCTGCTGCTGCACGACGTCGACCTCTGGCGTGCCGACCTCGGCACGGTGCATCTGTGCCGGACCCGAGACGACCACTCCCGCCACCGGACCGGGGCCGTGATCCACCCGGCCACCGCCCTTCCGCTGACGTTGACCCCCGACGGTCTCAGCACCGTCGACGTGGCCGCCGCCGTCGTGCAGGTCGGGCTGCGGCCGACCGGCCCTGCCCGACAGCCGCTCCCCCTCGAGAGCCTCGTCGCCGCCGACTCGGCGCTGCGTCAGGGGCTCACCAGCCACGCCAAGCTCGCGGCAGCGCTGGCCGCCCATGAGGGGCACCCCGGCGTCCGTGGGGTCTCGCTCCTGCTTCCGTATGCCGATGGGCGGCACGAGTCCGTCGGCGAGACGAGGCTGGCCCACGCGATGCGGTCGATGGGGTTCCGGTTCACCCCACAGGTCGAGTACGTCATCGAGGGCCAGCTCATCCGAACGGACTTCGAACTCGACGACGCGCCGGTCGTCGTCGAGTTCGACGGGATGGCGAAGTACGGCGCCGGCCTGGCGAACCCGTCACCGGAGCAGCTGCGGGCCGCTCTCGTGGCGGAGAAGCTGCGCGAGGACCGGCTGCGTTCCCGGGGCAAGCAGGTCGTCCGGTTCGTCTGGGCGGACCTGGACTCGTGGGAGCTCATCCGGCGCCGCATCAACGACGCCGTTTCGGCGGCGCGACTCCGCCGATCCGCCTGAGACCGATCATCTCGACCCGCCGAACACTGATCGGCCCCACTCTGCGTCCCCCCGCTCAGCACAGGGTGGTCCACCCAGCACTCAGCGTCCACCCAGCACTCAGCACAGGGTGGTCCACCCAGCACAGGGTGCGCCCTCTGCTGAGTGGACCAACCTCTGCTAGCAGAGGTTAGGGAGACGGGCGGGAGGGGAGAGGCGGGAGTAGGGAGGGGGGAGGCGGGAGGGGGTTCGGGGTGACGGATCGAGGCGGGGCGAGGTAGGAGGAGCGGGCCGGCGGGCGGGCGGCTCGGCATCCGTCCGGGTGGTGAACCTCACCGGAGGGCGCCCTCGGCCCAATGGGAGAATCGGCCCGTGACCGACACCGGAACGCTCACCCTGCCCGCCGACCTCCTCCCCGCTGACGGCCGCTTCGGCTCCGGGCCCTCCAAGGTCCGCCCCGAACAGGTCGACTACCTCGCCTCCATCGGCCGCACCGTCCTCGGCACCTCCCACCGCCAGGCCCCCGTCAAGAACCTCGTCAAGAGCGTCCGTGAGGGCATCGCCACGCTCTTCGACCTCCCCGACGGCTACGAGGTCATCCTCGGCAACGGTGGCGCGACGGCCTTCTGGGACATCGCCGCCTTCGGCCTGGTGCGCGAGAAGGCCCAGCACCTGTCCTTCGGCGAGTTCTCCAACAAGTTCGCGTCCGTCACGAACAAGGCGCCGTTCCTCGCCGACTCGACCATCATCACCGCCGAGCCGGGCACCCGCCCCGACCCGCGGGCCGAGGCCGGCGTCGACGTCTACGCGTGGGCCCACAACGAGACCTCGACCGGCGTCATGGCCCCGGTACGGCGGGTCGAAGGGGCCGACGACGGCGCACTCGTCCTCATCGACGCCACCTCCGGCGCCGGCGGCCTCCCGGTCGACGTGGGCCAGGCCGACGTCTACTACTTCAGCCCGCAGAAGTGCTTCGCCTCCGACGGTGGCCTCTGGCTCGCGCTCTTCTCGCCCACCGCGCTCGCCCGGGTCGAGGAGATCACCGCCTCCGGCCGCTGGGTGCCGGACTTCTACAGCCTGCCGACGGCCATCGACAACTCGCGCAAGGACCAGACGTACAACACCCCCTCCGTCTCGACGCTCGCCCTCCTCGCCAACCAGGTCCGGTGGCTCAACGACCACGGTGGCCTGGCCTGGTCGACGGCGCGTACCGCCGACTCCTCCGGGCGCCTCTACGACTGGGCCGAGCGGGTCGGGTATGCCGCGCCCTACGTCGCCGACCCGACCCACCGCTCGCGGGTGGTCGCCACGATCGACTTCACCGACGACATCGACGCCTCGGCCATCGCCAAGACGTTGCGTGCCAACGGGGTCGTCGACGTCGAGCCCTACCGCAAGCTGGGCCGCAACCAGCTGCGGGTCGCGGTCTTCCCGGCCGTCGACCCGGACGACGTCAGCAAGCTCATCGCGAGCATCGAGTACGTCATCGAGCACCTCTAGACCGCTCGCCTGCCTGCCCCCCGGGTCCCCGAGGCCGCGACCGCACCATCGACGCGCCGCCGGCATACCCGCCGGTGGGGGCGTCCGCCCACCGCCGGTCGGCCCCCGAACCGGGTTAGGCGAGCCTTGCCTCGATGCGTAGTGTGAATGGGTGACAACGACGATGCCGGCGCCGACCACGATCGGCCAGCTTCGCGCCGCGGGGCACCAGCTCAGGCCCCTCCGCGCCGAGATCCGCGACAACCTCCTCGACACCCTGCGCGCCGGCCGGGACCCGTGGCCCGGCATGCACGGGTTCGAGTCGACCGTCATTCCCCAGCTCGAGCGCGCCCTCATCGCCGGCCACGACGTCGTCCTCCTCGGCGAGCGCGGCCAGGGCAAGACCCGGCTGCTGCGTACCCTCGTCGGGTTGCTCGACGAGTGGACGCCGGTCATCGACGGCAGCGAGATCGGCGAGCACCCCTACGAGCCCGTCACCGTCGCGTCACGTCGCCGTGCGGCCGAGCTCGGCGACGACCTGCCGGTGACCTGGCGGCACCGCTCCGAGCGGTATGCCGAGAAGCTCGCCACCCCGGACACCTCGGTCGCCGACCTCATCGGGGACGTCGACCCCATCAAGGTCGCCGAGGGCCGCAGCCTGGGCGACCCCGAGACGATCCATTTCGGGCTCATCCCTCGCAGCCACCGCGGCATCGTCGCCATCAACGAGCTGCCCGACCTGGCCGAGCGCATCCAGGTCGCGATGCTCAACGTCATGGAGGAACGGGACATCCAGATCCGCGGCTACGTGCTGCGGCTGCCGCTCGACGTCCTCGTCGTCGCCAGCGCCAACCCCGAGGACTACACGAACCGCGGCCGGATCATCACTCCGCTCAAGGACCGCTTCGGGGCCGAGATCCGCACCCACTACCCGGTCGAGCTCGACGACGAGGTCGCCGTCATCCGCCAGGAGTCCCACCTCGTCGCGGAGGTCCCCGACCATCTCGTCGAGATCCTCGCCCGGTTCACCCGGGCGCTGCGGGAGTCCAACGCCGTCGACCAGCGCTCCGGGGTCAGCGCCCGCTTCGCCATCGCCGGGGCCGAGACGATCGCCGCCGCCGCACTGCGCCGGGCGACCTCGACGGGTGAGGACGAGGCCGTGGCCCGGGTCGTCGACCTCGAGACCGCCGTCGACGTCCTCGGCGGCAAGGTCGAGTTCGAGACGGGCGAGGAGGGCCGCGAGCGTGACATCCTCACCCACCTGCTCCGTACGGCGACGGCCGAGGCGGTCCGCGAGCACTTCCGCGGCATCGACTTCCGGCTCCTCGTCGAGGCCATCGAGGGTGGCGCGCTGGTGACGACGGGCGACCGGGTGACCGCCCGCGACGTCCTGGCCGGCCTGCCGGTTCTCGGCGAGTCCGAGCTCTACGACGAGGTCACCGACCGGCTCGGCGCCCGCAACGACGGCGAACGCGCCTGCGCCATCGAGCTGGCCCTCGAGGGGTTGTTCCTCGCCAAGAAGATCGGCAAGGAGAGCGGGGGCGGGGAGACGATCTACGGATGACCTCGCGCCCGGACACCCACCGCACCCGGTACGGCCGGTATGCCGGCGGCGACCCGCTCGCCCCGCCGGTGGACCTCGCCGAGGCCCTCGACGCCATCGGCGAGGACGTCATGGCGGGCTACAGCCCCGAGCGGGCGATGCGGGAGTTCCTCCGTCGCGGCGGAGGGAGCCGGACCGGGTTGGACGGCCTCGCCGCGCAGGTGGCGGCCCGGCGCCGCGAGCTGCTCCAACAGCACCGGCTCGACGGCACGATGGAGCAGGTGCGCGAGCTGCTCGACGGCGCGGTCCTGGCGGAGCGCAAGCAGCTGGCCCGAGACCTCGACGACGACGCGAGGTTCGCCGAGATGCGGCTCGGCAACCTGTCACCGTCGACCGCAGCCGCGGTCACCGAGCTCGGCGACTACGACTGGCGCAGCCCTGAGGCGCGGGCGGCATACGAGCAGATCAAGGACCTGCTCGGGCGCGAGCTGCTCGACCAGCGGTTCGCCGGGATGAAGCAGGCTCTCCAGGACGCGAGCGACGAGGACCGCCAGGCGGTCGGCGAGATGCTGAGCGACCTCAACGACCTGCTCGAGAGGCACGCCCGCGGCGAGGACACCCCCGAGGACTTCGAGCGGTTCATGGCCGAGCACGGCGACTTCTTCCCCGAGAACCCCCGGGACGTCGACGAGCTCGTCGACTCCCTCGCCGCCCGGGCCGCCGCCGCGCAGCGCATGCTCAGCTCGATGACGGCCGAGCAGCGCGAGGAGCTCATGGCGCTGTCCGCCCAGGCGTTCGGGTCGCCGGCTCTGATGGACTCGCTCTCCCGGCTCGACGCCAACCTCCAGGCGCTGCGCCCCGGCGAGGACTGGTCCGGCTCGGAGCGGTTCCAGGGCGAGCAGGGACTCGGCCTCGGCGACGGAACGGGCGTCCTGCAGGACCTCGCCGAGCTCGACGCCCTCGGCGAGCAGCTCTCGCAGTCCTACGGCGGCGCCCGGATGGAGGACATCGACCTCGACGCGCTGGCCCGACAGCTCGGCGACGACGCCGCCGTCGACGCCCGGGCCCTCGCCGAGCTGGAGCGGGCGCTGCGGGACTCGGGCTATCTCAAGCGGGGCACCGACGGCCAGCTCCGCCTGTCGCCCAAGGCGATGCGCCGGCTCGGCAAGGAGCTGCTCCGCGACGTCGCCCGGCGGATGTCGGGACGACAGGGACAGCGTGACCTGCGCCAGGCGGGGGCGGCCGGCGAGCCGTCCGGGGCGAGCCGCGAGTGGGCGTTCGGGGACACCGAGCCCTGGGACGTCACCCGGACGATGACCAATGCCGTGCGCCGTACGGTGGCGCAGGGCGCCGACCCGCGCCGCGGCATGCGTCTCGACGTGCGCGACGTCGAGGTCCACGAGACCGAGGCGCGGACCCAGGCCGCGGTGGCCCTGCTCGTGGACACGTCGTTCTCCATGGCCATGGACGGGCGCTGGGTACCGATGAAGCGAACGGCGCTCGCGCTGCATACCCTCATCCGCAGCCGGTTCCGCGGCGACCACCTCCAGCTCATCTCGTTCGGCCGGGCTGCCCGGGTCATGGACATCGACGAGCTCACCGCGCTCGATGCCCTGTGGGACAAGGGAACCAACCTCCACCACGCCCTGCTCCTGGCGAACCGTCACTTCCGCAGACACCCGTCGGCGCAGCCGGTTCTCCTCATCGTCACCGACGGCGAGCCGACCTCGCACCTCGAGCCCGACGGGGAGGTCTTCTTCTCCTACCCGCCGCATCCGCTCACCGTCGCGTATGCCGTCCGCGAGCTCGAGGCGGCCGGGCGGCTCGGCGCGCAGACGACCTTCTTCCGGCTCGGGGAGGACCCCGGTCTGGCCCGCTTCGTCGACTCGATGGCCAGGCGGGTCGACGGCCGGGTGGTCGCGCCCGAGCTCGACGACCTCGGCGCGGCCGTCGTCGGCTCCTACCTCGGCGGGCGCGGCCCGACGGGATACCCGGGCTACGGGGACTTCGGCGACTGGTTCGGCGGCCGTGGCTTCTGGGTGGGCGACTAGCAGCGGGCGCTCACGACGTATGCGTCACCTTCGGCACGAGAGCGGCCCAGTAGCCGACGACGTCGACGATCATCCGCCCCGGCTTGCACGTGGCGAACACCCTGACCCTGCCATCGCGCCCCGGGACGACCACCGCGGTGCTGGCGATCGCCTCACCCGGGACGAAGCTCAGCGTCCTGCCCATCGGGAGCGAGGCTCCCACGGGATAGGCCACAGAGCTGCCCTTGGTCGGGGCGCCGACGATCGTCACGGTGACGAGTACCGCGGCGGCGTCGGCCGGGACCCCGGCACGGCCGGCCAGCTCGAACCCGGCGACGGTCCACGGGTCCGTGGCGGTGGCCGGCCCCACACCGTCGTCCCACGGGTGCCAGACGATCGGGTCGCCGAGCCCGGTCTTCGTATCCATCGACCGGCGCGGCGTGAGCGGGTAGTAGGAGCTCCCGGCGGGGACCCAGCCGAGGACGTCGGCGACGAGGTTCGTCGTCGCCGACGTGTAGAGGTCGACCTGCCCTCCATCGCCGACCTTCGCCACGACCATGCCGGCCAGCGTCTGGTCCCTGCCGAAGTTGATCGCCGAGCTCCACGGCCGCGGCGACCCATCGGGGTAGACGGTGACGAACCCCCGCGCATGCGGCTTCGGCACGGTGACATTGAGGACCACCGCCGCCGCATCCGCCGGCACACCGGCCGTCCCGGCGACCGTGAGGGGAAGGCTCGTGCCACCGGCGACCGGGGCCTCCGCCGCGCCCAGGCCGTGCCGAGTGTCGAGGACCCGGGTGGGCCTGACGGGCACGTACGCCGAACTGACGGGCACGTACGCCGGACTGCCGAGGTAGTAGCCCTGCGCAGCCAGATGGAACTGCGATGTGGCAGACGCGTAGATCGTCACCTTCCCATCGACGCCGACCGGGACGACGGCCGAGTTCGCCGTGCCACGGCCAGGCACGTAGTTGACCGTCGAGGTCGCCGGACGCGGGTCGCCGGCCGGGTAGACGACGGCCCAGCCGCTGTGCTCGGCCAGGTACGCCTCGAGCGTGAGCACGACCGCGCTCACCCCCGTGGACGGGATGCCGCCACGTCCGGTGACCTGCACATCGACCGTGTCGCCCCCGCGGATCGGGCCGGTGCTGACCCGCGTGATGAGCAGCCTCGGGACACCGGGCAGCGGCACGAACGACGATGACGCGAGGGCGGTGGCCGGGCTCGCCTCGGTGGTGACGCTGCTCGGGAGGGTCGCGGGTGCACGCTCGGGCCGTGGGACGGCAGCGGCCTGCGATGCCGCGAGGACCGTCGACGCGATGGTGGCCGCGACGACGAGACGCCAGCGGGTCAGACTCATGAGCGGCCTCCTCGGCTCAATCTGCGAGGACCGACCGCCGACATCGACGAGCGTTCCGTTCAACGTTCTACACCTATCCAGACGCCCGCGCAGGCCGATGGTTGCCCGGGCCCGGCCGGTCCGTCTCGGCGAACCGGTCTCAGGAGGTCCAGTAGCCGCTGACGTCGGCGATGAGGTGGGTCGAGGTGCTCGTGTAGATCGTCACGTAGCCGTCCGAGCTCACCTTGGCGATGACCGAGTTCGCGATCGTCTGGCCCCGGACGAAGTTGAGGCTCGATGCCGTCGGCCGGGCCGTGCCCTTGGGGTAGACCGTGAGGTAGCCGCTCCAGCCCGGCTGGACCGCGGCGACGTTGAGCATGACCGTGGTCGCGCCCGTCGGCACCCCGCCACGACCGGTCACCTTGACCGTCACGGCATGCCGCGCGGCGACCTTCGCCCTCGGCGCGCCGTTCCCGGAGCGGGTGTCCAGCACGCGCGCCGGGTTGAGCGGGTGGTAGTCCGCGCCGGACGGCATCCACCCGACGACATCGGCGATGAGGTGGGCCGAGGACGACGTGAAGAGGTTGACCTTCCCGCCGGTGCCGACCTTCGCCACGACCAACCCGGCGATGGTCTGACCCCTGGTGTAGTTGATGTTCGACGCCGTCGGCCGGGTCGACCCGTTGGGGTACGCCGTGAGATAGCCGCCCCACGAGGGCTGGTTCACCGTGACGTTGAGGATGACGGCCGCCGCGTCGGACGGCACGCCACCGGTGCCCGTGACGACGAGCGACACCTGCTTGCCGCCGCCGACCTTCGCCTTCGGGGCGCCGACGCCCTCACGCGTGTCGAGGATCCGGGCCGGGGTGAGGGAGGTGTACGCGGCACCGGTCGGGTAGTAGCCCGCGACGTCGGCGACCAGGTGGGCGGACCTGCTGACGTAGAGGGTCACCTTGCCGCCCGCCCCGAGCTTCGCGACGACCTGGTTGGCGATGGTGCGGCCCTTGACGTAGTTGAGGCTGGAGGCGGTGGGCCGCGAGGACCCGGTCGGGTATGCCGTGACGTAACCACCGCCGGTGGCCTCCGTGGCGGTGATGTTGAGGACGACCGCGTCGACGCCGGTGGCGGGGAGTCCACCGCGCCCGGTCACCTGGAGGTCGACGGTGCCGCCGCCCGGGACCATCTTCTTCGCGGCGCCCGTGCCGTTGCGGGTGTCGAGGATGCGGACCGGCGTGCGTGGCACGTACGCCGGCGGCGTCGCCGTCACCGCGATGCTGCCGGTGATCGGGGTCGAGGTCCCGTCCAGGCCGACGACCGGCCCGTCGGCGTCGCCTCCGTGAACGGTCCAGTGGTAGGTGCCCGGCGCCACGGTGCTCCCGCCCGAGCTCTTCCCGTTCCACGTGACGACCGCCTCGCCCATGGCGGCATACCCGCTGACGCACGGCAGGGTGACCACCGGAGCATCGGCCGCGTCGGTGATCGCCACCTGGCACGACGTGAGCGGCTCCGTGAACACCCACTCGCCGGACCACGATCCGTGCGACAGCGCGAAGGTCGGCGCCGCGATCGGGTTCCCCTCGTGCCGCGGCACCAGGTGCTGGTTCGGCATCGGCGATACCTTCGGCTCACGGGTGCTGTGGTCGACCCAGGCCAGCCCGACCGGGCCGAGGACCGGGGCCTCCGCCCCGGTGACGTGCTTGGCCAGGGTGCCGTCGGTGACGTTGTAGACGTCCGCGGCCGTGATGCTGTCGACGGCCACGAGGCCGCCGTACACCGACGGGTGGGTGAGCGGCAGGCCGGGGTCGGCGACGTCGGCCTGGGTCACCGTGCCCGTGCTGAGGTCCTTCCAGCCGAGCCCGAAGGTCGCCGGGGAGCCGCTGTCGTCGCTCCACGTCCAGGCGAGCACATCCCCCTCGAGGGCGAGGCCGGCGAACGCGGCACCGGTGGGCACGCCGGCCGCCGCCGGGGTGATCGTGGCGGTGTGCTTGCCGGTCGTGACGTCGGAGATGTCGATGGTGCCCGAGGCCCAGTCGATGCCGGCCAGCCGGTCGCCCCACATGACCGAGCCGACCCCGCCAGGGGTGACCAGACCCGAGGCAAGGTCGACGACGTGGGCGTCGGACGTGGTCACCCCCGGGACATCGAGGACCCGATGGCCCGAGATCGCCGCGGGGCTGCCCATCACCGCGACCTCGGAGACCGTGGCCCCGTCGTGGACCTCCAGCCGCTCGGAGCCGCCGTCGGACCACACCGTTCGCCGCCCGTCCGCAAGGAGGTCGCCACCGAGTGTGAGGGCGCCGGTCCCGACGCGCACCTCCTGGCCCACCGCCAGCGTGGTCGTGCCACTCACCGGTCGTGACCAGACGGGGTTGCCCTTCTGCCGGTCATCGGCCCAGACGGCACGGCCCGCCGACTGGGAGATCGCGCTCGCCGAGAGCGAGCCGCCGCTCGGCACCCAGACGCTGCTGACCAGGGACGCCGTCGCCGAGTAGATCCCCCCGCCGGCGGATCCGTAGGACGCGACGCCGAACCCGCTGCCGTCCGGCCATGCCAGCCACGGAGACCAGTCGCCGGGCTGGGTCGGGGTGGTCGTCGTTCCGGCGTCGGTGCGGACCCTGAGGCTGACCAGCCCCGTGGTGATGCTGGCGACCGCGTACGCCGTGCTCGATGGACCGATGGCCGCCGCGGTGACGACACCCGAGGTGCTGAGGGTCGTCGCGACGCCGCCGACGCTCTTGCGGATCGCCGCGCCGCTGAGGAGGACGAGGTTGTCGTCGTAGGTGTCCTGGCCGTAGACGACCGTCTGTCCCGAGATGGCGGCCGGGTGCAGGTCCGTATAGGGGCCGCCGCCGGTGTCGGTGACAAGCCGGTTGAAGCCGCCCGCGAAGCTGCCGACGATGATCGAGGAGCCGGTCGCGTTGAACGCCGTCACCGCGAACCCGGTCGCATCACAGGTATAGGAGTCGGAGCTGAGGAACGGCGAGCTCGTCGGGTCGCTCGGGTCGGGGACGGAGGCGATGACGACGTCGGCGCTGCTGCCGGTGTACCGCCGGTGGATCTGGGTCACCGCCGTGCCGCCGCTGTCCGCATCCTGGGTCTCGAGCCAACCATCGGGCGTCGCGCCGAGGAGGAACCTGCCGGTTGTCACCTTGTCCTGACCGGTGGTTCCGGTGACGACGTTCGTCCACTCGAACGGCTCGTTGTCGAGGGGATAGGCCGAGATGACGGTGTCCGTACAGGCGGAGGCGAGATAGCTGCTCGCGAGCGAGAACGACGAGGGCGAGCCCGCGTCGGAGACGATGACCGCGCCGCCGGAGGACGCGACGAAGACCGTGCCGCGGGAGGTGTGGACGAGGGGGGAGTACTCGAGGTCGTACGCCGACGGCCCCGAGGCCAGCGTCACCGTCCCGGACGGGTCTGCGGCATGGGCCGGGCCGATCCCGGCGAGAGCGACGGCAACGGCGGCCAGACCTGCCAGCACCCTGGCGTTGCGCAGCGACATGGGACCTCTCGGATCATCCGTAGCGGCGTCCGGAGGCGTGACGCCAACGCCGATACTGCCGCATCGAGCGCGCCCCACGCGCCACATTGGTCAACATCCGGCCCATTTGGTCGAGCGGGGCCCGGCACCTGAGCCGACCCTGGGTGTGCCGCCCCCCCTCGCCCGCTGCCCCGGCTACCGCAGCAGCGCGACGACGATGGTGGCAAGAAGAAGGACCGCGAGGGCGCCGAGGGTCATCCGCCGCCGGAAGCCCGGCGTCACCGGGCCACCTCCGGAGCGGGGAGGGTGACGTCCGCCTCGGGACCGCTCGTCACGACCCAGCGGGGCCGTCGGCTCCGTTCGTAGCTCACCCGGACATTGTCCTCGCGGACCAGCCACGACGACACCACCGCGAGGGTCAGGCCCACGGCGACCGTCCCGATGGCGATCGTCCAGCGCGGCCCCCAGACATGGCCGATCCAGCCGATGACGGGCGCGCCCACCGGAGTGCCACCGATGAAGATCGCCATGTAGAGCGCCATCACCCGGCCGCGCATGGCCGGCTCCACCCGGGTCTGCACCATGGCGTTCGCCGTCGTCATCGCGGTGAGCGCGGTCAGCCCGACCGGGATGAGGGCGAGCGCGAAGACCGGATAGGTCGGCGCGATCGAGGCCAGGGCGGTCGAGACCGTGAAGCCGGCGAGCGCGGCGAGGAGGACCCGAAGGCGGGGTAGGTTGCGACGGGCCGCGAGCAGCGCCCCGCCCAGCGAACCGACCGCCATGATCGAGCCGAGCAGTCCGTACTCGGTCGGACCCTTGCCGAAGACCACCGTCGCCATGAGCGCGTTGGCGATCTGGAAGTTCATCCCGAAGGTACCCAGGACGAAGACGAGCACGAGGACCAGCTGGATGTCGCGGCGGCTGCGGACGTAGCGAAGGCCCTCGATGACCCCGCCGCGGCCCCGGGCTCGTGGCGCCGGGCGGAGGTCGCCGGCGCGTAGGAACAGCAGCGCGACGAGAACGAAGAGGAAGCTGACGGCGTTGCCGAGCAGGGCCGGGCCGGTCCCCCACCAGGCGATGACGAGGCCGGCGAGACCCGGACCGATGAGGCGACCCCCGTTGAACGAGGCACTGTTGAGCGCGACGGCGTTGGCGATCTTCTCGGGGGGGACCATCTCGGAGACGAAGACCTGGCGAGCCGGGTTGTCGACCGCGGTGATGACCCCCATGGCGAAGGCGAGCGCATAGACATGCCACAGCTGGGCGGCACCGGCGAGGACGAGGACGCCGAGGATGAGGCTGTCGAGGGCCAGCAGACCCTGGGTGACGACGAGGATCCGCCGCTTGGGGAACCGGTCGGCGATCGCGCCGGCCCACGGGGCGAGGATGAGGAACGGCAGGAACTGCAGTCCGGTGACGTAGCCGAGGTCGCGCGACGAGTGGTTCGTCAGGACGGTGAGGACAAGCCAGTCCTGGGCCACCCGCCCCATCCACGTTCCGATGTTGGAGACAAGGGCGCCGGAGGCGAAGATCCGGTAGTTCCGGTCCGACAGCGAGCTGAAGGTGGGGCTCACTCGGCAACCACCCTGGCCAGGATCGCCGTGGCCCGGCGCAGCACGTCACGCTCGTCGTCGTCGAGAGCAGCCAGCCGGACCGCCATCCACTGGTCACGTTGTCGCCTGGTATCGCGGACGACGACCCGGCCCTCGTCGGTGAGCGAGACGATGACCTGACGGCCGTCGCTCGGGTCGCCCGCCCGGGCGACGAGCCCGCGTTCGGTGAGACCGCTGACCGTCCGCGTCATGCTCGGGGCGCTCACCCGCTCGGTGGCGGCGAGCTCGCCGAGGGTCCGGGGCGCCTCCTCGAGCCGGACGAGGACACTGAACTGGTGGGGCGCGACGTCATCGCCGCTCTCCAGCCGGATCCTGCGCGAGATGCGCATGCAGGCCAGGCGTAGGTCGGTGGCCAGGGTGCCGAGCGCGGCGCGGCGGGGGGTCGCTCTGGTGGGGGCCGGAGGCGTGCTGCCGGCCAGGGGCGGGGGTTGGGCCAAGGGATCTCCTCGAAACGGTGTCCGGCCAGGACAACTCGTTACCTTGGCTAAGTATTCCGCCGGCATTCGGGCGAGCGCCCCACGAGCCGACATGCGTATGCCGCGCGCCCCCGGGCTGGGCAGCGCGGCATACGCATGGCGGGGCCTCAGCCGACGCCGAGGATCCCCTTGATCGGGTCGACGGCGAAGTAGACGACGAACAGGGCCGCGACGATCCACATGAGTGGGTGGACCACGGCCGCCTTGCCCTTGACGAGCTTGATGAGGACGAAGGAGAGGAACCCCGCACCGATGCCGACGGTGATGGAGTAGGTGAACGGCATGAGGACGATGGTGAGGAAGGCCGGGATGGCGATCTCGAGGTCGTCCCAGGAGATGCCCTTGACCTGCTGCATCATGAGGAACCCGACGAGGATGAGGGCCGGCACGGCCGCCTCGCTCGGGATGATGGTCACCAGCGGAGCGAACACCATCGAGATGAGGAACAGCACGCCGGTCACGATGCTCGAGAGGCCGGTGCGGGCGCCCTCGCCGACGCCGGAGGCCGACTCGATGTAGGACGTGTTGGACGAGACACCCGCGGCACCGCCGGCGACCGCCGCGACCGAGTCGACGACGAGGATCATCTTGGTGTTCGGCGGCGTGCCCTCCTCGTCGAGGAGGCCGGCCTCCGAGCCGATGGCGGTCATCGTGCCCATCGTGTCGAAGAAGTCCGCGAGCATGAGGGTGAAGACCGTGAGGACGACCGCGACGACGCCGACCCGCGACCACGAGTCGAAGAGGTTGAACCCGAAGGTGTCGAAGTGGGGTACCTCGAACACCTTGTCGGGCCACGCGGGGGTGGTGAGGCTCCACCCGTTGGCGCTCGTCGGGCCGAGGTTGACCGCGGCCTGGACGAGAACCGCCACGACCGTCGAGGCGATGATCGCGATGAGGATGGCCCCCTTGACCTTGCGGACCCACAGGGCGATGACGAGGACGAGGCCGATGGCGAAGACGAGCACCGGCCAGCCGGCAAGCGAGCCGTCGCTCCCGAACTGGACGGGGACGGTCGTGTGTGCGGCGTCCGGGATCCGCTTGACGAACCCCGCGTCGACGAAGCCGATGAGGGCGATGAACAGCCCGATGCCGACGCTGATGGCCGTCTTGAGCTGGGTGGGCACGGCATGGAAGACGGCCTGCCGGAAGCCGGTGAGCACGAGGATGAGGATGAGCAGACCCTCGAGGACGACGAGGCCCATGGCGTCGGCCCAGGTCATCTGGCTGGCGATGGACACCGCGACGAAGGCGTTGAGACCGAGGCCGGTCGCCAGCGCGAGGGGGTAGTTGGCGGCGACGCCCATGAGGATCGTCATGATGCCCGCCACCAGGGCGGTGCCGGCCGCGATGGCCGGCAGGTTGGAGCCATCCCCCGGGCCGCCCCCGAGATAGGCGCCGGTCCCATCCTTGACGAAGCCGAGGATGAGCGGGTTGAGGACGACGATGTAGGCCATCGTGAAGAACGTGACGAAGCCGCCACGGATCTCACGGCCCACCGTCGAGCCACGCTCGGTGATCTTGAAGTATCGGTCCAGGGTGCCGCCGGTCGAGGCAGGGGCCGGCGCGGTCGTCTCAGCAGACATGGGAGCAGGCTAGCGATGGCGGTGGTCCCAACCTGCTTCGGTGTCCACCCCTCGGCCACCCGCGTCGCTCGTTAGGCTGGACCGCGTGACCAACTCCACCGGGGACGCCGAGCGGCTGCGCCCGATCGACGTCCCGACCGGCCGGGTCATCCTCGCCGGGATCGGCCTGTGGGCCCTCGCCCTCGTCGTCGTCCTGGTGGTTCCCGCGTTGCACGAGGGCGGCCGCTCGTGGTGGCCGTGGACCTGCGTCAGCGGGATCGCGCTCGGGTTCGCCGGCTACGCCTACCTGCGCCGCGGGCGGGGGAACGCGACCGGCGGCGCCTGAGGCCTCGCGAGACCGGCCGGTCCCGGCGTCGAGCTCAGGCCGGGTCGAGCGCGTAGTCGTCGAGGATCGGCGCGGGCACCTGCTCCGCCTCCAGCAGCGGGGCGTCCACCTCGGAGTGGGCGCCGCACCCGTGGTCGAGGCTGACGACCTGACCGTCGTTGGGGCTCCACTCGCTCGCGCATACGCCGAACACGGCGCGGAGCGCGCCGGCCATCGGCACGAAGTACCCGCACGTCGAGCAGGCCGCCGAGGCCTGTTCCGCGACCGCGGTGTGCGGGCCGTTCCTGCCGTCGTACCATCGCTGGGCCGCCGCCTCGCGCCCCTCGGCGGACAGCACCCGGGGCCGGCCGAGGCCGAGCTCCCACTGCGCCACCTGGTCGACGTCCTCCTCGCCGGTGGCCTCGAACCCGGCCTCGAGCTGCGGGTCATCGGCGATGAGCGGCGTGACATCGCCCGGCCGCAGGTCCCCCGGGGCCAGGCGGGCGGCATACGGGACCCACTCCGGGGACAGCAGCGCGCCCTCACCCGGTAGGAGGTTGGTCTCGCACACCGTCACGGTCTTGGAGCGGGACACGCGGGCGACCGTGACCGCCCACCGCCATCCCGGGTAGGCCCGGGCGAGGCAGGCGAAGTAGTGGGTGGCCAGCCGCTCCTCGACCATCTCCATCCCTAGGTGCTCACCGACGGTGCCGGCGTCGGCGATCCCCTCGGCCGCCGTGCGGGCCACATCGCTCGCCCCGCGCAGTGTCGCGTCGACCTTGACGGTCGCCATCGGGTTCAGGCCTCCAGGTCCGCGGCGACGGCGTGCAGAACCTGGGCGACCTTGGCCCCCAGGTCCTTGTCCGGGTAGTGACCGCGCCGCAGCGAGCCCTCGACGTCGTCGAGGAGCCTGATGACGTCCTCGACGATGACGACCATCTCCTCGGTCGACTTGCGGTCGCGGGCGCGCTTGTTGGCCGTGACGCTCGGCGCGGGCTCGAGGAGGCGCACCGACAGCGCCTGGGCCCCCCGGCGTCCCTCGACGATCCCGAACTCGATCCGGGTGCCGCTCTTGAGGGTCGCCACGCCCTCCGGGAGGGCGCTGGAGGGCACATAGACGTCGCCGCCGGGGGTCCCGTCGTCGATCGAGACGAAGCCGAAGCCCTTCTCGGCGTCGTAGAACTTCACCTTGCCCGTGGGCACGGTCCACCTCGTCTCTCGGCTCGGGGGTGCTGCGAAGGTGCAGGCTAGTGCACCGGGTCGCACGCGGGTGCGGCCGGTGACCAGGCTATCGCGGGCTGGGCCCGCCGCGCGCCCGCGTATCGCGCCCGCCGGCGCCCCGGCCTCGTTGGACGTATGCCGCATGCCCGCTGGGCGCGACCGAAACCGGCTCGACCCTGTCGGTGGCGTGTGCGAGCGTTGGCGCCGTGTCCGACGCCATGACCGCCGAACCGGGACGGGTGTCGCTGCGGTCCTTCTGGGGGCAGCTGCCGACCTCCGGTCGATGGCTGCTGTCCACCGTGGCCCTGCAGACCCTCGGGCGCGGGCTGACGCTGCCGTTCACGATCATCTACGTCAACGAGGTGCGCGGCATCCCGCTGGGCCAGGCGGGCGCCCTCATGGCGATCATCGCCGGCGTCGCGCTGCTGCTGACCGGCCCGGCCGGCTCGGCGACCGACCGCGTCGGCGCGCGGGTCGTCCTCCTCGTCGCGAGCACCGCCCAGCTGGTCGGCTGCGTCGTTCTCGCCTTCGCGAGCACCCCCCTGACGTTCGCGGCCGGGTTCGTCCTGCTCGGGGTCAACTTCGGCCTGTCCTGGCCGGCGTTCAACGCCCTCATCGCCGCGGTCGTCAGCGGCCGGATGCGCCAGCAGTACTTCGGGATCAACTTCGCCCTGGTCAACCTCGGCATCGGGGTGGGCGGGGTCATCGGCGGCATGTTCGTCGACGTCCACCACCCGTTGTCCTTCACCCTCATCTTCCTCGGCGACGGCGCGGGCATGCTCGTACCCATCGCCCTGCTGCTCGGGCCGCTGCGACGCCTCGATGGGCGGGTCCCGGCGCCGCTCGACGGGGCGGACGCAGCGCCCGGCGGTTCCTACCTGTCGATCCTGCGCCGCCCGGCCGTCATCTGGATGACGATCCTGACCTTCACGACGACCTTCGTCGGCTACGGCCAGATGGAGGCCGGCTTCCCGGCCTTCGCCCGACAGGTCGGCGAGGTGTCGACCCGGGCCATCGGCTTCGCCTTCGCCGTCAACACGGCGACGATCGTCGTGTTCCAGTTCCTCGTGCTGCGGCTCATCGACGGCCACCGCCGCACCCGGGTCCTCGTCGGGATGACCGTGTTGTGGGCGCTCGCCTGGCTGCTACTCGGCGGCACCGGGCTCGTGGCCGGGACCGCCATGGCCGTCGTCGGTGTCCTCGCCTTCCATGCCGTCTTCGCCCTCGGCGAGACGCTCATGCAGCCGTCGATCCCGGCCATCATCAACGACCTGGCGGACGACCACCTCCGCGGCCGCTACAACGCCGTCAACGCCGGGGCGTTCCAGGGCGGCACCATCCTCGCACCGGTGGCCGCCGGGATTCTCCTCGAGCGCGGCTGGTCCACGGCGTTCATCGCGATGGCCGTCGCCGGCTGCGTCGCGGTGGCGGCGATGGCGCTCGTCGTCGAGCGGCTCATCACTCCCGTCGTCAACGGCGTCACCGAGCCGGCGCCCGCCGCGGCGGCGCCGGGCTGAGCTCCGTAGCCTCGGCTCAGGCTCCGCCCGACGCGGCCCCGCCGCCGGTCGAGACGACCTGGACCATGGTCACGGTCGGCCCGTCCTTGCGGGCGAGGACGCGGACCTGGTCCCCGACGCTGACCGACGAGACGGCGCTCGCGACGAGGTGGCTGTTCGCGTCGACCCGGTAGGTCGTCGCGAAGCCGTCCGAGCTGCGGACCGCCAGCGAGGACCCACGCGTGTAGGCGGTCACCTCACCGACCTGGAAGAGCATCGTCGTCGTCCCCGAACCGGAGCCCTGGGCGACGAACTCGCCGTGGAGGAGGCCGCCGAGAGCGGGCAGGCCGCCGAGACCGCCGAGCCCGTTCTGGACACCCGGCACGCGCCCGCTCCGGCCACCTGGCGCGCGCTGGCCGAACGGCCCCGTGCCGTCCCCGAAGCTCCGCCCGCCTGGGCCCGGCATGCCCTCGCCCCGGTCCGCCTGTGCGGCGCCCACCGTATGCCGGTCGTCGCCGATGCGGCCGATGGCCGCGGCACCCAGAGCGATGACGCCGACGACGGCGACAACGGCGAGGGCCGCGGCGACGATCGTCGCGATCCGGCCGCCGGTCGTCGCCGTGGCCTCACGCCACAGCCCGCGCACCCCCCGGCGCCGCGGTGCCGCCGCGGCGGCATACACCGCCGTGGGGACGCCGGCCGGCGGCGGACCGTAGGCCTGGCCGCCACTCGTCGGCGGCATGGTCTGGGTCGGCGTCTCGCCGGGGCCGGGCACCGGCGGAATGGGCTGGGTCACTCCACTCTCCGGGGCCGCCGAGGCCACGTCGTCGCCGTCGGGCGCCGGGGCGGGAGCCTGCGGCTGCTGGGCCTGGGGGTCGCCGCCCTCGGGCGGGGTCATGGAGGAGTCCGTCATGCTCCATCGTGCGCACAGGTACCCCCCGAGGTCACCGGATCGGGCGCACCTCATAGAGAACTCATAAGAAGTCGAGCCCGCCGGAGGACCCACCAGAACCCCGCGCCGAGGGGCTCGCTCAGGGCTGCGTCCAAGGCCCGCCGGAGGCTCTCGGACATAATGGGGAGCCCTTGCCGTGCTCAGCCCCGGGCACGGAACGCACCGGGAGAGCACCAGGAAAGGCAAGCGTGGATGGACTTCGCAGCTGGCTCGCGTATGTGAGCGACCACCACTCCGACCTGATCTCGGCCACGGCCCAGCACGCTCGGATCACGCTGATCGTCGTCCTGTTGGCCACCGTGTTCTCCGTCGGGCTGGGCATCCTCGTCCAGCGGCGTGCGATGCTGCGGGCCGCCTCGCTCAGCACCGCGGGCATCTTCCTGACCATTCCCTCGCTGGCGCTGTTCGCCCTGTTCATCCCCATCGTCGGGATCGGCAACACGCCGGCCATGATCGCCCTGTTCCTCTACGCGATCCTGCCGATCCTCCGCAACACCGTCACCGGCCTCGACGAGGTCAACCCGGCGATCGTCGAGTCGGCCCGCGGCATGGGGATGAACGGCGTCGAACAGCTCCTGCGGGTGCGGCTCCCGCTCGCCTGGCCGGTCATCATGGCCGGCGTCAGGGTGTCCAGCCTCATCACCGTCGGCATCGCGGCCATCGCCGTCCTCGTCGGCGGCCAGGGCCTGGGGACGTTCATCCAGGGCGGCGTGACCCGGCTGGGGCTGCCCAACAGCTTCGAGTCGGTGTGGGCGGGGACGATCTTCACCGTGGCTCTCGGGCTCGTTCTCGACATCGCCTTCGCCACCATCCAGCGCACCACCACCTCGCGAGGCCTCCGCCTCTGACCGATCCCGACCGCATCTCAGGCCGCTCACGTCCGGCCGACCGACCCGAAGGAACACATGAGCTCCGACGCAAAGATCCGACTCGAACAGGTTGGAAAGACCTATCCGGGAACCTCATCACCCGCCGTCGAGGAGCTCAGCCTCGACGTCCAGGAGGGCGAGATCCTCGTCCTCGTCGGCCCCTCCGGATGCGGCAAGAGCACGACGCTGCGCCTCATCAACCGGATGATCGAGCCGTCCTCCGGCCACATCTTCCTCGACGACGAGGACGTCACGACGGTCAACCCCGACCACTTGAGACGCCGGATCGGCTATGTCATCCAGCAGATCGGGCTCTTCCCGCACCAGACGATCGGCGAGAACATCGCCACCGTCCCCAGGATGCTCAAGTGGGACAAGAAGCGGATCCCCGAGCGGGTCGACGAACTGCTCCACATGGTCGGCCTCGCCCCCGAGGACTATCGGGACCGCTACCCCAAGGAGCTGTCCGGAGGGCAGGCCCAGCGGGTCGGCGTCGCCCGGGCGCTCGGCGCGGACCCCGAGATCATGCTCATGGACGAGCCGTTCGGGGCGATCGACCCGATCACGCGCGAGCGGCTGCAGAACGAGTTCCTCCGCCTCCAGGGCGAGCTGAAGAAGACCATCGTCTTCGTCACCCACGACATCGACGAGGCGATCAAGATGGGCGACCGGATCGCCATCCTCGGCGAGCGCAGCGTCATCCGGCAGATCGACACCCCGGAGCGGATCCTGGCCTTCCCCGTCGACGAGTTCGTCGACGACTTCATCGGGGCGGGGTCGACGATCAAGGGGCTGAACTTCGAGCACGTGGGCGACCTCCGGCTCGACGGCCACCCGTACATCTCCGTCGGCGACACGCCCGAGACCGGGCTGCGCACGCTCGAGGACAGCGGGCAGGAATGGCTCCTCGTGCTGGACGATCAGCGCCGCCCGGTCCGGTGGCTCCAGCAGCATCACCTGCGCACGTCGAACGGGTCCTTCGAGGACGAGGGACTCGAGGTCCGGGTGCGCCTCGACGCCGAGGACACCCTCTTCCATGCCCTGGAGCAGATGCTGCAGAGCTCGTCGGGCATGTGCTGCGTCGTCGACGACCGCGGATCACTGCGAGGGGTCGTCGAGATGACCCACCTGCGAAGAGCGATCCGTCGGGCCCAGGTCGAGGCACGCCGTCACTACGAGGACCTCGAGGCGAACGCATGACCGACCAGATCACCCGGACCGCGATGCCCCCGCCTGCGGGCCCGGGCGCAGCAGGCCCATCGACCGAGCTCGACCCCGTCTCCGAGGGCTTCATGGCGATGTGGCGGCGGCGAGCCCTCGCCCTGTGGGTCGCTCCACTCGGCATCGGCGCGCTCGCCCTGGTCCTGTACCTCTACTACCAGAGCCTCGACCTCTCCACGGCCAACATCCAGCAGTCCTCGGCGCTCCAGTGGGGGACGAAACTGTGGCCGCAGACGGTGGAGCACCTCCAGATCGCGTTCTGGTCCACGCTCCTCGTCCTCGTCATCGCCATCCCGCTCGGGATCATGCTCACCCGGCCGGCCCTCCGACGGATCGGGCCCTACATCATCGGTGTGGCGAACTCGGGGCAGGCCCTGCCGGCATACGGGCTGCTCGTGCTGTTCGTCGGGCTGCTCGGCCTGGGCTCCACAGCGGTCATCTGGGCCCTCGTCGTCTATGCCATCCTGCCCGTGCTGCGGAACACGATGGTCGGACTCGACAACGTCGACCGGGCCATCATCGAGGCGGGACGGGGAATGGGGATGACCCGGCTGCAGGTGCTGACGAGGATCGAGATGCCCCTCGCGGTGCCGGTCATCCTCGCGGGCGTGCGCGTCGCGATGATCCTCAACATCGGCATGGCCACCCTGGCCTTCATCATCGGCGGCGGCGGGCTCGGGGTCACGATCAACACCGGCCTGGAGCTCCAGCAGAACTCGGTGCTCATCGTCGGCGCGGTTCTCGTCGCGATCGTCGCCCTCACCTTCGACTGGGTCGGGGCCGTTGCCGAACGCTACCTGCGCCCACGGGGGCTCTGAGCGAGCCATCCCCAGCACCGACTACGCCCCCGGCCGATCGTCTCGGCCGGGGGCGTAGTGGACGTCAGCCGGTCAGAGCAGACCGATCGACTGCAAGTAGGACTTCGCGACGTCCGCGGCCTTCTTGCCGTTGACGTCGACCTCGGCGTTGAGTTCGGCCATCTTGGTGTTGTCGAGCGAGTCGAGGATCTTGTTCGCGATGCTGTCGTAGACCGCTGAGTGCGCTTCGTAGACCTTGTCGCTGAACGTGTACGAGGCGTTGTAGATGATCATGACGCCCGGGTCCTTGACCAGGCTGAGATTGAGCGCGCTGATCCGGCCGTCGGTGGTGAACACCTCACCGAACTGGCATGCCCCCTGGGACGTCTGTGTGTAGATCAGGCCGGTCTGGAGAATCTTGATCTGGCTCTGCGGCACCGTGTACCCGGTGTTCTTCTCGAAGAGGATGAGCCCGTCCGGACGGTTCGGGAACTCGGACTCCAGGCACAGCGTCGCGTCCTGGTGGGCCTTGAGGTAGTCGGCCATGGACTGGAAGTCGAAGCTGCCGCTCGGCTGCTTCTTGGCCAGGTCACCGTTGGCGGCGAAACCGTAGGTGTCGTTGAACTTCGACATGCCGACCCACTTGATGTTGTTCTTCTGCAGATCCATCGAGGCGGTCTTGTCGAACAGCGTCTTGGGGTCGCTGCTCGGGTTCTGCTGGCCGAGGTGGACCGTCCACCCGGTGCCGTTGTAGTCGGGGTAGACATCGATGTCTCCGCTGAGCAGTGCCTTGCGGTTGACGGACGTGCCGCCGAGGTTGGCCTGGTCCTTGACCGTGGCGCCCTCATGCTGGAGGGCCTGGACGAGCATCTCCCCGAGCAGGATGTTCTCGGTGAAGTTCTTGGACCCGACGGTGATATTGACCCCGTCGAGCTGGCCGCCACCGGCGGCCGCACTGCTACCGCTGCCGCTGCTGCTGCTCCCACACGCGGAGAGGACGAGGGCAGCGGCGATGCCGAGCGAAGAGATGAGGACGGTCTTCCTACGGTTTCGCATGTATTTTCACCTTTGGTTGCGTTCAGAACACTCCGATGCAGGGGCCACGGGGGACCTGAACCTCGCCTGGCCGAACACACAGGCGCACCTAGAAAGCGGCGTCTCCCCGCGATGAGAACGACAGCCAGACCCGGCTGCATGGGTGTCACACCATACCGAGACCCCGTGCCGGGTCGGCCCGAGACGACGGCCGAGGGAGCCGTCGGGCCCACATTGATACGGCATTGAGACCTCGACGATGCCGACCCAGCACCGCCGCAGCGGGCTCGGCCGTGGCGGGATGCTCACCCCGGTCGCGCTGGGAGCTAGCGTGGCACCGTGCCGGACCGCCCCCCCTCCCTCGTGCGTTCGCTCGCCGACGACGTGCGAGCGCGCACCGACGAGGAGCTGCGCGACCTGCTGCTCCGGCGCCCCGACCTCGCCCGACCCGCCCCGAGCGACCTCACGGCGCTCGCGGCCCGCGCCACGACCCGGGCGAGCACCATCCGGGCCGTGGACGCCCTCGACCAGGGGCACATCGACGTCCTCGAGGCCGCCACCCTCGCCGAGGCACCCCTGGATCCCGGCACCGTAGCGGGCCTGCTCGGCACCGACGACCAACCCGCGGTGCGGCGGATCCTCGAGGAACTCTGGCTGCGGGCCCTGCTGTGGCGTGGTCCGGACGGGCTGCGCGTCGTCCGCACCGTCGGCGAGGTCACTCGGGCCGTACCCGGCCGGGCTCGGCCCCTCCTTCGCCGACCTCTCGGCATCCCCACTCGACCTCCGCACGCTGCCGGCACTGGTCGATGCCGCGCCGTCGCGCGCCCGGGCCATCCTCGACCGGCTCACCTGGGGACCCCCGGTGGGCGTCCTCCCCGAGGCCGTCGACGGGCCCGGGCCCGTCGACGACGGGGCGCGTTGGCTGGTGGCGGCGGGCCTGCTCGTCGCCACCGCCCCCGACCAGGTCGTGCTCCCCCGCGAGGTGGGGATGGCCCTGCGTTCGGGACGGGTGCACCGCACCGTCCGCCTCGACCGCCCGCAGCCGAGGGCGGTCCACTACGAGACCGGCGACGTCGACGCCGTCGCCGGGGTCGCCGCCAGCGAGCTGCTCGCAGGGGTCGACGAGCTGCTCGCCGCCTGGTCCGCCGACCCGCCCCGGGTGCTCCGCGGCGGTGGCCTGGCCGCCCGGACCCTCACCCTCACGGCGCGCGGGCTCGACGTCGATGTGCCCCACGCGGCCCTCCTCGTCGAGGTGGCGTATGCCGCCGGCCTCCTCGACGACGACGCCGAGGCCGATCCGTCGTGGGCGCCCACCGCGGCGTACGACCGATGGCGGGACGAGCCGGGCGGGGTCCGCTGGGCCGACCTGGCGACCGGCTGGCTCACCTCGACGCGAGCACCGCACCTGGTCGGGCGTCGGGACGGGGACGACCGCGCGGTCAACGCGCTCAGCCCGGACGTCCACTGGCCGGCGGTCGTCTCGCTGCGTCATGACATCCTCGCGGTCCTGGCCGACCTCCCCCAGGGATCGGCGGCGGAGGTCCCCGACATCGCCTCAGCGCTCGCCTGGTGGCGACCCCGGCGGCTGCCCCGCGAGTCCGACCCGATCGTGCGGGCCATCCTGGCCGAGGCGGACGCCCTCGGCGTCGTCGGCCGGGGGGCGCTCGGCAGCGCCGGGCGGGTCATCGTCGATGCCGGCGCCGAGCTGCGAGGAGCGGCGGCACAGACCGCACTGGCCGCGGCGATGCACCCTCACCTGCCCGCACCCATCGACAAGATCCTCCTCCAGGCCGACCTCACGGCGGTCGCTCCGGGGCCGGTGACGGGAGCCCTCGCCGACCTTCTGCGGCTCGTGGCCGACGTCGAGTCCCGGGGCGGGGCGACGGTCCACCGGTTCGGGCAGACAAGCATCCGCCGGGCGCTCGACGCGGGCTGGAGTGCCGACCAGATCCTCGGCGCCCTGGCCGACGCGAGCCGGACCCCGGTTCCGCAGCCCCTGGACTACCTCGTCCGCGACGCGGCACGGCGACACGGCCAGGTCCGGGTCGGCGGCGCGCGCACCTATGTCCGGGCGGACGCGGAGAGCACCCTCGACGAGATGCTGGCCACCCGCGACCTGACCCCGCTCCAGCTCCGGCGCATCGCACCGACGGTCCTCGTCTCGCCCGTGGGTCCGGACACGGCCCTCGACATGCTGCGCGACGCGGGGTTCGCCCCGGCCGCCGAGGCCCCGAGCGGGGTGGTCGCCGTGGCCCGCGTCTCGGCACGGCGCAGCGCCGCCCGCCGCGGGCCGGCGGAGGTCAGTGTCCGGACCGTCGACGCACCGCACGCCACGGAGCTGGCCCGGGCCCTGCGGGCCGGCGAGGCGGCTGCCGAGGCCGCCACGGCCGGACGGACGGGACCGGCGATCCCCAGCGGGGACCCGACGACCTCGGTCGCCGTCCTGCGCGAGGCCATCGCCGGTGGGTACGCCGTCTGGCTCGGGTATGCCGACGGATCCGGGCGGGTGCGCCGAGTCCTGTTCTCCCCGCGGCGAATCGACGGGGGCCGAGTGACCGGCACGGTCGAGGGAACAACCCACACCCTGTCGGTCCACCGGATCTCCGGCGTGGTCGTCGAGTGAGTCGGCCTCGCCGCGGGGGCGTCAGGAGCCGCTGAGAGCGGCGACGACACGGGAGGCCGACGGCCGCCCGAGCCGGCCCGCCAGCCAGCCGCTGGTCCGCACGAGGGCAGCGAGGTCGACGCCGGTCTCGACACCGGCGCCCTGGAGCGCCCAGACGAGGTCCTCGGTGGCGAGGTTTCCGGTCGCGCTCTCGGCATACGGGCACCCGCCCAGGCCACCGGCCGACGCGTCGACGACGCTCACCCCGTCCCGCAGCGCCGCCATCGTGTTGGCGAGGGCCTGACCGTAGGTGTCGTGGAAGTGGACCGCGATGCGCTGAGGCGGCAGGCCGGCAGCGTCGAGGGCGGTGAGCAGACGGTGGACGTGACCGGTCGTGGCGACCCCGATGGTGTCGCCGAGCGACAGCTCGTCGCATCCCAGGTCCATGAGCCGAGAGGCCGCGTCGGCCACCTGGCCGACCGGCACCTCGCCCTCCCAGGGGTCGCCGAAGCACATCGACACGTAGGCCCGGACCCACAACCCGTCGCCCCGGGCCCGCTCGACGACGGGCCGGAACATCTCGACGGACTCGGCGACCGAGCGGCCGAGGTTCTTCTGGGCGAAGGTCTCGGTCGCACTGCCGAAGATCGCGATGGCTCCGACCCCCGCCTCTAGGGCCCGGTCGAGGCCGCGCTCGTTCGGGACGAGGACCGGGCGGTTTCGGCCCCGGCCCGCCTCCCCGAGGAGCTCCAGCACCTCGGCGGCGTCGGCGAGCTGGGGCACCCAGGCGGGGTTGACGAAGGACGTCGTCTCGATCGTCGAGAGCCCGGCCGCGGCGAGCCGGGTGATGAGCTCGGCCTTGACCGCGGCCGGCACGACCGTCGCCTCGTTCTGCAGCCCGTCCCGTGGCCCGACCTCGTAGATGCGCACCCGCCTCGGGAGGGACGCGTCGGGCTCGACCTGCGGCTGGTGCATGCTCACGCCCCCGATCCTGACACGACCCGGCCGGGTCGGCCGGTCCGGGCCCGCGGGCATCCGCTCAGCGGCTAGGGTCGTGACCGCAGGTCGGGGACCATGCCGGTCTCCAGGAGGAAGGGAAGACCCGGCGATGAGCGACACACCCACGTCATCCGGTCACGGCGACCCGGACGACCCCTATCGCGACCCCACCGCGCCGAGGTGGACCGAGCCCGCGGCGCCGTACCCGTCCCAGGACGCGCCGACCCAGGGACCTGCGACGCCGTCCTACCCGGCACAGGGTGACCCGGCCCAGGGCTACCGCGCCCCGGGACCCCCTCCGCCCCCGGCCTACCCGACGCAGGAGCAGGTACGGCAGCAGTACGGCCAGGCGCCCTACGGCCAGCAGCCGGGCTACGGTCAGCCACCGGCGGGGTACGGCTACCCCCCGCCGGGCGTGGTGGCCTATGCCCAGCCACGAACCAACGGACCGGCGCTCGGGCTCGTCATCACCTCGGCCCTCAGCATCCTGTTCTGCAGCAACATCCTCAGCATCCCCGCGGTCGTGTTCGGCGGTGTCGCACTCAGCCGGCAGAGCACCGACCCGGAGAGCTCGCGGAAGCTGTCCCGATGGGGCTGGATCGCCTTCGGTGTCGCCATGGCGATCGAGGTCGTGGCGATCATCGGCTTCGTCGTGTGGGTCACGACCTCGAGCAGCGGCTACTCCTCGACGTACGACTACGGAACCTGAGCCGGGAGCGGCGTGACCGACGGACCCCTCATCGTCCAAAGCGACAAGACTCTTCTCCTCGAGGTCGACCACCCCGACGCGGAGCAGGCCCGGCGTGACATCGCGCCCTTCGCCGAGCTCGAGCGCGCGCCCGAGCACATCCACACCTACCGCGTCACACCGCTCGGCCTGTGGAACGCGCGGGCCGCCGGCCACGACGCCGAACAGGTCGTCGACGCCCTGATCCGGCACAGCCGGTATGCCGTCCCGCACGCCCTGCTCGTGGACGTCGCCGAGACGATGGGTCGGTACGGCCGGCTCACCCTCGCCAAGGACGCGGACGGCCGCCTCGTGCTGCGTACGACCGACCGCGCCGTTCTCACCGAGGTGTTGCGGCACCGCCGGATCCGGCCGCTGCTCGGCGAGCCGCTGGACGACGACAGCGTCCTGGTCCACCCGAGCGAGCGCGGCCACCTCAAGCAGGAGCTCGTCAAGGTCGGCTGGCCCGCCGAGGACGAGGCCGGCTACGTCGACGGCGAGTCGCACCCGATCGCCTTGGACGAGACGGGGTGGGAGCTGCGGCCCTACCAGCGCCAGGCGGTCGACGGCTTCTGGCACGGCGGGTCCGGCGTCGTCGTCCTGCCATGCGGCGCCGGGAAGACCTTGGTCGGCGCGGGCGCCATGGCCAGGGCCTGCGCGACGACCCTCATCCTCGTGACGAACACCGTCGCCGCGCGGCAGTGGAAGGACGAGCTCGTCCGGCGCACGAGCCTGACCGAGGACGAGATCGGCGAGTACTCCGGCGCCCGCAAGGAGATCCGCCCGGTGACCATCGCGACCTACCAGGTGCTGACGACCCGGCGGAAGGGCGCCTACACCCACCTCGACCTGCTCGACGCGCATGACTGGGGGCTCGTCGTCTACGACGAGGTCCACCTGCTGCCGGCGCCGGTCTTCCGGATGACGGCCGACCTACAGGCCCGGCGACGGCTCGGCCTGACGGCGACCCTCGTGCGCGAGGACGGCCGCGAGGCCGACGTGTTCTCCCTCATCGGCCCGAAGCGCTATGACGCCCCGTGGAAGGACATCGAGAACCAGGGCTACATCGCCCCCGCCGACTGCGTCGAGGTGCGGGTCACCCTGCCGGAGTCGCAGCGGATGGCGTATGCCGTGGCCGAGCCCGAGGACCGGTACCGCCTCGCCTCGTGCTCCGACGCCAAGCTCGGCGTCGTCGAGCGGATCGTCGCGAAGCACCGGGGCGAGCCGACCCTCGTCATCGGCCAGTACCTCGACCAGCTGGACGAGCTGGCCGAGCGCCTCGACGCCGACCTCATCACCGGCGAGACCTCGGTCGCCGAGCGGCAACGGCTCTTCGCCGCCCTGCGCACCGGCGAGATCGACCTCCTCGTCGTCTCGAAGGTGGCGAACTTCTCCATCGACCTGCCGGAGGCCTCCGTGGCCGTCCAGGTGAGCGGAACCTTCGGGTCCCGGCAGGAGGAGGCCCAGCGGCTCGGCCGGGTGCTCCGCCCGAAGGAGGACGGACGCACGGCACACTTCTACACTGTGGTCGCGCGAGATACCGTCGACGCCGAGTTCGCGGCCCACCGCCAGCGCTTCCTCGCCGAGCAGGGGTACGCGTACCGCATCATCGACGCCGACGACCTCGACGACCGCTGACGGGAGAGAGATCCGTGGAGTACCACCCCCCCGACGGGCGATGGAGCCGTCGCCGCGTCGTCGTCGTCCTCACGGCGGCCGCAACGGCCTACCTGCTGGTCGTCGGCACCCTCATCGGGGTCGTCGCCTGGCGCGGGGCGTCCTGGGTCGAGACGCTCTCGTCGTCGGCGAGCAGCCCCGCGCCGCGGGCTACCTCAGCGGAGCCGACACCCGCCCCGTCGTCCGACGCCGGCGGCGCCGAGGTCGCTCCTTCCGGTCCCGTCTCCGAGGCCGACGCCACGGCGGCCCTCAAGGACTACGACAGCCGTAACGCCGCAGCCATCGCCAAACAGACGAGGGCGGCCTGGGCGACCGTCGACGAGGGCCCGATCCTCGGCGAGGACGTCTGGTCCTCCCGCGGCTGGGCCGCTGCCAAGAAGGCCGGGCACCCCTTCCCTGCGTCGGCTCCTCCGACGACCACTCTGCTGCGACTGCTCGGCTCCGGCGAGGATGGCGCGGGCCAGTGGTTCGCGGCCGTCGTGCGGTTCGGGTCCGGCACGAGCGAGGACACCTTCCTCGGTGTCTACGAGCGGTCTGACCCGAGCACCCCGTTCCTCCTCCGCACCCTCGACCTCGTCGACCCGACGGCGGTTCCACCCCTTGCCGACCCCTCGACGTGGTCGGCCCAGCCGCCGAGCGGCGCGCGGGCCGTCGCGCCCTTCCTGCGCTACCTCACGAGCGACAGCACCCCGGGCGGCCTCGACGTCGGCTCGGCGGTCGAGCAGTTCCTCTGGGGTGCCCCCGCCGTCGTGGACCGGATCGACTACGCCTGCCAGCAGACCCCGGTCATCGGCCCGGCGAGCGTCCCGACGAGAGCCGGGATGCTTCGGGTGGCCGACGTCCACTGCACCCGGACCTCGACGGCCGCGCCGGGCCGGACGTTCACGTACAACACCATCGACCAGGCCATCAAGGGCAGGTCCCCTCAGCTGACCAAGGTGAGCTGCCCGGTCACGGCGAGCGCGGCGTTCATCGCCCGGCCCGACGGCGGCACGGACGTCGTCGCGGTCTACCTCCACCAGACCGCCCCCTGCACCGGGACCGAGGCCGCGCCGCGCGGGGCGGCCTGAGCGAGGGATGCGCCGGCCGCGTCCTACGCTGGGCGCGCCGACGGCGCCTGCCGGGTCCGGGACGGCACGGGACCCGGCGGCCGTCAGGGGTTCGGCCACCGGGTCCGTGCCGCACCCGCCCGGGATGGGGGGTCAGCCCTCGGATGCTGCCGGTGCGGATCCGGCGACTCGACGAGGACGGTCCCAGGGGGCACCGGTCCCAACGAGGGGATACTCACCCATCCCCCGGCATCGCACGCTAGCACCGCCACCCAGCCCCTGGGGGCTTCGGACGAGGTGACCTCCGGCCCACCTGACATCGACCGGCCCGACGACGAGAATGCCCAGTCCACTCCCAGCAAACACTCAGGCTTCGGGCGGACCATGGCCACCGTGACCGTCACCAAGGATCCTGAGGCCCGGCTGCTCGTCGTCGAGGACGAGCCCAACATCCGCGAGCTTCTCGCGACCTCCCTGCGGTTCGCGGGGTTCGAAGTGGCAACCGCAGCCTCGGGGGGCGAGGCGATCAAGGTCGCCGACACCCAGCACCCCGACCTGTGTGTGCTCGACGTCATGCTGCCGGACATGGACGGGTTCACGGTGACGCGAAAGCTGCGTGACGCGGGCCGCCAGCTCCCCATCGTGTTCGTCACCGCCCGTGACTCTCTCGACGACAAGGTCAAGGGACTCACCGTCGGTGGCGACGACTACGTGACCAAGCCGTTCAGCCTGGAGGAGGTCATCGCCCGGATCCGGGCGGTGCTGCGCCGTACCCGCGGCGAGGAGGACGACACCTCGACGCTCCTCTTCGAGGACCTCGAGCTCGACGAGGACTCGCACGAGGTGCAGCGTGGCGGGCGGATCATCGAGACGAGCCCGACGGAGTTCAAGCTGCTCCGCTACCTCATGCTCAACCCGAACAGGGTGCTGTCCAAGGCCCAGATCCTCGACCACGTGTGGGACTACGACTTCCGCGGCGAGTCCGGGATCGTCGAGTCCT
The DNA here is from genome assembly GCA_963771015.1 of uncultured Actinomycetota bacterium. Classification (GTDB taxonomy): domain Bacteria; phylum Actinomycetota; class Actinomycetes; order Actinomycetales; family Dermatophilaceae; genus CAVSJJ01. The sequence continues at coordinate 399,226 of CAVYRN010000005.1, forward strand.
ACATCTCCTACCTGCGCCGCAAGATCGACATCGACGGGCTCACCCCGCTCATCCACACCAAGCGGGGCGTGGGCTACGTGCTGCGCCTTCCGCCGCAGTCCTGACCCGTCCCCGCCTCATGCCCCTCACCTCGAGCAGGCCGGTCGCCGCTGTCGTTCGGCGGCTCGAGACCGTCCCGCTCCGGGTACGCTTCATCCTCATCCTCCTCGTCCTCGTGACGACCTCGCTCGTCGTCACGAGCCTCAGCACCGCGCTCTTCGTCAAGCGGGACCTCATCGCGCGCGTCGACACCGAGCTGCGAGCCGTGGCCCGTCCGGTTGCGGCCCAGAAGCTCGACGACCTGCGCAGCGGCACGACGACGACCCTCGGCTACGCGTTCGTCCTCCAGCCCACCGACGGCTCGGCCTCCACGATCGTGCGACCCGCGGGCGAGAGCCACACACCCAAGGTCCCGGACCTCACCCCGACCAGCTCGCTGGTCCGCAGCGGCACGCCGTTCACCGTCCAGTCGACCGACGGCGAGCTGACCTGGCGGTTCATCGCGGGGGTGGTCGGCGACAACGACGCGACGTTCGCCGTCGGCGTCCCGCTCAGCTCGGTCGACCGAACCGTCACTCGGCTGCTCCTCACGGCCGGGCTGTTCAGCGCCTTCATCCTCGCCATCTCCGCTCTGCTCGGCTGGTTCGCCGTCAAGCGCGCGTTCCGGCCGCTGGCCAAGATCGAGGACACGGCCGCGGCCATCGCCGCCGGGGACCTCACCCAACGCATCCCGGTCCGCCAGGCCGAGGACGAGGTGACGTCGCTGTCGCGGTCACTCAACGTCATGCTCACCCAGATCGAGAGCTCGTTCGCCATGCGCGAGGCCTCCGAGGACCGGATGCGTCAGTTCGTCTCCGACGCCTCCCACGAGCTGCGCACCCCGCTGGCGACCGTCCGCGGCTACGCCGAGCTCTACCGTCAAGGGGCGGTCAGCGAGCCGGAGTCGATGTCCGCCGCGATGGACCGGATCGAGTCCGAGGCGAGCCGGATGAGCGGGCTCGTCACGGACCTGCTCACCCTGGCCCGGCTCGGCGAGGAGCCCGAGATCACGGCCGGCGAGGTCGACCTCACCGTCATCGCCGCTGACGCGGTCCAGGACGCCCGGGCGCGGGTCCCGGACCGGCGCATCGCGCTGCTCGGTCTGGACGGCCCCGTTGGGCCGACGCCGGCCTGGGGGTCCGAGGCCAAGCTCCGCCAGGTTCTGGTCAACCTCCTCGCGAACGCGGTGCGGCACACCCCGGACGGCACCCCCATCGAGGTGGCGGTCGGCACCGACGGGACCGATGCGGTCCTCGAGGTGCGCGACCACGGCGACGGCATCCCGCGAGAGGTGGCGACGAAGGTCTTCGAACGGTTCTACCGCGCAGACCCCTCGCGCGGGCGCGCCGGCGGGGGCGGCAACGGGCTCGGGCTGGCCATCGTCGCGGCCATCGTCGCGGGCCATCGGGGTCGCGTCGGGGTGGCCGACACGGCGGGCGGTGGGGCGACCTTCATCGTGCGCGTCCCGGCCCACGGGACGATGCGCCACCTCGCCCCGCCGACCATCCCGGGACGCACAGCGGACTCCCAGACGGCTGACAGCGGTCGTTGACGTCGTCGGGCGAGAGTGAGGGGGAACAACCTCAGGGAGCGCAGATGACCGACACCCACACGACGCCGGGCTGGACCAACACCGAGGCCACACCCCCACCGCAGGAGGGGCACTCGGCTCCGCAGTGGTTCACCAGCGCGACCGGTCAGCCACTGTACGGCGCCGGCCAGGCCCCCTTCGGCCCGGCCCAGGACCCATCGGGCTCGGGACAGCCGCCGCTGCCGCCCACCCGCCCGTCCCACAACGGCAAGCGTCCCTCGAACGGGCGCCGCATCGGCGAACTATCCGTCGTTGCGGTGCTTGCCGCCGCTCTCGCGAGCGGTGGCACCTACGCCGCGACCCAGCTGGGGTCGCAGGACACGCAGTACCCCTCCACTGCGGCGTCCTCCTCCAGTCTGGGTCGCGGTACGGACGCCAGCCCGGTCGTCCAGGCCGACACGAACAACCCCAACTGGACCCAGACGGCCGCGGCCGTCACCCCGAGCGTCGTCTCGATCACCAACCAGCTGAGCAGCGGAGAGGCGCAGGGCTCCGGCGTCATCATCGACACCAAGGGCCACGTCCTGACGAACAACCACGTCGTCGCCGGCTCCCAGAAGCTCACCGTCACCCTCGCCAACGGGCACACCTACCCCGCCTCGATCGTCGGCACCGACCCGTCGACCGACCTCGCCGTCGTCACGATCGAGAACGCCCCCTCCGGCCTCACGCCGATCGCCCTCGGTGACTCGGCGTCACTCAACGTGGGTGACCCCGTCATGGCGGTCGGCAACCCGCTCGGCCTTGCCGGGACGGTGACGACCGGCATCGTCAGCGCGCTCAACCGTCCCGTGACGACCCAGCCAAGCGAGCAGCAGCAGCCGGTCGACCCGTTCGGCAACCCGTTCGGGCAGCAGAACCAGCAGCAGAGCTCGGTCGACCCGGTCGTCACGGCGGCCATCCAGACCTCCGCGGCGATCAACCCCGGCAACAGCGGCGGCGCCCTCGTCAACGGCTCGGGTCAGCTCGTCGGGATCAACTCGGCCATCGCCTCGCTCAACACGAGCTCGTCGAGCCAGAGCGGCAACATCGGCATCGGCTTCGCCATCCCGGTCAACGAGGCCAAGATCATCGCCACCCAGCTCATCGACAAGGGCGCGGCCGAGCATGCCTACCTCGGGGTGACGCTGACCACCGGCACCGGCTCGGAGGGCTCCGCGACGGTCACCGGCGCCAAGATCGAGAAGGTCCTCTCCGGCACGCCCGCGGCAGCGTCCGGGCTCAAGCCCGGTGACCTCGTCATCGAGGTCGACGGAACGAGCGTCGAGTCGGCGGACTCGCTCATCGGGCTCATCCGCGCCCACTCGATCGGCGACACCGTGAACCTCACCGTCCTGCGCGGCGGCCAGCGGACGACCATCAAGGCCGACCTGACCACCCGGCCGGCGGCCAGCGGCTGACCGACACCTCCGATGACCATCTGACGGGTTCTCCGCCCGCCGGCCCCCGCGCCCCTCCACATGGGCGCGGGGGCCGCTTGGTGCGCGTCGCCGGGACGCCCCGGTATGCCGACCGCCAGGGGAAGGTGAGTACGCCGACTCACGCGCGCGGAGCCCGCCGGGGCGGACCCTGGAGGCATGACGAGGCTCCAGGACGTCCGCCGGCTCGAGGACGAGTTCGCCGAGGCGATGCAGCGGCTCTACACCGTCGGCAACGGGCTGGCCCGGCTGCGCGCCGAGCTGGACCGGGAGGTCACCGAGTCGATGTCGCCCGGAGCCGCGGCGCCCACCACCTCAGCCCGGCCCACCCCGGCCCCCCTCGCGCCGCCGTCCCTCGCCCACTCCCCGGCTCCGGCCGCAGCGCCGATGCCGGCCCCCGACATACCCCCCGAAGCTCCGACGACGCAGGTCGCCCCCGTCCGGTCGGTCCAACCCGACGCCGGACCTCGCTGGTGGCAGCGGGAGGGCGCGGTCATCAAGGTCCTCGTCATCGCCGGCGCCGTCGTCACCCTCGCCGGTGTGGCGATGCTCCTTGCCCTGGCCATGCAGCACGGCTGGTTCGGCCCCGTGCCGCGGGTCGTCGCCGGCGGCCTGCTCGCCGTGGGGCTCGTCCTCGCCGGCCACCTCGTCCGCTCCAGGGAGGCCCGAGCCGGTCGCTCCACCGCGGGTCCCGTGGCCATCGCCGCCACCGGGTATGCCGCGGCCTACCTCGACATCGTCGCGATGACGACGATCTACGACTTCGTCCCGGTCGCGCCCGGGCTCGTGCTCGCCGCCCTCGTCGCCGGTTCCGGGCTACTGCTTGCCTGGCGGTGGGCCTCGGAGCTGCTCGCCGTCATCACCGTACTGGGTGCGGCGGTCCTCGGTCCGGCCGTCGCCGGCGAGATCAGCTGGGTGGTCTCGGCCTTCCTCGTCATCCTGGCGGCGGCCGCGGTGCCGGCCCAGCTGAGCCATCGCTGGCCGGTCCTCGACGTCGCGCGCACCCTCCCGGTCGCCCTGGCGCTAATCGTCGGCGCGGGCGTCTCCGCGCCGACCTCGCTCGACCACCGGGTCCACATCGGCCTGGCGGCGCTCTTCGCCGCCCTCGCGGCCGCCACGGCCGCCATGTCCGCCGGACACGCCGCGACCCGGGACGGCGCACCGACCACCGGCGACCAGGTCCTGTCGACGACTCTCGCCGGGGTCGCTGCCGTCCCGCTCCTCGCGGCCGTCGGCGTTCTCGCGAAGCCGGAACGGACGGTCTGCCTGCTGCTCGTCGCGGCGGCCTACCTCGTCGTCGCCGTCCTGTCCGGACGCGGTCGGATCCTGCGGCTGGGCACCGGGCTGAGGGCCACGCTGGCGTCGATCGGCACCTTCTCCCTGCTCCTCGCCGTACTCTCCGGGGCCCCGGACCAGCACGTCACGACGGGGCTCATCCTCAGCGCGGCGGCCTACCTCGCCGCCGCGGGAGCCACCCACTCCCGACTCACCTTCTGGCTCGGCACGACCATGGCGGTCGTCGCGGGACTGTCCTACCTGCCGCACGTGGCCTCGATCGCCTCGGCCGGCATGGCGAGCCTGGACGGCCCCGGCGTCGCCCTCGCGGACAGCATGCTGGCCGCCGGCCTGCTCGCGCTGGCCGCCTGGACCGTCTCGGCCGGGAGGCAGGGGCCCGCGGCACTGCGCCAGCTGGCCACCCCCCTGCTCTGGGTCGGTGCGCTCGCCGTGACGGCCACGATCTGCGTCTCCGCCGGGATGCTCGTCGGCCAGTCGCTGGACCAGACGCAGGCCGGCTTCGTCGCCGGCCACACCGGGGCGACCCTGGCCTGGATGGGTGCGGCCGCCGGGCTGCTCGGCCGGGGCCTGAGGCGCGCCACGGACGCGAGCCAGGCGCTGCGTGTCGGGCTCGTCCTCGCCGCCGTCAGCGTCGCCAAGCTGTTCCTCTTCGACCTGGCGGCGCTGAGCGGCCTGTGGCGGGTCGGCGCCTTCATCGGAACGGGTGTCCTGCTGCTCGCCGCGGGCACCGGATACGCCAAGGCGCTCGAGCGGAGCCGCGTCGCCGTTCGCCCGGCCCACTGAAACCGGCCGACCGGGCCTCGTGCGAGGATGGCGAGCCGTGCCGGCCATCATCACCTGGTGGCGTCGCGACCTCGCGACGCTGCACCCCGCCGCTGACCCCGAGCTCGCCTTCGAGGTCGGCGCCGATCTCATGCGCCGGTGGGACGAGCCCCACCGGCGCTACCACACGACCCTGCACCTCGTGGAGGTCTTCCGCGCCGTCGAGGAGCTCGAGGACGTCGAGGAGATCTCCGCTCGCGACGGCGCCCTCGGCCGCCTTGCCGGCTGGTTCCACGACGCCGTCTATTCCGTGGCACCGGCCTCCGGTGGCGGGTCCGGCGAGACCGAGAGCGCGGCTCTCGCCCGAGAGGCGCTGACCCGGCTGGGTCTGCCGGCCCCGGACGTCGACATCGTCACCGGGCTCGTCGAGGAGACCGTCGCCCATGAGGTGGCCGAGCCGACCGGGCTGCGCGCGGCGTTCCACGACGCCGACCTGTGGATCTTCACCGCCGAGCCGGACCGCTTCGACGAGTACTGCGCCCAGGTGCGCGAGGAGTACGCCGACGTGCCGGACCCGCTGTATGCCGCCGGCCGCCGACTGGTGCTCGAGCCGTTCGCCCGGCGTGAGCACATCTACCTCACCGACCACGCCCGGACCCAGTGGGAGCCCGAGGCGCGGACCAACCTCGCCCGCGAGCTCGGGCGCCTCTGAGCGGTGGTCGCCCCCGCCCTGAGCGATCGGTGACGCCGTGGCACGGCGGCCTCGCTACTGGAAGATCTCGGCGGTGAACGCCGGGTGGACGGCTGGGCTCAGGGCAGGAGGACGAGCTTCCCGCGGGCGTGTCCCGACAGGGCGACGGCGTACGCGTCCGCGGACTCGGCGGCCACGAAGGTCCGCACCGGCACCGCGAGAACGCCCCGCCCGACGAGGTCGGCGACGAGCGCCATCGCCTCCATCGGCCGGGAGTCCTCACCACCCCCGGTGACCCGGATGCCCGTGCCGGCCGCCGCGAAGTTGGCGATGGACAGCACGCGCTCGGGAGCCGCGACGAGCGCGATGAGGTCCTCGACCGGAGTCTTGCCGGCGACGTCGAAGACCGCGTCGACCGGGCCACCGGCGGCCGCCCGCACCCGGTCGGCGACGCCGGCCCCGTAACGGACCGGCCGGGCCCCGAGCTCGCGCAGGTAGTCCTGGTTGCTCGCCCCCGCCGACGCGACGACGGTGAGGCGCCGGGCGACCGCCATCTGCACGGCCACCGAGCCCACCCCACCGGCACCGCCGTCGACGAAGGCCGTCTGGCCCGCCGTGGCCCCGAGCAGCCGCCACCCGCGCTCCGCGGTCTCGCCGGTGAGTGCGACCGCCGCGGCCAGCGCCCACGGGACGGCGGCCGGCTTGGGCGCCCAGGCCCGCAGGACGGCATACTCCGCCTGGGTCCCGCTCCCGAGGCCGAGCACCTCGTCGCCGACGGACACCCCGGCCACGCCCTGGCCGACCTCGTCGACGACGCCCGCGGCGTCCACGCCGAGGTAGCCGGTCCCCTCCAGCGGTGCGCCGCCGGACATGGCGCCGGTCAGCTTCTTGGCGTCGATCCCGTTGACACTCGCCGCGCGGACGGCGACGCGGACCTGCCCGGGCCCGGCGTGCGGCTCGGGCGCCTCACCCCACGTGAGCGCCTCCGGGCCCCCGTAGCGCATGAACTGGACGGCCCGCATTCGGTCCTCCTCCGGTGCCGGGGTGGGTGCCTGAGGTCCGAGGCATCCCGCCCGGGACGAGGTTCCCCTGAGCGAAAGGCTAACCCGGCATTGCCGGGGACGCCCCCATAGAGGCAAGGTGGGCCCTATCCGCTATCTCGACTGCAGGAGGACCACGTGGCCACGACGCGCAAGGCATCCGCCCACTGGGAGGGCTCGCTCTTCGACGGAGCCGGGGAGGTCACCTTCGAGTCCTCCGGGCTCGGGACGTATGCCGTCACCTGGCCCTCGCGGGCCGAGGAGCCGAATGGGCGCACCTCGCCCGAGGAGCTCATCGCCGCGGCCCACTCGACATGCTTCTCGATGGCCCTGTCCAACGGCCTGGCCAAGTCGGGGACTCCCCCGACCTCCCTCGACACCAGCGCCGAGGTGACCTTCGTCCCCGGCACCGGCATCACCCAGATCGTCCTCACCGTCGTCGGCCGGGTCCCCGGGATGACGGCCGAGGAGTTCGCCGAGGCGGCCGAGGGTGCCAAGACGGGCTGCCCGGTGAGCCAGGCCCTGCAGGCGGTCCCGATCTCGCTCAACGCCTCACTGGCGACGTAGCCGGCCCGGCCGGACCGGCTCTCGACCACTGCGAGCGTCAGTCCGGCCCGAGCCGGAAGACCTGGGCGGCCAGCGGCCACCAGAACTCGTGCCGGCACAGCCCGGCGAACTCCTCCGCGCTGACCCAGCGGCGGTCCGAGGTGTCGTCGAGCTCGGCGCTCAGCGGGGGTCGGACGACCCCGAGGTCGGCTCGGAACGCCTGGAGCAGGTCACGCCCCTCGACCCACAGCCCGCCCTCGGACCGGTGGTGGAAGCGCTCGTACCCCACCGGGACGAGGTCGCTGTCGGCGAGCGCGATCCCGGTCTCCTCGCGCACCTCGCGCCGGGCGTTCTCCGCAACGCTCTCGTCGCCCTCGCGCCAGCCGCCGGGCGCCCCCCACTGACCGCGGCGGATCGAGTGGACGACCGCGAAGTCACCCCCGGCGTCGCGGACGAACACCATGGCGGCAAAGACGCGGGTCGCCGACGCCGGCCGCGGCGAGGCGATGAGGTCGACGTCGGCGCTCGTGCCGTCGGCGAAGACGACGTTCTCGATCCGGGCAACCCCCCGCTCGCCGCGCCCCTTCTGCATCCGCAGCCCGCTGGCATGCAGCCGTCGGACGAGGTCCTTGGCGTCGGTCGGGCGCGCGCCTGCGGCGACGGCCGCGGCATACCGCACCTCGGGAACGTCGTAGTGGTCGCCCTCGAACCCCCGGTCCGGGATCCCGAGCCCGGCCGCGAACGCGTGCAGCTGCTCGAGACTCTCGTCGCTGATGAGGTGGGACCACACGTGGCCATGGGCGGCCCACCGCGGTGGGTCGATCCAGAGCGTCACGGTGTCGATCCTAGGTGGGCACGGGGTTCGCAGCGGCGCACGTGCGGCCGCTGCGCGAGCCGGACGTCAGCCGCCGAGGGCCTCACGCAGCTTGTCGTCCCACCCGTGGCTGCACAGGACGAGAGCGTCGAAGGCCGGGTCCTCCCCGAGGTGGTCGGTCGCGGCCACGCCGACGAGGACGTTGAGCAGCATGCCCTGCGCGACGAGCCGGCGGGCCTCCTTGGCGATCCTCGTCGGGGCCGCCGTCGTCGCCGTCGGCGCGCTCCTCGTCGTGGCCATGCCGCGGGCGACCGGACGGACGGGTGCCGACCCGGTCGGCCCGTCGCAGGCTGTGGATAACCCCGCGGCGCCCCTCGTCGGTGCGCCTAGCGTGGCCTGACCGGCCGCCACAGGGGGTGGCGGCCCGCAGGGAAGGGAGCCGGCCATGGCCGCGCAGTTCCAGGTCGACACGGACCGCATCCAGGCCGCCGCGGGTGACATCGCCCGGATCTCCGGCGAGATCGAGTCCCAGGTGGCCGTCATGATGGCCCGGCTGACCGCGCTCCAGGACGCGTGGTCCGGCACGGCTGCGGCCCGGTTCCAGGGCGTCCTCGGCCAGTGGCAGGGTACCCAGCGCCAGGTCAAGGCATCCCTGGACGGGATCGGCCAGGTGCTGGGCGCCGCCGGGGCGCAGTACGCGGAGACCGAGGCCCAGGCGGCGCGGATGTTCGGCTGAGCCCGTCCCCGACGGGGACACCGGGTGGGGGCCGGCATCCCCTGATGGCCGGCTCCCACCCGGGTCCGGATCCCGCGGCTACTCGGTCGTCACCGCCCGGAGGATGTCGAGCCGGGCGGCCCGGCGCCCGGGCCACAGGGCGGCGAGCACCCCGACGACCGCGGCGATGGCGACGAAGACGACGAGCTGACCGCCGGGGATGGCCAGGACGTCGATCCCGTCCCCGGCCAGCGACCGCTGGAGCGCCACCCCGAACAGCAGCCCCAGCCCCACGCCCAGCGCGGCGCCGAGGACGGCGATGACGACCGACTCGAGGCGCAGCATCGTCCGCAGCTGCCGGCGGCTCAGGCCCACCGCCCTCAGCAGGCCGATCTCACGGGTCCGCTCGATGACCGACAGTGCCAGGGTGTTGATGATGCCGAGGATGGCGATGATGACGGCGAGCCCGAGCAGGGCGTCGATGAGGTAGAGCATCTGGTCGATCGGGGCCCGCTGCTCCTCGGCGAAGGCAGCCTGGTCCTTGACCGTGACGAGCGGCTGGTCCTTGAGCGCCGTGTCGAGCGCCCGACCGACCGTCGCGGGATCGGCGCCCGGCGCCCGGGTGACATAGGCGTAGCTGTCCTCGGCCGGCATACCGAGCTTGTCGAAGCCGCCCAGCGAGAACAGGAACCCCGTCCCGACCATGGGCGTGCTGTCGAAGATGCCGGCGACCTTCGGCCGGATCGTTCTGCCGTTCGCGGCGACGGTCACCGTGTCCCCGATGGCGATGTGGTCGGACGCGGCGCGCTTGGCGCTGACGAGGACGCTGCCCTCGGCGAGGTCGGTGAACGTCCCGTCCGTCATCGGCAGCGGCCGGATCTTGGCCATGGCCGCAACGTCGACGGCCGCGACGTAGCGCCTCTCCCCGTCGAGCTCCACGGGTGCATAGCGGAACCGCGCCACCGTCGCGACGCCGTCCACCGTCGCGACCGCGTCGGTGACCTTGGCCGAGAAGGGCATCCCGATCGCGTTGGACACGACGTAGTCGGCGGCGAAGTCGCGCTGGATCACCTTGTCGACGCTGGCCTTCGCCGAGGCGCCGAACACGGTCATCATCGACACGAGGGTCACGCCGATCATCAGGGCTGATGCCGTCGCGGCCGTTCGGCGCGGGTTGCGTTGGGCGTTCTGCTCGGCCATGAGTCCCACCGCGCCGAAGAGGCGGCGGAAGAGCGCACCGAGCAGCGCGATGACCGGGCGGCCGAGGAGCGGGCTGGTGAACGCCACCCCGAGGACGACGCCGAGGATGCCGCCACCGACGACGTACGTCGCCTTCGGCACGTCGGTGAACAGGCCGGTCAGCAGGGCTGCCGCGCCGAGGACGACGAGCCCCAGGCCGAACCACACGCGGCGGTGCAGCGAGCCCTCGGCGATGATGACGTCCTCACGCAGCGCGGCGACCGGCGGGACCCGGCCGGCGCGCCGGGCCGGCAGGTAGGCCGCCAGGAGGGTGACCCCGATGCCCACGACGAAGGCGGCGATGACCGTCCGGGGTGCCAGGACGAGCCCGGAACCGGACAGGTCGAGCCCGATCCGGGCGAACAGCGCCTTGATCCCCATGGCGAGAAGCAGCCCCACGCCGAGTCCGCCGACCGCGCCGAAGAGCCCCATGACGAACGCCTCGAAGAGGACCGAACGGCCGACCTGGGCCTGGTCGGCTCCGATGGCTCGCAGCAGGGCCAGCTCACGGCTGCGTTGGGCCACGAGGATGGAGAAGGTGTTGACGATGATGAAGGCGCCGACGACCAGGGCGATGCCCGCGAAGACGAGGAGGAAGGTGTTGATGTAGGTCAGCGCCTGCTGGACCTGGGACGCACCCTCCGCGGCCGCCGCGTCGCCGGTGACCGCCTCGAGCCCGCTCGGCAGCCGGGTCGCGACGGCGTCCCGGAGCTGGGACTGGGAGGTCCCGGGCGCGGCCGTCACCCAGATGTCGTTGAAGGCGTCCTTACCACCCATGAACAGCTGTTGCGCGGTGTGCGTGTCGAAGATCGCCAGGCTGGCTCCGACCATGCTGCCGCTGCCGAAGCTGGCCGTGCCGACGAGGGTCGCCGTGAAGCGCGGCTCGGCGCCCGTGGAGACGAACGTGACCGTGTCGCCGACGAAGTAGCCGCCCGTGTCGGCCGTCTTGGCATCCAGGGCGACCTCGCCGGCCTTCTCGGGCCACCGGCCGCCCACAAGGGTCGCGCTCTCGACGCCGTGTGCCGCCGGAGCGCCGGTGTGGTTGACGGCGATGCCGGGCGCCCCCATGCCGCCGATGAGCTTGCCGCTCTTGGCGACGACGAAGGTCCCGAACTGGCCGATCGTCCCGTCGACCCGGGCTGCGCCGGGCGTGCCGTCGAGCGAGGCGACGACCGAGCCGGGCACCGTCTGGGTGCTCTGCCGCCCGTCACCGCCGCCGGTCCCGACCGGCCGGACGATGACGTCACCGACCGACCCGCTCATGATCGAGTCGAAGGATCGACCGAGGGTGTCGGTGAAGATGAACGACCCGGCGACGAACGCGACGCCGAGGACGACGGCGAAGGCACTCATGAACAGCCGCAGCTTGCGGGCCATGAGGCTCTTCCAGCTGGCGCGGAGCATCGGGCTCAGACTCCCGTCCGGGGCGCGGCGCCGCGCCCGTCGAGGCTCCGCATCCGGGCGAGGACGCTGTCCGGCGTGGGCGCGCGCAGCTCACCGACGACCTGGCCGTCGGCGAGGAAGACGACCCGGTCGGTCCAGCTCGCGGCATTCGGGTCGTGGGTGACCATGACGATCGTCTGGCCGAACTCGTCGACCGAGCGACGCAGGAAGCCGAGGACCTCGGCGCCGGACGTACTGTCGAGGTTGCCGGTCGGCTCGTCGGCGAAGATCACCTCCGGGCGGCTGACGAGAGCGCGGGCGCAGGCGACTCGCTGCTGCTGACCCCCGGAGAGCTCGGTCGGCCGGTGGTCGAGCCGGTCGCGCAGCCCGATGGTGTCGATGACCTGGTCGAACCAGGCCGTGTCCGGCTTGCGTCCCGCGATGGCGAGCGGCAGGAGGATGTTCTCCTCCGCCGTGAGCGTCGGGATGAGGTTGAAGGACTGGAAGACGAACCCGATGTGGTCGCGCCGCGCGCGGGTCAGGTCCTTCTCGCCCAGGGCGGTCAGCTCGGTGTCGGCGAGGAACACCCGGCCACGGGTCACCGAGTCCAGACCGGCTGCGCAGTGCATGAGGGTCGACTTGCCCGAGCCCGATGGGCCCATGATCGCGGTGAACTCCCCGGCGGCGATGTCGAGGCTGACGTGCGCCAGGGCCACGACGGCCGTGTCACCGCGCCCGTAGACCTTCGAGATGTCGTCGACCCGCGCGGCGATGCGGGTCGACCGTGCGGTGGCGCTCGCCTCGGGGACGGTGGCGTTGGTGGTCATGTCTCTCCTGCTGCGGTAGCGCTGGGGTCGGCACTGTCGTCTCGGGATGCCGCGCTGCGGCCTCCGGATGGGAGCCGGCTGTGCGTCGGCTGTCCCGTCGCTGACACGCTACGGGGCCCACCCCACGCTTCGCTGTGGGGTTTCCCCCTGAGCCGACCCTGACCTACCCCGGAGGCGGACCCGACTTGTCGTGCTGGGCGGAGACAGGTACCTTGTAACGCATGGCAGCAGGTGGCCCGGCGTTGGCCCAGCTCCGCAGGGGCACCCTCGAGCACTGCGTCCTCGCCCTGCTCGCCGACGGCGAGCGGTACGGCTACGACCTGGTCGGTGAGCTGTCCGCGGCCGGCCTCGTCGCGAGCGAGGGCACCGTCTACCCCCTGCTGTCCCGGCTGCGTCGCGATGACCTCGTCGCCACGTCGTGGCGCGAGTCGGCCTCCGGGCCGCCGCGGCGCTACTACTCGCTCACCGGGGCGGGGCGACGGACGCTCGCCGAGTTCGCCGCCGCCTGGGTCGAGTTCCGGACCGCCGTCGATGCAATCCTGGCCAAGCACGGAGAGGACACGCCATGACCGCTGCGATGAACCACCCACTCATCTCGGACTACGTGGCCCGGCTCAACGCCGCCGCCGCGACGCTGCCGCCGGACCAGCGCGCCGAGCTCGTCGCCGACATCGAGGCCCACCTGCGCGACGCGATGGCGCACGACCGGGCCTCCGAGGCGGACCTGCGCGCAGTCCTCGACCGGCTCGGTTCCCCCGAGGAGCTCGTCGCCGAGGCCGGCGGCGCGAGCCCCGTGGTGGATGCCGCCGGCGCGCCCCAGGCAATCCCGATGGCGTCCCACCGGAGCAGGAACCGCGAGGTCGCCGCGCTCGTCCTGTTCGCGCTCACCGGGGTCCTCACGATCTCGCTCATCGGCGCCCCGATAGCGGTTCTCACGTGGATCCCCGCCGTCGTGCTGCTCCTCGTCTCGTCCGTGTGGTCCCCTCGGGAGAAGCTGGCCGGCGGGCTCGTCCTCGGCCTCGTTGGCTCACCCATGCTCCTCGTCGGGGCCGGCCTGGCACCGGCGATGTTCTTCCCCGCCGAGGTCTGCGCCTCATGGCCCGACGAGATCGACATCGCCACCGGAGCCGTGATCCGACCCGGGCGCGCGGAGTGCACCGGCGGCGCCCCGTCGTGGCTCCCGTGGCTCGCCGGCGCGGTCGTCCTCATTGTGGTCGCGCTGTGGCTGCTCACCTGGGTCCGGCTGTGGCGATCGGCGCGACGGGCCGCCCCGTAGCCCCGGGCCGGCGGCATACCCGGGACGGACCGGCGGCACAGCCGAGACGAACGAGTGGGGCCCGGAGGCGACCCATCGGTCGCATCCGGGCCCCACTGACAAGCGGTGCCGCGCAGAGCGGTCGGTCAGAAGCCCATGCCACCCATCTCGTCGCCACCGGCCGGCATGGCCGGAGCCTTCTCCGGCTTGTCGGCGATGACGGCCTCGGTCGTCAGGAACAGGGCGGCGATCGACGCCGCGTTCTGCAGGGCCGACCGGGTCACCTTGGCGGGGTCGATGATGCCGGCCGCGATGAGGTCGACATACTCGCCGGTGGCGGCGTTGAGGCCCCAGCCGGGCTCGAGGTTGGCGACCTTCTCGGCGACGACGCCGCCCTCGAGACCGGCGTTGATGGCGATCTGCTTGAGCGGGGCCTCGATCGCCACCTTGACGATGTTGGCGCCGACCGCCTCCTCACCCTCGAGGTGGAGCTTGGCGAACGCGACCTTGCCGGCCTGGATGAGGGCCACGCCGCCTCCGGCGACGATGCCCTCCTCGACGGCCGCCTTGGCGTTGCGGACGGCATCCTCGATGCGGTGCTTGCGCTCCTTGAGCTCGACCTCGGTGGCCGCGCCCGCCCTGATGACGGCGACGCCGCCGGCGAGCTTGGCGAGGCGCTCCTGGAGCTTCTCGCGGTCGTAGTCGGAGTCCGACTTCTCGATCTCGGCCTTGATCTGGTTGACCCGGCCGGCGATCTGGTCGGCGTCGCCGGCACCCTCGACGATCGTCGTCTCGTCCTTGGTGACGACGACCTTGCGGGCCCTGCCCAGCAGCTCGAGGTCGGCGGTGTCGAGCTTGAGGCCGACCTCCTCGGAGATGACCTGGCCGCCGGTGAGGATCGCGATGTCACCGAGCATGGCCTTGCGACGGTCACCGAAGCCCGGCGCCTTGACGGCGACCGACTTGAAGGTGCCCCGGATCTTGTTGACGACGAGCGTCGACAGGGCCTCGCCCTCGACGTCCTCGGAGATGATGAGCAGCGGCTTGCCGGACTGCATGACCTTCTCGAGGACGGGCAGCAGGTCCTTGATGCCGGAGATCTTGGAGTTGACGATGAGGATGTACGGGTCCTCGAGGACCGACTCCATCCGCTCGGCGTCGGTGACGAAGTAGTGGCTGATGAAGCCCTTGTCGAAGCGCATGCCCTCGGTGAGCTCGAGCTCGAGGCCGAAGGTGTTGGACTCCTCGACGGTGATGACGCCTTCCTTGCCGACCTTGTCCATGGCCTCGGCGATCTTGGCGCCGATCTCCTCGTCGGCGGCCGAGATGGACGCGGTCGAGGCGATCTGCTCCTTGGTCTCGACGTCCTGGGCGATGGCGAGCAGCTCCTCGGAGACGGCCGTCACGGCCTGCTCGATGCCGCGCTTGAGCGCCATCGGGTTGGCGCCGGCCGCGACGTTGCGCAGGCCCTCACGCACGAGCGCCTGGGCGAGCACCGTGGCGGTGGTCGTCCCGTCGCCGGCGACGTCGTCGGTCTTCTTCGCGACCTCCTTGACCAGCTCGGCGCCGATCTTCTCGTAGGGGTCGTCGAGCTCGATCTCCTTGGCGATCGAGACGCCGTCGTTGGTGATCGTCGGGGCGCCCCACTTCTTCTCCAGGACGACGTTGCGGCCCTTGGGACCGAGGGTGACCTTGACGGCATCGGCGAGGGTGTTCATACCCCGCTCGAGGCCGCGGCGAGCCTCCTCATCGAACGCGATGATCTTGGCCATTCGGGTGGTTCCTCCCACGCGAATCGAAGGGGTCGACCAGACGGCGCCCGCGACGGACGGGCCGGTCCGCACGCCTCATGTCATGCGTGCTCGCGCGGCCCTCGCCGGCTGGTCGTTCTGACAAGCAGTTGTCACTCTCACAACGAGAGTGCTAACGCTCATTATTGGCACTCTCACCAGGAGAGTGCAAACGCCGGGCATGCCGTCCGGTCGCTCCGTGGGACCGGGGGCCGCCCTCGGACGGCTCGGCCCGGCGCGCCTCGGGGGTAGGGGTCCCTCGCGGTGCCCGACTCAGGCGGCCGCGGCCTCGTCCGCGGCCTCGGTGAACAGAAGGGAAACAGCCGGAGAACGATGGCCGACAGATTCGTGACCGCGCACCAAAACCGCCACACTGGTGGCCGTGACCGCTGCAACCGGCATCCTTGCCCTGGTCGTCATCACGGCCCTGGCCTTCGACTTCACCAACGGCTTCCACGACACCGGCAACGCCATGGCGACATCGATCGCGACCGGAGCCCTGCGCCCTCGGATCGCAGTGGCCCTGTCGGCCGTCCTCAACCTCGTGGGCGCGTTCCTGTCCGTCGAGGTCGCCCTCACCGTGACCAACGCCGTCATCAACATCCAGGACTCCACCGGCGCGCCCCGCGCCGAGTTCGTCGCGGACGGTGGAGAGTCCCTTCTGCTCATCGTCCTGGCCGGCCTGTGCGGGGGGATCATCTGGAACCTGCTCACCTGGCTCTTCGGTCTTCCGTCGAGCTCCTCGCACGCGCTGTTCGGCGGCCTCATGGGGGCGGCCATGGCCGGCCTCGGCGCCAGTGGGGTCAAGTGGGTCGGCGACGGCACCAAGCTCGACGGCGTCGTCGGGAAGGTCATCGTCCCCTCGCTCATCTCGCCCTTCGTCGCCCTGGCGGTGGCCGCCGTCGGGACCCGGCTCATCTACCTCATCACCGAGGGCATCGCCGAGCGCTTCAAGGAGCGCGGCTTCCGCTGGGGCCAGATCGGCTCGGCCTCCCTGGTCTCCCTTGCCCACGGGACGAACGACGCGCAGAAGACGATGGGGGTCATCACGCTCGCGCTCATCGCGGCGGGCCGCTGGAGTGACACCAGCAGCGTCCCCCTGTGGGTCAAGGTCGTCTGCGCCGGCGCGATCGCCCTCGGCACCTACATCGGGGGATGGCGCATCATCCGCACCCTCGGCAAGGGCCTGGTCGAGATCTCCGCGCCCCAGGGGCTGGCGGCCGAGTCCGCGTCGGCGGCGACCATCCTCGCGTCGAGCCACCTCGGGTTCGCGCTGTCGACGACCCACGTCGCCACGGGTTCGATCCTCGGCACGGGGATCGGCCAGCCGGGTGCGGAGGTCCGCTGGAACGTCGCGCTGCGGATGGTCGTCGCCTGGCTCATCACCCTGCCCATGGCGGGCCTCGTCGGTGCCGTCATGTGGGTCCTCGCCCACCTCCTCGGCGGGCTGCTCGGCGCCGCCGTCGTCTTCCTCGTTCTCACCGTCGCCGCGACGTGGATGTTCCTCCAGTCGCGCAAGTCCCCCGTCACCCACCGCAACGTCAACGACGACTGGCAGGGCCCGGGCGGGCCCGCCGTGCCCCGCGACCAGACCGCGCCGGCCGACGCGCCGACCACCGCATCGACCACCGCGAGGGAGCAGACCCGATGAACACGATCACCCTCGCCCTGGCCGGCACGTGGAAGGTCCTGCTGGTCAGCCTGCTCCTCGGTGCCGGGCTCCCGGCGGTCTTCGCTCTCGGCATGCGGTCGCTCGCCTGGGGGGCCGGCGGCGACGCCGAGGTGAGCCACGCCCGGCCGCATCCGGCCGGCCGAGCACTCGCCATCGTGTGCTTCACGGTCGTCGTGGTCGGGATCGTCCTCGGGATCACCTACATCGTCGCCTCGGGACTCGGAATGAAGCTGAGCTTCGAGCACATCTACCCCCGGCTCGTCAGCAAGCACTGAGGTACGGTGCGCCCATGACCGACCGGCCCTCCTTCCTGCGGCGGACCATCACGTGGCTCCGGGCAGGGTATCCGTCCGGCATCCCGCAGCAGGACTACGTCGCGCTCCTCGGCGTCCTGCACCGCCGGCTCACGGACGCGGAGGTCACGATGATCGCCGCCGAGCTGGCGCAGCACGCACAGGCCGACACCCCGATCGCCGAGGCCGAGATCCGTTCGCTCATCGAGACCCGCGCGTTCGAGGGCGCCTACGACGAGGACGTCGCCCGGGTGTCCGCGCGGCTCGCCAGCGGCGGCTGGCCGCTCGCCGGACCGCCGCCCGAGAACGACGCCGAGGCCGACGACGACGACGAGCCGATCGCCGAGGGCAGCGTCCTGGCCCGGATCCTCGCCTGGCTGCGCGAGGGCTACCCCCAGGGGGTGCCCGACTACGACTACCAGCCCCTACTCGCACTTCTCCAGCGCCGGCTGACCAAGAGCGAGGTCAAGAAGGTCGCCAAGGCGCTGCGCCGCGCCGAGGTGATCCCGGCAGGGCCGGGCGACATCGCCGATGCGATCACCGACCTCACCAATGCCGAGCCGTCGGCGAACGACGTCCGCCGGGTGCGTAACAAGCTCGCCGCCAAGGGCTGGCCGGTCGAGTTCCCCGACCCCGGCGAGGACGAGCCCGCTCGCTGACGGGTTCGACCGCGCCTGCAATGCCGCTCCCGGCCGGCCGGCAAGCGGCTGGGCTCCTAGGACTGGACGCCGAGGCGGCGGGCGGAGCGGGCCCGCTGGCGGCTGGCCCGCAGCCGGCGCAGGCGCTTGATGAGCATGGGGTCGTACTCGAGCGCGGCCGAGGAGTCGATGAGCCCGTTGAGCACCTGGTAGTAGCGGGTGGCACTCATGTCGAACAGCTCCTTGATGGCCTGCTCCTTGGCGCCGGCGTACTTCCACCACTGCCGCTCGAAGGCGATGATCTCGCGGTCCCGCTCCGACAGCTCGGTGGCGGTGGTGGTGACCTGCTCGCGGACGGCGCTCACATTCGACCCTTCTCGTGTCGTGGATGGTCCCTCACTTTAGCCGGGGAATCACACCGCTGTCATTCGCCTTGGCGGCTCCGCCGCGTGTCGGCTGGACAGGTGGCGGCAGACCCAACTCACCCGTCACACTCGTCACATCCGGCGCACGCGCGTCGGGCTCACGACGCGGCCGCCATCCCGGGCAGCAGCAGCGCGACGAGCTCGTCGACGGTGTCGACCACGGCATCCGGGGCCGCCTCGAGCAGCTCGTCGCGGACCCCGGCGCCCCACGTCACGGCGATCGCGTCCATCCCGGCCGCCCGCGCCGCTCGCACGTCGACGACCGCGTCGCCGATGTAGACGCACTGGCCCGGCTCGACGCCGAGGACGCGAGCGCCGTGCAGGAGCGGGTCCGCCGCGGGCTTGTGGCGTTCGGTGTCCTCGAGGGTGGCGATGAGGTCGACGAGCCCGTCGATCCCGACACCGGCGAGGGCGAGCCGGGCCGCGTGCCGCCGCTTCGAGGTGATGACCGCGGCCTCCACCCCCGCGTCGACGAGGGCCATCAGCAGCTCGGGCACCCCGGCATATCGTCGGATGAGCCGCTCGGTGTTGGCGAGGTTCCACTCCCGGTAGACGCGGTCCAGCTCGTGGCCGTGCTCGGGCTCCTCCTCGAGAAGGGCATCGAGCAGCGGGCGCCCGATCCACGACCGGGCCCGCTGCTCGGAGGGAGCCACGCCGAGGACGGTGCGGAACGCATGCTGGTAGGACGCGATGATGAGCGGGATGGTGTCGGCGAGGGTCCCGTCGAGGTCGAACAGGACGGTCCGCCAACGCGGCTGGGCGGTCGCGGGATCGAGCGCGGTCACCGGCTCAGGTTATGCCGCCGTCCTCAGTCGCCCGCCGGCCGGACACCGAGCGAGACGAGGAGGTCGGCGACGCGCCTGCGCACCTCGTCGCGGATGACGCGGACCGAGTCGAGCGGCTGCCCCGCGGGGTCGGGCACCCCCCAGTCCTCGTACCGCTTGCCGGGGTAGATGGGGCAGGTGTCGCCGCAGCCCATGGTGATGACGACGTCGGAGTCCTGCACCGCATCGGTGGTGAGGATCTTGGGGTGCTCGCTTCCCAGGTCGATACCCACCTCGCCCATCGCCTCGACGACGACGGGGTTGAGCGACCCGGCCGGCGCACTGCCTGCCGAGCGCACCTCGACACCGTCGCCGCCGAGGTGGCGCAGGTAGGCCGCCGCCATCTGCGAGCGTCCGGCGTTGTGGATGCAGACGAAGAGAACGGACGGCCGGCTCGACGGCTCGGCCGGGGACGATGGGGCGGTCACGAGAACTCCTCCGGGGGGTAGAAGCGGCGCACGGCCAGGCTGACATAGACGAGGCCGACGAGGGCCGGAACCTCGATGAGGGGTCCGACGACCCCGGCGAGGGCCTGCCCGCTGCGGACCCCGAAGGTGGCGATGGCAACGGCGATGGCGAGCTCGAAGTTGTTGCCCGCCGCGGTGAAGGCCAACGTCGTGGCCCGGGAGTAGGGCATCGCGAGGGCGTGGCCCGCCAGATGACCCACGCTCCACATCACGGCGAAGTAGACGACCAGGGGCAGGGCGATCCGGGCGACATCGCCGGGGCGGGACGTGATGCGGTCGCCCTGGAGGGCGAAGAGGACGACGATCGTGAAGAGCAGCCCGATGAGCGCCCACGGCCCGATCCGGGGAAGGAACCGCGACTCGTACCACTCCCGCCCGCGGGCCCGCTCGCCCAGCCGCCGGCTGAGGTAGCCCAGGACGAGGGGGAGCCCGAGGAAGACGATGACCGAGCGGGCGATCTGCCACGCGGACACCTCCAGGCCCGCCTGCTCGAGACCGAGCCAGCCGGGCAGGACCGAGAGGTAGAACCAGCCGAGGAGCCCGAAGGCGAGGACCTGGAAGACGGAGTTGAGGGCGACGAGAACGGCCGCGGCCTCGCGATCGCCGCAGGCGAGGTCGTTCCAGATGATGACCATGGCGATGCACCTGGCCAGCCCGACGACGATGAGGCCGGTGCGGTAGGCCGGCAGGTCGGGCAGGAACAGCCAGGCGAGCGCGAACATCAGGGCCGGCCCGACGAGCCAGTTGAGGGCGACCGAGGCGAGCAGCATCCGACGGTCGCCGGTCACGGTGTCGAGCCGGTCGTAGCGGACCTTGGCCAGAACCGGGTACATCATGACGAGCAGCCCGAGCGCGATCGGCAGCGAGACCCCGACGACCTCGACGGCCCCGAGCGCCGAGCCGAGGCCCGGCACGAGGCGACCGAGGAGCAAACCCGCGGCCATGGCGAGGGCGATCCAGGCCGGAAGGAACCGGTCGAGGACGGGCAGGCCCGCGGCGACCGGGTCGCGCCGGACGGTGGTGGACATCGGGGCGGAGCGCTCCCTGCGTCGTGGTCGCGGGCCGGCGACGGACCCACGGCCGGGGCGGCCTACATCGACTATCATCGATATAGTACAAGTGCATCACACCCCATCGACGTTCGTCAATGTATGCCGCGCGCCACCGTCCCCGAACGCCGCACCACCCGCCCGCCCCGCCGGAGGAGCCGCCGATGCCCGCCCGTGAGATCGCCGTGGCGACCCCCGCGGCCTCGGACGCCGCGTGCCGGACCGGTGCCGTACCCGCGGGCATCCCGCGCGAGGAGGCCGAGCGGCGCGCGGCCCTGCTCAAGGCGGTGGCGGACCCGGTCCGCCTGCGGATCATCAGCCTCATCGCCGCCGCCCCGGGCCGGGAGGCCTGCGTGTGCGAGCTGACGCCCGCCCTCGAGGTGGCCCAGCCGACGGTGAGCCACCACCTCCGGCTGCTGACCGAGGCGGGGGTTCTCGAGCGCGAGAAGCGCGGGACGTGGTCGTGGTTCCGGCTCGTGCCGGACCGGTTGGCCGAGATCGCCGGCGCGATCCCGGCCTGAGCGACCCGACGGATCCCCGCATTACCACAGCGAACCCGCGCCCGGCCCCGGAACGGCGCAAGACGGGGCAGGAGTGGCCAAAGGGAGGATGCGAGGCCCGAGACAGGTGTCGGACAATGACCGGGCGGCCCGCCGCGGGCCGCCCGGACGCAACCGTAGGTGGAGGGATGCCGTGACCCGCGCGCGCGCGTTCCTGCGCGTCCCCGTCTCCTCTCTCGCCCGCCTTGTGCGCGGAGGCGAGGACCAGACCCGCGCCCGGACCCGCGCCCACACCCGCGCCCGGCGCCGCGCGATCGCCGGCTCCGCCGCGCTCGCCGTCGTCCTCGGCACGGTGAGCTTCGTGGCCGCCCGCAGCCCCGGCTACCCGACCCAACGGGTCGAGCCCAACGACGGCGGAGTCTGGGTGACGAACGACCGAACCGGCCTCTACGGCCGGCTCAGCACCCCGTCGGCCGCCCTCGACGTGGCCTTCTCCCCGTACAACACGGACATCCAGGGGCACCAGCTCGACATCGTCCAGTCCGGCAGCACCGTCGTCGCCCGAGACCGGGCCACCTACCGGCTGACCCCCGTCGACGTGCGCACCGGCGAGCTCGTCAAGGACCGCTCGGTCCTGCTCGCGGACAAGACCCTCGTCGCCGTCGGCGGGGACACCGTCGCCACGCTCGACCCGCAGTCCGGAGCCGTCCGGGCCGCCAGCGCCGACGCCGACCAGCCGGCGTCGGTCGAAGGCCTCGCCAAGGACGCCAAGCCGGTCGTGACGGTCGGCCTCGACCCCGGCGTGCCGGGGACCCAGCGGGGCGCCGCCCTGACCGTCGCCGACGACGGGACGGTCCTGGCCGTCGGCAGCACCGGCGAGCTCCTCACCCTGCGACCGACGAGCACCGGCGCCTTCTCCAGGGACACCTCCTCCCTCGGCTCGGGCTTCCAGGACCTCCAGGTGGCCGCGGTCGGCGACGCTCCCCTCGTCGTCGACACGGTCGGGCTGACGATGGTGCTGCCCAACGGCAGGCAGCTCGAGCTGCCTCCCGACGCGAGCGGCGGTGTCCTGCAGGCCGGCCGGGTCGGCCCCACGTCCGCCCTGCTTGCCACGCCGACCCGGCTGCTGTCGATCGACCTCGAGTCCGGCACGGTGAGCACCCTGTTCTCCGGTGGAACCGGCCCCCCACCGGCCCCGATCGCCGTCGGGGGCTGCCGGTACGCCGTGTGGGCCGGCTCGCCGGGCGTCGCCGTCCGGGGGTGCGGTCACGCCGCCCCGACCCCGGTCTCCCTCGAGAACGAGACGACCCTGCTGACCCCTCAGCTGCGGGTCAACCGCCGGTCGGCCGTGCTCAACGACGGCACCACCGGACGGGTGTGGGACATCGACACCGGTCAGCGCCTCGACGACTGGGCCTCGGTGGCCCCACCGCCCGAGCCGACACAGCAGGCCGACCCGACCACACCCACGACGCTGACCCGCAGCCAGCGCAGGCCCAGGGCCGTCGCGGACGACCTCGGTGCGCGCCCCGGCCGCACGTCGGTGCTCCATCCCCTCGACAACGACTCCAACCCCGCCGGTTCGGTGTTGTCGATCCGAGAGGTCACCGCCCCGCAGCCGTCGACGGCGACCCTGTCCATCGCCCCCGACGGACAGAGCATCCAGATCGCGATGAACGCCGACTCCGGGGACGTGTCGTTCACCTACACGATCGACGATGCCAAGGGGAGCCGGTCCAGCGCCCCCGTCATCGTGCACGCACGCCGGCCCGACCAGAACGGCAAGCCGGTCCTGCGCATGGGCTTCGAGCCCCAGCGGCACACGGTCGCCAACCAGGGCCGGCTCTCCCTTCCCGTCCTCGGTGACTGGCGCGACCCCGACGGCGACCCCGTCGTCCTCGCCTCGGCGAGCGACGGCAACCGCGTCGTACCGGTCTCGGCCGACGGTCACCTCCAGTACACCGCCACACAGGACAGCGGCCCGCGCGAGATCGCCTACGTCGTCTCGGACGGCCGGGAGGAGTCCGACGGGGCGCAGCCCCTCATGGTCCTGCCCAAGAACTCGGCGGCGACAACCGCGCCGACGACCCAACCGGACGTGGCCCGCGGCCAGACGGACTCCCCCATCGTCATCCGTCCCCTGGACAACGACCTGCCCGGCACCGACCCCACCACGCCCGCCCCCCGACTCGCTCTGGCCGGCGATGTCGTGGCTCCGGACGGCACGACGACGACGACCGACCTCAAGGCCGGCGAGGTCACCCTCGAGGCCGGCGCCCCCGGCACCTACCTGCTCACCTACACGGCGTCCTACGGCAACGCGCCGTATGCCCGGGGCACGATCCGGGTCGACGTCACCAAGCGGGTGAGCCGCACCGACAAGCCGACGGCGATGCTCGACCAGGCCGTCGTCTACGGCACCAACCCGACGGTCGTCGACGTCCTCGCCAACGACTTCGACCCCTCCGGGCGGCTGCTCGCGGTGCAGAGCGCCGAGGTCATCGAGACGACGGACCTCGAGGTCGCCGTCATCCGGGGCAGGTGGCTACGCATCCGGCCGAACCGACCGACGATCAGCCCGAACCCGCAGCGGATCCGCTACACGATCACCGACGGCGTCACCGGCACGGTCACGGGCGAGGTCGCCGTCCAGCAGCTCGCCCTCCCCAAGGACCGCACCCCGGACCCCGTCGACGACTACGCGACCGTCCGCTCCGGTGACACCGTCGCCATCCCCGTTCTCGACAACGACATCCACCCGGCGGGCGAGCCGCTCACCCTGCTCACCCAGGTCGAGGGCACCGCGCACGCCGGCATGCTGCGGGTGCGCGGCCCGGGCGGCGCCGAGACCGACGTCGGCGGCGCGTACGCCAGCGGCCGGATCGTCCGCTACCAGGCACCGACCGTCACCAAGGGGATGACGGTCGCGGTGACGTACGTCGCCGAGGACCCAGAGGGCAACCGGGCCGCCGGCACGGCATACATCACCGTCGTCCCCCCGCCGACGACCGAGCGCCCGGACGCCGCCCCGACGCCGCCGCAGGTCGAGGGGAGGGTCGTGGCCGGCGACACGATGACGATCCAGATCCCGACGACCCAGGTCGACCCCGACGGGGACTCGGTCACCCTCGTCGGCCTCGGCAGCGCCCCGACCCAGGGCCGGGTCCTCGCGACGACGCTGTCGTCGATCACGTACCAGGCGTACCCCACGAGCGCCGAGACGGACACCTTCAGCTACGTCGTGTCGGATCGGTTCGGAAAGGTCGGCACCGCGACCGTCCGAGTGGCCGTCCTCCCGCCCGGCGACCCGCAGCCTCCGGTGGCCGTCGACGACTACGTCACCGCCGCACCGGGGTCGACGCTCCACCTCGACATCCTCAGCAACGACATCCAGGCCATCGGGGACTCGGTGACCGTCCAGCCGCTCGCCCCGCTCAACCCCGATCTCGGCTCCCGGGCGTTCGTCGACGCCGAGACCTCGCTGCTCACCGTGGAGGCACCGAGCGACGTCGTGCCCCTGTCGATCCGGTATGCCGTTCGCGGCAGCTCGGGGACCGACTCGTTCGCCACGGTCCACGTCCGGGCCCGGGAGGGTGTCGACATCCCTCCCGTCGCCCGCAACCCGGTGGCCGAGCCGGGCCCCGGCGCGAGCTCGGTGACCGTCGACGTCCTCGCGACGGCGACCGACCCCGACGGCGGGGACGCACCGCTGACCGTCACCCGGGTCTTCAACACCCCGGGCGCGACGATCTCCGACGGCCGGGTCACCGTCCCCGTCGGTGAGACGCCACAGATCGTCGCCTACGAGATCGCCGACGAGCAGGGCGGGGTGGCGCTGGGGTCCATCTATGTGCCGAGCGTCGGCTCCGGCGCGCCGCTGGTGCGCCCGAACAGCGTGATCCGGGTGGATCGGGACGCGACGACGACCGTCGCCCTGGGGGACGTCGTCGTCGACCCGGCCGACAAGCCCGTCATCCTCACGACGGACGACCAGCTCTCCGCGGCTCCGGCCGGCGACGTCAGGGTCGAGGCGATCGGCGCCGACCAGCTGAAGGTCACGGCCCGCCGCGGCTATGTCGGCCCGGCGGCGATCGCGTTCCAGGTGAGCAACGGGGCCACGGCGACCGACCCCGCGGGGCAGCGCGCTCTGCTCACCATCCCGGTCCAGGTCGGCCCGGAGACCCCGGTCCTGCGCTGCCCGGACACCGAGATCTCCGTGGTCCTCGGCGGGAGGTCGCGGCCGCTCTCGATCCCCGAGCTCTGCCATGTGTGGACGGCGCAACCGGACACCCTCGGCACGCTCCACTTCGCCGGGCGCTTCCCCAACGGGGAGACCGGTCTCAGCGTGGCGAACGCCAGCCCGAGCAGCCTCGTCGTCTCGGCAGCCGGCATCGCTCTCCCGGGCACGCGGGCCGAGCTGCTCGTGTCGGTCCCCGGCACCCAGGCCGCTCCCGCGACGATCCGGGTCCTCGTCGACGAGGCCGTACCACCCACCCTTTCGCCGATCACCGTCGCGGGAGTGCACGCCGGGACATCGAGGACGATCAACATCTCCGGGTACATCGGCTCGCTGCTGGGCAACCCGCAGAAGTCGATCGTCGAGATCCGCAAGGAGTCCGGCGCCGACGGCACGGCCGTCAAGACCGGACCGACGACGATCGTGCTCACCCCGGCGGAGACCGCCCACGGTCGGATCGTCTACCGGATCACGGTGAGCGACATCGCCGACACGACCCGGCAGGACCGGCTCGCCACCGGCTACCTCACCGTCGAGGTCCTCGGCGTCCCGGACGCGCCCGGCCGACCCATCGGGACGGGACAGGTCGCCAGCCACGAGGCGGGGCTGTCCTGGGCGGTCCCGGCGAACAACGGCCTGCCCATCGACTACTACGACGTCACGTGGGACGGAGGGACCCAGCGCTGCGCCGCGACGCCGTGCACGATCACCGATCTGACCAACGGCACGGCATACTCGTTCATCGTCGTCGCTCACAACGGAGTGGGCGACGGCCCACCGAGCAAGCCGTCGGCTCCGGTCACCCCCGACGCCGTCCCCGGCGAGCCGGTCGACCCGCACACCCTGCACCCCGCGGACGGGACGATCGACGTCGCCTGGTCCGACGCGCCGGTCGACGGCACCCCCGTCACGACCTACCTCGTCACCTGGCCCGGGGGCAGCGCCGAGACGTCGGGCACGAGCGTCACGGCGACGGGTCTCGACAACATGGCCGACACGACCTTCACCGTCAAGGCGTCCAACGACGCGGGGTGGGGCCCCGGCGCCACGACGACCGGGCAGTCGGCAGGACACCCGCCTCGTCCCAACGCGCCGAAGCTCACCCCGTCCGAGGTCCGCGGCGGCGAGGAGCAGGCCGTCGATGTCGACTGGGCAGCCGTCTCTCCCAACGGGCCGGGCCCGACCACGTACACGGTCCGCCGCTCGAGCACACCCACCGGTCCCGGCACCGTCGTGTGTGACGTCGGGGAGTCCCAGTGCCACGCGCCCGCGGTCCCCAGCGACGGGACGACCTACTGGTACACGGTCACCGCGGCCAACGCCTACTACGAGTCCCAGCCCTCCGACGCGGCGGCCCTCATCGCGGCCGGGACACCCGGCGCATTCACCGGCCTGTCGGCCGCGGCGACGGGTGCGAGCCGACAGGTCCGGCTCCAGTTCACCTCGCCACCGGCACACGACGCCGGCCTGACGATCACCTGCAAGGCCGACGGCGCGGGCTGTGGCAGCTGGGATGCCCCCGCGGACCCGACGGCCTTCGACGAGCTCATCACCGTCCCCGAGAACGGCACCCAGCCGACCATCACGCTCACCGCGACGAACAGCGCCGCGTCGAGCTCGGCGTCGGTCACCTCCGACACGGTCTACGGCCCGCTCAAGAACCTCACCATCTCCGAGCTGCAGGCCCAGGGCCCGTATGCCGTGTTCACCGTCTCGCTCGACCCGCAGGGCCTGGCGGCACGGGTCACCGTCGACGTGCGCGCCGGCGGCGAGACGGTCCTGAGGACGACCGACACGACCGGGGTGGGGCTCTACTCCAGGCCCTTCGAGGTCAAGGTCGGCTACACCACCAACGTCCGGGTGACGGTGACGGCGACCCGCGCCGCGACCGGCGAGTCGCTCAGTGCCGGTCCGGACCTCGTCCGCACCACCGTCGGCGCCGTCTCGGTGACCTGCACGACGGACAGCGGCTGCTCCGACGGTGCGGTGACCCTCCACGTGGACAACCTCGCCTTCAGCCGTCAGCTCACGTGCAGCATCAGCACCGGTGGCGCCGAGTGGGGTGGCCTCACGTTCGCGACCGACGCCCTGGGACGAGCCGACTACGCCGTTCCGACCTCGCTGTTCGTCGCCACGTCCGGCACGACCTATACCGTCAAGTGCGACGACGCCGGCACCCCCGCCGCTCCGGTGACGACGACCTGGAGGGCGCCATGACGACCACGACGAAACCGGTGAGCACGACGACCACGCCGACGACCAGCGCGACGACCTCGATCCTGGACGAAAGGGCCGCCCCCCGATGACTACCCCCCCTACCCCGGCCGCACTGGCCCAGGCGGACCAGATCGCGTGGTTCGCCGAGACCTTCGAGCGCCTCGTCGACAACATCAGCGCTGCGGTTCTCGGCAAGCGCCACGTCGTCGGCCTCGCCGTCACCGCGCTTGCCTCGGGTGGCCACCTGCTCCTCGAGGACGTCCCCGGCACCGGCAAGACGAGCCTGGCCCGGGCGCTCGCCAACACCGTGCAGGGCAGCCACAGCCGGGTCCAGTTCACCCCCGACCTGCTCCCGGCCGACGTGACCGGCGTGTCCATCTACGACCCGCTCAAGTCCCAGTTCGACTTCCACCCCGGACCGGTCTTCGCCAACATCGTCCTCGCCGACGAGATCAACCGCGCGTCGCCCAAGACCCAGTCGGCGCTCCTCGAGGTCATGGAGGAGGCCCAGGTCACCGTCGACGGCGTGACCCACCAGGTGCCCTCGCCGTTCATGGTCATCGCGACGCAGAACCCCATCGAGCAGGCCGGCACCTATCGGCTTCCCGAGGCCCAGCTCGACCGGTTCCTCATGAAGACGGCCGTCGGCTACCCCGACGCCGCCTCGACCGTCGCCATTCTCGGCGGCACCGCCGAGCGGGACCGGGCGCGCACCGTCGGGGCCGTCATCAGCATCGAGGTCGTCGGCCAGCTCCGCGACATCGCCCGGCGGGTGTTCGTCAGTGACGAGCTGCTCGGCTACCTGCACAACCTCGCCGAGGCGACGCGCGGCCACCGGCATGTCCGGCTCGGCATCTCGGTCCGCGGCCTGCTCGCCTACACCCACGTCGCCAAGGCGTGGGCCGCCGCGGAGGGCCGCAACTACGTCATCCCCGACGACCTCAAGACCCTTGCCCTGCCGATCATGGAGCACCGGTTGCTCCTGGACGCCGACGCCCTCTTCGAGGGTGTGACGAACGCCGAGGTCATCGACGACGTCTTCGCGTCGGTCTCGGTCCCGACCGGCCGAGGCATGAGCGGCGGCGACGGGTGAGGACCCTCCTCGCCACGGTCCGGCCCTATCTCGCGGTCGTCACGAGACTGGGCTGGGGGTTCGCCGTGACCGCGGTGGCCCTCTGGGTCGTCGGCAGCATCCTCGGCTGGGCCGAGCTGCGGATCGCGGCGGTCGGGATGTCCGTCCTCGACGTCCTTGCGGTGTTCCTCACCATCGGCGGCACGAAGCTGCGGCTACGGATCTGGCTCCTGCCGCCTCGCGTCCTCGCCGGAGGCACCTCACGGGCCACCCTCACGGCCGTCAACCGCGGCCGGCAGAGCCCGCCGGCGATGGTCGAGGTCCCCGTCGGGCAGACGGTCGCGACGTTCGCCGTCCCGTCGCTGCGCCCGGCCGAACAGCACCGCTCGTTCCTGGACGTCCCCACCTCCCGGCGCGGGGTCATCACCGTGGGCCCGGTGACGACGGTGCGCGGAGACCCCTTCGGCCTGGCCCGCCGCGAGGTCAGCCGGGCCGAGGCCGTCGAGCTCTTCGTCCACCCTGAGGTCGTGCCCCTCCCCTCGCTCGACGCCGGCCTCGTCCGCGACCTCGAAGGCCGGGCGACGAGCGACCCGTCCTCGAGCGATCTCGACTTCCACACGCTGCGCTCCTACCACCCGGGCGACGAACGCAGGCACATCCACTGGCGTTCCTCGGCCCGCGCGACCGCCGCGTCGGGCTCGACGACCCTTCTCGTCAAGAGCTACACCGACACCCGCCGCTCCCACCTCGGCGTCGTCTTCGACGCCCGGGCCGCGAGCTACGTCGACGACGACGCGTTCGAGGCCGGGATCGTCGCCGCCGCCTCCGTCACGGTCCGCGCCCTGCGCGACGAGATGGACGTGACCGTCGTCGCGGGCGACCACGCCGTGGACCGCACCGGCATACCCCGCACCCTCGACGCGTTCGCCCGCGTCGAGCCGACGGGGACGGATCTGCCCGCCCTGGCCGCCCGCCTGATGACCCTTGCCCCCTCGACGAGCATCGTCCTGCTCGTCACCGGCTCGGAGAACGCCTTCACCGACCTGCGCCGATCAACGGCCCAGTTCGGCCCCCAGGTCAGAGTGCTCGCCCTGCGGGTCCGCCCCGGCCAGCCCGGCTCGGTGGCCTCGGCCTATGGCCTCACCGTGCTGTCGATGGGTGAGCTCGCCGACCTGGCCCGACTCATCGGGGCGGGAGGGCTGGCATGACCCCGGGCCCCGAGGCGACCTCGCCGCGCACCCTGCGGCTGCCGCAGCGACGCCCCAGCCAGCACGGCGCCCGGCCCGGGATCAGCCTCATGGCCGTCATCGACGGCGTGGCCGTCATCGCGCTCGTCGTCACGGCGATGACCGTGCTGACCGGGACCTTCGACGGGCCGCGCTTCCTGGTCGCGGTGGGCGTCGGCGCCCTGGCCGGAGTGGCCTGCGGTGCGCTCATCCACTGGCTCCGGGCCCCGCTGGTGGGCCTGGCCGTTCCCGTGACGCTCGCGGCCTTCCTCGTGGGTCCGCCGACCGTCCTGCGCACGACCGACGCCGCCGGGCTGCCCGGCCCGACCGGCCTCGCCGAGATGTGGCACGTCCTCGTCGGTGGCTGGATGGACCTCCTGACGACGCTGCCGCCGGTATCGAGCACCGGTCGGCTCACGGCCGTCCCGTTCCTCCTCTCCCTGGTGAGCGCCGCCGTCGGCTTCCTCGTGGCCCGGCGGTGGCGGCACCCCCACCTCCCGCTCATCGGCCCCGCCCTCGGACTGCTGGCCGCCATCGTCTTCGGGCTGGCCGCGCCGGGAGGCATCATGGTGCGAGCCATCGTGTTCGGGCTGCTCGCCGTCGCCTGGGGCGCCGACCGGCGTCGACGTCTCGTCGTCGCGACCGGCGGCGGGCGGTTGCGCCGGATGGCCACGGGGGCGGCGCTCCTCGCGGCCGCGACGGCCGTCGGGGTGTTCGTCGCGCCGGCCCTCATCGGACCCGCCTCGAGCCGGACCGTCCTGCGCGAGTCCGTCGTCCCGCCGCTCGACCTGTCCGACCAGCCGAGCCCGCTCGCCGACTTCCGCCGCTTCCGGCCGGTGTCGAACGCCCTCGCCGACCGGGTCCTCTTCACCGTGTCGGGGCTGCCCACCGACACGATGGTGCGGCTCGCCACCGTCGACGCGTACGCGGGCACCGTCTGGGCCGCGGGGCAAGAGGGCGTGACCGAACAGGCCGGCGTGGGCGCGGACCCGATCCTGCAGAGCGTGGCCTCGCAGGGCCGGTTCCTTCGGGTGGGCTCGCGGATCCCCGCCCCCGAGACGGGCACACCGGTCGCCGGGACCGTGACGATCGGGGCGGCCTACGCCGAGACACCGGACCTGCGGATCTGGGTCCCTTCGGTCGGTGAGCCGACCCGGCTCGAGTTCACCGGCGACGATGCGGCGACCCTGAGCGAGGACCTGCGCTTCAACCCGGTCACCGGCTCGGCCCTGGTCCTCGACGGGCTCGCGCCAGGCGACACCTTCCGGATCGACGCGGTCGTGCCCGATACCGAGCCGCCCACCTCGGTCGGTGTGGTCGGGACGCCGACGGCGCCGACGGCATACTCGAGCGTCGTCGCACGCTTCGTCACCAGCACGCCCGGCGCCAGCGGGGGCGCCCTCGCGGCCGTCCGGGCCGTCGCCGACCGGCTCCGGACGACCGGCGCCTACACCGACGGCGCGGGCGCGGAGTCGACCTTCACCCCCGGGCACAGCCTGGGCCGGATCAGCCGGTTCCTCGACGATGTCGAGCCCGCCGGGAACGACGAGCAGTACGCCGCCACGCTGGCCCTGGTGGCCGACTACGTCGGGCTGCCCGCCCGGGTCGTCCTCGGCGCGGTCCCCGACGCCGCCGGCGCCGTCCACGGGCGCGACGTCCGCGCCTACGTCGAGGTCCAGGTCGACCGCGACCGGTGGTGGACGATCCCACCGGAGGAGTTCGTCCCGTCCCGCGACAAGCACCCGGAGCCGCGCCCGCGTACCGAGGAGAACCGCGCCGAGGGCGCCGTCGTCCCACCGCCGAACGAGCAGCGCCCGCCGAGCAGCCTCGAGGGGTTCGCCCTCGATACGACGAGCTCCTCGCGGGCCCGCTCCCTCGTCGCGGACCAGGGCTGGAGCCTGCCGCCGTGGGCGGTGCTCGCGCTCAAGATCGCCGGCTTCCCGCTCGGCGCGCTCCTCACCTGGACCCTCGCCCTCGTCGCCGTCAAGGCCTTCCGCCGAACCCGCCGAGCCCGCCGAGGTGGCCCCAGCTCGCGGGTCGCGGCCGCGTGGGACGAGGTCGTCGACGTGCTTCGCGACGCGGGTATGCCGGTCGCCGTGCGGCACACCCGTCCCGAGCTCGGGGCCTCGGCCGCTCAACCGAGCGTGGCCGAGGTGGCCGCGCTGGCCGACCGGCTGACCTTCGGCCCGACACCGGTGACCGACGACGACGCCGCCCGGGCCTGGGCCGAGGTCGGCCGGGTCCGCGGCCAGGTGGTGGCCGACCGGGGCTGGCGCGACCGGTGGCGGGCGGCCGTCAGCCTGCGGTCGCTGCTCCCCGACCGGGTCACGACGACGACGCCGGTCGCTCCCTCCGACGTGCACCGGCGCAAGGTCAGCCCGGCGTCGGCCGAGCCCCTCGTCGACGTCGCCGGCTGACCCAGGGCGGCCGCACCCGCACCCGGTGCCGTGCTCCGTTGCCCCCTCGTGCCCGGGGCCCGGGTCCGCGGCCGTTGGGCCCATGCATACCCTGGTCGGGTGACCGCCCGGCCGCTCAGCGAGCTCGTCCACCCGTCGTGGGCCGCCGCCCTCGACCCCGTCGCGGGGATCGTCGCGGACCTCGGCGAGTTCCTGCGCGGCGAGGTCGCCGGCGGCCGCGGCTACCTCCCCGGCGGGGCGCAGGTCCTGCGCGCCTTCGAGCGCCCCCTCGACGAGGTGCGGGTGCTCATCGTCGGCCAGGACCCCTACCCGACCCCGGGCCATGCCGTGGGGCTGTGCTTCTGCGTCGCCCCCGACGTCTCCCCCATCCCGAGGTCGCTCGTCAACATCTTCCGCGAGCTGCAGACCGACCTCGGGGTGCCACCACCGAGCACCGGTGACCTCACGCCGTGGGCCGAGCGCGGCGTGCTCCTGCTCAACCGGGTCCTCACGGTCCAGCCCGGCAAGCCCGCGTCCCATCGGGGCCGCGGTTGGGAACAGGTCACCGCCCGGGCCATCACCGCCCTCGTCGAGCGGGGCGGACCCCTCGTCGCCGTCCTGTGGGGCCGCGATGCCCGCAACCTCGCGCCGCATCTCGGTGACATACCCACCATCGAGTCCGCCCACCCCTCGCCGCTGTCGGCGAGCTCGGGCTTCTTCGGGTCCCGGCCGTTCAGCCGGGCCAACGCCCTGCTCGACCACCTGGGCGCCGACCCCATCGACTGGAGGCTTCCGTGACCGACCCGCTGACGACCGACCCGCAGCTGGCCGACCCAGCGGCGGACGAGGACGGCTGTGCTGCCCCGGCCGCGGCGAGCACCGGAGCCGTCCCGCGCCGACCTCGGGTCTGGACCCGGTACGTCGCCCTCGGCGACTCCCTCACCGAGGGCCTCGTCGACGCCGACCCGGCTCGCGAGGACGGGTACGTCGGTTGGGCCGACCGGCTGGCGGCGCATCTCGACGCGGTTGCTGCGCAGGCCGGTCACCGGGTGGCCTACGCCAACCTCGCCGTCCGCGGGCGGCTGCTCGACGACATCGTCGGACCGCAGCTCGAGGCGGCCCTCGCCATGGAACCCGATCTCGTGTCCATCGTCGGTGGCGGCAACGACATCATGCGCCCGAGCGTCGACCTCACCGAGCTCGCCGAGCGGCTCGAGACCGCCGTCGTCCGGGTCCGCGCGACGGGCGCCGACGTCCTGCTCGCGACGCCGACCGACCCCCGCGAGGCCGGGCTCTTCCGGGCCCTGCGGCCACGCCACGCCGTCCACGCGGCCAACATCTTGACCATCGCCCAGCGGCACGGGGCCCACGTCCTCAACCTCTGGGGGTCGGACTGGCTGCGCGACTGGCGGATGTGGGGCGCCGACCGGATCCATCCGACGAGCGAGGCACACCGGCGGCTCGGCCTGGCCGCCCTGCTCGCGCTCGGCCACGAGCTGCCGGAGGACGCCGGACCGGAGTGGGCGGAACCGCTCCCGCCGGCTCCCGCCGTCACCCGTCGCGACGAGCTGCGCGAGCACGGCCGGTGGGTCCGCGAGCATGCCGGGCCGTGGGTGCAGCGGCGGCTGGCCGGCAGCTCCTCCGGCGACACGCTCGCCGCCAAGCGCCCCACGCTCACCCCGCTGCGCCCGTCCTGAGCCACCCCTCCAGGGTCACCCCGTCCACGGCCACCGGTCCGCGCCGCCCCATTCTCGATGCGGCGATGCTAGGACGTCCTACCTTCTCGGCGAGCCGCACTACAGTCGGGGACATGCCGGTATCCCGCCTTCTGCCCACCGACGAGGCCGAGGATCTCCTCGAGCTCACCCGAGACATCTGTGACAAGACGCTGCGGCCCCAGGTCGACGCGGCCGAACGCGAGGCCGAGCACGGCGAGGCGTTCCCCCGCGAGATCTTCGCCCTCCTCGGCCGCAGCGGCCTGCTCTCCCTCCCGCACCCCGAGGAGTACGGCGGCGGCGGCCAGCCCTACGAGGTCTACCTCCAGGTCGTCGAGGAGATCGCGACGGCCTGGATGAGCGTCGCCGTCGGGGTGTCCGTCCACTCGCTCACGGCCTACCCCGTCACCACCTTCGGCAGCGACGCCCAGCGCGATGCGCTGCTGCCCGACATGCTCTCCGGCGAGACGCTCGGCGCCTACTGCCTCTCCGAGCCCGAGGCCGGCTCGGACGTCGCGGCGATGACGACCCGCGCCGAGCCCGACGATGCGGCCGGCACGAGCGCGGACGGCGAGCCCGCGGCATACCGGATCACCGGCCGGAAGGCATGGATCAGCCACGCCGGCCACGCCGACTACTACACGACCTTCGCGCGCACCTCCCCGGAGGGCAGCCACGGCATCAGCTGCTTCGTCATCCCGTCCGAGGCGGGCGGCCTGTCGTTCGGCACCCCGGAGAAGAAGATGGGGCTCCACTGCGACACGGTCCGCGAGGTCATCCTCGACGGGGTCACGGTCGACGGAACGCGCCGCATCGGCGCCGACGGGCAAGGGATGGCGATCGCCCTGTCGGCCCTCGACGCGGGACGGCTCGGCATCGCCGCCGCAGCTACCGGTCTCGCCCAGTCCGCCCTCGACGTGGCGACCCGCTACGCCGCCGAGCGCCAGGCCTTCGGCGCCCCCATCGCCCGCAACCAGGGTCTGGCGTTCCTCCTCGCCGACATGCACGCGGCCGTCTCGAGCGCCCGCTCGGCCTACCTGTATGCCGCCAGGCTCAAGGACGCCGGGCGCCCGTTCTCGACCGAGGCGGCCGTCGCCAAGCTCGTCGCCACCGACGCGGCGATGCGGGTGACGACCGATGCGATCCAGGTGCTCGGCGGATCGGGCTACGTCGAGGACTTCCCCGTCGAGCGGTACTTCCGCGAGGCCAAGGTCACCCAGATCTTCGAGGGCACGAACCAGATCCAGCGCCTCGTCATCAGCCGCAACCTGCTCCGCTGACCGCGGAGGTTCCGCCGAACCCGCGCGACCGGGGCCTTCCCGCGAGTAGCCTGGCCGCCGTGTCGACGCCGCCGCCCCCGCCCGACCCGTTCGCTCCGCCATCGGTCGCGGCGCCGGACCAGCCGCCGGCCCCCGCTCAGCAGACCGGGTATGCCGCTCCGCCCGTGGGCCACCCCCCGACGGCCCCGCCCCTGACATACGCCGCGCCCCCCTTGGCGTATGGCGCGAACCCCCTCGGCCGGCCCGGCCCACCACCCTCGGATCGGCTGGCGACGATCGCCGTGGCGATGTCCATCGGGGCTCTGATCCCCCTCGTGGGCGTGGCCACGATCGTGCTGGCCATCGTGGCCCTGGTCCGGATCGGTGACGGCCGCGCCCGGGGCAAGGGGCGGGCCATCCTCGCCATCGTCATCAGCCTGGCGTGGCTGGGCGGCATCGCGGCCCTCGTCGCCTTCGCGGCGGTCAACGACTCCGGGAACGACGGCATCCGGGACGCATCGGGGACGGTCACCTCGCCCGGCGTCGTGTCCACCCAACGACTGCGAGAGGGCGACTGCTTCCTCGACCCGGGGCTCGTCGGGCTCGGCGCGGGGGAGACCAAGCGGAGCAGCTCGGTGCGAGCCGTGCCGTGCTCGCAGCCGCACGACCTCGAGGTCTTCGCGGTGGTCCGGGTCGAGGCGACGAGCTTCCCGGGCGATGAGAACATCGCGGCGCAGGCGGACACGGACTGCCGGGCGCGCTTCGATAGCTACGTCGGCATGTCGTTCGACGACTCGACCCTCGACATCTTCTACTACCTGCCGACGGCCGGCACGTGGTCGCGCATGAACGACCGCACCATCACCTGCTCGGTCGCCGACGGCGGCCGGGCGACGGGGTCGTTGAGGGGCGCCCGACGCTAGCCGGTTCGAGCGGCCACCACGCCGCCACATCCGGGGCGGCCCCCCACCGCAACGCATTGACCGGGCCATCTCATACATGGCCCGGTCATCATGACCGTACGGGCGATGACGTCACCCACCGGTGACCGACACGCGGCGGCCACGGAAACGGTGGGTGAAACCGAGGGTCAACCGCGCGGGACGACCCGCTCCTCGGCGACCGAGTTGCCGCCGTCGACGACGACCACCTGACCGGTGACGTAGCCCGCCCCCGGGCCCGCCAGCCAGGCGACCGCCGCGGCGACCTCCTGCGGGGTACCGGACCTGCGCAACGGCGTGACGAGGCCCTCGGCGACCTCGGCAGCCGTCTGCGACCCCGTCGCGATCCAGCCGGGCGCGACGACGTTGGCCGTGACGCCGTGGGCCGCCTCGTCGACGGCCAGTGACCGGGCCAGCCCGACCAGGGCCGCCTTGGCCGTGCCGTAGGCGACCTCGCCCCGCATCGCCATGACCGCACCGGACACGCTGGCGACGAGGACGACCCGCCCCGCCCCGCTCGCCCGCAGGTGGGGCAGAGCCGCGCGGCAGGCGAGGTATGCCGTGTCGAGGTTCCTGGAGAGCGATGCCGCCCAGCGCTGCGGCGGTGTCCCGAGCAGGTCGCCCGCGAGAAAGTCGGGCTCGGACACCGAGACCATGCCGGCGTTGGCGACGAGGATGTCGAGCCGCCCGGTCGCCTCGAGAGCGGCCGCGACGAGGGCGTCGGCGGCGCTCGGCTGGGTGAGGTCTCCGACGACGCCGTGGGCGGCATGCCCGTCGGCCCGCAGCTCGCCCGCCCGGTCGTGGACCCGGTCGCTCGTCGCACCGAGGACGACCTCGGCACCCAGCTCGGCGAGCAGCCGCGCCGCGGCATATCCGATGCCGGTCGGCGACCCGGCGCCGGTGACCACGGCCGTCCGGCCGGTGAGGTCGAACGCCGCGGGAACGGGCCCGGGCATCAGCCAAGTGCCTCGGCGAAGGCCTCGTCGAGGATGTCGAGACCCTCGACGAGGAGGTCGTCACCGATCGACAGCGGCGGGAGGAAGCGGAAGACGTTGCCGAACGTACCTGCCGTGAGGGTGACCAGCCCGCGGGCGTGGCAGGCCCCGTTGACCGTCGCGGCCAGCGCCGCGTCGGGGGTCTTGGCATCGAGGTCGCTCACCAGCTCGATGGCGAGCATCGCACCGCGACCACGGACGTCGCCGATGACGGGGTAGCGGTCCGCGAGGGCCTGAAGGCGCGGCACGACCAGCGCCTCGACGGCTCGGGCCCGGGCCGGCAGGTCCTCGGCCTCCATCGTCTCGATCGACGCGAGCGCCCCGGCGCAGGCCACCGGGTTGCCACCGTAGGTCCCGCCGAGCCCGCCGGAGTGGATCGCGTCCATGATCTCGGCGCGCCCGGTCACCCCCGACAGCGGCAGGCCGCCGGCGATGCCCTTGGCCGTCGTCACGATGTCGGGGACGACGCCCTCGTGGTCGGAGGCGAACCAGTCGCCGGTGCGGCAGAAGCCGGTCTGGACCTCGTCGGCGATGAAGAGGATGCCGTGGTCCCGACACCAGTCGGCCACCCGGGTGAGGAACCCGTCCGGCGGGACGATGAAGCCGCCCTCTCCCTGGATCGGCTCGAGGAGGACCGCCGCGGTGTTCTCCTCACCGACCTGGGTGTGCACCGCGGTGGTGAAGGCCTCGAAGGCCTCCTCGAGACAGTGCTCGGGGCCGGTCGGCCAGCGGTAGGGGTAGGCCATCGGCGCCCGGTAGATGTCGCCCGCGAACGGCCCGAACCGGTGCTTGTACGGCATGTTCTTCGCGGTCAGCGCCATCGTGAGGTTCGTCCGGCCGTGGTAGGCGTGGTCGAAGGCGACGACCGCGTTGCGCCCGCTGTAGGAGCGGGCGACCTTGACGGCGTTCTCGACCGCCTCGGCACCGGAGTTGAACAGGGCCGAGCGCTTCTCGTGGTCGCCCGGGGTGAGCGCGTTGAGCTTCTCGGCCACGGCGACGTACTCCTCGTACGGCGTCACCATGAAGCAGGTGTGGGTGAAGTCGGCCACCTGCTCCTGGACGGCCTTGACGACCCGCGCGTTGCCGTTGCCGACCGTCGTCACGGCGATGCCCGAGCCGAAGTCGATGAGCTGGTTGCCGTCGACGTCCCGGAGGATGCCCCCCTCGGCGGCCTCGACGTAGACCGGCAGCATCGTGCTCACCCCGGCCGACACCGCGCTAGCCTTCCGGGCGGCGAGCTCGGCCGACCTCGGCCCGGGGATGGACGTGGCGAGGACGCGCTTCTGCTCGATCATGAGCCGATGATAGGGCCGCACCCCGTCCGGTGGACGGGGCGCGGCACCGTTTCCCGTATGTCGATACGGGACCCGTCCTGGCGGCTGCGGCCGCCCGGTGGCCCGCAGCGCCCGCGGGCGGCGGGACCCGGGGGCCCGCAACCGCGGGTGCCACCGCCGAGGCGGGGCACCCGCGGAGGGGCCCCGGCACCGTCCTAGGAGGGGGTTGGACGGACCGTGGTCTGGGGTCGGCCGTCCGGAGGACGGCGCCGACGGGTGAGCTCCCCCCCGAGGGATGGCGACAATCTACCAACTCCGACACGTCGGCTTCGTCCCACCCGTCGGAGGCGCGATTTCACTCGTCGTGACCATTCCGTTACCGTTGACGCTCGGCGTGAGAAGGAGGACCCGACCCATGAACCGCGTCATCATCGTCGCGGCCGTGTTAGCCGGGGGGCTGGTCATCGCGGGCTGCGGGCCCGGCCAGAGCACAGCCGCTCCGCCGCCGACGGCGAGCTGGTCGACGACCCCACCCGGTCCGTCACCGACCGGGACCGCCACGTCCACCGGCTCGCCGAGCCCGACGGCATCCGCGTCTCCCGCAACGTCGGCCTCGTCGACCCCGCCCGCGTCCACCGCCGCCGGGGGGTGCATGAAGCCGTACGCCCTCGGCAACCAGTCCCGCAACATGGGCGGAATCGCCGGGGCCCAGTCGCTCCTGGCCAGCCGGGTGGAGGGCATGGTCGTCCAGGCGGACTGGCGCGACCTCGAGCCGGGCACTCCCGGCCGCTACGACACGACGGCCATCGACAAGCAGATCGCCTACGCCAAGGCCAACGGGCTCACCACCCGGCTACGGGTGACCGCCGGGACCCTCGCGCCCGACTACGTCAAGAAGCTCGGCGGCGCCCCCATCCGGTTCTACGACCACCAGCAGAGGACCGTGACGACGATCGGCCGGTTCTGGCGGACCGACTACCAGGCCCGCTGGCAGGCACTCATGACCTATCTCGCGTCCCGCTACGACACCAGCAACACCGTGCGCGAGGTCAACATCTCCGGCACCGGCACCATCTCGTCCGAGACGATGCTGACGATGGGCAACGACAGGATCCCGGGAAGCTCGACGACCAACGCACGGCTGCTCGTCGCCGCGGGCGCGACCGAGGCTCAGCGCCGGGCCGCCCTGATGGCCGACATCGCCTTCATGCAGAGGACGTGGAAGCACACCCACACCGTGCTGTTCGCCGCCCCCTACGTTCCGCTCGAGGTCGCGCCACGGGTCAGCCTCGCGACGACCGAGGCGATCGTCCGGTCGACGTACAACGCGGACCCGGGCGCGACCGTGTTCGGTCACACCGGGGCGTCCGAGACGACCTTCAAGGGCCAGACCCACCCGAACGTCCTGCAGATGTACCGGTTCTTCATCGCCAACCACTACCCGTTCATGGCGCAGACCCAGGCCTACAGCGGCGGCGCGAAGAACCTGGGCGTGGGCAACCTCGGCTACGTCATGACCTGGCTCGCCAACCACGGCGCCTACTCGGTCGAGCTGCCCTCGGGCTGGCAGAGCGACCCCGGCGCGCTCAGCGTCATGAACGCGACGAACGCGACGATGACCCGGTCCTCGACGGCGGCGTTCGCCAGGTTCTCCGCCGGCTGCTGACCTCCCAGGACACCCGGCCCGGCCGCGGCCGGGCCTAGGGGTCGATGACGAGGTTGGCCATGTCGACGACCGGCCGGTAGCCCAGGGCGAGGTAGATCCGGTTGGAGACGGGGTTGGCCTGGTCGGTGAACAGGCAGGCTCGCGCCCCCTGCTCGCGGATGCGCCGGGAGACCTCAGCGACCGCGGCGCTCGCCCAGCCCCGGCCGCGCTGCTCCGGCGGGGTGTAGACCGGTCCGATGCGGGCCACCCCGAACGCCGGTGGCGTCGCGGCGACGAGCGAGGTCGGCTGCCCAGCCTGGTCGAGCCAGAACCACACGTCACCGGCGTCGATCCGGCGCTGCAGCTCGGTCGCGTCCGGGATCTCGTGCGCCGAGCTGCCCGGCGCGCGCCCGCCCTGGACGTCGGCGTCGTGGTGGAACGCCATCCACCAGCGCATCGCCAGATCGAGGTCACCGGCAGTCGCGGCCAGGAGCCGCCCGGGCACCGCGGTGGGTGGCACGAGCTCGGCCAGCTCGAACAGCCGGGTGTGCAGCCCGAACCGAGCGACCCCGCCCGACAACCGGGCCACCTCCTCGGCCATCACCCGGCACGCGGGGAGCGCGCCGTTGACGGCCCTGACCTCCTCACCCCGGGCGTGGAGCACCCCGGCCAGCTCGAGGGCCGCCTGCTCCGGCATCGGCAGGAGGTAGGGCGGGTACGGCTCGAACGCCGCCGACCGCATCCCGGCGCCGACGACGGCACCGGACGCGTCGGTGACGACGAGCCACCAGGCGTGCGGCGGACGGCGGAACACCCCCGCGGCCTGCTGGGCCCGGGTGCGGTGAGCGACCGAGGTGACGATCGTGCTGACGACGGCCTCCGCCGCGAGATGCTCGCCGGCGGCCGCGAGGAACTCCCCCGCGTCGTCGATGAAGTGCAGGCGTATGCCGGTCGCCGTCGATGCGCTCATCCGCGCAGGCTATCCGGGCACCGGCGGGCCGGGCACCCGGGTGCGCGGCGCCGTCGCACCGCTCGTCGACCCACACCTGGCTTCACGGAATCTTCATCGAGCGCGAGGAGGCTCCTTCATCCGGGTCGGCGACCGTCGTCGTGACGCCAACAGGCAACGGCCTCGGCGCCACAACACGAACCAGTGCGGCAGACCCCTGACGGGGACCGCGGAGAAGGAGTCAGCGTCATGGGCGGTTGGAAGGCGGCGGCGGCGGTTGGAGCGCGGGGAGCTGGCTCGGCATGGGCCTCGGCATGCTC
Organism: uncultured Actinomycetota bacterium; assembly: GCA_963771015.1. Classification (GTDB taxonomy): domain Bacteria; phylum Actinomycetota; class Actinomycetes; order Actinomycetales; family Dermatophilaceae; genus CAVSJJ01. The sequence continues at coordinate 440,785 of CAVYRN010000005.1, forward strand.
ATCTTCTGGGGTCTGGTCATCACGGCGGTCATCGCGCTGTGGCACTGGGTCGGCCAGGGTCGCCAGCAGGCGGCCGGCTCCGAGCAGCGGCCCCTCTCGCCAGGCAGCCCCACCGCCCTGCGGATGCTCGACGAGCGGTACGCGGGCGGCGACCTCACCGAGGAGGACTACCGGCGCCGCCGCGACGTTCTCCTGGGGCAGTGAGGGCGGTGCGGACCAACACCAGCGTGGTCCTCGCGTCCGCGGCAGCGGCCGTCGTCCTCGCCACCGGCTCGACGATGGCCGTCGCCGCCGCGACCGGCGGGTTCGGCTCAGGCACCGCCATGGTCGGGTACGGGGCCTACGGCGGTCCCTATGCCCCCACCGACACCACCTCGACGTGTGCCGTCCCCAGCCTGTCGGGCAGCGTCGTCGACGTCGCCCTCACCGACATGGGCGGGGCCATGGGAGGCTACGGCGGCCGGATGGGCGACCGCACCGGGCGCGGCATGATGGGCGGCTGGACCGACGACAACGGCTTTGCGGGCATGGGCGCGATGATGTCGGTCCAGGTGAGCCCGACCAGCGTCCCCTCCGGCACCGTCTCGCTCAGGGTCGCCAACGACGGTGCGCTCACCCACGAGCTCGTCGTCCTTCCGCTGGCCGACGGAGCCCAGCCCGGCCAGCGTGCCATCGGCTCGGACGGCGCCGTCAGCGAGGACGGCAGCCTCGGCGAGGCGTCCAACACCTGCGCCGCAGGTGAGGGCGACGGGATCGCCGCCGGGAGCGACGGCTGGGTCACCCTCGACCTGGCGCCCGGCCACTACGAGCTCGTCTGCAACCTGCCCGGCCACTACGCGCACGGCATGTATGCCGAGCTGGACGTCACGGGCTGACCGCAGCGGTGAGAGCCCGCCGGGTGCCGACGACCGCCAGCACCCGGCGGGCCCTACCCTTGTCGCGTGCTTCCCGACCTGGAGTCGTTGCGGCTGCTGACCGACATCGCGCGGCTCGGCAGCATCGGTGCGGCCGGCCGAGCGGCCGGCATGACCCAGCAGTCGGCCTCGGAGAGGCTGCGAGCCCTCGAGGCGACGGCCGGCCTCGATCTCGTCACCCGCAGCCCCGGCGGCTCCGCCCTCACCCCGTCCGGGCTGCTGCTCGTCGAGTGGTCCGCCGATCTTCTCGCCCGGGCGGCGGAGGTCGAGACTGCGCTGCACACCCTGCGCCAGGGCCGGGCTCGCCGGGTACGGGTCTATGCCAGCATGACGGTGGCCGAGTCCCTCCTCCCCCGGGTTCTGGTCCGGCTGCGCCGGGAGCGCGAGATCAACGTGCGGCTGCACGCCACCAACTCGGAGGCGGTCATCACGGCCGTCCGGGCCGGCCGGGCCGACGTCGGCTTCGTCGAGGGCCCGATCGACCTGCGCGGTCTCGGCTCGATGGTCGTCGGCGTCGACGAGCTCGTGCTCGTCGCAGCCCCGGACGATGCCTGGTCCCGGCGCCGGACACCCCTTGACGCCGCCGCGATCGCCCGCCGACCGCTGACCAGCCGCGAGCAGGGTTCCGGGACCCGCACGGTCTGGGAGCGGGCGCTCGAGAGCGCCGGGGCGGAGCCGGCTCCGCCCGAGTCCGAGCTCGAGACGACCGCGGCGCTGCTCTCCTCGGTGGCCGCCGGCGGCCCTCCGGCCTTCGTCAGCCGCCGGGCCGCCGCACGCGACCTCGAGATGGGCGACCTCGTGGAGCTCAAGACGACCGGGATCGACCTGCATCGGGTCTTCACCGCCGTCTGGCTGGGGGGCCGGCGGCCTGCCGAGGGTCCGGTCCGCGACATCCTCGGCCTGATCGGAGCGGGCGCCGCGGGGCGGTCCTGAGGCACGGCATACGCCACCCGACTCACAGGTTGGTCCTGTGTCGCCACAGCGGATCGCCCTCTACCGAGGCTGCTCCTCCCCGGAGACGATGGAGGCATGACGACCGTCACCGAAGCCACCACGGCACACCCCGCCACCGTCCACCGACCCACTCCCGCACCCGGGCCGTCGCTGCCCCCCGCCGGACCGGCGTGGTACCCGGCGGCGATGGGCACCGGCATCCTGTCGACCCTGCTCCAGCTCCACTCCGGCCGAAGCGCCGTCCTGCACCCGCTCGCGGTCGGCGTGCTCGCCATCGGCTGGGTCGTGCTGGTCGGCCTGTCCGCGGCGTACGCAAGGCGGATCGCCGCGGACCGGGCGGCGCTCACGTCGACCCTGACCGACACAGCGACCCTTCCGCTGTGGGGCACCGTATCGATGGGCCTGCTCGCGGTGGGCGCGGCCACGCTGGCCGTGCTGCCGTCGGTGGCTCCCGCGGCCGCCGGTCCCGCCGTCATCCTCGACGCCGTGCTCTGGGCCGTGGGCACGGCCCTCGGGCTGGCGACCGCCTTCGGCTTCGCGGCCGTCCTGCTGCGCCGCCGGGCCGGCCTGCCGAGTCCGGTCTGGGGGCTGCCCATCGTCCCTCCGATGGTCTCCGCCACGACTGGCGCGGCCCTCGTCCCGCACGTCGGTTCCGCCGCGGGCCGCTTCGCGCTGCTGCTCGCCACGCTGGGCTGCTTCTTCGTCGCCCTCACCCTCGGCCTGCTCGTCTTCGCCCTCGCCTACCACCACCACTGGCGCATCTCCCCCATCCCGGTCGCCGCCTCGGCGTCGGCGTGGATCCCGCTCGGCATCGTCGGCCAGTCCACCGCCGCCGCCCAGGCGATCGTCGCCCACGGCACCGAGTTCCTCAGCCCCTCGGGCGCGCAGGCAGCCCAGACGTCGGCGTCCGTCTACGGCACGGCCATGTTGGCCCTCGGCGCTCCGCTGGTCGCCTTCGCCGTCGTCGTGACCGCCCGCGGGTTCCGGGCCGGTATGCCGTTCACGCCCGGCTGGTGGGCGCTGACCTTCCCCGTGGGCACCATCTCCCTCGGCGCGCTCCTCCTCGGCAACGCGACCGGGTCGTCCGTGGCGACCGCCGTCAGCTGGGTCGCCCTCGGTGTGCTCGTCGGCACGTGGAGCCTGTGCACCACAGCCTCGGTCCGTGCTGTCGCCCGGGTCGCCGCTCGGGTGGCCACCCCGGCCACGTAGCCCCCGTGGGGCGCGGCCATCCCGCCGCGCGGCGAGACCCCCCGGCCGTATCGTGAGCACGTGCGAGTGGACCCCCGGAGCGCCTTCTACTGGCACGCCTTCTTCCTCGCCGTGACGACGAGCTTCACCGAGGTGAACACCGTCATGCCGGCCCTCGTCATCGAGGCCGGCGGCACCGCGGCGACGGTCGGGGTGCTGACGGCGATCATGATCGGCCTGCCGCTGGTCGCACAGCTCGTCTTCGCGAGCTTCCTCCACACCCGGAAGCGGAAGAAGCCCTACCTCCTGCTCGGCATCAACCTGCGGGTTCTCGCGCTCGCGGCGGGGGCCATGGCCATCGCCACGCTCGGGACGGGCTCCGACATCATCCCCGCCGTCTTCGCCGCGATGACCGTCTTCGCCCTGAGCGGAGCCTTTGCCGGCGTCTCCTACACCGAGCTCGTGGGTAACCTCGTGCGCTCGGAACGACGGCGGGTCTTCTTCGTCCGGCGACAGGTCATCACCACCCTGGGCCTGCTCGTGTCAGCGGTCGTCACCCGCTTCCTCCTCGGCGCCGCCGCCTTCCCCGACGGGTACGTGCTGCTCTTCGCCATGGCCTCGGTCTTCCTCCTCATGGCCTCGGCCGGCTTCTGGGTGCTCCACGAGACACCCAGCGGCCCACCCCCCGACGGTGCTGCTCGGGTGCGGCACCGGGCGGGCATGGTCGCCGCTCTCCGGCAGGCACCGACCATCCTCCGGGAGGACGCGAACCTGCGAGCCCTCATCTTCGCGATGAACCTCCTCGCCCTCGGGTACACCTCGATCCCCCTCGTGACCGCGCTGGCACACCGGACCTACCGGCTCTCCGCCGCCACCGTGGGGACGTTCGTCCTCATCCAGATCGGCGGCATGCTGCTGGCCGCCCCCCTGTGGACCCGACTCATCCGCCGTGGTGGCTACCGCCTCCTCCTCGTCGTCCAGCTCGTCCTCAACGCCCTGCTCTTCCCCGCCGCCCTCGTCGTGGCGGCCGGCGCGCCCCTCGGCGCCTACGCGGCGCTCTACCTCGTGACCGGGGCGATCATCTCCGCCCAGAAGATCAGCATCGACGGGGTGCTCGTCCAGATCTCCCCCGACGGACGTCGGGCCCTGTATGCCGGCGTGTTCGGCGCCGCGAACATCGCCTCGGCGCTGCTGCCGCTGCTGACCGGGGTCCTCGTGGGGAGCCTGGGCTATCCCCCGGTGTTCCTCGGCGCGTCCGTCGCGGCTCTGCTCGCGCTGGTCCCGGTGCGGCGGCTGGCCTGCGGGGAGTGGTACCGGGAGGCGTGACGTCGGTGCCGCCTACAGCCCGAACGCCGAGGCCATGGACGACGCCGAGGCCGCCTGACCCAGCGGAGCCAGGCGCAGCAGGTCCTCGGTCGTCCGCAACAGCGAGTAGTGGTCGAACCGACCCTGCGCCACCGTCCCGGGCGACACCGACGGCGCCACGACGATGGCCGGCACGGTTGACCCACCCCCTTCGGCCTCATCCCAGGTGAGCACCACGAGCGTGTCGCCGGACCGGTAGTTCGGCCCATCGAGAAGGGCGGTCAGCCAGGTGCGTAGCCACGCGTCGCCGGCCGCCACCGAGCAGTTGTGGGTGTCGTGGCAGAGGTTCGGGGTGATGAGGGCGAAGGCCGGGAGCGCCCCGGCCGCAATGTCCCGGGGCAGCGCCTCGAGACCGACATCGCTGTGCTGGCATGCGGCACGAAGGTCGGTGAAGTAGGCCGCCGGGTTGTGGCGGACGGCATACATCCCGGAGTTGGCGAGCAGGCACGGCGACGGCATGGACTCCTCGTAGGAGCGCCAGGTGAGACCCGCGGCCTCGACCTGCCCGAACAGCGACGGCCCGGCGACCGGGTGCAGGGCAGGAGCCGCGTCGTCGGCCACGCCGAAGGTCGACCCCCCGGTGGCGGCGAGGTAGTTCGGCAGCGACGGATGAGCGACGCCGTGGTAGTTGACCGCCACGCCGCAGCGACCGGACAGGGCGTTCTCGAAGGGGGCCGCGGAGGAGCCGAGCACGGCCCCGTAGTCCTTGTTCTCCATCCATACCCAGACCACGTGGCGGTAGCGCCCGACGGCGGCATACCCGCAGGGCCGCGCGGCGCCGGGGCCGGCGGTTGAGGGAGTGTCGGCTGACGTGGTGGCCGCCGGGCTCGTCGACGCCGATGGCGGGGGCGCGGTGGCCGCAGGAGCATCCGGGCCCGAGACCACGCCACACGCCGACAGGATCCCGACCGAAAGCCAGGCGGCCAACCCGGCCAGGAGGTGCCGCCGAGCGGCTTCGTGCCGTACCAGCATGTCGTTTCCCCTTCGTGGACGGCCAGGGTGCGGCGGGCGGGCCGGCCACGCACGCGAGGATTGTCACACCCGACCCTGACCACCAGGAGGGACGTGGCCCCGGACCGGTTCCCCGTCCGGCACGGTCGGCCGGGTCCGACGGTTTTCTTGACTGAATCCAGATATTGATCCACACTCGAACGGTGCCTGCCACGTTCGACGCCGAGCCCCTGCTGCGCGGGGCCGCTCTGCGGGTGACCCGCCCGCGGGTGGCGGTGCTGGACGCGGTGCACGAGCATCCCCACGCGGACACCGACTCCATCTTCCGCGCCGTTCGCGCCAACCTCGGCGAGGTCTCCAAGCAGGCGGTCTACGACGTGTTGCAGGCGCTCACCACCGCGGGCCTGCTGCGGCGCATCGAGCCGGCCGGCTCCGTGGCCCGATACGAGAGGCGGGTCGGAGACAACCATCACCACCTCGTCTGCCGGTCCTGCGGCGAGATCGTCGACGTCGACTGTGCCGTCGGCGACACGCCCTGCCTGACCGCGTCCGACGACCGCGGCTACGCCATCGACGAGGCCGAGGTCGTCTACTGGGGCCATTGCCCCGCCTGTTCCATCTCGGCCGGTTCCTCAACGACGGATACCTGACCAGAACGACCGATCCGACCGGTCCCACCCAGCCGTCCGGGACCGGCGCCGCTTCCTAGACCGAGGAGAGCACCATGGAGAACGAGAACAGCCCGGCGCCGAGCGGAACCCCCGGGCGCACGTCGCGAGCCAGGTCGAACCGGGACTGGTGGCCCAACCAGCTGGACCTGACCGTCCTGCACCAGAACCCGCCGACGGCCGACCCGCTGGGCGCCGACTTCAGCTATGCCGCTCGGTTCGCGGACCTCGACCTGACGGCCCTCAAGGCCGACGTCGAGGCGGTGATGACGACCTCGCAGGCCTGGTGGCCGGCCGACTACGGCCACTACGGGCCGCTCTTCATCCGGATGGCCTGGCACAGCGCGGGCACCTACCGGATCAGCGACGGACGTGGCGGCGCCGGGTCCGGCGAGCAGCGCTTCGCTCCCCTGAACAGCTGGCCGGACAACGCGAACCTCGACAAGGCGCGTCGGCTGCTGTGGCCGGTCAAGCAGAAGTACGGCACGAGGATCTCGTGGGCCGACCTGCTCGTCTTCGCCGGCAACTGCGCCCTGGAGTCGATGGGGTTCGAGACCTTCGGCTTCGGCGGCGGGCGCGAGGACGTCTGGGAGCCCGAGCAGGTCGACTGGGGCACGGAGGACACCTGGCTCGATGACGAGCGCTACAGCGGCGAGCGCGACCTTGCGAACCCGCTGGCGGCCGTCCAGATGGGACTCATCTACGTCAACCCGGAGGGCCCGAACGGCAACCCGGACGCGCTCGCCGCCGCCACCGACATCCGGGAGACCTTCCGCCGGATGGCGATGAACGACGAGGAGACGGTCGCCCTCATCGCCGGTGGCCACACGTTCGGCAAGACCCACGGCGCCGGCGACGCGGCGACGGTGGGGCCGGAGCCCGAGGCGGCCCCCCTCGAGGAGATGGGGCTGGGCTGGAAGAGCAGCCACGGGACGGGCGTCGGCGGCGACGCCATCACCAGCGGCCTGGAGGGCGCCTGGACGCCCACGCCGACCGCGTGGGACAACAGCTTCTTCGAGACGCTGTTCAGCTTCGAGTGGGAACAGACCAAGAGCCCGGCCGGGGCGACTCAGTGGAAGCCGACCGACCCGGCCGCGGCCGACCTCGTCCCGGACGCCCATGACCCGGCCAAGCGCCACGCGCCGATGATGCTGACGACGGACCTCGCCCTGCGGGTGGACCCCGCCTATGAGCGGATCGCCCGCCGCTTCTACGAGAACCCGCAGGAGCTCGCCACGGCGTTCGCCAAGGCCTGGTTCAAGCTGACCCACCGCGACATGGGCCCGGTCTCGCGCTACCTCGGCCCGTGGGTCCCGGCCGAGCCGCAGCTCTGGCAGGACCCGGTTCCCCCGGTCACCCACGAGCTCGTCGGCGCCGAGGACGTCGCCGCACTCAAGGAGACGATCCTCGGCTCCGGACTGCAGGTCGCCGAGCTCGTCGCGACCGCCTGGGCGTCGGCGTCGACGTTCCGCGGCACGGACAAGCGGGGCGGCGCCAACGGCGCCCGCATCCGGCTTGCCCCGCAGAACCAGTGGGACGTCAACGACCCCGCCCAGCTGGCGAAGGTCCTCACCACGCTCGAGCGCGTCCAGCGGGACTTCAACGCCGCCCACGCCGGGGGCGTCCAGATCTCGCTGGCCGACACGATCGTCCTCGGCGGCTGTGCAGCCGTCGAGCGGGCCGCGAAGAGCGCCGGGTTCGACGTCGTCGTTCCCTTCACGCCGGGCCGCACGGACGCCTCCCAGGAGATGACCGACGTCGAGTCCTTCGCCGTGCTGGAGCCGACCACCGACGGGTTCCGCAACTACCTCGGCAAGGGCGACGGGCGGCCCACCGAGCAGCTCCTCGTGGAGCGCGCGCGGCTCCTCACCCTGACCGCGCCCGAGATGACGGTCCTCGTGGGCGGCATGCGGGTCCTCGGCGCGAATGCCCAGCAGTCGTCGCACGGGGTCTTCACCCGGCAGCCGGGCGCCCTGACGAACGACTTCTTCGTCGCCCTCCTCGACGCGAACACCTCGTGGGCTCCGGTCTCCGAGGGCGAGGAGCTGTTCGAGGGCCGCGACGTCAGCACGGGGGCGGTGACTTGGACCGCGACCCGCGCCGACCTCGTCTTCGGCTCGAACTCCCAGCTCCGGGCCCTGTCCGAGGTCTATGCGAGCAGCGACGCGAAGGAGAAGCTCGTGCACGACTTCGTCGCCGCCTGGGACAAGGTCATGAACCTCGACCGGTTCGACATCGCCTGACCGCGACGGCGACCGTCCGGGTGGTGCCGTCGCGCCCGACCCGCACGGTCGCCACGTCCCGTTGGTACCGTGGCCGCGTGGAGACGGACGCGTACGACCTGTACCGCTCCGCCGAGCGCCTCCTCGAGGAGCGAGCGGCTTCGGCAGCCGTGCCGCTGCTCGAGCGGGCGGCTGGTCAGCTGCCGCATGAGCACGCGATCCTCCGGCTGCTGGCCCTGGCCCACTTCGGCTCGGGGTCCTTCACGGCCGCCGAGGGACTCCTGCGGGGTCTGGTCGACGCCGACCCGCTGGACGCCGACGCGCTGCACATGCTCGGCAGGACCCTTGAGATGACCGACCGGCCCGAGGAGGCGCAGCGGTACCTCGCCCTGGCCGGGCAGCTCACCCCGGCGTATGCGGTGAGCTGCGAGGTCTGGGGCGGCGGACGCGACCCGGCCGACGGCGCCTGCGCACCGCCGTCAACGACGCCGGCCGACTGACCGAGCGGGGACGCCGGGTCAGCCGAGGCGCGGGATGGTCGCGGCGAGGGCCGCGGCATACGCCCTGACCTGGGCGAGCTCCACCCACTCGACGTCGCCGTGCAGCCCGCCCCCGGCCGGGCCGCAGACGACGGCGGGGATGCCGGCCCCCTGCCAGAGGGCCGACTCCATCCAGTAGGGCGCTCCGACGCGTTGCGGCGGCAACGCACCCGCGGCGACGAGCTCCTCGGCAAGGACGCTCGCCAGCGTCGCCGAGGCCGGCGAGGCGTCCTGCTCCCACGCATCGCGGGCGACCCGCGCCCGACAGCTCGCGTCGACCGTGGGGTCGGCGGCGCGCAGGGCGGCGACGAGGTCCTCGACCTCGGTCACGATGTCGGCCGTCCGCTCGCCGGGGAGGGTGCGCCGCTCGATGACGGCGTAGGCCGCGGCCGCCAGCGAGAAGGGTGCTGCGCCACCGCCGGCGACGGTGGCCATGAGCGAGCCGTTCCCGAGCAGCGGATGTGAGACTCGCCCCTCGAGCTCGTGCCCGCGTGCTTCGACGGCCGCCAGGAGCCGGCCGAGGTGGGTGACCGCGTTGACCCCCTCGTGGGGGCGGGAGGAGTGGGCGGCCAGGCCGCGCAGCTCGACATCGACGACGACGAAGCCCCGGTGTGCGACGGCGAGGCCGAGCCAGGTGGGCTCGCCGACGAGACAGACGTCGGGCAGTGTGCCGCGGGCCGCGAGGTGGGCGATCACCGCCTCGGTGCCGAGGCTCGCGTCCTCCTCGTCGGCGACGAGGGCGAGCGTGACGGGGGCCGCCGGGTCGGCCGCCGCGGCGGCCTCGGCGGCGGCGACCATCGCGGCCACCCCGGCCTTCATGTCGCAGGCGCCCCGGCCGTGGAGCCGTCCGGTGCGGCGGTCCCCCTCGATGCGGGCGGCGAACGGCTCGGCCATCCCGTCGACGCCGACGGTGTCGAGGTGGCCGTTGAGGAGGAGGTGGCTGCGTCCCGATCCGAGGTCGCCGTGGGTGGCGACCAGGCTGGGCCGCTCGACGGCGTCGCGGGCCGGAACGACCTCGCAGGCGAACCCGGCCGCCGTGAGCCGGCCGGCAAGCAGGTCGACCGCGGCCCACTCGCCGGCGGCGCCCTCGACCAGCCCGGGGTTGACCGTGTCGAGCCGGACCAGCGCGACCGCCAGGTCGACGGCGGCCTCGGCTGCGGCGTCGGCCGTCTCCGCCGTGTCGGGATGGCTCGGCCCGAAGCCTGGGATGCTCACGCCGGTGAGTCTAGAAGAGCTCCTCCGCACCCCCAGTGCACCGGCCCACGCCTCGGGCGGAGTTGCTCAGCCACGGCAGTGCGCGCCCACAGCGGAGACTCCGGCAGTCCGCCCGACGTCGTGTGGCGCGCAGGCGCATACAGAAGGTGGGAGGTGCGCCCGCGCCCACCTGGATGAGACGCCGAGGAACCGCGCGCTCAGGCATGAGCTCGGCGACACCCACGGTGAACAGCTGGGCCACCGAGAAGATGACGAAGGCCACGAGGTTCCACTGGAACACCGGCCGCCTGCCCCAGCGGTCGGCAGCCTGGCCGAAGAGCACGCCGCCGATGAAGATGCCGATCAGGGCGCTGGCGCCGATCGGCCCGGCGCTGAGCGCCCCGAAGGTCATCTCCTTCTCGGCGCCGGAGACGGCCGCGCCCGAGAGTCCGAGGATGTAGTCGTCCAGGGTGGTCCCACCCAGGGTGCAGACGGCCGCGAGGAGGTGCGGCCTGGTCCAGGGGATGCCGTCCATGCTGACCCGCGACGAGGTCGGCGGCGAGGTGGTCTCTGTCATCGTCCAAGTCCTCTTCGTTGAGGGCGCCGTGGCACGCGGACTCGGGCGCGTTCGACCTGGCTCAGCAGGGGGACGACCACGCGGCTCGGTGGGGCGTGCCGGCTGCCGTGCCAGTAGGTTCCGCCCACCCACGCCGGTGCGGGCATCAGAGGGCCGCAAAGAACTGGCCGTCCTTCCACATCGGGTGCAAACCCGACGCCTGCCGCGACATGAGGGAGGACGGTGCTGCGGGTGCGGCCGGCTGTCCGATGAGCCTGGCGCGGACGAGCCTGGCGCGGACGACGATGACGAGCGCCGCTCTCGTGCCGCACCGCTGAGGCCCACGGACCTCGACCGCCCCCCCAAGGTCGTTCTTTGGGGGGGCGGTTGAGGCAGGAGCGCGCAACAGGTCAGTCGGTGTTCACCGCCTCCAGGACGCCGTACAGCTCGTCGACGCTCGTTGCGTCGAGCATCTGCTGTGCCTGCTCGGCGTCCGAGAAGATGACGGCGATCTTGGAGAGGATGTCCAGGTGCTCGTCGTTGAGCCCGGAGATCCCCACGACGATGCGGACCTCGCCACCGCCCCAGTCGATCGGGCTCTCGTACCGGACCAGGGACACCGCGGAGTGCTTGATGTCCTTCTTGGACTCGTTGGTCCCGTGGGGGATGGCGAGGTAGCTGCCCATATAGGTGGAGATCGATCGCTCGCGCTCCTCCATGGCATCGACATACTCGGGCTCAACGGCGCCCGCCGCGACGAGCAGGTTGCCCGCCTCCCGGATCGCCTCCTCCTTCGTCCGTGCTGTTCCTGCAGCGACGATGAGGTCGCGCGTGAGGATCTCACTCATCAGGGGACTCCCCGGACTTCTGGCTGGCGACCACGTCGGCCACGACGCTGTCGTAGACGGGGCTGTTCATGAAGTTGTCGACCGAGACATGGACCGAGTTCGGCGCCTGGTGCCTCGCCCGGTCGGTCAGCTCACGCTGGCTGATCACCAGGTCTGCGTCGTCCTTGAGGCTGGCAACGGCCTGGTTGACGACGGTCACGTCGGTGACGCCCGCCTTCTTGAGCTTGCTGCGCAGGACACTGGCGCCCATCGCGCTCGACCCCATTCCGGCGTCGCACGCGAACACGATGGTGTGCATGGGCCGCCGGTCGAGGACCGCCGTCGCCGTGCCGGAGCCTGCGTCCGCGGTGGCGGTTGCCGGAGCCTGCCCGCTGAGCGCCCCGAGGGCGGCGCTGCTCTTGCCCTTGTTCGCCTCGGTCTGAGCGATGGCCGCGGCGAGGTCGCCGCCGTCGGCCTCGAGGTCCCGCCTGCGCGAGGCCCGCAGGATCACCGCGGAGATGAGGAACGTCACCGTGGCCGAGAGCACGACCGAGAGGATGACACCGACGTAGCTGCCTCGCGGCGTCTGCGCGAGCACGGCGATGATACTGCCCGGCGCCGCCGGGGCCCTCAGCCCGCTGTTGAACAGGGCGTTGGTCGCGACACCGGTCATGCCACCGGCGATCATGCCGACGATGAGGACGGGCTTCATGAGCACGAAGGGGAAGTAGACCTCGTGGATCCCGCCGATGAACTGGATGATGATGGCGCCCGGCGCGGAGGCCCGAGCGGTCCCGACACCGAAGAGCGTGAACGCCAGCAGCAGGCCGAAGCCGGGGCCGGGGTTCGCCTCGACGAGGAACAGCAGCGAGTGACCCGTGTCGATGGTCTGCTGGATCCCGAGCGGGACGAGGGTGCCGTTACCGATCGCGTTGTTGAGGAACAACACCTTCGCGGGCTCGACGATGACGCTCATCAGCGGGAGGAGGTTGGCGTCGGCGAGCGACGACACGCCGGAACCGAGCCAGGAGCTGACGTTCGTCACGAAGGGCGCGATCCCGAAGAACGCCACGATCGCCAACCCCATGCCGAGGATTCCGGCCGCGTACATGTTGACGAGCATCTCGAAGCCGGGCTTGATCTTCCCGTCCCAGATGGCGTCGATCTTCTTCATGAGCCACCCGGCGAGCGGGCCGACGACCATGGCGCCGAGGAACATGGGGATCGTGCTGCCGACGATGACGCCCATGGTGGCGATCGAGGCGACAACGCCACCGCGCTCGCCGTAGACCATCCGGCCGCCCTGGTTCGCGATGAGCAGCGGCAGCAGGTAGACGATCATCGGGCCGACAAGACCGAGGTACTGGCTGAACGTGGCGCCGCTGTCGGCCTTCGCCAGAGCGGTGGCCGCACCCTGCCATGCGCCGGCGGCATCCGCGTTGCCGAAGCCACCGAGGATACCGTTCGGCGCCCAGCCCTTGGCGATGAACAGGGAGGTGATCAGGCCCCAGGCGATGAACGCCGGGAGGTTCGGCATGATCATGCCGGTGAGGAAGGCCCCGAAGCGCTGGATGTGCATCTGGGCGGTCTTGCCCCCCGATCGTTTGGGGGGGTCTGTGGATATCGTGGTCATCGGTGACTCACTCTCTCTTCGGCGGGCCGATGCCGACTCGCCGGCCAGTGTTGCCAGAACTTCTTCGGTGACTGGTATGCACTACGTCCGTGCGGCCTCGGATGGGTCGACCGCACCCCATGAGGGAGATCAGGGCTCGATGGTGACCTTGATGCCCTCGCCCCTGGACACGACGCCGATGCCGTCGAGCACCTGGTCCAGTGGCAGCTTGTGGGTGATGAGGTCCGCGACGGGAACGCTGCCGTCGGCGATCATCGCCAGGGCGCGCTTGTTGTGGTCGGGGCTCGATCCGTTGGCGCCCATGATCATCAGCTCGCGGTAGTGGACGATGTTCGAGTCCAGGGCGATGACCGGCTTGTCCTTCGGCAGCCCGCCGAAGAAGCTGATCCGGCCACCGGGTGCCACCATCGCGACGGCCTGCTCCTGCGCGGCACCTGAGGCGGCGGCCGTGATGACCACGTCGGGGCCGCGGCCGTCGGTCAGCGCGAGCACCGTCTCGACGGTGTCCACCTCGTCTGCACAGATGGCGGCGTCCGGGTTGACGACCGCCGCCGACATGTCCAGCCGCTGCCGACTGAGCTCGACGAGGAACACCCGAGCGGCCCCACGAGCGCGCGCCAGCCGAACGTGCAGGCACCCGATCGGCCCGGAGCCGACGACGACGACGTCGTCGCCCTCATGGACGTCCACCAGCTCCTGTGCGTTGATGGCGCAGGCGAACGGCTCCGCGACGGAGGCCTCGGCGAAGCTGACACCCTCAGGGATCCGGTTGACGCCGTCCACCGCCAGAACGACGGCCGGCACGACCATGTACTCGGCGAAACCACCGTCGAAGTCGTAGCCCATCGAGACCTGGTTCGGGCACACCGTCATGCGTCCCCTCACACAGTCCGGACAGGTGCCGCACGGGATCGCGGCGATGATCTGCACACGGTCCCCGGGCGCCCAGCCGGTCACGCCCGACCCGACCTCGACGACCTCGCCGGCGATCTCGTGCCCCATCACCCTCGGCGGGACGATGCGCAGATGGCCGGCCTTGGAGATCTTCACGTCCGTCCCGCAGGTGGAGCAGGCGCGAACGCGGATCTTGAGCTCGCCCGCATTCGCGGTGGGCTCAGGCGCGTCTTCCAGTCGGATGTCCCCAGGGGCATAGAAGCGAGCGACCTTCATGATTCTCCTTCGAGGGTGGATGGTGCCTGTCCGCGAACCGCTTCGGACACGCTGTGGGTGAGCTGGCGCAGGGCCGGGGGCTTCTCGTCGTCGGCCGCCAACGGGCCGCGACGACGGGCCGGGAAGGTGGCGACAGTCATGCGCGCACCACCACGGGCCCGGCGTCCTCGATCTCCTCCACCATCTCGTCGGCGAGGCTGGTGTCGCTGATCACGGTGTCGATGTCATGCAGGGAGCAGATGTGCGCGAAGTCCTCCCGGCCGAACTTGGTGTGGTCCGCCAGCACGACGGTGCGCCGCGCCGACCCGACCAGCGCCCGCTTGACGGCCGCCTCACCGATGTCAGGTGTCGTAAGGCCATGCTCGGCCGTGATCCCGTTGGTGCCGAGGAAGGCCACGTCGACGAAGACGCTGGCGAGGTTGGCGCGGGTCCAGTCGCCGACAGCGGCCAGCGTGCGGGCCCGGACGATGCCGCCGAGCAGATACACCGTGACGTTGGGCAGCGCAGCCACCAGGTTCGCCACGGGAAGGGAGTGGGTGACGACCATCAGCTCCCGGTCGGTGGGCAGCATCCGGGCGACGCGTACCGTCGTTGTCCCGGCATCGATGATGATCGAGCCGCCGTCGGGCAGGGCGTCGAGCGCGGTCTTGGCGATCCGGTCCTTCTCACTGGTGAGCCGCTCCTCGCGCTCGGAGACAGCCCGCTCGATGCCAAGCCGCTCAACCGGAATCGCACCGCCGTGCACGCGCCGAAGCACGCCCAGGCGATCCAGCGCCGTCAGGTCCCGCCGGATGGTCTCAGGAGTGACGTCGAGCTGCTCGGCCAGCTGCTTGACCTCGACGCGCCCGTCCTCCCGGGCTCGGCTGAGGATGCCCTGCTGACGTTCTGTCGCGTACATCGCTGCTCCCTCGACACCGGTGTCTGTTCGGGCTCACAGGAATTTTGTTATCAGTCTTTCTAGACCCGTATGCCTGTGTTGTCAACCCCTGGGACCCCCATCTATGCCCGAAAGGACATCCGTACGCATGGCTCGGCCTCCCTGTCCGCCTCAGGGGTGATCCGGACGACGGCGCGCCTCAATCGTCGATCCTGCGATCGACCGGTACCAAGCAAGGTCGGGTCCGCGCCTAGGTCATCAACCACGCTCCGACATCTTCAAGATCAGCGACGTCCGCGTCGCTTCGCCAGGCATCAGCGACCCGACCATTCGGCTCGCACCGGAGGCCGTGAAGCGGGAGGGCCAGATCGCGGCTGAACGGAACCGCCGCTCGGCCCTGTGGCGGAAGTCGCGATCCGGTAAGGAGAACAACTGTCGACACCCCCACGTGCTGCTCGTCGTCGTGCGCCCCGGCGGTCGCTTGACCATCCTGAGCGTCCTGGGAGAGTCTGGCGGGGCGTCGCCGAACAGGGTCCGAGGCGCGGCGACGGTGGTGCTCGGGCCGGGCGGGCGTGCTCAACTCACTGTCCGTGAAGGCAACATGAGCCTGGAGATGATTCGGTGCGGACACTTCTGGCGGTTCTCGCGCTTGGTGTCGGTGCCGTCCTTCCCGCGAGTGGGCCGGAGGGATCGATCGACGCGTTCATCGACCGCGAGATGCCTGCTTCCGGCGTACCCGGCCTGGCCTACGCCGTGGTGGACGGCGGCGGGATCACGGCGGCGGGTGCGCGGGGCGTGGTGAGGCTCGGAGGCGGGGTGGCGGTCACGCCGGACACCCCGTTCGTGATCGGCTCGATCTCCAAGAGCTTCACGGCACTGTCGGTCATGCAGCTGGTCGAGGCGGGCGAGATCGACCTGGACAGCGAGGTCTCGCGCTATCTCGACGTGTTCTCGGGCCGGCCTGCCGGGGTCATCACCATCGGTCAGCTGCTGAGCCACACGAGCGGCTTCTCCACGGAGCAGGGCAACGCCGCGCAGCCGGACCCGACCGGCGCGGGGGATGAGCTCGCGCGCGGGGTGGCACAGCTCGCGGCGGTCACGCCGGCGGGTGCGCCCGGCACGCAGTGGGAGTACTCGAACGCGAACTACGAGATTCTTGGCCGGGTGGTCGAGGTCGTGAGCGGGCAGGAGTTCCAGGCCTACGTCGCACAGCACATCCTCGAGCCGGTCGGGATGGGGCACAGCTTCGTCGCCGACGGCGAGGTCCATGAGGGCATGGCGACCGGGCACTTGCCGTGGTTCGGCACCAAGCGGCCGCTGCCCGACACCACGACCGACCGGGCGACGGCTCCGCAGGGGGGGATCGTGGCCAGCGCCAGCGACCTGGCGCGCTACCTGCAGATGATGATGAACGGCCAGGACGACGTGCTGAGCGCGCAGGGCAAGGCGCTGATGATGCGTCCGGCCAGCGAGGTGTCGCCGTCCTACGGCTTGGGCTGGAAGCTCGATCCCGGCACCGGGGCGGTGTGGCATGACGGGTCCAGCCCCGGCGTGGAAACCCTCGCGATGATGGTCCCCGCGCAGAAGAAGGCGGCTGTCGTGCTCGTCAACGGCGGCAGTGGGTTCGGCTTCGCGGAGACGGGCCACCTCCGCGTCGGCATCGCCGACCGGGCGCTCGGCCTCGACGACGACGCCGACGGGTCCGGGTGGTCCCGGAAGGCCCTGTTCATCGGCCTGGTGGCCCTGCCCATCGTCTACCTCCTCAGCATGGTCTGGGCCTGGCTGCGCCGCAGCGCGGTTCGCGCCAAGTCCACGTCGGGCATCTTCGGCCTGTTCAGCCTGTGGTTCCCGCTGCTCACCACACTGGTCGCGGCGTGGGTCCTCCTCGGCCTGGTGTCGAACCTGTTCGGCACCCCGCTGAGCACGCTGCGCCTGTTTGCCCCCGACCTCGTGCTGACCCTGATCGCCACCGCGGTCACCGGTGTGCTGTGGGCCGTGTTCAGGCTCGCAGTGGCCTACACCGGCAGGTCCGGTCCCACGTTGCGAGCCAGTCCCGCCGCGGACGATCGGACGTAGCCCTCTCCGGCCGAAGTGACGCAGGTTGGGTGACGCGCTGCTGCCTGAGTTGGGGATCCTCACCCCGAAGGGCTGGGGAGGTCCGGACGGTCCCCGGACTCGGGCCGCTCTCCCTTCAGCAAGGATTCTTCGGGTCCCCGAAGATGTGTTCCACGGTGGTTCGGCCCCGAAACTGTGGAACGTGTTCTGTGCCGTGACGTGGGTCGGCTCCACGTGGTGGCACCGCTCATGGCCACTGTCCCGCCGCGACCTCCGCTACGGGCTCGGGCTCGGGCAACTCCGACCGGCCAGGCTCCAGGTCCGCCGCTCCGACTATCGGAGTTGCCGGATGCCGGTCGCGAGGAGGAAGCCCATCCACACCAGGAAGCCGACTGTTGCCACACCGAAGGGCACCAGCGACTTGCCGTCAACGACCAGCGGAGCGCAGGCGGCACCCACGAGCAGCAGTGCCGACCCGGCCGGCGCCAGCCACCGAAACACCGACGGGGAGGCGCCGGTGGCGAGGGTGTGGCGCGACAGCCCATAGAGGGCGACGGCGATCGAGAGGTCGAGGACGGCGAAGATGCCGTTGTGGGCGGCCCAGAGCGCGGCGACGGCCCGGTCATCGCCCGCACCGGCGACGCCGACCAGCGCTGCCTCAAGCCCCACGACCGTCGAGAACAGGGCCACGATTCCGATTCCGCCCACTGCGCCGGTGAAGGCCCACCGGCTGGTCGGGCCGTCCGCGGTCCGGAGGACTCCGCCCAGGAAGACCGTCAGGGCGATCCCGCTCCCCACGAAGGTCAGGGAGAGCAGCGTCTCGGTCGCGCGGTGCGTCGAGTAGTAGTCGACGACGTCAGGTAGCCGTGCTCCGTTGAGGGGCGCCACTGACGCCCGCAGCACGTTCTGGACGAGGACGACGACGGCGAAGGTGATGGCGGACCAGCCCGTCAGGCGGTCCCGGGCGAGCGAAGAGTCGGTGTGAACCGAGACGAGTGTGTCAGTCGACATAGGGACACTCCATTCAATAAGGGTAGGCTATACTGACAAGAAGGAATCTATACCGATAGCCTTGTGACATGTCAACACCTCCGACAGGCGGGAGACGTGCCCAGCAGGCGGCCGACACGCGACGGTTGATCCTCGACGCCGCACTGAAGCTGTTCGCGGAACGGGGGTACGGCGCCACCTCGATCGGCGATGTCGCAGCCGAGGCCGGCGTGGCCGTCCCGACCGTGTATGCGAGCGTCGGGAGGAAGACCCGGCTCGTCGAGCTCATCAACGACAGGATCGACGAGGTCGCAGACCTGGGACCACTCGCGACGGCGCTGAGCGCGTCGACCGATGCCGTCGAGGTGGCAACGCTGGCGGTCACGATCACGCGTCGGTTCAGCGAGCGAGCCGGCCACCTGATCGCGGCCATTCGCTCGGCCGGTTCCGCGGGGCCGGAGCTGGCGGCCGTCCACGCGGATGGCGTGGCGCGCCACCGCGCGGGAGCGACAGCGGCGGCCACGAAACTCGCGTCCCTCGGAGCATTGCGGCCCGGGACCGACGCCGCGATCGCCGCAGCGTTGCTCGACGTGTTGCTCGCACCGGAGTCCTGGGAGTCACTCACCACGCACCACGCTCTGAGCTGGGACGACGCGGAGGTTGCGCTCAGAGGCGCCATACTCGCGAGCGTGGTCGACCAACGCCCTCGAGTGCGCCACCGGGCTCGGTAGGTCAAGGGGACCACCGAGCGCTCCTACCGCCTGCCCGCCCGACCCACACGTTCTCGAGAGGCTGTGGGATCTGCAGATCACCGGACGGCTCGAGGCCGCCCGCCGGACCGACGCTCCCCTAGGAGGTCCTGTGGCGGTAGGTCGCCATGGCGAAGATGTACGCAACGGCGAGGATCCCGAGGCACCAGGCAAGGGCGATCCAGATGCCGGTGCCGACCGGCTGGCGCGTGAGCAGGTCGCGGATCGTGTTGACGATGGAGGTCACCGGCTGGTGCTCGGCGAAGACGCGTACCGGGCCGGGCATGGTGTCGGTGGGCACGAATGCCGAGCTGATGAACGGCAGGAGAATGAGCGGGTACGCGAACGCGCCCGCCCCGTCCACGGTCTTCGCGGTCAGGCCGGGGATGACGGCGAGCCACGTCAGCGCCAGGGTGAACAGGATCAGGATGCCGGCGACCGCGAGCCACGCCGGCAGTCCCGCCGGTGAGCGGAAGCCCATGGCCAGCGCGACGAGCACGACGACCACGAGGGAGATCAGGTTGGCGACCAGCGAGGTGAGCACGTGCGCCCACAGCACGGAGGACCGGGCGATCGGCATGGACTGGAATCGCTCGAAGATGCCGCTCTTCAGGTCCATGAAGAGCCGGTATGCCGTGTAGGAGATGCCCGACGCGATCGTGATGAGCAGGATGCCGGGCAGCAGGTAGGTCACGTACGAGTCCGACCCTGTGTTGATGGCGCCGCCGAGCACGTAGACGAACAGCAACATGAAGGCGATCGGCATGATCGCGGTGGTGATGATGGTGTCCAGGCTGCGCGTGATGTGCCGCAGGGACCGTCCCGTCAGGACGGCGGTGTCGCCGAAGAAGTGCGCGGTCATCGTGGTTCCTTACTCGTCGGCTGCGCCGCTGCGGTCGTTGCCGGTGTCGCCGTCCTTGGCGTCGTCACTGACGTGGGCGAGGAAGACGTCCTCGAGGGTCGGCTGTTTCTCGACGTACTCGACGGTGGCGGGCGGGAGCAGCGCCTTGAGCTCGGTGAGGGTGCCGTTCACGATGATCCGACCACCATGGAGGATCGCGATCCGGTCGGCGAGCTGTTCGGCCTCGTCGAGATACTGGGTCGTGAGCAGCACCGTCGTGCCCTGCTCGGTGAGTTCTTCGACGGTCCGCCACACCTCGAGTCGCGCCTGGGGGTCGAGCCCGGCCGTCGGCTCGTCCAGGAAGATGACCGGCGGGTTCCCGATGAGGCTCATCGCGATGTCGAGGCGGCGGCGCATGCCACCGGAGTACGTCGACACCCTCCGCGCGGCCGCGTCGGTCAGCGAGAAGCGATCGAGCAGGTCATCCGCGATCGTGCCCGGGTCCTTCAGGTGCCGCAACCGGGCGACCAGCACGAGGTTCTCCCGCCCGCTGAGGATGTCGTCGACGGCCGCGAACTGTCCGGTGAGGCTGATGGACTCCCGCACGTCCACAGCCTGAGTGTCGACATCGAAACCCACGACGGAGGCCGTCCCCGCGTCGGCCTGGAGCAGCGTGGACAGGATCTTCACCACCGTGGTCTTCCCCGCCCCGTTCGAGCCCAGCAGCGCGAGGATGCTGCCCCGCGCCACGTCGAAGTCCACGCCGCGCAACACCACGAGGTCCTTGTACGACTTCTCCAGTCCCTGCACGCGGATGGTGATCTCCGTGGTCACCTCTGCTCTCCTCGCTCCGCGTCCTCGATCGCCCGGGTCAGGCGGGCTCGTTCCTTGTCGATCCACTGCCTGCCGGTGTAGGCCTGCGCGAAGGCCTCGGCGAACCCGACCGGGTCATCTCCGACGATGGCCCTCACCGGTGTGCCGTCGACGGCAGCGCGGTCCCAGAGGTCGGCGAAGTCACCCATCATCGTGAGAGTGGTCTCGCCATCGACGATGCCCCCGCAGTACATGAGGTACCGCTGCAACGCCTTGGCGACAGCGCCGTACGGCTCGGGAAGGGCATCGATGCGGGCCTTGTACTGCCTGTACTGCCTCTTCTGCTCGAGTGAGCCGGTGACCATCTCGATCCACTTGGCCGCCATGTCACTTACCTCCTTCGTGGAGCTGGTCCAGACGTTCTGAAAGGAAGCTCCAGGTCCTCCAGAACTCGTCGAGGTAGCCCTGCCCCGACGCGTTGAGGGAGTACACCTTGCGCGGCGGCCCCTTCTCGGATGGGACCTTCTCCACGTCGACGAGGCCGCGCTGCTCGATCCTGACGAGCAGCGCATACACGGTCCCTTCGGCGATGTCGGAGAAGCCCTGCTCCCGCAGCCATGCCGTGATCTCGTAGCCGTAGGCCGGCCGGCCGGACAGGGTCGCGAGGACGATGCCCTCCAGCGTCCCCTTGAGCATCTCGGTCATCTGTTTGCCCACGAACACCTCCTCGCACTACTCAGCGTCACTGGCTACCAGTAAATAGTAACACTGAGTAGTGGTGGAGGCTCCCACGAGGCAAACGGGGCGTGGGCACGTCGCGTCCGGCACGGACTCGGGTCTCGTGGGGTGGAAGCCGCCCGCTCAGCAAACAGCTGCGTGGACCTTCTCGCGGCTGGACGCGTCGACGAGGTGCGGGTCGTGACCGCGTCCGGTGACGGCCCAGTGGCAGCATCGGCCTGGTGCACAACGAGCAACGCCTACGGAACCGGACCGCCGCGTCACGCGCCTTCGCGGACCGCGTGCAGATCGTCATGACCCTGACGGCGCGCCTCAACGCTCTGCCGTTCGACGACCTCGAGGCGCGCAGGACGCTGCTCGGCGAGATCTTCGGTCGACCGGTCCCTGACTCGCTGTCCATCCTGCCGCCGTTCTACTGCGACCACGGCCTCGGGGCGTCGTTCGGCGAGCGGGTGTTCATCAACCAGGGATGCTTCTTCCTCGACTTCGGGGGCATCACGATCGGTGACCGTGTCCTGATCGGTCCGCGAGTGACGCTGAGCACCGCCGGCCACCCCGTCGAGGTCGACGAGCGCTACGACTACATCACGCACGCTCCGATCGTCATCGAGGACGACGTGTGGATCGGCGCCGCAGCGACGATCACACCCGGAGTGACGATCGGTCGTGGCTCGGTCATCGGCGCCGGCGCGGTCGTCGCCAAGGACGTGCCACCGCTGAGCGTTGTGACGGCGACGAGCGCCGTGCTGCGAAAGCGTCTCGGTCCGGCCGAGCAAACGCCCTAACATCTGCGGTCCGACCACGCTGGTCCACATGGACCGACGCTGCGGCGTATCCAAGACCTCCGTCTCGATAGGCGAATCGCGGCGGAGAGGGCTACGTCGGAGACGTAGCCCTCTGTCGGTGGGAATGGATCGTGTGTCCTGTCCCCAAGCGAGGTCCGCCTGCGGGCACGCACGACCGATGGCACTCCGGTCCTCGCGGCCTTGCTCCTCGGACAACAGGCGGAGTCGCGACATTCCTTCTGCGACCCGTTGCGTGCCCCTCGAGGAGCATCTTCCTGCGGACGACGCAGTGGGTACCTGGGTGGCCGGTGGCATGGTCCGCGCGTTGCAGGATCGCTGCCTGTCCGTGGTCCGCGAACCCCCCTGGTTCACGTGGTGAGTTGCGGCGCTCGTCGCCGTCGACGCCCCCGGAGCCAACCGAGAGCGAAGCCGACGAGCAACACAGCTACGCCTCCGCCGACCAACCCGGCCAGCTGGCGCAGCCGGGCCCAGGTCGAGGAGGCGCGGGGAACTTCGCGCATGTCGGCTCGCGTCCGGGCCACGTAGTTGACCGTCGCCGTTGACTCACGACCGAAACGGTCGATGACGCGTCCCCGGGCTGAGTAGCTGCCGGCCATGTCGACCTGGACGACCTGGGCCTCGGCCCGGTGTCTCTCACCGCGGCCGTCGAGCATCCCGCGCGGGCCGGCCCGCGACCCCGACGGCACAGGCTCCGTGCGCGCAGATCTCGAACGCCTCGTCCTTGTGCGCCCAGCCTCGCCGCACCAGCTGCCCGTGGATCTCGCAGCCCAGGCACAGCCCGAGAGCCGACTCGAGCCACATCAGGGTGAGGCACACCAAACAGATCGACCGGGGCAGCCAGCCACGGATGCCGGTGTTGGTGATGACCGTCATCGCTCCCGCCATCGCCAGCCCGAGCGTCCACGCGAAGCGCTTCGGCTTGGCCGACACCCAGTCCGGTGGCTGCCGCCGGGTCATCCACCCGGCCGCCAGACCCACCGGGCTGCGGGAGATCCCGGCGCTCACCCGGACGAGGAGCTCGACGAAGAAGAACGAGGACGCGACCTGCAGACCCAGGTACCGATGCTCGAAGTAGGCGTGGGCGAACGCCACGGGCGCCAGAACCATCGTGGTGCCAGCCGCCGCACGCACCTGGTGCTCATTGACCACGGGTGCCCGCACCGGCGCACCGTCCCCGGCGCGGCCCTCCAGCACGTGGTGTGTAAACAGGTCCCTCACCGTCGGACTCCTCGCTCGCAGGTGCCTCGCCAACGCCGGCATCCGAGGAACGGCGGTAGGACCGCTCAGCGGCCTGGGCCTTCTCGCATGGAGGAGCGGCTCGCTGGGAGCCTCGATACGTGGTGGCCCGCAGATGCGTCGTTCTGATGGCCCACAATGCGCGGTTGCGCCGGCCGCCTTGCCCGCTGCTCGGCCCCACGGTTCGAACAGCCCGGGTTGGTCGGCACGCGGCGGAAGGGGCCAGTCCGCGGAGGACGCAACGACGGGGTGTGCCCGGCTAGCGCTATCCCGGGCAACCATCCCGTGGCGCAACTATAGTTGACTCATGCCAACAATAGTTAGATTATCGTGGCATGGACCTCTCGTTCCCTCTAGCGACCGTAGCGCCCACGCTTGATGCCGGGGTGTTGCAGGTACTGGCGGCCACGACCGCGGCATGCACCGCGGCCGAGGTGCACCGTCGCCTCGGCCACGGTAGCGATGAGGGGGTCCGCAAGGTATTGGCCCGCCTGGTCAGGCAGGGGGTGGTGCTCGCCGAGACCCCCGCCCGCTATCCCCTGTACCGCCTGAACCGGGAACACGTGGCCGGACCCCATATTGAGGCGCTGACCAGGGTTCGGGATCAGATCTTCGAGAACATACGCGAGGAGGTTGCCGGCTGGCAGGTCGAGCCTCTTCACGCTGGCCTGTTCGGATCGTTCGCACGGGGCACCGCCGACTCGGACAGCGACATCGACGTGTTGCTTGTCCGGCCCGAGCCCCTCGCTGAGCTCGCCGAGGAGGGGTGGCTGGACCAGCTCGGTCGCCTCGACCGCCGCATCCAGGTGTGGACCGGCAATGCCGCCCAGATCATCGACCTCGCCCCGGCCACGCTTGGCCAGATGGCCCACGACGGCGACCCCTTGGTCGATTCATGGCGCGCCGAGGACATCCCCGTGCACGGCGAACGCCTCCTCGACCTGCTTCGGAGGCTTCGATGACCCCCCGCCGCTCTGGTCGCGTCGTAACGTGCACGCCCGCCGAATGTCGCGGGCGCCGCGACCAGGCGCGCGCGTTTCTGGAAGTCGCCGAACTCGTCCTCACCGAAGACCGCCGTGAGGCGCACGTCGCAGCCGCCCTGGCCGTCCTGGGTGGCATCGCCGCAGCAGATGCGATCTGCGGGCTCAGTCTCGGCAAGTGGAGCCGGGGCCAGGACCACAGCCAGGCGGTGGACCTGCTCGACGAGGTCGCGCTGCGAGACACCACCCTGCCCACCAAACTCCGGCGCCTACTCGCAGACAAGGACGCGGCGCACTACTCCTCGACCCTCATCACGGTCGAGAAGGCCAAGACCATGGTGCGCCACGCCGCCGCCCTGTTGGCTGAGGCAGACACCCGCTGAACCTGTCCTGGGCCGAACCTCGCGCTGGAGGTCGGCTGGTTGGCCGAAACGCGGCGGTATGCAGCAGGTGCGAACCGTCCGACTCTGCTTGTGCGGTCACTGGCAGCTCGGTCGGCTACCGACCTTCAGTTGGCTACCGGCCTCTGGCGCACAGCGCGAGCCGCACCCCACGGTGGTGCCGACCGGCCTGGTGTGCGCCTCGACGCGATCACCGCCCGTCGACGGACTCGTTCTGATCGGGTGTCGATGCCGTCGTCGGGACCGGGTCCGGCACTCGCTGCGGGATCACGCACGCCACGGTCAGCACCGCGAGGAGGGTGAACAGCAGCACGGTGGTCCAGGCTGCCCGCGGGCCGCCCAAATCGCGAAGGCTGCTGTCGGCCACCGCGACCGCGGCGAAGTACTCCGGGACCGGCAGCACCGCGCACGCGCCCAACGTCCACCGGGCGCGCCGCGACCCCTTCCCGGCCAGCGTAACCGCCCGCCATGCCGAACAGCGGCACGGCCACTGCGCCGCCGCCCAGGCCGTCGACGAACACCGACACGAGGACGGAAGGCGTCGCGAGCGGGAAGACCAGCGGCGCCGCCACGAGCCAGCGCGGCGCTCCACCCCGCGACTGCCGGTGCGGGGCCCACCCGAGCAGGCCGCCCACCACGGCGCCGGGCAGCAGGACGCCCTCGAACGTGCCGAACCAGTCCAACGTGGAGTCCGGTCCGGCGAACTCCGCCATGACCACCCGCAGCGACGCCGCCCACGCCAGCCCGCATACCGCGCCGACCAGCACCGGCGGCGGCACGACCCCCTGGTGCCGCCGCCCGAGTCCACGACGCCCTCCTCCGATCCGGAGCGCCACGCCAGCAGGCGTTCACCAGCGCGCACATCAGCCGAAGTACTCAACCGCCTCATCACAACCCGACCACGCACCCCTGCGACGGGGCGCGTGGTGACCGCAAGGGCACGAAGTGGGTCACTCCGGCAGTCATTGCTCGTCTGCCTTGTCGGTGACCTCACCGCCGAGGTCTGGCCCGCGCCTTGCCGAGTGGCCTTCGACAGCGAGCATGGTCCAGCGATCAGCCGGTGGTTGTCGGTTGGCCCGGATGTACGACAGGACGGCGAGTACCCGGCGGTGGCGCTGGTCGGAGTCGGGGAGGTTGAGCTTGGTCATCAAGTTGCTGACGTGGGCCTCTACGGTGCGTGCGCTGAGGAAGAGGCGGTCTGCGATTCCGGTATTGGTGAGGCCTTCGGCCATCAGTCGGAGAACGTCGAGCTCCCTAGATGACAGCCGAGCGAGCGGGCCTTCTTGCTGTGCGTTGATGAGCGCGGAGACGACCTTAGGGTCGAGTGCCGAGCCTCCTGCGGCCACCCGCTGCGCGGCGTCGATGAACTCGTCGACCTCGAAGACTCGGTCCTTGAGCAGGTAGCCGAAGGCCGGTTGGGCCACGAGGTCGACCACGCTGGAGCTGTCGATGTGCTGCGAGAGGAGAAGGACGCCGAGGTCGGGTCGGTCGCTCTTGAGGCGTCGGGCCGCGGTTGCTCCCTCATCGGTGAACGTGGGGGGCATCCGCAGGTCGAGGACGACGATGTCGGGATCGGTGTTCGCGACCAGATCCTCAAGACCACTCGGGTCGCCGGCCGAGCCCACCACCTCGTGGCCCTTGTCCATGAAGAGTCGCACGAGCCCGTCGCGCAGCAGCGCCTGGTCCTCGAGCACGATCACCCGCATGGCAGCCTCGCCGTCAGGACAGTCCCGGTGTCGGGACGGGAGTCGATGGTGAGGGTGCCCCTGTGGGCGCGTGCCCGATCGACAAGGCCCAGCAGGCCACCGCCGCGGCGAGTGTCAGCGCCGCCGGTGCCGTCGTCGGACACGGTCAGCACGAGCTGCCCCTCGTCGTCGGTGAACCCCACGACGACCCGGCGTGCCGATGCGTGCTTGACCGCGTTGGTCAGCCCTTCACACGCGATGAAGTAGGCCGCCGCTTCGATCTCGCGGGGGAACCGAACGGCCACGCCACGAACCTCGACGGGGATCGGAGAGCGGGCCGCGAGCTCTCGGAGCGCCGTCCCGAGTCCCTGGTCGAGCGAGGCCGGGCGCAGGCCGGTCGCGAGCTCGCGCAGCTCGTCGATCGCGGTGCCCAGCTCGGCCACGGCACCGTCGAGGGTCCGATCGACCCCGGGCGGCGCGCTGCCGTTCAGCGCGTGCTGTGCGTGACGCAGGTCGAGGCCGATCGACACGAGGCGTTGCTGGGCGCCGTCGTGCAGGTCGCGGGCTAGTCGTCGCCGTTCCTCGTCAGCGACAGCGACGATCCGGGCGCGGGAGGTGTCGAGCTCCCCCAGCCTGCGCCGCAGCTCGACTTGGAGCGCAGCGATCTCCAAGGCCAGCCGGCCCGCGTCGATGACGTCGGCGACGAGCCGCTCATCATCCTCCCTGTGGCGGACCAGGGTGACGACGTGCGGCCCGGTGTCGACGACCGTGACCCCCCGCCCAGGAAGCGGCTCTAGCCGGCAGGGGCGCCCCTCGACGTCGTATGTGGTGCCGACGGAGGTGAAACCGAGCGCCAGCTGCTCGTCGTGGACCGCCGTTCGCATCGCGGCCTCGACACCATCCGCACCCGCGTCACCCCTCCGGAGCCGGTCGACGAAGTCGGTCATCACCTGCCTGGACTCGTGCCGGGCTCGCCGGAACCGGCGGTCCACGACGTCCTGGATCCGGGTGCGGACGGGCCAGAACGCGACGGCCACCACCAGCGCCCCCGTCGCGGCCGCCACCGGGGATGCCACCAGCGCACCGACGGCCAGGACCACAGCGGCGTAGGTCGCGCCGAGAACCCCGGTGAGCGCACCGTAGGCGACGGCCCGGCTGATCAGCAGGTCGATGTCGTAGAGGTGCTCCCGGATGATCGCCACGCAGACCGCGATGGGCAGCAGCGGCAAGGCGAGCGCCGGCGCATAGTGTATCGGCGGCCAGGTGGTCCACAGGGCGGCGGACGCCGGCAGCACGACGGCGAGCACGGCACCTGCCAGCAGTACCCACTTGAGCTGTTGGCGCTCCGCACCCTGGGAACGATGGAAGCGCACCAACAGCGCCGCGACCGACGATCCTAGAGCGGCGCAGACGAGCGCCGTTCCCACCGCCAGTGCCGGCTCGACGGGACGAGCGTCCGTGGCCAGCGGGTTGACCCCACCGGAGAGGATCTGGGCAAGGCGCGGGCTCAGTGCCCAGCCGGGTACGGCGAGTAATGCTCCGGCCAGCCCGAGAACGGCCACCCAGCGCCAGCGCCGTGAGAGGAAGCGCCCGTCCGGGAAGAGCAGGAACAGCAGGCACATTCCGAGACCACCGACGGGCCAGGACACGACGGACACGAGCTCGGCATAGGACGCAGCCGGCCAGCCATGGAGGCTTCCCCGCTCCCCGTACGACAGCGCGAGGTCCGCACACAGGGTGTTGACCAGCCCGAACGCGGCGAGCAGCCAGCCGATCGGGTGGCGCGGATAGCTCCACACGATGATGGCTGCGGCGATGGCCTGCACGATCCCGTACACCGCGTACAGGATCGGCTGGGCGAGCGGCGCAACGCCCGCGGCGAGCGAGACCGCCAGCACCTCCGTCGCGACCGTGGCGGTGACGATCGCGGCGACCAGCCAGCGGGCCGTCGCGCGTGACATGTCCCGATGATCGCACCGCGCGGCGCTTCACGGTATGCGGTCAACCCCCGGTCACGGCTACGTGCCAGCACGTAGCCGGGTGGCGTGCGTCTCCCGATGCGACGGCGCCACCCGCACTCCTAGCGTTTAGCCGTCCCTCGAGCCGACCTCACGACGGAGCCAGACCATGACCCAGACCACCGCAGCCCTACCGGCCACGACCGCGTCCCGCGCAGCCCGCATCGCCTTCTGGGTGATCGTCGCTCTCACGGTCTTCCTGGGAGTGGTCCACTTGGCCGGCATCTTCTTCATCGCCGATGGGGCCGACGAACGCCTGTTGTTCACCTGCTACGCGGCGCTCAACGCGCTGAGCCTGGTCGTGCTCCTGGGTCCGTTCCGGGGCGGTCAACCCTGGGCGTGGACGGCCAGCTGGATCCAGGTCGTGCCCAACGCCCTGGTGATGCCGATCCTCGGCGACGAGGGCCCCGGCCTGCAGTACGTCGCCTTCTCCGTCCTGATGGCGGCGTGCCTGCTCCTCGCTCGGCCCATCGCACGGTCATGAAGCCTTACCTGGTCGCCGGAGCCATGTGCGGACTGGCGTGGGCAGCCGGGCTACGTGGCTTCATGGCGCAGGTGGCCCTCCGCGACGGATCGACGGTGACCTGGCTGGGGACGTTCGGCTGGGTGCTGGCCCCCGGCCTTGTCGCGGGGGCGCTCCTGGGCTGGGCGATGTGCCTCCGGCGCAAGGGCGGGCCGCCGATGGCGCGCTGGCTGGTGCTGTCACCGCTCCTGTTCGGCGCGGTGCTCCTCCCGCCGATCGTGACGTTGGACTTCGACGGGTTCCTCGCCGGCGGCATCGGCGCCGGAGCCGTCGCCATCCCTGCATTTGCGATCTGCGGGGGGTATGCGATTGCCGGTCGGCGCACCTGGCTGCGGGTGCTCGCCGGTCTTCCTCCGTTGTCCGCGGTCCCGGTCTGGGCATTCACGGCCAGTGGTATCGGTGGTCCCGAACTTGCGCTGAGTACGATCCGGGGACTGTGGGTCGCCGTGTACTTCTGGAGCTTCCTTGCGGTGCTCTCGCTCGCCTGCGCCATCCCGTTCGGCATCCCAGGCCCGAACGATGCGGCACAGTTGCGCCACCGCACAGGGGTCCATCTCTCACTGTCGGCACGCGGCGGGTAACCACTTCCGCGGAGGATTCCGCCCAAGCATCGACCCGGCCCAAGGGCGTGGCCGTCGTCACCTTGCGCGTGGCCGGCCTGAACGCCCTGCTCAACGGTGCTGGTGGTCGGGGTGCGCTGCTGCTGCTGCCGCGTCCGGTAGGAGCCATTGTCACGGCCGTCGGCATCGTCGTGTACGCGCCCCTCTGATGGGGCTTCAACCTGCCACTGGCATGGGTCAACGCGCCCACCACCGGGATCCTGCTCGCACTCGCCTGGGTCGTGGCCCACCTGGTCCCGGGGCGAAGCGGGCCACCGGTGTCCAGCACGCGAGGGGCCACGAACGGTGGCTCAGGACGTGTCAAGAGGCGACAGAGCCGACCCCGCCTGGGGCAGCGCCGCCGAGGAACCGGATCAGGCCCTTCGTCCGGTTGGCGCCGACTAGCGGCGATGTACGGCCCATCGGTGCCAGGTCGTTGTGAGTCCGGTGCAGAGTCCCCGGTGGTATTGGCCGGACTAGGTTGTCGTGATGCCGGTCGCACCAGTCTTCGACTTCACCGCGTTCTTCGCGGCGATGGAAGCCGGGCGGCACGACCGTCGACCGGGTGACGTTGCTGAGCGCCTGTGGACCGACGCGACCTGCGCTACCGTCCTGCGGTGGTCGTCCAAGGCAGGGCACGCGCGTGGATATCCGAGGTGGGCGAGTTGGCGGAGGGCCTCACGGGGGTGCGCGTGACCCAGTCGACTGGGCCCGCCCATTGGCGCTATCACGGAAGGCTGGTCGCTCGCCAACTCGATGACTCCCACGTGGTGATACGGGCGGACTCCGACTACCGGGACCAGATCCTGCGGCAGTTCCCCAGGAACATTCAGCGTCCCGGCCCGATACGCCAGACACATGATGGTCGTCGTGGATCTTGTCGAAGACGATCCAGGATCCCTGTAGGACCGGTGTCCGGCCAGGCTCGGTCCAGGTGACCGGCGGGCAGCTCTCGGTGCGGCTGCGGTAGGACGCAGGTGCTGTTGTCCGTCAGCCCGGTGCCGAGTCGACTCCTTGACAGCCCGAGGTACGTGCAAGGAATATCCTCATCCATGAGACGACTCGTCCCCGCGGCCATACTCGGCGCAGCTCTCGCGTTCATCCCGTCGGCCGCCACGGCGATGGTCAACGGAACGCCCGACTTCTCGCACCCCGAGGCCGGCGCGCTGTACTTCAGTGACACTGTCAACGGCCCGAAGCGATTCGCCTGTAGCGGTGCCCTGATCGACCACACGTCCTTCCTGACGGCAGCCCATTGCTTCGCGGACTACTACCGCGCCAATGGTCACTTGCCGAATGCGTGGGCGACCTTCGATCAGCAGCCGACCACCGCGAGCACGTACTACGGCGGGACCATCGCGATCGACCCGGCCTTCGTGCCGAAGCTGACGTCTCGACAGAACGTCTATGCGAACGACACCAACGACATCGCCGTTCTCCATCTGTCAGCCGATCCAGGCATCCAACCGGCGATGCTGCCCACGGAGAACGAGCTCGGCGCAGCCCCACACGATCAGACCTTCGATGTGCTCGGCTACGGCTCCACGGTCACCTTTGGCGGCGGCGCACACACCTACCCCTCCACCGGCGAGCGGCAGTCCGCCCTGCTCGGGCTCAACGCCGTGACCACCGGCTGGATCCACGAGGACCAGAACTGGTCGGCCGGCTGGGGCGGGGCATGCGGCGGGGACTCCGGCGGCCCCAACTACATCCACGGGACCCACGTCATCGCCGCCACCACGATCACTGGAGACATGGTCTGCCGCTCCACCAATGTCGCGCTCCGGCTGGACACCGCATCCGCTCGGCAGTTCCTCGCCACGCAGGTGAGCTACCCGCTCCCCTGACCCCTGTCGCGCTACACCCGCACGGATCCGGTCGAGTCCGACCCAGGTCACACGGCATACGCCGACGGCCTGTCACAGACCCCGATGCGACCGTTCGTCGGCTGCCTGTACCGCAGCAAACGGACTGGCGCGGAGCACCCGCGCTCGCCCGCTCACCACGCTAGAGCCGTCCGCCAAGTGCCGCCGTCGGCTCCAGCGTCCGACCGACTGTGCGCCTGCTCGTGGGGGGTGGGGATGGGCGGCTGCCCCGTCACACATCCCTCCCGCGAACCGTCATCTTGGTAACAGGCTTCGGCGGACGAGGATGAGGATGAGAAGCATGGACCAGACCGAACGGTTCGAGGCCGAACGGCCACGGCTGCTGCGCATCGCGGGTGGTGTCCTTGGCGACCCCACGGAGGCGGAGGACGTCGTCCAGCATTCGTGGCTGCGCCTGCATGGGACCGACGCGGACGTCGAGAACCTGCCCGGCTGGCTGACGACCGTGGTGACCCGGCTGTGCCTGGACCGGCTCCGGGCCCGGACGCCCGTGCCGACCCAGCTCTCTGATGCGCCGGCGACCTTGGGGAGGGGCCAAGCGCCCGACCCCGCCGAACAAGTCGCCCTCGCCGGCACCGTCGGCGTCGCCCTCCAGGTCGTGCTCGACCGGCTGACCCCGGGCGAGCGGGTCGCCTTCGTCCTCCACGACACCTTCGGGTTCGAGTTCGCCACGGTCGCTGCCATACTCGACACCACCCCGACCGCCGCCCGCAAGCTGGCGTCGCGAGCGAGGGGCAAGGTCCGCGGCGCGTCCGCCGAGAGTGAACTCGGAGAGGACGGACCAGCCGACTGGGAGGTCGTCGACGCCTTCCTCGCGGCGGCGCGCGGCGGGGACCTCCGGCAGCTCCTGCACCTGCTGGCTCCGGACGTGGTGGTCACCGCCGACGCCGCGGCGATCGCCACCGGGACCCCGGAGCGGCTCGAGGGACGGCGAGCGGTCGCGGCGATGTTCGACGGCGCGGCGAAGGCGGCTCTCCCCGTGCTCGTCGACGAGCGGGCCGGCGCCGCCTGGTACCACCGCGGCGAGGCCCGAGTGGTCTTCGACTTCACCATCGAGGACGGCGTCGTCACGGGCATCGTCTTTCGTGCCGACCCGGGCGTGCTCGGCCGGATCATCCGGCGCACCGACGGTGACCCCGCGTGACCGGCGCGCCCGCGCCATCCCAACCCGACCGAAGGAGACATCGATGAAGACGATGACGTGCCGCCAGCTCGGCGGCCCCTGCGACCTGGAGCTGCGCGGTGAGACTGCCGACGACGTGATCAAGGCCCAGGACCGCCACCTCAAGGAGGCGGTGAAGGCAGGGGATTCGGCGCACCAGCAAGCCCATGACGACATGAAGGGCCGCTGGCGGAACCCCATCAAGGGGATGGGCTGGTACCGGGATGCCAAGAAGGCGTTCGCGGCGCTCCCCGGCGAGCAACGCCGCGGCTGACGATCGCGCCGGCACGCCCCTCGCCAATGGGGCGCGCGCCGTCAGACGGCTACGGGACGACTCCGTGAAGCCGGCGTCTGGCCGCCTGTGATCGCTGTATAGAGTCCGGTGCGTACTGGGAGCCGTCCGAAGGGTCGGAGGACGGCGCGGTGTGGCCGATAGGGCGTTTCCGGCCCCGCAAGTAGCCGCCCGGATCTGCCGCGCAGCGTTAACTGCCGAAACGTTGCTGGGCGGCTTGCCGGGTGGTGTCCAGTGCGGCGCCGATGATCGTCCAGGAGTCTCCGGCCTCACGGGCCGCTCGTACCGCGTCGTACAGTTCCGAGTACGACAATTGCCGAGCCTGGAAGCCATTCGAGGTCCCCACCGTGGCGTCGCTGGACGGTCAGAGCGCCGTCGCTGTGAAAGCCGAGCGCCCTCCATCGATCACCGTTCTTGACGTCCCCGCCAGCAGCGGGGAGGCGTCCATCGTTGCGGCGGATGACGATGATCCGCACCGGGCGCCGGCCACCCCTGGCCCACCGCGCATAGCCCAGAACTTCGGCACCCTCTCGGCACAGACCGCTGCAGAACGCCGATCACAGCCATCCACCGATCACAGCCATCAACGACCGGACACAAGCGAAGGGCCCCTGACCGGCGTTTCCGCTGGTCAGGGGCCCTTCGTGCACGTGGTGGCAGGTCAAGGATTCGAACCTTGGTAGCTTTCGCGACGGATTTACAGTCCGCTCCCATTGGCCGCTCGGGCAACCTGCCGTGGTGCGCATGGAAGGATAGCAAGCCACCCCCCGGATGCCGAAACCCGCCCGTGACGACGCCCGGACGCCTCCATGCAGGAGCGCCCAGACGGCGGCCCGGACGCGGCCGCGATAACACGGCATACCGGTCCGGGCCACTGACGCAGGCCGAACGTACACCCGCCTGCAGGCATCGACCCAAGGAGGACCCCCATGGCCGACAGCACCTTCGACATCGTCAGCAAGTACGACAAGCAGGAGATCGCCAACGCCGTCAACAACGCCGCGAAGGAGATCGCCAACCGCTACGACTTCAAGAACGTCGGCGCGGGCGTCGAGCTCTCCGGCGAGTCCATCGCCATGCGGGCCAACAGCGAGGAGCGCTGTCTGGCCGTCCTCGACGTCGTCAAGACCTGGCTCGTCAAGCGCGGGGTCTCGCTCAAGCACCTCGACGTCCCCGAGAAGCCACGGCTGTCCGGCAAGGAGTACCGCCTCGACGTCGCCCTCAAGCAGGGCATCAGCCAGGAGAACGCGAAGAAGATCGCCAAGATCATCCGCGACGAGGGGCCCCGAGGAGTCAAGGCGCAGATCCAGGGCGACGAGCTGCGGGTGAGCAGCAAGTCCCGCGACGACCTCCAGTCCGTCCAGCGGATGCTCAAGGAGTCCGACCTCGACGTCGCGCTGACCTACACGAACTACCGCTGAACCCACGCACGGCGCCGGCCGCGGTCCACGGTCACAGGTGGAACGCGGACGCCATCGACGTCGCGGACCCGGCGCTGCGGAGCAGCGGCAGCCCGAGGAGCTCCTCCGTGGTCCGAAGCAGCGAGAAGTGGGTGAAGGCGCCCTGAGACACGGTGCCGTTGGGCACCCTGGGGGCGATGACGATGGTCGGGATCCGGTTCGACGCCGCGTCGCCCTCGTCCCAGGTGATGACGACAAGGGTGTTCCCGGACCGGTAGTTCGGACCGTCCAGCACGTCGCCCACCCAGTTCGACAGCCACGCGTCACCGGTGGCCACCGAGCAGTTGTGCATGTCGTTGCACAGGTTCGGGGTGACGAAGGAGAACGACGGGAGGTTCCCGGACGCGACGTCCTGGGCGAAGTGCCCTTCCAACGGGAGGTCCTGCGACGGGCACGTCGTCGTGCGAATGTCGGTGAAGTATGCCGCGGGGTTGTGCCTCACCGCGTACAGGCCGGAGTTGCCCTGGCGGCACGGTGACGGCATCGACTCCTCGTACGCCCGCCACGACAGCCCGGCAGAGGTGAGCTGTGAGAAGAGCGACGACCCGGGGATCGGATGCTTCGCGGGGTTCAGGTCATCGGTCACGCCGAAGGTGGACCCTGCGGTCGCCGCCAGGTAGTTCGGCAGCGACGGGTGCGCGATCCCCTGGTAGTTGCCGGCCAGGCCGCAGTTCTGGGCGAGCGCGTTCTCGTACGGGGCGGCGTTGGAACCGATGACCGCCCCGTAGGACTTGTTCTCCATGAAGATCCACACGACGTGTGCATAGCCGCCCGAGCCCGAGTACCCGCACGGGTAGGCGGAGTCCGGCCCGGCGCCCGAGGCGCCGGACAGGACATAGCCGGCGACGTCCGCCACCAGGTCCGTCGACCCCGACGACCCGTTGAACAACGCCACCTTCCCGCCCAGGCCGACCCGAGCCACGACAAGGTTCGGCACCGTCTGACCCGCCACGAAGTTGAGGTTCGACGCCGTCGGCCGGAACGACCCATCGGCATACACCGTCACATACCCCGCCCGAGCCGGGTGCACCACCGTCACGTTCAACACCACCG
The DNA here is from genome assembly GCA_963771015.1 of uncultured Actinomycetota bacterium. Taxonomy (GTDB): domain Bacteria; phylum Actinomycetota; class Actinomycetes; order Actinomycetales; family Dermatophilaceae; genus CAVSJJ01. The sequence continues at coordinate 476,130 of CAVYRN010000005.1, forward strand.
CCGCCACCCCCGACGCCGGCACCCCACCCACACCCGTCACCTTCAGATGCACCGTCCCATGCGCGGCCACCCTCGCCCGGGCAACCCCCACCCCGGCGCGGCTGTCCAACACCCGCGCCGGCCCCACCGACACGACCGAGCCCGCCGCGCTCGCACTCCCGGACACGACATACCCGGCGACGTCCGCCACCAGGTCCGTCGACCCCGACGACCCGTTGAACAACGCCACCTTCCCGCCCAGGCCGACCCGAGCCACGACAAGGTTCGGCACCGTCTGACCCGCCACGAAGTTGAGGTTCGACGCCGTCGGCCGGAACGACCCATCGGCATACACCGTCACATACCCCGCCCGAGCCGGGTGCACCACCGTCACGTTCAACACCACCGCCGCCACCCCCGACGCCGGCACCCCACCCACACCCGTCACCTTCAGATGCACCGTCCCATGCGCGGCCACCCTCGCCCGGGCAACCCCCACCCCGGCGCGGCTGTCCAACACCCGCGCCGGCCCCACCGACACGACCGAGCCCGCCGCGCTCGCACTCCCGGACACGACATACCCGGCGACGTCCGCCACCAGGTCCGTCGACCCCGACGACCCGTTGAACAACGCCACCTTCCCGCCCAGGCCGACCCGAGCCACGACAAGGTTCGGCACCGTCTGACCCGCCACGAAGTTGAGGTTCGACGCCGTCGGCCGGAACGACCCATCGGCATACACCGTCACATACCCCGCCCGAGCCGGGTGCACCACCGTCACGTTCAACACCACCGCCGCCACCCCCGACGCCGGCACCCCACCCACACCCGTCACCTTCAGATGCACCGTCCCATGCGCGGCCACCCTCGCCCGGGCAACCCCCACCCCGGCGCGGCTGTCCAACACCCGCGCCGGCGCCACGGGGACCACCCCTGCCGGCAACGCGGAACCGCCGGCCGTCGCTGCCGTCGCCGCCGACACGGCGCTCGCCGCATCGGTCCCGCCGACGATCCGGCTCGTCGCCGCCTGTGCTCCCGGCGCCCAGGTCGCGACAACGGCGAGAGCCGTCGCCACCAGCGCCGTCCGCACCCGAGCCCGACGCACCGTTGACGACGCCATGGCAGGCCTCCCGATGGGCCGCCCCAGGACGTCCCGACACTCGTTGACAGGTACCCGCCTCGGCGAGGCTGGGTTGGGGTGGTGATCGTAGCCGACCGTCCGCGGTGGTGGCTGGGAGAAGAGTCCCCTCCGGGCCACCCGGCTGCGGGCTCAGAGCAGGTCGGTCTTGACGACCTTGCCCATCGCGTTCCGAGGCAGGGCGTCGACGACCCGTATCTCACGTGGCCGCTTGTGGACGGACAGTCGCTGGGCGACCTGGGCGACCACGGCGGCGGGCTCGAGCCGCTCCCCCTGCCGAGGCACGACGTAGGCGACGATCCGCTGACCCAGGTCGTCGTCGGGCACTCCCACGACTGCGGCCTCGGCGACGGCGTCCTGCGCCACCAGGGCCGCCTCCACCTCGCCGGCGCCCACCCGGAAGCCCCCGGTCTTGATGAGGTCGACCGACTCCCGCCCGACGATCCGGTGCCGGCCCTCCACGTCGATGGTCGCGACGTCACCCGTGACGAACCAGCCGTCGTCGGTCCTGGCGTCCGCCGTGGCGTCCGGTAGCCCGAGATAGCCGTCGAAGAGCGTCGCCCCCCGGACCTGGAGCCGCCCGACGCTCTCGCCGTCCGAGGCGACCGGCTCCCCGTCCTCGTCGCGAAGCCGGGTTCGTATGCCGTCGACCGGCCACCCGACGGTGCCCGCGACCCGCGGCCGGTCGGCACGGGCGGCAACGGTGATGAGCGTCTCGGTCATCCCGTACCGCTCGGCCACCGCGTGGCCGGTGAGCTCCCGGAGCCGCTCGAACACCGGGACGGGCAGCGGCGCCGACCCCGACACGAGGAGCCGGGCGCCGGAGAGCGCCCGCGCCTCGGTCTCGTCCCGGGCGACTCGATGCCACACCGTCGGAACGCCGAAGTACATCGTCGCGGCGGCAGCGGCATACGCCGCGGGGGTCGGCCGCCCGGTGTGGACGAGCGAGGACCCGGTCCGCAGCGGGCCGAGGACCCCGAGCACGAGACCGTGGACGTGGAAGAGCGGCAGCCCATGGGCGAGGGTGTCGGCGCCGGTCCACGCCCAGGCGTCCACCAGGGCGTCGAGCCCGGCCATGAGCGCCCGGCGGGACAGGACGACGCCCTTGGGCGCCCCGGTGGTGCCGGAGGTGTAGAGGATCATCGCCGGCGACCGCGGTTCGGGCTCCGGTGGTGGCGTGGTGGCCCGGCCGGTCATCTCGACGGGCACGCTCGCCAGGCCGGCCTGGGCCGCCGCCGGGGGTGCCTCACCCAACCACGCGCGGGCCCCGGAGTCCCGAAGAAGGTGTCCGACCTCGTCCGGTCCGGAGTCCTCTGGCACCGGCACGACCGGCACCCCGGCGAACAGCCCGGCGACGACAGCGAGCGCCGTGCCGAGCGTGGGACGGGCCCACACGGCGACCGGCCCCCCGCCCCCGGCCCGGTCGAGGATCCGGGCGCCGAGCGCGGCCGCAGCCTCGGCGAGCTCGCCGTGGCCGAGGGTTCCGTCGGCGAACCGGACCGTCGGCTCGCCGACCGGAGCGTGCAGGGCGCCGAGCAGGCGCCCCGGGTCAGCCGAAGCGCTCACGGCTGTGCAGCGCCTCGTCGAGCTGGTGGGCGGCGTCGACGACGGCCCGGCGCACGCTGGGCGTGAGGTCGGCGCGGGCCAGCACGTCGGCCGAGAGCTCGGCCGTCGCCCGCTCGACGAGCCGGGACGGGTATGCCGCGCCCGCCACCCGGGCGAGGGCGTCGTCGTGCATCCAGCCGGCCATCGCCCCGATCGCGTCACCGTAGCGGGCGGCGTAGGGGCGAACCGTGGCGAGGTCGGGGCTGACCCAGAACCCGCCCGCCACGGCGAGGGCCTCGTAGTTCGACAGGGACCGGTCGGCCGTCAGCGCCTCCCAGGCCCAGCGCTTGGCGTCCGGCCCCGGCATCGCCGCCCGGGCGCCGAGCGCGGCGAGGTGGCCGGTCAGCGACGGGTCGGCGGCGCGGTGCTCCTCGATGCCGGCGACGTCGAGCACTCCCCGCTCGGCGAGGTTGCGGACGACGAGCCACCGGAAGTCGACGTCCCCCTCGGTCCCGGTGGGGAGCCCGTGACCGGCGAGCCACCCCTCGAGGCGGTCCACCTCGGCGGTCGTCCTGGCATGCACCCGGGCCGCCACGAGCGCGGTACCGGACCCGGGAACTGCCGAGCCGAGCCGGGCGAAGGCGGCCCCGGCGACCCGGGCCACGGCAGCCTCCCGCTCCTCCGGCGGGAGGAACCACGCGATGACGCGGTCGGTGACGATCCGGGCGACCTGGGTGAGGATGGTGTCGTTGTCCTCGTGCGGCCAGGCCGCGGTGACGACGTCGAGGGCAGCGCGCGGGTCGACCTCGCCGCGCGACACCCCGCCGAGCAGCGAGGTCCACACGACCGCCCGCGCGGTCGGGTCGGGAACCCGGGCGAGCTCGGGGGCGAGGGCGTCCACGGTCTGTGCGGACAGCGACACCGTCGCCCAGGTGAGGTCGCCGGCGTTGGGGACGACGAGCGGCGCCCCCGCGACGCTCGCGAGGTCGGCCACCTCGGTCCGGTCGGCGGCGACCGTCGTCACAACCCGGAAGAGCTCGGCTCCCCCACCGAACCCGGCGACGTCGAGGGTGTGCGGCCGGTCGGCCGGATGCTCGGCCGGGGCCCGGCGGGTCACCACCCCGCCCGGCTCGACCGCCACCGTGTCGGCGCCGGCCGTGAGCAGCCAGCCCCGGACCCAGCCCCGCAGGTCCCGGCCCGACGCGGCCTCCATCGCCGCGACGAACTCGGCCAGCTCACCGTTGCCGAAGGCGTGGTCACGCAGGTAGGCCGCGACCCCGGCCACGAACGCCTCGTCGCCGATGTGCGCGATGAGCTGACGGATCACGCTGGCGCCCTTGGCGTAGGAGATCCCGTCGAACGACGCGAGCGCCGTCAGGGCGTCGGGGGCCGGGGCGCCCGCCACGGGGTGGGTGCTGGGCGCCCGCTCCGCGGCATACCCCCACATCTTGCGGATCATCCCGAAGTCGACCCAGGCGTCGGTGAGGTCGGTCGCCTCGGTGAGGGTGCGGTAGGCCATGTACTCGGCGAACGACTCGTTGAGCCACAGGTCGTCCCACCATCGCATCGTCACGAGGTCGCCGAACCACATGTGCGCCATCTCGTGGCTGATCGTGCTGCTCCGCTCGAGGACCTGCTGGCGGGTCGCGGCACCGCGGAAGAGGTACTGGTCCCGGATCGTCACGCAGCCGGGGTTCTCCATGGCGCCGGCGTTGAACTCCGGGACGAACACCTGGTCGTAGGACCCGAAGGGGTACCGGATGCCGAAGAGCCGGTGGTAGTGGTCGAAGCTGCGCCGGGTGATGTCGAGCATCTGCTCGGCCTGGGCGAGCAGCGGCTCCTCGAGGGAGCGCCGGGCGTGTAGGCCCAGCGGAATGCCGTCGTGGTCGTCGGTGACGCCGGCATAGGGGCCGGCGCAGACGGTGACGACATACGTCGCGAGCGGCCTGGTCGTCCCGAGGGCCCACCGGCCCGGGGCCGTCCGGGCGGCGGTGCCGTTGCCGATGACCGTCCAGTCCTCGGGGGCAGCGACCGTGACGGCGTAGGGCGCCTTGAGGTCGGGTTGGTCGAAGCAGGCGAACACCCGCGGCGCGGCGTCGAGGAAGAGATGGCCGTAGACGTAGGCCTCGCCGTCGGAGGGGTCGACGCTGCGGTGCAGCCCCTGACCGTCGCGCGAGTAGGCCATCGTCGCGGTGGCCTCGAGGACGTTGTCACCGGGTGCCAGCCCGGTGGCCTCGCTGAGCGGCAGCCGCCCGTCGTCAAGAGTCGCCGGGTCGAGGGGTATGCCGTTGAGCCGGGCCTCGTGCAGCGTCACCGGCAGGATGTCGACGAAGGTCGCGGTGGCCGGGTCGGCGCAGGTGAACCGGATCGTCGTCCGCGACTCGAACCGCTCGGCTCCGGCGCTCAGGTCGAGGTCGACCTCCATCGCCTGGACGTCGATGAGGGCCCTGCGGGCCCGGGCCTCGTCACGGGTGAGGGAACGCACCCGGCGATGGTGTCACACCCCGGTGGTGCCGGCGTCGTGGCCGCCTCGCCTCGATGGGGCCTGCGGCGGGCCGGTCAGGGGTTCTCGCGGTAGCCGTAGGCCATCTGCTCGAGCCGGGCGATGCGCTCGCCCATCGGCGGGTGGGTCGACATGAGCCGCGAGATGTCCTGGGCCCGGAACGGGTTGGCGATCATCATGTGGCTCGCGTTGACGAGCTGCTTGGTCGGCATGAGCGGCGCCCGGGCGGTACCGACCTCGAGCTTGCGCAGCGCCGACGCAAGGGCGAGCGGGTCACCGGTCAGGGTGGAGCCGTCCTCGTCGGCGTCGTACTCGCGGGTGCGGCTGATGGCGAGCTGGATCATCATCGCGGCGAACGGCGCGAGGATGGCCATGGCCAGCCCACCGATCGGGTCGCGGTTCCGGGCCGAGCCGCCCCCACCGAAGATCATCCCGAAGGACAGCATCTGGCCGATCGTGCCGATGACGCCGGCGACGGCCGCCGCGACCGACCCGGTGAGGATGTCGCGGTTGTAGACGTGCATGAGCTCGTGCCCGAGCACCCCGCGCAGCTCGCGCTCGTCGAGCAGCCCGAGGATGCCCTCGGTACAGCAGACCGCGGCGTGCTGGGGGTTGCGGCCCGTCGCGAACGCGTTCGGGGCCTGCGTCGGCGAGACGAAGAGCGCCGGCATCGGCTGCCCCGCCTTCGTCGACAGCTCCCCCACGATGCGGTACATCGCCGGCGCCTGGGCCTCGCTCACCGGGTAGGCGTGCATCGCCCGGATGGCGATCTTGTCCGAGGCCCAGTAGCCGTAGAACGTCGTGCCGACCCCGATGAGCGCGAAGACGAGGATGAAGGCGCTGCTCCGGGTGTAGAGCGAGACGAACCAGCCCATCGCGAGCAGGAGGGCCCAGATGATGCCGAAGAGGGCAGCCGTCTTGAGCCCGTTGAAATGCTTGTGCATGCCTGGTCAACGCCGATGGGGGGTACGGTCGTTCCCTCGTGCGGCGGGGGGAGGGGCTACTCGAGCAGGCCGAGCAGAAGCTGCGGAAGCAGGCTCATGAGGACGAGGACGACCGTCCCGACCCCGAGGACGGTGGCGGTACCGCCGGCCAGCCTCGACCGGGCGACACCCTCACCCTCGGGACGGTCGGCGAACAGGACGGCGACCCAGCGGACGTAGACGGCGATGCCGAGGACGGCGGCCACGACCGCGACGACGGCGAGCGGCCACAGCTGGGCGGTGACGACCGGCCGCATGGCGACGACCTTGGCCAACAGCCCGATGACGCCCGGCGGGAGGCCGGCGAGAACGAGCAGGGCGAGGCCGAGCGGGACGCCCACCGCCGGGTTCGCCCGGAGCAGCCCGGCGTATGCCGTCAGCCGCCGGCCCGGAGCGATCACACCGGGCCCGGGCGCGGCGGTCGAGGAGCCCCGCAGCGACATGACCCAGGACACCGCGGCGAACGCGACGATGGTGGCGGAGGCGTAGGTGAGGACATAGGCCGCCGCGGCCCGATGGCCCGCGGTGGTCAGCGCCGCCAGCGGCAGGACGACCCAGCCGGCCTGGGCCACGGTCGACCACGCGAGCAGCCGGACCGCATCGTCCTGGCGCAGCGCCATGAGGTTGCCGAGCATCATCGAGGCGACCGCGAGGATGGCCAGGACGAAGGCAATGACGTGCGGAGCGTTCGCCGACCCGGCGAGGCCGGCGAACGGCCGCAGGATCCCGACGAGGGCAGCCAGGGCGGCGATCTTGGACGCACTGGCGAGGAGCGCCGCGATCGGCAGCCCGCCGGAACCGTAGGCCTGCGGTGTCCAGGCGTGGAACGGGACGGCCGACAGCTTGAAGCCGAGCCCGGCGATGAGGACGAGGACCGCGACGATGAGCACCGCGCGACGCTGGGGATCGGCCCAGGCGGCGTCGCGGGCCGCGACGGTGAAGGTGGGCTCGCCGGTCGCGGTCACCCACAGGGCGCTGCCGAGCACGAGGAGCGCGAACGACACCAGCGAGGTGGTGAGGAGCGCGAGCGCCCCGTGACCGGCGGCCCGGGTGCCCCGCAACGCGACGAGCGCGACGACGGGCAGAGTGGCCAGCTCGAGGGAGACGAGCCAGGCGGGGATGTCGCGGGCGGCCGCGACCGCCACGGCGCCGGTCACCGAGGCCAGCATGAGGGCGACGGTGACCGCCGGTCCGCCACGCTGGATCTCGTGCGTCGTGGGCAGGTCGTCCGTGTCCGGTGCGAGCAGCCGGGGCAGCATGAGCAGAACGGCCGCGAGCGTCGCGCCGAGGGCGCCGATCTGCAGGGTGCTCGAGACCGGGTCGGCCGTCCACAGGCACGTCGACCCGCCCGCCACACACAGGCTGCGGACGGGCTTGGACGCGGCCCCGAGAGCGCCCGGCAGCGCGGCCCCGGCGGCGACGAGGAGCGCGACGACGGCGATGCCGACGTGCACGGTGGCCCTGCGTGGCCACAGGGCATCAACGAGCAGGACGAGGATGGCGCCGGCCGCGGGAGCGAGCGCGGGGAGCAGCCGGACCCAGTCCAGGGAGACCACGCCGGCCGAGCCCGCGGTGGGCAGCAGCGGGTTCAGCGTCGGGTCGAGCAGGATGCTCACCGCCCACCTCCGAGCAGGAACGTCACGGTGCCGTCGGTCACCGAGAGAAGCAGGCCCGGGAGGACACCGAGGGTGACGACGGCGACGGCGAGGACCGTGAAGACCGCCCGCTCCGCGCCACGGGTCTCCTCGGCCGACCCGCTGCTGTCGGTGACCTCGTCACCGACCCACACCGATCGGGCGACCCGGAGCTGGTAGGCGGCCGCGACGGCGGCGCCGAGCGCCGCGGCGACGGCGAGGGCGCGGAAGAGGCCCTGATGCCCGGACGGACTGGTCCACGCGGCATACATGGCCATGAACTCGCCCCAGAACCCGGCCAGGCCCGGCAGGCCGAGGCCGGCGGCCAGGCCGAGGATGAGTGCGAACCCGAGGTGCGGGGCGGTCTCGCGGACGGCCGGACGGGGGATGTCGAGCTTGACGCTGCCCCACCGGGCCTTGAGCCCGCCGACGACGAAGAAGAGCAGAGCCGCGATGACGCCGTGGGCGACATTGGCGAAGAGGGCCGCCTGGAGACCGGTGCGCGTTCCGCTCGCCAGTCCGAGGGCGACGAAGCCCATGTGGGCCACCGACGAGTAGGCGATGAGCCGCTTGAGGTCACGCTCGACGAGGCAGATCAGCCCACCCCAGACGATCCCGATGACCCCGGCGATGCCAAGGAAGGGCGCGACCTTCGAGAAGCCCTCGGGCACCGTCGCGAGAGGCAGCCGGACCAGGCCGTAGGTCCCCATCTTCAGCAGGACCGAGGCCAGGACGACCGACCCCGCGGTCGGGGCCGTCGTGTGGGCCGGCGGCAGCCAGGTGTGCAGCGGGAACACCGGCACCTTGACCCCGAGCCCGATGACGAGCAGGACCGCGATGAGGGTCTGCCGCGAGGCCGGGATGGCCCGCCCCCCGCTGACGGCGAGCTGGCCGAGGTCGGAGGTCCCCGCCGAGGCGACGAGGAGCAGGATGCCGACGAGCATGAGCGTCGACCCGACGGCGGTGTAGAGGATGAACCGCTGTCCGGCGTCCCGCCGTGCCTGGGCGTCGTGCGGGTCGCCGAACCGGCTGATCAGCACCCACATCGGGACGAGGACGATCTCGAAGGCGACGAAGAAGAGGACGGCGTCCTGGGCGGTGAAGGTCGCCAGCGCCCCCGCCTCGACGAGCAGGAGCGACCCGAGGAAGGTGCTCGGTCGTCCACCGTCGGGCATCTCGCGGGCGGTGTGCAGGACGACGAGGAGGCCGATGACGGCGGTGAGCAGGACGAGCGGGATCGACACCCCGTCGAGGCCGAACCGCCAGTGCAGCCCGAGCGAGGACACCCAGGTCGCGTCGACCGACGGCTCGGTGATCGAGACGACGACGGCGATGAGCAGGGCGATGACCGCGGCGACACCGGCGACGGTTCGCGCGCTCGCCGCCGACAGGTGTCGTCCCCCGAGGAGCAGGTAGGCCGCCGTCAGCGCGGGGACGGCGAACAGCAGGGTCAGGACCATGCGAACACTCCGAGGGCGGCGAGGAGGACGAAGCCGCCCACCACGAGCATGATGCCGGTGGCGACGCGTTCGGTGCGGTGGACCTCGGTCGCCCGGACGCTCGACCGGCGGGTCAGCGTGGCCAGGCCGCGGACCGTGCCGTCGACCACGGAGGTGTCGACCTTGGCGACGACCCCGGCCAGGGCGACGACGGGGCGGGCCACGAGACGCAGGTAAAGGCCGTCCGCGCCCAGTCCGCCGTCAGCAAGCGCCATGCGCGGGCCGTACAACGTCACGCCCGGGTCGCCGGCCTCGCCGCGGAACCGGTAGGCGATCCCGACGCCGATGAGGATGAGGGTCAGAGACACCCCGATCCAGGCGTACTCGGGTGGCTCGAGGCTGAAGACCGCAAGCCGCTCGACGAGCGCACCCAGCAGCGTGAGCGCGAAAAGGACGCCGATGACCAGACGCAGCGACATCGTCGGCGGCGGCGCCTCGTGCGCATGGCCTGCCGCGGGCACGTCGGCGGGCACGTCGGCGGATGCGTCGACCGGGGCCGGGCCGGCCGCCGCGCTCGCGTGCGGCCGACGGCTGTCGGGGTTCACGGTGCTGGCGCTCACCACGATGTAGGCGCGGGCGGCATACGCCGCGGTGAGGACGACCGCGATGAGCAGGGCGATGAGCACGACCACCCCGGGGCCGCTCGGGCTCACCGCGCCCTGGTAGGCGGCGCCGATGACGGCCTCCTTGGAGTACCCGCCGACGACGACGAACGGGACGCCCGCGAGCGAGACCAGGCCGGCGAGGAAGGCGATGTTGACCAGCGGCACCTGGAGCGCCGAGCCCCGCAGCAGCTTGGCGCTCGTGCCGCCCGCGACGACGCTGAGCCAGCCGATCGCGAGGAAGAGCAGGGCCTTGAAGATGGCGTGCGCCCACATGTGGAACAGCCCGGAGTCCGGACCGAGCTCGAGCGGTGCCGCCGACAGGGCCGAGAGCATGATCCCGACCTGGCTGACCGTCGACCAGGCGAGCAGGCGCTTGAGGTCGGTCTGCCCGAAGGCGAGGAGTCCGGCCAGCACCATCGTCACCGAGGTCGCGATGCCGAGGACCCAGCGGGCCGGGTCGGTGACGGCGAGCAGGTCGAAGAGCTGACCGAGGACAACCGTCCCGGCCGCGACCATCGTGGCCGCGTGGATGAGCGCGGATGCCGGGGTCGGGCCCTCCATCGCGTCCGGGAGCCAGTCCTGGAAGGGCACCTGGGCGGACTTACCGAGGATGCCGATGATGAGGAGAATGAGCAGGACCGCCCGGAGCGTGCCGTTCCCGCCGCTGCAGACCCCGCCCGCCGGGCAGTCGCCCACGGTCTGCCACGCGGTGATGACGGTGCCGGTCTTCGTGCTGCCCGCGCCGGCCGCGAGGCCGATGACGCCGAGGACGAAGCCGATGTCGGCGAACCGGGTGACGAGGAACGCCTTGTGCGCCGCCCGCCGGGCGCTCTCCTTGCGGGACCAGTGGCCGATGAGCAGGTACGAGCACCACCCCATGACCTCCCACCCGATGAGGGTGAGGACGAGGTCTGAGGAGTAGACGACCAGGAGCATCGCCCCGCTGAAGAGGGACACGCTGGCGGCGAACTCCGCGTAGCGGTCGTCATCGTGCAGGTACCACACGGCGTACATCTGCACGAAGGTCGCGACGAGCGCGACGATGACGCCGATGGCGGACGTGATCGCGCTCGTCGACAGCTGGAGCGGCACCTGGAGCTCGCCGGCGCGCAGGGCGGGGAAGGTCGTCACCGTGCGGATGGCGTTGGCGCCGTCACCACGGACCTGGATGAAGCCGATGACGGCGACGAGCAGGGCCAGTCCGGTCCCGCCGGTGGCGATGCCGCGGGCGGCGCGGGTATGCCGCCGGGCGAGCAGGCCTAGCAGGGCACCGACGAGGGGCAGCAGGACGACGAGGCGGGTGGTCACCAGGGCACCTCCGCGCGCTCGTCGATGTCGGCGTCGCCCCCGTCACCGGCGGCTCCCGGGTCGGCGGGCAGCGCACCCTGGTCGGAGGGCTCGTCGAGGTCGAGCCGGCGCTGGTGCTTGAAGACGGTGAGGATGACCGACAAGGCGACGACGACCTCCGCGGCCGCGATGGTGATGACGAAGAGCGGCAGCACACTCCCCGCGGAGAACCGAGCCCCACCGGTGGCGGCAGCGGTCACGAAGAGGATGAGGGTGCCGCTGAGGACGAGCTCGACGCCGACGAGCACGAGGACGGCGTTGCGTCGCACGACGATGCCGTAGACCCCGAGGCCCACGAGGACCGAGGCGAGCAGGTAGGGGCCGTACAGGTGGATCACGACACACCCCCCGAGACGTCCTTCGGGATCCTCGAGACGGCGAGCGCGGCGATGAGGGCGGCGAGGAGGAGGAGCGAGAGTCCCTCGAACGGCCACACCCAGGTGCCGAAGATGTCGCCGGCGACCTCGGAGGTCGCGATGGCGGTGCGCTCCTGCGCCGGCCCGGCCAGCGGAAGCAGGACGGCGAGCAGCAGAGCCGTCGTCGCGGCGGCGACGACCGCGGCGAGCAGCCGCCGGGCCGCCGTAGGAGCGTGGTCGAGGTCGGGTCCGATCGGCGCCCGGGTCAACATGAGCGCGAAGAGGACGAGGACGACGACGGCGCCGACGTAGACGAGGACGAGGACCAGGGCGACGAGCTCGGCGCCCAGGACGAGGGCGGCACCCGCGACGGAGACGAGGGCCACGACGAGCCACAGCGCGGCGTGGACGACCCGCGTGGTCGTGACGGCGAGCAGCCCCCCTGCGGCGGCGAGCACGGCGAAGGCGGCGAAGGCGAGGTCGACAGAGGTCACTGGCCCTCCGCCTCGGGTGCCTCGGGTGCCCCGGATGCGGCAGCCGCCTCCGGTGCCGCAGCCGCCTCCGGTGCCGCAGCCGCCTCCGGTGCGGCAGCCGCCTCGGGGTCGGCAGCGGCAGGCTCGGGGCGCTGCGCCCTGGCCGGTCGCTCCGTCCTGGCCGGTCGCTCCGGTCGCTCGGCACCGGCCACCCGCTCGGCCCGCGGCGGCCGTGCGGCCGCCCCCGCTGGGCCCGCGGCACCGGCCGCCCGCGCGGGGCGTTCAGGCTTGTTGGCCGCGACGAGCTCGGCGGAGTCGGCGGCGCGCTCATCGAGGGCCGGCGGCGGGGGGACGCTGCGCATCCACTGACCGAGCCGGTCCTTCTCGTGAAGCAGGTCCTTGATGTCGAGCTCGGCGAACTCGAACTGGGGGCTCCAGAAGAGCGCGTCGAAGGGGCACACCTCGACGCAGATGCCGCAGTACATGCAGAGCGAGAAGTCGATCGCGAAGCGGTCGAGGACGTTGCGCTGACGCTCGCGGCCGCCCTCGGTCGTCGCCGGGATCGTCTCCTTGTGGCCCTCGATGTAGATGCACCAGTCGGGGCACTCGCGCGCGCAGAGCATGCACGAGGTGCAGTTCTCCTCCAGCAGCGCGATGATCCCGCGGCTGCGGGGCGGCAGCGCCGGAGGCGCGTCCGGGTACTCGGCGGTGTGCGCCGGGCGGACCATCGTCTTGGCTGTCGTCACCAGCCCGGAGACCGCGCCGGGGAGCAGTCCCCCGCTCTTGCCTCGCTTGTCGCGGCTCATCGCATCATCACCACCCCGATCGCCGTGATGAACAGCTGGAGAAGCGCGAGCGGCACGAGGTAGACCCAGGCGATCCGCTGCAGCTGGTCCGCACGCACCCGCGGCCAAGCGACCCGGATCCAGATGATGACGACGGCAACGGCATACCCCTTGAGCAGTGACCAGAGCCAGCCCAGCGTGTCGCTCCACGGCCCGTGCCACCCGCCGAGGAACAGGGCGGAGAACAGCAGGCCGAGGACGACGATGCCGGCGTACTCGGCGAGGAGGAAGAGCGCGAAGCGCAGCCCGGAGTACTCGGTCCAGGCGCCCATGACGAGCTCGGAGTCGGCGACCGGCATGTCGAACGGCGGGCGTTTGAGCTCGGCGATACCGGCGACGATGAAGACGACGGCACCGGGCAGCTGCCACAGCAGCCACCACGGGCTCCACGCCTCGACGATCGCCGAGAGCGACAACGTTCCCGCCGCCATGGCGACCGACGCGACGGCCAGGACGATCGGCAGCTCGTAGGACACGAGCTGGGCCGCGGCGCGCAGCCCGCCGAGGAGGGAGTACTTGTTCGCGCTCGCCCAGCCGGCCATGAGGACGCCGAGCGAGCCGACCGAGATCGCGGCGAGCGCCAGCAGCGCGCTGGCCGGGACCTCGAGCCCGGCCACCCCCGGATGGATGGGCACGACGGCGAGCGCGACCATGTACGGGACGAGGCCGACGCCCGGCGCCAGCCGAAAGACCCACCGGTCGGCCGCCTTGGGGAGGGCCTCCTCCTTCTGGACGAACTTGAAGGCGTCGGCGATGAGCTGGGCCCACCCGTGGTAGCCACCGGCATACATCGGGCCGAGCCGGCCCTGCATGTGCGCCATCAGCTTGTGCTCGGTCTGGCCGACGAGGAGCGGGGTGACGAGGAAGACCGCGAGGACGGCGACCGAGCGGATGACGATCTCGAGCAGGCTCACCGTGGCCCCCACTCCGGGTCGGGGACCCCGGGCGCCTGGACGCGGCGCTTGCCCGTCGGAGCGGCGCCGTGGCCCTCACCCGGCTCCCGACCGCCCGGCCATGCCTTGGACGCACGAGCGGCGAGGACGAAGGACTTGCGCAGCGGGTTGCCCTCGAAGCCCTCCGGCAGGAGCAGCGGGCGCAGCCCGAGGTCGGTGTGGTCGACGAAGCCGTCGAAGAACAGGCCGAACATCTCGAAGGTCTCGCGCTCGTGCCAGGCCGCGCCCGGGAACACCGACGTCAGGGAGGCGAGGTGCTCGCCGTCGGGGACCCGGGTCGTCACCCGGACGCCTCGCAGCGCCCCCGGGGTCGAGATGTCGAGGAGCCGGACGACGACGTCGAGGCCGGGGGTCTGCTCGTCGTACATCCGGTCGACCGCGGTGAGCCAGTCGAAGAACGTGAACCCCTCGTCCTTGGCCGCCGTCACGTTGCCCACCCACTCGGCCGGGGAGACCGAGCGCAGCGCGTCCCCGACGGCGGGTGCCTCCACGGTGTCCGCGGCGGGCTCAGTCGCGTCCGCGGCGGGCTCAGTCGCCTCGGCGCCCGACGCGCCGGCGCCCGGGTCCTCGGTCACGGCGCGCTCACCTTCTCCCGGGTCACCTCGGCGGCGGAGGCCGTCCGGTACGCCGCATACCGGCTGCCGGGCTGGCGCTCACCGAGGGCCTTCCCGGACAGCTTCTCGGCCGCGATCTTCTCCTGGAGGCGCAGGATGCCCTGGAGCAGCGCCTCGGGCCGAGGAGGGCAGCCGGGGACGTAGACATCGACGGGAATGAGCTGGTCGACGCCCTTGGTCACCGAGTAGGAGTCCCAGTACGGGCCGCCGGAGTTGGCGCAGGCGCCGAACGAGATGACGTACTTCGGCTCCGGCATCTGGTCGTAGAGGCGCCGGATGGCCGGCGCCATCTTGTCGCTGACCGTGCCGCTGACGAGCATGAGGTCGGCCTGCCGCGGACCGGGCGCGAACGGGATGACCCCGAGCCGCATGAAGTCGTGGCGGGCCATCGACGTCGCGATGAACTCGATGGCGCAGCAGGCCAGGCCGAAGTTGAAGATCCACAGCGAGTACCGGCGGCCCCAGTTGAGCATCATCCGCACCGGCGCCGGCGCATGCTCGCTGACGACGCCGAGCTGGGCGCCGGGGAGCTGGGGCATGGGGAGGTCGACGGGGCTCATCACGTCCACCTCAGCAGGCCGCGGCGGGCGGCGTGGACCAGGCCGATGAGCACGATGCCGACGAAGACCGCGACCTCGACGAGCGAGGCGACGCCGAGGTGGGCGTCCCGCAGCACCAGGGCCCACGGAAAGAGGTAGACCGCGTCGACCGCGAAGATGACGTAGAGGAACGCGTAGACGATGTAGCGGATCTGGCTCTGCGCCCATCCCTCGCCGACGGGATCCATGCCCGACTCGTACGTCTTGAGCTTCGCGATGGTCGCGGCCCGGGGCGCCATGAGCCATCTCGCGGCGAGGGCGACGACGACCAACACGGCGCCGGCGACGAGGACGCCGAGGACGGCGAGGTAACCGGACACGGCATGAACTTTAGCGGTCAACGGATCTGTCGGCTCACGGGCCTACCGAGACGCGTCGAGAACGGCCCTTCTCGGCACGACAGAGCGGTTTCCGACGTATCCCATTGTCGGCGCTGACTATGAAAAGGCTTACCTCATTCGACACCCCCGAAACCGCCGGAGGCGGTTCCGGGGGTGCATGCCGGTATGCCGCTCGGCGCCTGCCGAAGCGCGCTGAGCGACTCGGCGTGTCGATTCGCAGGGTGCCCCGGGAGGTATCACGCGGCAGTCGTAAGATGGCGGAGCACGCGCCCTTTCCCCGGCGCCACGAGAAGCCGCAATCAGGTGTGTCCATGACCAGCAAGACCGTCCAGAAGATCGATCGCGTCGTCATTCGCTTCGCCGGGGACTCCGGCGACGGCATGCAGCTGACGGGCGACCGCTTCACCTCCGACACGGCAGTGATGGGCAACGACCTGTCGACGCTGCCCAACTACCCCGCCGAGATCCGTGCCCCCCAGGGCACCATTCCCGGAGTCAGCTCCTTCCAGCTGCACTTCGCCGACCACCACGTCCTGACCCCCGGCGATGCCCCCGACGTCCTCGTCGCGATGAACCCGGCGGCCCTCAAGGCCAACCTCAAGGACCTGCCCCGCGGCGCGACGGTGCTCGTCAACACCGACGAGTTCACCGCACGCAACCTCGCCAAGGTGGGCTACGACACCAGCCCGCTCGACGACGACAGCCTCTCCTCGTGGCACGTGCATCCGGTCCCGTTGACGAGCATCACGGTCGAGGCGCTCTCGGCGTTCGACGGCCTGACCAAGAAGGAGAAGGAGCGGGCGAAGAACATGTTCGCCCTGGGCCTGCTCTCCTGGATGTACGGACGACCGACGACCGGCACCGAGAGCTTCCTCACCAAGAAGTTCTCCGCCCGGCCCGAGATTCTCGAGGCGAACCTGGCGGCCCTCAAGGCCGGCTGGAACTACGGGGAGACGACCGAGGACTTCGCGGTCTCGTTCCTCGTCGGTGCGGCCGAGATGGCGCCGGGTGTCTACCGCAACATCAACGGCAACACGGCCATGGCCCTCGGCCTCGCCGCCGCCGCACACCGCGCCGGCGTCCCGCTCGTCCTCGGCTCCTACCCGATCACGCCGGCCTCGGAGATCCTCCACGAGCTCTCGCACCTCAAGCGTCATGGCGTCATGACGATGCAGGCCGAGGACGAGATCGCCGGCATCGGCATCGCACTCGGGGCGAGCTTCGGTGGCGCGATCGCCGTGACGACGACGTCCGGACCGGGCCTGGCGCTCAAGGCCGAGACGATCGGCCTGGCCATCTCGCTCGAGCTCCCGCTCGTCATCATCAACGTCCAGCGGGGCGGGCCGAGCACCGGCCTGCCGACCAAGACCGAGCAGGCCGACCTGCTCCAGGCGATGTACGGCCGCAACGGCGAGTCGCCGATGCCGGTCATCGCCGCGGCGACACCCTCCGACTGCTTCGACACGGCCGTCGAGGCCGTCCGGATCGCGACGACCTACAAGACCCCCGTCCTCGTCCTCTCCGACGGCTACCTCGCCAACGGCTCCGAGCCGTGGCGCGTCCCGCCGACCGACGAGCTTCCCGAGATCAACGTGGAGTACGCGACCGAGCCCAACGGCGTCGACGCCTCGGGTGAGCCGGTATTCCTGCCGTTCCTGCGCGACGAGGAGACCCTGGCCCGGCCATGGGCGGTCCCCGGCACGCCCGGCCTCGAGCATCGCATCGGCGGCATCGAGAAGGCGGACCGCACCGGCAACATCTCCTATGACCCGGCGAACCACCAGCTGATGACCGACCTGCGGGCGGCGAAGGTCGACGGCGTCGCCAAGACCATCCCCACTGTCGACGTCGACGACGAGACCGGCGACGCCCGGCTGCTCGTCCTGGGGTGGGGCTCGACCTACGGCCCCATCGCCGCGGCCGTGCGCGAGGCGCGCAAGTCCGGCGCCAAGGTCGCCCGAGCGCACCTGCGCCACATCAACCCCTTCCCGGCCAACCTCGGCGAGGTGCTCCGCGCCTACGACCGGGTCGTCGTCCCCGAGATGAACAGCGGCCAGCTCGCGATGATGCTGCGGGCGAAGTACCTCGTCGACGTCCAGTCCCATACCGCCGTTCGAGGCCTGCCGTTCACGACCACCGAGCTGGCCGACGCCATCATGAACCACCTGGAGGAGCTCCGATGACCGCCATTGACGAGGGCACCCAGACCGTCAATCTGGGTATGCCGCCCTTCGGGCTGCAGGGTGTGCCTCGCCTCGACGAGGCCGACGCGGCGCAGAACCGCAAGGACTTCGTGTCCGACCAGGAGGTCCGCTGGTGCCCCGGGTGCGGTGACTACTCGATCCTCGCGACGGTCCAGGGCTTCCTTCCCGAGCTGGGCATCAAGCGGGAGAACGTCGTCTTCGTCTCCGGCATCGGGTGCAGCTCACGGTTCCCGTACTACGTGGACACCTACGGCATGCACTCGATCCACGGCCGGGCGCCGGCGATCGCGACCGGCCTCGCCACGAGCCGCGGCGACCTGTCGGTGTGGGTGGTCACCGGCGACGGCGACGCCCTGTCGATCGGCGGCAACCACCTCATCCACGCGTTGCGGCGCAACGTCAACGTCACGATCCTGCTGTTCAACAACCAGATCTACGGGCTGACCAAGGGCCAGTACTCCCCGACGTCCCACGTCGGCCAGGTGACGAAGTCGTCGCCGGCCGGGTCGGTCGACACCCCCTTCAACCCGATCTCGTTGGCACTGGGCGCCGAGGCGACCTTCGTGGCCCGCACGATGGACACGGACCGCAAGCACTTCACCCAGATCCTCCGAGCCGCCGCCGAGCACCGGGGGGCCTCGCTCATCGAGGTCTACCAGAACTGCGTCATCTTCAACGACGGCGCGTTCGACCTGGTCAAGGACCGCGACCAGGAGCAGGCCCGGGTCGTCCACCTGGCCGACGGCGAGCGCGTCACGGTGGGTGCCGAGGGCGAGCGCAAGGTCCTCATCAAGCACGCCGACGGCGCCATCGAGTTCGTGCCGGAGGAGGACGCCGAGTCCTCCGCCGGGCTCGTCGTCATCCACGACAGCACCGCCGAGGACCCGGGACCGGCGTTCGCCCTGTCCCGCCTCGACAGCGCCGACCTGACCTACGTGCCGATGGGCATCTTCCGCAACGTCCAGCGACCCACCTACGACGACGGCGTCCGCCGGCAGATCTCCGATGCGGTGACCGTGTCCGGTGGTCCGGCGACCGACGACGACCTGCAGACCCTGCTGCGGGGGCGGGACACCTGGACCGTCGAGTGAGCGAACCCTCACGACGTCAGAAGCGGCCGGGCCGAGGCGCCCGGCCGCTTCGCGTGCCGGCCCACGCGTGAGCCACGACGAGCAGCAGCGGGGCACGGCATACGCGTTCCTCGCCTACGGCATCTGGGGCCTGTTCCCGCTGTACTTCCATGCCCTTGCCCCGGCGGGCGCGTTCGAGATCCTCGCGCACCGGATCCTCTGGACCCTCGTCTTCTGCGTCGCCGTCCTTCTCGCGCGCCGCGACCTCGCGTGGGCGAGGCCCCTGGTGCACACCCCCCGGCTCGCGGCGGGCGTCACCGCGGCGGGTCTGCTCATCGGCACCAACTGGGTCATCTACGTCTACGCCGTCCTGCACGGCCTCACCTATGAGGCCGCTCTCGGCTACTTCCTCAACCCCATCGTCACCGTGGCGCTCGGGGTCCTCGTCCTGCGCGAGCGGCTGCGCCGGTGGCAGTGGGTCGCCGTCGGCGTCGGCGCCGCGGCGGCGGTCTACCTCGCCTTCTCCGGGGGCGGCTTCCCCGTGATCGCGGTGAGCCTCGCGCTGAGCTTCGGGTCCTACGGCCTGGTCAAGAAGCGGGTCGGCGCGACCCTTCAGGCGATGCACTCGCTCGCCGCGGAGACGACCGTCCTCGCGCCCATCGCCGTCGTCATCCTCGTCGTCGTCTCGGCACGCGGTGACGCGACGCTCGTCGGACACGGTGGCGGGCATACGGCCCTGCTGCTCCTCGCCGGCATCGTGACGGCCGTGCCGCTGCTGTTGTTCGCCGCGTCGGCCCGCCGGATCCCGCTCGTCACCGTCGGCCTCATCCAGTTCGTCACGCCGGTGCTTCAGCTCATGTGCGGCGTGTTCCTCCTCGGCGAGCACGTCACGCCGGGGTTGTGGGTGGGGTTCGGGATCGTCTGGGTGGCCCTGGTCATCCTCACCGTCGACTCGGTGCAGGCCGCCCGGTCCGGGCGGGCCGAGACCGGGCCACCGCTCGCCGAGCCCGAGGCCGCCGGAGCCGACTGACCCGCCGGGCCCCACCCCATTCGAGGTAATCCAGTCCCGTCCACGGGTACCCGAATACCTCGAACCCGCCGGGCCCCACCCCATTCGAGGCAATCCAGTCTCGTCCACGGGTACCCGAATACCTCGAACCCGCCGGGCCCAACCCCATTCGAGGTAATCCAGTCCCGTCCACGGGTACCCGAATACCTCGAATGCCGGGTGCTGGGCGTTTCGTCCCGAGCATGATCCGGGTCACATAGCCCATTCACAGGGTCGGGACGGGTCGACTCAAGGTCCCGGTCCTAGCCTCTCTCCCCGTGAGAACCGCCACGTCCGGACCGTCGTGGCGGCGGCGCCTGCAGGGTCTGGTCGCGGTGGTCGCCCTGGTGGCGGTCGGCGCGGTCGGCGGCTGGTGGTGGGGGTCGCGCGATACCGCGACGACCGCGTCGGCCACCGAGCGCACCCGTCTCGTCGCTGCCGCGCTCGGCACCGTCAAGCAGTCCGTCTCCGCCACCGGGACCATCGAGCCCGCCCACCAGTCGACAGCCTGGTTCACGTCGTCGGGCACCGTCACCTCGGTGGCCGTGGCCGTCGGCGACAAGGTCACCAAGGGCCAGCGGCTGGCGACCATCGACGCCAGCACCCTGGCCGATGCAGTGACCCTCGCCCAGGCCAGCGTCTCGGCCGCCCAGGACCAGGTGAACAGCTCGACGACCAGCGACGCCATCGCGTCGGCGAAGGCGCAGCTGGCCAGCGCGCAGAGCCAGCTCGCCGACGCGCGGACGGCCCTGGCCGGGGCGACCTTGCGTGCGCCCCTCGCGGGAACGGTCGCCAGTGTCGGCCTGGCCGTCGGTGACAACATCGGGAACAGCGGCGCCACGGGGGGTGGCGGTGCAGGCGCGACCTCCTCCTCCAGTAGCGGCATCGAGGTCGTCAACACCTCGTCGTGGGTCGTGAACGCAACGGTCTCGAGCGGCGACCTTGGCCAGCTCAAGAAGGGCCTCCAGGCCACCATCACGCCGTCCGGCGCCTCCGTGCCGATCTTCGGAACGGTCCGCAGCGTCGGGGTCGTTGCCTCGTCGTCCTCGTCGGGCACGGCGGAGTTCCCCGTCGTCATCGACGTGACGGGTCACCCCTCCGGCCTGTATGCCGGCACGACGGCCACCGTCGCCATCACCGTCAAACAGCTGACCGACGTGCTCACGGTCCCGACCCTCGCGGTGCGGACCACCAATGGCCGGACGACGGTCCAGCTGAGCAAGAACGGTGTCGTGACGACCGTCCCGGTCACGGTCGGTGGTGTCTACGGCACGACGACGGAGATCACCGAGGGTCTGTCCGAGGGTGACGAGGTCGTCGTGACCGTGCGCTCGTTCACCGGGCCCAGTACGAGCGGCTCGTCCGGGACCCAGCGGACCCGGACCGGCTTCCCCGGCGGCGACTTCCCCGGCGGGGGCTTACCCGGCGGCAGGCCACCAGGCGGCGGCGCCCCGTGACGGCCGTGCAGCCGGGCGACCTGCCGGCCGGCGAGCCCATCCTGCGGCTCACGGATGTGGGGAAGACCTACCGGTCGGGCTCTCTCGAGGTCGAGGCGGTCCGGGGGGTCTCGCTCACCGTGACCGAGGGTGAGCTCGTGTCGGTCATGGGACCCTCCGGATCCGGCAAGTCGACACTCATGCACATCATCGGCTGCCTCGACGTCCCGACGACCGGCTCCTACCTCCTCGCCGGTGAGGACGTCGGGACGATGCGCGAGAGCCAGCTGGCCGACGTCCGCAACCGCCGCATCGGGTTCGTCTTCCAGCAGTTCAACCTGCTAGCCACGATGTCGGCCTGGCGCAACGTGGAGCTCCCGCTGGTGTATGCCGCGGTGCCGCGCGCGGATCGCCGGCGGCGGGCCGTGGAGGCGCTGACCAAGGTCGGGTTGGCCGACCGCATCGACCACCGGCCCGGCGAGCTCTCCGGCGGCCAGCAGCAGCGCGTATCCGTCGCCCGGGCCCTGGTCACCGACCCCCAGCTCATCCTCGCGGACGAGCCCACCGGAAACCTCGACTCCGCGTCGACGGCGGACGTCCTCGACCTCTTCGACGAGCTGCACGCGCAGGGGCGCACCATCGTCCTCATCACCCACGAGCACGACGTGGCGGCCCGCGCCCAGCGAGCGGTCCACATGCGCGACGGGATGATCCTCGACCCCGAGCCGGCAGGTGTGCGGTGACCTGGGTCGAGACGCTGCACACGGCATACGACGCCATCCGGACCCGTCGGATGCGCTCCGCGCTCACCATGCTCGGCATCCTCATCGGCATCGCCGCGGTCATGCTCACGGTGGGCCTGGGACAGGGCGCCCAACAGGAGGTCGCCAGCCAGATCAACAAGCTGGGCTCCAACCTGCTCATCGTCTCCCCCGGGTCGAGCACCAGCCTCGCCGGCATCCGCGGCGGCCGGGGGTCGGCGACGACCCTGACGACCGCCGACGCGTCGATGCTTGCCGACTCCTCGGTCGCCCCGGATATCGCGGCGGTCGCCCCCTCCTCGAGCACGGAGGCCTCGCTCACCGCCAACGGGACGAACTGGACGACGAGCGTCGTCGGCACGACCCCGAGCTGGCTACAGGTCCGGGCCCGCACCGTCTCGGTCGGCCGGTTCTTCACGAGCGAGGAGCTGGCGAGCGCCCAGTCGGAGGTCGTCCTCGGTGAGACGACATCGCAGGAGCTGTTCGGCGTCCGCGACCCCGTGGGCCAGACGGTCACCATCGGGACCCAGCCGTTCACCGTCATCGGCGTCCTCGACACGGTCGGCTCCACGGTCGGCGGCGACCAGGACGACCAGGCCATCGTTCCGGCCACGACCTACGCGACGTCCGTGTCGCCGTCGACCGGCACGAGCGTGTCGACGATCTACCTCGAGGCCACCGGCTCCGGCACGCTCTCGGCGGCCTACCAGGAGGCGACGAACGCGCTCCTGACCACCCACGGCCTCGCCGAGGCCGACGCCGACTTCTCGATCAGCAGCCAGGAGTCGATCGTCGAGACGGCGACGAGCACCGCACACACCCTGACCGTGCTCCTCGGCGGCATCGCGGCGATCTCGCTGCTCGTGGGCGGCATCGGCGTCATGAACATCATGCTCGTCTCGGTCACCGAGCGGATCCGCGAGATCGGCCTGCGCAAGGCGCTCGGCGCGACGCCCCGGGTCATCCTGCGGCAGTTCCTCACCGAGGCGAGCCTGCTGGGGCTGGCCGGTGGGCTGCTCGGGCTGGGCCTCGGCGTCATCGGCTCCCGCGTGCTGCCCCCCCTCATCAGCCAGCCGGTCACCGTCTCACCCGTGGCCGCAGGCGCGGCTCTCGGCATCTCCCTGGTCATCGGCGTCGTCGCGGGGGTCTACCCCGCAAGCCGCGCCGCCCGCCTGTCCCCCATCGACGCCCTGCGAAGCGAGTGACCCCATGACGATGCTGTCCATCCGCCGCGTGCTCACCCTCGTCGCCGTCGGCGGCACGGCCATGGCTCTGGCCGGGTGCGGCTCCGGGAGCTCGAGTCCCTCCGCTACCGCGGCGTTGGCCGGCGGAGCGGCGCAGGCCGACTCCGGCCAGGCCGGTTCGGGTACCGGTGCGGGACAGCGTGCGCGAGGCATCCCAGGGGTGTCCGGCCTCATCGCCGCCGTCCAGGGGTCGACGCTGCAGGTGCAGGGCAACGGCGAGCAGACGGCCGTCATCTACACCGCGAAGACGACCTTCACGACGCAGGTGGCCGCGACCGCCACCGCGGTCAAGGTCGGCGACTGCGTGAGCGCCCGACCGGCCCTGACCACCGGTACCGCGAGCGCCTCCCCCGACGCGGCGGCCGGCGCCTCCTCAACGATCGCCGCCGCGACGGTCACCATCCTCTCCTCGGGTGGCTCCGGCTGCACCGACCTCGGTGGCGCCGGTTTCGGCGGTCCGCCCGCGGGGTTCGGCGGCGGTGGCTTCGGTGGCGCCACCCGGCCCAGCGGTGCGCCGACGGGTCGACCCAGCGGGACGACCGGACGCTTCCCGGGCCGTTTCGGGTTCGGTGCGGTCGGCGAGGTCACGGCCGTCTCGTCCGGCTCGCTCACCGTCTCCGAGACCGTCCGCGGCATCGACCGTGGCGCGACGACCAGCCCGAGCGGGTCGCCGACGGCTCGGTCGGTCACGGTCACCTACACGACGACGACGACGTTCGAGACGACACGGAAGACAACGGCAAAGTCCATCAAGGTCGGCGGGTGCGTTCGCGCGGTCGGTGCGGCCGACGATACGGGCACCGTTACCGCGACGTCGATGGCACTGAGCACGCCCCTCGACGGCTCCTGCGCCTCGGCGGTGCGCGGTGGATGAGTCCGGCCGTATGCCGCGGGGGCCGCGGTGGGTGCGGTGGGCCGCGACCGGGTGCACGGTCGCGGTCGTCGGGGCCGCGGCATACCTCGTCCTGGACGCTGGGCCGAGCAACGCGACGACCGCGGGCCTGCGGACCGCCACGGTGATGGCCGGCTCGGTCACCCAGTCCATCGACCTGTCCGGGTCGGTCGAGCGGGTCGAGCGGACCACCGCCGCCTTCCGGACCTCGGGCCGCGTCACCTCCGTCGCCGTCCAGGTGGGCGAGCACGTCCGGGCGGGCCAGGTGCTCGCGAGGATGGACACCTCGTCCCTGTCGCGCGCGGTGACCGTCGCCCAGGCCGACCTGGTCGCGGCACAGGCCGCGCTCGACGCCGCAGCGAGCTCGTCTTCCGCGACCACGCCCACCTCGACGGGGACCGGTACGCCCGCGACGACCGGAGCCCCCGCCGGCGGCCGTCCCGGCGGCACGAGTGCCGGCGGGATCGACACAGCTCCACTGAGGCACGCGAACGGCTCGGTCGAACAGCTCCTCAAGGCGGCTGACGCGGCGTGCGCGCCTGTTCTGGGCGGACAGCCTCCGTCCGGGACGCCGACGACGACGCCGACGGTCACGCCCACGCCCAACGTCACGCCCACGACGAGCGCCACCCCGAGCAGCACGGCGAGTCCCACCCCCACGAGCACGGCGAGCCCGACCCCGAGGACCACCGCGACCGCCAACCCGGCCCCCACCGGGCCGACCACGGACCAGGTGACGACCTGTGTCCAGGCCCTGTCGGAGGCCATGACCGCTGAGCGCGATGCCTCCTCGACGGTTGCGCGGCTGGCCGACCTCATCGACAAGGCGGCCACGGCTCTGCAGAACCAGCAGTCGGCGTCGGGTCTGTCCGGTTCGTCGAGTGGGACCGGCGCCTCGGGTGGCTCGGCAGGCGGGTCCGCCCAGTCGCGGACCGGATCGACCGCCGGGCTGGAGGTGTCGGTCCTCAAGGCGACCCAGGCCCTGGCCGGCGCCCAGCAGGATCTCGCGGGAGCGGTCCTTCGGGCGCCCATCGCGGGCACCGTGGGCTCGGTTGCTCTCGTCGCCGGCGAGCAGGCGAGCGCCTCCTCCGGGGTCGTCATCGTCGGGTCGGGCGCCGCCGTCGTGACGGTCGACCTGCCCCTGTCTCAGCTCGGCCAGGTCCGGGTGGATCAGGACGTCACCGTCACCCCCGCCGGAACCACCGACGACGTGCCAGGCCTGGTCCAGAGCGTCGGCGTGCTTCCGTCCTCGACCACGTCGACGACACCGAGCTATCCGGTCCAGGTGGCCGTCTCCGACGCTCCGGTCACCCTCGCGTCGGGGTCGATGGCCGATGCCCGGATCACCCTGGCGACGGCGACGGACGTCCTGACCATCCCCGTCTCGGCGATCTCGGGCGTGAGCTCCGGGACCGGGAGCGTGCGCGTGGTCGACGGGTCGCTGGTGCGGCAGGCCCAGGTCACCATCGGCGCGGTCGGCGGGGGCCTGGCCGAGATCCAGGACGGCTTGTCCCAAGGCCAGGTCGTCGTCCTCGCCGACCCGAGCGAGGCTCTTCCGACGGCCAACACCTTCCAGCGGAGGTTCACCGGCCCAGGGGTGGGCGGGCTCACCGGCACCGGAGGGATCAGCCGCCGAGGCTGACCCTCCCACCCGGTGCCTCCCCACGGCATTCGAGGTAATCCAGCACCCCCAGACGCCACCGGAATACCTCGACCCGCGACGACCCCCACCATTCGAGGTAATCCAGCACCCCCAGACGCCACCGGAATACCTCGACCCGGGAGGAAGCGGGAGGAAGCGACGGCAACGGGGGAAGGGGGAAGCGGGGGTATGCCGCTCAGCCCACCCGGGTCACGACCCCCAGGGCGAGCGCGTGCAGGGCACGCTTGGCGTCGGAGTCCGGCAGGTTCACCAGGATGGCCTGAGCGGACTCGGCGACCCCCTGCGTGTGGATCGTCGCCGCCTGCATCGCCGCGTGGCCGCGCAGCAGGTCGAGCGCCTCGGCGAGCAGGTCATCGTCGCTCAGGTCGGCATCGAGCAGCTCGACGAGCCGGGCGTCGGCCGGGTCGGTCGAGGCAAGGGCGTGCAGGACCGGCAGGGTCCGCTTCCCCTCGCGCAGGTCCGTCCCCGGGGTCTTGCCCGTGTCGTCGGCCCGAGACGCGATGTCGATGAGGTCGTCGGCGAGCTGGAAGGCGACCCCGAGCCGCTCGCCGTACTCGCGCATCGTCTCGACGGTCTCCGGGGGGCACCCCCCGAACATCGCCCCGTAACGCGCCGCCGTCGCGATGAGCACGCCCGTCTTGTCGGCGAGCACCCCGAGGTAGTACGCCACCGGGTCATCGCCCGCCGGGCAGGGCCGGTCGTCGCGGATCTGCCCGGCGCAGAGCCGGACGAAGGTCTGCGCCTGGATCTTCACCGCCTTCGGGCCGAGATCGGCCACGATGTCGGACGCGGTCCCGAAGAGCAGGTCACCGACGAGGATCGCCGTGCTGTTGTCGTACCTCGCGTTGGCGCTGGGCGCCCCACGACGCACGGTCGCCTCGTCCATGACGTCGTCGTGGTAGAGGGAGGCCAGATGGGTCAGCTCCACCCCCGCGGCGGCGGCGACGACCTCGTCGTTGATGCCACCGCCGAGCTCGGCCGCCAGCAACGTGAGCAGCGGCCGGAACCGCTTGCCGCCCGCGTTGGCCAGGTGCCCGGCCGCCTCGGCGATGAACGGGTCATCGTGGTCGATCCGCGCCCGGATGAGAGCGTCGACCCGCTCCAGGCCGGAGCCGATCCGGGACCGCAGATCGTCGGAGGCGCCCGGCAGAGCCAGCAGGGCCGTGGTCCCCTCCCCCGTCGACGCCGTGCCCGTCACAGCATGAACTCGGAGGCGCGCTGGGCCAGGTCGAGCACCGGCCCGGGCACGATGCCGAGGCCGAGGGTGACGAGCACCCCGACGGTGATCGTGATCGTCGAGGCGACCGACGGGGTCAGCGCCACGACGTCGGTGCCCGTCGGGTCGGTGAAGTACATGAGGACGATGAGCTTGACGTAGACGAAGGCCGTGATCGCGCTGGCGAGGACACCGGTACCGACGAGCCAGACGCCCGCCGTCCCGCCGTGGGCCACTGCGGGCGCGAAGGCCGCGAACTTCGCCGTGAAGCCGGACGTCAGCGGTATGCCGGCGAAGGCGAGAAGCAGCAGCGCGAAGGTCCCCGCGACGACCGGGTGCTTCTTGCCCAGCCCCGCCCACTGCGACAGGTGCAGCGCCTCGGACCCTGAGGAGCGTACGAGCGCGACGACGGCGAAGGCGGCGATGGTCGTGAACCCGTAGGCGACGAGGTAGAACATCACGCCGCTCACCGCCGTCTTGTCGAAGGCGAGCACCCCGACGAGGACGAACCCGGCGTGGGCGATCGAGGAGTACGCGAGCAGCCGCTTGACGTCGGTCTGGGTCACCGACAGGACGGCACCGACGATCATCGTCAGCATGGCGATGGCGATGACGCCATAGCGCCAGTCCCATCGGTTGGCCTCGATACCGACGTAGGTGAGCCGCAGGATCGCGCCGAACGCGGCGAGCTTGGTGCAGGCGGCCATGAAGCCGGTGACCGGGGTCGGGGCGCCCTGGTAGGCATCCGGCGTCCACGAGTGGAACGGCACGGCGCCGACCTTGAACAGCAGGCCGACGAGGACGAGGACGATGCCCGGGATGAGCAGTCCCTCGTAGCCGGCGTCGGCCACCCGGATCGCGTTGGAGATGGCGGAGAGGTCGGTCGACCCGGCATACCCGTAGAGCAGCGCCACCCCGAAGAGGAAGAAGGCGCTGGAGAAGGCGCCGAGGAGGAAGTACTTCAGCGAGGCCTCCTGCGACAGCAGCCGGCGCCGGCGGGCCAGTCCGGTCATGACGTAGAGCGGCAGCGACAGCACCTCGAGTGCGACGAACATCGTGATGAGGTCGCTGGCGGCGACGAACATCATCATCCCGACCACGGCGAAGAGGGTGAGCGGGAAGACCTCGGAGGTCGCGAAGCCCGCCCTACCCGCGGCATCCTCGAGCGCCGATCCGGGAGTGGCCGCACCCATCGGCGTGAAGGCGTCCGCCGTGCGTCCACCGAACCGCTCGGCCATCGTCAGCACGCTGATGGCGGTCATGAGCAGCAGCGAGCCCTGGAGGAACAGCGCCGGCCCGTCGATGGTGATCGACCCGCCCGCCGTCGACCCGAGGTGGTGGACGGAGTACGTCACGAGGACGCCGAAGGCGACGACGACC
This sequence comes from uncultured Actinomycetota bacterium, assembly GCA_963771015.1. Classification (GTDB taxonomy): domain Bacteria; phylum Actinomycetota; class Actinomycetes; order Actinomycetales; family Dermatophilaceae; genus CAVSJJ01. The sequence goes on from CAVYRN010000005.1 coordinate 504,458, forward strand.
GTGACGAGGGCCAGCATGACCTGGTCGGTATGCCGCGAGCGCCGCGGCGCGAAGGCCTCGATGAGGACGCCGATGAGGGCGCCGACCGCGACGATGAGCATCGGCGCGACGGCGACGTACTCGATCTTGACGGCCTCGAAGCCGGCCGAGGCGAGGGCGGGTAGCGACACGGCGGGACTCACTCTGCACTCCCGGAGACTGCGACGGTCGGTGTCGGGTCGGTGACACCCACGTGGTGGAGGGTCGTCGTCACGGCCGGGGTGACCAGGTCGAGGACCGGCTTGGGGTAGAAGCCCAGGAAGAGGAACGACGCGATGATCGGGATGACGACGAGCTTCTCGCGCAGCCCCAGGTCGGCCACCTCGACGGCCATCTCGGGCTTGGGCCCGGTCATCATGCGCTGGTACATGAGCAGGATGTAGAGAGCGGCCAGGACCGTGCCGAGGGCGGCGATGACGGCGGCGGCCTTGTAGCGCTCGAACGTCCCCGCGATGACGAGGAACTCGGAGACGAACGAGCTGAGGCCGGGCAGGGCCAGGCCGGACAGCCCGGCGATGAGGAAGGTCCCGGCGAGGACCGGGGTCACCCGTTGCCATCCGCCGAAGTCGGGGATCCGCTTCGAGCCGCGACGAGCGACGAGGAACCCGGCGATGAGGAAGAGCCCGGCGGTCGAGAAGCCGTGGTTGATCATGTACAGGGTCGACCCGGCGCCGGCCGTCGAGGTCATCGCGAAGATGCCGAGGACGATGAAGCCGAAGTGGCTGATCGACGTGAACGCGATGAGCCGCATCATGTCGGTCTGGCCGATGGCGAGCAGCGCCCCGTAGATGACCGAGACGACGGCGAGGACGAGGATCGTCGGGGTCGCCCACTTCGACGCCTCCGGGAAGAGCTGGAGGCAGAAGCGGATCATCCCGAAGGTGCCGACCTTGTCGAGGACCCCGACGAGCAGGACGGCGACGGCGGGCCGGGCCTCGGTGGCGGCGTCGGGCAGCCAGGTGTGCACCGGCCACATCGGCGCCTTGACGGCGAAGGCGACGAAGAAGCCGAGGAACATGAGCCGCTGGGCCATCGTCGAGCCGGTCACCGCGCCGGTGAGCTTCTCGACGAGGAAGCCCTCGGCCCCGCCCGGCCCGTGGAAGTACAGGGCGATGACGGCCACGAGCATGACGAGCCCGCCGGCGAGGGAGAACAGCAGGAACTTCACCGCGGCATACTGCCGGCGCGCCCCGCCGTACATGCCGATGAGGAAGTACACCGGGATGAGCATCGCCTCGAAGAAGACGTAGAAGAGGAACACGTCGGTCGCGGCGAAGACGCCGACCATGAAGGTCTCGAGGACGAGGATGAGGGCGACGTAGGTGTTCTCGCGGCGGCCGCCCTCGGGCACGTCGTGCCACGCGGCGAGCAGGCACACCGGGGTGAGGATCGTCGCCATGACGATGAGGGCCAGGGCCATGCCGTCGACACCGAGCGCGTAGGAGACCCCGAACTGTGGGATCCACGGGTGCAGCTCGGTCAGCTGGAACTGGGCGCTGCTGCCGGTGTCGAAGCCCGCCCAGGCGGCGATCGCGAGGGCCAGCGTCACGAGAGAGGTGCCGAGCGCGATGTGCCTGCCGTAGCCGAAGCCCGCCGGAAGCAGCGCCACGACGACCGCGCCGACGAGCGGCACGACCATCATGAGGGTGAGCAGGGGGAGGCTGGACATCACTGGATCACCCACAGAACACCGAGGACGGCGACGACGCCGGTGAGCATCGTCAGGGCATAGGAGCGGGCGTAGCCGGTCTGCAGCCGGCGCAGCCGCGCGGACAGGCCGCCGATCAGGGCCGCCAGGCCGCCGGCCGCGCCGTCGACCCCCTTGGCGTCGGTGAAGACGAGCGCCCGGGTCAGGTGGATGCCGGGGCGCATGAACAGGCCCTCGTTGATGGCGTCCTGGTAGAGGTCCTGGCGAGCCGCCCGGGTGAGCAGCGAGCCCGCCGGTGCGACCTCGGGCACCGCCTCGCGCCAGTAGAGGTACCAGGCGTATGCCGCGCCGCCCGCGATGAGCACGAGGGTGAGCACCGTGAGGATGGGCACGCTGAGAACCGGCTCACCGGTGTCGGGGCTGCCGACGACGGGCTCGAGCCAGGAGACGAACATCCCGTTGATGCTGAGGATGCCGCCGAGGAAGACCGAGCCGAGGGCGAGGACCATCATCGGCACCGTCATGACGAGCGACGACTCGTGCGGGTGGACGTCGTCGGTCCACCGGGCCTTGCCCTGGAAGGTCATGAAGAACAGCCGCGACATGTAGAAGGCGGTGATGCCGGCGCCGACGAGGGCCGCGCCGCCGAGCACCCACGGGTGCCAGCCCTCGCCCTTGAACGCCGACTCGATGATCTTGTCCTTGGACCAGTAGCCGGACAGCAGCGGGAACCCGATGATCGCGAGGTAGCCCATCGCGAAGGTCGCCCAGGTGATCTTCATGACGTTGCTGAGCCCACCGAACCGACGCATGTCGACCTGGTCGTTCATGCCGTGCATGACCGACCCGGCGCCGAGGAACATCCCGGCCTTGAAGAAGCCGTGGGTGAGCAGGTGGAAGATCGCGTAGGCGTAGCCGATCGGGCCGAGCCCGGCGGCGAGCATCATGTAGCCGATCTGGGACATCGTCGACGCGGCGAGCGTCTTCTTGATGTCGTCCTTGGCGCAGCCGACGATCGCCCCGAAGAGAAGCGTGATGGCCCCGACGACGGCGACGGCGGTGCGGGCGTCCGGGGTGGCGTCGAAGATCGGGGCGCTGCGGACGATGAGGTAGACGCCGGCGGTCACCATGGTCGCGGCGTGGATGAGCGCCGACACCGGTGTCGGGCCGGCCATGGCGTCGCCGAGCCAGGACTGCAGCGGGAACTGCGCGGACTTGCCGGTGGCGCCCAGCAGGAGGAGCAGCCCGAGCGCCGTGAGCGTCGCGGTGCTCGCGTGGGGGGCACCCGCCGCGATGCTGGCGAAGTCGACCTTGCCGAACGTCGCGAACATCAACGCGATGGCGATGGTCAGGCCGAGGTCGCCGACCCGGTTGACGAAGAACGCCTTGTTGGCCGCGGTCGCGTAGGCGGGGTTGTGGTTCCAGAAGCCGATGAGCAGGTAGGACGCCAGACCGACGCCCTCCCAGCCGACGAAGAGGAGCAGGTAGCTGTCGGCGAGGACGAGCAGGAGCATCGACGCGACGAAGAAGTTGAGGTAGGCGAAGAACCTGCGCTTGTCCGGGTCGTGCTCCATGTAGCCGAGGGAGTAGACGTGGATGAGCGACCCGACGAAGGTGACGAGCAGGACGAAGGACATCGACAGCTGGTCGACGAGCAGACCCGCGTGCAGCTGGAACCCGCCGGCGGGGATCCAGTTCCAGAGGGAGACGTGCATCGACCGCTGGCCCGCTCCCACGCCGAGCAGCTGGACGAAGACGGCCGCACCCACGGCGAAGCCCGCCCAGGACATGCCCACCGCGAGGCCCGGACCCCACCTGTTCGTGCGCCGGCCGCCGAGCAGGAGGATCGCCGCGCCGGCCAGCGGCAGGGCGACCAGCAGCCAGGCGACCGAGGCGGTGCCGGTCGCCGCGGCCGCGGCCTCCTGGGTCATCAGGGATGTCACCAGTTGCTCCCTTGTCCTAGAGCTTGAGCAGGTTCGCGTCGTCGACCGAGGCCGACCGGCGGGCACGGAAGATCGCCACGATGATCGCCAACCCGACGACGACCTCGGCGGCCGCGACGACCATGACGAACAGGGCGATGACCTGACCGTCGAGGCTGCCGTGGATCCGGGCGAAGGTGACGAACACCAGGTTGGCGGCGTTGAGCATGAGCTCGACGCCCATGAAGACGACGATGGCGTTGCGCCGGGTGAGCACCGTCGCCCCGCCGATGACGAAGAGGATCGTCGCCAGGTAGACGTAGTTCATCAGGCTCATTGCTCGCCCCCCTCCTCGATCTCGGTCTCGGCGGCCCGTTCGGCCTCGAGGTAGCGGTCCGTCCCGCCGACCTGGTCGCGCGCGGTGAGGACCCGCGAAACGGACAGCTCGCTCGGGGTGCCGTCGGGCAGCAGCGCCGGGGTGTCGACGGCGTTGTGCCGGGCGTACACACCCGGCACCGGCAGGCCGGCGAGGAACCTGCCCTCGCGGAAGCGTCGCTGGCTCCATTCGCGCTGGTTGGGGCCCTTGCCGAGCCGTTCCCGGTGGGCGAGGACCATCGCGCCGAGCGCCGCGGTGATGAGCAGCGCCGACGTGGCCTCGAAGATCCACACGTAGCGGCCGAAGATGAGGTCCGCTGCGGCCGAGACGTTGCCCGACTGCCGGTTGATGCCCGCGACGCCGGTGACCGTGCCGATCGTCACCGAGCCGAGGGCGGCGATGAGGAACCCGGCCAGCCCGATCGAGAGCACGAGGGTCGCCCACCGCTGGCCCTTGAGCGTCTCGATGAGGCTGTCCGAGGAGTCAACCCCGACGAGCATGAGGACGAAGAGGAAGAGCATCATGACCGCGCCGGTGTAGACGAACACCTGGATGACGCCGAGGAAGTCCGCGTCCTGGGCGACGTAGAAGACGCCGAGGATGATCATCGTCAGGACCATGCCCAGCGCTGCGTGCACGGCCCGCCGCGCGAAGACCAGCCCGAGGGAGCCGACGACCGCGAGGGGCCCGAGGATCCAGAAGAGGACGGCCTCGCCGCTACCCATCATCGGTCGACTCCTTGTCCTGCCAGCGGGTCCGCCTCGACGACGCCCTCACCGGGTCCGGCCCCGGGCTCGGTGCCGAGGTTCGGGTCGTCCTCGACGGGCGCGTCGCTCGTGCGCTCCGCGGCCCAGTCGCGCTGGCCGTCGGTCGCCTCGCTCACCTTGCCGAGGTAGTAGTCCCGCTCCTCCATCCCCTCGACCATGGGGTGTGGCGGCCGGAGCATGCCCTGCTGGAGCGGGGCGAGCAGCTGCTCCTTGGTGAAGATGAGGTCGGCCCGGTTGTTGTCGGCGAGCTCGTAGAAGTTCGTCATGGTCAGCGCCCGCGTCGGGCAGGCCTCGATGCACAGCCCGCAGAGAATGCAGCGCAGGTAGTTGATCTGGTAGATCTTCCCGAACCGCTCGCCCGGCGAGAACCGGCCGGTACCGCCCTCGGCGGGGTCCCGGTCGTCGTTGTCTGCGCCCTGGACGAAGATCGCGTCGGCCGGGCAGGCCCACGCGCAGAGCTCGCAGCCGACGCACTTCTCGAGCCCGTCGGGGTGCCGGTTGAGCTGGTGGCGGCCGTGGAAACGCGGCTGGGTCGGGCGCTTCTCCTCGGGGTACTCCTCGGTGATCACCTTCCGGAAGATCGTCGAGAAGGTGACGCCGAACCCCCCGACCGGTGCCAACATCTCGGCCAGGAACCCCTGCTCCTTCGGCTTCGGGTCACTCACGCGGGCCCTCCTCCGTCGCATCGTCGGTCACGGTGTCCTCCGGTCCGGCCTCCAGACTCGCCCAGCTCACCGTGTCGCCGAGGATCTCGCGCTCGCCCAGGGTTCCGGCGAGCGCCGGCTCCTTGAGGCGCTGGCCGGGAAGCGGCGGGACCGGGTGGCCACCGGCATACGGGTCGACCTCGTCGGGCACCTCGGGGTGCAAGCGGGCCTCCTTCGCAAGCTCGCGGCCACCCCACCACCACGAGGCGACGAGGGCCCCCACCGAGACGAGGCCGATGAGCCACAGCGTGAGCGTCGGGAAGGTCAGCGACCCGAAGGTCACCTCGCCACCGCCGAACCAGCCGTTGCGCGCGCCGCGCATGAAGGCGACGAAGACCACCCAGCCGAGGGTCGACGGGATGAGGACCTTCCAGCCGAAGCGCATGAACTGGTCGTACCGGACGCGCGGCAGCGAGCCACGCAACCAGACGAACACGAACATGAACAGCCAGAGCTTGATGGTGAACCACAGCACGCCCCACCACCCCTGGTTGAGCATGCCGTCGCCGAAGGCCGCGATCCCGGGAGGGGCCTGCCAGCCGCCGAGGAACATCGTCGTCGCGAGCGCCGAGACGGTGAACATGTTGATGTACTCGCCGAGGAAGAACATGGCGAACCGCATCGCGGAGTACTCGGTGTGGAAGCCCGCGACGATCTCGCCCTCGCCCTCCGCGAGGTCGAACGGCAGCCGGTTGGTCTCACCGACCATCGTCACCATGTAGACGAAGAAGCTGAAGAACGCCGGGATGGCGTTCCACAGCGATGCCTGCGCCCCGACGATCTGCGAGGTCGACATCGAGCCGCTGTAGAGGAAGACGGCCACGAGCGAGAGGCCCATGGCGATCTCGTAGGAGATCATCTGCGCGGTGGCGCGCAGCCCGCCCATGAGCGGGTACGTCGAGCCCGAGGACCACCCGGCGAGGACGACGCCGTAGATGCCCACGCCGGCGACGGCGAGGACGAGGAGCACGGCGATCGAGGAGTCGGTGAGCTGGAGCGGGGTCCGGTGCCCGAACAGGCTCACCTCGCCACCCATGGGGATGATCGAGAACGAGACGAAGCACATGGTCGCGGTGATGAGCGGCGCGAGGGTGAAGACGACCCGGTCGGCCGCGGCCGGAGTCGTGTCCTCCTTGAGCATCGACTTCATGCCGTCGGCGAGGGTCTGCAGCAGGCCGAACGGGCCGTTGCGGTTCGGGCCCGGGCGCTGCTGCATCCGGCCGATGAGCCGCCGCTCGAACCAGATGACGAGCAGGGTCGAGATGAGCAGGTAGACGAAGATGAGCAGGGCCTTGACCAGGCTCAGCCAGAGTGGGGTGTCGCTGAAGTCCGCCTTGGGGTTGTCGCGGCCGACGGCGGCCAGGTCCGGTATGCCGCTGACGGCGTGACCGGTGAGGTCGCCGAGCGCTGAGCCGAGGGACAGCAGGGTGCTCATGAGGCACCACCCACCTTCGTGACGGTGACGAGTGCTCCGGGTGCCGAGGCGAGCATGCCGCGCAGGTCGCAGCCGGCGGAGTTCGTCGGCAGCCAGACGACGTGGTCGGCCATCTCGGCGACGGCCACCGGGACGGTGACGACCGTGGCGCCGGCGGTGACCGTCACCTCGTCGCCCTCCTCGACGCCGAGCGCGGTCGCCGTGGAGCCGGAGACGCGGGCCACCGGGGCCGGGGCGGTGCCGGCGAGGTACGGCTCGCCGTCCTGAAGCGAGCCCTGGTCGAGGAGCTGCCGCCACGTCGCGAGGACGAGCGCACCGTCGTCCGCGGACGGGACCGCGCCCGGCTCGATGGCGGGGGTGCCCGGTCGGTCACCGGTCCACGGCCCGAGGGCCGCCATCTCGGACCGGATCTCGGCGACGGTGCGGGTCCCGAGGAACTCGCCCATCTCGGCGGCGAGCATGTCGAGGGCCCGATGGTCGCTGACCGCACCGCTCGACAGGGCCGCCGAGTACTCACGCACCCGGCCCTCCCAGTCGACGAAGCTGCCCGACTTCTCGGCATGGACCGCGACGGGCAGGACGACGTCGGCGTGGGCGGTCACCGCCGACGGCCGGATCTCGAGGGAGACGACGAACGGCCTCGCGAAGGCAGCGGCCGCATCGGCGACGCCGAGGTCGGCCGGATCGACGCCGCCGACGACGAGGGCGCCGACCTCGCCGGAGCGGGCGTCCCGGACGATGGTCGCCGTGTCGCGTCCCGGCGCCTCGGGCAGTGCGTCGACCTGCCAGGCGGCCGCGACCTCGGCGCGGGCCGCGCCGTCGCCGGCCGGGCGTCCGCCGGGCAGGAGCGTCGGCAGGGCGCCGGCCTCGAGGGCACCGCGCTCACCTGCACGCCGCGGCACCCAGGCCAGCCGGGCGCCGGTCGCGTCGGCCAGGGCGGCCGCCGCCGAAAGGGCGCCGGGCACCATGGCCAGCCGCTCGCCGACGAGGATGACGGCCCGGTCACCGCGCAGCGCGGCGGCGGCCGCGCCGATGGCGCCCTCGGCCCCCTCGCGGGCCAGGGCACCGAGCACCTCGGGCTCGGTCCCCGGCGCGGTCGGGATGAGGGTGCCGCCCGCCTTCGCGAGGCCACGAGTGGCCAGCGGGGACACGGCATACACGGCGGTCCTGTGCTTGCGGAACGCCTTGCGCAGCCGCAGGAAGACGATCGGCGACTCGTCCTCGGGCTCGAACCCGACGAGGAGGACGGCGCCGGCTCGCTCGAGGTCGGCGTAGGTGACGGCGCCGCCCGCGGGCGAGGTGCCGACGACGCGGGCCGCGAGGAACTGGGCCTCCTCGACCGACTCGGGCCGGGCGCGGAAGTCGACGTCGTTGGTCCCCAGCGCGACGCGGGCGAACTTGCCGTAGGCGTAGGCGTCCTCGACGCTGAGCCGCCCACCGGCGAGCACGGCTGCCGCGCCGGCGGAGCGCAGGCCGTCGGCCGCCACGGCGAGCGCCTCCGGCCACGAGGCGACCCGCAGCTCGCCGTCCTCACGGACCATCGGCAGCTCGATGCGGTCCCCGACGGTGGCGTAGGCGAAGGCCCACCGCCCCTTGTCGCAGTTCCACTCCTCGTTGACCGCGGGGTCGTTGCCGGCCATCCGGCGCAGGACGGTACCCCGGCGGTGGTCGGTGCGGATCGCGCAGCCGCTCGCGCAGTGCTCGCAGGTGCTCGGCGTCGAGACGAGGTCGAAGGGACGGGACCGGAACCGGTATGCCGCCCCGGTCAGCGCGCCGACCGGGCAGATCTGGACGGTGTTGCCCGAGAAGTAGGACTCGAAGGGCTGTTCCTCGTAGATGCCGACCTGCTGGAGTGCGCCGCGCTCGACGAGCGCGATGAACGGGTCGCCGGCGATCTGGTCCGAGAACCGGGTGCACCGGGCGCACAGCACGCACCGCTCGCGGTCGAGCAGCACCTGGCTGGAGATGTTGATCGGCTTGGGGTAGGTCCGCTTGATGTCCTCGAAGCGGGAGGCTGCTCGGCCGTTGCTCATCGCCTGGTTCTGCAGGGGGCACTCGCCGCCCTTGTCGCAGACCGGACAGTCGAGCGGGTGGTTGATGAGGAGCAGCTCCATGACCCCGTGCTGGGCCTTGTCGGCCACCGGGGAGGTGTGCTGGGTCTTGACCTCCATCCCGGCGGAGACGGTCATCGTGCACGATGCCTGCGGCTTGGGCATCGGGCGCAGCTGGCCGTCGGGACCGGGCGTCGAGACCTCGACGAGGCACTGACGGCAGGCGCCGGCCGGCTCGAGGAGCGGGTGGTCACAGAACCGCGGGATCGAGACGCCGATCTCCTCGGCCGCGCGGATGACGAGCGTGCCCTTGGGGACCGAGACATCGATGCCGTCGATGGTCAGGGTGACCAGGTCGACCGGCTCCGGGGACGTCGCGGCGGCGCCGGCCGGCGGTGCGGTGGTGGTCATGCGGACACGCTCTCCTTGCTGTCCTTGGCGAAGAGGGTGGAGGCATCGGGGTCGTAGGGGCAGCCACCGTGGGTGAGGTGGGCGATGTACTCGTCACGGAAGAGCTGGACGCTGCTCGTGATGCAGCTCGTCGCGCCGTCACCGAGCGGGCAGAAGCTCCGGCCGAGGATGTTGTCGCAGATGTCGAGCAGCTTGTCGAGGTCCTCCTCGCTCCCCTGCCCGTGCTCGAGCCGGCCGAGGATCTGCTTGAGCCACCAGGTGCCCTCGCGGCACGGGGTGCACTTGCCGCACGACTCGTGCTGGTAGAAGTCCGTCCACCGGTCGACGGCGCGGACGACGCACGTCGTCTCGTCGAAGATCTGCAGGGCCCGGGTGCCGAGCATCGAGCCGGCCGCGGCGACCGACTCGAAGTCGAGCGGGACGTCGAGGTGCTCCTTGGTGAACAGCGGTGTCGACGAGCCGCCGGGGGTCCAGAACTTGAGCTCCTTGTCGGGGTCGCGCATGCCGCCGGCCATCTCGAGCAGCTCGCGCAGGGTGATCCCCAGCGGCGCCTCGTACTGACCGGGTCGCTTGACGTGCCCGGAGAGGGAGAAGATGCCGAAACCGGTGGACTTCTCGGTGCCCATCGAGGCGAACCAGTCCGCGCCGTGCAGGACGATGCCCGGGACCGACGCGATGGTCTCGACGTTGTTGACCGAGGTCGGGCGCGCGTAGAGCCCCGCGGCGCCGGGGAAGGGCGGCTTGAGCCGCGGCTGGCCGCGCCGACCCTCGAGGCTGTCGAGGAGGGCGGTCTCCTCACCGCAGATGTAGGCGCCGGCACCGGCGTGGACGGTGATCTCGATCCGGTGGCCGGACCCGTGGACGTCCTCCCCGAGATGGCCGGCCGCCCGAGCCTCCTCGACCGCCTGGAGCAGCCGCCGGTAGACGTGGACGACCTCGCCGCGCAGGTAGATGAACGCGTGCTCGCACCCGACGGCATACGCCGCGATGGCGGTGCCCTCGATGAGCAGGTGCGGGTCGGCCATCATGAGCGGGATGTCCTTGCAGGTCCCAGGCTCGGACTCGTCGGCGTTGACGACGATGTAGCGGGGGCCGCCGTCCGGCGGGGACATGAAGCTCCACTTCATGCCGGTGGGGAAGCCCGCGCCACCACGGCCGCGGATCGAGGAGTCCTTGACGGTCGTCAGGACCTCCTGAGGAGTCATCCCCAGGGCCTTGCGCAGGGCGCGGTAGCCGCCGTTGTCGGTGTAGGTGCCGATCGTCCAGGAGCTCGGCTTGTCCCACAGGTCGGTGAGGATCGGGGTCAGCGTCGCCGGCTCCCGCTGCAGTGCGTCGGTCACGACCGGTCCTCCTCGACGTTCGGGTCGGCGCCCGCTCCCGGACCCTGATGGGGGGCCGTCCAACCCCGCTCGCGGGCGAGCCGCAGCCCCTCGAGCGAGGCCGGGCCCGCGCCGACGCCCTCGCCGGCGAGGCCGTCGTTGAAGCCGGCCAGAACCCGGGAGACCTCCTTGAAGGTGTGGACCTTCTCCGGGCCACGGCTGGGCCTGACGTCCTTGCCGGCCCGCAGGTCGTCGACGAGGTCGACGGCCGACCCTGGGGTCTGGTTGTCGAAGAACTCCCAGTTGACCATGACCACGGGGGCGAAGTCGCAGGCGGCGTTGCACTCGACCCGCTCGAGGGTGACCTTGCCGTCCTCGGTGGTCTCGTCGTGGGCGCAGCCGAGGTGCTCGGAGAGGGTGTCGAAGATCTTGTCGCCACCCATGATCGCGCACAGGGTGTTCGTACAGACCCCGACGGTGTACTCGCCGTTGGGGTGGCGCTTGTACTGGCTGTAGAACGTCGCGACGCCGGAGACCTCGGCGGTGCTCAGGCCCAGCAGCTCGGCGCAGAGGTCGATCCCCCGACCGGTGACGTACCCGTCGACCGACTGGACGAGGTGGAGCAGCGGGAGCAGGGCGGAGCGGGCGTGGGGGTAGCGGGCTATCACCGCCGCGGAGTCCTCGCGCAGCTGCGCGAGGACGTCGGTGGGGTAGGGCTCCTTGGACTCCGCCGGGACATGGAGGTGCCCCGAAGCGGTCTGGAGGCCGAAGTTCGAGGCCATCAGCGGTCGACACCTCCCATGACGGGGTCGATGGAGGCCACCGCGGCGATGACGTCGGCCACCTGGCCGCCTTCGCACATCGCCGCGACAGCCTGGAGGTTGTTGAAACTCGGGTCGCGGAAGTGCGCCCGGAAGGGGCGGGTGCCGCCGTCGGACACGACGTGGCAGCCGAGCTCGCCCTTGGCCGACTCGACCGCGACGTACGCCTGGCCGGGTGGGACCCGGAAGCCCTCGGTGACGAGCTTGAAGTGGTGGATGAGAGCCTCCATGGAGGTGCCCATGATCTCGCGGATGTGGTCCAGGCTGTTGCCCATGCCGTCGCTGCCGATCGCCAGCTGGGCGGGCCAGGCGACCTTCTTGTCGGCGACCATGACCGGGCCCGGCGTCGTCTGCAGACGGGAGAGTGTCTGCTCGACGATGCGCAGCGACTCGTACATCTCGTCGATGCGGACCCGGAGCCGCTCGTAGGCGTCCGCGCCGGTCCGGGTGACGACGTCGAACTCGTAGGTCTCGTAGCCGCAGTACGGGTTCGACTTGCGCAGGTCGTGCGGGAGGCCGGTCGAGCGGAGGATCGGCCCGGTCATCCCGAGCGCGATGCACCCGGTGAGGTCGAGGTAGCCCGCGCCGACGAGGCGGCCCTTGAGGAGCGGGTTCTCGTTGAGGAGCAGCTCGAGCTCGTGGATGCCGGTCCGCAGCTCGGCGACGACGTCCCGGACCATGTCGACCGCGCCGTGCGGGAGGTCCTGGGCCACGCCGCCGGGACGGATGTACGCGTGGTTCATCCGCAGCCCGGTGACCGCCTCGAAGACCCGGAGGATGCGCTCGCGCTCGCGGAAGCCGACGGTCATGACGGTGGTCGCGCCGAGCTCCATGCCGCCGGTGCCGATGCAGACGAGGTGGGAGTTGATCCGGGTCAGCTCCATCATGAGCACCCGGATGATCGTCGCCCGCTCGGGAATCTGGTCCTCGATGCCGAGGAGCTTCTCGACCGCGAGGCAGTAGGCGGCCTCCTGGAACATCGGCGTGAGGTAGTCCATCCGGGTGCAGAACGTCACGCCCTGCGTCCAGGTCCGGTACTCCATGCTCTTCTCGATGCCGGTGTGCAGGTAGCCGATGCCGGCGCGGGCCTCGGTCACCGTCTCGCCGTCGAGCTCGAGGATGAGCCGCAGGACGCCGTGCGTCGACGGGTGCTGCGGGCCCATGTTGACGACGATCCGCTCCTCGTGCAGCGAGGTGGCCTCGTCGACGAGGTCGTCCCAGTCGCCGCCCTCGGTGTTGAGGACATAGCCGTCGTCGGAGTTCAGCGGGCCGGTCGCGTAGATGTCGGGGTCGCCGGCCGCGCCGTAGACGTCCTCGGTGAAGGTCCCGGCGCCGCCCTGGTCGAAGCTGCTCATCAGGTGTACGACCTCCGCTGGTCCGGGGGCGGGACCGTGCCGCCCTTGTACTCCACGGGCACCCCGCCGAGCGGGTAGTCCTTGCGCTGCGGATGCCCGGGCCAGTCGTCGGGCATGAGGATCCGGGTGAGCGCCGGGTGGCCGTCGAAGACGATCCCGAACATGTCCCAGGTCTCGCGCTCGTGCCAGTCCGCGCCTGGCCACACGCCGACCACCGACGGGATGTGCGGGTCGTCGTCCGGCGCGGTGACCTCCAGGCGCAGCCGGCGGCTGCCGTTCGTCACCGAGATGAGGTGGTAGACGGCGTGCAGCTCGCGGCCGGTCTCGTGGAGATAGTGGACACCGGAGACGCTCATGCACATCTCGAAGCGGAGGGCCGGGTCGTCGCGCAGCGCCGAGGCGACGGCCGCCAGGTGCTCGCGAGCGACGAAGACGGTCATCTCGCCCCGGTCGACGACGACCCGCTCGATGGCCGTGCCGTAGGCGCTCCCCTCGCCCGAGAGCGCGAGCTCGAGGGCGTCGGCGACCTCGTCGAAGTAGCCACCGTACGGACGGGCGGAGGCGCCGGGGAAGAGGACGGCGCGGCGCAGCCCGCCATACCCGGACGTGTCAGGTCCGTCCACCGCGCCGAACTGCCCGCGGCGCTCGTCGATCTGGACGGGCGGGCCCGGCTCGTAGCGGGTGCTCGCCTCGAGGGCGGCCTCGGTCTGCGGCTCGCCGCTGTCGTTCGTGGTCGGGCCCGGAGGGATGTCGCTCATGCGAGGGGGTTCTTCCCGGTGGTGATGGGCAGTGCGTAGCCGTGGTCGTGGGTGGGCGCCATGAGCTGGGTCGGGGTGGCCTGGAGGGCGGCAGCCTCGGCCGCCCGGGCGGCGGCGACCCTGTTGACACCGAGCTTGGCCGACGAGATCTGCTTGTGCAGCTCGATGATGGCGTTGAGGAGCATCTCCGGCCGCGGCGGGCAGCCGGGGAGGTAGATGTCGACCGGGACGATGTGGTCGACCCCCTGGACGATGGCGTAGTTGTTGAACATCCCGCCCGAGCTCGCGCAGACGCCCATCGAGATGACCCACTTGGGGTTGGGCATCTGGTCGTAGACCTGGCGGACGACGGGGGCCATCTTCTGGCTGACCCGGCCGGCGACGATCATCAGGTCGGCCTGCCGCGGCGTCGCGGAGAACCGCTCCATCCCGAACCGGGCGATGTCGTAGTCGGGCGTGCCGACGGCCATCATCTCGATCGCGCAGCACGCGAGGCCGAAGGTCGCCGGCCAGATCGACGCCTTGCGCATGTAGCCGACGACGTTCTCGAGCGTGGTGAGCACGAAGCCCGACGGCAGCTTCTCCTCAAGACCCATCAGATGTCCGTCCTCGTCGTCGTGTCAGCGTTCGTCGGGCCCACGTTCGTCGCGGCCGCCCGTCCCGCCGGTCTCGTTCCCGGCCCCATGGGTCAGTCCCACTCCAGTCCGCCACGACGCCACACGTAGGCGTAGGCGACGAACACGGTGATGATGAAGGTGACCATCTCGACGAGCGCGAACAGCCCGAGCTGGTCGAACGCGACCGCGAACGGGTAGAGGAACACGCTCTCGACGTCGAAGATGATGAAGAGCATGGCGGTGAGGAAGTACTTGACCGGCACCCGGCCGCCGCCCTTGGCGCGCGGTGTCGGCTGGATCCCGCACTCGTAGGCCTCGAGCTTGGCCCGGTTGTAGCGCTTCGGTCCGAGGACGAGGCTGAGTCCGACCGACACGACGGCGAACGCGAGGCCGAGGCCCGCGAGGATGAGAAGCGGGACATAGGGGTTGGTCATGGCGTGGCAACTCCCCTTTCGGTGCGCGCGTCGCAGGACAGCGGTCGGTGACCTCGACGAAGGAGCGGGCGCCACGGCATACCGGGCGTCGAAACCCACCTCGGCGACGTCACCGTCCCAATCCTAGGGCCCGCCGCGGTCAGGTCACGGTGGGGCGTCCGGGAGGCCGCGCTCATGCGTCCGGTGCCATCGACGCCATCGCGTGGATCAGGCGGTCGCTCGCGTCGCCGCCGTGCGGCTCGGCGAGGTTGGCCATCAGCTTGAGCAGGAACTTCATCAGGGTCGTCCGCGGCAGCCCGTACTTCGTCGCCAGCCGCATGACCTCGGGGTTCCCGATGGCCTTCGCGAACCAGCGCCCCAGCGTGTAGTACCCACCGAGCGCGTCCTTCATGACCGCCGGGTAGCTCTGCAGGACCCGCTCCCGGCCCTCGGCGGTGTCGCGTCCGAACGCCTGCGCGATGACCTCACCGGCGAGCCGCGCCGACTCCATCGCGTAGGCGATGCCCTCGCCGTTGAACGGGTTGACCATTCCGCCGGCGTCACCGACGAGCAGCAGGCCCTTGTCGTAGTGCGGCTGGCGGTTGAAGCCCATCGGCAGGGCCGCTCCGCGAATCGAGCCGACCATCGTGTCGTCGCTGTAGGTCCACTCCTCCGGCATGGTCGCCACCCAGCGGCGCATGACGTCGCGGTAGTCGGTCTTGCCGAAGGCCGCCGAGGTGTTGAGGATGCCCAGACCGACGTTCGAGGTCCCGTCGCCGACGCCGAAGATCCACCCGTAGCCGGGCAGCAGCACCCGCTTGCCGTCGTCGTCGGTCGACCACAGCTCCAGCCAGGACTCGAGGTAGTCGTCGTCGTGCCGGGGGCTCGTGTAGTACGTCCGGACCGCAACGCCCATCGGCCGGTCGAGGCGCTTCTCTCGTCCGACGGCGAGCGACAGCCGCGAGGAGTTACCGTCGGCGGCGACGACGAGCGGAGCCGTGAAGCGCAGCACCTCGCCGCCCGTGGCCCCGTCCTCGTCGACGTTCTTGGCGACGACGCCGACGACGGCCCCGGTCCGGTCGTCGAGGATCGGGCCGGTGACGTTCGTGCCCTCCCGCAGCCGGGCGCCGTGCTTGACGGCGTGCCGGACGAGGATGTCGTCGAAGTCCTGGCGCGGGCGGACCAGACCGTAGTTGGGGAAGCTCGCCACGTCCGGCCAGTCGAGGGCCAGTCGCATGCCGCCACCGATGATCCGCAGCCCCCTGTTGCGGATCCAGCCGTCGTCCTGCGGGGTCGGGATGCCGAGGCTGATGAGCTCCCTGACGGCGCGGGGGGTCAGGCCGTCCCCACAGACCTTCTCGCGCGGGAAGTACGCCTTCTCCAGCAGCAGGACGTCGACTCCCGCCATGGCGAGGTAGGCCGCGGTCGTCGAACCGGCCGGCCCGGCGCCGACGACGATGACATCGGCGTGTTCGGTGCTCGGAGTCGAGCCGGCGAGGTCAGGGGCAGCGTCGGTCACGGTGGCCTTCAGGGGTTCCTTGTGATTCGGTTCACGAGACGAGACGCGAGTCTATGCCGCGGGCCGGGGTTGGGTGTAACCCGTGTCCGACCCCGGGTCGGTCATCTCGACCTCGCCCTCGTGACGGGGACGTCCCCGCCGCACGAGAGCCCCCGACGCGCGCCGGGCTAGGACTTGGTCGCCCGGTGGAGGGCGACGATGCCCCCGGTGAGGTTGCGCCACTCGACGTCGGTCCACCCGGCGGCGCCGATCCGCTCGGCCATCTCACGCTGGGTGGGCCAGGCCTGGATCGACTCGGCGAGGTAGACGTAGGACTCGGGGTTGCTCGACACCCGCCGGGCGATCGGCGGCAGGGAGCGCACGAGGTACTCGCTGTAGATCGTCCGGAACAGCGGGTTCGTCGGCTGGCTGAACTCGCACAGGACGAACCGCCCACCGGGCGCGGTGACCCGCAGGAACTCCCGCAGGGCGGCGTCGGGGTCCGCCACGTTGCGCAGGCCGAACGACATCGTCACGACGTCGAAGGAGTCGTCGGCGAACGGCAGCCGCATCGCGTCGGCCGCGGTGAAACCCAGGTCGGGCCGACGCCGGTGGCCGACCTGGAGCATCCCGAGGGAGAAGTCGGCCGGCACGACGTCGACGCCGGCGTCGGCGAACGGCTCGCTCGAGGTCCCGGTGCCGGCGGCGATGTCGAGGACCCGCTGACCCGGCGTGGCCGCGCACGCCTCGATGGCGGCCCGGCGCCACCGCCGGTCCTGGCCGAGCGAGAGCACGTCGTTGGTCATGTCGTACTTGTGCGCAACGTCGTCGAACATCGCCGCGACGTCGCGCGGGTCCTTGTCGAGGGAGGCCCGGCTCATGTGCGCCATCCTCGCACGCGACGCTCGGGGGCACGGACTACGCTTTCCTCTCGATGACGTCGGTGCCCGCCCCTGCCAGCTCCGCGTCCGAGCCAGGCCCGGTTCCCACCGGCCCGCTCGTCGCGCGGACCGTGTCGTTGACCCTCGACGAGGGCGCGGCACTGCTCTCGCTCATCCCCGATGTGCCGGCCGTCGACGTCACCGCATGGGTCCGACGCGGCGACGGGCTCGTCGGCTGGGGTCGCACGATGTCGATGACGGCGCGCGGCGCCGATCGCTTCGCCAGGCTCGAGGCGTGGTGGCACGGGATGACCCGTACCGCCGTCGTCCGCGACGCCGTGGACCTGCCCGGCTCCGGCCCGGTGGCCTTCGGCTCCATCTCGTATGCCGCCGACTCGCCGGCCGGCGCCACGCTCGTCGTTCCCGAGGTCGTCATCGGCCGCCGCGGCGACGTGTGCTGGCTGACGACCCTCGGCGCCGAGGCGACCGTCCCCGGCCCGGTCCACCCGCACGCCCAGCCCGCCCCACCGGCGCCGGGCGAGGTGACCTTCTCCGACGGGGCGCTCGACCCGGCGCAGTGGGCAGGCGCCGTCGCCGAGGCGGTCACCCGGATCACCGACGGCCGGTTCGACAAGGTCGTCCTCGCCCGCGACCTCGAGGTACGCGCCGCCGATGCCCTCGACCCACGGGCTCTGCTGCACCGCCTCGCCGAGGTCTACGACACGACCTGGGTCTTCGCCGTCGACGGACTCGTCGGCGCGACACCCGAGATGCTGGTCCGTCGGGAGAAGGGACTGGTCACCTCGCGGGTGCTCGCCGGCACGATCCGACGCACGGGCGACGACGAGCACGACCTCGCCCTCGCCGCCTCCCTCGCCCGGTCCAGCAAGGACCTCGAGGAGCACGAGTACGCCGTTCGCTCCGTCGCCGACGCCCTCGCCCCCCACTGCTCGTCGATGAACGTCCCGGAGGCCCCCTTCGTCCTCCACCTCTCCAACGTCATGCACCTCGCGACCGACGTCGCGGGCGTCCTCGCCGACGACACGTCCTCGCTCGCGCTCGCCGCGGCGCTGCACCCGTCCGCGGCGGTCTGCGGCACGCCGGCCGCCGTCGCGGACGCCGTCATCGCCGAGCTCGAGCACATGGACCGCGGCCGGTACGCCGGTCCGGTCGGCTGGATGGACGCCTCCGGCGACGGCGAGTGGGGCATCGCCCTGCGGTGTGGGCGGCTCGACCCCGACGACGGGTCCCGGATGCGCCTGTATGCCGGATGCGGCATCGTCGCCGGGTCGGTGCCCGAGGACGAGGTCGCCGAGTCCGACGCGAAGTTCGTCCCCATGCGCGATGCCCTGAGCCGCGACTGAGAGGTCGACGAGGGCGCGGCGTGAGGTGGTCTAGTCGTCGACCCGGGTGTCGACGACGCGCGTGGGGGTCAGCGTCCCGATCGTCGTCCCCGAGGAGCGGTAGCTGCCGGTGATGTCGACCACGACGTGGGTCGTCGTCGAGGTGGCGATGCAGAACCCGCCGGAGGCGTCGAGACCGACGCTCACCTGGCCGGCGATGGTCTCGCCCTTGACGTAGTTGACGTTCGAGGCCGTGGGCCGGGCCCCGCACGGCCAGGCCACGAGCCACCCGTTGGCGCGCGGCGCGACGGCCGTGAGGTTCGCGACGACGGCCGCGGCAGAGGACGGCATACCGGTCGTCCCGGTCACCTGGATGCGGCGGGTGACCATGGAGGTGAACGTGCCCCCCGACCCGCGTCTGCGGGTGTCGAGGATCCGCCTGGGAGTCATGGCCGTGACGAGCGAGCCGCTGGCACCGGACGGTACGACCGCGCCCTGGACGTCGAGGATGACCTGGCTGTCCTGGCGGGAGAAGAGGCAGACCGTGCCGTCGGCGGCGAGCTTGACGGTCGCCGAGTTGGCGATGGCGCCGACCGCCTTGGTGTTGAGGGTCGATGCGAGGGGTCGGGTGTCGTCGCACGGGTAGGCGGTGAGGTAGCCGGCCTTGCCGACCCCGACGCTCGTCACCGTGGCGACGACCCCCGTGGCGCCCGCCGGCAGGATGAAGTCGCCGGCCGACCCGGTGAGGTGCACCGCCCGGGTGGTGCCGGCGGCGACAATCCCTCCACCGCCGGGTTTGCGGGTGTCGAGAACTCGGACCGGCGCACTCAGCGCGCGGTACCTGCCGGCGGCTCCGCTGGCGGCCTGGCCGCCGACGTCGATGATGACGTTGGCGGTCGAGGACACGTAGACGCATACCCGGCCTGAGGAGTCCAGGGCACTGAGCGCGGCGTTGGCGATCGCCTTGCCCGGGCGGAAGTTCACCGTCGACGCCGTCGGCCGGGCCGCCGAGCATGGCCATAGGGTGAGGTAGCCGGTGCTCGTCGCGTTGGTGACGGTGACGTTGAGGTATGCCGCGGCCGCACCGCTCGACACGCCACCGAGACCGGACACCTGGACGATGGCCGTCGCCCCGGCCGCGAGGTCTCCCCGGTAGACGTTGTTCGCGTTGGCCGGGTCATAGATGACGGTGACGTAGGAGTAGGTCTTGGCGATGCCGCCGACCTTGACACCCGAGACGGTGACCCGCACGACCCGGTCCGAGGACGGCTTGGCCATCTGCGTCCACGCGTTGACGTCCTGGGATCTGCGATGGAAGACGAGCTGGCCGAACCCGCCGTCGCGCACGTCGACGACGACCGGCTCGGCCTTGCCGTCGATCGTCATCGAGACCTTGGCTGTGGAGTAGCTCCCGCCGGGCACGAGGAAGGACCAGCGCATCGGGACGAGCTCGTAGGGCAGGAAGCCGGGCGAGGGCCACGTGAGCATCCCATCGGGCGAGCGCACCGCCCGCGCCGCCGAGGCCCCGTCGTTGACGAGGAGCGCGTTGGCCTTCTGGTACCAGTTCGACCCGCCGGTCGAGCCGACGCCCATCTGCCGACCGCTCGGCCGCAGGACCCACCACCGGTGGCCCGCCTGGGTGTTGTTCGAGAAGGGGTCGTACATGTAGCCGTCGACCGTGGCGGCGTCGGAGACACCGAGGAAGAGGTCCGACCTGCCCGCCGCGTCGTGTCCCGTCGTGGTGTAGCACCTCCACGATGACGGCGGGTCGTGGCTGAGCTGCTGGTTGGCCGCCATCATCAGGGCCGCCGCCTGGGCCTGGGACGACAGGGCCGAGCTCTCGGTGATGTCGGCGGGGGCGCCGGCGAGGCGGCGGTACGCGTTGACCCGCGCGATGACCGCGGCCCGGAAGGCGGCGGCGGTCGTGCCCGGGGTACAGCCGCTGATGCTGCCGGTGAAGCCGACGGCGGGGGACGACCCGGTCCACATCGAGTCGTAGAGGGAGCTCACCGGGCGACGGCGACCGGTGTCCAGCAGCCCGGCCACGGTGTTCACGTCCGGCGTGAGCCCGGGCCCCGCGGCGGGACCGGCCGGAGTCGCGGCGGTCGCGGCGGAGGGATCGGGCAGGCCGACCGGGAGCGGCGCCGAGCCCAGCGTGGGCGCCGGGTGCTCTGCGGCGGCATACGCCAGGGCCGGCCCGGCGACGAGGAGCGCGCTGGCGACCCCCACGAGAGCCACACGGGACAGATGTCGGCTCATGGCCGGGAGCCTAGAGGCCCCCTCGGGTGGGCGACCACCGAGATGGGCCGACCCTGACCGTACGGACTAGCCCGGGCCCCGGCGGAGCGCGTTCTCCGCGATCTCGCGCAGCGCCGCGTGGGCCGTGCGATGGCCACGGCGGTCGACGGGGACCTCGAGCACCCGCAGACCGTCCGGCCGGCCCGCGACGGCCGCGGCGAGGGCCTGTGTGGTGTCGACCCGCTCATGAGCGACCCCGTGGGCACGGCACAGGGCGGCGAGGTCGGTCCCGGTCGGGGTTCCGACGACCCGCTCGGACTCCTCGACCCGTCCCGGGGCGCCGTACTCGAGCGTGGCGAAGATGCCGCCCCCGTCGTCGTTGACGACGACGATCGTCAGGTTGGGGCGCGGCTCATCCGGTCCGATGGTCAGCCCGTTGGCGTCGTGGAGGAACGTCAGGTCGCCCAGCAGGGCGTATGCCGGCCGCTCCGGCCGGGCCAGCGCCACGCCCACCGCCGTCGAGACGACGCCGTCGATGCCGGCGAGGCCACGGTTGGCGACGACCTCGATCCCGGCGTGGGGGCCGGCCGGCCGCCGGCCGAACGCGAGGTCGAGGTCGCGCACCGGGTTGGACGAGCCGAGGACGAGCAGGGCGTCGTCGGGCAGCGCGTCGCCGACGGCGCCGGCCACGGCGAGGCCACTCGGCCACGGCAGTGGGTGGGCAGCGACGCCGCGCGCGATCGCGGAGCCCGCGCGGTCCCACTCGGTGGCCCAGGCCGAGCGATCCGGGGTGGGCCCTTCGGAGCCGGAGAGGTCCGCCGCCATCGCGGACCACGGGTGGACCCGGGCGACCACATGCGCGGGGTCCGGCCACGGACCGCCGGTCGACACGACCTCGACCCGGACCCCCGGACGACGCAGCAGGGCCCCGACGGGCCGGGCCAGGGTGATCCGGCCGACGACGACCACCCGCTCGGGAGCGTGGACGTCGAGCCAGTCGGCAGCGGTGAGGACCAGCGGGCCGTGGGGGACCGCGAGGGCCCGGGCGTTGAGGGACCCGAACGGCTCGGCGATGAGGGGGTAGCCACGCCGGGCCGCCCAGTCGGCCGCCGTGAGCGCATCGGTGCCGGAGCCGGTATCGCCGAGGACGACGACGGTCCGCTCGACGTCCTCGACGGGTGACGCACCGAGGTCGCCGGGCGCCGGCGCCCGCACGACCTCGACCCACGGCATACCGCCCGCTCGGCCGACCAGCGGCTCGGGCCAGTCGCCGGCGTCCTCGGGCACGAGCGGGTCGCGGAGGGCCACGTTGAGGTGCACCGGCCCGGCGGGCAACGCGCGCGCGCCACCGGTCGCATCGGACGCACCCGTCGCACCGGTCGCCGCGGCGACGGCGCGACAGACCGTGCTGCGCCACCAGGCGTTCTGGCCCGCGCGCCGCTCGGCGGCCGGCAGGTCGGCCTGCCAGCGGATCGCGGCACCGAAGATCCCCGGCTGCACCGTCGTCTGGTTCGCGCCCGTCCCGCGCAGCTCGGCTGGCCGGTCGGCGGAGAGGACGACGAGCGGCACCCCCGCGTGCTGCGCCTCGAGGACGGCCGGGTGCAGGTTCGCCACCGCCGTCCCGGACGTCGTGACGACGGCGACAGGGCCGTGGCCACCCCGGGCCAGGCCGAGGGCGAGGAAGCCGGCGCTGCGCTCGTCGATCCGGACATGCAGACGCAGGTGGCCCACGCGCTCGGCCGCCTGGACGGCATAGGCGAGCGGGGCCGACCGCGACCCCGGGCAGAGCACGACCTCGCGGACCCCACACCGGACGAGCTCGTCGACGAGGACCGTCGCGAGGGCGGTGGACGGGTTCACGGTGGCGCATTCTGCCACCCACCCGGCTCGACGGCGCCCGGAGCCCGAAGCACCCGGTAGTCCCGGACGACGATCTCGCCGTGCCCGTCGCCCGCGAAGAACGGCGTGGCCCCGTCTCTCCACGCGTCGATCGACGCGCTCGCACCCCGGGGCATCCGGTCGACGAGCGTGGCCGTCTCGACGTACTCACTCGCCGCGTGTCCGGCGATCGGGTCTCCGGCGGCGTCCGGGTCACCGGTCAGGTCGCGGGTCACCGTGGTCCACCCCGCGCGGTCCGGGTTGGTCTGGCCGTCGAGCCGGGGGACCACGTCCTGCAGGTGCTCGAGGGAGAGGACGGTCACCGACCCGGGCACAGGGAACCGCGCCACCGGCGAGCCGCAGGTGACGACGTGGGTCACCCGATGGGTCGCCCGGAAGCCGGGATCGCTCGCGAGCGCCGCCGCGATGATGCCCCCCTGGCTGTGTCCGGTGAGCAGGACCGGGTCGGGCCGCCCGGCTCGCCCCCGGGCCCGCATGGCGGCGTCGAGGGCGGCGGCCACGCCCCGCGCCGCCACGGTGGCCTCGCCCGCCATGGCCGCGACGTCCGTCGTCGCGTCGAACGGGTTGGGCCCGGCCCGAGGATGCCACTGCTGGGTGCCGGGAATCTCGACGACCCATGCCGACCCGCCGTCCGGCCGCGGCACCTCGATGACCCGCACGGTCGCCTCGGTGTCCGCCCCTCCGAGGCTCTCCTGGCCGGCGACGAGCGAGCCGAGCGAGGTCGGCATCGGGGCGTCCGGTGGCGGTGGGACGGGACGGACCCGCGGGACCGCCCGGCCCTCGTCGAGCGCCCCCCCGAGATGGGCCAGAGCCTCGAGGGCGCCGACCGCCTCGGCCGGGGTGCGCGGTGGGTACGGACGCCCGTCGACGAGGCACGCCCAGGCGACGAGGGCGGTGAGCCGCGGGTCGTGGGGTCCGCTGCCCGAGACCATCGCGTCGGCGCCCCCGGCGACGACGTCGACGAGCCAGGGGTTCTCGAAGAGCAGCGCCGCCAACCTCGCCCGGACCTCCGGGTCGACGGCGGCCGTCCCAGCGGTCAGCGCGCCGGTGACGACGACCGACGGCAGCAGGAGGCCGAGGCCGGACATGAGGGCGTCCTGGGCCCCGGCCACGAGGGCGTCGACGGTCCGCTCGCCGGCGCGGTATGCCGCCACCGCGCCGCGCAGGGACCCCGCCAGCCCGGCGAGGAGGGCAGCCTGCCCCGCGGCACCCTCGACGCCGAGCGCGCGGGCCACGGCGGCCTCGGCGCGGGCGAGCGCCCGGGCCACGGCGGCCAGGGTGCTGGGGTCGGGCGGGCGGAGCAGCCCGTCGGCGAGCGAGCGCCGCACCGAGGCGGCCAGCGCCGCGACGACGACCTCGGCCCCCGGAACGGCCGCCAGGAGCAGCATGCCCTGGGTGGCCACCTCGTCGGCCTCGTTCGCCAGGCTGGCGGCCCCGGCGACCAGGTCGTCCAGGGCCACCGACAGCCCACCCACCCCACCCAGGACGGACACCGCCGAGCGGTCCTGCCCGGCGCCGTGCGGCCCGCTCACGGACTCCCTCCGGCAGCCCCGCCCCGTGGGCCTCGCGCCGGCGGCCGTCCGACGTGGGTCAGCACGGCGTCGGCCCGGTCGAGGGCGACGGCGACGTCGTCGAGCGCGGCGGCAACGCACTCCTCCAGGTCGGCGAGCCGGCCCAGCCCGGCCGCCCGTTCCCGGAGCCGCTCTCGGAAGGCGTCCGCGGCGGGGGCGTCCCACGAGATCGCCCCGAGGCCGACGACCCGGCGGGCCCGGTCGCGGCTCTCCCGGGCGGCCTCCCGCCATCGGACCGCGCGAGCCCTGATGTCGGTGCTCTCCCCCATCCGCCCAGCACATCAGCCGTGGCCGGGCGGGGCGAGGGGACGGCCACCGGCTGTGGACGAGGGGAGCGTCGTCGTCCGGGTGTGGACGACCCGCGCCCCGAGCGGGCCACCCGGTCGGTGGCGGCGGTGGCGTGGGACTAACGCGTCGCGGTGCTCACCAGTCCAGGGCGCCCTTGAACCGGTTCTCATGGTCGTTCGTCAGCCGGCGCCGCCGACCCGTCGACAGCGTGTGCAGCCAGATCTCGGTCCACTCGTCCTCGGCGCCTCGGGTGAAGGCGATCATCCCGCCGTCGGGGCTGAAGATGGCCCCGGCGTCGCCCAGCTGCGGGCCCCCGGGCCGGGTGGGGGGCGGGGGCAGCCGCGTGAAGACGCCGCGGGCCACGTCGAGATAGCCGACCCGGGACGGCGACCCGGGGTTCCACGTCGTCAGGGCGATACGGCTCGCCGCCCGGTCCCAGCTCGGCGCCGAGACAGCGCGACCCGGGGTGAGCGGGGTGAGGGCACCGAGCCCGACGGGGGCGCCGCCGGGCGCGCGCGCCGCGGCGACGGTGGCCACCGGGACGACGGCGACGTCCCAGGAGGTCCCGGGTGCGAGCGTGGCATACGACAGGGCGAGGCCCGCCGTGCGGTGCCAGGACATCCCGGTGACCTCGGCATCCGGCCCGAGGTCGGTGATCCGCTGGACGTCGAGGGTCGGGATGTCGAGAGCGTGGACGTTCGGCCGACCGGCCGGGGCCGAGCGAAGGAACAGCAGGGTCCGCGCGTCGACCCACTCCGGCGAGTAGCCGTCGACGAGCTCGCGGGTGACCGCACCCGTCGAGGCGGAGACGATCCGCAGCCGGGACTCCGGGTGGGCGACGGTGGCGGAGTGGATGGCGAGGGTGCGCCGGTTCGGCGACCAGGCGGGGTCGCGGTCGCTCTTGTATGCCGCGCCCCGGTCGTCGACGATCCGGCGCACCGCCCCGGTGAGCGGGGAGACCGCGAAGATGTCCTCCTGGCTCTCGGTGTCGCCGTCGTAGCCGGTCAGGGTGTACCCGAAGAAGGCGATCTCTCGGAACAGCCGGATCGGCAGGAGCCGTCTGGTGTACGGGAACAGCGCCGAGCGGATGTGGGACGGCAGGGTGATCCGGGACGGGTCGAACGTGGGGAGTGTCGGCATGAGCCACCGCCTGGGGGAGGACGTCCTTGGCCGGGCCAGTCTGGCAGCGCATCGCGCGGCGCGGTACCGGAGCGAGCCGCTGGACAGGTGACGAAGCCGGTCAGCTGTCCCCGGCACCGAGCAGGGCGTGGCATGCCGCGATCCGCTCCCGCCACCAGGCGGCGCGACCTGCAGTCGCGGCATACCGTTCCAGGAGAAGGGGATCGGGCGCCACGGTTCGCGGGCGGACAACGCCACCGGACGGGACCAGGGACGGGCTGGCGGTGTCACCGCCGAGGAGGCCCACCGTGCCGAGGCCGCAGGCGTAGGGAAGCTCGGGCAGCGCCGCGGCGAGCGCGACCCCGGCCGCCATGCCGACACTCGTGTCGAGCGCCGAGGACACGACGGCGGGCAGTCCGCACTCGGCCACGATCGCCACGGCGCGCCGCACCCCCCCGAGCGGTGCGACCTTGACGACGACGAGGTCGGCCGCCCCCTCACGGGCGACCCGGAGCGGGTCCTCGGCCTTGCGGACCGACTCGTCCGCGGCCACCAGGACGTCGGTGCCGGCGCGCGCCAGGGTGAGGCGCAGCTCGCGCAGCTCGTCGACGGTGGCGCACGGCTGCTCGGCGTACTCGAGGTCGTAGGCCGCCAGCCGGGCCAGCGCCTCCGTCGCGTCCTCGACGGACCAGGCCCCGTTGGCGTCGACCCTGACCCTGGCGGCCGGTCCCATGACGTCCCTGACGGCCGCCACACGGTCGATGTCGTCGGCGAGCGACTGGCCCGGCTCGGCGACCTTGACCTTGGCCGTCGTGCAACCGTCGAACCGGGCAAGGATCTCCGGCACCCGGTCGGCACTCACCGCCGGCACGGTCGCGTTGACGGGGATCTCGGTGCGCTGCGGTTCGGGCCAGCCGTGCCACGCGGCCTCGACGGCGGCGTCGAGCCAGCGGGCGGCCTCGGGCGGCGCGTACTCGAGGAAGGGTGCGAACTCCCCCCATCCCCGGGGGCCGTGGACCAGCGCGGCCTCCCGGTGGGTGACCCCGCGGAACCGCACCCGCATCGGGATCGACACGACGACGAGCCCGTCGAGGATCTCGGCCAGGTCGGGTCGGTCACCGGTCACCCCGGCAACCTATGCCTCCCCCTGTGCCTCCCCTGCACATCCCCCCTCGTTCGAGGTAATCCGAGACCCCCAGACGCAACCGGAATACCTCGAACCCGGGGCGGGACGAGGGGCTGGGGTTTCATCGACTCTGGGGAGGGCGACCCCGGGCGAAGCAGGGCATGATGGTCGGCCAAAGGGTCGACAGGAAGGTCGACGATGCCCACCGTCCTGCGTCGCACCACCGTCATCGTCGCCTGCGCGTCCCTGCTCCTCACGGCCTGCACGAACGCCTCGGCCGCCCACGCTCCGACGTCGGCCGGCCTGACCTGGAGCGGCAGCCCCGACGAGAGGTCGGCGACCTGGGCGACCGACCTGGACCCGAACTCGCGGTACGGCTTGCACGAGCGCAAGGGCCTGCCGACGGTCCTCAAGCCCGGCACCGCGGTCCTCTCCGCCTCTGATGCCGCGAAGATCACCGACCTCACGATCGACAACCGAGCCGCCTGTCTCAGCGACACCGACAGCCACCCGATGTGCCGGTTCACCCTGAACTTCTCGTCACTCCCCTCCGGGATCCGCGTCGGCTCCGTCCTCAACAGCGGCATCACCCCGAGCACCCCCAACGGCCTGCTCATCAGGGTCACGGCCATCACCGGCCACACGGTCCAGGCCGTCCAGGCCACCCTGCGGGACGCCCTGGTCTCAGGTGAGTTCTGGATCGAGCACACCTTCAAGCCCGACCAGCTCCGGGGCAAGCCGACCCTCGCCCCGGGCGTCACGATGGTCCCCCGAACCACGGCCGGCGGGACGAAGGGCTCCTCGGTCCGGGCCGTGGTGCCCTCGATCAACGACGTGAGCCTGCCGGGTGCACTCAAGATCAGCGTCACGCCGGTCACCGGTGTCACCCTGACAGGGTCGCTGGACTTCGGCGCCGGCTGCGGCCTCGATGGTGGCGTCGGCGGGTCCGACATCGCGTGGATCGAGGTCAGTTGCCATGCCTGGGAGCAGGCCGGGCTCAGCGTCTCGGCGGACGCGAACGGCCTGCAGGTCAAGAAGGACTACCCCATCGCGGACATCCCGTTCGCGGCGTTCCCGATCCCGATCGGCCCGATCGTCGTCGTCGTCATCGTCGACATGCTCATCACGGTCGACATCAACGGGACCGTGCACGCCCATCTCCAGTACGGCGCCACGGAGCACGCCGAGGTCTCCGGCGGCCTGCGGTTCAGCATCGGGCACGGCCTGGACCACGACGGCGGTGTGCACGTCTCGGGCAGCTCGACGAAGACCGGCGGCCTCGCCGCCAGCGTCAGCGCCTCGGCGCTGGGACGCGCCGAGCTGCGGCTGTCGGCATACGGAGTGCTCGGCTTCGGCGTCGGCGGGGAGGCCAGCGTCAGCATCGATGGAGGTCCCAGCCAGAACCCGCGGTGGAGGCTCTACGGGAATGCCGGGATCTACGCCCGGGTGTTCCTCGGGATCGTCGGGTTCGAGCTGACGGCCAAGATCGCCTACCACCTCAAGAACCCGTTCCAGATCGACCAGTACCACCCCGTCCCACCGGACCTCACCATCACCTGGCCGCCCGACGGCACCGTCATCACCAAGGGGGCCCTACCCAGACAGGTGGACGCCACAGCCACGGACGAGGTGGACGGCGTCGTCCCGGTGACCTGGGAGGACATCACCGACCACGTCACGGTGTCCGGGACGACACCGCAGACGCTGCCGTTCACCAAGCTGGGATGGCACACCCTCCGGATCTCGGCGAAGGCATCCTCGGGGCTGACCGCCTCGACGCTCATCGGCGTCAAGGTGGTGCCCCCCACCCCCGGCGTGACCCTCACCCTGCGCAACGTCAGCGGTGCCGCGGTCGGGACCCATCCGACCGTGACGAAGGGGACCACCCTGCTCGCCGACGCCACCCTCACGAGCACCGCGCTGACCACGCCGTCGTGCTCCCTGCTGTCCTGGACCGCGACGAACGCCACGGTCACGACCGACGGTTCATGCCGGGCTCATCTGACCCTCACCGGGCTGGGGACCGCGACGATCACGGCGACCCTGACGGACAGCTACGGCACGACGGTCTCGGCCACCCGGACGGTCAACGTCCTTCTCCCGCGGCCGGGGCCGGTCGCCCCGGTGTTCGAGGGCATCGACGTCACGTCGAAGGGCGCCCATCTCAACCCCGGCGACAGCCTCATCGGGGACGCCCCCATCACCCTGAAGCTCACCTACCTCAACTACGACCAGGCCAAGATCCGGCCTGCGTACTCGTGGAGCTACACCGTCGGGAGCCAGCCTCCGGCGACGATGCCGCGGCCACCCGGGATGTCGATCATCACCGTGTCGACCCGCGCCTTCACCCCACCGACGGCATACGGCTTCACGGCGACGTTCACCGTCGTGGTCAAGAACGCCGACACCGGCGCCACCCTGACGACCCGGTCGTTCACCGTCCACTGGCAGTCGCTGCCCCGCTGAGCCCGCCGACGACAGCGGTTCCCGGCCGAGGCGCGAGCCCCGCTCAGCGCCCCACGCCGCCGCGCAGCACCCAGAGCATCGCCTGGTTGTAGGGAGTGGGTATGCCGTGGCGCTCCCCCAGGGCGACGACCCGGCCCGCGAAGATGTCGACCTCGGTGCGCCGCCCGGCCTCGACGTCCTGGTGCATCGAGGTCCTGCCGTCGGCCGGCTGTCGAGCGAGTACGCCGTCCCACCGGTCGAGGTCCTCCTGCCCCAGGCGGACCCCCTCGGCGGCCGCCACGGCCACCACCTCGTCGACCAGCGCCAGCATGAGGCTGCGGGCGTCGCCCTCCGTCACGAACGCCCCGTAGGGCGCCCGCAGCACCGCCGATGCCTGGTTGACGCCCACGTTGACCATGAACTTCCACCACATCTCGTGGCGCATGTCGACGGGTGTCTCCCAGGCCAGCCCGGCCCGGTCCAGAGCCCGCTGCACGGCGAGCACCCGCGCCGACGACCGGCGGTTGTCCGCCCGGCCGAAGACGAGCCGCCCCGCCTGCCGGAAGGTCACCTCGCGGCCCTCGCGCATCGCGTCCATCGCGAGGGCGATGCACAGCAGGACCTCGTCGGCGCCGAACCGTTGCGCGATGGCCTCCTCGCTGTCGAGGCCGTTGAGAACGGACAGGATCGTCGTGTCCGGACCCACGAGCGGCGCGACGTCGTCGAGCGCCCCGTCGAGCTCGTGATGCTTGACCGCGACGACGACGAGGTCCACCGGCCCGGCGCGCTGCGGGCGCGTCCGCATCCACGACCACGGCGTCGACCCGCTGGCCGTTGACGACGACGCCGTGCTCGGCCAGCCGCCGGGCCCGCGCCCCGCGCGCCACGAGGGTGACCGGCATACCGGCCCGGGCGAAGAACGACGCGTAGAGCCCACCCATCGCGCCCGCACCGAGGATGGCCACCGTCTCGATCTCCCCGGTCGTCACGACGGCCATCGTAGGAGGACGGTCCCCCGCCCCGACCCGGCGGCCCGGCCTCCGCCGATGGGGACGCGGGTGGGGACGGCATACCCTGACGCGGTGAGCCCACCCGCCCCGACGGCTGCCGTGGCGCCGCGGCGGCGCGGGCCCGGCTGGGTGCCGAACCAGCACGGCGCCTGGTCGATGCTCGCAACGCCCCTGCTCGTCGGCGTCCTCGGCAGCCACCCACGGTGGGTGCAGCTGCCGCTCGCGGCGTTCTGGTTCGTCGGGTACCTCGCCTTCTTCGCGAGCGGACTCTGGCTGAGGTCCGGCCGCAAGCCGCGCTACCTGCCGCCCGTCCGTGCGTATGCCGTCGCCGCGGCCGTCCTCGGCGCGCTGGTCCTCGCGCTGCGACCCGACCTGGCGCGCTGGGCGCCGCTCTTCGCCGTCCCACTGGGGGTGGGCCTGTTCGCCAGCGCCAGGCGCGACGAGCGCTCCCTCGTCAGCGGCGTCTCGACGACGGCCGGCTCGTGCCTGATGACCCTCGTCGCCTACGACGCCGGCGGGGGCACCGACTGGCGCCGCGCATGGCTGCTCACCGGCATCCTCGCGGCCTACTTCGTCGGAACCGTGCTCTACGTCAAGACGATGATCCGCGAACGGGGTGTGCCGGCATACCACTGGCTCTCGGCGCTCGGCCACGGGACGTTCGCCTGCGCGATGATCCCGATCTCACCGTGGCTCGTCCTCGTCTTCACCCTGCTCGCCATCCGGGCGGCCGTCGTGCCGACGTTCCGGCCCAGCGCCAGGACCGTCGGCCTCGGCGAGGTCGCCGGGACGGTCGCCGTCGCCGTGACCGCCCTGCTCGTCACCTGAAGGGGTGGGTCAGCCCAGCCCGCCGAGGTCGACGACGTAGGCCTCGTAGACGAGGTCCGAGCCGCGCTGGCGGTGTCGTGCGATCCTCCCCATCAGGCCGGTGAGCTCCTCGCGCAGGGTGCTGACGTCCGACCCCGGCTCGGCGTGCTGCACCCGGTCGAGGGTGGCGTCGCACAGCTCGGCGATCTCGTTGTGCTCGGTGAGGAGAACCTGGACCCGAGCCGAGAGCCGGGGCGCCTTCTCGGTGATGTCCGCGTAGAGGCCGCCCTCGGCCTCGGTGAGCTCGACGTGGTCGGCGAAGTCGTGGCGGAGCTCCGCGAGCGCGGCCTGGACCCGGTCCCGCCAGCGCTCTCCTCCCAGTCCCACCGGAGCCAGCAGCGCCGCGTCCAGCGCGGACAGCGACTCTCCGAGCTCGGCCCGGTGCGCGCGCACCCGGTCGAGGTAGGCCGTGAAATCAGCATCCATGAGCAGACCTCTTTCGTTGCCGGGAACCCAATCGTGGCGTACTCGGTGCCTCCAGCGCGACCCTAGAGTGGACGGTGTGATGATCGAGGCACTGCCCGTGCCCGCCGGCGAGGCGGCGCTCGGCCTCCTCCCGCGGCTGCGCAGGGCTCTGCTCGGTGAGGCTCCGGTCATGCCGTATGCCGCCTCCGCCCCCATCCCGCCGGTGCCCGAACACGACCTGGCCGACCTGCCCGAGGGTCTCGCCGTCGCCATCGGCACGTCGGGCTCGACGGGCACCCCGAAGCGGGCCCTGCTCACCGCCGACGCCCTCGGGGCGAGCGGGACGGCCACCCACGACCGGCTCGGCGGTCCCGGCCAGTGGCTGCTCGCCCTGCCCGCCCAGCACATCGCCGGCCTCCAGGTGCTGCTCCGCTCCGTCCTCGCCGACACGACGCCGGTCGTCCTCGACCCGGCCGGCGGCTTCGACGCCCGGACCTTCTCGGCGGCCGTGCGACGGATGGACCCAGGAGCACGGCGGTACGTCAGCCTCGTCCCGACCCAGCTCGTCCGGCTCTGCGACGACCCGTGGTGCGCCGAGACCCTCCAGCTGCTCGACGCCGTCCTCGTGGGCGGCGCGGCGATGCCGCCCCTGCTCCGCCGCCACGCCGAGGCGTGCGGTATCCGGGTGGTCCCCACCTACGGCATGAGCGAGACGGCCGGCGGCTGCGTGTACGACGGGAACCCGCTCGACGGGAGCCTGGTCGACGTCGACGGTGAGGGACGGGTCCACCTCGGCGGGTCGACCCTGGCCGCGGGGTATCTGGGCCGGCCCCGGCTGAGCGCCACGGTGTTCCACGACGGATGGTTCCGGACCGACGACGTCGGGCACCTCGACCCGGACGGACGGCTGCACGTCGACGGCCGGGTGGACGACGTCATCAACACCGGCGGCGTCAAGGTCGCCCCCCGGCTTGTCGAGGACGCGATCGCCGAGCACGTCTCCGGCATCCGCGAGGTCGTCGTCGTCGGGACCCCGGACCCCACCTGGGGCGAGGCCGTGAGCGCGTTCCTCGTCCTCGAACGGCACATCGAGCGGGAGCCCACCCTCCGGGACCTGCGCGCCACGCTGCGCGGCATACTCGCCGACCACGCCCTTCCCCGGCGGGTCCTCGTCGCCGCGGAGGTGCCGACCCGCGGACCGGGCAAGCCCGACCGGGCCGGGATCGTGGCGATGTTCGGTCGGCGGGCCGCCCAGATGGGACAATGACGCGGTGATCCGCTACCTCCCGATCGTCATCGAGCTGGCGCTCGTGCTCTACGCACTCATCGACTGCCTGCAGACCGACGATGGGCGGGTCCGTGGGCTGCCGAAGGTCGTCTGGGTCTTCGTCATCCTTCTCTTCCCGTTCGTCGGGCCCATCGCGTGGCTCGTCGCCGGCCGGCCGACCCGCCCCGCCGGCGGCTCGACCTCCCCGTGGGGGCCACGCCAGCAGCGGCCGCAGCGTCCGATGGGGCCGGACGACGACCCCGACTTCCTCAAGGGTCTGTAGGCCGAGCCTCCCCCTGATGGCCACCACCGCAGAGTGGGTCGCCGGCGCGCGACCCCGGACCCTCCCCGCCGCCGTCGCTCCCGTGCTCCTCGGCACCGCGGCCGCCCACGAGATCGGCCGTGCCGACCTCGGCTACGGGCTGCTCGCCCTCCTCGTCGCCCTCGCCCTCCAGGTGGGCGTCAACTACGCCAACGACTACTCCGACGGCGTCCGGGGAACCGACGCCACCCGGGTCGGCCCGGTGCGGCTCGTCGGGCAGGGCCTGGCCGTGCCCCGGGCGGTCAAGGTCGCGGCCTTCGCCGCGTTCGGCCTGGCCGGCGTCGTCGGGTCCGCCCTCGTCACCCTCTCCCAGGCCTGGTGGCTGCTCCCGTTCGGCGCGCTCGCCGTCGTCGCCGCCTGGCGGTACACCGGCGGGGACAACCCCTACGGGTACCGGGGCCTCGGCGAGGTCTACGTGTTCGCCTTCTTCGGGCTGTTGGCCACCCTCGGCACGCTCTACACCCAGGCGGGGCGGGTCACCTGGTTCGGGCTCGCGGGCGCCGTCGGGGTCGGCGTCCTCGCCTCGGCCATCCTCGTGGCGAACAACCTACGCGACATCCCCACCGACGCCGAGACCGGCAAACGCACGCTCGCCGTCCGGCTCGGCGACCACCGGACGCGCTCGCTGTATGCCGGGCTGCTGGCCCTCGGCTACGTCGCCATCGTGGCGATGGGGGTCGTGCAGCCCTGGGCGCTCCTCGGGCTGGCGAGCGCGCCGATGGCCTGGCGGCTCGTTGCCCGGGTCCGCCGTGGGGCGGTCGGGAAGCACCTCATCCCGGTCCTGGCCGGGACCGGTCTGCTTGAGGTCGCGTATGCCGCCCTCGTCGCCCTCGGCGTCGCCGTCGGGGTCGCCCTGCGCTGACGCCCCGCCCGCAACCGTGCAGCCGCCCCCGCCCCTAACCTCTGCCCCCGCCCCTAACCTCTGCCCCCGCCCCTAACCTCTGCTAGCAGACGTTGGGCGACTCAGCAGAGGTTCCGCCTTCTGCTGAGTTAACGAAGCTCTGCTAGCAGAGGTTAGGAGCCGCCGCGGCGAGCCGAACTCAGCGCGGGCGGGAAGGCCGCTCGGTCAGCGGAACTCGTCGTTGTCGGCGGCCGACGCCGCGGGCGGGTCGGTGTCGGGGGTGTCGGCAGCCTCGTCCAGGGAGGCATCCTCGACCTGCTCATCGGTCGGCCGCTGGACCCGAGCCGCCCGGCGGGCCTCGACCCGCTCGGCGATCTGCCGTGAGTAGTCCTCGCGGAAGGGGCGCAGGACGACATACGACACCGCCATCGACAGCAGGGCCGCGGCGACGACGAGGACGACGCGCATCTCCGAGGATCGCAGCCCGAGCAGCCAGAGCAGGGCCAGGCAGCCGAAGAAGACGAGGATGCGAAGCAGGGTGTAGCGGACCATCGGCCGTCGTCAGAGCCCCGAGTAGCTGTGCTGGCCGACGAAGTACATGTTGACGATCGCGTAGTTCATGATGATGCACGCGAACCCGGCGATCGCGATCCAGGCGGCGGCCTGGCGCTTCCACCCGGCGGTCGCACGGGCGTGGAGATAGGCGGCATAGACGACCCAGATGACGAAGGTCCAGACCTCCTTGGGGTCCCAGTTCCAGTACGACCCCCACGCCTGCCGGGCCCAGATGGCCCCCGCGATGACGGTGAAGGTCCACAGCGGGAACGCGACGACGTGGATGCCGTACGACATCCGCTCGAGGGCGCGCGCCGCGGGCAGCCGGTCGAAGAACCGGCCATGTGGCGTCCCGTCGAACCGGGAGCGGGCCAGGTAGAGGCCGGTGAGGGCGAAGCCGACCGCGAAGAGAGCAACCGAGATGGTGGCGACCGTGACGTGGATGACCAGCCAGTACGACCGCAACGAGGGCATGAGCTGGGCCGCCTCGGTGTACCAGACGGTCGTCCCGAGCCCGAGGGTGAGCAGGACGGGCGTGACGACGAAGACCCCGAGCCAGCGCAGGTCGCGTCGGGTGGACCAGGCGAGGAAGACGACCATGGTGAACAACGAGCCCATGATGGCGAACTCGTACATGTTGCCCAGCGGCCACCGGCTGACCGACGCGCCGCGCAGGACCGCCCCGGCGAGCAGCAGAGCCGTGCCCAGGAAGGCCAGCGCGTGGGCCATCCCGGCCGCCTTGCGAGCCCGGCGCGTCTCGCCGCCCGAGGCCCCCGCGGCATCCGGGACCTCCGCAGCGACGGCCGCGGGCTCGGCCGTGGCGTCGGCGTGCCCGGCCTGGTCCGCAGCCGCTCCGGGCCCCCCCACGGCGACGAGCTCACGGTCGGCGTTGGTCGACCGGGCGACGTCCTTGGCGTCGGCGCGGGCCGGGACGAGCCAGGCGAGGTACGCGGCATACCCGATCATCGCCAGGGTGAGCACGGCCATCGCCGAGTACACGGCGAG
This sequence comes from uncultured Actinomycetota bacterium, assembly GCA_963771015.1. GTDB lineage: Bacteria > Actinomycetota > Actinomycetes > Actinomycetales > Dermatophilaceae > CAVSJJ01. Next base: position 539,774 of record CAVYRN010000005.1, read on the forward strand.
GTTGGCGTACTGCGCGAGCGTCTCGTTCATGTGCTGAGTGCTTCCTTCACCTCGGTGAGGACGGCCGTCACGGCGTCGTCCATGCCCTCGTCGTCGTCCTTGGCCAAGCCGCCGACCGCCACTACCGTACGTCCTTCGTCGTCCGCTGCCGAGATCCGGACGAACACCCGCCTGCGCCGCACGACGAGCGAGGCGATGAGCCCGGCGAGGGCGAGCAGTGCGGAGGCGAGGGTGAGCCCCTTGCCCGGGTCGTAGCGGATCGACAGACCGGCGAACCGCTCCACGCCGTCGAAGGTGATCGACCCGCGCCCGCCCGGCAGCTCGGCGGTCTGCCCCGGCTTGAGCCACAGCCGCAGCGTGTCGGTGCCCGCCGCGTTCTTGAGCTGGGTCATCTTCGCGGTGTCGAGGGTGTAGACCGACTGCGGCCGCGAGTCGGGGAAGAGGGTCCCCTCATAGACGGTGAGCGCGAGCGCGGGGTCGAGGGCGTCGGGGAAGACCGAGGTCGGACCGTTGTCGGTGATCACGCCGGTCGGGAGGAAGAGCCCGGCGAACCCCAGCTGCTGCGGCGTGGCGCCGGGCACCTTGACCGCCCCGACGGACCGGTAGTTGTTGTCCTGGGGCAGGAAGGGCGTCGCGTCGGAGTAGACGACCGTGCCGTCGGCGTCACGGACGGTGATCTTCGGGGCGTACCCGTTGCCGAGGAGGAACACCGTCGGTCCCCCGGTCTCAAGGGGATGGTTGACCTTGATCGTCTCCGTGGCCGAGGCGGCCCCCGGCTGCGGGGTGAACGTCGTGTATGCCGTGAAGTCCCGGGGCATCCCGAACTGGCCCCGGCCGGTGACATCGCGCTCGAAGGTCGCCTCGACCTTGTCGACCTTGAGGGTGAACGGCGGGAGGTTCGAGGTGTCGACCCACGGCCCCGGGCTGAAGGTGTCGTAGCGGGACAGGGTGTCGGCGAAGGTCTTGCCGGCCGGCATGATGACGTCGCCCTTCCATCCCCACAGATGCCCGACGGCGACGCCGATGATGACGCCGATGAGAGCGAGGTGGAAGACGAGGTTGCCCGTCTCCTTGAGGTAGCCCTTCTCCGCGCTCAGCGACGTGTCGTCGTGCGCGTGCACGCGGTAGCGCCGCGACCGGAGGACCGCGTGCGCGGCCGCGAGGGCGTCCTCGGCCGACGCCTCGACGACCTCCTCGCCGTGGGCGCCCAGCCGGTCGAGGTTCCGGGGCGCCTTCGGCGGGGCCGAGCGTATCGCCGTCCAGTGCTGGGCTGTCCGGGGCAGCACGCAGCCGACGAGGGAGACGAACAGGAGGAGGTAGACCGCGGCGAACCACGGTGAGGCGTAGACCTCGAAGAACCCGAGACGGTCGAGGATCGGGCCGGCCGTCGGATGAGCGTCGATCCAGGCGGCCGTGCGGGCGGAGTTGATCGACCGCTGGGGGAAGGTCGAGCCGGGCAGGGCGGCGACGGCGAGCAGGAGGAGGAGGAACAGCGCCGTGCGCATGCTCGTCAGCTGCCGCCACACCCACCTCAGCCAGCCCACCGGGCCGAGCCGAGGCTGGGCGATGACGCCGGAGCCGGTGCTCACAGGACCACCTGGAAGCCGCCGATGAGCTCGGCCTGGAGCCACCTGTTGATGCCCTCCCACCACCCGGTGACGAGAAGGACGCCGATGACGAGGAGCAGCCCGCCCCCGAAGAGCTGGATGCCGCGGGTATGCCGCCGCAGCCAGCCCGAGACCCGGCCGGCCCGCTCGAGCCCCGCAGCGACCAGGAGGAAGGGCAGCCCGAGCCCGAGGCAGTAGGCCGAGGCGAGGATGACGGCGCGGGTCACACTCGGGTCGACCGAGCTGGCCGAGATGGTGAGGACGGCGGCGAGGGTCGGCCCGGTGCAGGGGGCCCAGCCGAGCCCGAACACGGCGCCGAGGAGGGGGGCGCCGACGAGCCCGGCCCGCGGTCGCCACCGAATGCCGACCTCACGCTGGGTCCACGCGCCGCCGACGCCGAGGAAGACGAGCGCGAGCGCGATGACGAGCACCCCGCCCACTCGCATGAGCAGCACCCGGTACTCGACGAGGGCGCGCCCGACGGAGGTGATGAAGATCGAGCCGAGGATGAAGACGACGCTGAACCCGGCGACGAAGAGGAACGCACCGAGGACGGTGCGCGAGCGCCGACCCCGGCCGGGACCGCCGTCGGACAGGCCCGTGACGTAGCCGAGGAACCCGGGCACGAGCGGGAGGACGCAGGGGCTGGCGAAGGAGACGAGCCCGGCGAGCAGGGCGACGGCCACGGCGAGGGGCAGGGCGCCCGAGGCGATGGTGTCGGAGACGCCGGAGCCGAGCACGGCGCCGACGGCGGCGGGGGCGCTCACGGACCGGTGATCGTGTCGTCGATGAGGCCGGTCAGCGTCGACGTGTTCACCGTGCCGCTGATCCGTCCGGCGATCCGGCCCTCGGTGTCGAGGACGAGCGTCGTCGGGATCGTTGGCGCCTTGCCCTGGAGCGCGAGGATGAGCACCCCGGACTCGTCGGTCAGGCTGGGGTAGGTGACGTCCTGGCTCTTGAGGAACGCCGACCCTCTGGCCGCGTCCTCGCGGTAGTCGATGCCGATGAAGTGGACGTCCTTCTTCTCGTGCTGGACCTGGTCCCAGACCTTCTGCAGGTCGCCGATCTCGGCGACGCAGGGCGGGCACCAGGATCCCCACACGTTGATGACGACGACGGACCCGCGCTGGTCCGCGGTGGACCACGTCCCGCCGCCGAGGAGGTCGCCGGCGAGGTCGACGGGCTCCCCACGGTCGGCCGCAGGGATCTGCTCGACCGTGCCGTCGCCGGACAGGTAGCCCTTCTGGTCGCCCGCCTTGGCCTGGGCGGCCACCGAGTTGGGGTCCTGGGAGCAGCCGGCCAGGACCACACCGGAGGCGGCGAGCACGGCAGCAGCGAGCACGGCGGCATACCGCCTCGGGCGAACGGTCACGCGCCCGCCCCCGGCTGGGCGAGGGCGACGAGCGGCGCCGCGGGCTCGCTGTACGAGATGGACAGCAGGTCCTCACCCACGTAGGTGAACGACGTCAGCGAGGCGAGCGAGCACTCCCGGTGCGCCGGGTTGTGGAGGAAGCGCCGCCCCTCGACGAACAGCCGGTAGACCCAGATCGGCGCCTGGTGGGAGACGATGACGGCCTCGTGGCCCTCCGCGCGGCGGCGGGCGTCGGCGACGGCGGCAGCCACCCGGGCCGCCAGGTCCACGTAGGGCTCCCCCCAGGACGGCTTGGCCGGGTTGAGCATCTTCGAGTAGAGCCTGGGATGGCGGAGCAGGCCCTTGCCGCCGGCGACGGCCAGGCCCTCGAACTCGCTCCACGCCTCGATGACCCTCTCGTCGGTCTCGATGGGCAGGTCGTGCCGCGCGGCGACCGGCGCTGCCGTCTCCTGGGCCCGTTGGAGGGGGCTGGCGATGACGAGGGTGAGGTCGTGGTCGGCGAGGTGGTCGGCGGCCATCGTCGCCATCCTGGCGCCGAGCTCGGAGAGCCGGAAGCGCTCCAGCCTGCCGTAGAGGATGCGCTCGGGGTTGTGGACCTCCCCGTGCCGGAGCAGGTGCACGACGGTGCGCGGCGCCTCGTCCTCACGCTGGTCCGGGGTCGTCATGGCCCGCATTGTGGCAAACGAACCCGTGGACGGCGCCGCCCGGTCCCGCCCGTGGTCATCGCGGCGTCACTCGGCGCCGGACGCCGCGGCGGCCGCGGCCGCCGGCAGCGCGGCCAGGACGTGGGCGAGGGCCGCCTCGTCATGGGCCCCGCTGACGAACCAGGCCTCGAACGCGCTCGGTGGCAGGTAGACCCCGCGGCTCAGCATCGCGTGGAAGAAGCGCGCGTATGCCGCCGTGTCCTGGTCCCGGGCGTCGTCGTAGGTCCGTACCTCACCCTCGCGGAAGAAGACCGAGAACATCGAGCCGGCCCACTGGATGCGGTGCGGCACCCCGGCCCGGGTCAGCTCGGTGCTCGCCGCGCCGGCGATGGTACGGGCCGCGACGTCGAGCCGGGCGTAGAGGTCGTCATCGCAGCCGTGCAGCGTGGCCAGACCGGCGGCGGTGGCGACCGGGTTCCCCGAGAGGGTGCCGGCCTGGTAGACCGGCCCCTCGGGCGCGAGGAGGGCCATGACGTCGGCCCGGCCCCCGAAGGCCGCGGCCGGGAAGCCGCCGCCCATGACCTTGCCGAACGTGAACAGGTCCGCTGCGCCGGCGGCGTAGGGGCCTTCGACGCCGTACCAGCCGGCTCGGCTGCACCGGAACCCCGTCATCACCTCGTCGGAGACGAGCAGCGCTCCGTGCTTGGCGGTGATCCGGCGCAGGCCCTCGGTGAAGCCCGGCGCCGGCGGGACGACCCCCATGTTCCCCGCGGCCGCCTCGGTGATGACGGCGGCGATCTCGCTGCCCCGCTCGACGAACGCGGCCTCGACCGCGTCGAGGTCGTTGTAGGGCAGGACGATCGTCTCGGCGGCCATCTCCTTCGGGACACCCGCCGAGTCGGGCAGCGCGAGGGTGGCGACGCCGGAGCCGGCCGAGGCGAGCAGCGAGTCGACGTGGCCGTGGTAGCACCCGGCGAACTTGACGATGAGGCTGCGGCCGGTGAACCCACGCGCCAGGCGGATCGCGCTCATCGTGGCCTCGGTCCCGCTCGAGACGAGCCGGACCTGGTCGACGGGGTCGACGCGGGCCACGATCTCCTCGGCCAGAGCCACCTCGTTCTCGCTCGGGGTCCCGAACGAGAAGCCGTTGGCGATCGTCTCGGTCACCGCGGCGAGGACGCGCGGGTCGGCGTGGCCGAGGATCATCGGCCCCCAGCTGCCGATGAGGTCGACGTAGCGGCGCCCGTCGACGTCGGTGAGCCAGGCGCCCGACCCGCTCGCCATGAACCGCGGGGTGCCGCCGACGGCGCGGAAGGCCCGCACCGGCGAGTTGACCCCGCCCGGCGTCACCACACGCGCGCGGTCGAGGAGGGCGTCGGAGGCGGGGGCGTCAGCCGGGTATGCCGTCATGCCGCCATTGTTCCCACCCCGAGGGGGGAGGGTTTGGGCAGGGTCGGTGGCGGGTGTCTCAGTCGACCGGGGCCACCGCCGCCGGGCCCCGCTCGAGGATCCCGTCCCGCACGCACTGCATCGTCTCGCCGAGGCAGTCGAACTGCTGAGGGCTGACAAGGTCGAGCAGGTTGCGCCGCACGCTCTCGACGTGGATCTTGGCCATCTCGATGATCTCGTCCCACCCCTGCGCGGTGAGCACGAGGATGACGCCTCGACCGTCCTCTGGGGCGGGCTCGCGACAGACCCAGCCCCGCCGCTCGAGGCGGTTGGCGGTGTGCGTCACCCGGCTGCGGGACTGGACGATGAGCTCCGCGAGCGCCGACATCCGCATCCGCCCGCCGGGCTGCTCGGAGAGCATCGACAGCAGCTCGTACTCGGAGAGGCTGATGTCGTAGGCCTGCAGGTCACGGTCGAGGGCGACGTCGAGCTCGCGCACACCACGCAGGTAGGCGCGCCAGCCCCATTGTTCGTCCTCGGTGAGCCAGCGCGGCTCGACCGGTTGTGCGCCCATGTCGACATCCTTCCACGGCCAAGGCTTCGTTCACCGAGGACGGGGCGGGCGTCACACGAGACGTGACGAACACCGCAGGCCCCGGGAATAGGGCCGGACGCCCCCCGGTTGTCGTTGAAGTATCAATCATCGCCCCAGTCCCTGTCAGCGTCGACACTCCAGGCTGCGGCATACCCAGACCCAGGAGTCCCTCATGAGCGCCACCGACACGTCAACCACCCTGTCCGCCCTCACCCCCGGCCGCTGGGCCATCGACCCGGCCCACACCGAGGTCGGGTTCGTCGCCCGCCACCTCATGGTGAGCAAGGTGCGCGGCCACTTCACCGGTGTCACCGGCACCGTCGTCGTCGCGGACCACCTCGCCGCCTCGACCGCCGAGGTCACCATCGATGTCGCCTCCGTCGACACCGGCAGCGCCGACCGCGACACCCACCTGCGCAGCGCCGACTTCTTCGACGCCGAGAACCACCCGGAGATGACCTTCCGCTCGACCTCCTTCGACGGCGAGACCCTCGTCGGCGACCTCACCATCAAGGGCGTCACCAAGCCGGTCACGCTCGACATCGAGTTCAACGGCCTCGCCACCGACCCGTGGGGGAACACGAAGGCCGGCTTCGAGGGGACGACGACCGTCAACCGCAAGGACTGGGGCCTGGAGTGGAACGTCGCGCTCGAGGGTGGCGGCGTCCTCGTCAGCGAGAAGGTCACCCTCTCCCTCGACGTGCAGCTCCTCAGGCAGGCCTGACGCCCTCTCGGCCGGACCCGGCCGGACCCGGGCGCACCCGGCCGTCCAGGGGTGGCGTCGCCGCGGAGGCGCCGATGGCAGCGCGCCAGGTGTCGCGATCGCGACACCTGGCGCGCCCTCATCCGCGTCGACGGCGTCATGGCTGCGCGGTGATGTCAGAGCAGCGCGGCGGCCTCGAGCGCGTAGTACGTGAGGATGATCCGAGCCCCGGCCCGGCGGATGTGCACCAGCGACTCCATCATCACCCGGTCGCGCTCGATCCAGCCGCGCTCGGCCGCGGCCTCGATCTGGGAGTACTCGCCCGAGATCTGGTAGGCCGCGACGGGCACGGGCGACATGGCCGCGGCGGCCGCGACGATGTCGAGATGTGGCTGGGCGGGCTTGACCATGACGATGTCGGCGCCCTCGGCGATGTCGAGCTCGAGCTCGCGCAGCGCCTCGACGGCGTTCGGCGGGTCCTGCTGGTAGGTGGCCCGGTCCCCGACGAGGGAGGACTGCACCGCCTCGCGGAACGGGCCGTACAGACCCGAGGTGTACTTCGCCGCATAGGCGAGCAGGATCGTGTCGGCGAACCCGGCCTCGTCGAGGGCCCGCCGGACGAACCCCACCTGGCCGTCCATCATCCCGGACAGCCCGAGGACATGGGCCCCGGCACGGGCCTGGGCGAGCGCCATCGCGGCATACCTCTCGAGCGTGGCGTCGTTGTCGACGACCACGCTGCCCGGCTCTGCGCCCTCCCGCAGCACCCCGCAGTGTCCGTGGTCGGTGAACTCGTCGAGGCACAGGTCGGCCATGACGACGAGATCGTCACCGACCGCCTCGACAACCGCGGCGATGGCGACGTTGAGGATGCCGTTCGGGTCGTCGGCGCCGCAGCCGGTCGCGTCCTTGCGCTGCGGGACACCGAACAGCATGACGCCGCCGAGCCCGGCCGCGACGCAGCGCCGCGCCTCGGCGACGAGGGTCTCGACGGTGTGCTGGACGATGCCCGGCATCGCCGTGATCGGCACCGGCTCGGTGATGCCCTCGCGAACGAACACCGGCAGGACGAGCTCGGCCGGGTGCAGCCGGGTCTCGGCGACCATCCGGCGCACGGCGGCGCTCTGCCGCAACCGTCGCGGACGGGACACCGGGAAGCCGGGCGAGGGCGCCCGCCCGAGGCCACCGGCCCCGGCGAGCCCTTCCATCAGCGGGCCCGGCGCCGCGACGACGCCCTGCGCTGGCTCGGCCGCACGACGGTGTCCCCTGCCTCGGTGGCCGCGAGAGCGAGGGAGCGGCCATGGTCGGCGAGCGCGTCGACGAGGGAGTCGGCCGACGGCTCGGGCGCGAGGACGTCGACCCGCAGTCCGTGTTCCTCGGCGGTCTTCGCCGTGGCGGGACCGATGCACGCGACGACGGTGGTGGGCGCGGGCTTGCCGGCGATGCCGACGAGGTTGCGCACCGTCGAGCTCGACGTGAAGACGACGGCGTCGAAGGCGCCGCCCTTGATCGCCTCGCGGATCTCGACGGCCGGCGGAGCGGCGCGGACCGTCCGGTAGGCCGTGACGTCGTCGACCTCCCAGCCCATGTCCTGCAGCCCGGCGACGAGCGTGTCGGTGGCGATGTCGGCCCGCGGGAGGAAGACCCGGTTGATCGGGTCGAGGACGTCGTCGTAGGGCGGCCAGTCCTCGAGCAGTCCGCGCGCGGACTGCTCGCCGCACGGCACGAGGTCGGGGTTGATGCCCCAGTCACGCAGCGCCTGGGCCGTCACCCCGCCGACCGCGGCGACCTTGAGCCCGGCGAACGAGCGCGCGTCCAGGCCGAACTCCTCGAACTTCTCACGGACCGCCTTGACGGCGTTGACGGAGGTGAACCCGACCCACTCGTAGCGCCCCGTGACCATGCCCTTGACGGCCCGCTCCATCTGCTGCGGGGTCCGCGGCGGCTCGACGGAGATCGTCGGGACGACGGTCGACTCCGCGCCGTAGCGGGACAACCGCGAGGTCATGGACCCGGACTGCTCCTTGGTCCGCGGGACGAGGACGCTCCAGCCGAACAGCGGCTTGGTCTCGTACCACGAGAGGGCCTCGCGGAGCAGGACCGTGTCGCCGACGATGGCCATCGAGGGCGCGGCCGTGGCCTTGATCGTCTGGGGCGCCTCGGCGAGCGTCGTCTGCCAGCTCGCCTGGCTCACCGTGGTGCCCCGCGTCGCGACGACGACCGGGGTGAGGGGGTCGCGGCCGCCGTCCAGCAGCCCGCCGAGCGTGTCACGCAGCGCCTCGACGCCGCCGAGGACGACGACGGTGACATCGGGGTCGCTGGGTGCGGCCAGCCCCGCGTCGCGCGTTCCGGAGCCGATGACGTGGACGGCCCTGGAGGCACCCGCGGTGAGCGGGACGCCGGCATACGCGGGGACGGCGTTGACCGAGCTGACCCCGGGGACGACCTCGAAGGGGATCCCCGCCTTGGCGCAGGCGGCCGCCTCCTCCGCGAGCCCGTTGAAGGTCGACGGGTCCCCGTCCATGAGCCGGACGACGAGCCCGCCGGGATGGCCCTTGGCGGCCTTGACGACGAGCTTGGCCCGGGATGCCTGGGTGAGCGGCTGGCCGGCCTCGCCGTACCCCGCGTCGACGACATCGACGCCGACGCCGCAGCAGCGGGCGACGACCTCTTCGCGGGCCATCTGGTCCATGACCACCGCGTCGGCGTCGGCGAGGTACTCGACGGCGCGCATCGTCAGCAGGCCGGCGTCGCCGGGGCCGGCACCGACGAAGGCCACCCGGGCTGGTGTCGTGGCCCGGCTCCCGCCGACGGAGTGGGTGGGCGGGGTGGTCGAGCGCATCGTCGGGCTCACAGGTCACGCTCCGTGGCGAGTAGGTCGGTCAGGTCGGCGGGGACTGTCGTCGGGTCGGGCCCGGGCCTGGCGACGGGCGGGCCGGTCGCTGTCAGCGCTGCCGCGCCGTCGTCGAGGAGGATGCCGGCCAGCCGGGCGCCGAGCCCCGCCGCGTCCGCCGGGAGCCCCACGATGGAGCGGCGCAGGTCCTCGGAGCCGTCGACCGCACCGACGAAGGCGCGCAGCGAGAGCTCGGGGCCGTCGAGGCCCTCGACGACCTCGGCGAGCGCCCCGACGGGAGCGGTGCACCCGGCCTCGAGGGTGGCGAGGAGGGCGCGCTCGGCGGTGATGCAGGCACGGGTGTCGGGGTCGTCGAGGGCCGACACGGCGGCCGTGGTGACGTCGTCGTCGGCCCGCACCTCGACGGCCAGGGCCCCCTGTCCCGGCGCCGGAAGCATCTGGATCGGGTCGAGCAGCTCGGTTGCCTCGCTTCGGCGCCCCAGCCGGCCCAGGCCGGCACTGGCCAGGACGACGGCGTCGCACTCACCCGAGGCGACCTTGCCGATGCGGGTGTCGACGTTGCCCCGCATGTCCCGGATGGTCAGGCCGAGGCCGAGGGCGGCCAGCTGCGCGGCGCGGCGCGGCGACCCGGTGCCGACGACCGACCCTGTCGGCAGCTCGCCGAGGGTGAGACCGTCGCGGGCGACGAGCGCATCACGGGGGTCTTCGCGCACCGGGACGGCGGCGACGAGGAGACCCTCCTCGGCCGCCGTCGGCAGATCCTTGAGCGAGTGGACGGCGAGGTCGACCGCGCCGTCGCGGAGCGCCTGACGCAGGGCCGACACGAAGACCCCGGTACCCCCCATCGCGCTGAGCGGGGTGGCGGCATCACTGTCACCGGCCGTGACGACCTCGACGAGCTCGACGTCATGCCCGAGCGCACGCAGCCGATCGGCCACCCACCCCGACTGGGTGGTGGCGAGCAGCGAGCGCCGGGTGCCGAGCCGCAGGGTCACGTCAGGTCCCCCGGGAACCGAGGGGGGGTCTCGACGAGGCGGCGCTGCGCCGGGGTGAGGTCGAAGAGCTCGGACAGGGCTTGGGCATAGCTGGCGCCGAGGCCGCTGCGAGCGAGCTCCTTGACCCGGACGGTCGGGGTGTGGAGGAGCTTCTCGACGATCCGGTGGGCGGCCCGCCGGACCTCGGCCCGCTCGGCCTCGCTGAGGTCGGGTGTGCGGTGCTCGAGGCGGACCAGCTCCTGCTCGAGCACCTCGGCCGCCCGGGCGCGCAGCGCGGCAACGGTCGGGACGACGCTCTCGGCCGCCCCCGCGAGGATGTACTCGGCCACCTCGGCCGTGACGAGGTCTCGCGCCTGCTGGACCTGCGGGGTGTCGGCGGTGCCGCTGAGGAGCACCCCGAGCTCGGCGAGGCCGAGGCGGGTGATCCCGGGGAGCTCTCCGACGGCGGTCTCGATATCGTGCGGGAGGGCGAGGTCGATGTAGATCTGCGGCCGGCCGCCGCGGATGCCGAGGGCAGCGGCGGCATCGGCCACCGAGACGATGGCGCCCTTCGCACCGGTCGCGGCGAGCACGACGTCACTCTCGGCAAGGACGTCGACGAGGTCGGCCATCGGCCGGGCGGTGCCGCCGACGCGTTCTGCGAGGTGCTCGGCGCGCTCGGGGCTGCGGTTGAGGACCCAGAGCCGGGCTGCGCCCTCGCGAGAGGCGGCCTTGGCAGCCAGGGCGCCCATGCCCCCCGCGCCGACGACGGCGACCGTGCACCCGCCGACCGAGCCGAGGACCGACGCGGCATGGTCGAGGCCGGCGCTGACGAGGGAGTGGCTCACCGCGTCGATCTCGGTCTCGGTGTGGACCCGCTTGCCCACCCGCAACGCCCACTGGAAGAGCATGTTGAGGCCCGGCCCGACGTGGCCGTGCCGCTGGGCCCGGGTCAGCGCGCCGCGGAGCTGGCCGAGGACCTGGGCCTCGCCGACGGCCATCGAGTCCAGGCCGGCGGCGACACCGAAGGCATGGGCGATGCCCCGGTCCTCGTAGTGGAGGTAGAGATGCGGCTGCAGCTCCGCCCGCGGCATACCGGAGCTGATGGCGAGCGCCTCGGTGACATCGGCGACCGCGCCGTGGAAGGTGAGCGCCTCGACATAGACCTCGGTGCGGTTGCACGTCGAGACGACGATGGCCTCGGAGACGTTCTCGGTGTGGAGCAGGTGGGTCTCGAGGGTGCTTTGCCCGGCGGCGTCGAGGGCCACCGCCTCGAGGAGCGACATGGGAGCGTCGTGATGCGAGACGCCGATAACGAGCAGGCTCATGAGGTCGCCACCTTCGCCGCCACGGGGGCGGACTTACGCTGTTCGTGGAATGCGAGGATCTGCAGCTCGGTCGACAGGTCGACCTTGCGGACGACGACGCCGTCATGGACGGCGAGCGGCCGCGGTGCGAAGTTGAGGATCGAGCAGACCCCCGCCTCGGTGAGGACGTCGCACACCTCCTGGGCGGAGTCGGCCGGGGTGGCGATGACACCGATCGCCAGACCCTGCTCGGCGACGAGGTCGCCGAGGTCGCTCATCGGACGGACCCGGCGACCGGCGATGACCGTGCCGACGACCGCGGGGTCGTGGTCGAGCAGGGCGACGACCCGGAACCCGCGGGTCGCGAAGCCGCTGTATGCCGCGAGCGCACGCCCGAGGTTGCCCATCCCGACGATGGCAACCGGCCAGTCCTGGGTGAGCCCGAGGGCCAGTGAGATCTCGTAGGCGAGCCGGTCGACCTCGTAGCCGACACCCCGGGTGCCGTACGAGCCCAGGTGGGACAGGTCCTTGCGCAGCTTGGCCGGGCTGACCCCGGCGGCGGCGGCGAGCTCGTCGGAGCTGACCGAGGCGATCCCCTGCTCGGCGTACGAGGTGAGACAGCGCAGGTAGCCGGGGAGCCGTGCGACCGATGCGTCGGGGATCCCGCGGGGGGACACGACGGCGGCGGACACGGTGGTCACCTGCTCCTTTCGGCAGACAGGCGCCTGGCTGGGCGTCAAGCGCAGAGCGCGCGCGACCGATCCGGGTAGGTCGTCAAACGCGCAACGAGTGCAGGTTACGCAGTTGTGAACGAATGCACAAAGTCACAAGGTTCCGGCTGAGACGACCGGAAAGGTCGGCGCGCCGAGCGGTGCTCGACCGGCCTGCACCGCCCCGGGGAACGTGACCGACGTCACGTCCGAGCGCCGGTCGGGCGGGCCGGGGGTCAGGCCAGCGCGGCCCGCAGCCGCGCCTCGTCCACGCGCCAGTAGTCGTGACGGCGCCCGTCGACGAGGGTGACCGGTATCTCCTCGGCGTACCGCTCGAGGAGCTGCGGGTCCTCGAGGATCGACACCTCGGCCCAGCCGACCCCGAGGTCGGCCGCGACCCGTTCGATGACGGACCGTGCCTCGTCGCAGAGGTGGCACCCCGGCTTGCCGATGAGGGTGATCCGGGGCACCGCGTCGGACGGAGGCGCCGCGGACGCGCCGGCACGAACGGGGTCGGGCGAGGTGGGGCCGGACGGCATACGGACCGGTCCTCCCTAGAAGAAGACCGACCGTCGCTGCATGAGCAGCGAGTACAGGGTCTGCTGGATCGTCTCGCGAACCCGGTCGGTGAGGTCGAACACGAGCATGGGGTCCTCTGCCGCTGCCGAGCCGTACTCCTCCGTGTGGATCGGGGCGCCGAACTCGATGATCCACTTGCTGGGCAGTGGGACCAGGCCGAGCGGCCCCAGCCACGGGAAGGTCGGCGTGACAGGCAGGTACGGAAGACCGAGTGCGCGGGCGACGAGCTTCATGTTGCCGAGGATGGGGGCGATCTCCTCGGCGCCGACGACCGATGCCGGGATGATGGGGACCCCGGCCGTGAGCGCCGCCGAGACGAACCCGCCCCGGCCGAAGCGCTGGAGCTTGTAGCGCTCCGAGAACGGCTTGCCGATCCCCTTGAACCCTTCGGGGAAGACGCCGACGAGCTCGCCCTGGGCGAAGAGCCGGTCGGCGTCGGCGTTCGTCGCCAGCGTCGCGCCGCCGCGCCGGGAGACCGAGCCGAGGAAGGGCGCCTGGAAGACGAGGTCCGCACCGAGCGCCCGCATCACCCGATGCTGGGGATGCTCGTCGTGGATGGCGAGCTGGACCATGAGGGAGTCGATGGCGATGGTGCCCGAGTGGTTGGCGACGACGAGGGCACCGCCCTCGGCCGGGATGTTCTCGACCCCCCGGGTCTCGACCCGGAACCAGTGTCGGTAGATGGGCCGCACGAGCGGGAAGAGGATGGTCTCGGCGAAGTCGGCGTCGTAGCCGAAGTCGTCGACGACGTAGTCGCCCTCGAGACGGCGCCGGACGTAGGCGAGCAGCTCGGCCAGCCGGCGCTCGACGTCCTCCGGCGAGATGCCGGCCCCCTGGGCCGCGAGCCGGATCGCGGCGACGGCGCCGACGACGAGGTCCTCGAGACCCGGCGTGGGCAGGGCCGACTCACCCTGGTCGACGACGGTCGGGTCGGGCGGCGCCGCGTCCCGCCCCTGCGGGGCCGCGGTCGGGTCGGGGACCGGAGCGATCCTCAGGTGGGGGCGGGCCCGCTCGTCCGCCTCCCGCTTGGCGCGGGCGGACCGGCGCTCGCGGGTCGGCGGCGCGGGCGCGGGCGGGCCCGGCGCCGTCGCGGCGACCAGGGGTCGGCGGCGCGAGCCCGGCGAGACCCGCTCGCCGGTCTGACGGGCGGCCTTCTTCTGGACCCCGGAGGTGATGACCGGGCGGGGCCGGTGCGCCTCGCGACGGGGCGTCGTCGCCTCGGTCGCCTCGGGCTTCGGCGCCGCGGCGTCCTCGGCCGGGGTGATCGGCGGGGCGCCGATGAGCGGCGTCGCCCGGCGCCTCGCCCGTTCGCCGGTCGCGCGGGCGGCGCCGGCGGCGACCGACCCGCGAGCGGGCGTCGGCCGACGCGGGGGCTCGGCACGCCCCACCGCGGCGGCCCGGGTGTCCTTCGACGGCTGCTGCTTGGTCACCAGGCCCTCCCGGGTATGCGGTGGGCGAGGATGCCCGCGCCCCGCGCAAGGAGCCCGGCCGCGGCCAGCGCGCTGTCGGCGGTCGGCAGGATCGGGCGCACCGAGGCCGCGAAGTCCTCGAACGCCTCGCGGGTCGTGTACCGCGGTTCGAAGCCGAACTGCTCCCGCATGATGGTCGTGTCGAGTCCTCGCCCGAAGGCCAGGAAGGAGATCTGGTCCGGGGAGAAGTCGGCGAGGCCAAGGCGTCTGGTCACCGAACCGACCGGACCGGAGGCAGACATCGGCACGGGGAGGAGCGGACGGCGCAGCCGCGCCGCGGCTTGGAGCACGGTGATGACGCCGTCGCCGGCGATGTTGACGACGCCGGTGGCGTTCCCCCGGGTTGCCCGGAGCATGGTCTCTGTGGCGTCCACCTCGTGCACGAACTGCATCCGGGCGTCGTAGCCGAACGGCACGGGGACGACCGGCATGCTGAAGTAGTCGGTCATCGACGTCCGGATGTGCGGACCGATGATGTTGGCGAACCGAAGCACGAGGATCTCGGTGTCGGGCCGACGCCGGGCGAAGCCGCGGACATACCCCTCGACCTCGATCGAGTCCTTGCCGAACCCGGTACGCGGCATCCGCCGGGCGGTCATCTCCTCGGTGAACATCGCCGGGTCGCGCGGGCTGGACCCATAGACCGACGCCGAGGACTTGACGACGAGCCGCCGCACGCTCGGGGCCTTCTGACAGGCCGCGAGCAGCTGCATCGTCCCGATGACGTTGATCTCCTTCTGCGGCGTACGGCCGCCGACGAAGGTCGGGGTGGCGATGACGTTCATGTGGACGACGGTGTCGACGCCCGCCTGGTCGATGACCTTCCCGATCATCGGGTTGCGGATGTCGGCCCGGACGAAGTCGGCCGAGCCGATGTCGTGTGCGGGGGGGATGACGTCGACACCGACGACGCGCTCGACGTCGGGAAGCGCCGCGAGCCGGCGCGCGACGAGCCCACCGAGGTAGCGAGACACCCCGGTCACGAGCACGACACCTGCCACGAACGCCCCTTTCCCGTTCGACCTGTTCTGACCCTACCGAGCCGGGGGCGGCAACACCCCATCCCCGGCCCGACCAGTCTGGTCGGCCCGGCGCCCCGGCGCGAGCCGGCGGACGGGGGTTCGGGGTCGGACCCGGCCGGCATACCCCTTCCAGCACGACCCGGACGGGTCGCCGAGGCATGACGAAGGCCCCCTCCGCTCGGTGGGGGCCTGGCGTCCTCGTGACGAGCGCGTCGCCGGCATGCGCCGACGACGGCGGGTCACTTCTTGTTGCGGCGCTGGTGGCGCGTCTTGCGCAGCAGCTTGCGGTGCTTCTTCTTGGCCATCCGCTTGCGGCGCTTCTTGATCACTGAGCCCATGTGGTGTCCTTCTCGCTTCGGTGCCGACCGCCCACCCTACCGGGCGGTCCCGAGCGGCCCCAAACCGCGGCCGCACCTGCCTCGAGGGGCGGCCCGAAACCGGGCCGCCCCTCGAGGTGTCTGTCGATGCTGCGATCGCTCACGCGGTGTCGACGTACGAGGTGCGCAGGTACTTGTGCACCTCGTCCTCCGGGACCCGGAAGGAACGGCCGACGCGGATGGCCGGCAGCTCGCCAGCGTGCACCATGCGGTACACGGTCATCTTGGACACGCGCATGATCGAGGCAACCTCGGCAACGGTAAGGAACCGTACCTCGGCGAGCTGGCGCTCCTGAGACATCTGTGACCTCGATCTTCTGCCGGTCCGCATCGCCGGCTTCCCCTCCGGCGGCCATCTACGGACGTGCAAGCGCAACCATAGGGGCAGATGTGACGGCTGGGGAAGGCTATGGGGAAAACTTGTCCGAATTGTCCAGTCGACACGCAGAAGTCCTGCGGATTCACTGCCCCGAGATGGCCGCTCAGTCGAACCAGGGGTCCAGACCGTGGTGGACGAACGTCGCCTCCCGCGTGGACATGATGGCGCGGTCGACCGCGTTGTCCGGGTTGTATCCCATGCTCCACGGCTGGACCCAGATCGGCAGCTGGGCGGAGTCGAGCTCGCCCATCCGCTCCGGCCCCGGACGGCCGAAGGTCCGCTGGACGTGGTCGCGCCACGCCTGCGGTGTCGGCGTCATCGGGTCGATCGGCTCGTGGGCGGCGATCGCGACGAGGTGGGTCCACGAGCGCGGCACGACGTCGATGATCTCGTAGCCGCCGCCGCCGAGCGCGACCCACCTGCCGCCGGACACCTCGTGCGCGAGGGAGTGCACGGTCTCGTGGGCCCGCCGCTGGGCGTCGACCGAGATGGCCAGGTGGGCGAGGGGGTCCTTCGCGTGGCTGTCGCACCCGTGCTGGGAGACGATGATGTCCGGCTGGAACGCGTGCAGCAGCGGCGGCACGACGGACTCGATGGCGCGCAGCCACTGCGCGTCCCCCGTGCCCGGGGGAATCGCCACGTTGGCGACCGAGCCGAGGGCGTTCGGCCCCCCGATCTCATGCGGCCACCCGGTGCCCGGGAAGAGGGCTCGGCCCGTCTCGTGGACCGAGATCGTCATGACCCGGGGGTCGTCCCAGAAGAACTCCTCGACCCCGTCGCCGTGATGGACGTCGATGTCGACGTAGGCGACCCGCTGCGCGCCGTTGTCGAGCAGCCACTGGATCCCGACGGCGATGTCGTTGTAGATGCAGAAGCCGGACGCATGGGTCCGGGTCGCGTGATGCATGCCGCCGCAGTAGTTGACCCCGTGCTCGATCTCGCCGCTCCACACCTGTCGGCACATCGCGACCGTCCCCGCGACGATGCGCGCGCTGGCCTCGTGCATCCCGACGAAGGCCGGGTCGTCGTCGGTCCCGAGCCCCCGGTCGATGTCGGCCCTCGAGGGGTCCTCGGACGCCGACCGGACCGCCGCGACGTAGGCGGGGTCGTGGATCGTCGTCAGCATCTCCTCCGGGCACACCCGCGGGTTGACGACCTCGATGCGGTCGAGGAGCCCGAGGTCGCGCAGCAGCCGGGTCGTCAGCTCGAGCCGGACCGGCGCCATCGGATGGTCCGGCCCGAAGTTGTATGCCGTGAACGCGTCGTCCCAGACCACGCGCGCCAAGGGAGCCATGCCAGCACGCTACTCCCGGGGACTAACCTGACACCGCGGGACCACCAGGCATGCCGCATGACGCGGTAGGGAGGACGACCACCATGGCCAGGAGCGACGTGCGCCAGCACGACGTGCTCGTCGTCGGGCTCGGACGGTTCGGCAGCGCCGCGACCCTCGAGCTGCGTCGTCTCGGCCACCGCGTCGTCGCCGTCGAGCGGGACCCGGTCATCGCCGAACGCTGGTCGGGGAAGATCACCCAGGTCATCCTCGGCGACGCGGCCGACCCCGAGGTGATCCGGACCGCCAAGGCGGAGCGGTTCGACATCGCGGTCGTCTCGATCGGCTCGTCGGTCGAGTCCTCGGTGCTCGCCTGCGCCAACCTCGTCGACGCGAATGTCGCCTCGATCTGGGCCAAGGCGCTCACCGCCGAGCACCAGCGCATCCTCGAGCGGATCGGGGTCCACCACGTCGTCCGGCCCGAGGCCGACACGGGGCGCCGGGTCGCCCACCTCGTCGGCGGCCGGATGCAGGACTTCATCGAGTTCGGCGACGGCTTCGCCATCGTCAAGATGCACCCGCCGACCGAGCTGGTCGGCTTCACCCTCGAGCAGAGCCAGGTCCGCAGCCGCTACGGGGTCACCGTCGTCGGGGTGAAGTCGCCCGGCCAGGACTTCACCTATGCCATCCCCTCGACGAAGGTCTCCGCGCACGACGTCATCATCGTCAGCGGCCCGACCGAGCTCATCGAGCGGCTGGCGAGCCGGCCCTAGGACCCGGCACGCCGCATACCGACCCGTCGGCCGGCGTCCGGGCGACGGGTGGGTCAGATCGGGGGCAGCGCGCCTCGGTCACCGCCGAGCGGGAGGGTCATGGCGACCTCCTCCTCGCCGTCCTCCACGCTGATGACCCGCATGGGGCGGCGCAGTCCCGTCGGCCGGAACCCGCACCCGCTCGCGAACGCGACGGCACGGCCGTTCTCGCTGCCGACCCAGTACAGCAGGTGGCTGTCGCCACGCTGCCGGGCGACCCGGGCACCGGCCTTGACCAGCGCCGTCGCGACCCCCTTGCCCCGCAGGTCAGGGCGCACCCACAGGCCGAACAGCTCGGCTCGGTCCTCGCTGCCGTCGCTCGCCGCCCCGATGCTCGCCACCCCGGCGGCCACACCGTCCTGCTCGGCGAGCAGCCGTCGGGAGCGGCGCATCCGGTCGCGCCAACGGTCCTCGGGGTACTGGCTTTCCTCGGCATGCGCGGCGACGAAGGCCTCCGGGGAGTCCTGCAGGGCCTGCAGTCGCGCCGAGCGGTAGTCCTCCCAGTCGCTCTCCTCGAGCTCCCGCACGGTGATGTCAGACATGGGCACACTCTGTCATGCCGATCTTGACCGAGCGCCCACCGCCCGGGTCGCGGTCCACCGTCCGTGGGGCGCCCTCAGCCGCCGGAGAGCTCGCGGGACCGGATGGCGGCGGCCTCCATCGCGCTGATGAAGGCGGCCCGCACCTTGTGGTCGTCGAGCTCACGCAGGGCCGCGGCCGTCGTCCCGCCCGGCGAGGTGACCTGCTCGCGCAGGACCGTCGGGTGCTGGCCGGTCTCCCGGATCATCGTCGCCGCCCCGTAGAGGGTCTGGACGACGAGCTCGGTGGCCATGGTGCGCGGCATACCGAGGACGACGCCGGCCTCGATCATCGCCTCGACGACGTAGAAGATGTAGGCCGGGCCGGAGCCGGAGATCGCCGTCACGGCGTCCTGGAGCTTCTCGGGGACCTCGATGACCTTCCCCGTGGCCGCGAGCAGAGATGACGCCTCGGCCAGATGTCCCTCGTCACAGTGCCTGCCGCCGCTGATGGCCGCCATTCCCTGGTCGACGAGGGCCGGGGTGTTCGGCATGACCCGGACGACCGAGGAGCCCTCCGGCAGCCGGGTCTCGATGAAGTCGGTCGTGATGCCGGCGGCAAGGCTGACCACGAGGTTCGCATCGGCGACCTCGCCCGCGATCTCGTCGAGGAGCCCGCCCATGTCCTGCGGCTTGACGACGAGCACGAGGGTGTCCGCCACGGCCGCCGCCTCGAGGTTGGTCATGGTGCGGACGCCGTACTTCTCCTCGAGCTCGGCGGCGCGCTCGGGCCGCCGCTCGGTGATGACGAGCTCGTCCGTGGAGCGCCCCGACCGCAGCAGACCCGAGAGCAGGGTCTCGCCCATGACGCCGGCACCGAAGATCGCAACCGTTCCCATGTTCGCAGAGTATGCCGCCTCGCCGGGACGATCCGGCGCAGCCTCCGCACCGTCGGGGGGCTGACCGCGTCCCCCTCGTTCGTCTGGGGGCTGCTGTGCGGTCTGGTGGCGGCCCTCGCGGTCGCAGCGGTCGCGGAGCGTCGGCGACGGCGCGCGGTCGACCTCGTCGCCGACGACACCTTCGAGGACTGAGCCGGTCAGCCGCGGCTGAGCAGGGAGCGCACGAAGAACATCGTGTTGGCCGGGCGCTCGGCCATCCGGCGCATGAGGTAGCCGTACCACTCGTCCCCGAAGGGGAGGTAGACGCGCATCTGGTGCCCCCGGTCGGCGATCCTTGTCTGTTCGAGCGGACGCACGCCGTACAGCATCTGGAACTCGTAGGTGTCCGGGGTGCGGTGGTGGTGCGCGGCCAGGGCGCGGGCGATCTCGACGAGTCGCGGGTCGTGGGTGGCGACCATCGGGTAGCCGTCGCCGGCCATCAGGATCTTCAGGCACCGGACGAAACCGAGGTCGACATCGTCGGTGTCGGTGAGGGCCACCGACCCGGGCTCCTTGTAGGCGCCCTTGCACAGCCGTACCCGGCTCCCCTCACCGGCGAGGTCGCGGCAGTCCTGCTCGCTGCGCCGCAGGTAGGCCTGGATGACGGCGCCGACCCACGGGAAGTCGGCCCGGAGCTCACCCAGCACCGACAGCGTCGAGTCCGTCGTCGTGTGGTCCTCCATGTCCAGGGTGACGGTCGTCCCGGCCACCTGGGCGGCCACGCAGATGGCGCGGGCGTGCTCGAGGGCGATCTTCTCGCCGTCACGGGGGAGCTTCTGGCCGAGGGCGCTGAGCTTGACGCTCACCTCGGCGGCGCCGAACTGGGACAGGTCGTGGGCGGAGAGTGCGCGCAGCAGCTGGACGTAGGTCTCGCGGTTCCGCTCCGCCTGGCCGGTCTCGGTGACATCCTCGCCGAGATGGTCGATCGTCACGAGCCGGTTCGTCGCGCGCAGCTCGGTCGCGGCGCGGACGGCGTCCTCGATCGCCGTGCCCGGGACGTAGCGCCCGACGACCGACCGGCTGACCGGCGCCCGCTCGATCGTGCGACGGACGAGATCGGACTCGGCCAGCTGGAGCATGCCGTCACGCAGCAGGTCACTGGGTTCCACACTCGCAGCGTAGACGGGTCCTGACCCCGCGTCTCAGGGGGTCGGTCACCGATGCCGCGTCCTCGGGCGGCATACCTCCTGGGCCGGACGACGCCGAACGGGGTGCGGCCTCGCCGGTGGGTCAGGCGGGCGTCGCGAGGTGGAGGCGCGCGAAGGCGAGCGCCTCGGCGAGATCCACCTCCCGCCGCTCGTCGTCGAGCCGGCGGGTGCTCACCTCGACGATGACGGACCCGGCGAACCCACTCGCCGCGAGCGTCTCGAGGACGGCGCCGCAGGGTTGGCCACCCCGGCCCGGGACGAGGTGCTCGTCCTTGCTCGAGCCGGTGCCGTCGGCGAGATGGAGGTGGGCGAGCCGAGGCCCGAGGGCCCGGACCATCGCCATGGCGTCCGACCCCGATGTCGCGGTGTGCGACAGGTCGAGCGTGACGTGGTCGTACGGCTGCGTCACCGGGTCCCAGTGCGGCAGGTAGGCCTCCATCTCCCGGTTCCGCGCGCGCCACGGGTACATGTTCTCGACGGCGAGATGGACCCCGCTCCGGGCCTCCCGGCGGGCCACCCCCTCGATGAACTCCTCGGCATACTCGCGCTGCCACCGGAACGGCGGGTGGAGGACGACCGTGTCGGCACCGACCTCCTGCGCGAGCTCCACGGACCGGTCGATCTTGTCCCACGGCTCCGCCCCCCACACCCGCTGGGTGATGAGCAGGGTGGGCGCGTGGACGGAGACGATGGGTATGCCGTGCAGGTCGGCGAGCGCCTTGAGCGCACCGGGCTCCTGGGTGACCGGGTCGGTCCACACCATGACCTCGACCCCGTCGTACCCGAGGCCGGCCGCCAGGGAGAACGCCCCGGCCGCGCCCACCGGGTAGGCGGAGGCGGTCGAGAGGGCCACCCGGGCCGCCGAGACACGTACGGGTGCGTCGGCCCCGGCACCGGCCGCGGCGGGGCCCGAGGCGGGTTCCGGGTCGTCTCGTCGGCGGCGCGAGCGCGGGGACATCAGCTCATCACGTCCAGCCGTCGCAGGATGATCCCCTCGCGCAGCGCCCACGGGCAGATCTCGAGCCGGTCCAGCCCGAGCAGGTCCATCGTCGCCTCGGCGACGAGTGCGCCACCCAGGAGCTGGCGCGCCCGTGAGGTCGAGACGCCGGGCAGCTCGGCACGCTCCGCCGCGGACATCGCGGCGATCTGGGGCAGCCGCTCGGTCAGGGCGGACCGCTCGATGGAGCGGGCGGCATACATGCCATCCGAGCTGGGCGCCGCGCCGGTGATCCGGGCGAGCGACCGCATCGTCTTCGACGTGCCCACCGCGACGTCCGGGGCCCCCGCCTTGGCGAGGGCATGCATCTGGGCGGCGATGGCGGCGCGGACCTGACGCCGGGCGTCCCGGACGACGACGGCCGACGGCGGGTCGCCGGACAGCCAGTCCCGGGTGATCCGCCCGGCGCCGAGCGGCAGCGAGATCGCGGCGTCCGGCTCCTCGTCGCTGCCGATGGCCAGCTCGAGGGACCCACCGCCGATGTCGGCGACGAGGAGCCGTCCGGCGGACCAGCCGAACCAGCGACGGACGGCGAGGAACGTGATCCGGGCCTCGTCCTCGCCGGACAGGACGTCGAGGGCGACCCCGGTCCGGGCGGCGACGTGCGAGAGGACGACATCGCCGTTCGGAGCCTCGCGGATCGCGCTCGTCACGAAGCCCATCAGCTCGAGGGCGCCCTGGTCCTCGGCGATCTGGAGGCACTCCAGGACGAAGTCGGTCAGCTGGTCACGACCGGAGTCGTCGATGAGGCCGTCGTCGGTCACATGTTCCGAGAGCCGGAGTGCGATCTTGTGCGAGCTCGCCGGCAGCGGCTGCGCGCCGAGATGTGCGTCGACCACCAGCAGGTGGACCGTGTTCGATCCGACATCGATGACCCCGAGCCGCATGGCTTGGACTGTAGTCGGGCAGCACGTCATAGGGTGGTCGAGTGCCCGAGTCGCCTCTCGACATGCCCCGGATGTGGGTGGAGTTCACCGACCCCGCCAGCGCCGACCAGCGCTTCAGGTGCGACCTGACCTGGCTGACGTCCAACTGGACGTGCATCTACGGCGCCGGCTGCCAGGGGATCTACGCGGATCGCCCCGACGACGGGTGCTGCAGCCTCGGCGCGCACTTCTCCGATGGCGACGACCTGGCCCGGGTGGCGGCGGTCGTCGCCGAGCTCGGCGAGGACGAGTGGCAGCTCCGACCCACCGGTGTGGCCAACCCCACGAAGCTGTCCCGCTGGACCGAGAAGGAGGACGGCGCTCGCAAGACGAAGGTCGTCGACGGGGCGTGCATCCTCCTCAACCGACCCGGTTTCCCGGCCGGGGCCGGCTGCGCCCTGCACCAGCACGCGATCCTCACCGGGAGCCTGCCGCACACCGCCAAGCCCGACGTGTGCTGGCAGCTGCCGATCCGGCGCGCCTACCGGCGGGTGTCGATGCCGGACGACTCGACCTATCTCGAGGTGACCATCGGCGAGTACGACCGCCGCGGCTGGGGCCCGGGCGGGCACGACCTCGACTGGTACTGCTCGGCCAACCCACAGGCCCACGTCGGGCGCGAACCGGTCTACCGGAGCAGCCGGGCCGAGCTCGTCGAGCTCATGGGTGAGCCGGCGTACGCCGAGCTCGTCGTCCGCTGCGAGGCCCACCTCAAGGCCGTCCGGGCCGCCCGCAGCGTCGGCTCCCGTCAGCTGCTGCCGCTGCTCGTCCACCCGGCGACCTTGGCGGCCGGGGTGGTGCCGGGCAAGCGCCCGGCGCCGCGGCCTGCTCAGGTGTCGAAGCGGGTCGCTGCCGGCGGCCCGGGCGTCAAGGACTCCGCCGCCCCGGGGAAGAGGCCGACTCGGGGACCGGCCAAGAAGCGGACCTGAGCTGACCGGCATACCGGCCTCTCCTCGACGAGCACGATGATCCGCAGCCCGAACATCTGGGACACGCCGCAGACCTATGAGGTCGAGAACCTCGCGAGCGATCGCGCGGGCGTCATCGAGGCGGCGATCCAGGGCCTGCACCCCATCGCCGGGTCGGACCTGCTCGACATCGGCTGCGGGACGGGGTTCCATCTGCCGAGGTTCGCCGCCCTCGGCGCCCGCGTGGTCGGCGTCGAGCCGCACCCACCGCTCGTCGAGCTGGCCCGGGCGAGACTGGTCGGCCTCGACCTCGCGGGCCATGGCTCCGCCCGGGTCGTGGCCGCGGGGGCCGAGGCGCTGCCGCTGCCGGAGGGGAGCGTGGACATCGCCCACGCACGCTGGGCGTACTTCTTCGGCGCCGGCTGCGAGCCGGGGCTCGCCGAGCTCGACCGGGTCATCCGCCCCGGTGGCGTCGCCTGCCTCGTCGACAACGACGCCACCCGGTCGACGTTCGGCGCCTGGTTCCGGCGGGCCTACCCGGCATACGACCCGACGGCGACCGAGCGCTTCTGGCGACGCCAGGGGTTCACGACCGAGCCGCTGACGATCCGGTGGACCTTCGACCGTCCCGAGGACCTCGCGGCCGTCGTCGCCATCGAGTTCCCTCCGACCGTGGCGGAGGCGATCATCGCCGAGCACGACGGCCTCGAGGTCGACTACGCCGTCGCGCTCCGCTGGAGGCGCTACTGACCGCTCCCCCCTTCCCCCTAACCTCTGCTAGCAGAGGTTGGTTGACTCAGCAGAGGTTCTGCCCCCTGCTGAGTCGACGAACCTCTGCTAGCAGAGGTTGGGAATCCGGGGTGGCGGCGAGTCAGGCGTCGAGGTCGAGGGCGATGTCGAGGATCGGCGAGGAGTGGGTGAGCGCTCCGACGCTGAGGTAGTCCACCCCGGTCGCGGCATAGGCGGCCGCGACCTCCAGCGTCAACCCGCCGGTCGCCTCGAGCTCGACCCGCTCTCCCGCGGTGTCGGCGGCACGGACCGCCGAGACCGTCGCGGCGAGGAGGTGAGCCGACATGTTGTCGCACAGGAGGAACCGGGCGCCCGCACCGACCGCCTCGAGCGCCTCGGCGGTCGTCGTCACCTCGACCTGGATCGGCACGTCGGGGAAGTCGCGGCGGATCGCCTCGTAGGCCGCCGTCAGCCCACCCGCCGCGAGCTTGTGGTTGTCCTTGATCATCGCGACGTCGTACAGGCCCATCCGCTTGTTCGTGCCGCCACCGCACCGCACGGCGTACTTCTCGAGCGCACGCAGGCCGGGCGTGGTCTTGCGGGTGTCGAGGACGAGCGCCTCGGTCCCGGCCAGCGCGTCGGCCCAGCGCCGGGTGTGCGAGGCGACCCCGGACATGCGCGACACGATGTTGAGGAGGGTGCGCTCGGCGATGAGGGTGACCCGCGTCGACCCCACGACGGCGGCGAGGACATCCCCGCGGGTGACCCGGTCGCCGTCGCTCGACCGCTCCTCGACCCGCACCGGCTCGACACCCAGACGCCGGGCGACCTGGTCGAGCACGAGCCGGACGACCGGCATCCCGGCGACGACGCCGTCGGCGCGGGCGACGACGGCCGACCGGCCCTGCTGGTCGGCGGGGATCGTCGCCATCGTCGTCACGTCGAGCCCGTTCGGGCCGCCGAGGTCCTCGTCGAGAGCTCCGGCGACGACGCGCTCGGCGTCGGCACGGGGGAAGGCGAGGCCGGTCATGACGCTGCCCCCGGGGCGACGTATGCCGCGGGGTCGGCCGGGCGCTCGGTCACCTCGAGGACGCCCTGCCCGGACCGCGTCACCATCTGGTGGCTCAGCCACCGGTCGTCGTCCCTGTCGGGGAAGTCGCTGCGCAGATGGCCGCCGCGCGTCTCCTCCCGGAGGTGGGCGGCATACGCCAGGGCCTGGCCGAGATGAAGGAGGTTCGTCGTCTCCCAGGTGTGCGGGCCGGGCTCGGCCTCGCTGGACGGCAGGGCGGCGAGCGCCGTGAGGGCGACCATCGCTTGGGCGGTCGAACCGGCCGAGCGGACCGGCCCGGAGCCGAGTGTCATGGCCCGCTGGACCTCGATCCGGTGCGTGCTGTCGAGCTGGTCGGCCTCGCCGACCCGGGTGCACGGCGTCCGCATGGGCAGCTCACCGGCGTCGACCCGGGAGGTGATGTCATCGGCGATCCGGTGTGCGAAGACGAGGCCCTCGAGCAGGGAGTTGGACGCAAGCCGGTTCGCACCGTGGACGCCGGTGCAGGAGCACTCTCCGCAGGCATACAGGCCGGGCAGGGACGAGCGCCCGACGAGGTCGGTCTCGACGCCCCCCGAGGCGTAGTGCTGGGCCGGTGCGACCGGCAGCAGGTCGGTCACCGGGTCGAACCCGAGCTCCCGGCACCGGGCGACGATCGACGGGAAGCGTCCCTGCAGGAACTCCGCCCCCAGGTGACGGGCGTCGAGGTGGACGTGGTCGGTTCCCGTGTCGCGCATCCGGGCGAGGATGGCTCTGGCGACGACGTCCCGCGGGGCGAGGTCGGCGAGCGGGTGGACCCCCTGCATGAACCGCGTCCCGTCGCGGTCGACGAGGAAGGCGCCCTCGCCCCGGACCGCCTCGGAGATGAGCGGCTGTTGCCCCGTCGAGCCCTCACCGAGGAAGAGCACCGTCGGGTGGAACTGGACGAACTCGAGGTCGGTCACCCGGGCCCCCGCCCGCAGAGCGGCCGCGACACCGTCGCCGGTCGCGACCGGTGGGTTGGTCGTCGAGGTGTAGATCTGACCGAACCCGCCCGTCGCCAGCACGACCGCCCGGGCATGCGCCGCCCCGACCCCGTCGACCTGGCCCTCGCCGATGACGTGCAGCGTCACGCCGCATACCGTGCCGTCGCCCCCCGACAGCAGGTCGACGACGAGGGCGTGCTCGATGACCTCGATGCCCGGGTCGTCCATGACCTGGTCCAGAGCGGTGATGAGCGCACGGGAGATCTCCTTGCCCGTCGCGTCGCCGCCGGCGTGGGCGATCCGGTCGCGGTGGTGCCCACCCTCGCGGGTCAGCTTGATCTCGCCCCCCGGCTCCCGGTCGAACTCCGCACCGAGAGCGACGAGCTCGCGGACCCGGTCCGGCCCCTCGGTGACCAGGACCCGGACGGCCGTCTCGTCGCACAGTCCGACCCCGGCGACGAGCGTGTCACGCAGGTGCTCCTCGACGGAGTCATCGGGGTCGAGTGCCGCGGCGATCCCGCCCTGGGCCCAGGCCGTCGAGCCCTCGTCGAGGACGGTCTTGGTGACGAGGAGGACCTTGTCGACGCGCTCGCGCAGCCGGAGCGCACAGGTCAGCCCGGCGATGCCGGAGCCGACGACGATGACGTCGGCCGCCGCCGTCCACCCCGGGGTGGGGGCGGTGAGCCAGCGCGGGAGGCGAGGCTGGGTGGGCACGGGCACGCGGCATACGTCCGATCAGGTGAGGGTCGAGGCGACGGTGACGTCCGAGAAGACCTCGATCGCACCGCCACCGGGCCCGACGAGCAGGGGCTGGTTGTCGATGAGCCGGGTCGTGCCGACCCGCGCCGCCACGGCGAGAAGCGCCTCGCCGCGATACCACTCGGGCACATCATGGAGGGTGCTCGGGTGCACGAGGACAAGGTAGTCCACCAGGGCGAGAGGCTCCTCGACGAGGACCTCGCGGGCCGCCCGCCGGATCGCCGACGGGCCGAAGGCGGCGGCGCCCGCACCGGCTCGCAGCGCCCCCGACAGGCACAGCGCCACGTCTCGGTCGCTCTCGGTGAGATAGGTGTTGCGGCTGCTCATGGCGAGGCCGTCGGGTTCGCGAACCGTCGGCACGGACACGACGTCGACGGGGAAGTCGAGGTCACGGGCCATCCTGCGGATGAGGAGCAGCTGTTGGGCGTCCTTCTGGCCGAAGTAGGCGCTGCGGGCGCCGGTGAGGTGCAGCAGCTTGCCGACGACGGTGAGGACGCCGTCGAAGTGGCCCGGCCGGGCCTTGCCCTCCAGCACGTCGCCGAGCGGGCCGGCCGAGATCCGGACGCCCGGGTCGCCGTCGGGGTAGATGACGTCGGGGGTCGGGGCGAAGACGATGTCGACCCCGGCCGCGGAACAGATGGCCATGTCGCCGTCGAAGGTCCGCGGGTAGTGGGACAGGTCCTCCTTCGGCCCGAACTGGAGCGGGTTGAGGAAGATCGTCACGACGACGTGGGTATGCCGCTTGCGCGCCTCCTGGATCAGCCGGGCGTGCCCGTCGTGCAGGGCGCCCATCGTCATGACGACCGCGACGTCGCGGCTCGTCAGCTGCTCGCAGGACGCCCGCAGCTCGGCGCGGGTGTGGGCGACCATGGGCGTGCTGGGGGCGTCGGTCACCACGGCGTGCTCCTGTCGGGCGGCGAAGAGGGCGGTTCTGCGGACGGGTCTGCGGTCGGCTGCGACGGCGGTCCGGGCTCGGCGAGGACGGTGAGTAGCGCCTCGGCGTCCGCCGGGCGCAGCCGGCCACCGTCGAGGGCCCGGGTCGCGGCTGCCCGAGCCAACACGACGTACGTCGCCCGGATCTCAGGCGACAGCGGGGCCAGCCGGCGCAGGTGCTCGCTCACCGTACCGACATCCCCGCGGGCGATCGGGCCGGTGAGCGCGGCGTCCCCCAGTCGCAGGGCGTTGTCGAGCGCGGCCTGGAGGAGCGGGCCGAGGACGGTGCGTGGCTCGGCGATCCCCGCGGCGCGCAGGATGTCCATGGCCTCGGCGACGAGAGTGGTGAGGTGGTTCGCGCCATGGGCGAGGCCGGCGTGGTAGGTCGGCCGGTCCTCCTCGGCCACCCACACCGGGTGTGCGCCGATCTCGAGGACGAGCGCCTCGGCCACCGGGCGCAGCTCCGCCGGGGCGGTGACGCCGAACGTGCAGTCGGCGAGCCGGTCCAGGTCCATGGCCGTGCCGGTGAAGGTCATCGCCGGGTGCAGCGCGAGGGGCAGGACGTGGCGGGGCAGGGCCGGAGCGAGGATGCCGACGCCGTGCCGACCCGATGTGTGGGCGAGAAGCTGCCCGGCCTGCCAGGCGCCGGTCGCGGCCAGCCCGGCGACGAGGCCACCGAGGACATCGTCCGGAACGGCGAGGAGAACGAGCTCGGCGTCGGCGACGACCTCGGGCACGCTCTTGATGGGGACGCCGGGAAGCAGCGCCTCGGCTCTGGCGACGCTGTCGCGGCTGACGGCCGAGACGCCGGTGACCCGGTGACCGGCCCGCGCCAGCGCAGCGCCGAGGACCGCGCCGACCTTGCCGGCCCCGACGATGCCGACGCCGAGGCGAGCGGGGTGCTCCGTCGGTGAGGTCACGCACGGCACGCTACCCCGGCATACCGCCCCTCCCCCGAGGCGACAACCACGATTCGAGGTAATCGAGCACCCCCAGACGCCACCGGAATACCTCGAACCGACGAACGACGCACGATTCGAGGTAATCGAGTACCCCCAGACGCCACCGGAATACCTCGAACCGAGGAGAGGGCGGAACGCCGCGGGGCCTCGCATAGCCTGTCCGCCATGGAATCCCGGCCGTGGCGCGACGCCTGGCACGACGCGCTCTACGGCCCGGACGGCTTCTACCGCCGCCCGGAGGGACCGGCCGGGCACTTCCTCACCTCGACCCACGGATCGCTCGGGGCGGTGTTCGCCGGGGCCGTCGCCGCTCTCGCCGACCGCGAGGGGGTATGCCGCGTCGTCGACATCGCGTGCGGCCGCGGCGAGCTTCTCGCGCACCTGCACGCGGCCCGACCCGACCTCGGTCTGCTCGGCGTGGACGTGGTCGAGCGGCCGGCCGAGCTGCCCGAGTCGATCGGCTGGGTGCGTTCGCCCGGCGCCGAGGCCCTGCCTGCGGAGCTCGACGACCTCGACGGCGTTCTCGTCCTCGCACACGAGTGGCTCGACGTCGTCCCCTGCACCGTCGCGGAGATCGACGCCGACGGCGCGCTCGTCGAGGTTCTCGTCGACCCGGAGACGGGGGCCGAGTCCCTCGGGGCGCCGCTCGACGCCGCCGACGCCGGGTGGGTGGAGCGCTGGTGGCCCCTCGGGGACGCCGAACCGGGAGACCGCGTCGAGGTCGGACTCCGCCGAGACCTGGCCTGGACGGAGCTGCTCTCGAGGGTGCGGGCGGGCGCCGTTCTCGCCGTCGACTACGGGCACACCCGGGCGAGCCGACCGACGGACGGGACGCTGACGGCATACCGCGCGGGGCAGGCGACGGCGGCCGTGCCGGACGGCACGTGCGACATCACCGCCCATGTCGCCGTCGACTCCCTCGCCCACGACGAGCTGACCACCCAACGCGATGCGCTGCGCGCCCTCGGGGTCAGCGGCGCCCGTCCGGACCTCGCGCTCGCCCGGTCCGAGCCGGCCGCCTACCTGGCGGCCCTCGCGGGCGCGTCGACCGCAGCCGCCCTCACCGACCCGGCCGGGCTGGGCGGGTTCTGGTGGGTGCTTCGGCGGGTGGCGCGCTGACGCCGGACGCCACGTCTCACGGACCGGGTTTGATCCCGCGTCCGCCTTGCGGTGAGACTGGTGAGCACCCACCGAAAGGACACCGGATGCCGGGACGCACCCGCTGGGCCGCCGCCACGCTGGCCCTCGTGCCGCTCCTGGGCGCCTGCGCCGGCCCCTCGGGTCCGGCGACCCCGACGGGGGGCCCGTCGACGAGCCAGCCTCCCGAGCCGCCCGCCCCACCGAAGAGCGCGGTCGTCGGCCGCCACTACGACTTCGGGACGATCAGGAAGATCGAGACCGTGAACGGTGTCCAGGTCGTCATCCTCGACCGCTGGACCGTCAAGAAGCTCGCCGACGCCACCCTCGCGCGGGACGGCATACCGGTCGCCAAGTACCGGCTGAAGAAGAGCCCCTACACGAACGAGAACACCAAGGTGACGTTCCGGATCCCCGTCGCGCAGGACCCCATGGTGGTCCTGCGCCACTGCCTGGCCTGGGACGAGCCCCTCCAGGCGAAGTCGACCACGCTGGCCCAGCTGGCCAAGGCGGGCGCGGCCGACAGCCTGGTCGTCGTCGGCCTCGACGACCGCGGCTGGCTCGTCTCCGCTCAGAACCTCCCGGGCTGCTGACCTCGCCGCTCGTCGCGTCCGGCCGCCGCCGAGGTCACCCCGTGCTGACCGGCGACGCCGCGTGCGGCACACTTGGCCCGTGGCTCTGTTCTCCGCTCCGTCCGCGCCGACCGAACCTGCCGGGCCCCGCGAGCTGACCGTCGGCATCGGCGCCGGCGAGCTGTCCACGGCCGACATGGTCCTCAACATCGGCCCACAGCATCCCGCCACCCACGGCGTCCTTCGCCTGCGGGTGGTCCTCGACGGCGAGCGGATCGTCCAGGCCGACCCCGTCATCGGCTACATGCACCGCGGCGCCGAGAAGCTCTTCGAGGTGCGCGACGTGCGGCAGATCTCGGTCCTCGCGAACCGCCACGACTGGCTGTCGGCGTTCTCCAACGAGCTCGGGGTCGTCACCGTCGTCGAGGAGATGCTCGGCATGGAGGTGCCGCCGCGAGCGGTGTGGACCCGCACCCTGCTCGCCGAGCTCCAACGCGTGCTCAGCGCCCTCGTCTTCCTCGGCTCCTACCCCCTCGAGCTCGGCGCGATCACCCCGGTCTTCTTCGCCTTCCGGGAACGGGAGGAGATCCAGGCGGTGCTCGAGGAGGCCTCGGGCGGGCGCCTGCACTACATGTTCAACCGGGTCGGCGGCCTCAAGGAGGACCTCCCCGCGGGCTGGTTGCAGCGGGTCGAGGCCGCCGTCGCGACCGTCCGTTCGCGGCTTCCGCAGCTGGAGTCGCTCCTCGTCGGCAACGAGATCCTCCTCGGCCGGACCCGTGGGGTCGGGGTGCTCGACTACGAGACGGCCATGTCCTACGGGGTGACCGGACCGATCGGCCGTGCGTCCGGCCTCGACGTCGACCTGCGTCGGGATGCCCCGTATGCCGCCTACGCCGAGGTGTTCACGTCCGGCGGCGCCGGACGGGTCGTCACCCGGACCGAGGGCGACAGTCTGGCCCGGCTGGAGGTGCTCATCGAGCAGGTGCACGTCAGCCTCGACATCGCCGACCAGTGCCTGTCCGTCCTCGCCTCGCTCCCCCAGGGTCCGGTCAACCAGCGGCTGCCGAAGGTGCTCAAGGTGCCCGAGGGCGAGCACTACTTCGCGACCGAGAACCCCCTCGGCTTCAACGGCTACTACCTCGTCTCCCGCGGCGAGAAGACCCCGTGGCGGATGAAGCTGCGCTCGGCGTCGTTCAGCAACGTCCAGGTGCTCTCGCGGGTCCTGCCGACCAACCTCGTCGCCGACATGGTCTCGATCCTCGGCTCGATGTTCTTCGTCGTCGGCGACGTCGACAAGTAGCCGCCCGCTCCCGTCCGGCCTGCCGCTCCCTCCCCTTCGCGCCCGGCGAAGGGTGGGGGTCTGCCCCATCAGCCGCCCCGATGGGGCTGATTCCCACCTTTGGCAGGCTCTCGCCGGGCTATTCGCCGGCTCGGTCGTCCTCGTCGTCCCGCGGCGGCTCGACGCGGCACCAGCGCTGGCCCAGCAGACCGGCCCCGGCGAGGACGACCGACGCGAGTACGGCCAACCCGAGCGGCAGCAGCCGGTCCCGGTTGGCGAGGAGGCCGAGCCCGCCGAGGACGACGGCAAGCTGCCCGGCATACCACCCGGCCGCGGCGGCCCCGGTGAGCACCGCCGCCTGAGCGAGGACGACGACCCGGGCCGCCCGCAGCGGGTCGAGGGTCCGCGTCGCCCGGCCCCTGAGGTAGCGGCGCACCGGCCAGGCCATGGCGACGACGAAGGAAGCCATGACGAGGAGCAGGACGAGCGCCGGCCACGGCGGTCGGGGGACGAGCGAGCCGGACGACACCGTGTACGTCCGCCAGGCCAGGCCCGAGATGGCGGCGACGACGAGCCCGACGAGGACGGCGAGCCGCAACCGGACGCCGACGCCCATCAGTGCCACCCTCCGTGCCGGACCTCGATCGGCCCCGCCGCCCGGACACCAGAGGTGTCCAGACCCGCCACGAGCGACGACACGTCCGCAACGTGGTCGCCCACGCGCAGCCGGGCGGACGGGTCGGCCGACAGCCAGGGAACCAGGACGAAGGCGCGCTCGGCAGCCCGCGGGTGCGGGAGGGTCAGCACCCGGTCCGCGCTCGTCACCTCTCCCGCGGTCGCCGGCGTGCCGTACTGGATGAGGTCGAGGTCGAGGGTCCGGGGTCCCCAGCGCACCTGCCGGGTGCGTCCGAAGTCGTCCTCGACCGCGTGCAGCCGCGCGAGGAGACGGGAGGGGGTGTGCCGGGTGCGCCCCACCACGACGGCGTTGAGGTATGCCGGTTGGTCCGGCCCGCCGACCGGCTCGGTCTCGTACGCCTCGGAGACGGTGACGTCGCGCAGCCCTGCCCGGTGGAGACGTCGGACGGCGGCGGCGAGGGTCCCGGACCGGTCGCCGAGGTTCACGCCGAGGGCGATGACGACGGGAACCAACGGGCGGCGCCGCGAGAGGGTCACCGCCACATCGCCGAACGGCACCCCGACCGGCGCCTGGGGCTTGTGGACGGTGACCTCGACCGACTCGACGAGCGGCCGGGCCAGGGCGTCGGCGGCGATGTCCTCGGCGAGCCGCTCGATGAGGTCGCGCGGCTCGCCCTCGACCCTGGCCACGATGTCAGCGGCGACCTCGGCGTAGCTCACGGTGTCGCCGAGGTCGTCGGTGATGCCGGCGCGGTCGAGGTCCACCTCGAGGACGACGTCGACGACGAAGTCCTGCCCCTCGCGGCGCTCCTCCTCGAACACCCCGTGGAAGCCCCGAGCACGCACGCCCGCGATGCTGATCCGGTCACCCGGTGCGGCGCCACTCATCGGGCACCCTCGATCGCCGCGGCGACATCGAGCGCGTCGACGGTCGACGCGACGTCGTGGACGCGCACCGCCCAGACGCCGTGGAGGGCGGCATACAGGCTCGTCGTCGCGGTCGCGATGTCCCGCTGCCTCGGGGGCCGCTCCGATCCTGGCTCACGGCCGACCCGCCCGAGGAACGCCTTGCGGGAGGTGCCGATGAGCACCCGGGGACCGATGGCGACCACCTCGTCGAGCCGATGCAGGAGCGACCAGTTGTGCTCGGCCCTCTTCGCGAAGCCGAAGCCGGGGTCGATGACGAGGTTGGCGTCGCGAATGCCGCTGTCCCGCAACGCCTGGACGCGTTGTCTGAGCTCGTCGCAGACCTCACCGACGACGTCGTCATAGACCGCGCGGGACTGCATGTCGACGCTGTGCCCGCGCCAGTGCATGGCGATGAACGGCACTCCCGCCTCGGCGGCGAGGGGAGCCATGTCGGGATCCGCGAGGCCACCGCTCACGTCGTTGAGCATCGACGCGCCGACCTCGAGGGCACGGGCCGCGACGGTGGCTCGCATCGTGTCGATCGAGACCGTCGCCCCGGCCTCGACGAGGGCCGCGACGACGGGGATGACCCGGCGCAGCTCCTCCGCCACGCTCGGCCGTTCTGCCCCCGGGCGGGTGGACTCACCGCCGACATCGATGAGGTCAGCACCCTGGGCGAGCAGCTCGCGGCCGTGGTCGACGGCCGCATCGGGGGCGAACCACTCGCCACCGTCGCTGAACGAGTCGGGGGTGACGTTGACGACCCCCATGACGAGCGGCCGGCTCATCGACCCCCTCCCGTCTGCGTCATGTCCCGTGTCCGAACCACCGTAGCCGGGGCCAGACGATGAAGGCCTCGGCCACTCCCATGGCCAGTCCGACGCGAACGAGCGAGCGAGGGCTGGGGTAGACGATGTAGCGCGGGAACCACCGCGGCTGGAACTTCGCGTTGAACCGGTAGAGGCTCTCGATCTGGAACCACCGCGACACGAAGACGAGAACGGACCGCCAGGCCCGCAGCACCGGTCCGGCCCCGAGCCTCTCCCCGCGCTCGAGCGCCGAGCGGAACATCGCGAAGTTGAGCGACACCCGGGTGATCCCCAGCTCCGGGGCGCGGGTGAGTGCGTCGACGATGAGCAGCTCGTTGACGCCGGGGTCTGCGTCCCGGTCGCGCCGCATGACGTCGAGCGACATCCCATCGGCCCCCCACGGGACGAACTGGAGGAACCCACGGACCACCCCGTCCTTGCTGGCGGTGACGATGACCGCCTCGGGGTCGGCCTCGTCGATGACCCGGCCGGAGGCCATCGAGAACCCTCGCTCGGTGCCGCTGCCTCGCCAGGCCGCCGCATCCGCCACGGCCTGGTCGCGCTGCTCCGGCGGCGCCTCGCCGGCACGGAACACCTCGGTCTCGTAGCCCTGGCGGCGGATCCGGTTGACCATCTGCCGCACGTTGCGCATCGGCCGCCCCTGCAGGCTGAACTCTGTCGCGTCGACGATCGCCTCGTCCCCGAGCTCCAGCGCAGAGAACCCCGTCTCCCGGGTCCACGCCGTCCCCGCCTGCTCGGAGCACCCGAGGACCGCCGGCGTCCAGCCGTGCAGGTCGGCCTCGGTGAGGAACGCCTTGATCGCCCCGGGCCATGCCTCCGGGTCGCCGATGGGGTCGCCGGCCGCCAGCATGACGCCGGCGACGACGCGGTAGCCGATGCCGGCCTTCCCCGACTCGGACCAGATGACCGCCTTGTCCCGCCGGGTCGTGAAGTAGCCGAGGGAGTCGGGGTACTCGGCGAGCAGATGCCGCACTCGCACGTCGTCGTCGTCACTGAGGACGGCCCGGCGGCGCGGGGAGCGCAGCGCGAGGTATGCCGTGGTGAGCGCCGTCATGAGGCCCAGACCGAAGGTGAGCGCACCGATGACGTCCTCGAGCCTATGGTGTGCGCCGACGAACGCGAGCGACCCCTCGATGCCGACCATGCCCTGCAGGACGTACCAGGTGGCCGCGCCGAGCCCCGGCCACCCGCCGATGATGGCGTGGCTGTTCGCCCAGAGGGTGAGCGCGCCGACCGCGAGCGAGGCCGGGAGCAGGACGACGAAGGCCCACCCGGCCCGCAGTCGCGTGCTCGGGTCGCCCAAGGCGTAGAACTCACGCCGGTAGACCAGCAGGAGGACGAGCCCGACCACGGAGACGAGCAACGCCAGCGGCTCATGACGCAGGCCATGCCCGTGGAGGATGTGGAAGCCCACCGACAGCGCCAACAGGACGACCGCGGCCCGCCAGGCCCGCCGCTTGCGGCGCCGCAGCGAGTGCGCCAGCAGGATGAGGAGGATGCCGGACACCACCGTCGCCGCGGCGGCCGCGTCGGTCAGCCCCCCGGGGAGGAGCGCCGTCACCTGGTGCAGCCGAACCCGCCAGGTGTGCAGGGTTCCGGTGAGGATGTCGAGGAAGCCGATGAGGTACGTCAACGCGCCCAGCAGCCGCGGCACCCGTGGCCCGGCGCCCACGAACCGGTCGAGGAGGGCCCGTGACGGGCCGTGCGGGGACGCCTGCGGGGGACGGGCCGACCGATCAGGAGAACGAGTCGACCCGGATGTCACGGTGTCCCGCCCCGCAGCAGCGACATCGCCTCGGCCCGGGTGGCCGGATGTCGCATGAGACCCCGCACCGCCGAGGTGATCGTCCGGGACCCCGGCTTGTGCACCCCCCGCATCGACATGCACAGGTGCTCGGCCTCCACGACGACGATGACCCCCTGGGCCCCGAGGTGCTCGACGAGGGCGTCGGCGATCTGGGTCGTGATCCGCTCCTGGACCTGGGGCCGCTTGGCGAACACATCGACGAGCCGCGCGATCTTCGACAGGCCGGTCACCCTGCCGTCCGGCGCCGGGATGTAGCCGACGTGCGCGACGCCGTGGAAGGGCAGCAGATGGTGCTCGCACGTGCTGTACAGCTCGATGTCCCGAACGATGATCATCTCGTCGTGGTCGATCGAGAACGTCGTCGCAAGAACCTCGGCCGGGTCTCGCCACAGACCGGCATACATCTCGCCGTAGGCGCGGGCCACGCGGGCCGGGGTGTCCTGCAGCCCCTCACGGTCCGGGTCCTCGCCGATGGCGAGGAGCAGCTCGCGGACGGCCGCCTCGGCGCGAGCGTGGTCGACCCCCGTTCCCCCACGACCGCTCTCGGGGCCGGCGGGACTACCGGACGTCGTCGTCACGGCCGTCCTCGGGACGCTCGATGACCTGCGTCGGGTGGCTGTGCGACTCGCCCGTGGTGGCGGAACCGCCCCGGGCCGCCTGGTCGATGGCGGCGGCGGTGTCGGGGTCACCCGGGCGCTCGACGGCGCCGGCGGGGGTGGCGGAGCCCCCGTTGAGCGCGGCACTCTCGGCTGGGGTGAGGACCGGCGGGACGTCGGAGAGCAGCCGGTGCTCGCTCGACAGCCAGGTGGGCCGCTCGGGGCGCTTGACCAGCCCGGTGAAGAGCTCGGCGAGCTCGGCCTGGTTCAGCGTCTCCTTGTCGAGCAGGTCCAGGACGAGCTTGTCGAGGACCTCGCGGTTGTCGTTGATGACGTGCCACGCCTCGTCGTGCGCCGACTCGATGAGCTTGCGCACCTCCTCGTCGACGACCGCGGCCACGGACTCGGAGTAGTCGCGCTGGTGGCCCATGTCGCGGCCGAGGAAGACCTCTCCCTGGCTCTGGCCGAGCTTGATCGCGCCGACCCGCTCGCTCATGCCGAACTCGGTCACCATCTTGCGGGCGAGGCTCGTCGCCTTCTCGATGTCGTTGGCCGCGCCCGTCGTCGGGTCGTGGAAGATGATCTCCTCAGCGACCCGCCCGCCGAGGGCGTACGCGAGCTGGTCGAGGATCTCGTTGCGCGTCGTCGAGTACTTGTCGTCGACGGGCATGACCATCGTGTAGCCGAGTGCCCGGCCCCGGGACAGGATCGTCACCTTCGTCACCGGGTCGGTGTGGTGCAGCGACGCAGCGACGATCGCGTGCCCACCCTCGTGGTACGCCGTGATCTTGCGCTCCTTGGCGGACATGATCCGGCTGCGCTTCTGCGGGCCGGCGATGACCCGGTCGATGGCCTCGTCGAGGACGCCGTCGTCGATGAGCCGCAGGTCGCTGCGAGCGGTGAGCAGCGCGGCCTCGTTGAGGACGTTGGCGAGGTCGGCGCCGGTGAAGCCGGGGGTGCGCCGCGCAACGGCGAGCAGGTCGACGCCGGTGGCCATCGGCTTCCCCATCGCGTGGACCTGGAGGATCTTGTGGCGCCCGATCATGTCCGGGGCCTCGACAGCGACCTGCCGGTCGAACCGGCCGGGGCGCAGCAGGGCGGGATCGAGGATGTCGGGCCGGTTCGTGGCGGCGATGAGGATGACGTTGGTCTTGACGTCGAAGCCGTCCATCTCGACGAGCAGCTGGTTGAGGGTCTGCTCCCGCTCGTCGTGCCCGCCGCCCAGACCCGCCCCACGGTGTCGGCCGACGGCGTCGATCTCGTCGACGAAGACGATGGCCGGGGCGTTCGCCTTGGCCTGCTCGAACAGGTCGCGGACCCGGGAGGCACCGACCCCGACGAACATCTCGACGAAGTCCGACCCGGAGATCGAGTAGAAGGGGACCCCCGCCTCGCCGGCGACCGCCCGGGCGAGGAGGGTCTTGCCGGTTCCGGGCGGTCCGTAGAGCAGGACGCCCTTGGGGATCTTCGCGCCGACGGCGAGGAACTTCGCGGGCTCGGCGAGGAAGTCCTTGATCTCCTGGAGCTCCTCGACGGCCTCGTCCACCCCGGCGACGTCGGCGAAGGTGACCTTGGGGGTGTCCTTCGTCGCGAGCTTGGCGCGCGACTTGCCGAACTGCATGACCCGCGAGCCACCCCCCTGGGCCTGGCTCATCATGAACCAGAACAGGCCGACGAGCAGCAGGATGGGGAAGACACTGATGAGGAAGGTCCACCAGAAGCTCTGGCCCTTGACCTCGTCGTTGTAGCCGCCGGGCGGGCGGTTGGCCTTGACCAGGGCGACGAGATCGGCGGCGCGGGCGTCGATGAACTCGGTCTGGACCTTCGTCGCGTCCTTGACCCCCGCGCTGGAGTCGGAGAACGAGGCACCCTTCTTCAGGTCCAGGTTGAGGATGTTGTCGGTCGTGAAGACGGCCTTGTCGACCTTGCCTTCGGTGATCAGGGTCTCGGCCTGTGACGTCGTGATGCTCGCGTAGCCGCCGTTGCCGCCGAAGGAGAACATGGCGACGAGGACGAGGATGGCCAGGGCGACCAGGAACCAGGGAGTCCGGAACAAGCGCTTGAGATCCATGACGTACGGAGCGAGACGGCTCCGATCCTCCTGTTAGGTCGCTGACGGCAGTACGCGGGACCGGCGGCGGTCCCGGGGGGTACACGCTACCGGGGCTGACGCTGCCGCCAGGCCGGTACGTGGAGAGAACGCACGAGCCGGTGACCGTGTTCCGAGGCCCGGGTGTCGCCCTCCGGTCAGCTGTAGACGTGCGGCGCGAGGGTACCCACGTCGCGCAGGCCGCGGTACCTCTCGTCGTAGTCCAGGCCGTAGCCGACGACGAACTCGTTGGGGATGTCGAAGCCGACCCACCGGACGTCGACATGCACCTTGGCGGCATCCGGCTTGCGGAGCAGGGTACAGATCTCGACGGAGGCGGGGCTACGCGACTCAAGGTTGGCCTTGATCCAGCTCAGGGTGAGGCCGGAGTCGACGATGTCCTCGACGATGAGGACGTGCCGGGCGGTGATGTCGGTGTCGAGGTCCTTGAGGATGCGGACGACGCCGGAGGACTTGGTTCCCGACCCGTAGGACGAGACGGCCATCCAGTCGACGGGCACGGTCACCGGCAGGGCCCGCATGAGGTCGGCCATGACCATGACGGCCCCCTTGAGGACCCCGACGAGCAGGACGTCCTTGCCCTCGTACTCCGCGCTGATCTCCGCGGCGAGCTCGTCGAGCCTGGCGAGGATCTGCTCCTCGGAGATGAGGACGTTGGTCAGGTCGGCCCCCATCGTCTGGGAATCCACTGGCTCACTCCTGGCTCTCGGTGGCGGTGCGGGTCGGACCCGTCTGGGTCCATTCAACCCGAGTCGGCGGGCCGATGGTCACCCGGGGACCGGATCGGGCGACGAGGAGCCCACCCGGGACGTGCGCCGGGCCCTGACCGTGCCAGTCGGTGACGAGGAGGTCGCAGGCGTCGGTATGCCGGGTGCTCACCGCCCCGGCCGGGGCGCCGGCCGCGATGAGCAGCCTGCGCCAGACGCGGGTCCGCAGGGCCCGGGGGACCGCGGCGATCCGGTCGGTGCCCACCACCACACCCACGTCGTCGGCCCTTGAGGTCATCGAAGACCCCTCCACCGCACCGGAGCCCCTCGACCCGGCGAGAAGGGCGGCGAGCGCGTCATCGGCGAGGGCGTCGAGGAGGTCGGCGTCGTCACGGAGCTGGCCCGCGGACCGGGCCAGGGCCGCGGCGATCCCGGGCCCGAGGTCTCGGTCGAGCTCGGCGAGGGCGCGACGAGCGCGGACCCGCAGGTAGGCCGGGTCCTCGTTCATCGGGTCCTCCCACCAGGGGATGTCCTGGGCGTCGAGGGACTGCCGGGTCTGTCGGCGGGTGATCCCGAGGAGGGGCCGCAGGACGCGCCCCCGGGCCGACGGCATACCCGAGAGCGAGCGCGCCCCCGCACCCCGGGTGAGGCCGAGGAGCACCTGCTCGGCCTGGTCGTCGAGGGTGTGGCCGAGGAGGACGGCCACGGCGTCATGGCGTTCGGCGGCGTCGTCGAGCGCGGCGTACCGGGCTCGCCGCGCCGCGGCCTCCACGCCCTCGCCGGACGGCGCCACCTCGACCCGGACCACGTCGACGGGCGCCAGACCCAGCGCCGAGAGCCAGCCACCCACCATCGCCGCGACGGCCGCCGAGTCCCGCTGCAGACCGTGGTCGACGACGACGGCGCCCGCGCGCAGCGCGAGCCTGGGAGCCTCGAAGGCCGCCGCCACCGCCAGCGCGAGCGAGTCTGCCCCGCCGCTACACGCCACGAGCACCGTCGCGCCGGCAGCCGACGGGGTCAGGACGTCGCGGACGGCGTGACGGATCGCGGCCGTGGCGGGGTCGGGTCCGGGCACGGGTCCAGTGTCGCAGCGTGGCCCGCTCGGCCGTGGGCCCGGACCGGACGGCTCAGCCGTGGACCCGGCGCACCCAGGCCTTCGGGTCGGCGATCTCCTGCGCCAGGGGCAGCGTGTCCGCCGAGGACCACACCGCGTTGAAGCCGTCGACGCCCACCGCGTCCATGACGCCACGGACGAACGCGGCGCCGTCGTGGTACTGCCGCATCTTGGCCTCGAGGCCCAGCAACCGTCGCAACAGCCGGTCGAGCGCCCCGGCGCCCTGGCGCCGGTCGGTGAACTTGGCCCGGATCTCGGCGACGGTCGGGATGACCCCGGGGCCGACCTCGTCCATGACGACGTCGGCGTGGCCCTCGAGGAGGGACATGATGGCGGTCAGCGCGGCGAGCTGGGCGCGCTGCTCGGGGGTCGTGACGAGGTCGGTGAGCCCGCCGCTGCCTGCGGAGAGGACCTCGGGGAGCCGCTCGCGGAGGCGATGGGCGAGGTCGCCGAGCTGGTCCGTGGTGGGCGTCATCTCCATGGCCAGGGTGCGCGCCCCCTCGATCATGTGCTCGCGCAGCCAGGGAACGGCCGTGAACTGGACCCGGTGGGTCTCCTCGTGCATGCACACCCAGGCCCGGAAGTCCGCCGGGTCGACGGAGAGCTCCCGCTGGACCTGGAGGATGTTGGGCGCGACGAGCATGAGGGTGGGCGTGCCGTTGGGGGCGAGGTCGTACTGGCCGAGAACCTTCGAGGACATGAATGCGAGCAGCGC
Organism: uncultured Actinomycetota bacterium; assembly: GCA_963771015.1. GTDB lineage: Bacteria > Actinomycetota > Actinomycetes > Actinomycetales > Dermatophilaceae > CAVSJJ01. Next base: position 581,083 of record CAVYRN010000005.1, read on the forward strand.
TCCGGCCTCGGCGCCGGTGACCTTGCCACCGATCGCCGCGATGGGGCCGGCCGCGGCCGCCGGCTTGGCGGCCATGACCTTCGCGAACGCCGGGTCGAGCAGGGCGCTCATCGAGTCTGCGTTGACGCCGATCCACCTTGCTCGGTCGACGACGACGGCGGACGGGGCGTCGTCGGAGGTGGACAGCCGCGCGGTCTCGGCGACCGGCGCGCGCGCGGCGGCGGCCGCCGACCGGATCGCGGCGACCTCGTCGGCAGCCTGAGCGGCGGAGACGACCGGGCCCGGCGAGACCAGGGTCCGGCCCGTCGTCTTGGCGAACTCCCAGTCGACGTACTGGCTCACGGTGGCTCCTCGGCTCGTCGGCTCAGGTGGGACACCCGGCCGGGCACCCACCCCCAGCCTCCCTCATCGGCACCCGCAACCGGTCAGTCCGGTCACGAGTCGATCCAACGCATCCCGGGCGTCGTCGGTTCCGGCCGGCGGCACGGCGTCGGCGATGACGGCGAAGAGGAGGAGGCGCCCGTCGGTGTCCACCGTCGTCCCGGCGAGGGCGGAGGTGCCGGTCAGCGTGCCTGTCTTGGCCCTCGGTATGCCGGCCACGGCCCTGGTCGCCGGTCCCGCGAAGCGGTCGGCGAGGGTCCCGGTCAACCCGGCCACGGGGAGGGAGGCCAGGGTCGCCTGGAGGGCCGGATCATGACCGGAGGCGCCGAGTGCGAGCACCTGGCCGAGTGCGCGGACCGTGGCCGTGCTGCCGGCGCCGAGGCCGCTGGCGTCGGCGAGGACAAGGCCGTGAGTGTCGATGCCGAGGCCCGCGAGAGCCGAACCGACGAAGGCCGACACGCCCTCCTGGGTGCCCGCCTGGCCGGCGGCGACGGCCGCCTGGCGGGCGAGGTTGTCCATCAGGGCGTTGTCGCTCGTGTCGAGGGCGAGGGCGAGGACGTCGGCGTAGGGGGCCGAGGCCACGGTGCCGAGCTCGGCGGCGTCGGCGCGGGCATGCGCGGCATACGGGTTGGTGGCGGCGATCCGCGCCGCGATGCCCTCGGCGGCCAGCGCCTTGACGAAGGCGCCCGCGACCTCCACCTCGGGGTGGGTCGGCGAGGGCTTGCCGGGCTCGGGTCGCTGGTCGGCGAGACCGGTCATCGACACCCCCTGGGTGTAGCCGGCGCGGACGTCGGCCATCCGCCACGACGAGGGGTACTGCGGCCCCGGCGCGTAGCCGAGATCGACCCGTAGCGTCACGGCGTCGGTCCCGGCGGCCCGGAGCCGGCCGGCCACCTGGGTGGCGAGGTCGCGGAGCCCGGCCCGGCCGGCGACGGCCTGCGGGTTGCCCCGACCGCGGGCCAGCAGGGTGTCGCCACCGGCCACGAGGATGACCGTCCCCGGCGAGACGCCCCGGACGACCTTCGTCGCCATCGTCGCCGCCGGGTCGAGCGAGGTCCACACCGCGGCGGCACTGAGCAGCTTGAGCGTCGAGGCCGGCGTCCGGGGCGTCGTGGCGCCGCGGGTGTAGAGCACCCGCCCGGTGAGCCCGTCACGGACGACGAGCCCGACCGAGGTGCCCAGGGCAGGATCGGCGACGAGGGGCCTGAGCGCCGCTGCGAGACCCGCCAGCGTGGGCGCGGCGGCCGCCGGGTCGAGCGAGGCCAGCGGGTCGTCGGGGGCCGACGTCGGCGTACCCGATGCCGGTGCACCCGGTGTCGCGGGGGCCGTCGCTCCGGCGGCAGTCGCGGCGGGGGTCGGCGTCCGCGTCGGCGACGCGGCGGCGGACGACACGGGCGCCCGGGTGAGGATGCCCGGGACCAGGTCATAGACGTCGGCGGCGACGTAGCCGGCGACGAGGAGGACGAAGGCGAGGGAGATCACGAGCGCGCGTCGCACGGGATCATTCCTCCTCGCCGCTTGCGGATACGTAAGACTGGGGCGAGCCTAGGTCAACTGCCGAACGTCAGGAGAAGCGCCGTGGAGTTCGACGTCACCATCGAGATCCCCAAGGGTCACAAGAACAAGTACGAGGTCGACCACGAGTCCGGGCGGATCCGGCTGGACCGGATGCTCTTCACCTCGATGGCCTACCCGTCGGACTACGGCTACATCGAGGACACCCTCGGCGAGGACGGCGACCCGCTGGACGCCCTCGTCCTCCTCGACGAGCCGACGTTCCCGGGATGCCTCGTCCGCGCACGGCCGATCGGGATGTTCCACATGCGCGACGAGGCCGGCGGCGACGACAAGATCCTCTGCATCCCCGCCGGCGACCCTCGCAAGGCCCACATCAGCGAGCTCGAGCACGTCACCGAGTTCGACCGGCTGGAGATCCAGCACTTCTTCGAGACGTACAAGGACCTCGAGCCCGGCAAGTCCGTCGAGGGTGCGCACTGGGCCGGTCGCGAGGAGGCCGAGCGGGTCATCGACGAGGCGATCGAGCGAGCCGGGCAGGCGGGCATGACGACGGCCCGCTGGCCGATGCCCGCGGAGAACGACGCCGAGGCGGAGCAGGAGTCGGCGCGGATCTCACGGACCGAGGCCGAGCGGCTCGAGGCCACCGCGAAGGCGCGGGCCGAGCTGGCGACGAAGGAACACCCGCTCAGCGACTGAGTCGACCCACGGGCGACGACGGTATGCCGGCCACCCGGCATACCGTGTGTGCGGCGCCTCGACTACGGGCGTCCGCCGTACGGCAGCAGGTCGGAACGGTAGATCGAGGAGTAGCGCACCTGCGCGCCGGTGTGCGGCGCCTCGATCATCTGGCCGCCGCCGACATAGATGCCGACGTGGTGGTTCGTCGGGCCGGAGGCGCCGTAGAAGACGAGATCGCCCGGGATGAGGTCGGCGATCGCGACGCGCCTGGTCAGCGCGTACTGGGCCTGGGAGCCGTGCGGCATGTACACGCCCGCCTGGCGCCAGGCCATCATCGTCAGGCCGGAGCAGTCGAAGGTGTTCGGGCCGGCGCCGCCCCACTGGTACCACTTGCCGACCTGGGCGCTCGCGTAGGCGAGGACGGACGACACACCTCCGTGCGGGGCCGGGTTGGACGAGCCACTCGTTGAGCCGCCGGTCGAGCCGCTGCCAGACCCGCCGGAGCCGGAGGACTCGGCGCGCTTCTTGCGGGCGGCCTCGGCGGCCTTACGGGCGGCCTCCGCCCGGGCCCGGGCCTGGGCCGCCGCGCGCTCCTCGGCCGCCTTCTTCAGACCGGCCTGGCGGGCGTGCTCCATGGCGACCGAGATCTTCTGGAGCTTGGCCATCTTGGCCACCATCGCCCGCTGCTCGGCGGCGATGGACCGGGCGGCCGCGGCCGCGGCGTCGGCCTTGGCCTGGGCTGCGGCGCGGGCGGCCTCGGCGGCCTGGGCGGCATCGGCCAGCTGGGTCTGCGCCCGCTGGGCCTGCGCCCGGGCGGCGGCGGCGATGTTGGCGCTCTGGGTCGCGTGGTCGAGTGCGGCGGTGCGGGCGTCACCGATGGCGGCCATGCCCATCGCCCGGTCGGCCAGGTCCTGCGGACCGGTGCTGCTGAGGTAGGCCTCGAGGCCGCCCAGCGACCCGTCGCTCTGGTACATGAGCGCGGCATACCGGCGGACGGTGAGCGAGGCGGCGTCCGCCTCCTGCTGGGCGGCGGTCGCGGCCGCGGCCGCGTCCTGCGCGGCGCGGGTGGCGTCCGCCAGCTTGATCCGTGCCTCGTTGTAGACCTCGGCGGCGGCGGACACCTCGTCCTGGATCGTGGCGAGGCGTGCGGAGGCCGCGTTGTACTGGGCCTGCAGGGCGGCCACGGAGCTGCCGGCCGCGGTCGCCGCCCGCTTGGCCGCGTCGACCTGCTGCTTGCTCGGGTATGGGGTGGTCTTGGCCAGGGAGGCGGTCGTGCCCGCGACGGTCGTCGCAACGGCGAGGACGACGGCCGTGGCGACGCGACCCCAGCGGGCGCCGCGGAAACGACCGGTCGCCGGGCCGGGTACGCGCGGGGCGTGGGGCACGAGGGCACCTCTCGCAGGGGTCGGGTGATGACGGCAAGAAGACTAGAACTCGAATTTCCCGCCAATTCACATCCGCCTCACTTTTCACACCCCTACCAGGGGGGAAGTGAAATTCCATGCTTGTGATTCAACGAATGACACCGGTGTTTTTTCGCAGGTGGCCCCGGCGATTCGTCGATGCCCCTCGGACAGGTCACAGTTTGGTAACGAAATCCGCGTTTTGGGCCGTTGACCTGGGCAGATGCCCGTCCGGCGGAGGGCCGCGGGTCGGGTCCGGCGGCGCCCTCGGCACGACGGCGGGCGGCCGCACGGCCGGGTTCCCGGCGCGGCGACGGGGCAGGAATGCGGATCCCTTTCCCCGCCCTTTGTCGCCGCCGGGGAAGAAGCCCTCCGGCCCCGTCGCAGGCGACGGGTCGGCACGCCACCCGGGCGGTTCCCGTGTCCCCGTCGCGAGAGCGGATCAGCCGCGCAGGTAGGCCGCGAGCCCCCGTTCGCCCGAGCGCATCATCCAGTCGTGGTTGAACCGCAGCAGCGGCTCGACGACCGGGGCGGCCCGGCCGAGATGGCGCGCCGTCACGGTGACCTCCTGGCGATAGCGAGCCACCGTTCCGGTCCCGGCACCCACCGCCAGGTCGAAGGACGCCCACCCGTCGAGGTCGCCGCCGATCCCGACCCGCAGTGTCCGGGTCGCCGCGTCCTCGACCTCACGGGTCAGGACGAGGTGGAGCGTGTACGGCAGAACGCTGCGCACCGCCGCCTCGCCTCTGGCGTGGTCGATCCGCCGGACCGACCGGACCTGCGTCCACCACCGGGGGTAGCCCTCGACGGCAGAGAGCGCGGCATACACGGCCTCCGGTGAGGCGGTCAGCCGCCACCGGTGGTCGAAGACGAAGACGCGGGCCATCGCCCCATCCTGCCCGGCGGCGCGCCGATGAGGCGGCGGTGACAGGCTGGAGCCATGTCAGCCGCCCACGACGTCGTCATCGTCGGCGGCGGCATCGTCGGGCTCGCCACGGCTCTCACCGTCCTCCAGCGCCGGCCGGGCGCCGACGTCCACCTCGTCGAGAAGGAGGCCGAGCTGGCCGCCCACCAGAGCGGCCACAACAGCGGCGTCATCCACGCCGGCGTCTACTACGCCCCGGGCAGCCTCAAGGCGAGACTCTGTGCCGAGGGGTCGAGATGGACCCGCGAGTTCTGCGACGAGCACGCGATCCCCTACCTCGACACGGGCAAGCTCATCGTCGCCACCACGGCGATCGAGGTCGAGCGCCTCGCCGCCCTGTACGACCGGGCCCTGCGCAACGGCCTCGAGGTCGAGCGCATCGACGCGACCGAGCTGCGCCGCCGCGAGCCCCACATCACCGGGCTCGCCGCCCTGTACGTCGCGACCACCGGGATCGTCGACTACCGGGCCGTGAGCCGGGCCATCGCCGAGGAGGTCGTCCGGCTCGGTGGCACGATCAGCACCCAGACCGAGGTCGTCGCCATCACCGAGTCCCCGGGGCAGGTCGTCCTCGACACGGTGCTCGGTGAGGACGGTGCCGCCGCCCGCCACCGGGTCCGCACCCGACGCCTCGTCGGGTGCGCCGGCCTCCAGTCCGACCGGTTGGCCAGGATGGCCGGGGCCGCCTCGGGCCGCGACGTCGCGATCGTGCCGTTCCGCGGCGAGTACTACCGGCTGCGCCCGTCCCGCAACGACCTCGTGTCGTCCCTCATCTACCCCGTGCCGGACCCCGACCTCCCGTTCCTCGGCGTCCACCTCACCCGGACGATCGACGGCGGCGTGACCGTCGGCCCGAACGCCGTCCTCGGCCTGGCCCGCGAGGGCTACCGCAAGGGCTCGGTCGACGTGGGTGACGTCGCCGAGCTGGCCCGGTTCCCCGGCTTCTGGCGGGTGGCTCGGGCCCAGCTGCGGACCGGCATGGTCGAGCAGTGGAACTCGCTCAACATCCGCGGCTACCTCGGCCTGGTCCGCCGCTACTGCCCGGAGCTCACGACCAAGGATCTGCTGCCCGAGCCGGCCGGCATACGGGCTCAGGCGGTGCGCCGGGACGGGGCCCTTGTCGAGGACTTCCTCATCGTCGAGACCGACGCGAGCATCCACGTCCTCAATGCGCCCTCCCCCGGCGCGACCTCGGCGATGCCCATCGCGGCCCACATCGTCGACCGGGTGCTCGCGGCGCGCTGACGCGGGGTCACGGCACCGCCGACTGCGCCTCGTCCTGTGGTATGCCGTCCTCCTCGACCTCGGCGGCGGGCGCGGCCTGGCGGGGCAGGGCGAACGTCGCGAGCAGCCCGAGGACGAGGGCCAGCGACGCAGCCCCGGTCGTCAGCCGGCTTGCGTGGACCATCGCCTCGGACGCCGCCTGAGAGATGGCGTGACCGCCCGGCTGCGCCTGGAGACCGGCGATGGCGATGCCGGCGCTCTCCTTGACCGCGGTGGTGACCCCGTCGACGGTGCCGGTGGGCAGGTGCAGCGCGGCGAGGTTGTCGCGCGTCGCCGCGGCGAGCCGGGAGACGAGCAGTCCGCCGAGCAGCGCGACGCCGAGGGCCGAGCCGAGCTGGCGGATCGAGCTCTGCAGACCCGACGCCTGGCCGCTCTCGTCGGCCGGGACGTCGGAGAGCAGGAGCGAGGTGAGCTGGGCGGTGGCCATGCCGACACCCGTGCCATAGACGAACAGCAGGCCGGCCAGCGCCCACGTCGACACGCTGAGTGACACGACCACGGCGATGCCGCCGATGGCGAGCGCCTCGAGCGCGAGACCGGTCTGGACCACGGTGCGCTGGCTGAGCCGCATGCTGATCCGCGGCAGCATCCCCGAGATGAGGAAGGTTCCGAGGGCGAGGGCGACGATGACACCGCCGGTGCCGAGGGCGGTGTAGCCGAGGGTGCCTTGCAGGAGAAGGGGCAGGGTGAACAGCAGCCCGAACTCGCCGAAGGCGACGATGAGCGCCGCGGTGACGCCGGCCCGGAACGTGGTGAGCCGGAACAGACCGAGGTCGATGAGGACGTGCTTGCCCGCGGCGGCGCGGCGGCGCTCGACGACGACGAAGGTGACCATGAGCAGCACTCCGCCGATGAGCGCCACCGGGACCGGAGAGAGGGCGCCCGACCCCTGCCGCCACCACCCGAACCACGAGGACTCGATGAGCGCGAAGACGATCCCGCCCATGCCCACGGCCGTCAGCATGACGCCGAGGGGGTCGCGGCCGGGCACGGCATTCGCATCGCGGGTCTCGGGCACGGCCTTGGCGATCCCCAGCATGACGAGCAGGCCGACGGGGATGTTGAGCCAGAACGCCCACCGCCAGGAGGCGTCGGTCGCGAGCCAGCCGCCGATGACCGGGCCGATGGCCGCCATGCCGCCGATCGCCGATCCCCAGATGGCGAACGCGATCGCGCGAGCCCGACCGATGAACATCGCGTTGAGGGTCGACAGGGTGCTCGGGACGACCATGGCCGCGCCGAGCCCCTGGACGAACCGGGCGGTGATGAGCATCGCGGCGCCGGTACTGAGCCCGGCGACGACCGAGGCGGCCATGAAGACGCCGAGCCCGACGGCGAACATCTTGCGCCGCCCGCGCAGGTCGCCGATCCGGCCGACGGTGAGGAGCAGGGCTGCGAAGACGAGCGAGTAGGCCGCGTTGACCCACTGCGCGTCGGCGGCGGTGAGGTGGAGGTCCTCGAGGACGACGGGGAGGGCGACGTTGACGATCGTCGCGTCCATGATGACGACCGAGACCCCGAAGCCGACGGCGAGCAGGGCGACCCAGCCGCGCCGGTCGATGGTGCTCGTGCGGGTCGGTCCGACCGGAGGGGTCCCGGCGGTCTTGTTATCGACAGACATGTCGGCATCTTAACGACACTGGCGTCGGCAAGGCAAGATGGGCCAGACTGGGGCCATGCCGAAGATCGATGCACCGACGGTCGTCGAGCACCACGCGCGACGCCGCGCGGACATCGTCGCGGCGGCCGCCGAGCTGCTCGGCGCCGACGGGACCACCGCCGTCACGCCGGCCGCCGTCGCCGCGCTGGCGGGGTTGGCGCGCAGCAGCGTCTACCAGTACTACCCGTCGTCGGGGGCGCTCGTCGGGGCCGCCGTCGAGGAGGTCTTCCGGCGCACCCTCGACGGCCTCGAGTCGGCCATGCGCACGGCGCGCACGCCCGCGGCGCGGCTGACGGCATACGTCGATGCCAGCCTGGACGCCGCGGTGGCCGGGCACTTCCCCCAGGGGTCCTACCACGTCGCCGAGATCCCGACCGAGATGGCCGCCACGATCCACGAGCTCCACGAGGCGTTGGCCGAGCCGCTCGTCAGCGCCCTGCGCGACGCGGGGGTGCGGGACGCCGCCGGGGTGGCCGGCCTCGTCGGCGGCGTCGTCAGCTCGGCGGCGATCCAGGTGCAGCATGGCGAACCCGTCGCGACCGTGCGGCGCCGCCTGCGCACCTTCGTCCACGGTGCCACCGGCGTCGGCTGAGCCCCCCACCCCCGGCCAGCCCCTCGTCGACTTCCCGACGGCGGGCTGGCCCACCACCGATGAAGGAGACCACCGATGACCGTCCGCGACGTGACGAAGGACCTCGAGGCCCTGACGATGACCATCACCGCGGCATACGACGCGCCGGTCGAGCGGGTCTGGCAGGTGCTCGCCGACCCGCGCCAGCTCGAGCGGTGGTGGGGTCCGCCGACGTTCCCCGCGACCGTCGTCGACCACGACCTCACCCCGGGAGGGCGGATGACCTACTACATGACCGGCCCGGAGGGCGAGCGGCACCACGGCTACTGGGCGGTGGACGCCGTCGAGGCCCCGAGGATGCTCGAGGTCGAGGACGGGTTCGCCGACGCGTCGTTCGCTCCGGACCCCGGGATGCCGACGACGCGAGCCCGGTTCACCCTCACCGCCACGGCCGGCGGCGGGACCCTGCTGGAGGTGCGCTCGACGTTCCCCAGCCGCGACGCGATGGCCCAGCTCGTCGCGATGGGCATGGAGGAGGGGATCCGTCAGGCGGTCGGCCAGATCGACGGCATCCTCGCCGAGGGTCCACCGGCCTGAGCGACAGCACCCCTCAGGCGGAGGCGACCTTCGCCTGAGCCCGCAGCACCCGTGGCCGGGTCAGCAGGTAGGCCACCGCCACCGCGGCGACCGCAAGGACGATCCGGTTGGGGTCGACGGCCGGGCGCCAGCTCAGCTCGCCGTTCTTGATGACGTAGGCACCGGCCGGCCGGCCGCCCATCCCGAAGCCACCGCCCTCTCCGCCGTCGCCCTTCTCGTCCTGGCCGCTGCCGCCACCACCGCCACCACCGACGACGGCGACGGGGATGACGGTGAGCCCCTCCCGCTCGATGGGCTCGCCGAACACCCGCTTCACGCTGATCGTGTCCTTGGCTGTGCTGAGGATCTCGTCGAGCTTCATCGCCACTCCTTTGTCGGTCGGCCGAGCATCACGACCCGTCCCTCATCATCGCCCCACGGCGGCGACAGCGGCATCCCGTGTGGGCGGAAAGTCACCCAGGCCCGCAGCCCACCCTCGTCCTCAGCCCCGGCTGGGTACCTTCCCAGCCACGTGGCGACGGCTCAGCCGATACGCACCGCCGCGACGTTCACCATACGGGGCCGCGAGTACCCGCAGCCGCCCCCGGTGTTCACCTCACTCCTCGGAGTGGCCACGGATCGAATTGCGGGCGCGCTGGTCCTGCTGGCGGCCCTCATGGCTGGCCAGCAGGTGATCCAGCCGATGGATGGCCCCCTTGAGGGACGCGTCCACGCTGCCTGCGTTGTCGGTCACCGTCACCGGGGGCCGACCCTCCGGTCGCGCCTCGATCATGCATCGGATGTCGGCATCGGTCACCCGCCCGGCGCTCTCATCGCTGAGATGAACCTCGACCCGCGTGAGGTGGTCACGGAACCGTGACAGGGCGGTCGCGACCTCGCGCTCGACGTGGGCCGACATCCCATCGGTTCCGTCGATGTTGTTGTCGGTGTGCACGTGGATCTGCATGCGGAGCCTCCGTTGACCTGATGATGCCGGTGGTCCGACGCGGCTGCTGCGAACCAGTTCGTCCCAAGCCATCTGAGCGGATGACATGGTGGTGAAGGGGATCCGGTAGGTCGGGGTACCGGTCTGACACCAGAGTCGGTCACTCTGCCGAAGACCCGCCACCGAGGACGCTCCGGATGAGGTGGGCGTCGTCCGGGCACGACCCCCGTACGGCATCAGGCCGTGGGAGCGTTCCGTTCACCAAGGTCCGGAACGACACTGGTCAGCCTACCGGGTTCGTCGGGTTCGTCGGGTTCGGCGGGCTCGAGGGCTGACTCGACCGCCCGCGCGATGACGTCGATCCCACCCCCGGCGAGGTCTGCGTCGACGAGCGCCGACAACACCTCTACGTCGAGCGGGTGCGGGGCGTCCACCTCCGAGGCCAACGCGTCGAGCGGCTCGACGCTGCCGCCGAGACCAAGACGGGGCGCGACGGGGGCGAAGGAGCGAACCACACCCATGCAAGAGGCCCTCGAGATCGATGCCCCAAGGGCCTGACCTGGCCTTTCACGTGAAGCCGCCTGTGGGAGATCGGACCCACGACCTATTCACTACGAGAGCGTTCCTGCCAGTTCGCCCTCGTCCAGCGCGCCGAGAACCGGCGTCCCGGGGCGGTTCGACGCGGGGCGTCCAGGGAGTAGCGGTAGTCGCGGCTGCCCGAGAACCGGACTCGGTCATCCGCCCACGATCGGTACGAGCAGTGAGCGAGACGTCATCCCCACGGTGTGACCCAGCCCCTCCAGGAACCGATCGCGAAGGAAACCGGCGCCCTGCAGCGCCCACAGCGTCTCTGTGGTAACCCATGCGACGTCCCGGGCCTGGGCGATGTTCCACGTGCTGAGCAGATGCACGAGCGGGCCCAGCCGGTCGTCCACCGCACGACCCGCCGCGTCCAGGAAGGAGCGCCGGATCGGGGACTCGACCTCGGCAAGAACCGCGTTGATCGCCTCGTAGTCGGGATGGAGAGCCGTCGGATCGAGATGCCTCGCGTGACAGGTTGCCGCCACCGCGATCGGCAGGTCGTGCTCGATGTGGCTGTTCATCCCGGAGACGGCGTACTGCACCGGAAGGTGCCCTCCGCCGCGCTCCTCGAACAGGGGTCGCCACGCGGCCGGCACGGCACGTCCGCTCGCCCCCGCGTCGTACGCCGCCAACCACAGGTTCGCGAAGCGCACATCGAGCTCGGCCATCGTCGGAGTGTCCGCGAAGCCCGTACCGCCGCCGGGCTGCGCGATGATTGCAGCAACCCGCTGGGTCACCGTCAGGTACATCCGGTTGAAGACGGCCACCCCGTCGGCCGAGGGCAGCTCGGCGTCGATCGCCCGCATCCGGTCGATCACGCCGTCCACCGTCGTGGGCACGCTCATGGGACAAGTATCCGACACCGGCCGGGGTGCCTGTCGGAGATGCCAGGCTCCGGTTCGAGGATCAGGGGCTTGAGTGGACCGCCACCAAGAACAGCGGGAAGTGGACGTGGCTGCCAGGTGTGTCGGGCAGCTGTGGCTTCGGTTGGGCTAGGTCGTGAAGTCAGCGACGAGCGGCGAGTGGTCGCTCGGCTCGGAGGAGGCGGGGTCGGCCAGGACGTGGCAGTCGGCAGGGGAGGTCGTGTCGAACAGGAGCGAGGTGTTCCAGCCGCCGCCCACGATGGAGTGGGCTCCTTGGGTGACGGGAGCAAGGCGGCCGCTGCGGTGTCGTTGTACCGGGGCCCGCCGCAGGGCCGGTCGCTTGATGATGAGGTGCTCGCTCTCAGCGACGGCGTCGGAGCTGACCTCCTTGGCGATCGCATGGACGCTGGCCACCAGTACGTCAGCTTCGGCGACGCGAACCCGTGCAGCGGCCAACTCAGCCGCTTCCGGTTGGTCGCTCATACGAGTGACACTGCCGGATCCTCTGTCGGAACAGAGCGAGATCGGCACTTCGGCTCGGCACATCGCGGCGAAGAAGGTCGTCAGCGGGTCCCGGGGCACGCCTCGGCCGCCATGACGATGGACCTCTCCGGTCACCTCATCGACAAGAACCCGTGGGATGCCGCCGCGATGGTCGGGGGCACAGCGGGGGCAGACGGGCGAACCACACCCATGCAGGAGGCCCTCGAGATCGAGATCCCGAGGGCCTGACGTGCGCTGATGCGTGGAGCCGCCTGTGGGAATCGAACCCACGACCTATTCATTACGAGTGAATCGCTCTGGCCGACTGAGCTAAGGCGGCAGGTACCCGTCGGGCACGCCGCCTGAGTATACGGATGCCGCCGCCCCGCACGAAAACCGGCCGCGCGAACCCCGACGCCACCGCAGCCCCACCCGCCACGTCCGCGACTTCGACAGGCCCGGCAGCCGCCGCCACACCGGCAACGTCCGGCGCGAACTCCCCCACCTCACCCCGTCAACCCCCTAGGCTCGGTGTCATGTCAGACATGCCTCCGGCCCCGCCCCCACCGCCTCCCGGCTTCGACAGCCAGGCCCAGCCCCCCGCCGGGCCCCGGCCCGGCGAGCTTGTCGACCGGTTCGCGGCCCGCCTCATCGACGGCGTTCTGCTGTTCGTTGTCAACCTCATCATCGTGTCCGTCATCGTCATCGGAGTCATCTTCGGCTCCTCCGGAGGGCTGCTCGGCGCGGGCTCCAGCTACGGCGCCAGCGCCCTCGGCAGCATCATCACCGCGGCGATCTACCTCGGCTACTTCGCCTATATGGAGTCCAGCCAGGGCAGGACCATCGGCAAGATGATCATGAAGCTGCGGGTCGTCGGCCCGAACGGCGGTAACCCCACTCTCGAACAGGCCGCGCGCCGCAACATCTGGATGGCCTACGGCATCGTCGGCATCGTGCCCATCGTCGGTGGCCTCATCGGCCTGGTGGCGGCGCTCGTGGCCGTCATCATGATCGCCGTCGGGATCAACAGCGACACCGTCAGCCGGCAGGCCTGGCACGACAAGTTCGCCGGCGGCACCCGAGTCATCAAGGAGGGCTGAGCCCAGCGCTCGACCCGGACACCACCGCGTGCGCCCGCGGCATACCCTCGACGTTCCGGTATGCCGCGGGCGCCGCTATGTGCGGACGTCGGCGACCGCACCGCGAGCCGCAGTGCTCAGCCTCAGCAGCGCAGGCCGTCCTTCGGCACGGTGCCGTCGACGTAGTACGCATCCACGGCGTCGTCGACACACGAGTTGGAGCGCATGTAGGCCGTGTGCCCGTCGCCGTTGTAGGTGATGAGCGAGGCGTTGGCGAGCTGGTCGTGCAGCCGGACCGCCCACTCATACGGCGTCGCCGGGTCACGCGTCGTGCCGATGACGACGATCGGGCCACTGCCCGCCGCGGAGATCGGGTGCGGCTTCGCGGTCGCCTTGACCGGCCAGTACCCGCAGGGCAGTGAGCTCCACATGAGGAACGGTCCCCACGTGGGGGCGACCTTCGCGGCCTCCTGGGCGAGCTTCTCGTGTTCGGCGACCGAGCTCGACTCGGGCTTGTCGAGGCAGTTGACCGCATAGATGACCTGCATGAGGTTGCCCGTGTAGCCACCGTTCTGGCGGCGCTCGGCATAGACGTCGGCGAGGTCCATCAGGGCCGTCCCGTCGCCCTTGAGGGCGTCGCGCATCGCGTCGATGAGGGTCGCCCAGCTGCCCTGGTCGTACATCGCCGCCGCGATCCCGGTCGACGCCCAGCCCTCGGTCAGCCTCGTCACCGCGGTGTCGCCGGTCCGGGTCAGCGGCGCGGCGTCGACCCGGTGGAGGAAGTCCCGCAGCCCCTGCATGACCTGGTCGACGGAGTCGCCGAGGGGACAGTTGCCCTGCTGGACGCAGTATGCCGCCCAGGTCCGGGTCGCCAGCTCGAACCCCTTGGCCTGGCCGAGGTTGAGCTCCTCGCTCGTCAGGTCGGGCGCGACGACCCCGTCGAGGACGAACCGGCCGACCTTGTCGGGGAACAGCCCGGCATACGTCGCGCCGAGGAACGTGCCGTACGACTTGCCGAGGTAGGTGAGCTGGCTCTCGCCGAGCGCGGCCCTCAGGACGTCCATGTCCTTGGCGGCGTCCTCGGTCGAGACGTGCCCCAGCAGCGGACCGGCCTTCGCACCACAGGCGTCGGCGAAGGACTTGGCGTTGTCGGCGAAGGACTGCTCCTCGGCCGGGGTGTCCGGGGTCGGGTCCACGCCGAGAAAGGCGTCGAGCTGTGACGGGCCGACACACGTGATGGGTGCGGACCGGTCGACCCCGCGGGGGTCGAACCCGACGATGTCGTACCGCTGGCGCACCGCCGGCGCAACGATGTAGTTGGCCGCCCGGGCGTAGTCGACACCCGAGCCGCCAGGACCGCCGGGGTTGACGACGAGAGAGCCGATCCGCGTGGACGGCCGGGTGGCCGGCGCCTTGAAGACCGCGATCTTGATCGTGGCGCCGGTGGGGTCGGCGTAGTCGACCGGCACGGTCAGCTCGGCGCAGTAACCGCCGGAGCACGTCTGCCAGTCGAGGCGTTGGGAGTAGTAGGACTCCAGGCCCGTCGACCCGGCCGGTGGGCTCTGTGGGGTGAACGCCGTCGTCGGCGGGTTGATCCGCTCGCGAACGTTGTCGACGACCGAGCAGCTGCCGAGGACCAACGCGGCAACCGTCACAGTGGCGGCCACGGCGAGACGGCGGAGGGTCATGGGTGAGACCCTAGGCGAGGTCCCTGGGGGCCGCCGAACCACCACGGCGCGGCATACCCTCTGGGGTATACCGTCGACCCGACCAGAGGGAACCATGACCGAGCAGCCGCCCCACCCGCAGCCCGAGGACGGCCCGCGCCCGGCGACGGACGCGACCGGTGCCGCCGCCGAGGACCGTCCGCTGGACTCGGTCCTGCCACGGCCTCAGCCCCGACGGCGCAACCCGTACGTCGTTCCCTTCACGGTCGCCGCGACCGCAGGCATCGTCGCGGTCGCCATGGCGCTCGGTCCCCACCTGGGCCCCGGCGCCGGCAGCGCCGCTCCCACCGTCACCGTCACGAAGACCGTCGGGGCCGACGAGTCGACGGTCGATGGCGGGGTGGCGACGGCGACCGGTTCCCAGCCCGAAGCCATCAACGTCGCCCGGCGCCAGGCCGGCGACCCGCTCGCCATGGGCAGGGTCGACGCCCCCGTCGTCATGGTCGAGTACTCCGACTTCTCCTGCCCCTACTGCGCATCGTTCGCGATGAACACCGAGCCCGAGCTCGTCGCGAAGTACGTCGACACCGGGGTGCTGCGGATCGAGTGGCGCGACTTCCCCTACCTCACCGACCAGTCCGGGGTCGCGGCCATCGTCGCCCGAGCCGCGGCCAAGCAGGGCAAGTTCTGGGAGGTGCACCACGAGCTGTTCACCCGGATGCACGCGGCGGGTTTCGACAAGCTCGACACGAACGTCCTCGCCGACATCACCTCGGCGGCGGGGCTCGACGCGGCCCGGTTCACCCGGGACTTCGGCGACACGACGACCGCCGGCGCGGTCTCGACCGACCTCGGCGAGGGGCAGAACATCGGGGTCAACGGCACTCCGTCGTTCGTTATCAACGGTCGGCTCGTCGTGGGATCCCAGCCGCTGCAGACCTTCGAGCAGGTCATCGAACAGGCGGCCGCCGCCGCCAGGTGAGGCACGCGTGACCGAGGTCAGCCTGCTCACGGCATTCGCCGCGGGGACCCTGGCGCTGCTGTCCCCCTGCAGCGCCCTGCTCCTGCCGTCGTTCTTCGCCTACGCCTTCGCCGGCCGCACGGCCCTGCTGTGGCGGACGGTGCTGTTCTACCTCGGGCTGCTCATCACCCTCGTCCCCCTCGGCACCGGAGCGAGCGCGGTGTCCCAGGTCTTCTACGGCCACCGCAGCGTGCTCATCGCCGTGGCCGGGTGGACGATCATCGTCCTGGGCGTGGTCCAGATCGCCACCGGCGGGATCGGTATGCCGTTCGCCGCCCGGCTCCAGTCGTGGGCGTCCGGGCGGGGCCAAGGCCTGATGTCGACGGTCGTGCTCGGGGCCGTCTACGGGCTGGCGGGCTTCTGCTCCGGGCCGATCCTCGGGGCGATCCTCACGATGGCGGCCACGTCGGGACGCCCCCTCACCGGGGCGGCCCTGCTCGCGGCATACGGGCTCGGCATGGCAGCTCCGCTCTTCCTCCTCGCCGCGATGTGGGACCGGCTCGGCGTCGGCGGCCGCTCCTGGCTCCGCGGCCGCGAGATCACGGTCGGGCCGCTGCGGGTGCACACGACCTCGCTCGTCGCGGGACTGCTCTTCATCGCCATCGGGGTCCTCTTCCTCGCCTACGACGGGACGGCCGGGATGCTGACGACCCTCGGCCTCGGGGACACCACCGGCTTCGAGCTGTCGGCACAGGAGTGGATCACCCGGTGGCTCGGGGGGGTGCCGGGCTGGACCGTGCCGGCCGCCGTCGCGGTCATCGCCCTCGTCGTCGCGTGGCGCCGGTCCCGCAACGACCCGGACGGGCGCACCGACGCCTGACCCTCCACCGCGTCTCCGGCCCGATCGGGTCCGACCCACCCGGCCGCACCATCCCCGGCCGCCCGATCCCCCGTTGAGGGGAGGCAACACGCCGGGACCGGGCGGACGGCGCCGGCGTGTTGCCTCCTGTCACGAAAGAAGGGCTGACCGGCCCGGGGTCAGAAGAGCTGACCGGCTCGGGGTCAGAAGGGCGGGCGCGACGTCAGCGGGGCAGGCGCAGGTCGAGGGCCATCGCCTCGAGCGCGAGGAGCGGCGCGACGTTGGCGCCGATCCGCTCCCGGGCCGTGCCGATCGCGTCCATCGCGGCGAGGATCCGCTCGGGGCTCATCGCTGCGGCGACCTGCTGGACGATGCCGCGGCTGTCCTCGTTGATGAGCTCGATGCCGGAGGCCGCGTGAAGGACGAGGGCGTCCCGATAGACCGACAGCAGGTCGACGAGCGCCCGGTCGAGGACGTCCCTGGTGAACCGGGTGGCCCGGGCCTTCTGCTCCTTCTCGAGCGAGGAGAGCTGGGCACGGATGTGCGGCGGCTGGGTGCGGGCGGTCGGGTCCGCCCCCAGGGTTTCGATGAGTCGGCCGCGCTCGGCGGCGTCGCGCTCGCTCGACGACGCGGCTGACTCCTCGGTCGCGATCGTTGTCAGGTCGCCGGCGGCGTCGACGGCGTCACCCACCGTGCGGATCTTCGTCGCGAGGCCGATGACATCGTGCCGGCGGATCCGCGCGTTCTCGTCGCGGCCGAGCCGCCTCGCGAGGCCGATATGCGACTGGGCGGCGCGGGCGGCATACAGGGCCATCGGCCGATCCAGACCATCCCGCCGGACCAGGAGGTCGGCAACCGCGCCGACGGGCGGGGTTCGCAGCCGGACGTGCCGCGAGCGCGAGCGCAGGGTGATGATGACGTCCTCGGTCGAGGGAGCACAGAGCATCCACACGGTGCGAGGGGTGGGCTCCTCCAGTGCCTTGAGGAGGGCGTCGGCCGCGCGCTCGGTGAGCCGGTCGGCGTCCTCGACGACGATGACGCGGTAGCGGCCGACCGACGGGCGGGTCGCGGCGAGCTGGACGAGGTCACGGGCCTCCTCGACCTTGATCGACAGCCCCTCGGTGGCGACGAGCTCGACATCGGCGTGGGTGCCCTCGAGCGAGGTCCGGCACTCCCGACAGGTCCCGCAGCCGCCGTCGGGACACTCCAGGGCGGCGGCGAAGGCACGCGCGGCGTTCGAGCGTCCCGAGCCGGGCGGACCGGTGAAGAGCCACGCGTGGGTCATCGTCGCCGGCTCGGCGACGGCTCGGCGCAGGGTGGCGATCGACTCGTCCTGGCCCACGAGGTCCTCCCAGACGCTCACCGGGCGACCTCGTCGCCCAGGAGGCCCATCGCCCGGAGCCGGTCGACGACGGCCGCGTGCATCCGCTCCGGCGGCAGGGTGCCGTCGACGACGAGGTAGCGGTGCGGGCTCGCCCCGGCCATGGCGAGGAAGTGGGCCCGGATCGCGTCGTGGAAGGCGTCCTCCTCGGACTCGAGCCGGTCGTGCGTGCCACCACGCCGGCGGCGCCCCTCGGCCGCGGTGATGTCGACGATGACGGTGAGCCGAGGGACGAGGCCGTCGACGGCCCACATCTGCAGGTCGTGCACCTCGTCGGCGCCGAGATCCCGCCCGGCGCCCTGGTAGGCGACGGAGGAGTCGGTGTATCGGTCGGTGATGACGGTCCGCCCGGAGACCAGCGCGGGCCGGATGAGCTGGTCGACGTGGTGGGCCTTGTCGGCCGCGAAGAGCAGCGCCTCGGCCCTCGGCGAGACGTGGGCGCCGTGGAGGACGAGGTCACGGATCTGGGCGCCGAGCTCGGTGCCGCCGGGCTGGCGGGTGACGAGCACGTCGTGGCCCGCGGCGCGCAGCGTCTCGGCGAGCAGCCGTACCTGGGTCGACTTGCCCGCCCCGTCGCCCCCCTCGAAGGCGATGAACAGGCCCGCTGCATCCGTCACGCTCGGAAGCCTAGGCCAGCCGGGTGTCACGCCGCGCCGCGCAGCGGCCACAAGGCCCAGCCACGCGGCGGCCACGAGGCTCAGCCGAGCGGCGGCGCCCCGTGCCGGTCGGCGTTGGCGTGGATGGCCTCGCGGACGTATGCCGCGAGCCTCGGCTCGAGGTCGTCGTAGGTCTTCGTGAAGCGGGGGTCGGCGACGTACATGTCGGCCAGGCCCCGATGGACGCGGTGGTCGAGGTCGTAGAACCGCTCGTGGATGTGGCGGCGGTGCGCCTCGGCGGCGTCCATCGCCTCGGTCGAGGTCGGGGCCAGACCGGCCCTCATGGCCGCGACGAACGCGGCGTTGACGGCATCCTGCTCGGCCTTGACCTCGGCCCAGTCGGCCCTGGTGTAGCGCTTCGTGCGGCTCTGCGACTGGGTCCACGCGTCGGTGTCGCCCCAGCGTTCCTCGGCCTCGGCGGCGTACTCGTCGCTGAACCCGTCGCCGAACATCTCCTTGAGCTCCTCGGTCGTCGCCGGCTGCTCGGTCATCTCTGCCTCCAGTGCGTGGTCGATGGCACCGACGAGCTCGTGCAGCTCGTCGATCCTGGCGCTGACCGCGGCCCGCTGCCGGCGCAGGTGGTCGGCGATGGCGCCGTCGCCCCGGAGCAGCTCGGCCACCTCGTCGAGCGAGAAGCCGAGCCGCCGGTACGTGACGATCGTCGCGAGCCTGCGCAGGTCATCGATGGAGTAGAGCCGGTACCCCGCATGGGTCCGGTCGCTCGGAACGAGTAGGCCGATCTCGTCGTAGTGGTGCAGGGTACGCACCGTCACGCCGAGCTCGTCGGCCACCTGACCCACGGTCAGTGCCGCCTCGGTGCTCGCCCCGGAGTCGCCCTGGTCCACCCACGCAGTGTGCTGGCTCGTCGCGGTCATGTCACCACCGTCGGGCCTCACGTCGCGTGAGAGTCAAGCCGGTATGCCGCCAGGCCTCACCGCGACGTGGTCTTCTTGGCTGCCGTCTTCTTGGCTGCCGTCTTCTTGGCTACCGACTTCTTGGCCGTGGACTTCGTCGCAGCGCGCTTGCGGGTCGTCGGGCCCTTGGCGCGCTTCTCGGCCAACAGCTCGTACCCCCGCTCCGGCGTGATGGTGTCGGCATCGTCGTCGCGGCGCAGGGTGGCGTTGGTCTCGCCGTCGGTGACGTAGGGGCCGAACCGGCCGTCCTTGACGACGACGGGCTTGCCGGACACCGGGTCGTCGCCGAGCTCCTTGAGCGGTGGCTTGGCCGCCGCCCGGCCTCGGGTCTTGGGCTGGGCATAGATCGCCAAAGCCTGCTCGAGGCTGATGTCGAACAGCTGGCTCTCGCTCTCGAGCGAGCGGGAGTCGGTCCCCTTCTTCAGGTACGGGCCGTATCGGCCGTTCTGGGCGGTGATCTCCTCGCCGGACTCCGGGTCGGCGCCGACGACCCGCGGCAGCGAGAGCAGCCGCAGGGCGGCCTCGAGGTCGAGCGTCGCGAGGTCCATGTCCGCGAAGAGGCTCGCCGTCCTCGGCTTGGGCCGAGCGGCCTTGCCACGGCCCTTGGCGGGCGCGGCGTCAGCATCGGCCTCGGGCAGCACCTCCGTGACGTAGGGGCCGTAGCGGCCCGCCCGGGCGACGATGTCGCGGCCGGTCACCGGGTCCTGGCCGAGTACCCGACCGTCGTCGGCGGAGGCCGCAAGCAGCTCGCGGGCCCTCTCGGGCGTCATCTCGTCCGGGGCGATGCCGTCCGGGATGGTGGCCCGCCGCGGCGTCGCGGGCGGCGCGGTTCCAGCCTCGGCGGCAGAGGCAGAGGCAGCGGCATACCCCTCACCGACCTCACCCGTGTGGGGGTCGACGCCGACCGGCACGACCTCCTCGACATAGGGGCCGTAGCGGCCGACCCGGACGACGATGCCCTCGCCGATGTCGATCGTCGAGATGCCCCGGGCGTCGATGTCGCCGAGATCCTCGACGAGCTGGCTCAGCCCCTCGACGCTGCTCGCGTCGTCGCCGAAGTAGAAGCGGCGCAGCCAGGCGGCGCGACGCTCCTCGCCGTTCGCGATGCGGTCGAGGTCGGCCTCCATCGACGCGGTGAAGTCGTAGTCGACGAGCCGGGTGAAGTGCGTCTCCATCAGACGCGTGACGGCGAAGGCGAGCCAGCTCGGCACGAGGGCGTTGCCGCGGTTGGTGACGTAGCCGCGGTCCTGGATCGTCCCGATCGTCGACGCGTAGGTCGACGGGCGGCCGATTCCCTTCTCCTCCATCGCCTTGACGAGGGTCGCCTCGGTGTAGCGGGGCGGAGGGGACGTCTCGTGCCCGTCCGCCTCCGCGCCGAGGACAGCCAGGGCGGCCCCCTCGCTCAGCTTGGGCAGACGCCGCTCCTCCTGGGCGATGTCCTTCTTGCGCAACGCCTGCTGCTCGTCCCGTCCCTCCTCGTATGCCGCGAGGAAGCCTCGGAAGGTGATGACCGTCCCGCTCGCCGTCAGCTCGACCTCGCGGGCGGGGGCGTCGTCCGGCAGTGCTGCCGCGATCTTGACGGTGGCGGTGGAGCCGCGGGCGTCGGCCATCTGCGAGGCGATGGTCCGCTTCCAGATGAGCTCGTAGAGCGCGAACTCCTCGCCCCGCAGCTCACCGGCGACCTGCGCCGGGGTACGGAAGCGGTCGCCGGCCGGCCGGATCGCCTCGTGCGCCTCCTGGGCGTTCTTCACCTTCTTCTCGTAGACCCGCGGGGCGTTCGGCACGTAGTCGCCGCCGTAGAGGTCGCGCGCCTGCTGTCGGGCGGCGGTGAGCGCGGCGGCCGACAGGGTTGTGCTGTCGGTACGCATATAGGTGATGTAGCCGTTCTCGTAGAGCCGCTGGGCGACCCGCATGGCGTTCTTGCTCGACAGTCGCAGCTTGCGCGAGGCCTCCTGCTGGAGGGTCGAGGTGGTGAACGGCGCCGAGGGGCGGCGGGTGTACGGCTTCTCGGCCACGCCGCTCACCCGAACCCCGGGGTCGGCGCCGAGGGCGGTGAGGGCGTTCGCGATCCCGGTGGCGGTGGCCTCGTCGAGCTGGACCGCCTTGTGGTGGGTCAGGGTTCCGTCGTCGGCGAAGTCCCGGCCGGTGGCGACCCGCTGCCCGTCGACCACGCTGAGCCGGGCGGTGAAACCCTCGGTCGCGCCGCCTGGCGAGAACTCGCCCTCGACGTCCCAGTACGACGCGGAGACGAACGCCATCCGCTCGCGCTCCCGCTCGACGACCAGCCGAGTGGCGACCGACTGGACGCGCCCGGCGGACAGCCCGGCCCGGACCTTGCGCCAGAGCACCGGCGAGACCTCGTAGCCGTAGAGCCGGTCGAGGATGCGGCGGGTCTCCTGGGCGTCGACGAGCCGCGTATCGAGGTCACGGGTGGTGGCCGCGGCCCGCTGGATCGCCTCCTTGGTGATCTCGTGGAAGACCATCCGCTTGACCGGCACGGTCGGCTTGAGGGTCTCGAGCAGGTGCCAGGCGATGGCCTCACCCTCGCGGTCCTCGTCGGTGGCGAGGTAGAGCTCCACCGAACCGGCGAGCTTGCTCTTCAGCTCGCGGACCTTCTTCTTCTTGTCCGCGTCGACGACGTAGTACGGCTCGAAGTCATCCTCGATGTTGACCCCGAACTTCCCGAACGGCCCCTTCTTGATCTCGGCCGGCATCTCGGACGGCGTCGGGATGTCGCGGATATGACCGACCGAGGCCTCGACGTCCCAGTCCTTGCCCAGGTAGCCCGCGATCGTCTTCGCCTTCGCCGGCGACTCGACGATGACGAGCTTGCGCCCCTCGCTCACTGCTCACCTGCCGTCCCTCTCCTGCGTGCAGCGGATTCGTCGCTGCTCCGACGCGGGAGACCGATGCGAACGCTAGCGCCCCCACCCGGGGATCGCACGCTCCGGGGTCGGCGGCACCCTGGGAATGGCCCGGACGGCAATACTGTTAAATGTTCAACTAACCCGTCCGGACGCCAGCCGCGGAGCGAGAGATGACCGGCACCATGCCCCCGACCGGCCGCACGCCGGTTCTCTACCTCAGCCACGGCGCGCCCCCCCTCGCCGACGACGCTCGTTGGCGCGGTGAGCTCGCGACGTGGGCGGCCGGCATACCGCGTCCTCGGAACGTACTCATGGTCTCCGCACACTGGGAGCAGGCCCCCACCGCCGTCTCGGCCACCTCGGGTGACGTGCCGCTCGTCTACGACTTCTACGGGTTCCCGCGGCACTACTACGAGGTGACGTATGCCGCCCCAGGCGCCCCCGATCTCGCCGCCGACGTCGCCCGGCTGCTGGGCGGTCTCGGGCCCGACGGCGAGCCCGGCGAGACGCTCCACCAGGATCCTGGCCGCGGGCTCGACCACGGGGCCTACGTGCCGCTCGTCGAGATGTACCCCGAGGCCGACGTCCCGGTGCTCCAGCTGTCGATGCCGACGCTCGACCCGCGGCGGCTGTTCGCCCTGGGTAGGCGGCTGGCCCCACTGCGCGACGCCGGGACGCTCATCGTCGGGTCGGGGTTCACGACCCACAACCTGAGCTGGTTCAACCCCTCCGCGGGCACCGAGGTGACGCCGCCGAGCGCGTCGAGCGAGTTCGACCACTGGGCCGCCGAGACCGTCGCCGCCGGCGACGTCGACGCGCTGCTCGACTTCGTCGCCAAGGCCCCGGCCGCTCGCGAGGCGCACCCGCGCACCGAGCACTGGGCACCGCTGTTCGTGGCCCTGGGGGCCGCCGAGGGGACCGGCGTGGCCGGCGAGAGCGTCATCGACGGCTTCTGGTACGGCCTGTCGAAGCGCTCCTGGCAGTTCGCCTGACTCCCGGATGCCGCCGAGAGGTGGGGATCTGCCCCTTCGTCGCATCTGAAGGGGCAGATCCCCACCTCTGGCGTGGGCGAAGCGGCCGGCCGCCCTCGGCCGCGGCCGCGATCCGCATGCGAGCCGCGCCACGACCTCTCGCCGCCGGCCCCCCCGACCTGGCACAGTCGGGGCATGAGCACCCCGGCTCCCCCGCCCCTGGATGTCCGCGACCACCTCGATGCCCTCGCCACAGCAACCGAGCGCCTCGCCTCGGCCGCGAGCATCTCGTGGCTTGGCGCCGATGTGCCCACCTGCCCCGGCTGGACGCTCCTCGACCTGGTCGCCCACACCGGGATGGTCCACCGGTGGGCGACCGCCGCCGTCCTGATGGACCGCGAGACCATGGGGGACGCCGAGCTCATGAAGGAGGAGGGGCGCACGTCCGCCGACCCGCCCGCATGGCTGCGGGCCGGCGCTGAGCGGCTCGTCGAGGTCATCGAGGCCGCCGACGACGATCTCGAGGCGCTCGTCTTCCTCAAGGAGGCGCCGCCCGCCAAGCGGTTCTGGGCCCGGCGACAGTGTCACGAGACGACGATCCACGCCCTCGACGCCATCGCGGCCCGCGACGCTCGACGGGCCACCGCCGAGGACGCCTGGTTCGGACCGGCCCTCGCCGTCGACGGGATCGACGAGCTTCTCGTCGGCTTCTGGCAGCGGGCGAAGAACAGCCCACATGCGCCGACCCCGTATGCCGCGCTGGTCCGCGCCACCGACGTCGACGCCGCCTGGCTGCTCCAGGTCGGACCCGAGCCGCTCGTGACGACGCGGGTCGAGGCGAACGAGAGCGTCGAGGCCGACGCCGTCCTGTCCGGCTCGGCGGTCGATCTCTACCTGGCCCTGTGGAACCGCGGCGGCGAGGTCGAGGACCCGGCGGGCCTCCTCGAGTCCTGGTGGGACCAGACCCCCGTCCGCTGGAGCTGAGCGGCTCGGCCCACCCCGACATCCACCTCGCGAACCTCTGCTCACGCACCGAACCTCTGCTGACTCACCGAACCTCTGCTGACTCACCGAACCTCTGCTGACTCACCGAACCTCTGCTAGCAGAGGTTGACCCACCCCAGCAGAGGTTCCACCCTCTGCTGAGCCAACAAACCTCTGCTAGCAGAAGTTGGCTCACCCCGACAGAGGCCCACCCCACCTCAGCAGTCCCCGGACGTCGGTCGCGGGCGGCCAGGTCCGCCGAAGGCACCCTGCCCGGCGGACCGGGGCACGGCATACGGTGGACCGGTGAGCACCGAGCGCCTCGACCTCGCCGACCCGACCCTGCGCGACTGGACGGCGACCGTCCTCGACGCCGACGCCGAGCGGGGGGTCGTCCTGGACCGGTCGGCGTTCTATCCCGGTGGCGGCGGGCAGCCGCCGGACGAGGGCGTTCTCATCTGGGGCGGCGTCCGGTCGCGCGTCGTCGGCACCCGCAAGGACGACGGCGAGCAGCGGCTCGTCCTCGCCGAGGGCGACCCGGTCCCGACCGTGGGGGCCGAGGTGCGGGGGGCCCTCGACGACGCCCGCCGGACCATGCTCATGCGTACCCACTCGGGCCTGCACCTGCTGTCGGGTGTCGTCTTCCGCGACTACGGTTCGCTCGTCACCGGCGGCAACATGGAGCCCGGGACCGCCCGGATGGACTTCGACCTGCCCGAGGTGCCCCCGGGCTTCAAGGAGACCGTCGAGGCCGCGTGCAACGCCGAGATCGCCGCCGACCGGGCCATCGAGGTCGCGGTGCTCCCGCGCGAGGAGGCCTTCGCCATCCCCGACATCATCCGCACCGCGACCAACCTGCTGCCCCCCGACCTCGAGGTCGTCCGCATCGTCGACATCGTCGGGCTCGATACCCAGGCCGACGGCGGCACCCACGTCGCCTCGACCCGGCAGATCGGCCGGATCGAGGTCGCCAAGATGGAGAGCAAGGGGCGCGGGTTCCGCCGACTGCGGATCCGCGTCGTCGACTAGCGACGGTATGCCGCGCGGCGCTGACCGCGGCGGCGCACCTCGGCCCCTCCGGCCGGCACCGTGGCCGCCGAACCGGTCAGCGCGGCCCCATCCCGCCCATCGGCCCACCCGCGCCGCCCCGGGCCGGCGCGGCGCCGGCGGCGCCCGCACCGGCCAGCTCGTCGAGGTCGACGGCCGCTCCCTCGAACTGGGCGGCATAGAGCCTCGCGTAGGCGCCTCCAGCGGCAAGGAGCTCGTCGTGGTTGCCGTGCTCGACGATCTGGCCGTGCTCCATGACGAGGATGACGTCGGCGTCGCGGATCGTCGACAACCGGTGGGCGATGACGAAGCTCGTCCGGTCGCTGCGCAGCACCGACATGGCCTTCTGGACCAGGCGCTCGGTGCGGGTGTCGACCGAGCTCGTCGCCTCGTCGAGGATGAGGAGCGCGGGGTCGCGCAGGAACGCGCGGGCGATGGTGAGCAGCTGCTTCTCGCCGGCGCTGATGTTGCTCCCCTCTGCATCGAGAACGGTGTCGTAGCCGTCCGGCAACGAGTGGACGAACCGGTCGACGTAGGTCGCCTCGGCGGCCCCGTGGACCTCGTCGTCGGTGGCGCCCGGCTTGCCGTAGGCGATGTTCTCGCGGATCGTCCCGCCGAACAGCCACGTGTCCTGGAGCACCATGCCGATCTCGGAGCGGAGGCCGTGCCGGGACAGGTCGGTGATGTCGACCCCGTCGAGGGTGATCCGGCCCCCATCGAGCTCGTAGAACCTCATGATGAGGTTGACCAGCGTCGTCTTGCCCGCTCCCGTGGGGCCGACGATCGCCACCATCTGGCCCGGCTCCACGACCAGGTCGAGGTCCTTGATCAGCGGGCTGTCGGGCTTGTACGAGAACGACACGTCCTCGAAGGCCACCCGACCGTGTGGGTCGGGCAGGTCCACCGGCTCGAGGTGCTCGGCCATCTGCTCGTCGGCGTCGAGAACCTCGAACACCCGCTCGGCCGAGGCCACCCCGGACTGCATGAGGTTGGCCATCGAGGCGACCTGGGTCAGCGGCTGGGTGAACGAGCGCGAGTACTGGATGAAGGCCACGACGTCACCGAGGCTCATCGTCCCCGACGCCACCCGCAGCCCACCGATGACGGCGATCGCGACGTAGTTGAGGTTCCCGATGAACATCAGGGTCGGCATGATGATGCCGCTGATGAACTGGGCACCGAAGCCGGCGGCATACAGGTCCTCGTTCTTGGTCTCGAACTCCTCCTCCGTCTCCCGCTTGCGCCCGAACACCTTGACCAGCCCGTGGCCGGTGAAGGTCTCCTCGACGACGGAGTTGAGCTCGCCGGTGCTCTTCCACTGCTGGATGAACTTCTTCTGCGAGCGCTTCCCGATCATCGCGGTGACGAACACCGACAGCGGGATGGTGAACAGGGCGATGAGGGCCAGCAGCGGCGAGATGACGAACATCATCGTCACCATGGCGACGATGGTGAGCAGCGACGTCACGAGCTGGCTCAGCGTCTGCTGCAGGCTCTGGGCGATGTTGTCGATGTCGTTGGTGACCCGGCTCAGCAGCTCGCCGCGCGGCTGGCTGTCGAAGTAGGGCAACGGCAGCCGGTGCAGCTTGTCCTCGACATCGCGGCGCAGCCGGAAGATGGACCGGTTGACCACGCCGGTCAGGAGCCACGCCTGCCCCCAGCTGAGGAGGGCGGCGACGAGGTAGATCGCCAGGACGGCGAGCAGGATGTGGGCGACCGCGGTGAAGTCGACCCCGAGGCCGGGCCGGATGTCGCTCATCGAGGCGAGCATCTCGGCGAGCTTGTCCTGCCCGGCCGCCCGCAGGCCCTCGACGGCCTGCGCCTGGGTCACCCCGGCCGGGATCCGCTTGCTGAACAGGCCCTCGAAGATGAGGTTGGTGGCTCCGGCGAGGATCTTCGGCCCGATGGCGCTCAGCGTCACGCTGACGACGGCGAGCGCCAGGATGAGGATGATCCACAGGCGCTCCGGCCGCAGCATCCCGAGCAGTCGCTTGGCCGAGGGGAGGAAGTTCTGGGACTTCTCGCCGGGCACGCCGATGCGCATGTGCGGCGGCCCGCCGCGCACCGCGGAACCTGGGCCGCGCCTCGCCTCGGCGGCCTTCTCCTCGGCGGTCTTCACACCCTCGCTCATGCCGCCTCCTCCGCACCCTGCTGGGACTCGACGATCTCCAGGTACGTCGGGCAGCTCTCGAGCAGCTCGGCGTGCCGGCCGATGCCGACGATGCCCCCGTCGTCGAGGACGATGATCTGGTCGGCATCGACGATGGTGGAGACCCGCTGGGCCACGACGATGACCGTGGCGTCCCGGGTCTCGGGTCGCAACGCCCGACGCAGCCGGACGTCCGTCGTGAGGTCGAGCGCGGAGAACGAGTCGTCGAAGAGGAAGACCTGGGGCCGGCGGACGAGCGCGCGGGCGATGGCCAGCCGTTGGCGCTGCCCACCCGAGACGTTCGTACCGCCCTGCGCGATCTCGGCGTCGAGACCGCCGGGCATCTCGGCCACGAAGTCGGCCCCCTGCGCGATGGTCAGGGCGTGCCAGAGGTCGGCGTCGGTGGCCTCGGGGTTGCCGTACCGCAGGTTCGAGGCGACGGTTCCGGTGAACAGGTACGGCTGTTGCGGCACCAGGCCGACGTGCGACCACAGGTCCTCGAGCGCTGCCTCGCGGATGTCGACGCCCTCGAGCCGGATCGTCCCTCCGGTGACGTCGTACAGCCGCGGGATGAGGTTGACCAGGGTCGTCTTGCCGGACCCGGTCGACCCGATGATCGCCGTGGTCTCCCCCGGCCGCGCGGTGAAGGTGAGGTCGTGCAGAACCGGCGCCTCCGCTCCCGGGTAGCTGAACTCGACCCCGTCGAACTCGACGGTGGCCCCACTGGCGGCGATCGGCACGGGGGCGTCCGCCTCGTGAACGCTGCCCTCGGTCTGGAGCACCTCGATGATGCGCCCGGCGGACACCGTGGCCCGCGGGATCATCATCGACATGAAGGTCGCCATCATGACCGACATGAGGATCTGCAGGAGGTACTGCATGAAGGCTGTCAGCGCCCCGATCTGCATCTGGCCGGAGTCGACCCGGCCCGCCCCGAACCACAGCACGGCGACGGTCGAGGCGTTGAGCACGACCATGACGATGGGGAAGGCCAGGGCCATGAGCCTGCCGACGGCGATGGCCGAGCCGGTGTAGGCGGTGTTGACCTCGCCGAAGCGCTCGCGCTCGTGGCCCTCGCGCACGAAGGCACGGACCACCCGGACACCGGTGATCTGTTCGCGCATGACCCGGTTGACCGAGTCGACGGCCGCCTGCATCCGCCGGAAGTTGGGGATCATCTTGCGGATGATGAGGCTCACCGAGATCGCCAGGACGGGCACCGCCACGGCGACGAGCCAGGACAGCCCGACATCCTCACGCATCGCCATGATGATCCCGCCGATCATCATCATCGGCGCCGAGACCATCATCGCCAGGCCCATGTAGAGGACGAGCTGGACCTGCTGGACGTCGTTGGTGCTCCGCGAGATCAGCGTCGGCGCACCGAACCGGGAGACCTCCTGGGCGCTGAACTCCCCGACCTGGTGGAACACCGAGCGCCGCACGTCGCGAGCGGTACCGGAGGCGGTCCGCGAGGCGAAGTACGTCGCGGCGATGGTCGCGGCGATCTGGACGAGCGAGACGACGAGCATCCAGGCGCCGGTGTGGAGGATGTATGCCGTGTCCCCCTTGGCGACCCCGTTGTCGATGATCTGGCCGTTGAGGCTCGGCAGGTAGAGCGAGCCGATGGTCCCGACGAGCTGGAGGACGAGGAGGACCGCGATCGGCCGGCGGTAGCGGCCGAGGTGGCGGCGGAGCAGGGTGAGCAGCATCAGCGGACCTTTCGGGTTCCGTCCAGGACGACGGAGACGATCTCGGCAGAGGTGATGTGGCGCGCGGGAAACAGCGGATGCACGCTCGAGAGGGTGAGGTGGGCAAGCAGGTTGACGACGTCCTCGACCGGGAGCCGGAGCGTGGTGGCGTCGGCGCCGATGACATCGACGACGGCGGCGTCGATCTCGGGGTCGGTCATCCGACGGCCCCGGAGGGTGTGGTCCGAGTGCGACCGCGGCGGCGCCATCCCGGTGGCCCGGAGGGTTGCCATGAGGCCGACGAGCTGCCCCAGGTGATGCTGGAGCACGGTGACCGCCTCGACGAGCCGGTCGTCGAGCGGCTGCGCCCGGTCGATGGCGGCGAGCCGGTCGAGGACTCCGGCCGTGTCGAACACCGCCGCGGCGCAGGCCTGGACCAGCTCCTCCTTGCTACCGAAGGCGCGGAACACGGTGCCCTCGGCGACGCCGGCCGCCTCGGCGATCTCACGGGTGCTCACCGCGAGACCCCGCTCGCGCAGAAGGGGCAGTGCCGCCTCGACGAGGGCGGCTCGCCGGTCCTCGGCGGGCATGGCGGGTGCGCGTGGAGTCACCCGGACACCCTATGTGAGTGAGCGCTCACTCACAAGTCGGTTTCGGCGACCCTCACCGGGTGAGCAGGCCGTCCCGCGCGGCGTCCCGGACGAAGTCGACGACCTCGGCGGCGACCTCGGCGGTGTCGAGGTCGAGGATGCCGGCGATGGCGGCGGCCGCCTGACGCGCGGTGAGCTCGCCGTCGGCGACCGAGGCGTATGCCGCGGTGACGGTCGACATCGCCACGTGCCGACGCAGCCCGCCGCCCTGGCGCAGGATGATGACCGTCGGGTCGGCCGCCCCCGGCATCGTGTGCCGCTCCTCGTGAACGTCCGGCCCGCACCGCCACGCCGTGCCGAGGATCGCGTCGTCGTCGTGCTCGGCGAGCCAGGTGCGCGCCCGCAGCCCGGCGAGGACCGCCTCGCCCATCGGGTTCTGCACCGGCCAGCCGACCTCGTCGAGCTCGACGAACGGCTCCCGGTCGGTCTCCGGTCGCTGGAGGGTGATGACCCCGAACCCGATCGACTCCACATCGCGGGCCGCGAAGTCGTCGAGCCACGCGGCATACATCGCGTCGAACTCGGCCGTACCGGCGTGGTGGCCGCCGTCCCGCGACCACGTCTCGGCATACTCGGCGGGGTCCTGGGTCTCGCGCTGGACGACCCAGGCGTCCAGGCCGGTCCCGTCCAGCCACGCGACGACCCGGTCGGTCCAGGAGGTCCCCCGCGGGACCTCCCAGTTGCCGAGGAACTGGGCGATGCCGCCAGGGGCCAGGTGCGCCCCGATGCCGCGGACCAGGTCGGCGACGACCGCGTCGCCGGAGACGCCGCCGTCGCGGTACTCGAACAGCGGGATCGCACCCGATCGCGGCGTGATGACGAACGGCGGGTTGCTGACGATGAGGTCGAAGTGACGACCCGCGAGCGGCTCGAGCATCGAGCCCTCGACGACCTCCCAGGTCACCTCGTTGAGTGCCGCGTTGAACCGGGCGAAGCCCAGCGCCCGCTGGGACAGGTCGGTGACCGTCACGGCGTCGGCGTGCGCACCGAGGTGCAGGGCCTGGACACCGCAGCCGGTGCCGACATCAAGGGCACGCGCGACGGTCGGTCGGGGGGTCCAGCAGGCGAGCGTCGTCGAGGCGCCCCCGATGCCGAGGACGTGGTCGGGCGTGAGGGGCTGGCCCGTGGCGAGCTCGGAGAGGTCGGAGGCGATCCACCAGGAGCGCTCGTCGGCGGCATACGGGCGCAGGTCGACCAGGGCGGTCACCCCGTCGCCCTCCTGGGCGATGAGGCCGAGCCGGATGGCGCCGTCGACGCCCAGCGTCGGCAGGGCGGCCTCAGCCTCGGCCGCGTCGACCGGGTCGCCGAGGGTGAACAGGCGGACGAGGGTGGCACAGGGCTCGGTCGAGGCTGCGGTGACCCGCTGGGCCGGGAGGGCCTGCTCGCGGTCCAGGGCGGCGGTCGCGAGCGGGCCGAGCAGGTCGGTGACGTCCTCGACGGTGAACCGGGAGGTGCGCAGGTCGTCCC
Source organism: uncultured Actinomycetota bacterium (assembly GCA_963771015.1). Classification (GTDB taxonomy): domain Bacteria; phylum Actinomycetota; class Actinomycetes; order Actinomycetales; family Dermatophilaceae; genus CAVSJJ01. The sequence continues at coordinate 612,296 of CAVYRN010000005.1, forward strand.
GGAGCAGTGCGATGAGCTCGGGATCGACACGGGGCGGGTTCGCGTTCATCAAGGCGAGCGTATGCCGTCCCGGCCATCCGTGGCCCGGCCGGGCCGGGCGCCGATCGGTCAGGAGGGCGCGGAGCCCTTCGCCGTGACCGCCGAGCGGGCGCGGCGGGGGGCCCGCGACGCGGTGCGCGTCGGCGACAGCCGGACCATGGCCGCACCGCCGGAGCCGGCCTCGGGCGCCTTCGCCTCGAGATAGGACTGAGCCCGGACCAGGGTGCTCAGCTTGCCGAACCCGTAGTTGCGCGGGTCGAAGGACGCGGTGCTGTTCGACAGGTAGTTGCCCATCGCCGACAGGGTCGTCCAGCCGTCGTCCTGCGAGGTGCTCTCGACCGCCTTGACGAGCAGGCGGCGCAGCTCGGGCAGCGCGTCCTCCCCGTCCGACTCGTCCCGCACCGCGCTCTCGTCGCCCGATGGCTGGCGAGCCGGCCCACCGCGGCCGGGGTCGTCGCCCGTCTCGGCGCCGGTGGCGAGCACCTCGAGGAAGATGAAGCGGTCGCAGGCGGCGACGAAGGACTGCGGGGTCTTGCGGCGGCCGAGACCGAACACGGTCTTGCCGGACTCGCGCAGCCGGGTGGCCAGGCGGGTGAAGTCACTGTCGCTCGACACGATGGCGAAGGCGTCGAGTTTCTCGGAGTAGAGCAGGTCCATCGCGTCGATGATGAGCGCCGAGTCCGTCGCGTTCTTGCCACGGGTATAGGCGAACTGCTGGATCGGCGTGATGGCGCTGCGGTTGAGCTCGCTCTTCCATCCCGACAGCTGGGTCGTCGTCCAGTCCCCATAGGCGCGCTTGACCGTCGCCACGCCGTACTTCGCGATCTCCTCGAGGAGGTCACGGACATGGCTCGCGGAGGTGTTGTCGGCGTCGATGAGGACGGCGATGCGGGAGTGGCCGGTATCGGTCACGGGCGTCCGTTCGGTCGAGGTCGGTGCTGCCATCATGCCGTATGCCGTCGGCTCCGGCTCCCGACGGCGGATGGCCGGGCCCGCACTCGGGGCCCGGCCATCCGGCATGCGGTGCAGGCGATGTCTCAGGCGGAGACGGTCTCCTTGTCGACCTCGTCGGAGCTCCCGCCGATGGCGAGGTCGCGGCTCTTCGAGACGGCCACCGCGGCGATCACGATGCCGAAGGCCACCAGGGCGATGCCGTAGCGGAGCACCGGGCTCGCGTCGGCGCCGATGCTGAAGTTGACGATCGCCGGGGCCACGAGGACCGAGACGAGGTTCATCACCTTGATGAGCGGGTTGATGGCCGGACCGGCGGTGTCCTTGAACGGGTCGCCGACGGTGTCGCCGATGACGGTGGCCTCATGGGCCGGCGAGCCCTTGCCGCCGAAGTGGCCGTCCTCGACGATCTTCTTCGCGTTGTCCCACGCGCCGCCGGAGTTGGCGAGGAAGACCGCCATGAGCGCGCCGGCACCGATGGCGCCGGCGAGGAACCCGGCGAGCGCACCGATGCCGAGGCCGAAGCCCACCGCGACCGGCATGAGCGCCGCCAGCAGACCCGGGGTCGCCAACTCACGCAGGGAGTCCTTGGTGCAGATGTCGACGACCTTGCCGTACTCGGGCTTGGTCGTGCCCTCCATGATCCCCGGGATGTCGCGGAACTGACGGCGCACCTCGAAGACGATCGCGCCCGCCGCGCGGGTCACCGCGTTGATCGCCAGACCGGAGAACAGGAACACGACGGCCGCACCGATCATGACGCCGACGAGCGTCGACGGCGTCGAGATGAGGCCGGCAACGTTGGCGGAGTAGGTGTCGAGCGAGCCGTTGAGCGCCGAGTCGGCACCCTCGCGCATGGCCTCGACGGCGCTCTTCCACGCGTCGTTGTACGACCCGAACAGGGCGGTCGCCGCGAGGACGGCGGTGGCGATGGCGATGCCCTTGGTGACGGCCTTGGTCGTGTTGCCGACCGCGTCGAGCTCGGTGAGCACCTGGACGCCGGCGCCGTGGACGTCGCCGGACATCTCCGCGATGCCCTGGGCGTTGTCCGAGACCGGGCCGAAGGTGTCCATCGCCACGATGACGCCGACCGTCGTCAGCAGGCCACAGCCGGCGAGCGCGACGAGGAAGAGCGACATGGCAAGCGATCCGCCGCCGAGCAGGAAGGCGAGGTAGACGGCGCCACCGATGATCGCCGCGGTGTAGACGGCGGACTCGAGACCGAGGCCGACACCGGACAGGACGACGGTCGCCGCCCCGGTGAGCGAGGTCCGGGCGACGTCCCTGGTCGGCCGGCTCTCGGTGCCGGTGAAGTGGCCGGTCAGCCAGAGGATGATGCCGGCGAGGACGATCCCGACGAGGACGGCGAGGAGCGCGGTGAGGCGCGGGTTCCCGCTCAGGGCGGCCGTCTCGGCGTCTCGGGCACCGAGCTCGGCGAAGGTGGCCGGCAGGTACACGAACGCCGCGATGGCGGACAGGACGGCCGAGACGGCCGCGGCGATGTAGAAGCCGCGGTTGATCGCCCGCAGCGGGTTCTCCCCGGGCCTGGCCCGGGTGATGAACACGCCCAGCAGGGCGGTCAGGGCGCCGATGGCCGGGATGATGAGCGGGAAGACCAGCCCGTACTCGCCGAACGCGGCGGAGCCGAGGATGAGTGCGGCGACCAGGGTCACGGCATACGACTCGAACAGGTCCGCCGCCATGCCGGCGCAGTCGCCGACGTTGTCCCCGACGTTGTCGGCGATGGTCGCCGCGTTGCGGGGGTCGTCCTCGGGGATGCCCGCCTCGACCTTGCCGACGAGGTCGGCGCCGACATCGGCGGCCTTGGTGAAGATGCCGCCGCCGACGCGCATGAACATCGCGAGGAGGGCAGCACCGAAGCCGAAGCCCTCGAGCACCTTGGGGGCCTCCCCCTTGTACAGCAGAACGACGACCGAGGCGCCGAGGAGACCGAGACCGACGGTTGCCATGCCCACGACCCCACCGGTGCGGAAGGCGATCCTCATGCCCTCGTCGCGGCCGTTGGCCTCCCGGGCAGCGGCCGCCACCCGGACGTTGGCCTTCACCGCGAGGCTCATGCCGAGGTAGCCGATGGATGCCGAGAACAGCGCGCCGAGGACGAAGAACCCGGAGCGGCCCCATCGCACCCCGACCGTGTCGGCCGGCAGCAGCAGGAGCAACCCGAAGACGAGAACGACGAAGCCACTGAGGGTCTTGAACTGTCGGGCGAGGTACGCCTGGGCGCCCTCCTCCACCGCGGCGGCGATCTCCCGCATCTTGTCGGTACCGGTGTCCGCCGTGAGAACCTGCCGACGGAAGAAGAAGCCCATGACGAGGGCGATAACAGCGATGACCGCTACGGAGACCACCAGGGTGAGGTTGGTGCCGCTGAGGTCGAGTGCTGAGCTCGTCGCTGCTGGCGCGAGCACGGGGGCCATTCCATCCTCCTAGACGGGTCGAAGACCCGGGGATCGAGGTTCGATAAGAGCGGGCGCGCTCCGGACGTTACCGGGTGGGCGACGGGGGGGCCATGACGAGACAGCCCGAATGTGTCCGGCGGTGCCCGACTGTGACATCTTTCACGACGAGCGGTCACTCGGCCACGCCGGATGGTGGTGTGGAGTTGGCCGATCCGGCACCGCACAAGCGTTTTCGCACCCTCGAAGGCGGCCCCCGATGCGGCTCGTCACCGTCGGCCGACGGGAGCGGGTCACCATCAGCCGAGGAGTGCGCTGTCGACCGAGGTGTGGATGGCGAAGACCTTGTCCAGGCCGGTGATCCGGAAGACACGAAGGATGCGCTCGTTGCTGCAGACGATCCGCAGCCAGCCGGACTGGTTGCGGACGATCTTGAGACGCCCGACGAGGACACCGAGCCCGGTGGAGTCGAGGAAGTCGACCTTGTCGAGATCGACGATGAGGCGGGAGTGGCCCGCCGCGATCTGGGCATCGAGCGCGGCCCGCAGCTGGGGCGCGGTATAGACGTCGACCTCGCCGCCGACGAGAACGACCACCGTGCCGTCTCGTTCCTTGGAGACGACGTTGAGTTCCACCATGAGGTTCCTCCAGACCATGTGCGCAACGTGAGCCGCCCGAGGGAGGCGATCCCCGCCCACGCACAGATCGGGACGACGGCGCCGTCCCCACCGCGCACTACCGTAACGAACGTGTCCAGTCCGGCCGAGCACGTGGGCGGCGCGTCCCCGTCCTCCACGGCCGCGTCGCCCGCCCCGGGGAGCGTCGGCGCCGATCGGTGGGAGGGGAGTCGCCCTGACCCGTCGGCGTTGCTCGGGCGGCTCACCGCGTCCGGCCGCGAGGCGCGGCTGGTCCATGTCGAGCGGGTCCCGGCCCGCCAGGCCGCCCTCGCGGACTGGCCCGGGTGGGTCGCTCCACCGGTCCGGGCAGCGTTCCTCGGCTCGGGCGTCGAGCACCTCTGGTCGCACCAGCGGTCGGCCATGGACCTCGCCCACGGCGGCTCGTCCGTCGTCATGGCGACGGGTACCGCGTCGGGTAAGTCGCTGGGCTACCTCGTCCCCGTCCTCTCCGACATCGTCGACGGCGCTGCCGCGCCGACCGGGCGGGGCGTGACCGCGCTCTACCTCTCCCCCACCAAGGCGCTGGCTGCCGACCAGCTGGCCCGCCTCTCCGCCCTGGCGGTCCCGGGGCTGCGGGCGGCGACCTACGACGGAGACACCCCGCCCGACGAACGGCGCTGGATACGTGAGCACGCCCAGCTCGTCCTCACCAACCCCGACCTCGTCCACCACTCGCTGCTGCCCGGCCACCGGCGCTGGGCGCCGTTCCTCCGGGCGTTGCGCTACGTCGTCATCGACGAGTGCCACGTCTACCGCGGCGTTTTCGGGTCGCACGTGGCGGCGGTCCTGCGGCGGCTTCGGCGGGTGGCCGCACGTTACGGCGCGGAACCGGTGTTCGTCCTCGCGTCGGCGACGGTGACCTCACCCGCCGCCCATGCCGAGCGGCTCATCGGTCAGCCGGTCGCGCCGGTCGAGGTCGACGGCTCCCCCCGTGAGGCCATGACGTTCGCTCTGTGGGAGCCCGAGCTCTCGGCGGAGGCCACGCGCCGGTCGGCGACGACCGAGGCGGCCGAGCTGCTCGCCGAGCTGGTCGACGCCCGGGTACAGACGGTCGCGTTCGCCCGCAGCCGCGCCGGGGTCGAGGCGCTTGCGGCCAACGCGCGCCGGCGCCTCGCGGACGGCGGGCCCGGGCGCGACGGCCTGGTCGCGGCATACCGGGGCGGTTATCTGCCGGAGGAACGGCGGGCACTCGAGAGAGCCGTGCGCGACGGGTCGATCCTCGGACTCGCGGCGACGAACGCCCTCGAGCTGGGCGTCGACATCAGCGGCCTCGACGCCGTCGTCATGGCGGGCTGGCCGGGACGCCGGGCGAGCCTGTGGCAGCAGGCCGGCCGGGCCGGAAGATCGGGAGCGGAGTCGCTCGCCGTCCTCGTCGCGGCCGACGACCCGCTCGACACCTACCTCATCCACCACCCCCGGGCGATCTTCGACGCCCCCGTCGAGGCGACGGTCATGGATCCGACCAACCCCCACGTGGTGGGGCCTCACCTGGCGGCCGCGGCGGCCGAGCTGCCCCTGACGCAGGCGGATCTCGAACTGTTCGGGCCGACCTCCCGGACGCTGCTCGACGCGCTCGTCGCGCGGGGCATCCTCCGGCGGCGGCCGACCGGCTGGTACTGGGCGCGCGAGGACCGGCCCGGCGACCACATCTCGCTGCGCGGGGCCGACGAGGTCGTCGCCATCGTCGAGGCGCGCACCGGTCGGGTCATCGGCACGGTCGACGAGGCGTCCGCGCACGGACAGGTGCACACCGGCGCCGTACACGTCCATCAGGGTGAGACCTGGGTCGTCACCGACCTCGACCTCGCGGCCGGCAGCGCGAGTGTGGCCCGCGGGGACCCCGGATGGGCGACACAGGCCCAGTCGGTGAGCGAGTTCACCGTGCTCGGTACCGACCGGACGATGCGGTGGGGGCCGGTCGAGGTGAGCTTCGGGTCGGTTCGGGTGAGCAGCCAGGTCGTGTCGTTCCTGCGCCGGCTTCCGTCGGGGGAGGTCATCGGGACCCACCCGCTCGACCTGCCGCGGCGGTCGCTGACGACGAAGGCGGTGTGGTGGACGATGCCACCGGAGTCGTTGGAGGCGGTGGGGATCGGCGAGGCCGCCGTGCCCGGCGCGGCCCACGCCGCCGAACACGCGGCGATCGGCATGCTCCCGCTGGTCGCCACCTCGGACCGCTGGGACGTCGGCGGGGTGTCGACAGCGTGCCACCCGGACACCGGGCTGCCGACGATCATGGTCTACGACGGCTACCCCGGCGGGGCGGGGTTCGCCGAGCGTGCGTACGCTGCGTTCGGTGACTGGGTGACCGCCACCCGGGATGCCGTCACCGGCTGCGAGTGCGCAACAGGATGTCCCTCATGCGTCCAGTCGCCCAAGTGCGGCAACGGCAACGAGCCCCTCGACAAGACGGGCGCGATCGCCCTGCTGGATCTCGTCCTCGACGCGCGACCCGACCAGGGCGCGGGCACGGCGCCCAGCCGATAGGCTCGTTGGATGGTCATCCTCGGTCTGCTCATCCTCCTCGTGGCGGTCGCCGCGGGGGCCGCGGTCTACCTCAGCGCAGCAACGCTCAGCGGCACCTACTCCTTCGACATCCTCGGCGCGAAGGTGACGACCAACCCGCTCGGGCTGGTCCTGGCCAGCGCGGTCGTCGTCCTCGTCTTCTGGTTCGGCTGGGGAGTGCTTCGGGCCGGTATGCGGCGCAGCGCGCGGCGGCGACGGGAGGCCAAGGAGGCCGACCGGCAGGCCGAGGCGGAGCGCGCCGAGGCCGAGCGGCAGGCCGAAGCCGACCGCGCCGCCCGCGAGCAGGCCCTGCAGGAGGAGCGCGACCAGGCCCAGGCCGAGGCCGAGCGGCTCCGCTCCGAGGCGGACGCCCGAGCCAAGGAGCAGCAGCTGGCCACCGAGACGGCCCGCCAGCGGGCCGAGGTGGCCGAACAGCAGCTTCGCGACCAGGAGGAGCCCGACGTCACGCCCCCCGACCAGGCCCCGCCACCGCCGCCTCCGACCGCCTGACCCGACGGGCGGGAAGCCAGCCGCCTGAGTGCCGGCCCCTGGCCACGTCACGCTCGGGCGCGGGCAGATCTCACGGCTCGGATCTCACGGCTCGGACCTCACGGCTCGGACCTCACGGCCTGGGCCCCGCCCGAGCCCGGGCCCGCGCCTCGTCGGGCACACCGGGGATGCTCAGTCGCACCGGCACACTGACCGCCACCGTCACCGACCCGTCACCGCCGATGTCACACGACCTCAGGGTCGCGGCGTTGGCCTCCGCCACCCTGACTGCCGCCCGGCAGGGGTCTCCGTCCGGGAGGCCGGCCGTGGCCGCCGCAGCCAGGGCCGCAAGGTCCGCCGCGGCTCGGGCCTGGTGAGCTGTCCGGACGGCGCCCATCAGCCAGAGGCAGGCCACGCCCAGGACGACGAGCACGGCGGTCACCGCGGCGGACAGGACTGTCATCGATCCCCCCTCGCCGCCGCGGCTGCGGCACCGGGTCACGGCGGCAGCCCGGCGAGGGTGTCCTCGTGCAGGGCGGTGGCCGTGGCCGACGGCGCCAGGCCGACCCCGAGCCGTCGCAGCAGCGGATGCGGGAGCGCGGCCACCGTTACCACGACCCGGTCGCCCTCGCGGGCCACCCGCACCGTGGCCTCCTCGGGCGCCGCCCGGCCGACCTCGCTGGCAATGACCGACGATGACTCCCCGCGGGCGGCAAGGCGCGCGCCCGCCCGGGCCGCGTCGACACAGCGGACCTGGTCGATGCCGAGCGAGACCGCTCCCACGACGAGGGCCAGCACAAGAACCAGGGCCGGCATGGCCACGGCGAGCTCCGCCGTGGCCATGCCGCGCTCCGGTCGGTGAGTGGCCGTGTGGCCAGCGGTCATGACCCGGTGTGCAGAGCCCCGACGATGAGGCTCGTCAGGGCCGACTTCACCGGGCCGGACTTGACGATGGCGAGCAGCAACGCCGCGAACGCCACGGCGGCCACGGTGCCCACGGCATACTCGGCCGTCGTCATCCCCGACTCACCGGCCTTCTTCGCTGACGCCCACAGGCGTTGGATGCGTTGTCTCACAATAGTTCTCCCCTCGGTCCGGCGGCCGAACCGGCCGCACGACCCGAGCCTGCCCGGCGTTCGCGGAACCCGCCACGGGCGGGAGATGACCTGTGGACCGATGCTCGGCCGGAACCCCGGATGTGGACAACCTTCACCGCCCGAGGAAGCCCGCTGCCAGGTACAGGACGATGGGTACGACGGTTGTGCAGACGAAGCCGGGGAGGAACGCGAGCCCCAACGGCAGGACGAGCAGCACGCCGGCGCGCTGAACCGCCTCCTCGATGCGCTCGTCCTCCGCCTCGCGCAGCTGTCCAGCGGCGGCGTCGAGGAGCGCCCCCGGTGCGGCGCCCGCGAGAGCTGCGGCGTGCCACGCCAGTGCCGCCGGCCGCCACACGTCGTCGACCCGCGTCCATGCCGCCGCCGAGTCCTCGCCCCACCGATGGGCCGCCGCCACGACGGCAAGGTCGCGACCCACCCGGCCGCCGAGCCGGTCCGCGACCGTCTCGAGGGCCTCCACCGGTCCCAGCCCGGCACGGAGGGCGAGCGCGAGCAACGAGAGGGCATCGGCCACGGCATAGACCGTGTCCGACGGCCGCTCGGGCGCCGCGGACGAGTGACGGCCCCGAGCGGTGAGGAGGGCCGACCCCGCGGTGGGGCCGGGCCCGGGCGGCCAGACGGCGACGGCCGTCACGGCCACCAGGGCCGGTCCGACGGCCACTCCGAGCGCGGCCGGGAGCCCGCTCATCCGCGAAGCGCCCGGGGCCGCGCCGCCCGGCGCAGCACCGCGTGTCCCCAGGCCCACCCCACCCCGGTGAGGAGGACCCCGGCGAGGGCCGACAGCGCCGCCGGCCGACGCCCGTAGAGCACACCCAACGGCAGACCGAGCACGACGCCGACGAGCGGCCCGGCGAGCGGAAGCAGCGTCAGCAGCCACATCGACGCGTGCGGCCCGGCCGCCACGACCCGGCGCCGAGCCTCGGCCGCGGCTCGGGCGCGCAAGACGGCGGCACAGGTGCGGGCCGCCCCGGCCGCGGGCGCGCCGAGGTCGTCGGTGAGCGACCACGCCGCGCCGAGGAAGGCCAGCGGCGCCGCCGTTGCGGCCGCGGCCCGGCCTGCCGGGTCCGGACCGTCGCCGGCCTGGGCCAGGGCAGCCCCGATCGAGGTCCCCTCGGCGCGAGCCCCGGTGACGGCCTCCCGAAGCCTGGCGAGCGAGCGGTCGGGCGGCCGGCCGGCACCACCGGCAGCGATGGCCAGCTCCGCCGCATCACCCGGCGGCAACCCGGCCTCGAGCCCCAACGCGACGAGCTCGGCGAACTCGGCCACCCCCGCCCCTGGCGCACCGGACGGTGCCCTCCGTCGTGAACGACGCCACCACGATCCACGCGCGGCCCCGCCCCGGCCTTCGGAGGGCCGATGCGACCTGCCGACCGGCCACGCGAGCACCCCGGCGACCGCCGCCAGGCCGGCGGCGAGGGCGACGCCGGTCACCGGCCGACCCCGCCGAGAAGGCCGTCGAGCTCGCCCCAGCCGGGCCCACGGTGGACGGCCCACGCAGCCGTCTCGCTGGGCGTGACGTGCAGGGCTGGGGCGACGTCGACGCCGCCCTGGCTCCCCGGTCGGAGCACACCGAGCTCGGCGACGTAGCGCAGCCGCCCCCGCCGACGCAGATGGACGGCGACCCGCACCGCTCCGCGCAGCTGGGCGTGGACCGCCGCACGCGGCATACCCGCCAGGGCCGCCAGCGCCTCGAAGCGCGCTGGGACCTCCTCGACCCCGTTGGCATGGACCGTGCCGCAGCCACCCTCGTGACCGGTGTTGAGGGCGGTGAGCAGCTCGCGCACCTCGGCGCCCCGGGCCTCCCCCACGACGAGCCGATCGGGCCGCATCCGCAGCGCCTGCCGAACCAGGTCGACCATGGTGATCCCCCCGACCCCCTCGACGTTGGGCGCACGCCCCTGGAGATGGACGACGTGCGGATGGTCGGGGTCGAGCTCGCGCACGTCCTCGACGATGACGATCCGCTCGGCCGGGGCGCACTCGGCGAGGAGGGCGCCGAGGACCGTCGTCTTCCCGACCCCGGTCCCGCCGGTGACGACGAACGCGACCCGCGCCGCCACCAGCCTGCGGAGCACGTGCGCGGTCGACGGGTCGACGGCACCGAGGGCCAGCAGCCCATCGACGCCGCGGGGATGGTGGCGGGCCACCCGCAGGCTGATGTGGGCACCGTGGTCGACGACCGGGGGAAGGACCGCATGGAGCCGGAGCCCGGACGGAAGCAGCCCATCGACCCACGGCTGGGCGTCGTCGAGCCGGCGGCGCGCCTGGCCGGCCAGTCGCGTCGCCAGCGCTCGGACGTCGCCGACGGCGATGTCGGAGGGCTCCAGCCCCTCGCCGCGGTCGAGCCACACCGAGCCGTCGCCGTTGACCAGGACGTCGGTGACCGCGGGATCGGCCACCAGCGGTTCGAGCGGGCCCACGCCGAGCAGGGCGCTGGCAGCCCGGCCCGCGGCGTCGACCACCCCGGCCGTCCCGAGTCGGGCCCGGTCGCCGTCGGCGAGGCGGGCCAGCCCCGGCGCCGTCGGGGGCACACCCTGGCGGATCGCGCCCTCGACGGCCCCCGCCCATCGCCCCGGCAGGCCCACCGTCACGACGCCTGCCCCAGTGGCGCGGACTGGACCGCGTCGAGGATGGCGTCGGCGGCGACCATCGTCGTATGCCGCCGCCCTGGCCACTCGCCCCGCTCGCCCGACCGGGCGACCCTGGCGTCGTCGGCGAGATGGACCACGTGGGGGACCCCGAGGTGGCTCTCGACCACCGCCGCGAGGTCGGACCGGACCCGCGGGCCGCGCGTGACGAGGTGCAGGTTCCGGACGGGATGGACCGGCTCGTCGAGCAGTGCCTCGACGAGCGCGTCGGCATCGGCGAGGCCCCGGACGTGCGTACCGCACAGCAGGACGACATCGTCGCAGGCGCCGAGGAGCGCGTCCCGGTCCGGAGCGGCCCGGGGGATGTCGATGACGACGGGCCCGAGCGCGGCCAGCGCCCCGAGCACCTCGAGCCTGGTCGCCGGGTCGGGCGAGCCGCTCGCCGGGGCACCACCCCGGCCGGCGGACAGGAGGCGGACACCGCGGTCGAGTGGCAGGGCTGCGAGCAGACCGGCTCCGTCGACGGGACCGCGCAGGTCGACGAGGTCCGCCCAGCGCAGGCCGGGGAGGTGCTCGATGCCCACGGTGACGTCGATCCCACCCCCGGCGAGGTCTGCGTCGACGAGCGCCGCGCTCGCCCGCCGGGCCGCGAACCGGCGGGCGAGCGCGGCGGCCAGGGTCGATGCACCCAGCCCCCCGGAGGCACCCATGACCCCGACCACCGCGCTCACCATGTCGCCACCCTGCGCTCCTCCACGGGGCGCGCGGCAGCCGAGCGAGGCAACCTGTGGATGACTCGCCGGTCAACGGCCCACCTGTGGACGGCCTCCGGCGACCCCGGTCGGGGGCGGGGTCCCCCCGCCGGGGCGACGCGACGCAGACCGACACGACGCAGACCGACACGACGCAGACCGTGGGTGGGTATAGGACGGCCCCGGTCGGGGGGACAACCGGGGCCATCGACGAGCCGAGCTCCGGGGGGGAGAAGCCGGTCCGCCCTCGCTCAACCCCGAAGGGGAGCGAACTCCTTAATCGTCACGCAGAGAACCCGCTCACGCAAGTCGACAGGGCGTTGTCTCAGAAAATTCCTACATCCCTCCCAGTTCAGGAGAGATTCCCCTTGCCGATGCGACCGGGGGTAGCCTCCGTGTACCGACCGGGGGTAACCCCGCACATCGACGGCGCCTCACCCGGCACACCGGGGGAGGCGCCACCGAGTCGTGAGCTTCCGAGGCGACCAGGCGTGCTCCTTGTGCCGTCGTCGCGGTGGGGCAAGCCCGCCGCGATCGGTCCATCAGTGGACTGCCCGCGCGTGGGTACCTCTTCCGCTCACTCTCGACACCGGTTCCGTCGGCCCGGAGGTCGGCTTCCTCGGCACCTCCGTTTCTACTCCTGCCCGGGGCACAGCGCCAGGGATTGAGAAATAAGACTGAGAAACTCACAGGCCCTTGACAACCTCAGGCCAACCGCCCCACGCGGACGGCGTCGGCCACCACTTCGCCCTCGGCGGCCGCGGCACGAATTGCCTTGGCGCAGTGAGCGATCCACAGTGAGACCCCGTCCGGGGTCCCCGTCCGGTATGCCGCGAGCGCCCCGAGATAGGCCGTGGCGCCGAGCGCTCGGTGGCCGGCCTCCGGCACCGCCACCCCGGTAGGGTCGAGGCCGAGCGCGTGGACCGCGGCGCGTTCCACGGCGCGGGCGACGACGGCGTTGGCGCGGACGAACGGCCGCACCGTGGCGATCTCGGCGTGGACGACCGCGATGACGACGAGCGCCGGCAGCTCCGCGGCGCCGACGAGGAGATCGCCGAGGAGCGCCAGCCGCTCCAGCGCCTCGTCCGCCGGCGGCGGGGCGCCGAGGTCGACGAGCTCACGGCACGGCTCGAGCTCGGTCCGCGGCCGCCCGAGCTGGTCGTCGTCGGCCAGCCCGGCGGCGGCCGCCATGTGCAGGCGGGCGAACGCCTGCAGCGGCGCGCGAGTGAGAAGCGTCTCCACCCGCTCGGACTCCGCCGTCGCGGCCACCACACCCCGCATGACCCGCTCGACCGGGTCCGGCGGGTCGCTCCACGCCACGGCCCCCCGGATGACGTCGCGGACGATCTCGAGCGAGGTCCGGGCACCGTCGAGGTCACCGCTCGCCCAAGCCCCCCGAATCCGGGACTCCGCGGCCGCCTCCGGGATGCGGCGACGCAGCCCCTCGTGCCAGCGCAGCCGGGTGCACGCCTCCCGGGCGGTGTCGATGTGCTCCGGTATGCCGGGCAGCCGCGACAGCGCCCCGACCGCGGCGACGACGTCGGTCACCGAGCCTCCCTCGGCTCCTCGGGCATCCGCACGCCGGCGAGCTGGCGGGACTGCGCGACGACCGCGCCGGTGCTGTCCCAGATGACGGCATCCTCCTCGAGGAGGCCGCCGATGACGTTCTGGGTGCTCAGCTGCACCCGCAGCCAGCCCGGCGCGGGGCGGCTGCGGACATGCCCGGTCAGCTCGATCGTCGGCGCCCAACCCAGCGCCCCCAGGTCGAACGCCACGGGCATGAGGGCGTCGAGGAAGAAGGGCAGGCTCGCCGCATCCGGCTCGCGCCCGTCCGCGAAGCGGATCCAGGCTCGGATCCGGCCCTCCAGGGAGGGCCGGCCGATGGCCCAGCCGGCGGTGCTCGGGTCGATGCGCAGGTCAAGCCGGTCGAGGAGGTGGATCTTGCGGGCGAACTCGGCGACGCCCCTGCTGGCCGGCATGCACGAGTCCGGATCCGGCAGCTCCGGCGGTCGCGCCGAGCGCCAGACCGGCGCCGACTGGGCGTCGAGGTCGCCGAAGGTGGCCAGCACCCGCATCCGGCCGACCTCGGCGTCGCCGTCGCCCTGGGTGACGGCCACGGCGGCGCTCGACATCGACCGCCCGGTCCGCAGGACCTCGGTATGGAACCGGGCAGGTCCGGGCTGCGCAGCCGAGAGGAAGTAGGCGCTGAAGACGAGGGGGTCGCCGTGCCCCCCGGCGACCTCGACCGCCTGCTGCATCGCGGCCACGGCCAGAGCCGTGAGGATGCCGCCGTTGACGGCCGAGCCGACCACCCACCCCTCGTCGAGCCGAGCGGTCCGCTCGGCCCCTGGCTGCCCGCCGAGGGCCACCGCGTCGTCGAACTCCGTCATGACCGCAGGTCTACCAGACCCTAGGCTTCGGCCATGTACCGCAGCTTCCACCCGCCGACGGCCATCGTCGTGGGTGGTTCGCTGCTCCTTCTCGGGTTCGTCCTCTACCTCGTCCGCCGCAGCCGCCGACGCGGCTTCATCTCCGAGGTCGACCGGGCGACGTACGCGACGCTCCACACCGCGTCCCTTGCCGCGCGGCCGCTCGCCGGGGGCCTGACCCTGGAAGGTGCCGACAAGGCCGGCAAGCATCTGCTCGCCATGCTGGGAGCGACCTCGCTCGCGATCTGCGACGGCGCTGGACTCCTCAGCTGGAACGGCGCCGCCGACCACCACCGCCGGCAGGCGTACGCCCTCGCCGGCGAGACGCGCTCGACCGGGCGCACCTCCGTCCGTGGGGCGGGCGATGTCGCCTGCGCCGACCTCGACTGCCCCGTCCGCAGCGCCGTGACGGCGCCGCTCGTCACCGACGACGTCGTCGTCGGCACGCTGACGGCATACACGCACCAGGCCTCCCCGGGACTGGTCCGGGCGACCGAGGAGGTCGCCGACTGGGTGTCCGCCCAGCTCGAGCTCGCCGAGCTCGGCAGGACCCGGACCCAGGCGATGGAGGCGGAGCTGCGGGCGCTGCGAGCCCAGATCAGCCCGCACTTCATCTACAACAGCCTCGCGGCCATCGCCTCCTTCGTCCGGACCGACCCCGAACGGGCCCGCGACCTGCTCATCGACTTCGCGGACTTCACCCGGTACGCCCTGCGCCGGGGCGGGCCGTTCACCACGCTGGCGGAGGAGCTGCGCAACGTCGAGCGCTACCTCGTTCTGGAGCAGGCGCGGTTCGGCGACCGGCTCGAGATCTCGCTGCTCATCGCCCCCGAGGTGCTGGCGGTCACCGTGCCGTACCTCGCCGTGCAGCCCCTGGTCGAGAACGCCGTCCGGCACGGCCTGGCCGGCAAGGAGGGGATCGGCCACCTCAGCATCACCGCCCTCGACAGGGGCGCCGAGGCCGAGATCGGGATCGAGGACGACGGGATCGGCTCGGACCCCGAGCAGATCCGACGCATCCTCGACGGCGTCCACGGCTCGGACTCGATCGGCCTGGGCAACGTCGACGCGCGGCTGCGGCAGGTCTACGGCGACGATTTCGGCCTCGTCGTCGAGACGGCGCCGGGCGCGGGCACCCGGGTGTCCTTCCGGGTGCCGAAGTTCGCCCCCGGGGTCCACGCCACGCCCTGAGGCGCGGCCGACCGGCGCATCTCACCCGGTGACCGGTCCTGCGAGAGGGCTGACCGGTGGGGGTCGTTCGTCGTACCCTGCACCACATGACCAACGTCGGCCATCTCACGGCCCTCGTCGTCGACGACGAGGCGCCTGCTCTCTCGGAGCTGGGCTACCTCCTCGGCCGTGACGAGCGGATCGGCGAGGTCATCACCGCCCAGAGCGGCACCGAGGCCCTCCAGGTCCTCGACTCCCGAGAGATCGACGTCGTCTTCAGCGACATCTCGATGCCCGGCCTCGACGGGATGGCCCTGGCCCGGGTCATCGCCAAGTTCAGCGAGCGCCCGCAGGTCGTCTTCGTCACCGCTCACGACCGTCATGCCGTCGACGCCTTCGCCCTGGCCGCGACCGACTACGTCATGAAGCCCGTACGCGCCGACCGGCTCGCCGAGGCGGTGCGGCGCGTCGTGGCGAAGAGCCAGAACGGCGACGCGGGTATGCCGGGCACCGTCGGCGGCGCAGCCACGATCGACGACGAGACGATCCCGGTCGAGCTCGGCGGGGTGACCCGGTTCATCAGCCGCAGCCAGATCCGCTACGCGCAGGCCCACGGCGACTACGCGCGGCTGCACACCGACACCGGCTCCCACCTCGTCCGCGTCCCGCTGAGCCTTCTCGAGGAGAAGTGGGCGCAGCACGGGTTCGTCCGCATCCACCGCAGCACGCTCGTCGCGCTCCCGCACGTTCAGGAGGTCCACATGGACCACGGGCGGTGCTCGGTCGTCGTCGGCGAGGTCGAGCTCGGGGTGAGCAGGCGGCATACCAAGGAGCTGCGCGACACGCTGCTGCGCCGGCCCATCGCCGACTGGCGAGTGCCGGAGGACTGAGGTGTCCAACCCGACCGGTCCCCCGCAGCGGGTCCGGGTGACCAGCTCGCGCCGCGGCGGCATCGCACCGAGCGCCCGGCCGATCGCCCACGACCTCGACGAGCAGACCGAGCTCGGCGGCGTCTATCTTCGGGGGCTCATGCGCGCCCAGCTGCGACTCGGTCTGCTCGTCCTCGGCACCGCCGCCGTCGCCATCGGCGGACTCCCCCTGCTCATCCTCCTCGTGCCGTCGACCAAGAACCTGGCGTTCTGGGGCATCCCCTTCCCTTGGCTTGCCCTCGGGGTCGCCGTCTATCCCGTCGTCGCCGGCCTCGCCCGGTGGTACGTCCGGGCGTCGGAGCGGATCGAGGCCGAGTTCAGCGATGTCGTCGGGCGGTCGTGACCGCGTGATCACCTCGCCGGCCCGGGCGCGGCACCGATGAGCGAGCCGCTCAGCCTCGTCGCCGTGGTTCTCGTCTGCCTGACGACCCTCACCCTGGGCGGGTTCGGCCTGCGGCTGTCGCGGGCGACGAGCGACTTCTACGTCGCCGGCCGAGCGGTCTCCCCCCGGCTCAACGCCTCGGCGATCGGTGGCGAGTACCTCTCGGCCGCGTCCTTCCTCGGGGTCGCCGGGCTCATCTATGACCGCGGCGTCGACATGCTCTGGCTGCCGGTCGGCTACACCGTGGGCTATCTCGTGCTGCTCGTCATGGTGGCCGCCCCGATGCGCCGGTCGGGGGCCTACACCCTCCCCGACTTCGCCGAGGCCCGCCTCGAGTCGCGGGTGCTGCGGCTCATGTCGTCGGCGCTCGTCGTCTCGATCGGCTGGCTCTACCTCGTGCCCCAGCTCCAGGGCGCGAGCCTGGCCCTATCCATCGTCACGAACGCACCCTCCTGGGTCGGCGCCCTCGTCGTCACCATCGTCGTCGGCCTCGCCGTGGGCGCCGGCGGCATGAAGTCGATCACCGTCGTCCAGGCCGTCCAGTACTGGATCAAGCTCACCGCGCTCGCCGTGCCGGCGTTCGTGCTGCTCGCGCTGTGGCTGCGTTCGGGAGCGCCGCACCCCGCGGTCGCGAACACCTCCTGGCACATCCCCCTCACCCCGTTGGGGCCGCAGGACCATCCCGTCTACCGGACCTACTCGACCGTCCTGGCCCTCTCGCTGGGCACGATGGGCCTGCCGCACGTCATCGTCCGCTACTACACCAACCCCGACGGGGTCGCCGCTCGGCGGACGACGGTCTCGGTCATCGGCCTGCTCGGCATCTTCTACATCCTGCCGCCCATCTACGGCGTCCTCGGCCGGCTCCATCTGCCGACCCTGCCACCCGGCGTCCGGTCCGACTCGATCGTGCTCCGGCTGCCCGGGCTCGTCGTCGACGGGATCGGCGGCGACATCCTCACCGCGATGCTCGCGGGCGGGGCGTTCGCGGCGTTCCTGTCGACGGCCTCGGGGCTGGCGATGTCGGTGACCGGTGTCGTGGACCAGGACCTCCTGCGGCCCGCCCTCGCCCGGCTGACCGGCGGCGACGCGTCGAGCGTCGCCGGCTTCCGGGTCGCCTCCCTCCTCGCCGTCCTCGTGCCGTATGCCGTGAGCCGAGTGACCCAGCCCATCGGCCTCGCGACGACGGTCGGGCTGGCCTTCGAGGTGGCCGCGGCGACGTTCGCGCCGCTGCTGATCCTCGGCGTGTGGTGGCGGCGGCTGAGCACCGTCGGTGCCGCCGCCGGACTCGTCGTCGGCGGCGTGTCCGCGGCGGTGGCCGTCGGCGTCACGATCGTCGCCGACGGCCTCCCCGGTTGGCCCGGCGCTCTCCTGGCCAACCCGGCGGCCTGGGCCACCCCGCTGGCGGCATTGGTCGCGGTCCTCGTCTCGCTCGCGACACCGGGGCGGGTCCCCGGTTCGGCGTCGCGGATCATGGTGCGCCTGCACACCCCCGAGCGGATCGCCCTCAGCCGGTCGCGTGTCCTCGACTGACCTCGGCTCTCGGCGGCCAGCCCACGCGCGGCCGCCTGCCCACGCTCGGCGTCAGGCCACGGCGGCACGAGCCGCCACGAACGCGTCGACGCAGGCCCGGACGTCATCCTCGGAGTGAGCGGCGGAGAGCTGCACCCGGATCCGCGCCTTGCCGCGTGGCACGACCGGGAAGGAGAACGCGATGACGTAGACCCCGTCGCGGAGCATGTGGTCGGCGATCTGGCCGGCCCGGCGCGCGCCGTCCTCGCCGGGGAACATCACCGGCGTGATGGGATGGCTCCCCGGCACCAGCTCGAACCCGGCCCGCGTCATGAGCTCCCTGAACAGGACGGTGTTGGCCCCAAGCCGTTCACGCGCCTCGTCGGAGGATGCGACGAGCTCGAGGGCGGCCAGCGACCCGGCGACGACCGAGGGGGCCACCGAGTTCGAGAAGAGGTAGGGCCGGGCCCGCTGACGGAGCAGGTCGACGACCTCGCGATGCGAGGCGACGTAACCGCCCGACGCGCCACCGAGGGCCTTGCCGAGCGTTCCGGTGAGGATGTCGACCCGGTCGGACACCCCGAACAGCTCCGGCGTCCCGCGCCCGTGCGCCCCGACGAAGCCGACCGCGTGCGAGTCGTCGACGAGCACCATGGCCTCGAACTCGTCGGCGAGGTCGCAGATCTGGTCGAGCGGGGCGTACGACCCGTCCATGGAGAACACGCCGTCGGTGACGACGACCCGCCGCCGGCTCCCCGCCGCGGCGGCAGCCACGAGCTGGGCACGCAGGTCCTCCATGTCGGCGTTCCTGTAGCGGTAGCGCCGCGCCTTGGCCAGCCGGATGCCGTCGATGAGCGAGGCGTGGTTGAGCTCGTCGGAGATGATCGCGTCGTCCTCGCCGAAGAGGACCTCGAACACCCCGCCGTTGGCGTCGAAGCACGAGGAGAAGAGGATCGTCGCGTCCGTCCCGAGGAACTCGGCGAGCCGGTTCTCGAGCTCGTCGTGCTGCACCTGCGTCCCGCAGATGAACCGGACCGACGCCATCCCGAAGCCCCACCTGTCCAGCGCCCCCTTGGCCGCAGCGACGACGTCGGGGTGGTCGGCGAGCCCGAGGTAGTTGTTCGCGCAGAAGTTGAGCGACTCCCCGACGGTCGTCCCGATGTGCGCCGACTGCGGCGTCGTCAGGAGCCGCTCGCGCTTGGTGAGCCCGGCCTCCTCGATCTCGTCAAGCGCCGTCGCCAGCTGATCCCTGACCGACCCGTACATCTCGCCTCCCGCTCGTGGTGGGTTCGTCCCGCCCCCTCGGTGGTGGGGAGGGGCGCCGCTCGCCAGCGTATGCCGCCCCTCGCCCCGCCGCCCCCCGCGGCCTACCCGCCCCGCCTCTCCCGCGGCCTACCCGCCCCGCCCCGTTCCTCCAACCTCTGCTAGCAGAGGTTGGAGGACGTAGCAGAAGGCGGAACCTGTGCTGAGTCAACCAACCTCTGCTGAGCGACCGCGCCGGGCCCGGCTGGTCGGGCAAGCCGGGTCAGGCGAGGCCACCCAGGTCAGGCAAACCGGGCCAGGCGAGGCCACCCAGGTCAGCTCCAGTCGAGGACGGCCTTGCCGCCGCGTCCTGAGGCCGTCGCCTCGAACGCCTTCTCCCACTCCTGCGCGGGGAAACGGTCGGTGATGACCGACCGGACCGCCGCACGAAGCTCGCTCGATGTCGCGAGCATCGAGCCCATGAGGTACCACGTCTCGAACATCTCCCGGCCGTAGATCCCCTTGAGGGTGACCATGTGCGTGATGACCCGGCTCCAGTCGACCGCATACGGGTCCTTGGGAAGTCCGAGCATCGCGACCCGAGCCCCGTGGTTGAGGTTGTCGAGCATCTCGGTGAGCGCCGACGGGACGCCGGACATCTCGAGCCCGATGTCGAAGCCCTCGAGCATGCCGAGCTCGTGCTGCGCGTCGCCCAGGGTGGCGCCGGCTCCCACGTTGACGGTGAGGTCGGCCCCGGCCGCCTTGGCCAGGGCGAGGCGTTCGTCGCTGATGTCGGTGACGACGATCCGGCGGGCCCCGGCGTGCCGGACGATCGCCGTGGCCATCACCCCGATCGGGCCGGCACCGGTGATGACGACGTCCTCGCCGACGACGGGCCACTGCAGCGCGGTATGGGTCGCGTTGCCGAGGGGGTCGAAGACCGCGCCGAGGTCCGGGTCGAGGTCCGCGGGCTGGACCCAGGCGTTCGTCGCGGGGATCACGACGTAGTCGGCGAACGCGCCGTCCCGGTTGACCCCGACGCCCACGGTGTGGATGCACAGGTGCCGTCGGCCGGCCCGGCAGTTCCGGCAGGTCCCGCAGACGATGTGCCCCTCGCCGGAGACCTTGTCACCGACCGCGACGTGCGTGACGTCGACGCCGACCTCGACGACCTCCCCGAAGAACTCGTGGCCGATGGTCATCGGCGGACTGACCGTCGCGGCCGCCCAGTCGTCCCACCGGAGCAGATGAAGGTCGGTCCCGCACAGCCCCGCCCGCTGCACCCGGATCTTGACGTCCTTGTCGCCGCAGGCCGGCTCGGGAACGTCCAGCAGCTCGAGTCCGGGGCCGGGCTGCGTCTTCACGAGTGCTCGCATGCCCCCATCATGTCCCCGAAACCCCGCGGCGGCGGCCCCGGGGTCGCTCGCCCCCAGCCGTGTGACCTGAACCACAGGGGTACGCCGTCCCCACCCCCCGGCCACGCCGCTGAGCGCAGGGAACCGACCGCTCGTCGTGGGCGGTCCCGCCGCCCGTCAACGTTTCGCGAGCGGTCGCCGCTTCCACCCGCCGCGACGGTTGTTGCCGCCCCCGGTGACTGTCAGATTCGGCCACGGACCCGCCCGTCACCGTCGACGGATCGGGCGATAGTGAGAGGACTCCACCGTGGCAGCACAGACCTCAGAGGCGCCGGCCCCCACCGTCGGGGCAGGCTTCGCGGACCCGGGCCCACTCGGACTGGCGGCCTTCGCGATGACGACGTTCTTCCTGTCCAGCGTCAACGCGGGCTGGATCCCCAAGAGCGTTGAGGTCGTCGTCCTCGGGCTGGCCCTCTTCTATGGCGGCATCGCCCAGCTCCTGGCCGGCATGTGGGAGTTCGCGAAGGGCAACACCTTCGGTGCCGTCGCCTTCACCTCCTACGGAGCGTTCTGGCTCTCCTTCTGGTACCTCGTCGCACACACCGACCTCAGCGGGGCCGGGGCGGACGCATCCAAGGGAGTCGGCTGGTACCTCCTCAGCTGGACGATCTTCACCGGGATCATGCTGCTCGCCGCGTTCCGCACCAACGGCGTGCTGATCCTCGTCTTCAGCGTCCTGACGCTCACCTTCCTCGCCCTGACCATCGGCGAGCTCGGCGGCTCCTCGGGCGTGACCAAGCTGGGCGGCTACCTCGGACTCGTCACGGCCGCGCTTGCGTGGTACGGCGCCGCGGCAGGAGTCATGAACAACACGGCCAAGAAGGTCGTGTTCCCGGTGTTCCCGCGCTGACCTGAGCGGCACACCGACCCAGACCAGCGGCGGTCGCGGAGCACCTGGCTCCGCGACCGCCGCTGACTCATCCCCGGGGCGTCAGGGGCGCCGCGGGCCCATCGGGGTCTCGCCGCGCGCGTCCGTCTGAGCCGACGGGACCGACGGGACCGACGGCTCCGCCTCGGCACTGCGGGCAACCGCGCCGGGCCGAACGGGAGTGGCACAGCTGGCCGCCTGGGTGACCCGCTGCATGAGGCCGAAGCCGGTGGCGACGACGGCGAGCATGGGGGCGCTGGCGCTCGCGCCGTAGGTTCCGAACGCAAGCACGGCGCCGAGCAGGGTCACTCCGGATACGGCGGCGCACGGGGTGCACCCCAGGTCGAGGCCCCGCCCGACAAGCGGAACGTAGCTCGCGAGGACGAGGGAGCCTACCCCGGCCGCCAGGACCAGACCGGCCCACCACCCCAGGGCGGTCCACGGCGGCAGCGCCGGAGCCGAGAGCGTGAAGGCGACCGCGAGCACCGGCAGGAGGGTGGCCGCGACGACCCAGCGCCGTCGGGTCCAGGTGGCGAAGCTCCCGAGCATCATCAAGGCCTTCCTCTGCGGTTCCCGCCACGCCACGAGGCATGGCCGGTCGGTCGCGAACGCCCGAGCCGAGTGACCCGGCGACGCCCTTGCTATGCTGTGCAGCATACCCCAGGGGGTATTTCCCCTTGGGGTCGCCGTTGCCCGGACCGTCCCTCACCCATCATCACCCAGGAGCAGCCGTCCCCATGCGTGAAGTCACGACCGACGCCTTCGCCGCCGCCCGCGCCGACGGCGCGTGCACCATCGATGTCCGCGAGCCGCACGAGTACGTCGGGGGCCACGTCCCCGGTGCACGTCTCGTCCCCGTGGACGACGTCCCCCGTCGCCTCCACGAGCTCCCTCGGGCGGCCCGCGTCTACGTCATCTGCGACAGCGGCAACCGCAGCCTGCGGGTCACCGCACAGCTCGTCGCCGCCGGGTACAACGCCTGGTCGGTGAACGGCGGCACCAGCGGCTGGGAGCGGACCGGCCGCCCCGTCGTGCGCAGCCCCCGCAGCAACGTCGCCTGAGGCGCCCCTGCCGTCAGACGGGAGCGCCGAGCATCCGGGCGACCGTATCGTCACCGACGGTGTCGAAGAACCCGCCGACGACATCCTCCAGCTGGTCGAGGGAGTCGGCGCAGAACAGCACCGGTTGGTACCTCGTGATGTCGTAGTCGAGGGTGCCCATGGCGAGCAGGTCGAGCGGCCGGTGCTCCACCTCGACGAACTCGTCCATCTCGCCGAAGCTCGAGAGGATCCCGGCCCCGTAGGCCTTGGGCTCACCGTCCTCGGTCGCCACGCCGAACTCCATCGAGAACCAGAAGACGTCGGCGACGAACTGCAGCGCCTGCGCGGTCTCGACCCGCCGGGCCGCCAGGCCCGCGGCCTCGGTGATGGCGGCGAACCGCGGGCTGGCGAGCTGGTTCGCGTGGCCGATGACCTCGTGGATGATGTCCGGCTCGGGGGTGTAGAGCGGCTCGCTCGGGTGCCGGAGGTACTGCGTCGAGTGGAAGGTCCGCTCCCCCAGCGAGGAGTAGAACTCGCGCAGCTCGACCAGGCCCGGGGCCGTGACGTAGGACCAGCCGGTGAGCGGGCGCAGCCGTGCGGTCACCTCGTCGAGCTGCGGCACGTGGTCGGCCGGCAGGTCCAGCGCGGCCTTGGCCCGGAGGTACTCGCTGTGCGCCCGCTTGTCGTGCTTGGGGGCGAGCTCGCGCGAGGCGAGCCGCCAGATGTCGTGCTCGGCCTCGGTGTAGTCGATCCGGGGCGACGGCCGGCCGGGAGCCCAGGCGAGCGCCGCCGCCGCGATCTCACCGCGACGCTCGCGGTATGCCGGGTCGGTGAACCCGGGGTGGCTCTCTCCCAGGTGGACCTGGACCGAGCCGTCCTCACCCTGGGTGACGGGCGAGTAGAGCTGGCCTTCCTCGAACATCGATGACACCTCCGCGTGGCCTGAGTCGTGACCTGGGCCACATCAGGCAACCATGGTGGGATACCGATACGGAACCCTTGTCCAGCCCCGTGCGCAACCCGGCCACCGTCCGCCCACCCCGGGCGCGCTCCGCTGGTCACTCTGTTCAGGTAAGCGGCCCACACCCGCCGCTCGTCGCAGGGAGGGCCCGCCTGTCGAGAGACTCAGGGAAGTGTGTTGCTCCTCACAGGCTATGCCGCTTGTGTTGCTATCACGCGGCGCGCCGTACTTTCCGGTGCGCCCCATCGGTTCGCTCAACGAGGAGGAAGCCGTGACCGACGAGAACGTGTCCAGCCAGCCGCAGGGCCATGATTTCCCACCTCCCGAGGGCTTCGCGGCGCAGGCCAACGGCACGGCGGCGTTGTATGACGAGGCCGCTGCCGACGGGCCGGAGTTCTGGGCCAAGCAGGCCCGGCAGCGACTCACCTGGAGCAAGGACTTCGACCAGGCCCTCGACTGGAGTGACGCGCCCTTCGCCAAGTGGTTCGTCGGCGGCGAGCTCAACGTCGCCTACAACTGCCTCGACCGGCACGTCGAGGCCGGCAACGGCGACCGGGTCGCGATCTACTTCGAGGGTGAGGGCGGCGACACGCGGGTCCTGACGTACTCCGACATGCTGCGCGAGACCTGCAAGGCCGCCAACGCCCTGGAGTCCCTCGGCGTGCGCAAGGGCGACCGGGTCATGATCTACATGCCGATGATCCCCGAGACGGCCTTCACCATGCTCGCGTGCGCCAGGATCGGCGCCCCGCACTCGGTCGTCTTCGGCGGGTTCTCCGCCGAGGCCCTGCACACCCGCATCGACGACGCAGAGGCCAAGATCGTCATCACCTCGGACGGCCAGTTCCGCCGGGGCAAGACCGTGCCGATGAAGGAGGCCGTGGACGCCGCGGTGTCCATCGAGGGCAGCCCGATCGAGAAGGTCCTCGTCGTCAAGCGGACGGGCCAGGAGGTCGCCTGGGACGACAGCCGCGACATCTGGTGGCACGACGTCGTCGACGGCCAGTCCGAGACCCACGAGGCCCAGCCGATGGACAGCGAGCACCCGCTGTTCATCCTCTACACCTCGGGCACGACGGGGAAGCCGAAGGGCATCTTCCACACCACCGGCGGCTACCTCACCCAGGTGGCGTTCACCAACTCCGTGGTCCACGACGTCCACCCCGAGAGCGATGTGTTCTGGTGTGCCGCCGACGTCGGCTGGGTGACCGGGCACTCCTACATCATCTACGGGCCGCTGGCCAACGGCGCGACCGAGGTCATGTACGAGGGCACGCCGGACACCCCCCACCAGGGTCGCTGGTGGGAGATCATCCAGAAGTACGGCGTGACGACCCTCTACACCGCGCCGACGACCATCCGCACCTTCATGAAGTGGGGCGCTGACATCCCGGCGAACTTCGACCTCTCGAGCCTGAAGCTGCTCGGCTCGGTCGGCGAGCCGATCAACCCCGAGGCCTGGCTCTGGTACCACAAGAACATCGGCGGCGGTCGGTGCCCGATCGTTGACACCTGGTGGCAGACCGAGACGGGCGCGATCATGATCAGCCCGCTGCCGGGCGTCACCAACCTCGAGCCCGGGTCGGCTCAGCGGCCCATCCCGGGCGTCAGCGCCGAGATCCTCGACGACCTCGGCGAGCCGCTGACCGAGACGGAGAAGGTCGGCTATCTCGTGCTGACCAAGCCGTGGCCGGGGATGCTGCGCGGCATCTGGGGCGACCCCGAGCGCTACAAGGAGACCTACTGGAGCCGGTTCGGACCGGAGTACTACTTCGCCGGCGACGGCGCCAAGTACGACGCCGACGGCAACATCTGGCTCCTCGGCCGGGTCGACGACGTCATGAACGTCTCGGGCCACCGCCTCTCCACGACCGAGATCGAGTCGGCCCTCGTGTCGCACCCGAAGGTCGCCGAGGCGGCCGTCGTCGGGGCGAGCGACGACATGACCGGTCAGGCCGTCGTCGCCTTCGTCATCCTCCGTCAGGAGGACCACCACGACGCGGAGGTCGGCGAGGACCTCGTCCAGGTCCTGCGCAACCACGTGGCACACGAGATCGGCCCGATCGCCAAGCCGCGCCAGATCATGATCGTCCCCGAGCTGCCGAAGACGCGGTCCGGCAAGATCATGCGCCGCCTCCTCAAGGACGTCGCCGAGAACCGTCAGATCGGTGACGTCACCACCCTTGCCGACTCCGCCGTCATGAGCCTCATCGAGAAGGGGCTGGCCAGCGGAGCGGCCTCCAGCGACTGATATCCCCCGCCCCTGCCAGCAACGGGGGGTATGCCGCGCCACCCGGCGCGCGGCATACCCCCCGTTCTCCTGGGGTGGACGCACTGGGGTGGACGGGCGGGAGACGCGGGCTCAGGCGTCGGCGACCCGTCGACGCGTGCGCCCCATGGGGATCCACTCGCCGCGGGCGATGAGCACCTCGCGCAGCACGTCGGCCCGGTCGCTGATGATCCCCGCCACCCCCGCATCGAGGAGCCGCCCGATCACCGTCGGGTCGTCGACGGTCCAGGCAATGACCCCGATCTCGTGGGTGGCGGCCATCTCGACGAGCCGGGCCAGCGTCCCACCGTCCCGGAGGAGCCGGGCCGGGGCGTGGGCGAACTCCGCGTCCGGGAGCCGCGACGGTGCGCGACGTCCGAACCGGGCGGCCGCCACCAGCGTCCCGAGGGACCGCCAGCCCAGCGCAGCCCGGGCCGTCGGGACGAGGTCCCGCAGCTGCCCGATCCAGGCGTCCCGCGTCCCGGCGACCCAGACCCGGTCCCGGTAGCGGCGCTGCCGCAGGAGCATCGCCAGCGGCTCGATGGCCCGCGGGTCCTTGAGGTCGACCGACACCTCGACATCGGGGAAGGCGTCGAGCAGCTCGGGCAACGAGGGGACCGGGTGGGAACCGAAGACGGGGATGCGGCCGAGGTCGGACCACAGGCAGTCCCGGACGCCGATCCGCAGCCCGGTGACGCGGTGCAGGCTCGCGTCGTGGAGCAGGGCGAGCCGACGGTCCCGGGTGGCCCGCAGATCGGTCTCGAGGTGGCGCAGCCCGAGGGCGACCGAATGCTCGAAGGCCGCCATCGTGTTCTCGGGGGCGAGACCCGCTCCGCCCCGGTGGGCGATGGCCAGCGGCCGGGTCGGCCAGCTCGTGACCATGGCACCAGGCTGGCCCCCTTGTCTGCGAGACGGCTGAACATCCGCTGACAGGTCCACGGCCGTTACGTGAACTCCGGGGGCGCCGCCCCCGCCGCTAGACTGGGCCCTTCGGTGTGCCGGGAAGCCTGGTCGGCGGACCCGCAGTACTGCGGGTCATCCCATCGACCCGCCGAACCGACGAAGGAGCCGACGATGACCGCCGCGCCCCCGAGC
This sequence comes from uncultured Actinomycetota bacterium, assembly GCA_963771015.1. Lineage (GTDB taxonomy): Bacteria > Actinomycetota > Actinomycetes > Actinomycetales > Dermatophilaceae > CAVSJJ01. Next base: position 639,138 of record CAVYRN010000005.1, read on the forward strand.
CCCACCCCCAGGAACCGTCTGCTCCGCCGCCCGAGCTGGGCCGAGACCGAGTTCGTCGCCGACGCCCTGCGCACCGAGACCATCGGTGGCACCCTCCTGCTCGGTGCCGCCGTCCTCGCCATCGCCTGGGCGAACTCCCCGTGGCGCGACGGGTACGCGACGTTGCGGGACACCGCCGTCGGGCCCGACTCCCTCCACCTCTCGCTCACCCTCGGCCAGTGGGCGGCCGACGGCCTGCTCGCGATCTTCTTCTTCGTCGCCGGCCTCGAGCTGAAGCGCGAGCTCCTCGTCGGCGAGCTGCGCTCACCCGCCCGGGCCGCGGTGCCGGTCGTCGCGGCGCTCGGCGGGGTCATCTTCCCGGTCGCCTTCTATCTCGGGACGGTCGCCGTGCTCGGAGGCGACGCCGAGAGCTTGCGCGGCTGGGCCGTCCCGGCTGCCACCGACATCGCCTTCGCCCTCGCGGTGCTGGCCGTCCTCGGCTCCCACCTGCCGGCGGCGCTGCGCTCGTTCCTGCTCACCCTCGCCGTCGTCGACGACCTCGTGGCCATCACGATCATCGCCGTGTTCTACACCAGCGAGCTCCAGCCCGTTCCCCTCCTGCTGGCCCTGGCGCCGCTCGTCGCCTTCTGGTGGCTCGTCCAGCACCGGATCACCCGGTGGTGGCTCCTGTTCCCGCTCGCAACGGCCACCTGGACCCTGGTCCACGCCTCGGGGGTACACGCAACGGTGGCCGGCGTGCTGCTGGCGCTCGTCGTGCCGGTTCGCCCCAAGGAGCGCGTCTCCGCCCTGAGCAGCCACTCCGGAGAGACCGACATCGCGCACCGCTTCGAACACCGGATGCGGCCCCTGTCGGCCGGCGTGGCGGTACCCGTCTTCGCGTTCTTCGCCGCCGGGGTGACGGTGGTCGGTGGGGGTCTGTCGGCGGCCGTCGCCGACGAGGCGGCCATCGCGGTCGTCGTCGGGCTCGTCGTCGGCAAGACGGTCGGTGTCTTCGGGAGCACGTATGCCGTGGCCCGGCTGACCCGGGCCGAGCTGGCCGAGGGGCTGACGTGGAGTGACGTGGCCGGGCTGTCCCTCCTCACCGGCATCGGGTTCACCGTGTCCCTCCTCGTCGGCGAGCTCGCGTTCGGGGTGGAGTCCGCCCGCGACGCCCACATCCGGCTCGCCGTCCTGGCCGGCTCACTCATCGCGGCGGTCCTCGCGGCCGTCGTCCTCCGGACACGCAACCGGGCCTACGAGCGGATCTGGGAGGCGGAGCAGCGCGACCACGGCCGGGACGGCATACCGGAGGACGTCGGCTGACCCGGGCCGCAAGCCGGCGACCGGAGTCGTTGACCGGAGAGCCGCTCCCCTGCAGAGTCGGACTCGCTAGAGTCGACGCACGGGGCTCTGGACGGCCCCGACCCGCGACGCGACCCGGAGGCGCACACCATGGCAACAGAGACCGACTCCCCGGAGCGCACCATCGGCCAGCTCGTCGCCGATGCGAGCCACGAGGTGGAGGGCATCGTCCGCAGCGAGATCGCCCTGGCCAAGGCCGAGGTGGCTGCCGGAGCCAAGACGATGGGCATGGGCGTGGGCCTGCTCGGCGGCGCGGCGTTCGTCGGGCTGCTCGCGCTGATCTTCCTCTTCCACACCCTCGTGGCCGTGCTCGCCATCTGGCTGCCGGAGTGGGCGAGCTACCTCATCGTCACCGCACTGCTCCTCCTCATCGCGGGGGTCCTCGCCCTCGTCGGCAAGAACGCCCTGACGAAGGCCAAGCCGACTCCCCAGAAGGCCATCGACCAGGCCCAGCAGACCATCGCCGCCCTCAAGCGCTGAGCCCCGGCCCGGCGGGCGTCGACCGGCGCTGACCTACCCGATGACGCACGCGCCGGTCGAGACCTGGCGATGCGCATCCACGGCCCGTTGGAGGATCGGCCGCAGCTCGTCGAGCGTGAGGGCGTAGCCGGTGTGGGGATCGTCGAGCGACCGCGCGAACACGACGCCCTCGACACGGCCGGAGACGCCGAGCAACGGCCCACCCGAGTTGCCGGGCCGAACGACGGCGTTGAGCGAGTACACCCGGCGCACCGTGCCGCCCTGGCCGTAGATGTCCGCACCGGTCGCCGTGATCTGGCTGCGGATCCGGGCGGCACCCACGGCGTAGGCGCCTCCTCCGGGGAAGCCGGCGACGACGGCGTCGTCACCGCGGACGAGCTGGCTGCCAAGTCCGAGGGCGGGCGAGGTCAGCCCCGGGACATCGACGACCGCGAGGTCCCGTTGCGGGTCGAAGACGACGACCCGCCCGACCAGGACCTGCCCCGTGCCGCGGACCTGGACCGACACCGCCCCCAACCCGGCGACGACATGGGCGTTGGTGACGACCTGTCCCGGCGCGGAGACCCACCCGCTGCCCTCCTGCACCTGGCCGCACTGCTGCGCGACCCCGGTGATCTTGACGATCGACGCCGCCGCCCTGACGACCCCCGGCGCCTTCGTCACGGCCGCCGACGGCGGGTCCACGGGGGTGATCGGCTCGGCCTGGATGCCCTGGAAGACCTGCGGGAAGCCCTCTCGGTCGAGCATCTGCCGGAACGACGCGAACAGCGCCGAGGTCCCGTCGGGCATCGCGCCGTCGATGACCCTCAGCACCGTCGACTTCGCGATGGCCCGGGAGACCGGCTCGGGGCCGCCGACGCGCAGCGCGCCGGCGACGAACCACATGAGGAGCGACGTCGCGACCGTCACGGCGACCATGCCCGCGAGGCCGTCGACCGTCTTGGCGACCGGGATCTGGGTCAGGCTCTTGAGCCGATGGGCGAGGAGCACCCCGAGCGCCTGGCCCATCGACGCCACCGCCACGACGCAGGCCACGAGCAGACCGGCCCGCAGGGCCGGGCTGTTGGCGAGGGCACTCCAGTGGTCGACGAGGCCCGGCAGTGCCCACATGGCGAGCGCCGCGCCCCCGAGGAACCCGGCCAGCGAGAGGACCGAGGCCACGAAGCCCTGGCGCAGGCCGGAGATGGCGTACGCCCCGAGGATGAGGAGCAGGACGAGGTCGAGAACGGTCACGGCCGGCCCTCACGGGTCCACGAGGTGATGACGTCGTCGGGGATGGGCCGACGTCGACCCGCGTCCCACTCGCGGGACAGGCCGGCGAGGTCGAGCAGCGCCGAGAGGAGCATCGCGGTGAACCCCCAGACGAACAGCCCCTCGACCTCGAATCCCGGCCCGAGGACCCCCGACGGGTGGACGACGGTGAACCGGTTCTCCGGGTCGACGAGGTCGGCGACCGACGCCCGCACGACTCGGGCCACCTCGGCCTCCTGCGGGGTCAGCGGCGCCGGGTCGAGCCACCAGGCCAGCACCGGCGTCACGGCGTTGCGGCTCGGCGAGAGGTAGAGCTCCGGCAGCGCATCGACGACCTCGACGCTCTCGGGCCGGATGCCGACCTCCTCGTTGGCCTCGCGCAGAGCCGCCTGCACCGGCCCGCCGTCCTCCTCGTCGAGCGCCCCGCCGGGGAAGGACACCTGCCCCGGGTGGGCGCGCAGCTCCCGCGACCGTTCGGTGAGGACGATGTCGTCGCCCGACCCGCCGTCGGCGCGCGGGCCGAAGAGCATGAGCACGGCCGAGCGCCGGTGGGGCCGGGCCGGAGGGGGAAACATCGTGAAGTAGTCCGGGACGCCGGAGGACACCTCGGCTACGACGGCGCCCATCCACGCCGGGCGAGGCGCGCTCACCCGCCGGTCCCGGCGGCCGCTCCCGCGGGGACGGCCGGGTTCGCGCTCGACGGCGGCGGACCGGCGTACCCGGGGGCCAGCTCGTACTTGAGCAGCTTCTCGGCCTTGGCGGGGTCGGTCTCGCCCTCCCCGTATGCCGGGCACCACCGGGCGACCGGGCAGGCGCCGCACGCCGGGCGACGGGCGTGGCAGGTCCGGCGCCCATGGAAGATGAGGACGTGGCTGAGCATCGTCCAGTCACGCTTGGGGAAGAGAGCGCCGATCTCGTGCTCGACCTTGACCGGGTCCTCCTCCTCGGTCCACCGGAACCGGCGGGCGAGCCGCCCGACGTGGGTGTCGACGGTGATCCCGGGGACGCCGAACGCGTTCCCGAGGACGACGTTCGCGGTCTTGCGGCCCACCCCGGGCAGGGTGACGAGGTCCTCCAGCCGCCCCGGCACCTGGCCGTCGAACCGCTCGAGGAGGGCGGCGCCGAGCCTGCGGACGGCGTCGGTCTTGGCCCGGAAGAACCCGGTCGGCTTCAGCAGCGTCTCGAGCTCGTCGCGGTCGGCGCCGGCGAGCGCCTCGGCGTCGGGAAACCGGGCGAACAGGGCCGGGGTGACCTTGTTGACCGTGACGTCCGTCGTCTGGGCCGACAGGATCGTCGCGACGAGGAGCTGCACGGGGTCCGCGAAGTCGAGCTCGCAATGGGCGTAGGGGTAGCGCTCGAGGAGGGCCCGGTACATCCGTCGGGCCCGGCGGGTGCGGGCGACGGGCGACTCGGCGGCATACCGGTTCTTCCCCCGCGACGGACGAGGTGAGCTCACCGGGACAGACTACGTGGAGCCGGTGACCGTTCTCACAGGGTCCATGGCACACTGTCCGACGTGGACCACGATGTCGTTCGGAAGGCCCCCCTGTTCGCGGCGCTCGATGACGAGGATGCCGAGCACCTCATCGCGTCGATGAGTCGCTCGCTCATGGAGCGCGGCGACATCCTGTTTCACGAAGGTGACCAGGGGGATCGCCTCTATGTCATCGCCGAGGGCAAGATCAAGCTCGGTCGGCGCAGCCCGGACGGCCGCGAGAACCTGCTCGCCATCCTCGGCCCGGGCGAGATGTTCGGCGAGCTGAGCCTGTTCGATCCCGGCCCGCGCACCGCGACGGCCACGGCGATCGCCGAGACCCAGATCCTCGCGCTCGACAACGAGCAGCTGACGACGTACCTCGAGGCCCGCCCCGGCGTGGCGGTGACCCTCCTCGCCGCCCTCGCCCGGCGGCTGCGGCGCACGAACGAGTCGCTCGCCGACCTCGTCTTCACCGACGTCCCCGGCCGGGTGGCCAAGGCCCTGCTCGACCTGTCGCGCCGGTTCGGGCGGCCGGTCGAGGACGGGGTCCTCGTCGCCCACGACCTCACTCAGGAGGAGCTCGCCCAGCTCGTCGGCGCGTCCCGCGAGACGGTCAACAAGGCCCTGGCCGACTTCGCCACCCGGGGCTGGCTCAAGCTCGAGGCCCGGGCCGTCCTGCTCCAGGATGTCGACCGGCTCAGGCGCCGGGCCCGCTGACCCCGCGCATACCCCCTCGCGCCCGCAGGTAGTCCAGCTGGGCGCGGATCGACAGCCGCGCGGCGGGCCAGACGTCCTCAGGGACCGCGGCGTAGACCCGCCGGAGCACCGCCTCGACCGGGTCGGCCTCCCCCGCTGCCCCGTCGGCGAGTGCCTGGCGCACCTGGTCGAGCCGCTCGCTTCGGTGCACCCGGTAGAACGCGACCATGGCCCGGGCGTCCGGCACGACGGGACCGTGGCCGGGCAGGATCGTCGCCACTGCGCCGCCCCCGACGAGCGCCTCGATGCGCACCAGGGACTCCAGGTATGCCGCGAGCTCGCCGTCGGGGTGGGCGACGACCGTCGTTCCGCGGCCGAGGACGGTGTCTCCGGTGAGGAGCGCGTGGTCGGCGGCGAGCGCGAACGAGATGGAGTCGCTCGTGTGGCCCGGGGTCGCCACGACGCGCAGGACGAGCCCGCCCGCCCGGACGACGTCACCGTCGGCGAGGTCGTCGTGCCCCGGGCCGACGGCACGGACCCGCGAGCCGGTGAGCTCGGCGAACCGGGCCGCGCCCTCGGCGTGGTCGAGGTGGCGGTGGGTGAGGATCGTCTCGGTGACCCGGGCGCCGGCGTCAGCGGCCACGCGGCATACCCGGTCCAGGTGGGCCTCGTCGAGCGGGCCGGGGTCGATGACGGCGGCCGCCTCGGAGCCGGGCTCGATAAGGACCCACGTGTTCGTCCCGTCGAGGGTCATCGGGCCGGGGTTGGGCGCGAGGACGCAGTGGGCCCGGGTGGTGATCTGGCCGCCGGACCACGGAGCCATCGTGGCGGCCGGGGGCCGGGCCGGCGACGGTGTGGCGGCCTCGGTCACGGCAGCTCCGAGCGGACGACGACGGAGTCGCCGGTGTCGACGAGCACGGGCATCACCTCGGTGACGACGGGGGTGTCGGCGAGGAAGGCGGCGACGGTGTCGAAGGCGGCGAGCTGCTCGAGCGAGACGAGCGTGGGCGGAAGGAGCAGCGCCGCCCCGGCCGCCTCCTCGGCCAGCAGGTCCCCGGGACGGACCCACCGGAACTCGTCCGCCTCGGTCGTCACCCCGACAGCCTCCTGCCCCTCGGGCAGCGGGGCCGCGAAGATCCACGTGTCGTAGCGACGGGGCTCGAAGTGCGGCGTCACCCAGTGCCCCCGCAGCCTCAGCTGGGCCGGGTCGAGCCGTACCGCGCACTCCTCCTCGACCTCGCGGACGGCCGCCGCGACGATCGGGACGGCCTGGCTGGCCGTGCGCCCCATGGCCGCGGCCAGCAGGTCGAGGGCCGCCCCCGCCAGCGGCGCGTCGGCGTCGGCCGGATCCACCCCTCCGCCGGGGAAGACGTGCATCGACGGGGCGAACGCCATGGTCCGCACCCGGCGCTGGACGAACACCTCGGGCCCCGAAGGTCCCTCACGGACGAGGAGGACCGTCGCGGCCAGGCGCGGCTCCGGCCCTGGCGCCGGAGCGGCGAGCCAGGCCCGGGCCTGCGCCTCCCACGACGCCGACCGCGGCGGCGGAAAGTCGCGGCGCATGTCCCTGCGGGTCCTCAGCCGGCGACGTGGACGACGATCTCGACCTCGACCGGCGCGTCGAGGGGGAGCACCGCAACGCCGACGGCGGAGCGGGCGTGCACGCCCTTGTCGCCGAAGGCCCTCCCGAGCAGCTCGCTGGCGCCGTTGACGACGGCGGGCTGGCCGGTGAAGCCCGGGTCGCTCGCCACGAAGCCGACGACCTTGACGACACGCTCGACCTTGTCGAGGTCTCCGACGACCGACTTGACGGCCGCGATGGCGTTGAGGGCGCAGATCTGGGCGAGCGCCTTGGCGTCCTCGGGCGGGACGAGCCCGTGGCCGTCACCGACCTTGCCGGTCTGGACGAGCTGGCCGGACACCATCGGCAGCTGCCCTGAGGTATAGACCCGCGAGCCGTCGACGACGGCCGGGACGTAGGCGGCGACGGGGGCGGCGACCTCGGGAACGGTGAGGCCCAGCTCGGCGAGACGATCCTCGACGGCGCTCATGCTCAGGCCACCCTCGGCCGCTTGAGGTACGCGACGAGACCGTTGCCGTCGGGTCCCGGAAGGACCTGGACGAGCTCCCAGCCGTCCTCGCCCCACTGGTCGAGGATCTGCTTGGTGGCATGGACGATGAGCGGGACCGTGGCGTACTCCCATGTCTGCATGTCGGCCACTGTAGCCCGGGCATACCGGCGTCCGATCGCCCGACCGGGCGGCAGGGGTGCGGCCGGCGACCGTAGGCTGGGACCGTGCCCGCTCCCGCCGTCGACCGGCTCTTCGCCGATACCCGGCTGCATGTCGTCACCGGCAAGGGCGGGGTCGGCAAGACGACGGTGGCGAGCGCCCTGGCGCTGGCGATGGCCGAGCAGGGGAAGCGGGTCCTCATCGCCGAGGTCGAGGGGCGGCAGGGGATCTCGCAGACCTTCGACGTGCCGCCGCTCGGCACCGGGGAGGTCCGGCTCGTTGCCGACGCCTCGGGCGGCGAGCTGTGGGGGCTGTCGGTCGAGGCCAAGCCGGCACTGCTGGAGTACCTCGACACCTTCTACCGGCTCGGCCGGGCCGGCGCGGCCCTGGAGAAGGTCGGCGCCATCGACTTCGCGACGACGATCGCTCCCGGGGTCCGCGACGTCCTCCTCATCGGCAAGGTCTATGAGTCCGCCAGGCGCACCCAGGGGCCGAAGCGGCACCAGGGACCGCTCGTCTACGACGCGGTCGTCCTCGACGCGCCGCCGACCGGACGGATCGCGAAGTTCCTGGGCGTCAACGCCGAGGTCGCCGACATCGCCAAGGTCGGGCCGATCCGCAGCCAGGCCGACTCGATCACCCGGATGCTGCGCGACGCCCGGACCCGGGTCCACGTCATCACCCTGCTCGAGGAGATGCCGGTCCAGGAGACGGTCGACGCCCTCGAGGAGCTGTCGGCTGCCCGGTTCCCCCTGGGAGCCGTCATCGTCAACCAGGTCCGGGACCCGCTTCTCGACGGCACCGACGAGGCCGCCCTTGCCGGGGCGGACGCCCCCGGGGAGGGCGGCGTGGCCGCTCGGCTGCGCCGCGACCTCGCCTCAGTCGGGGTGCGGGTGACCGGCCCGATGGTCGCAGGCCTGCTCCGGGAGGCCCACGACCATCTCGACCGGCTCGCCCTCGAGGGCGAGATGGAGGCCGAGGTCCTCGCACAGGGGCTGCCGGTTCTCCGGCTCCCCGCCCTCGCCGACGGCGTCGAGGACGGTGGCGTCGCGATCCTCGCCGACGAGCTCGCCGCCCAGGGGGTGCGCTGATGGCCCGCGCCCGCGCGCCCCGCTTCGACGTCGACGCCCTGCTCGACGACCCCGACGTGGGGATCGTCGTCTGTACCGGCTCCGGCGGGGTCGGCAAGACGACGACCGCCGCCGCTCTCGGCGTCCGCGCGGCCGAGCGGGGCCGCCACGCGGTCGTCCTCACCATCGACCCGGCCCGGCGCCTGGCCCAGAGCCTGGGCCTGACCCACCTCGACAACACCCCGCGTCCGGTCGCCGGGATCGACACGGCGGCCGGCGGCTCCCTCGACGCCATGATGCTCGACATGAAGCGGACCTTCGACGAGGTCGTCGAGGCCCACGCCACCCCGGGCAAGGCCCGCCAGATCCTCGCCAACCCCTTCTACCAGGCCGTCTCGAGCTCGTTCGCCGGTACCCAGGAGTACATGGCGATGGAGAAGCTCGGCCAGCTCCGCGCCCAGGCGGACCGGGAGGGCACCTGGGACCTCATCGTCGTCGACACGCCCCCGTCCCGCTCCGCCCTCGACTTCCTCGACGCGCCGAAGCGGCTCGGCAGCTTCCTCGACGGCCGGTTCATCCGGCTGCTCGCCGCCCCGGCCAAGGCGGGGTCGCGGGCCTACCTCAAGGTGTTCTCCGTCGGGGTCAACCTCGCGGCCAACACCCTGGCCAAGGTCCTCGGCGGGCAGATGCTCAGCGACGTGCAGACCTTCGTCGCTGCCCTCGACACGATGTTCGGCGGCTTCCGGGAGCGCGCCGACCTCACCTACGCCCTCCTCAAGGAGCCCGCGACGGCGTTCGTCGTCGTCGCGGCCCCGGAGCGCGACGCGCTGCGCGAGGCGGCCTACTTCATCGACCGGCTCGCCCAGGAGCGGATGCCGCTGGCCGGGCTCGTCGTCAACCGCATGCAGGGAGTGCCCGCGGGGACGCTCACCGCGTCACGCGCCGGCGCGGCGGCCGAGCAGCTCGAGGAGACGCACGACCCCGACCCGCTCGGTGGGGGGGCCGGCCTGAGCATCGCGCTGCTGCGCCTGCACGCCGAGGTGGCGACGACGGCCGCCCGCCAGCAGGCCCACACCCAGCGCTTCCTCGCCGCCCACCCGAGTGTCCCGGTCGTCGAGGTGAAGGCCGCGGCAACGGACATCCACGACCTCGATGGGTTGCGGGACGTCGGAGCGGCGCTCGGGGCCTGAGGATCCCCGGCCCGCTGACCAGCAGGTATGCCGCGGAGTCAGCTGGCTTCGGCGTGACCGGCGCGGTGCTTGGCGGCAGAGAGGACCGCGGTCCAGGACCGGACCTCGGGCCGGCGGCGGAGCAGGGCCCGGCGCTCGCGCTCGGTCATCCCGCCCCAGACCCCGAACTCGGTCTGGTTGTCGAGGGCGTCGGCGAGGCATTCCGCCATGACCGGGCAGCCCTTGCACATGGTCTTGGCTTCCCGCTGGGCCTTGCCCTGGACGAAGAGGGCGTCGGGGTCGGCCGTCGCGCACAGGCCCTGGCCGCGCCAGTCGGCGACCCATCCGGTGGCGAACGTCGCGGAGGTCGTCACGGTCACCCGGTCACCATCCCTTCGCCGTCTGGGGTCCTGCCGGCCACCCCGGTTGGGGTTGCGCTCCTATCGTTTGACACTAGGGCCGACCGCCGCCCCGAGGCATGACCCGAACCGGTGGTTTCGCGTAGCCGTTCGGACTAGTCACCCCCTGGCCCGATCAGCGGCCTGGCCAGGTTGAGCCGGTACTCTGGCCCCCATGCTCGGAGCACTGACAGCGCTACCGCGCGTCCTTCGTCGACTGACCGGACTCGTGGTGCTCGGGGCTGCCATGGGCCTCCTGCTCGCCGGGATCGCCGTCCCGGCCGTCGGCGCGTTCGGCACCGCGGCGAACGGCAGCGTGGCGGCATACAACTCGCTGCCGAGCGACTTCAACATCCCGCCACTCGCCCAGGCCTCACGGATCCTCGACGCGAGCGGGAAGGTCATCGCCACCCCGTACGACGAGAACCGCATCATCGTGCCGCTGAAGAAGATCGCGCCGATCATGCAGCAGGCGCAGATCGCCATCGAGGACGACCGGTTCTACGAGCACGGCGCGATCGACCCGCGCGGGTTCACCCGGGCCCTCGTCTCGAACTTCCAGGGCAAGCAGATCCAGGGCGGCTCGACGCTGACCCAGCAGTACGTCAAGATCACCATGCAGGAGGACGCGCTCCGCCAGGACAACGTCAAGAAGGCGGAGGCCATCCTCTACAACCGGACGTACAGCCGGAAGCTCCAGGAGCTGAAGTACGCCGAGAACGTCGAGCAGAACCTCACCAAGGACCAGATCCTCGCCGGTTACCTCAACCTGGTGAACTACGGCGACCAGTCCTACGGTGTCGAGGCGGCCGCGCTCAACTACTTCAGCGTCCACGCCAGCAAGCTCACCCTGCCCCAGGCGGCCCTGCTCGCCGGGATCGTCCAGCAGCCGAACGCGTTCAACCCGGTGCTGCACCCGGACGCCGCCCAGACCCGCCGCGACACGGTCCTCGACCGCATGGCCCAGCTCGGCATGATCACCGCCAAGGAGGCCGCGGACGCCAAGAAGGTCACCGTCAAGTCGATGCTGCACAAGAAGCCCGACAAGGGGGTGTGCCTGAACTCGACCGAGCCGTACTTCTGCACCTACGTCCTGGAGTGGCTCGAGAAGTCGCCCGAGATGTCGGTCCTCGGCGCGACCCCGCAGGAGCGGCACGACCGGATCTACCAGGGCGGCCTCACCATCAAGACCTCGCTGCGCCCGGTCATGCAGAAGGCCGCACGCAAGGAGCTCGCCAAGGCCGTCCCGACGAACAACAAGAACAACATCGGCGGCGGGGCGACGATCATCCAGCCCGGGACCGGACGGGTGCTCGCGATGGTCCAGGGCTCGACGTTCGCCAAGACCCAGGTGGACTGGAATGTCGACAAGGTCTACGGCGGCGTCGACTACGGCTGGCAGTTCGGGTCGACCGCCAAGGCATTCGCCCTCGTCACCGCCCTCGAGCGCGGTATGCCGCTCAACGCGACGATCTACGCCCCCAAGGCCGGGCCGAGCACGCCGTACTACTTCCCGGCGAACGCCTACCACGACGAGTGCAGCGCGGCGCGGTTCGAGGTCCGCAACGACTACACCGTCGGCGGCAACATCCCGCTCCAGACGGCGACCTCCCAGTCGATCAACTCGGCCTTCGCCAACCTCACCATCACGCTCGGCGCCTGCTCGGTCCGCGACATGATGACCCGGATGGGCCTGCACTCGGGCAACGGACAGCCGATCTCCAAGGCCCCGGCCGCCATCGCCCTCGGCGGCGGCGAGACGACGACGATGTCGATCGCCTCCGCCTACGCGACGCTCGCGGCCAAGGGCAAGTACTGCGCGCCGTTCCCCGTCACGGCGATCACGACCGCAGACGCCACGCCGCTGAAGTTCAAGAACACCTCGTGCAAGCAGGTCATCGACAAGGACGTCGCGGCCGGGGTGACCCAGCTGCTCAAGGGCCCGCTGACCAACGGCACCGCCGCCGGGGTCTGGAACATGTACTCGCGCCCGGCCGCCGGCAAGACCGGCACGACGAACAACCACAACCAGGCCTGGTTCGTCGGCTACACCCCGCAGCTCTCGACCGCGGTGTGGGTCGGCAACCTGCGACCTGCCGACAAGAACGGCCAGCTGTACACGCTCAACGGCAAGTGCTTCGGGCAGTACGGCTGCTTCGGCTCGGTCTTCGGTGGCACGATCGCCGCCCCGGTGTGGGCGAAGATCATGCGGGCTGCCAGCAAGGGCATGGCGGTCAAGCAGTTCCCGTCGCCGTCGGGCAAGGTCCTCAACGGCGACTACGTCAGCCTGCCGTCGGTCGCCGGCATGTCGGTGAGCGCGGCGCAGGCCACACTCGCCGCGGCAGGCTTCACCAGCTTCGTCATCGGCCAGATCGACAGCGGCATCCCGGCCGGCCTCGTCGCGGGTACCCAGCCCAGTGGCAAGGCCCTGCGGAACTCGAGCGTCGGCCTGGTCATCAGCAACGGGAAGGCCCCGAAGCCGAAGAACACCCCGACGCCCGCCCCGACACCGTCGGGGCCGCCACGGCGCCTCCCGGGACCACCCACCCACTAGCGGGCCGAGGGCTCAGCCGGCGAGCACCCGCCGGACGATCGCCGCGACCCGGCCGCCGTCCGCTCGGCCGGCGACCTCCGCCTGGGCCGCCTTCATGACCTGGCCCATCTGCGGCATACCCGTCGCACCGGTCGCCTCGACGGCGCGCGCGACGATGGCCTCGAGCTCGGCGTCGCCGAGCTGGGCGGGCAGGTACCCGTCGAGCACGTCGAGCTCGGCCATCTCCTGCTCGGCGAGCTCGGGCCGGTCGGCGCCGGTGTAGGCCTCGGCGGCCTCCTTGCGCTTCTTGGCCTCCTTGGCGATGACCTTGAGCACCTCGTCGTCGCTCAGCTCGCGAGCCACATCGCCGGCGACCTCCGCGTTCGTGATGGCACTGAGCGTCATCCGCAGCGTGCCGGCACGCACCTTGTCGTGCGCGCGCATCGCGTCGTGGAGGTCGTGCCGGATCGTTGCCTTGAGGCTGCTCTCGCTCATGGCGCCCAGTGTCCCATCCGGAGGCAACCGGATTTCGGGTCGGGGCGCCGGGTTTGCAAGGATGGCCCGATGAGTCTGACGGTCGGTTCCGCTGCCCGCGCCCTCGGCATGCTGACCGCGACGGGGGTGGCCGGGATCGCCTACGCCGGCCTCGTCGAGCGCAACCTCTTCACGCTGCGCCGGGCCGCGGTGCCCGTCCTGCCGCCGGGGTCGCGGCCGGTGCGGATCCTCCAGGTCAGCGACCTGCACCTGCTGCCCCGCCAGGCGCGCAAGATCGAGTGGGTGCGCTCGCTCGCCGACCTGCGTCCCGACTTCGTCGTCAACTCAGGCGACAACCTCGCCCACATGGAGGCCGTCCCGGCGCTGCTGCGGGCGATGGAGCCGCTCCTGGAGTACCCCGGGGCGTTCGTCCTCGGGTCCAACGACTACTACGGGCCGGTGTTCCGCAACCCGGCGCTCTATCTCACGCCGGAGTACGCCAGGCCGCCGGACATCCGCTCGGAGCTGCCGGTGGCCGAGCTCGTCTCGGGGCTCGCGGCGGGCGGCTGGTCCGACCTCGACAACGCACGCACCCTCGTCTCGATCGCCGGGCTGCCCGTCGAGCTCGTCGGGGTGGACGACCCGCACATCGACCTCGACCGGTATGCCGATGTCGCCGGTCCCGCGTCGGCCGACGCGGCGCTCACCATCGGGCTCGTCCACGCGCCCTACCAGCGGGTGCTCGACGCGATGACGGCCGACGGCGCCGGCCTCGTCATCGCCGGACACACCCACGGCGGCCAGCTCGCCGTCCCGATCTTCGGCGCCCTCGTGACGAACTGCGACCTCGACCGCCGCCGCGCCAAGGGCCTGTCCCGCTGGTGGCCGGGCGCGGACGGCGCGCCGTCGTCGCAGGCTCCCGAGGGGGCGGCATACCTGCACGTCTCGGCGGGGCTGGGCACCTCGCCGTACGCGCCGGTCCGCTTCGCCTGCCGCCCTGAGGCGACGCTCCTCACCCTGCTGCCTCGGGACTGACCGCACGGGTCGGTCCCCGGCGACGCAGGGGTCCGGGTCCGCGTCCGAGGCGGCGCTCGAGGCGCCGTCACGCGCCTCGTCTCGACGGGGGAACCGATTTCGGGACGCTGGGGCGGGTCGGCTATCCTCGGTTGTCGCTGCCCCAGGTGGGCGGCGACATGCCACGGGGTGTGGCGCAGCTTGGTAGCGCGCTTCGTTCGGGACGAAGAGGCCGCAGGTTCAAATCCTGTCACCCCGACGCAGGGTAGGGTCCGCACGGTGACAGCCGAGGCGGACCCTATGTGCGTCGGGGACGGGATGCCGGGAGACGGCCGAACTCCAGCGGAGTCGGCGGCTCCTGATGCTCGCCGTGGGCGACCCCGCTGATGCCGGCCCGGCATCCCCTTTCCCAGGGCTCAGTGACCGTGCTCGCCGCCGGGGTCGGCGTCCTGCCACCCGAGGGCGACGGAGAGGGCGTTGAGGGCAGTGGTTGCCGTCTCGAGCGTCGCCCGGTCGGCGGAGCCGACGCCGGAAAGGGCATAGCGCATGTGATGTGCTGAGTACTCGCGCGCCCTGTCGCGCAGCTGACGGCCCAGGTCGGTCACGCGATACTCGGTCGGCGTGGCAGCCGGCCCTCGGCCAACGCTCGTGACGAGGCCACGCCGCTCGAGTGACCGGAACCCTGCCTGGACTGCGGGAGTCGACAGGCCGGTGTCGACCGCGATGCTGCGCGATGTCGCGTCCCGACGGCGCAGGAGAGCCGCGAGAATCGTGACCTCGGTGATGGGCAGCAGCGGCTGGTCCAGTCGCTCTTCCGCCTGTCGGCGCAGGCTCGCGTTCACCTGGTCCAACGCCTCGGTCAGGTTGACGAGGGCGAGGACGAGGGCGTCCTCGGCCTCATTCGTCATCTGGACGCCAGGCTCGCCGCGAGCTGGATCGCGCCGGTGAGCTCCGCGCGCACCCCCAGCTCTGCGGCGAGGATCTCGATCGCGGCGGCCGTGGCCGGTTGGGCGTGACGCCTCACCGAGGCCTCGACCCCCTCGAGCAGGGCCCGTCCGGCGGCCCCCAGCTCCCCACCGATGATGAGGGCGGACGGGTTGAGCAGGTTGCACATGTCGGCGAGCGGGCGGCCCAGCGTGCGACCCACCTCGTTGAGGATGCGCTGGGTGATGGCGTCGTCGAACCGATCGATGTGGACGGTCTGCATCTCGATGCCGGGGTGCGTATGGGAGATCTGCTCGCGGACCGACGTGACCGACACCACCGCCTCGAGACACCCGCGGTTGCCACACCGACATAGCTCCGTGTGCCCGGGCAGCTGGGTATGCCCGATCTCTCCGGCGAGACCAGTGGCTCCCGTGTAGGACTCTCCGCGCAGGACCATGCTCGCGCCGATCCCTCCGGACGCCTTGACGTACAGGAAGTCCTCGTGGTGGCGGCCCGCCCCGAGCTCTCGCTCGCCGCGGGCGCCGAGGACAGCGTCGTTCTCGATGTGGACCGGCACGCCGAGGCGGGCTTCGAGCTCCTGCGCCGGCGCGAGGCCGACCCAGCTGGACAGGATCGTGGGCGAGCGGACCGTTCCGGTTCGGTTGTCGAGGGGGCCGGGGACCCCCGCGACGACGGAGGCGTACCTACCGACCGAGTGCGCGCTGGAGAGCCGTCCCAGGGCATCGGCCGCGAACTCCAGCGCCTCGATCGCCTTGAGGTCGACGTCGAGCTCCAGTCGCTCCTCGCCGAGCAGCCGGCCCCGTCCATCGGCGACAGCAACGGCGACGTGACTGTGCCCGAAGTCGATCCCGCCGACCGGCGCATGCGACGGAACCGTGGCGAGGCTCACGGCCGGCCGGCCGCTTCCCGAACCCGGCCCCTTGGCGCGCACCTCCACCTCGACGATCCGGCCCTCTGCCAGGAGGCGCCCGACGGCGTGGTTCACGGTGCTCCGTGGCATGCCGGTGAGCTGGGCAAGCTCGGAGCGGGTGATCTCGCGGGAGGTGCGGACGAGGTGGTAGAGGTCCTCTCTCGTCCGGTCGCGCGCCGGTGCGCGGTCCGACGGGGATGTCATGGCTCGCACTCTAGGCCATCCGGGGCAGGAAATGGGCCGATTCGGCTTGATTATTCAACCTGCGTTCGGTCGAAAGAGTTGACCATTTCCTTGCTTTTCAGCCGTTGACCGTCCTAAAGAGCCTTACTAAGGTCACTGGAATCCACCTTATTGGATGGGCAGGCGCATTAACGCGCGGAGGATGCGTACCTTCTGCCCGCGCTGCCGCCTGCCCACGCAGTGTTGTCAGAGAGGACGACTCATGCATCTCCAGAACCGCAGATCAGCGGTCCCACGATCAGCGGTCACGATCGCGGCGGCAGCCGCCCTTGTGCTCGCTGGAACGGTCACCGCGACCGCCGTCACGACCGACCCCAACCCGGGGCCGCTCGAGCTGGCCAACGCGCAGCTGTCCAAGGAGGTCGCCACCCAGGGCATGGTTCTGCTCGAGAACCACGACAACGCCCTCCCCATGCCGAAGTCGGGCAACGTCGCGGTGTTCGGCGTCGGGGCCTACAAGACCGTCAAGGGCGGCACCGGTTCGGGTGACGTCAACAACCGGTACACCATCACCGTGCGGCAGGGGTTGGAGAACGCCGGCTACACCGTGACGACCAGCCCCACCTACTGGGACGCCATGACGAGCGCCTATGACACCAAGTACGGCAGCGGCGGCGGTGGCTTCTTCGGCCCGGCCGTCGACTACTCCTCTGTGGAGCAGCCGCTGGACCCCTCGAGTGTGCAGCCGACCGCCCCGACCGACACTGCCCTGTTCGTCATCGCCCGCAACTCCGGTGAGGGCCGGGACCGTTCCTCGGGACCGGGCGACTTCGAGCTGGCCGACGTGGAACGAGCCGACATCGCGCTGCTCGGGCAGACGTACAAGCACGTCGACGTGGTGATCAACAGCGGCGGCATCATCGACACCTCCTTCTACAAGGAGATCAACGCCACCGAGACCGACCCCGCCGGTGGGACGGCGCTGGACTCGCTGCTGCTGATGAGCCAGGCGGGCCAGGAGTCCGGTAACGCCCTGGTCGAGGTGCTCAACGGGACGGTCAACCCCTCGGGCCACCTGACCGACACGTGGGCCTCGAAGTACTCGTACTACCCGGCGTCGGCGACGTTCGCGAACAACGACGGCAACGCGGGCACCGAGGACTACTCCGAGGGCATCTACGTCGGCTACCGCTACTTCGACTCGTTCTACACGACGATCGACCCGACCGACCCCGCATCGGTGGTCAACTACCCGTTCGGGTACGGGCTGTCCTACACGACGTTCGACATCAAGACGCAGAGCGTCAAGGCCGACATGAACCGGGTCACGGTCAAGGTGAAGGTGACCAACACCGGCGCCTCCAGCGGCAAGGAGGTCGTCGAGGTCTACTTCTCGGCCCCACAGACCGGGCTGGACAAGCCGTACCAGGAGCTCGCGGCATACGGGAAGACCGACACCCTCGCTCCGAGGGCCTCGCAGGAGCTGATGATCGGCTTCGACACCACCCAGATGGCGTCCTACGACGCCACCAAGGCGGCGTACGTCATGGACGCCGGCGACTACCTCATCCGGGTCGGGGACTCCTCACGGAGCACCTCGGTCGAGGCCAAGGTCCGGTTGAAGGACACCCTGGTCACCGAGAAGGTCAACAACGAGCTGATCGACCAGGCGCCCCCCACCGAGCTGACCAGCACCCCGAGCGACTTCTACTCCTACGCCGGTGAGGCCAAGGAGATCAAGACCGCGCTGGTCGACCCGCTGAACACCAAGGGCTTCACCCCCGCGAACGACGCGTCCGCGTATGAGCAGAACGTCGCGGTGGACCCGACCTCGCCGTACTACGCGATAGACAACAGCCCGATCTCGTCGACCACAGCGTACCTCGACCCGAACCAGACGAACTGGGAAGGTACCGGGGCGGCATACCAGCCGAAGACCGGCGAGAGTGTCAAGGCCGTCACCCCCGTCCCCGGCGCCACCCTCTATGACGTCGCCAAGGGCCAGGTGTCGATGGCGCAGTTCGTCGCCGGACTCGATGTGACCCAGCTGGCGAACATCGTCGAGGGCGCGCGCCTGGGCGGGTCGACGCTGTCCGCGGTCGGCGCCGCCGGGTACTCCACCGGGCTGTACGAGGACCTCGGCATCCCCCAGATGACGATGTCCGACGGACCCGCGGGGCTGCGCATCACCCAGCAGATCAGCAGCACGCCGCCGACCTACCAGTTCACGACGGCCTGGCCGATCGGCACGATGCTCGCGCAGACCTGGGACCGTGACCTGCTCAAGCAGGTCGGGACCGCGATCGGCAAGGAGATGCGCGAGTACGGCGCGACACTCTGGCTGGCGCCGGGGATGAACATCCACCGGGACCCGCTCAACGGCCGCAACTTCGAGTACTTCTCCGAGGACCCGCTCATCGCCGGCCTCACGGCGGCGAGCGAGACGACGGGTGTGCAGAGCAACGCCGGTGTCGGCGTCACGCTCAAGCACTACGTCGCCAACAACCAGGAGACCCAACGCAGCGGTGGCAACTCGGTCATCGGCGAGCGGGCCGCCCGGGAGATCTACCTCAAGGGGTTCGAGATCGCCGTCAAGGCCGCGCAGCCGATGGCGATCATGACCTCCTACAACCGGGTCAACGGCACCTACGCGTCGGCGAACTACGACATGAACACCGACCTGCTCCGCGGTGAGTGGGGCTTCAAGGGCCTGGTCATGACGGACTGGGGCGGCAGCCACGGCGCCGTCGCCACGATGTACTCGGGCAACGACCTCATCATGCCGGGCAACAACCCGGCCGAGGTCATCAACGCCACGAAGAAGGTCCCACCGACGATCGACGTCGCGGGCCTGCCGGTCTACACCACGACGGTCCGCGGGACCTCGCTCAGGTACTCCTGGGACTTCGGCGGGTTCACCCCGTCGGCGACTGGTGCCGACACGATCAGCACCACGGTCGACTCGACCACCGACCTGTCGAACGCCCAGTCCGGCGCCTTCACGACGGACGCCAGCGGACAGCAGGTGTTCACGCCGGTGAGCTATGCCTCGGTCGCCGACGCCTACGCAGCCACCACCGACCTGCTGGCGTCGAACGCCCTCAACTCCGGGCAGCGGGCGGCCATCTCCCTCACCGACGTCACCCACGCAACTCCGGGCGACGACACCACCCCCGTCACGGCATACACCGTCGTGATGACGGGCAGCTACCCCGCGACGTACGACATGCGGCTGGGCGACCTCCAGCGCAGTGCGATGCGGGTCCTCAACGTCGCCATGCAGAGCGCGCCGTTCGACGAACTCGCCTCGATCCAGGGCGTGCACGGCATCAAGGTCGGGTCCTACACCGGACAGTTCCGCCACCTTGACCAGCCCGTGACCGTCTCCAGGGGCAAGGTGCGGCCAGGTCGGGGTCACCACCCCCACCACTGACCCACTCCCACCCCGCCCTGCCACAAGGGAAACGAGAGGCGCTGGTGGCTCGACATTCGGTCGAGCCACCAGCGCCGACCCACCCCGGGCTGGATCGGCCACTTCGCGCGCGGCCGACGGCCCGACCTCGAAACGGTGGCGGCCGTCACCTCCCCGGGACACCATGACCACACCGTCCTAAGGTGAAGATGAACTCTGCCCGCCCGCAGGAGGTACCGCATGTCCTTCGCCATCGCATCCGTCTCAGCACTGGAGATCCTCGACTCACGCGCCCGCCCCACGCTGGCGGTCACCGTCACCCTGTCCGACGGGACGGTCGCCTCCGCGGGCGTTCCGTCCGGTGCGTCGACCGGGACCCGGGAGGCCGTCGAGCTCCGCGACGGGGACCCGGCCCGGTTCGGCGGGGCAGGGGTGCTGACGGCGGTCGGCAACGTCAACGGCGAGATCGCCGAGCTGCTGGGCAGCCGCTCCTTCGACTCGCTCGCCGAGGTCGACCAGGCGATGCGAGACCTCGATGGCACCCCGAACAAGGCGCGCATGGGCGCCAACGCGATCGTCGGGACGTCGATGGCCCTGGCCCGGGCGCTGGCCGCCTCGGCGGGCAAGGAGCTGTTCGAGTGGCTGCCCGGCTTCGGCCAGGCGCCGCGGATACCGGTGCCGTGCTTCAACGTCCTCAACGGCGGCGCGCATGCCCCGAACCCGCTGGACTTCCAGGAGTTCATGATCTGCCCGCTCGGGTCGCCGTCGATGGCCGCGGCCGTCCGGGCCGGCGCCGAGGTGTACACCGCGCTGCGCAAGCGGCTGGCCGCCGGTGGGCACGCCACCGGGCTGGGCGACGAGGGCGGCTTCGCGCCGAGCCTCGCCGAGCCCGAGGAGGTCCTCGCGATGATCGTCGCGGCGATCGGCGACGCCGGGTACGCCACCGGCCCGTCCGGGGTCGCCATCGCCCTCGACCCCGCCGCGTCCGAGTTCCGCCAGGACGACGGGCGTTACCGCGTCAACGGCCAGCTCCTGTCGAGCGGGGACATGATCGGCCGGTATGCCGCGATGGTGGACGCCTACCCCATCTGGAGCATCGAGGACGGGCTCGGCGAGAACGACCACGAGGGCTGGCAGCAGCTGACCTCCCGGCTCGGCGACCGGATCCAGCTCGTCGGCGACGACAACTTCTGCACCAACCCGGCCATCATCGCCGAGGCCATCGAGGACGGGATCGGCAACGCGGCGCTGATCAAGCTCAACCAGATCGGCACGGTGACCGAGACCCTCGAGGCGATGGGCATCTGCCACCGCGCCGGGTACGGCCAGATGGTCTCGCACCGGTCCGGGGAGACCCCCGACCCGTTCATCGCCGACCTGGCCGTCGCCACCGGCTGCGGCCAGATCAAGACCGGCGCCCCCGCCCGCGGCGAGCGGGTGGCCAAGTACAACCGGCTCATCGAGATCTCCGCAGCCCGACCCGACCTGCCCTTCGGGCGGCCCTGACTCCGGTCCTCATCGCCGGCACCGGGCGGCCGGCCGGCCCCATGCCGTCCGGCCGGCCCCATGCCGGTCCCGCCGACTCCGGCGTGACCGGACCCCGTCGAGGGGAGGCAACACGCCGGGTATGCCGCGGCCGACTCGGCGTGTTGCCTCCCCTGACCGGGAGGTGGTGGGTCACGGCACGGGGCGAGCGGGTGGCCGTGGGGCGACGGACGGGACCGGAGCCACGGCCGTGGGGCGACGTCCGGGACCGGAGCCACGGCCGTGGGGCTACGGCTGGGACCGGAGCCACGGCCGGGACCGGGAGTCGACCGGCCCCAGCGAGCGGAAGGTCCACCCGAGCAGCCCGAGGGCGAGCACCTGCGACCCCGCGACGACGACGACGAGCGCGACGAGGGACCGCTCGTAGAGCCACCCGGCGAGGACGCCGCCGACGAGCGCCGCCACTCCCTGCACCGCCGCGAACACCCCGTATGCCGTGGCCCGGCGGGGCGCGGCGACGATATCGGCGACGAGCGCCTTGACCGAGGAGTCCTGCAGGCCGAAGGCGAACCCCCAGACGAGGATGCCCAGCAGCGCCACCCAGAGCCGCCCCCCGAAGGCCAGCCCCGGCACGAGCGCGACGAGGACGGGCACGGCATACAGCACCCGGCCCCCCACCCGGTCATAGAGCCAGCCGACGGTGAGCGCGGCGACGGCCTCGGCGAGCATGGCGCCGGAGTACAGCACCGGGACGAGGGAGGCCGAGGCCATCTCGGCGACGGTGAGGTGATAGCTGATGAGCCCGAACGTCACCAGCCCCCCGGTCGTCAGCCCGGCCGCCGCGGCGTAGCGGAAGAACACCGGCGGCAGACCCCGCGCCGAGCGCGTCGCCGAACCACCGCCGGGGCTCGGTCCCGCCGTCGACACCGTCCCCCGGGTCGGCCCGCGGCTCGGCCCGCCGGTCCCCCGACAGGTCACCCGGCGGGTCGTAGGCCGCCGGGTCGGGGACCCGGGCCCGGGTGAGCAGGAGCGTCACGACGGCGAGCGCGCCGGGCACGGCGAGGAACGCCAGCCCCGTCCACAGCGCTCCGGTGGTGGCGACCACCGCGGCGACGAGCAGCGGCCCGGCGAAGGCGCCGGTCTGGTCGAGCGCCTTGTGGACGCCGAACCCCCGCCCGCGGCCGACCACCTGGGCGACCTGCGCCAGCAGGGCCGTCTTGGCCGGGCTGCGGATCGCCTTGCCCGTGCGCTCGAGGAGGATGAGCATCGCCGCCACCGCCAGCCCGGCCGCACCGAGGAAGGGGGCGACGGCCAGCAACGGAACGGAGACGATCGTCAACAGGTAGCCGACGATCGTCAGGGACCAGTACCGGCCGGACCGGTCGGCGAGCGGTCCGAAGACGAGGCGGAGCACGAGGGCCGCCGCCTCGCCGGCGCCGGTGATGGCGCCGACCGCGAGGGCCCCGGCCCCGAGGCTGGCGAGCAGCGGCCCGTAGACCGAGCGGGCGCCCTCATAGACGACGTCCGCCGCGAGGCTGGTCACCCCGAACATGACGACGGCCCGCCACGGCGTCCACGCGGGCGTCGCGGGCCGTGCGTCACCCGGCGGCGGGGCGGTCATGATGGCGTCACCTCCCCTGCTCCCCCTCGTCGACGCTCGCCTCGGGCTCGACGGGGCGGAGCTCGTCGCCGAGCGACAAGGCCCATCCTTCCCCAGTGGCCCGGTGCGCCCAAGTGCCGTTGACGCCCTCAGGCCGAGAAGGTCCGGGAGTAGGTCAGGCCATCCCGGTCCACCGAGACGGCTCGCCCGTCGACCACGGGGCCCACCACGAGACGCTCGGGCGCCAGCGGGTCGGAGCCGATCCGGAACACGCCGTCACCCAGAGGGACGAGCTCCTCGTCGTGGCTTGGCGCCTCCACCCCGCCCGGTGCGACGAGCCACGGCCGTCCACTCCTGACGAGGACTCGGAGTGTGGGGTACCACGGCACGTGACAACGGTAGTGGCCAACCATTGAGCGGGCGACATCGGCATCCGAGGCGTCGACCTCGACCGGCCTCGTCCCCGGCAACGGACCCGAACACGTCGGGGCCGTGGACCCATGCGATGACCCCGCCCTCGTCCACCAGGTCGAGATGGAACCGCCGTAGCCCCGGGTGGTCCGTGACGAACCGGCCCGTCAGGGTCCGGAACAACGTGCCGACCGCCCCATCCCGGCCGACCTGGACGACCCCGGTGCCGGCGTCGGCCTGAAGGGTGAGGGGTTCCCCAGCGGACGCGCCCACCGGCGGGAACTCGCCCAGGGCGGCGGATGGAAAGGCCGGGGCCGCCGCGTCGCCGACCCGGACCCGCGGATCCGGGCTCGGGAGCGGCCCGGGCTCCCGCCCGGCGGCCCGGTCGACCAGGTCGGCGTGGGCGACTCGGGCAAGAAGCTGCGCGTGGAGGTTGTCGCCGTTGGAGTTCGTGAGGATCACGACCCCCACGCCCTCGTCCTGGTCGACGAGGAGGAAGGTCGAGTACCCGACCATGCCCCCACCGTGCGTCAGGCACACGTGCCCCGCGATGTGCTCGACATTGATGCCGAGCCCGTACCGGCTCAGGTCCACCTCGGGGGTTCCGGGGACCTTCAGAACCGGTTCTCCCGTGGGAGCCTGCGGCGTCGCCATGGCATCGAACCGGGCGGCCGAGACCACCCGCGTCGGCGACACCTCCCCCCGACCCAGCAGGAGCATGGCCATGCGCGCCATATCCGCGCCGGTCGAGCCGACGTTGCCGTCCGCCGTCGCGGTCTCGAACCACGCCGCCGGCGCCACGGGATCCCCGGGGACCCACGGGCGGTCCTCACGGGCCGGGACGTACCCGACGGCGAAGCGGTCCCGATCGTCGTGGGTGATCGCCGCGACGGAGTCCCTCATCTTCAGCGGCCTAAGCAGGAAGTCCTGCACCAGGTCGGGGAAGGGGAACTGCGTTCGGGCGCTGGCTGCCAGCCCGAGCAGGATGTAGCCCACGTTCGAGTAGTGGAAATGCCCGGACGCTGCCGGGAGCCGGCCCTCCCGACGTAGCCCCCAGGCTTGTGCGAGGTCATCCGGCGGGGCGTCGGCTCCGGCGATGAGTCCGCCGCAATGGGTGAGCAGGTGCTCCAGCGTGACGTCGTCGCTGTCAGCGCCGAGATCGAGCCAGGGCAGGACGTCACGGATCTGCTCGCTGAGATCGAGCAGCCCGTCGTCGACCAGCCGCGCCAGGACCAGGGAGGCGAACGGCTTGCTGATCGACCCGATCTGGAAGAGTCTGCCGGAGGTCATCGGCATTCCACGCTCGAGGTCCGCGCTGCCGAACGTCACACACTCGAGCACCGACTCCCGGTCCACCAGCGCGATGACACCACCCGGCAGCGGCGCCCACCGGGTGAGGTCCTCGGCGTACTCCCGGATCCGCGCGGCGCACCTGCGCGCGTGCGTGGCCCTCGAGGTCACGACGCCGCCCACGAGCCGGAGAGCACGTCGCGGCGCAGCAGGTCCTCGCGTGTCTCACGCCGCACGACGACGCGGGCAGCACCGTCCTTGACCAGGACGACGGGGGGCCGCAGGGCGCCGTTGTAGTTGTTCGACATCGTGTAGCAGTAGGCCCCGGTGACCGGGATGGTGATGAGGTCGCCGACCCGCGGGTCGGCCAGGTACACGTCCTGGGCAAGGTAGTCGCCCGACTCGCAGTGCCGGCCGACCACGTCACACAGCTCGGCCGGACCGGCGTGGCCGACGACGCTTGGCGCGAAAGGCTGTCCATAGAGCGCGACCTCCAGGTTGTCGCCCATCCCCCCGTCGACCGCGACATGCGTCCGGGCGCCGCGCTTGACGGTGACCACCCGGTAGACGGTGACCCCGCCCCGCGCCACCATCGACCGTCCGGGTTCGACCATGACTCGCACGTCCGTACCCAGGTAGCGATGAGTGGCGGAGACAAGCCGGTCGGCATACTCCTCAACCGACGGGACACGGTCGGTTGGGATGTAGCGCTCACCCAGGCCGCCGCCGAAGTTGTAGACCGGGAACCGCTCCAGGCGGCTGAGAGCCGCGACCTCGGCCTCGAACTGCGACAGGTCCGCCAGGCCGGACCCCACGTGCGCGTGCAGCCCGACCAGCTCCACGGACGGCTCGGACGCCAGCCGCCGGATGACCTCCTCCGCCTGCGTCGACGGGATCCCGAACTTGGTGGTGTCAGACCCGGTCATCATCTTCTCGTGGGTGGTCGCCTCCACCTGCGGGCTGACGCGCAGCAGCACCCGGACCGGGGCCTCGGCCAGCCGCGAGATCCGCTCGACGTCGCCGAGGTTGTCGATGACGATGAGCCCGACCCCAGCCGCCATGGCCTCCGCGATATCGGTGTCGGTCTTGGCGTTGCCGTGCAGCACCATGTCGGCGGGGTCTGCTCCGGCGGCTCGGGCGATGGCCAGCTCCTCGCCGCTTGCGACGTCGACGCCGCACCCCTCCTCGACCATCAGCCGGATGACGCTCGGGGCGGGGAACGACTTCGAGGCGAACAGGACCCGGGTGTCGGGGTGCCGGCTGGTGAATGCTTCCAGATACCTACGGGCGCGGGACCGGAGGTGGTCCTCGTCCAGGACGTATGCCGGCGTGCCCACCTGTGCCGCGAGCTCGGACATCGAGCACCCCCCGATGACCAGGTCGGTCCCGTCGATGGAGGTCGTGGACGGGTACAGGCTCGCATCCAGCAGGCTGGGAACGTCCGTGTCAGGAGTGAGCACGTCGGGTCACCTCCAGGGCTTGGTCGGTCGGGCGGGACAGGTAGTCGACCGTGGCGTCGACGAGAAGGTCGACCAGGGTGGCCACCTCGGAGGTCGAGACCCACTCTTCCGGGGCATGGAAGTTGCCACCGAGCGGGCCGAGTAGCACCGTGGGGATGCCCGCGTTCTGCATGAGAGCCGCATCCGTCCAGGCGTTCATCCCCACCTCGGCAAGTGCCGAGCCGAGCCGTTCTTGCGCGGCCCGGTCGAGAGCCGCCCGGAGTCCGTCATGGCCGGTGGCGAGGAACGGCTCCCGATCGACGCGGACGATGACCTCGGTGGCCAGCCCCGGGACGGCCTCACGCGCCTCCGCGAGGATCGACTCGATCTGCGCGACCCGGTCGCTCACGTGCTCGCCGGGCTGGGTGCCGATCTCGATGCCGAGGACGCACCGGCTGGGGTAGGTCGCATAGTCCGTTCCGCCGTGGACCGTTCCGGTGTGGAAGACGGTTCGACCGTTGGCGCCTCTCGCGTGGCGGGCGAACTCGGTCTCGTCGAGCCGGCGCAGGCGCGTCAGCGCCTCTGCCATGCCGACGATGGCGTCCACCCCCTCGTCGGGGGCCGAGCCGTGCGCCGCCCTTCCCTGGAAGACCAGGTCGATCCAGCCGAACCCCTGATGCTCCACGACGAGCCGGGGCAGGGCGTCGGCTTCGAGCACCACCGCGGCGTCGGCCTGGAGGTTCTCGAGCAGCCTCGCCGTGCCTGCCGACACTCCCTCCTCGTCGGCGACACAGGCGACGACGAGATCGCCCGGCAGGCGTGGTCCGTGGGTGGCGAGGTGCCGGAGGACGAGGAGGGCGATCGCGCAACAGCCCTTGTCGTCCGCGGCCCCGAGCCCGTAGAGCCGGTCCCCGTCGAGGCGCGGCTCGAGTGCGGTGTCCGCCCAGCCGGCATACCCGACGGTGTCGAGATGGGCGTTGAGGCACAGCGTGGGTCCACCGCCGGTTCCGCGGAGGGTGAGCAGGACGTTGACGCGGCCGGCGGCGAACTCGTCGCGGGCCACCTCGACCGGCAGGTCCGAGACCCAGTCGACGACGTAGTCGGCCACCGCGCCCTCTCCCGCGCCCCCTTCGACCAGCCAGGGCGTGACCGACTCGATGCGCACGAGGTCGCTGATCAGCTTCACGGCGTCGGATGCGGGTGTGGCGTTCATGGTGCCTCCTCTACGAAGTGGCAGGCGGTTTCGTGTCTTCCAGCTCCACCGTCGTCGGTGCCCGCCATGGCGAGGAGTCTCGGGTCCTGCGTGCGGCAGAGCTCCGGAGCCCCGAGTGCCTGGTACCGCGGGCACCGGGGGTGGAAGCGACAGCCGCTCGGGACGGCCGTGGCCGACGGGGTCTCCCCGGTGAGGCTGACGTGCTCGTCACTGTCGTACACCGACAGGAGGGCCCGCGTGTACGGATGTCGCGAATGGGACACCACCTCGTCCGCCGGGCCGATCTCGACGACGCGGCCGAGGTAGAGAACGACGATCCGGTCGGCCAGCACCCAGGCGACGGAGACGTCGTGGGTGATGAACAGGTAGGAGATGCCGAGCTCGTCGCGCAGATCGCGCATGAGCGACAGGATCCCGGCCCGAGCGGACACGTCGAGCATGGAGACGGGCTCGTCGGCGACGACGAGCTGAGGGCGCAGGACGACGGCCGATGCGATGGCCACGCGCTGGCGCTGGCCTCCGGAGAGCTCGTGCGGGTAGCGGTCGGCCCACCGCTCTGGGGGACTCAGATGTGCCAGGTCCAATGCCGCATAGGCCATCTCGCGCCGGTCCGTGTCACTCGCCCCGACCCCGTGGATGAGCAGCGGCTCCATGACCGTGTCGAGCACCGTCTGCCGGGGGTCAAGTGACCCAAAGGGGTCCTGGAAGATCATCTGGAACCGACGCCGCGCCTGACGGAGCGAGCGGCCGCCCAGCCGGGCCAGGTCCAGTCCCCGCGACCGGATGCTCCCGCTCGTCGGGTCCACCAGGCGCATCACGGCGTTGGCGATCGTTGACTTGCCGCACCCGGACTCTCCGACCAGTGCGACGATCTCGCCGCTTCCGACCGTCAGCGAGACGCCGTCGACGGCGCGGACCACACCGCGGCCCCGCCGCCCGGTGCCGCGCGCGACGTAGTGGACCTGCAGGTCGGTCAACTCGACGACCGGCTCCGAAGCGCTCATCCCATCTCCTGACTCACCCGATGACAGGCCGTGACGTGCCCAGGAGCGACGGCGATCGTTTCCGGCTCGACCTCGTCACAGATGGCCATTCGCACGGGGCAGCGGTCGGCGAAGCGGCAGCCCGGCATGGGGAGGGTCAGGTCCGGGGGGTGCCCGGCCAGCGGTTCGGCGAGCACCCGCTCGCCGTGCAGATCGGGGTGCGCCCGGATCAGCGCCTGGGTGTACGGGTGGACGGCGGAGGGCGTGGCGCCGTGGCCACCCAGAATGGTCTCGGTCGGGCCGGCCTCGACGAGTACACCGGCGTACATGACCACGACACGGTCGCACGTGCGTCGGATCGCGTTCAGGTCGTGGGAGATCATCAGCATGCCGAGGTTCTTGTCCCGACGCAGGGACGCCAGGAGGGTGAGGATCTGCGCCTGGCTGATGACGTCGAGCGCCGTCGTCGGCTCGTCGGCGATGAGCAGCTTCGGCTCGCACGCCAGAGCCATGGCGATCATCACCCGCTGCCTCATGCCGCCGGAGAACTCGTGCGGGTAGCTCCGGGACCGGCCCGGGGACACCCCCACGAGGTCGAGCAGGTCCGCCACCCGCCGGCGGGCCTCGGCCTGCGAGACGTCCCGCTGGTGAGCGAAGATGGGCTCGAGGATCTGCCGGTCGATCCGGTGGACGGGGTTGAGGGCGTTCATGGCCCCCTGAAACACCACCGAGACCGTGGTCCAGCGGACCGCGTCCAGCGCCGCCTCGTCCAGACCGACCAGCGTCTGCCCGTCGAGGACGATGGAACCCGACGCTACCGCCGCGTTCGCCGGGAGCAGGCCGGGCACGGCCAGGCCCAGCGTCGTCTTTCCGCATCCGGACTCCCCGGCCACCCCGACGGCCTCGCCCGCGCCGACGTCGAGGTCGACCCCGTCGACCGCCCGCACGGCGCCCGCCGAGAGCGCGTACTCGACGCAGAGACTGCGGACCTCCAACAGGCTCATCGGCGCTCTCCCAGCTGCGGGTTGAGGACCCGGTCGAGGCTGTGTCCGAGCAACGAGAAGCCCAGCACCAGGATGACGATGCAGATGCCCGGCGGAAGGATGTACCACCAGGCCCCGAGGCTCATCGCCCCGGAGGTGAAGGCGAAGTGGAGCATCGTGCCCCACGACACGTGGATCGGGTCACCCAGACCGAGGAAGGCAAGGCTGGCCTCGGAGAGGATCGCGCCGGCCAGGACCAGGACGAGGTTCGCGAAGATCAACGGGGACACGTTGGGCAGGATGTGCACGCCGACCGTGCGCAGGTCGCTGGCCCCGAGGGACTGCACCCGTTTGACGAGGGGGCGCTCGCGCAGCGAGAGAACCTGAGAGCGGACGATGCGCGCCGTCTGCGGCCAGCTGGTCAGGCCGATGACCAGGCTGGTGATGAGCACGCTCTGCCCGAAGAGGGCGGCGAGGGTGATGATCAGCGGAAGGGTCGGCAGCACGAGGAAGAAGTCGGTCACCCGCATGAGGACGGTGTCCAGCCAACCGGCGTAGTAGCCAGCGACCAGGCCCAGGCCCGCCCCGAGGGCCATCGCGATGACGGTGGCCGACACCCCGACGAGCAGGGAGATCCTGCCGCCGACGAGCAGCTGCCGGAATACGCCCCGCCCCAGCTCGTCCGTTCCGAGCCAGTGGGCGGCCGACGGTGGCTGGAGGATCGACGACGAGGAGCTGCCGAACGCCTCGGCATTGAACGGGAAGACGAGCGGTCCCACGAGGATCACGAGCAGGATGAGCACGATCATCGCCAGGCCCACGCGTCCGGTGCCGTCCGCCCACAGCGCCCGCGCCCACGTCCGGCGAACGGCGGGCGGCACGGCCTCCAGCTCCTGGGACGAGCGAAGCGGGCTCTGCTGGCTCACGTCCGCCTCACCCGCGGGTCGAGGGCTCGGTAGAGAAGGTCGCTGATGAAGTTCGCGAGGATCACCGCCACGGCGAAGATGAGGAAGGCCCCCTCGAGTACCGGGTAGTCGCGCTGGAGCACGGACTTGTAGGTCAGCAGGCCCATCCCCGGCCAGGAGAACACGGTCTCGACCTGGATAGCGCCACCGAAGATGAGGCCCACGTACAGGGCGGCGGCGGTGACGATCGGCAACAGCGCGTTGCGCAGTCCATGGCGCAGGACGACGACGCGGCGCCCCAGCCCTTTGGCACGGGCGGTGGTCATGTAGTCCTCCGACATGACGTCGACGAGCGAGCTGCGGGTGATGAGCGTGAACTCGGCGATGTTGACCAGGGCCAGGGTGAGTGCGGGAAGGACGAGATGACGTCCGGTGTCCAGGAACTGGCCCCAGGTCGTGAAGTCGTAGCCCGGGGTCGTGATCCCCGAGATGGGCAGCAGGTGGAACCACACTCCGCACAGGAAGATGAGGATCATCCCAGTCCAGAACGTCGGCAGGCTCCACAGGATGAGGCTGCCGACGACCGTGCCTGAGTCTCGTCTGGAGTTGGGCCGCGACCCGGCGACGACGCCGAGCCCCACGCCCACCACGACCGTGAGGATCGTGGCCGCCCCGAGGAGGATCAGCGTGTTGGTGATGGCCGGCCCGAGCACGGTCGTCACCGGCTGGCGGTAGACGTAGGAGAAGCCCAGGTCGCCGTGCACCAGGTCCTTGAGATAGATGAGGTACTGGACCGGAAGCGGGCGGTCGAGCCCGAAGAGTGTCCTCAGCTGGGCGACGGCGGCCGGGTCGAGGTGGCCGGAGCGGGCGAGCAGACGCAGGGGGTTGCCCGGCAGCACATGGAACAACAGGAAGTTGAACGTCAGCACCGCAAAGAGCGTCACCAGCAACGTTGAGGTCTTGCGGACGAGGTACCGGGCGATCATCGGCCACCCAGCGACGGCGGCCTGGGCACGCGGAGCACTTCAGCCCACGGGCTTGACGCTGAGGTAGTTGCTGCGGGTGAAGTTGAAGACCATGCCACCAGGGATCTCCACCCAGCCCTTCCACCCGTTCTTCCGGTATGCCTGCAGCTTGCTCTGGTACCACATGACGATGTAGGCGGCGTCCTCGTAGTACATCAGCTGCATCTGGTCGACCAGGTCGCGTCGCTTGGTCTCGTCCAACGTCGTCGCCTGCTTCTCGTACAGGGCGTCGTACGTCGGGTTGGAATAGTAGACGTCGTTGTTGTTGCCGATCTGGCTGGTCAGCGGGACGCCCAGCAGGTAGTCAGCGTCAGGCGTGCTGGAGTCCCATCCCCAGACGAACAGGTCCCAGTTGGGCGCGTCGGAGTTGTAGACGATGTTGCCGAGCGTGGTCTCGTCGAGGGTCTGTAGGGACAGCTTGATACCGACGGCCTTGGCAGCGCTGACGAAGAGCTGAGCGGCGCGGACGTCGACGTCCGTGGCCTGGATGGCGATGAGCCGGAAGCTGAGGGGCTTGCCGTTCGGGCTGACCCGGATGCCGTCCGACCCCTTGCGGTAGCCCGCCGCGTCGAGCATCGACTCGGCCCGGGCCGGGTCGGCGTCGAGCTGCTGCCCTGCAGGGATGCTCGCCTGCCAGTCCCCGAACGCGCTCGGCAGCAGAACGCTGCCCGGGATGCCGTGCCCGGCCAGGGCCAGCGCGACCAGCTGGGAGCGGTCGAGGCTGAGGCTGAGCGCCTGCCTGACGACCTTGTCCTTGAGCAGCGGGTTGCCGCCGGACTTCGGGCTTGGCGAGACGTTCATCCCGATGTGGTGGAACGAGTATGACTTCAGCTCGACCGGCGTGACGCTCGACTGCGACCGGAGACCGTCCCACAGGGTCGGCGGCACCTCCGTCAGGACGTCGACCTCACCCGAGACCAGGCTCTGCGTCATGACGTCGGCGCTGTCGAAGTGCACCCAGGTGACCTTGGCCGCGGCGGGCTGCGTCCCCCACCAGGAGGCGTAGCGTTCGACCTCAAGGGACTGCCCCTTCTTCCACGTGCCGAACGTGTAGGGCCCGGTCCCCACGGGTTTGTCGTTGGGGTACTTCTGGATCGCGGCCGAGTTCATCGTCCCCCAGATGTGCTTGGGGACGATGGGGATGATCAGGGCCGGGTCGAAGGCCTGGGGGCGCTTGAAGTGGGCGACGACGGTCGAGGCGTCGACGATGTCCACCGAGGTCAGGTCCGGGAGGTACTGGGCCGCCTCTCCGAGGTTGTTCTTGGCGATCGTGTCCCAGGTGAACTTCACGTCCTCGGCGGTGAAGGGCTGACCGTCGTGCCACGTCACGCCCGACCTGAGCTTGTACGTGATGTCCTTGCCGTCCGGGCTGTACGTCCACGACGTCGCCAGGCCCGCCGACGGCTTTAGCTGGGCGTCATAGACGAGGAGGTTGTCGTAGATCAGCATGAGGACCTCGCCGGCGGCCGAGCTGCTGAAGGTGAAGGGGTTGAGGAGGTCCGGCTCCGAGACCCATCCGACCCGCAGGACCCCGGTCGTCGACGCGCCGGACGCCGTGCCTGTCGTCGAGGTCTTCACCGTCGTCGAGCAGGCATCGAGCAGCATCGGGGCCGCAACGAGTCCTGCGGCGGCCGCAGTCAGTGAGAGGAACGTGCGACGGGATGCGACTGGTTCGTCCATGGCGGGTCCTTCCGATGACGGGAGAAGGAAACATTGAATGACGAGCGAACTGTGTATGAAGAGTATGACGTGTAAAAGGCGGTGTCAACGGTGACGAGCCGGTGGACGAACGGCGGTGACCCGTCCCTCGGCGCTAGCGGCTCCGTCGGCGCACCGCATGGAGAAGCTCGTCGTGGCGGGAGGCAACAGCCCCCCAGGCACCTCGGGCTTCCGGGTCCGGGCGCAGTACGCCGGACCTCGGCGCGCCTGCCCCCGCGGCCCCGTCGACCGAGCCCGGCCCGGCCCCTGCACCGGTCGGTGGCGGGAACGAGACGCCGGCCACCGCCTGAGCCGCCAGGACCGCGGCACCGAGGGCGGAGTAGTCCGCGAACGGCCCCGATACGACCTCACGGCCGCTGGCGTCGGCGAGATCCTGGCGTAGCCGCACGGACGCCGCACTCGACCCGGCGACCATGACCGGGCCGGCTACCCCCGTCGCGTCCTCCAGGACGGCAAGGCAGCGCGCGCTCTCGATGACGATGCCGTTGAGCAGGCCGCGCGCCACGTCGGTGGGCCCGTGCCGCAACGTCAAGCCGCCGAGGGTGCCGGTCAGCTCGGGGTCCCACAGCGCGCCCTGCTCCCCCGGGGCCAGGAATGGCAGGAATACGGGTGCCTCCTCCGGCCGACGGCGGGACGCGAGCTCGATGACGCCCGGCTCGTCTACGCCGAGCAGTTCGGCAAGCCAGCGGATCGACGCGCCGGTGGCGAGCAGGTCCATCTCGAGTCCCCACCCGTCGATCCCCGCCAACGGCGTTACGAGATACCGCCTCGCCGAGTCGCGCTGAGGAGTGCGGCTCACCGAGAGGATGACGGTGCTCGTTCCCGAGACGTAGGCCACGGCGCCGGCCTCACGCACCCCCAGGCCCAGCGCTCCGAGAACCGAGTCGGCAGCGCCGATGACGACCGGCAGGCCCGACGCCAGCCCCAGGACGTGCGCGGCGTCGGGGGTCAACGACAGCACCTGATCCGAAGGAACGATGTCCGGCAGTCCGGGGAGGGGACACCCGGCCAGGATTTCGGCCACGTCACGGACCTGCGATGACCACGCACCAGCGGCGAGGTCGTAGCAGCCGAAACCCGTGGCCGTGCTGGGGTCCGTGACCCACCGGCCGGTGAGCCACGCCACGAGATAGTCCTTCGCGCCGGCGATGCGGGTGGTACCGGCGGCCTGCTCGGGGTACACCGCCAGTCGGCGGAGGTACATCGGGAGCAGGTAGCGCGCATCGACCCACTGGCCGGTCAGGGAGTAGAGCGCCTGCGGCCCCACGCCGCGCCGCAGGTCGGCCGCCTGAGCCTCGGCCCGGGAGTCCTCCCAGGTCACCGCCGGCCCGATGGCTGCACCGTCGGCCCCGACCGCCACGAGGGTGGGGATCATCGCCGACAGAGCGACGGCGCGCCATGACGGCGCCGGGACCGACCGGACCAGCTCCGACACGGCCAGGGCGAGCGCCGCGACCCAGTCGGCCGGATCCTGCTCTGCCGCTCCGGTCCGCTCTCGGTGGGTGGGATAGCGCGCCACGACGCGCCCCAGCACGCTGCCGTCCCCGGCGACGGCCACGGCCTTCAGACCGGACGTGCCGAGGTCGACTCCGACGTAGACCCCGGCCTCCGTCATGCCGAACCGCGAGCCCGCCGCCCGGAGCCGGACCGCGCGGCGCTCCCGGACCCACGCGGTCCGGCCCCCCCCTCGTCGCCACCCGCCCGCGGGCCAGTCACGGCGGTCACCGACCAGTCTCGCCCCACCCGCCCCTGATGAAGCCGCCGTTCCGCCTGGCCGGCGATCGCGAAGGCGAACTCGGTGGCCGGATAGACCTGCTGGAAGCAGTCGAACGGCACGCCGTTGTGGTCGCGGCTGACGCCCTGGATTCGCACGACGAAGGCGTGCTGGGCGAGCTTGAGCAGTGCACGCACGTCGCCACCGGCATGGATGACATCGAGGAACTGCTCCTCGTAGTCGTCCTCCAAGCCGTAGGTGGCCCGCAACGTCTCGTACAGCGACCCGTCCTGGTAGGCGTTGGGCAGGTCCGGCGCCAGATGCTCGGGAATGAGCGCGGTCTCGAGGATCGACGGCTTGCCGTCGATCCGGCGCAGTCGGCGGACCGACCAGACGAGCTGCCCGACGTCGAGGTCGAGCGCGGCACGCACGTCGGCGGACGGCTCCCCCAGGGCGATTCCCAGCAGTTCCGTCGTCACGACCGTGGCCTGTGCCTCGTCGAGCGTCCCGCCGAGGCCACCAGCCCTGCTGGGGTCCGCGAGGATCTTCGGCCGCGACAGGAAGGTGCCCAGGCCCTGGCGACGCCGGACCCGACCCTCTCGCTCCAGCTCCTCCAAGGCCCGTCTGACGGTGATGAGGCTGACCCCGGCCAGCTGGCTCAGCTCGTTCTGGCTCGGAAGCATGTCGCCCGGCCCGAGCCCCTGGTCGACGACGAGCCGCTCGATGAGGTCGATGACCTCCTCGTACAGGAGCCGGCCGCGGCGCGACCTCGATCCGGCCGCCCTCTCGGAGGCCCCGGCCGCTCGGCCGTCGAGCCTGATGACCGCCGTCATGGTCCACCCTTTCAATCGACACCGTCTCCCGATGGAGGCTAGTCGCCGGACGCCTCGCTCGACAGCACATCGAAGGCCGCCTCGGCTGCCGCCAGGGTGTCGTCGATGTCCTCGTCGGTGTGGACGAGGGACACGAAGAGGTTCTCGAACTGCAAGGGGTGGAACATGACTCCGCGGAGCAGCATCTCCTGGAACCACCGGGTGAACCTGGCTCCGTCGGTGTACTTCTCCGCGTCTCGCCAGTTCCTGATGGCGTGGTCGGAGAACCACAGTTGGAAGACGGTGCCGAGTCCCTCCACCGTCGCCGGGATCCCCGCGTCGGCTGCGAGACCGCTCAGGCCGTCGGCGAGCCGGCCGCCGAGGGCGCGCTGTCGCTCGAACAAGCCCGGCTCGGCCAGGACGTCCATGGTGGCGGACACCGCGGCACACTGGACGACGTTGGCGTTGTACGTCCCCGAGTGCGAGTACCGCCCCTCGGCGATCATCGCCATGGCGTCAGTGGTGCCGCCGATGGCGGCCACCGGGAAGCCGCCGCCCAGGCCCTTGGCCAACGTCGTGAGGTCGGGGGTCACCCCGAACCACTCCTGTGCGCCGCCGCGGGCGAAGCGGAAGCCGGTGATCACCTCGTCGAAGATGAGCATCGCCCCGACCTCACGGGTCTTCTCACGTAGCAGCTCGAGATATCCGGGCAGGGGCAGGATGCATCCGGTGTTGAACACCGCGGGCTCAGTGATGACGGCCGCGACCTCTCCTCCCCGATCGTCCATAAGCCGCACGAAACTGTCCGGGTCGTTCCAGGTGAGGACGATGAGGGTGTCCGCGAGCTCGAGAGGCACACCGGGCCCGGCGGCCACGGGCCGAGGGCTGGCGGCGGGCCCCGCGAGGTCGGGGTCGACGTGATTACTCCAGTAGACGGTGTCCTGCCAGCCGTGGTAGTGCCCCTCGAACCGGACGATCAACCGGCGCCCGGTCGTCGCCCGCGCGAGGCGAACGGCCGTGCCGACTGCTTCGCTCCCCGAGTTCGTGAACCGCACCTGGTCGATGCCAGGCACGGCCTCGACGACCTTCTCAGAGGCCTCGACCTCAAGCCGGTAGGGCAGCCCGAAGCACGTCCCGTACTCGGAGACGGCATCGGCGACCGCCCGGGTGACGGCGGGGTGACGATGCCCGAGGATCATCGGCCCCAGCCCGAGCAGGTAGTCGATGTACTCGTTACCGTCAACGTCGCGCAGCCGGGATCCGCGACCCTCCGCGATGAACGGCGGGTAGGGCGCCCAGCCGAAGCCCACCGTGCGGGCGCTGCTCCCTGCGCCGCCGGGAATCGACCGGCTCGCCCTCTCGAAGAGCGCCCGCGATGTCGGCGTGCGCTCCAGGTAGCGCTGCTCGAACGTCATCGACCCCAATCCCTCCTAGGTTGTACTACTTATTATGCTCGGTATGCTGTCTAGCACAAGCAGGCATGTCAAGTCGGACGCTGCAGAGCCACGACACGGACGGCAGCCCAGAAGGGACGGGCCCGATGACCACAGGTTCAGCGTTGGAGCGAGAGATCCGCGAGCAGCCTCGGGTCCTCGCGGAGCGCACGGCACTCGCGGCCGCTGCGTCCCGCGAGGTCGGCCGACTGCTGCGCAGCGATGAGGTAACGCACGTGGTCATCGCGGCGCGTGGCTCGTCCGACAACGCCGCGCGCTACGGCCAGTATCTGTTCGGTGGAGCTCTTCGGCTCGGCACCTACCTGGGTACCCCGTCCCTCTTCCAGACCGAGCGCGCACCGCGGCTGCGCGGTGCCCTGGTCCTCGGGATCTCGCAGTCCGGCCAGTCGCCGGACGTTGTTCGCGTGCTGGACGAGGCGCACACCCAGGGTCGTCCGACCATCGCCATCACGAACGACCTCGGCTCACCGCTGGCCCGATCGGCCGATGTCTGTGTCCCCCTCGCCGCGGGCGACGAGGACGCTGTGGCGGCGACGAAGACCTTCACCGCCACGCTGCACGCCCTCGTCCAGATCGCCATCGCCGCGGGGGCCCGCGGGATGTCCGGGGAGTTCGCCCGCCTGCCGGACATGC
Organism: uncultured Actinomycetota bacterium; assembly: GCA_963771015.1. Classification (GTDB taxonomy): domain Bacteria; phylum Actinomycetota; class Actinomycetes; order Actinomycetales; family Dermatophilaceae; genus CAVSJJ01. The sequence continues at coordinate 676,391 of CAVYRN010000005.1, forward strand.
TCCAGCGGGTCGTCGAGTCGGTGCTCGACGCCCCAGGGCCGCTGCTCCCCGGCTGGGACCGGGCGGCCACGCGCGAGTCCGGGCTGACAGCCATCGGCCGGGGCACCGGCTACGCCAGCGCCGCCGAGACGGCCCTGAAGATCAGGGAGGTGGGACGGGTGAGGGCCGAGTCCTACCCCGTCCCGGACCTGCTCCACGGCCCCATCGCGGGCAACAGGGCCGGCACCACGGCCTGGCTCGTCGCCTCGCCGGGGTTCTCCCAGGCGTACTGGACCGACGTAGCCGACCGGCTGCTCGCCGAGGGAGTCCGCATCGCCGCCGTAGCGCCGACGTCGTTCGGGACCGTGCCGGCGCAGATGCTGCATCCGCTCCCCGACGACCTGTCCTCGTGGGCGTTCGACCTCGTCGCCGTCTGCGTCGGACAGGTGGCCGCGCTGCGGACCGGCCAGGCCGCCGGCCTGGACGTCGACCACCCACACGGACTCGCCAAGGTGACGCTGACCCGGTAATCGCGAGGCACGATGGTGTGCCGCCGGTCCCACCCAGGCGGAGGTGGCCCGTGGCGGCGCTAGCGTGGAGGGCATGCCAGGCCTGCGCTGCGGGCCCGGCTCCGACGGAGGTGGGTGTCGTGAGCAAGGGGAATGCCACGCGAGGCAGCGCTGCCGGGGGCGGCGCGATCTATGCCCTGGGGATCTTCGGCGCCTGGGTCTACTTCTGGCAGGCCGCTCAGGGCGTGGGCGAGCACCTGCTCGCCATCCTCGAAGGTCTGTTCTGGCCGGCCTTCATGGTCTACTACGCCTTCGTGGCGCTCGTCAGCTGACGCGTCTGCGGCCGATCAGTCGCGGCGGCGTCCGCAGACGAGATAGGCGATCGGGCCGACCGGCTGGACGGCGGCGAGCATGCCCCAGAGCCACTTCGGGCCGCGCACCTTCTCGGCGGGTCGGCGGACGAGGTCGACCAGTGCCGTCGCGGTGAGTGCCATCTCCACGCTCGCCCCGACGAGGACGGCGCTCCGCTGGGTGTCGGTGAGATCCGACCACGTCTTCTTGGCCATGGCACCAGGCTAGGTCGGTCGGCCGGGCCGGGACCGCCGGGGGTGACGACGGCCACCTCGCGACTGAGCCGGTCCGCTCGACCGCTCCGGCTCAGCCGGTCCGCTCGACCGTTCGGGCTCAGTCGCCCCGGCCGTTGAGGCGGTGGTAGAGACCCTTGAGGGTGCCGTACAGCTTGCGGAACTCGGCATACCCGCTGGCGTATGCCGCCGCGTGCTCGGCGGTCGGCTCGAACCTGCGCCGGACGGCCACCTTCGCCCCGGCCTCCTCCAGGCCCAGCTCGCCGAGGGCGACCCGGGCGAACAGCGCGACCCCGCGCAGCTGGGCGTCGCGCGGGTCCTCGACCTGCTCGACGGGGATGCCGAGGATGTCGGCGTGGATCTGGCACCACAGGTCGCTCTGCGCCCCGCCGCCCAGGATCCGCACGCTCGGCACCGGTCGCCCGACGAACTTCTGGTAGGGATCGAACAGCCATCGGGCGTTGTAGGCAACCCCCTCAAGGACCGAGCGCACCAGCGCGGCACGGTCGGTCCGCAGCGACACGTTGAGCCAGGCGCCGCGGAGGTGCTTGTCGTCGACCGGGCTGCGCTCCCCGTTGAGCCAGGGGGTGAAGAGCAGTCCCTCGCTCCCGGCCGGCGCGGTCGCGGCGAGCGCCGTGAGGTCGTCGAAGGACGGGGCCAGGCCCCCGGGCGCCAGTCCCTGGTCGCCGATCCCGCTGCCACCGCCGAGCAGCCCGTCGTGCGGCGCGATGATCTGCTCGCGCAGCCACTGCAGCGCCGCGCCACCGGTCTCGTGGTTGTTGACGATGATCGGGTGTGCCTCGTCCAGCCCGGGAACCGTCGCGATGGAGTGCAGGATGTCGGTCTTCTTGAAGGGCACCCGCGCCCCGATCCACGCCGTCGTCGAGATGGAGATGTGGCTCTCGTAGGGCGCCACGGCGCCCGACCCGACGACCGCCGCGTGCAGATCCGGCAGGCCGGCCATGACCGGGGCCCCCGGGGCGACCCCCAGCGCCGAGGCGACATCGGGGAGCAGCGCCCCGAGGATCGTCCCGGTCGGGACCAGCTCGGGCAGCCGGTCGGCATCGCGCCCGGCCCGGGCGACCATCGCGGGCGAGTAGCCGAGCGGCGCGCCGATCCGGTTGTCGGTGAGCCACGAGGCGAGCATCGACGCGGGGGTCGCCGCGATCCGGCCGGTGAACCGGAAGCCGAGGAAGTCGACCGGCTCCATCAGGGTGGCGGTCCGGGCATAGACGTCGGCGAACCGCTCCCGCAGCAGGATGGCGTGACCGGTGGGGTCGGCGCCGTTCGGGCTGGGCGCCCCGCCGGTCACCCGGATGAACGGCAGCACCTTGTGCGGGGCGTACCCTCCGACGTTGACCGGGCCGCCGACGAGCGGCCGGACGAGGTCGCGCGCCCTGCTGTCGGCCCACAGCAGGGCGGGGCCGACGACGGAGCCGTCGGCCCCCACCGGCACCGTCGAGCCGTACTGGCCGGTGATCGCGACCGCGTGCAGCGCGTCCGGGTCGGCCCCGGATGCCTCGACCGCCTCGTGGGCGCCGTCGAGAAGGGTGTCCCACCACTCGTCGGCGTCCTGGCTCGCCTCGCCGTCGAGGGCGACGTTCTGGTGTACCGCTCGCACTGCGGTGGCGAGGACCTCGCCGTCGAGGGTGACGACCGCAACCTTGGGTCCGCCGGTGCCGAGGTCGACCGCGAGAACCCAGCGGGCCGTCACCTCAGACCGCCGGCAGGTCGGGGGGGACCTCGTGCATGGCGTCGAGGTAGCCGCTCATCAGCACCCGAAGGGTCAGCTGCCCCTGCGGCTGGCCGCCGAAGCCGTACAGCGCACCGGAGGTCGCGGACTTCCCCCGGTGGGCCACGGCATAGCCGACCGCCTGCTCCAGCGCCGACAGGAACCCCTCGGCGACCCCGTCGGCGGTGTTCGGGCGGGTGACGCAGAAGTGCAGCGCCGGCGGCATCTGGAGGGCGTTCATCCGCCAGCCCGCCTCGATGAGGGCGTCGTTGACGAGGTAGATGTCGATGCCGTTCGGGTCCTCGGGGTCGGCCGGGTCGCCGGCCGCCTTGAAGGCCACGAGGAAGTACGGGTCGCCGATGACCTCGAGCGCCGGGATCCGCTCCCGGATGCCGTCGCGGATCGCGACCGCCGTCCGCATGATGTCGTCGGCCGCGGCGAGGTAGCCGGCCTCGCCCGTCGCGAGGAGCGCGGCCCACGTCGAGGCGATGAGACCACCGCTGCGCGACCCGGCGAGACCGGGCGAGATATAGAGGCCGCCCGGCCAGTCCGAGGAGGTGAAGTACTGGTGCCGGCGCAGGTCCTTGCTGCGGTAGAGCAGGACGCTGGACCCCTTGAGGGCGTAGCCGTACTTGTGGGTGTCCGCCGAGATCGAGGTGACCCCGGGGACCCGGAAGTCCCAGGGCGGCACGGCATACCCGAGCCGCTCGACCCAGGGCAGCAGCCAGCCGCCGAGGCACCCGTCGACGTGCATCCCGATGCCCTGCTCCTGCGCCAGGGCGGCGATCTCCTCGATGGGGTCGACGAGCCCGTGAGCGTAGTTCGCGGCGCTGCCGACGAGGGCGATCGTCTGGTCGTCGACGAGGTCGGCCATGGCCGCGACGTCCGCGACGTAGTCGTCGGTGAGCGGGGCGTGCCGGACCTCGATGTTCATCCAGTGCGCACCCTTCTCGAGGGCGACGTGGGCGGTACGCGGCAGGACGACGTTCGGCGCCGTGACCCCCCGGGTCTCGCGGGCCTGCTCGCGGTAGGCGTAGAGCGCGGTGATGAGGCTCTCGGAGCCACCGCTGGTGAGGACGCCGACGCCGGTGCCGTGCAGCAGGGCCGAGGTCATGGCGATGATCTCGCCCTCGAACTTCGTTGCGCTGGGGTACATGTCCCGCTGGAGGACGTTGGCGTGGCTGAACAGCGAGAACACCTCGCCGAGGAACGCGTAGTGGTCGTGGTCCCCGCTGTAGAGGCTGCCCGAGACCAGGCCCTCGTCGCCCTTGGTGTCCTCGACCGTCGCCATCCCGGTGACCTCGGCGAGGATCGCAGCCCGGTCGAGCGGACCGGCCGGCAGGGTACGGTGCGCCTCGGTCGTCGACCGATAGGGATACAGCCCGTCGAGGATCGCCCCGAGGTCAAGCTCCTGGCTCATTCGTCCTCCCATGGTGTCCCTGCCGGAGCGTATGCAGCCCACCGCCGGGGGTCAACGGTGGGAGCGGTATGCCGTGCCGAGCACGACCCGGCATGCCGCTCCCGCCGCCCGGTCCGCGTCCCCGTCTCCGCCTCGATGACGGGGGCTCAGACCAAGCCACCTCGCCGGACGACGTCTCGGTACCACCAACCCGAGTCCTTGACGGTCCGGCGCTGGGTCTCGAAGTCGACGTGGACGATCCCGAACCGCTTTCCGTAGCCCCAGGCCCACTCGAAGTTGTCGAGGAGGGTCCACAGGTAGTAGCCGCGGACGTCCGCTCCCGCGCCCAGGGCGTCCGCGACCGCGGCGAGGTGCCCCCGCAGGTAGTCGATCCGGCCCTCGTCGTGCACCTGCCCGTCGGCCTCGACGACGTCGTGACCGGAACAGCCGTTCTCGGTGATGACCACCGGCACGCCGTAGTCGCGGTGCACCCGCAGCAGCAGGTCGGTGAGGGCACTGGGCACGATCGGCCAGCCCATGACCGTCTTGGGCCCGGGGATGTCGACGGCCCGGGCGCGGTCCGTCCCCGGCCAGGTCGGCTCACCGGCGACGGGCGCCGCGATGCGGGTCGGGTTGTAGAAGTTGACACCGAGGACGTCGATCGGGGCGTTGATGACCTCGAGGTCGCCCGCCTCGACGAAGGACCAGTCGGTGAGGTGCCGGGTGCCGTCAAGGAGGTCGTCCGGATAGCTGCCCCGCAGCACCGGGTCGAGGAAGATCCGGTTGGCGACGGCGTCGACGTGCCGGGTGGCTGCGAGGTCGGCCGGGTCCTGGCTCGCCGCCTCGAGCTGGTGCAGGTTGAGGGTGAGCGACACCTCGGCGCTCGTCGGCAGCACCGAGCGCAACGCAGTGACGGCACGCCCGTGGGCGAGGTTGAGGTGGTGGGCCGCCCGCAGGGCCAGCCCGTTGTCGGTGTGCCCCGGCGCGTGCTCGCCGGAGGCATAGCCGAGGTACGCCGAGCACCACGGCTCGTTGAACGTCGTCACGGTGGGCACGAGGTCGCCGAGCTCGCGCCCCATGAGCAGCGCGAAGTCGGCGAAGTGGTCGGCCGTCTCCCGAGCGAGCCAGCCGGCCGTCCCGCCCTCGTCGAGCGCCTCGGGCAGATCCCAGTGGTAGAGGGTCATCAGCGGGGTGATGCCGCGCTCGCGCATCCCCTCGACGAGCCGGCGGTAGAAGTCGATGCCCTCCCGGTTGGGGGTCCGTCCGTCGGGCATGACCCGGGCCCAGGACACCGAGAAGCGGTAGTGCGGGACGCCGAGCTCCGCGATGAGGTCGAGGTCGGCCGGCCAGCGGTGGAAGTGGTCGCACGCCACGTCCCCGGTGTCGCCGCCGATGACGGTGCCGGGCCGGTGGGAGAAGGTGTCCCAGATGCTCGGCCCACGCCCGCCCTCGGTCGCACCACCCTCGATCTGGTAGGCCGCGGAGGCGACGCCCCAGGCGAAGCCCTCCGGGAAGGTCCGGACGGTGGTCGGTTCGCCGGTCATCGCTGCGTCAACTCCGTGTCTGGTCGTCGGCCGAGCGCGCTGAGAGCGCTCTCATGCCTGGGACGAGCCTGACTGCCGGGGCCGATGCTGTCAAGAGGGCCCGAGGCGTGCCGAGCCACCACCCGCCGCACCACCTCACCCGGATCCGCGGACGACGAGCTCGACCGGCAGCACCGTCGCCGCCTCGCGCTCGACACCGGCGATCCGGTCGAGCAGCTGCCGGGTCATGGCCGTCCCCAGCGCGGTGATCGGCTGCCGCACCGTCGTCAGCGGCGGATCGTGCTCGGCGGCGGCGGGGATGTCGTCGAAGCCGACGACCGCGACGTCGTCGGGCACCCGCCGTCCCGCGGCCCGGACGGCCCGGATGGCCCCCATCGCCTGCAGGTCCGAGGCCGCGAACAGCGCGTCGACGTCGGGGCGACGCTGCAGCAGGCCGGCCATGGCGTCGTAGCCCCCGGCCATCGTGAACTCCGCCTCGACGACGAGCCGCTCGTCGACCGTGCGGCCCGCCTCGGCGAGAGCCGTCCGGTACCCCTCGAGCCGGTCGCGGCCCACGCTCATATCCAGGGGCCCGGTGACGGTCGCGACGACGGCTCGGCCCCGGCCGACGAGGTGGGCCGTGGCGACCCGGCCACCTTCGAGGTTGTCCACGTCGACGAAGTGCAGGCCCTCGGCCCCGCCGGGAGGCCGGCCGCTGAGGACGACCGGGACCCCGGCCGCCTCCAGCTGCCGGGGCAGGTCGTTGCGACCGTGCAGCGACACCAGGAGCGCCCCGTCGACATGCCCGCCCGCGGCATACGACACGAACCGATCGCGGTCCTCGGGCCGCGAGATCAGGCTGACGACGAGCTGGATCCCGGCGTCGGCGACGGCCTCGTGGGCCGCCCGGAGGACCCCGAGGAAGAACGGGTCGGCGAACATCCGCTCCTCCGTCTCGTCGATGACGAAGGCGACCGAGTCGCTGCGCCCGGTGACGAGCGAGCGAGCCGCCCGGTTCGGCTCGTAGGAGAGGGCCCGGGCCGCCGCGGCGACCCGGGCCCGGGCCAGGTCACTGACGTTCGTGGCGCCGCGCAGGGCCCGGCTGGCCGTGGCCCGCGAGACCCCGGCTCGGGCGGCCACCTCCTCGAGGGTCGGGGCGCGCTGAGACGTGGGACCGGAGGGTCGAGGGCTCACCCGGGCAGTCTGGCACGCCCGGAGGCAGCCGCGGGCGGGCTTGGGTCAGCGGCGAGGGCTCCCACGCCGGCCGGTCGGCGACGGCCAGAAGGCGGCGACCAGGGCGAGAACGGCCCAGCCGAGATGCGTCGCGGCCACGGCCCCGGGGTGGCGGAACCACCACAGCCCCACCCCGGAGGCGAGCTCGAACCGCCGGGTGTAGTCGGTGACGAAGGGCTGCCAGAAGACGACCACCGTCGTCAGGGCGACCCACGGGACCCGCCACCGACGACCGTGCAGGTCGAGGACCAGGGCCGCCATGACCGCCCCGGCGGCGTAGTAGCCGAGGTTCTGCGGATCGAGTACGAGCCGGACGGCGATCCCGGCGAGGAGAGCCCCGGCCCACCGCCGACGCCATACGGCTGCCAGGGCAAGCAGCGGCGCGCCGACGAGCTGGGCCAGTCGGTCCCAGGCCGGCAGGTAGGTCCCGTGGTAGCCGAGCCACCACAGGACCGAGGAGTCACCGACCCGGACCTTGGGGCGGAACGCGTCGAGCGTGCCGGAGTCGGCCATGAGGAACGGCAGCCAGGCGGCGGCGATGCCGGCCACGGCGTACCCGACGGAGCGCCACCGCACCCGGTGCGGCAGGACGAGCAGGAGCGGACCGGCGACGACGGCCCACGGCTTGGCGGCCGCGGCAAGGGCCATCGCCACCGCCGCGACAACGGGCCGGCCGCCCTCGGCCCGGACCGCCCAGACGACGACCGCGATGGCCGTGAGGGCGAGGACGTCGTCGAGGTGGGTCCAGCGCACCGACAGGGTCGTCCAGGCCGGCGCGAGGACGAGCCCTCCGGCGAGGACGGCCAGGGCGCGCTCGCGGCGCGGTACCGACGCCGTCAGTGCCCAGAGCACGACCCCCATCGCCGCCGTCATGACGACCTGGGCGGCCCCGATGTCGTGACCGGGGGCGAGCACCCGCAGCAGAGCCGTGACGACGAAGGCGAGCGGGCCGATCTGCAGGGTGGGGTCCTCGGCGTAGACCCGTAGCCCCGCTCCGTGGAAGAGCCCGTCGGCGCCGGTCACGAAGAAGTGCCACGAGATGGCCGACGGGTCGGCCTGCCGCACCGCCCACCAAGCGGTCCACGCCGCGACGACCACCCAGGCCAGGCCCGCCACCGGGAGGGGCCGGGTGCGAGCGCCCCGCGGGGACGGCGAGCTGGTAGCCATGCGTCGGAGCGTATGCCGCCGCCGCCCTTCGGCGGGAGGCCGCCGCCCCGCGGGTTCCGCTCAGCCGGGCGGGTCGGCCGCCAGCCGCCCCAGGGTGACCAGCTGGACCAGGGCCCCGATCGAGCCGCCGGCGATGGCGATCCCGAGGGCCACCCGGATGACGGTCCGCCAGCCGTCGGTATCGGCGACGTCGAAGGGGAAGACCTGCCACACCCGGAGTGCGACGACCACCCCGACGACCGCCGTCACGAGCTCGCCGAGGGCCCGCAGCCCCCGGGGGTCGGCAGCGAGATAGATGATGTTGACGACGATGCCGACGACGAGGGAGAGGTTGACGAGCCCGATGACCTGGTCGGCGGCCGCGGTGACGAGCGGGATCGCCTCCCAGCCCGGGTTCGTGTTGAGCAGGTACAGCAGGGCCGCGTTGACGGCGATCGCGATGACGTAGCCCACCCGTCGCGCGACGGGAGCGGGGCGCGGACGTGTCGTGGCGGCTGACATGGGGCCACCTCCCTCCACCGACTCCACGCTAGGTCTCCGGGTGCGGTCGGAGGGCCGGATGTGGTCCGGGTCTCGACGGCCGAGCGGTCCCCGGTCGTCGGCTCGCCCGGGATGGGTGACAGGATGGCCGGTGGGCAGGGAGCCAGCCCATCGAAAGGATCGACATCGTGATCGTGGCAGTGACCCTCAGCGGAAACGGCCAGGTGGGGCGCGGCATGGGCCGCGCCGACACGGTGGCCATCGCGACCGTCGAGAACGGCGAGATCACCGACTGGACCGTGCATGAGGTGGGCTGGAACGCCCTCCATGACGCGGACGGTGAAGGCGCGCACCACGCGCGGATCGTCCGCTTCGTCCGCGACCACGGCGTCTCCGCCTTCGTCGCCGGCGGCGCGGGGGCCGGCATGCGCACCACCATGGACAAGCTCGGCGTCACCGTCGTGGCGGCCTCCGGGGACGCGCGGGCAGCGGTCCTCGACGCGGCCCGCTGAGGCCGGGGCTGCGGGTCAGCCGGCGCTCTGGCCGACCGACGCGAGCAGGTCGGTGAACCAGGGCACCGAGGCGTCGAACTTCTTGCCGCCCTTGATCCGTGGGAACGCGATCGCCGACAGCACGTCGCCGGACTCCTCGTCCTGGCCGATGACGCCCGACTCGCCGCGCATCGCGCATTCGACGGCGAGGTCGGTGCACGCCTTGATGAGGGCGAGGTCCTCATCGTTCGCCGCCGCCGACCGAGCGAAGTAGCCGCTCTTCTGCACCATGTGCTTCTCGGCCCCGAGCTTCTTGGCGAACTGCTTGGCGAACCAGGCACCCGGGTTGACCTTGTCGAGCTGCACGTGGCCGAACGGGTCCCGCGGCACCTCCTGGCCGGAGGCCTCGAGCTGCTCGACGATCTCGGAGATGCCGGCGCCCTCGGACAGGAAGATGTTGACGCAGCCGAGCTCGTCCATGGCGGCCCGCAGCCGCTCGGCCTCAGCGTCGAGGTCGATGTGCAGCTCGGGGACGAAGACCGCGTGGACGTCCCACCGGCGGGGGTCGTTGCCGATGCCCGGCACCCACTCCTGCTCGCCGACCCACGCGTGGTAGCGCCGGGCGGTCTCGGCGGTGAGCCAGCCGCAGTTGCGGCCCATGATCTCGTGGACGATGAGCATCCGCGGGTTCGACGAGTGCTCGGCGATGATGTTCTTGGCGTAGAGAGAGCCCTGCTCGGCCGCGGTCCAGGCGCCGAGGCTCTGCCGGATCGGGATGACGTCGTTGTCGACCGTCTTGGGCAGCCCTACCACCGTGAGCTCGTAGTTGTTCTCGTGCAGGTAGGCCGCGAGGTCGGCCGCCGTCGTGTTCGTGTCGTCGCCGCCGATGGTGTGCAGGACGTCGACGCCGTCGCTCGTCAGCTGCTCGGCGGCGACATGCAGCGGGTCCTGGCCCTCCTGGACCAGGCCGCGCTTGACGCAGTCCTTGACGTTGGTCAGCTTGACGCGGCTGTTGCCGATCGGCGAGCCGCCGTACCGATGAAGCAGGTGGGCCCGCTCGCGGATCTCCGGGGTGACCTCGACGTAGCGGCCCTGGAGGAGGCCGGCATACCCATCGAGATAGGCGATGATCCGCACGTCCGGCGCCACCTCGGCATAGCGCTGGATCAGTCCGCCGACGGCGGAGGACAGACAGGGGGCCAGACCCCCGGCGGTGAGCATGGCAACGGTGCGAACGGTCATGGCTCAACTCTGCCGTGTCCGGTCGCGGCACGCCAAAGCGATCTCACCTGATCGTGATGACGGCTCCGGGCTTCTCCCAGCGCAGGACGGTGCGGATCGCGCCCGTCGAGAGCGAGACACACCCGGCCGTGCCGCCGCCGAGGTCGACGTGGAGGAAGATCGCCGACCCCCGCCCGGGAGTCCGTGCCTCGTTGTAGCCGATGACCTGGGCGTAGTTGTAGGCCGGCCGGCTGAGGAGGTTCTCGGCCGAGGACCAGCGCCCGCCCACGGGCCTGCGCTGGTGGGTGTTGTAGAGCGAGGAGTGCGGGTCGTCGACCCAGACGTCGTCGGCGTCGGTGACGAACCAGCCCAGGCGCAGCCCCGGGTTGCCGTAGACGCCGAACCCGCCGCGCAGCGGGAACGTCCCGGCCGGGGTGCGCAGGTCGCCCTCCCGCTTGGTGTAGCTCACCCCGTTGCGTCCGACGTGTCCGGCATACGGGCCATGGTCGAGCAGGTAGCGGCTGCCGGAGCGGTGGCAGGCCCGGATCGTCGCCCGCGACCCGGCGGAGTCGACGAGGACGACCTGGGCCGCGCGCACACCGGCCGGGACCCGGCAGGTCGCCGGGCCGGGGGCCGGCCTGGGAGTGGCCCGGTGCGTGGGGGTCGCGGTCGTGGGTGTCGGGGTCGTGGGTGTCAGGGTCCAGGGTGTCTGGGAGGCCGTCGCTGACGAGGGCGAGGGCGTGGCCGCCGCCTCAGGTGCCGTGGTCGCCGGCGCCGAGGTCGCGGCCGGCGTCGGGGCCCGAGTGCTGTCATCGCCGAGGCACCCGGCGAGAAGCAGTACGGCCGCCAGCCCGGCGGCATACGCCCGGACCGTTCGACCGCGGCTCATCGGTCGAAGTGCTGGTAGTCGGGCTTTCCCCACAGCCCGCCCCACCGGAAGCCCTGGGTGGTGAAGGCCCGCACGGCGCGGCTCGAGCTCGAGCTGAGGACCCCGGGGGCGCGGTCGCGCCGGTGCAGCCAGTAGGTGCCCGGGTAGACGGTGCCGTCGTCGGCGACGTAGGGGTTCTCGAAGTCATTGACGTCGATGGCCATGCCGTAGGCGTGCCGGCTGTAGACCCTGCTCGCCTCTGCGCCGCCCACGTAGCGGCAGTTGAAGGCCGAGGTGTTGTCGGCCTGCATCGCGGCGTAGTCGTCGGCGCCGGGGCCCTTGGGGTTCTTGCCCCACGAGGAGTCCATCGGCCTCATCTGCCGGATGCGGAACCTGATGTCGTAGAGCCGGGTGAAGGCGTTGGCGCTCGCCCGGGCGACCGCGGCGTTGACGACGACCGATCCGCGGTAGCGATAGCCGTCGAAACCCCAGAAGTTCACGCTGACCAACCGCAGGGAGGAGCGGCCGACCGGGCAGCCCGGCGTCCATGAGTAGCCGACCATCTTCGCCCAGGCACCGGCGGGGATCGCCGAGACCGTGGCGTTCGCGCCGGACCCGACGGCCTGCTCGTTCGTCGGGAAGCGCACGGTCGGCTCGGCGCCCGCCCGCGGGATGACCGACAGCCGAGTGGGAGAGGGCGTCGGGGCCGCCGCGGAGGTCGAGGTCGGCGTCGCCGTGGGCGAGGGGGTGGAGCTCGGGGCGACGCCGGTCGAGGTCGGAGCTGTCGTGGTGGGCGTCGTGCTCGTGGGGGACGCCGTCCCGGCCGTCGCGCCGGAGGCCCCGCCGGCGCACCCCGCGGCGAGGGCAGTGGCCAGGACGAGAAGGGTTGCGGCCGTTGGGCGATGGAGGGGCATCAGGCGATCCACTGTGCCCGAGTTCGCCCGGTGGGGCCAACCGGCGGACCCGCCCGACCGACCGCGACGACCAGCCGGGTTCCCGAGCCGAGGTCGACGGCTCAGGTCGACGACTCCAGGCCCGCCATGTCCTTGGCGACGAGCTCGGCGGTCTGGAGCATGTTGAGCGCGGCCCCCTTGCGGAGGTTGTCGCCGCAGATGAAGACCTCGAGGCTGCGGGGGAAGTCGCTGGCCTGACGCAGTCGCCCGGCGAAGCGCGGGTCGGCCCCCACGATGTCGGACGGGGTGGGGAACTCCTCCCCGTCGGGGTCGTCGAGGAGGACGATCGCCGGGGTCTGGATGAGCGCATCCCGGGCCCGGTCGAGCGGGACGTTGTGGGCGAACGTCGCGTGAACAGCGACCGAGTGGGTCGACACGACGGGCACCCGGACACAGGTGACGGCGACCCTGAGGTCCGGGATGTCGAGGATCTTGCGTACCTCGGCGCGGACCTTGACCTCCTCGGAGGTCCAACCCTCACCGACGTGGCTGCCGACGAACGGGAGGATGTTGAGCGCCAGCGGCCCGGGGAACGGCGACGGCCCCAGCTCATGCTCGACGAGCCGGCGCACATCACCCGGCCGCGTGCCGAGCTGGCGGTTCCCCGCGACGACCCCGATCTCGTCGTACAGCCGGTTCATCCCCGTCCGGCCCAGACCGGAAGCCGACTGGAAGGTCGTCACGACGAGCTCGGTGAGCTCCCAGCCGGAGTGGAGAACGCCGAGCACGTCGATCATGGTCATCACGGTGGCGCCGGGGTTGGCGACGATCCCCTTCGGTCGGTCGAGGACGCGACGAGGGTTGACCTCGGGGACGACGAGCGGCACGTCCGGGTCGAGCCGGAACGTGGGGCTGTTGTCGATGACGATGACGCCGCGTTCGGCCGCGAGGGTGACCCACTCGGCCGAGATCGCCGGCGGGATGTCGAAGAGCGCGACGTCGACCCCGTCGAAGAACTCCGCCCGGAGCGGCTCGACGGTCACCTGCCGGTCGCCGACGCGGCATACCGTGCCTGCCTCGTCGTCCGCGGCGGCGAGTCGGATGTCGCCCCACAGCTGCTCGCGTAGGGCGAGCACCTCGCAGACGACCTGGCCGACGGCGCCGGTAGCCCCCACCACGGCCAGCGTGGGCCGGGTGTCGGTCCGGTCGGAGACCGTCACCGCCGAATCAGCGCCCGGTACCCGCGTAGACGACCGCCTCACCCGCGGCCGAGTCCAGGCCGAATGCCGTGTGCACGGCGCGCACCGCCTCGTCGAGAAGCTCCTCGCGGGTGATGACCGAGATGCGGATCTCGGAGGTGGAGATCATCTCGATGTTGACGCCGCTGTCGGCGAGCGACTGGAAGAAGGTGGCCGACACACCCGGGTTGGAGCGCATTCCCGCCCCGACGAGCGAGAGCTTGCCGATCTGGTCGTCGTAGAGGAGCGCGACGAACCCGACGCTCTCCTGGATCCGCTGCAGCGACTGCAGGGCCGACTCGCCGTCGGCCTTCGGCAGGGTGAAGGAGATGTCGGTGAGCCCCGTGTCGGTGGCCGAGACGTTCTGGACGATCATGTCGATGTTGATCTGGGCGCTCGCGAGAGCGGTGAAGATCTCGGCGGCCTTGCCGGTGATGTCCGGGACGCCGACGACGGTGATCTTCGCCTCGCTGCGGTCGTGAGCGACTCCGGTGATGATCGGCTCTTCCACGGCGACTCCTTCGGGCATGGGCTGGTCGGTGACCATCGTGCCCTCCTTCGAGGTGAAGGAGGACCGGACGTGGATCGGGATGTTGGAGCGGCGGGCGTACTCGACGCTGCGCAGGTGGAGGACCTTGGACCCGCAGGCGGCCAGCTCGAGCATCTCCTCGTTGGTGATCCGGTCGAGCTTGCGGGCGGTCGGCACGATGCGGGGGTCGGCGGTGAAGATCCCGTCGACGTCGGTGTAGATCTCGCACACGTCGGCACCGAGGGCGGCCGCCAACGCGACGGCCGTCGTGTCGGTGCCGCCCCGGCCCAGGGTGGTGATCTCCTTGGTGTCCTGGCTGACCCCCTGGAACCCGGCGACGATGACGATGTGCCCGTCGCCGAGGGCCTTGGTGATCCGGCCGGGGGTGACGTCGATGATCTTGGCCTTGCCGTGGACCGCGTCGGTGATGACCCCGGCCTGGGAGCCGGTGAACGACCTGGCCGTGTAGCCGGTGTCGGAGATCGCCATGGCCACCAGGGCCATCGAGATGCGCTCGCCGGCGGTCATCAGCATGTCGAGCTCGCGGGGCGGGGGTACCGGGCTGACCTCCTTGGCGAGGTCGAGCAGCTCGTCGGTGGAGTCCCCCATGGCGGAGACGGCCACGACGACGTCGTTGCCGCCCTTCTTCGTCTCGGCGATGCGGCGGGCGACCCGCTTGATGCTCTCGGCGTCGGCGAGCGAGGAACCGCCGTACTTCTGGACGACGATCGGCACGATGGATCTCCCGGGAACGGACGACTGGCGCCACCCAGGGGCGGCGCGGTCAGTCTAGCCAGGGGACCAGGCGGGTCCGGGGGTGCCCGCATGCCGGTCAGGGGTGGAGGGCGTCGAACTCCGCCTCGGAGACCATCTCGTCGTCCGCGTCGAGGCGGATGTGCGCGAGGAGCGTCTGGACGACGCGCAGGGCCATCGCGGCCCGCTCGCCCCAGTCGGACAGGTAGCTGAACTGCCACCACCACAGCGCCTCGGCGACGCGGCCGGCCTCGTAGTGGCTGAGCCCGTGGGCCAGGGCCGCAACGACCTCGATGAGGTCGTTCGAGACCGACCCGGTCGTGAGGTCGGTCGAGGTCACCGGGTCGATGACGTCGGCATACTCGTCGAGGCCCTCGAAGAGGTTGGCGAGGTTCTCGCGCAGCGGGTCGACCTCGGCGTCCGGTCCGGGGTCGGCCTCATAGCGCTCATCGGGGACGATGTCCTCGATCGCCCCGAGCCGGGCGCCCATGACGAGGACCTGTGACAGGGCGAGCAGGGTGAGCGGCAGGGCGGCGGCCGGCGCCGAGCCGGACGCCACGTCGGTCACCGTTGAGACGAAGACCCGCGCGTCGTGGGCGCAGTCCTCGGCGAGCACGGCCAGGTCGGTGGTGATGTCAGGCATCGAGAAGCCTCCGTCCTTCGAAAGCCCGGCCCAGGGTGACCTCGTCGGCGTACTCGAGGTCGCCGCCGACGGGAAGGCCGGAGGCCAGCCGGGTGACGGTCAGTCCCATCCCCTTCAGCAGGCGGGCGAGGTAGCTCGCCGTCGCCTCGCCCTCCAGGTTGGGGTCGGTCGCGATGATGACCTCGGTGACCGTGCCATCGGCCAGCCTGGTCATGAGCTCGCGGAAGTGCAGGTCGTCGGGTCCGATCCCGTCGATCGGGCTGATCGCCCCGCCGAGGACGTGGTACCGGCCGCGGAACTCTCGGGTCCGCTCGATGGCCACGACGTCCTTGGGTTCCTCGACGACGCAGATGCCCCGTTCGTCGCGCCGCGGGTCCGAGCAGATCCGGCAGCGCTCCCCCTCGGCGATGTTGAAGCACACCTCGCAGAACCGGACCCGCGCCTTGACGGCCGCCAGGGCTTCGGTGAGCCGCTGGATATCCGCGCTGTCGGCCTGCAGGAGGTGGAAGGCGATCCGCTGGGCACCCTTGGGGCCGACCCCGGGCAACCGCCCGAGCTCGTCGATCAGGTCCTGGACCGCGCCTTCGTACACACGCCGAGCCTACGGCCTGGACCCGACTGCAGCAGCATCATCATCGGGGCCACCGCCCGGGTCCGGGTGGCTGGTCGTGACGGCCGGCCTCGGGGAGACCCGGTGGGTGGGCGGCTCAGCCGACGAGCTGGTAGCCGCCGGCCTCGTCGAGGGCCGCCTCGATCTCGGCCGAGGTCAGCGCTCGCTCGGCGACGACCCGCACGGTCGAGGCACCACCGTTGACGAGGTCGACGGTGACCTCGGTGACGCCGTCGAGGGCGGTCATCTCCTGGGTGACGGCGTGGACGCAGTGTCCGCAGGTCAGGCCGGTGGCCTGGAAGCTCTGGGGGTCGCTCATGGGGTGGGGGTCCTTTCATCAGGGGTTGACCCCAGCATACCCCCGGTGGGTATGCCGCCGATCCGGTGGTCGGGTGCCGGCCGCGGCGGAGTCGTCAGATCCCGACCGCCGCGCCCGAGGACGACGGCGGGAGGTCGTTGTAGCCGTCGGCGCGCTCCTGGCCCGAGAGCGTCGCGATGGCGTCCATGACCGCGTCGGTGAGGGCTCGACGCGCCCTGGCGGCCGGCAGGTCGGCGTACCCGGCCGGGTCGATCGGCCGGCCGAACGCGACGGCGACCTTGGCCAGGCGCGGCACGGTGTTGCCGATGGGCTGGACCTGGTCGGTGCCGCGCAGCCCGACCGGCACGATGGGAGCACCGGCGGTAAGGGCGAGCCAGGCCACCCCGGTCCGGCCCTTGTAGAGACGGCCGTCGCGCGAGCGGGTGCCCTCGGGGTAGATCCCGAAGGCGCCACCCCGCTGGAGGACGGCGAGCGCGGCGTCGAGCGACTCCTGGGCGGCCCGCGACGACTGTCGGTCCACGGGGATGGCGTCGATGCCCTCGAAGAAGCCCCGTCGGATCGCGCCGCCGACGCCCCGGCCGGTGAAGTAGTCGGACTTGGCGAGGAACGAGACCGGCCGCGGCGCGGCGATGGGGATCGCGAAGGAGTCGATGAACGAGAGGTGGTTGCTGGCGAGGATGACGCCGCCGGCGCGTGGCACGTTGGCGACGC
This sequence comes from uncultured Actinomycetota bacterium, assembly GCA_963771015.1. Lineage (GTDB taxonomy): Bacteria > Actinomycetota > Actinomycetes > Actinomycetales > Dermatophilaceae > CAVSJJ01. The sequence continues at coordinate 693,273 of CAVYRN010000005.1, forward strand.
CGATGATCGTCGGCCGCCACAGCGCCTTGGCCAGGGGGGCGACGACCGCTCGCCCGGTCGCCCAGGCGGCCCGGCTCACGAGGACCCGTCGTCCATGACGGTCGCGCCGAGGATGCGCCGCACCACAGGCAGGCCGACCTCGCCGAGCTCGGCGATGTCCTCGTCGTCGATGCTCACGGCCGAGTCGTCGACGGGACCACGGGGCGCGCCCTCCGGGGGATCACCCCCGGCCGGTGGCTCGTCCTCGGCGGCGGGCTCCGGACGGCCCGGGGCGGCCGGCCGGCCGGCCGCGGCGCGCGCTGCGGCGCGGTCCGGGGCGGAGCCGGTGGGCGCGGGAGCCGGCGGAGGCGACGGGGCCGCGGCGGCCTGGGCCTCGTCGGTCGGGACGCCTTCGACCCGGACGTCGAGGCCGAGGGTGTCGATGAGCGCCTGCCGCACGTACTCCGCGTGCTGGCCGCGGCGGAACGTGTTGGCCAGGCCAACGGTCGAGATGCCGAGGAGGAGCCGGTCGCCGTCGTAGTCGAGAACCTGGGCGTGCTCGGACAGGAAGGTCCACGTCGCTCGCTTGAGGCCGAAGATCTTGGCGAGGACGTCGGGCCAGGACCGGCGGATGGCGGCGGTGTCGATGCCGCCGGGCCCGGGGGCCGACACCGGCGGAACGGGGGCGGGCTCGGGTGCGGTGGCGGGCCGGGCCGGCGGAACGGGGGCGGGCTCGGGCTCGGCCGCCACGCTGGGGCCCGGCGCTGCGCGGACGGATTGCTCGGGCGGCGCGGAGGCGGGCCGTACCGCGGTGGGCGGCGCGGCGTCCGGCGGCGCAACGGTGGGGGGCACAACGGCGGGCCGGTCCGGCTCGGACCGGGCCGAGGGCTGCTCGGCGAGGGCCGCGGGCCGTGACCCGGCGATGACGCTGTGGGCCCCGGCGACGTCGAGACGACGCTCGAGACGGTCCAGGCGGGCCGCATACCCGGCCTCCCCGGCGGCACCGGGCAGCAGGATCCGCGCGGCGATGAGCTCGAGCTGGAGGCGGGGGGCCGTCGCCCCCGTCATCTCGGTGAGGCCGGCGTTGACGATGTCGGCCGCCCGGGACAGTGCGCCTGGGCCGAACGCCGCGGCCTGGTGGCGCATCCGGTCGAGCTGGTCCTCGGGAAGCGCCCGGAGCACCGCCGACGCGCCGTCGGGGACGGCGGCGACGACGATGAGGTCACGCAGCCGCTCAAGGAGGTCCTCGACGAACCGGCGCGGGTCGAGGCCACTCTCGATGACCCGTTCGATCGCCCGGAACGCCCCCCCGCCGTCGCCCGCGGCGAAGGCGTCGATGGCCGAGTCCAGCAGCTCGCCGTCGGTGAAGCCCAGGAGCGCAGCGGCCGAGTCGTAGGTCAGCCCGTCGGGACCGGAGCCGGCGATGAGCTGGTCGAGCACCGAGAGCGAGTCCCGGACCGAGCCGCCGCCGGCACGGACGACGAAGGAGAGCACCCCCGGGGCGACGGCGACGCCCTCCTGCTCGGAGATCTGCGCGAGGTAGTCCTGGAGCGTCTGCGGCGGGACGAGCCGGAACGGGTAGTGGTGCGTTCTCGACCGGATCGTGCCGATGACCTTGTCAGGCTCGGTCGTCGCGAAGACGAACTTCACATGCTCCGGGGGCTCCTCGACGATCTTGAGCAGCGCGTTGAACCCCTGCGGCGTCACCATGTGCGCCTCGTCGATGATGTAGACCTTGTAGCGGCTCTGGGCCGGGCCGTAGCTCGCCCGCTCACGCAGGTCGCGCGCGTCGTCGACGCCGCCGTGGCTGGCCGCGTCGATCTCGATGACGTCGACGGTTCCGGGCCCCCCGCGGGCCAGCGCGACACACGACTCGCACTCCCCGCACGGGTCCGCCGTCGGACCCTGCTCGCAGTTGAGGCAGCGGGCGAGGATGCGGGCGCTCGTCGTCTTGCCGCACCCGCGCGGCCCGGAGAAGAGGTAGGCGTGGCCGACCCGACCGGTCCGCAGCGCCTGCATGAGCGGCCCCGTCACGTGGTCCTGCCCGATGACGTCCGAGAACGTCTCCGGCCGGTAGCGGCGGTAGAGGGCGGTGCTCACCCCCCGCACCCTAGTCGCGTGGCGGGACACCCGGTATGCCGCGTTCACAGCCCAGCGGCGGTGCTCGCAGGGCCCCCCGAGCCGCCCCTGGGAACCTCCCGGCGCCGACGGTTAGGGTGACAGGCACCCTGCGCCAAGGAGTGTGACGATGCCCGTGGAGGCTGTCTCGGGACCCCGGGTCACCGTGGTCGGAGTCTCCAAGACGATCAGCGGCACGACGCTGCTCGCGCCGGTCGACCTCGTCGCCGAGCCGGGGACCTGCGTCGTCGTCCGTGGCCACAACGGCATCGGCAAGACGACCCTGCTGCGCATCGTCGCGGGCACCCTCCCGCCCACCACAGGCGGGGCCACCGTCGACGACGTCCCCGCCGACGAGCGCGACCCGAGGATCCGCCGATCGGTGGCGGCGCTCATCGGGGCGCCCACCGCCTACCGCGACCTCACCCTCGCCGACCATCTCACCCTCGTCGACGCGACCTGGGGCGGCGACCCCGCGTCCTGCGCCGACCGGGTCGCCGAGGGACTGGGCCGGCTTGCGATCGAGCACCTCGCCGACCGCTTCCCGCACGAGCTGTCCTCGGGCCAGAGCCAGCTGTTCCGGCTCGCGCTCGTGCTGTTCCGGCCCAGCACCCTGCTCGTCCTCGACGAGCCCGAGCAGCGGCTCGACACAGACATGCGCGACCTCGTCGCCGACCTGCTCACCGGCCGGCGCGACGCCGGGTCCACCCTCGTCCTGGCCTCTCACGACCCGCACCTCACCGCGACGGTGGCGGACCAGGTCGTCGACCTCGACGTGCTGGCCCGAACGTGACCATCACGGGTGCGCCCCGGCCCGGCGAGGAGAACGGTCGACCCGCGGACGGCGAGCGGCTCGCCGACGTCGTCCACGTCCTGCACGGCGAGGGCGGCGCGGGCGCTCTCCAACGGATCCTCTACGGGGTCTACGTCGCCACCATCCTCGGCGCGACCTACGGCTTCACCCTCGCCCGGGGCCTCTTCGCCACGCGCGAGCCCGCGGTGCTGCGGAACGAGCTGACCTCGCCCACGGCGCTCGTCATCGCCGTCGCGGTCGTCGGGTTGTCTCTGGCCCTCGCCCGGTCCGCGGGTCGCACCCGGGGACCGGTCGTCCCGCCGCTGCCGTGGACCGACCTTGTCGTCACCACCTCGCTCGACCGGGCGCTCGCCGTGCGCCGCTGGTGGCGGTATGCCGCGTCCGGCGGCCTGGCCGGCGGCGGGGTCCTCGGTGCGGCGCTCGGTGGGGGCGCCTGGTCGGCCACCGTGGGCGGGCCAGCGTGGTTCGTCGCCGGGCTGGTCGTGGGCCCGGCCCTCGGGTGGACCCTCGTCCTGGCCTGGTTGTCCGGTCAGGTGGCCTCGGGCGGACCGCCCCCGCGCTCCGCGCGAGCAGGACGCCGCACGACCGGGGCGGTGGTCCACATCTCGCCCGCGCTGCGCCGGCTCGGGATCGACGACCTGCGCCGGCAGGGAGCCCGGTCGACACGCCTCGGTGGCGGGGTCCTGGCGGGTGACCTGAGGGCGATCCGGCTCGAGGTGGCGGCGCCGGTCAACCGGGGACGCAGGACACGGCTGCGCGCCGGGGGGCCATGGGCCACCGTCGTCCGTCGGGACGTTCTCGGGCTCCGGCGGAGCCCGGGGACCCTCCTGGCCGGGGCCGTCGTCGCCGGGCTCGGGGCGGCCGGGGTCACCTGGTCGCTCGGGGACCGCGCTGCCCCAGCGGCGCTCTCCTGGCTGGCCGTGGCGGCGTGCTACCTCGGGTTCGGCTGGTGGGCGGAGGGGCTGCGGCTACAGGGGGACAACGGGGGCACGACGCCGCTGCTCGGCGTCTGGGGCCGCCGGGAGGCCCTGGCGCACCTGGTCACCCCCATGGCGCTCTTCGTCCTCGTCAGCGGGGTCGTCGCGCTCGGCATCGGCACCCTCAGGTCAACGCCCACGCCCGGGACAGCAGCGGTTGTCGCGCTCACGGCCGGGGGCCTGGGCCCCGCCGGCTGGCTCGTCGTGCTCGGCCTCGGGGTCGCCGGGGCCCAGCTGCTGGCGGCATTCCGCGGGCAGCCGCCGGCGCTGGCCTTCACCCCTGAGTCCGGGCCGATGATCCTGGCCCTCTGGTATGGCATCCCGTTCCTCGTCAGCGTCCTCGGTGGAGGCGCCGCGACCGCCGCCCTCGCCTCCGCCGGGACGAGGGCGGTCGTCCCCGGCGCCATCGGGGCGCTCCTCGTGCTGTGGTGGGGCCTGTCGCGGGTCGACGGCCTCGAGGCCGCGCACCGGACCTAGGGCCGGCCCCGGCCGGGGCAGGGACCGGAGACGACAACGAGGACACCCCGCGTACCTGGAAGAGCTCACCTGCCCTTGCTGCATTCCTGCCCTGGGGGAGTTCGGTGAGGTACCACCACGCGGGGTGCCGCCTTGGAGTGTAGGCGCCGTGTGCCCCCGGGGGAAACTCGCCGGGCCACGGCTCGGGTCGCCGTGAACGGCCCTGATCGACCATGAGAGGTCTCTCATGAGGGTCTCCTCGTCACCTCATCGGCGCCCCCTTGACTCGTATCAAGACGCACCCGCCGGGCCCCTCACCGCCGGCACAAATGGAAGGACCACCCATGAAGCTCATGAGGCCGATCGTCGGACTCTTCGCCGTAGGCGCCCTGGGCGTTGGCGCGACGAGCGCCGCCGCAATGGCGAGCCACAACGGCACACCCACTCCCCAGACCACCGCGACCTGCAGCCCCGTCGGCGACCAGGACCCCGACCAGGACCGGGACCGGATCCACCTGGCCACGTCCGTCACGCCCGACCAGGACCGTGACCGGGATGCCGACCGGACCCGGGACCGGGACGGCGACTGCCTCACCCCGAGCCCGACGTCGACCGCGCAGACCCCCGTCCAGGACCAGGTGCGCACCGCGACCCAGGCCAAGGTCATGACGAAGGCGACCGAGCAGGCCCGTGTCGAGACGCGCACGCAGGCCGGCGACGGCGGTAGCACCGCGGGCTCCGGCGACCAGGACCGTAGCCGGGACCGCAGCCAGGACGGCTCCGGCACGGACTGCGACCCCTCGCCGACGGGTGACCAGATCCGCAACGGCGGCAAGGCGGGCGGCCGCTGAGTCGGGTCCGCCATGACGCGGACCTGCTCGCGCGGAGGCCGCCGGCCAGCCCACCCCGGCCCGGATCCGCACCGCGGGCGGCCAACGGCGTGACCGCCGTCGAACCCTCCTCCCCGGTCACGCCAGCGCGAGCAGCCGAGGGGTTCGTCGACCCAGAAGCCGGCGGACCCCTCGGTCCGTGTGTCACCAGGTACCCGAGAGGCCGTGTGAGCCGTGAGACACCGGTGGCCGGTTGCCCCGATCACCGACCCGTGCCTACGGTCACAGTGAGCCAGGCGCGCCGGACGGCGTCGTGGACGCCCAGCCCGACCCGACCAGACAGGGCACGGACCCGGCACGGACCCGGTCGGCGGAAGGAGCGGACGTGATATCGAGAGCCGCTGCCGCCTGGAGCGCCAGCGCCGCGCTCGGCCTCGTGGCCGTCGCCGGTGGGGTCGGCATCGTCGTGTCCGGGGGTGTCCCGTCCGGGTCCCCGCTGCCGGCGATCACCATCACCGACTTCGCCGACCACACACCTCCCCAGCCCACCGGAGCCGTCTCCCAGCCCGACCCATCGCATCCGACGTCCCTCCCGCCAGGCGCGGCCGAGCCGGGGCCGAACGACCCAGCGGCGCCGACCGCGGCCACGACGGCGCCCGGGTCCACCGCGTCGGCGACCGCCCCGGCCACCGATCCCGAGCAGCGTCGGTCCGGCGGCGGCTCGGGCCAGGGGTCGGGCGATGGGACCGGCGGCACGAGGGTCCCGGCACCGCAACCCTCGCGGGCCGGCTGACCGACGCCCCCCGGTCAGACCAACCGGTATCCGACGCCGCGGACCGTCTCGATGCGTTCAGGGCCGAGCTTGGCCCGCAGATAGCGGACATAGACATCGACGACGTTGGACCCCGGGTCGAAGTCGTACCCCCAGACGCCGTCGAGGATCTGCTCGCGGCTCAGCACCTGACCCGGATGGCGCAGGAACGTCTCGGCGAGGGTGAACTCCCGCGCGGAGAGGTCGACCGCTCGACCGGCGACGCTCACCCGTCGCGTCTGCAGGTGCAGGACGAGGTCACCGTGAACCAGGGTGGCGGCCGTGGCGGCCGTGGCGCCGGGCGCCCCGTCCCGCAGCCGGAGGCGTACCCGGGCGAGCAGCTCGGCGAAGCTGAACGGCTTGGCCATGTAGTCGTCGGCCCCGCCCTCGAGCCCGGCCACCGTGTCGACCGCAGAGCTCCGGGCGGTGAGCACGATGACGGGCAGCGTGCCGCCTTGGCCGCGCACGCGCCGAAGGACCTCGAAGCCATCGATGTCCGGGAGCCCCACGTCGAGGATCATCAGGTCCACCCGTCCCGAGAGGGCGAGGCCGACCGCCTCCTCCCCCGAGTCGACGACCTCGCAGGTGTACCCGGCGGCGCCGAGGCCCTTGGCGACGAACGAGGCGATCCGGGCCTCGTCCTCGACGACGAGGATCCGGGTCACGGCCGCACCTGCCCTGACACGTCCTGCGGATGCCGCAGCGCCGGGCCGCGGGTGTGGCCGGCACCGGGGTCGGTCTCGAGGTCTGCCTCGAGGTCGGCCCCGGACCCGGCCACCGTGGGCGGGGCGGATGGTGGTGGGACAACGGGCACAACCAGGGCGATCGTGCTGCCGGATCCGAGGGTGGAGTCGATGTCGACCCGCCCCCCGTGGGCGCGGGCGATCTCGTCGACGATGGCCAGCCCGAGCCCGGCGCCCTCGGTCGCCCCGTGGCCGTTTCCGGCCCGGCCGAACCGGCTCAGGACGAGCTCGCGGTCCTCGGCAGCAATGCCGACCCCCTCGTCGGCCACCCACATCCACAGGTGCCCGTCGCGGACCTCGCTGCCCAGGCCGACCCGGGACCCCGCGGGCGAGTACCGGACCGCGTTGGCGGCCAGCTGTAGCCAGGCCTGGGTGATCCGGCCGGGGTCGAGCATCACCTCGACATCGGCGAGGGCGTCGAGGAACCAGCGCCGGTCGCCGAGGACGCGCGCCTTCTCGAACGTCTCGTCGGTCAGTCGCCCGACGTCGACCGCCACCGGAGCCACCAGGTCCCCGCGTTCGGCACGGGCGAGGAGCAGCAGGTCCTCGACGAGCCCGGTCATCCGGGTGACCTCCTCGAGGGCGAGCTCACGGGTCGCTGCGGCCTCGTCCGCGACCTCCGGGTCCATGAGCTCGAGGTGTCCGTGGATGACGGTGAGGGGGGTCCGCAGCTCGTGGCCGACGTCGTCGAGCAGCCGGCGTTGTCCGTCGACCGCGTCGCGGATCCGGTCGAGCATCGTGTTGACCGTTGTCGTGAGCGCCGACAGGTCGTCGTTGCCGCGCACTGGGATCCGCGTCTCGAGGTCGTTCTCGCCGATGGCCTCCGCCGCTCGCCGCACCCAGGAGATGGGCCGGAGCAGTCGCCCCATGACGAGCCACGTGACACACGCGATGAGGAGGACGGCGCCGACGGCGAGCAAGGCGTACGTGCGGTACGTCTCGTCGAGCCGGCCCAGCTCGACGTCCATGTCAACGACTCGGACGAGGGCCCCCGAACCGGCCGTCGTCGCCGTGTGGACCGGAACGACCACATAGGCGTAGTCGTGGCCGTCGGCACTGACACGTCCCAGCGTCACCGTGTCCGCCGTCGTGAGCGGCATGATCGCGTCGACCAGCCCCGGGCTGTCCTCGGGGCGCACAACGACGCCGTCCGCGGCCAGCCACTCGATCTGACCGCCGACCACGGCCATCTCACCACCCGAGGTCGGCAGGACGCGGCGCTGCAGGGCCACCCTGAGCAGGTCGCTCGCCGAGTCGAACGGCAGCCCCGTCTGCGGGTCCACGCCGTTGGTCGCCAGGGTGGCGAACTCGGCCGCCTCCCGGGTGAGCAGGTCGGTGACGTCCGTCTCGACCCGGGCCCGCTCCAGCAGGTATGCCGTGCCACCGGTCAGCAGGACACCGAGGGCCGTCAGCGCCGTGATGGTCGCGATGAGCCGGGAGCGGATGCTCAACCCGCTCTCGCTCGACCGCGTCGTGGCCCCTGGCATGCCCTCAGTCTCCCCCGGCCTCAGGGGGTTGGACCGGGGCCGGGGGCGCTGATCCGGTGGTCCTGGCCACACCCGGGCCGCGGCATACCGGCCCGCACCGGTTCGCGCGACCTCAGCAGGCGCAGCGCGGCGGACGGACCGTCTGCACCTTCTCCCCGCCCTCGAGGTGCGCGCAGACGTAGGACTCGCGGGGGTGGATGAGGGTGCAGCGGCGCCCCTGGAGCCGCAGCGCGCTGACGACGGCACTGAAGAGCGAGACGTCGACGACGTCGCCGATGGCGAACAGCGACCGGGTCTCGGCGATGACGTCACCTTCCCCCGCACGCAGCACCATCCGGGCGTCGGGCGCGGTGGCGAGGGCGGCGATGACGACCTCGATGTTGTCGAGGTCGTCCGAGCCCATGGCAGCGAGCGCCCTGGCTCGCGACAGGGACACCTTGCGATGAACGCCCTCGTCCTCCGCGTGCCCGATGAGGACCGGGATGCCGGCGTCGCGAGCGAGCCGGACGTTGGCGGCGTTCGCGTCCCGCTCGATGCCGACCAGGGGGACGCCCAGCTTCTTCAGGGTGAGGGCGACCCGCAGGCCGACCTGGCCGAGCCCGACGACGACGACGTGGTCGCGTCGCGGCAGGGTTCGCCGCCCGATGAGCCCGATGGTGCGGGCGGAGGCGAACCAGTCGATCAGGCCCGCCGTGAACAGGGCGGTGAAGACGACGGCGAGAAGCATGAGGAGGGCCGAGACGACGAGGTACCACTGCGGCAGGTGGGCGGTCCCCTCGGCCGGTCCCACGGTCGCCAGCACCCGGGCCGCGGCGAAGAACGTCTCGATGGCACGTTCGTGGAGGAGCAGCACCCCGATGACCCAGTCGACGACGAGGATCGCCGCCAGGCCCCCCGCCCCGAGGAGCATCATCCGGGCGGTCGAGTCCCCGAGACCCACCCGCGGCCGCTGGAGGATGCGGCGCAGGGCCGAGGGCACCTGCCACGGCTCCATCGCGGGCTCCCCCGTCCCGGTCGTCCGGTAGACGAACGGCCCGCCGTCCTTCGTCGAGGTCCGCACCGACACGAGCGCGGCGCTGAGGCAGCGAGCGGCGATCGCCGGTGCCGCGACGTCCGCCGGTGAGGTGACCTCGCAGTTGGGGACCGCGTGGGCGAGCTGGCGGGCCACCGTGCGGTCGAAGATCGTCGCGGTGATGAGGACGCCGGGGCTGAGGTGCTCGGTGAGCAGGACGTAGCGCAGGGCGTTGACGTCGCGCCGGACGAGGACGGCGACGCCGGCGACCGCGTCCGTCATCGCGGCGGCGAGCTCGACCTCCGAGGGCGCGAGCAGGTGGGTGACGGTCATCCCCTGCGCCGTCAGCAGGGCGCAGGTGAGCCGGGCCACCTCGAGGTCGCCGATGACGACGACCTGGCCCTCGACCGGCGGCCAGCCGCCGTCCGGGCGCTCCTCGGCCGAGTGGGGCGCGGCGCCGGGTGCCTCGTCGACCATCGTCCCATCCTTTCGCGGATACCCCGAAGGGTATGCCGTCCGGGCGGGCCGGTCGACCACCGTCCACGCCCCGCGCCGGTCGGCTGCGCCCGTGCCGGGGCACTCCGGCCAGGGCAGGCCACGGATTTCGGGCGACCGCGACGCTCCGGTAGCCTCCTCCGTTGGAGGATTCGCATAGTGGCCTAGTGCGCACGATTGGAAATCGTGTTGGGTTAACACCCTCAGGGGTTCAAATCCCCTATCCTCCGCCACACCACAACGGCCCCGCGCTCGGCGGGGCCGTTGTCACGTGTGGAGGTGAAGGAGGGGGACGAGGATCACACGGCGTGCCGGTCACGAACCGGTCACTTCGGACGCGCGTCCGGGGGCCGAACGGCTACGCTCCCGGCGACCCCGGTCATCCCCCTCGCTCCCGCAAAGGTCCCCTCGTGAGCATTCGCACCCCCGGCCGCCGCTCGCTCGTCGCCGCCGTCGCCATCGTCGCCACCCTGGGGGCTGCCCCGGCGGCCTCCGCCGACTCGACCGTCCCCCCGGCCGCGCCGATCACCGTGTTCACCGTTGAGCCCGCCGTCGGCTCCTCGCTCCTCGGCACCGGGTCGCCCATCGTGGCGACCGACCCGGATGTGGCCCTGACCGGCGGTGCCGGCAGCGTGTCGATGACCGTGTCCGGAACTCACACGTTCACGGCCGCGATCGCCGCCCCCACCAGCGAGACGCTCGCCTTGGGCCACTACGACACCACGCGCCTCGGGGACGCCGCCCACGCCGGGCTCGACATCTCCGGCGACGGACACTCGTGCACCCAGTCGACCGGCTCTCTCGACATCCTGCAGTTCACGTACGACGTCGGCTCCGGTGACGTCACCGCCTTCGCCGCGACGTACACCCAGAGCTGCGACGGCGGCCCGGCCAACGTCGGTGAGCTGCGGTGGAGCTCGGCCATCCCCTACGAAAGGTTCGGCTCGGTCAGGCTCGACCGGACGAGCGACGTGCACACCGTCACATTCACCGCGCCCGAGGCGACGACGATCGACGGCATCGACGCCGGCGGCGACACCGACGCCTTCGAGGTCACCACGGACGGCTGCACGGGCCAGAGCCTGGCTGCCGGACAGTCCTGCACCCTCGCGGTCGTCGCCCACCCGACCCTTCGCAGGGGCACCTACGGCATCATCGACATCCTCGAGTCCGGCGCCGTGCTCGTCGGCCGGGTCTCCCTCACCGTCACCGGACAGGAGAGCGCCGAGGGCGGGTTCTCCTCCCTCCCGCCGGCTCGGCTCCTCGACACGCGCAAGAAGATCGGCATCGCGACGACGACGCCGATCGGTGCGGGCCGGACCGTGTCGCTCCAGGTCACCGGCCGCGGTGGGGTCCCGAGCACGGGTGTCATGGCCGCCGTTCTCAACCTCACCGTCGTCAAACCGACCTACGGCGGCTACCTCACGGCATACCCCTCCGGCCAGGCCCGGCCGACCGCGTCCTCGATCAACGTCCAGAAGGGCCAGGTCATCGCCAACCTCGTCACCGTCCCGGTGGGGCTCGACGGCAAGGTCAGCATCTTCAACGGGGCCGGCGCGACCCACCTCCTCGCCGACGTCTCGGGCTACTACCGGACCGACGCCTCGACGCCCTCGACGACGGGCGGCTACGGCGACTACCAGCCGGTCAGCCCCTGGCGTGCCGTCGACACCCGGACCGCGAAATGGAGTTCCGCCCCGCTCAAGAGCGGGTGGGCGCTGTTCACCGGCATCGACTACGGCCCGACGGTCAACTCGCACATCAAGGCCGTCGCCGTCAACGTCACCGCGGTCGGCGCGCAGAGCAACGGCTACTTCACCGCCTGGGACGGCGGCGACAGCACTCTGCCCGCCACCTCGACCCTCAACTACACCCCGGGTCGGGTCGTCCCCAACATGGCCATCGTCCCCGTGTCGCTGTACCACGACCCCGACACCGGTGAGGACATCCCGATCATCGGGATCTTCAACGCCGGCGGCCCTGCTCACGTCCTCGTCGACGTCGTCGGCGTCTTCGACGACAACGGCTTCGACTACGGCCTGCGGCTCCACGCCATGACCCCGACCCGCATCGTCGACACCCGCCGGCACCTCGGCGCCGACCCGCTCGTCGGCGGCGTCGCCCAGACCGTCACCGCCCCGGGCTCGGTCGTGGGCGTCGGGACCTTCGCCCTCGTGACGAACACCGCGGCGGTCAAGCCGGCCAACCGCTGCTACTTCACCCTGTGGTCCTCCGACATCACCCCGCGACCGACGGTGAGCAACCTCAACCCGGCCAAGGGACAGACCGTGGCCAACATGACGATGACCGAGCTCGGGTCCGGCAACCGGTTCGACGTCTTCAACAGCAGCGGCGTCTCCGGTGCCGTCATCGACGTCGCGGGATCGCTCGACCTCTACCCCGCGGCCCTCGCGCCCAGCGGCCCCAAGCTGAGCGGTCGTACGCTGGACATGCTCAGCCATCACCGGTCGAGCACCATCGGCGGGCTCATCCCGCCGCGGTGAGGCGGCCGCCCCGGCCCACTGAGCACGAACCAGACCCCAGGAGCGTGACATGACCCACGGTAAGCAGGTCCTCGACGACCTTCGCGAACCATCGAGTGCCCTGCGTGCCCAGATCCCGGACGTGTATGCCGGGTTCAGCCAGACGCACAAGGCCGCCCTCAGCGACGGACACCTCGATGCCAAGACCAAGGAGCTCATCGCCTTCGCCATCGCCGTGAGCCAGCAGTGCGACGGGTGTATCGCCTCGCACGCCCGCGGTGCGGCGTTCAAGGGGGCCTCGCTCGAGGAGGCCGCCGAGGCGATCGGCGTGTCGATCCTCATGAGCGGCGGGCCCGCGACGGTCTACGGGCCGCGGGCGTATGCCGCCTTCGCGGAGTTCCACGAGCGCGCCCAGCAGCGCGCCCAGGCCGCCCAGGGCTGATCGCCCGGTCGGTTCGGGAACGGCGCACCCCCGGGTGTGATCGGCTCATCCCGTGAGTTGTGGGCGCGGCGACCCGGGTTTCGGGTTAGCCTTCCAAGCGAACCCTTCTTCCGTCTGCCAAGGGGATCTCCATGACCCGGCGCCTGCGCCTGCCTACCGCCCTCGTCGCCGCGAGCGTCGTGCTCGCCGGCGGGGCCTCGATCGCGGCCGCCGTGCCGGTGACCACTGGCGTCGTGCCCTCGGAGACGGCCGACGGCGGCTACACCTCGCTCGCGCCGGCCCGCATCCTCGACACCCGGATCGGCACCGGTGCAGCCAAGGCACCGATCGGGTCGAAGCAGACCATCAACGTCCAGGTCACCGGCAAGGGCGGGGTGGCCTCGTCGAACGTGACCGCGGTCGTCATCAACATCACCGTCGTCAAGCCGACGGCCTCCTCCGGCTACCTCACCGTCTACCCGTCCGGACAGACGCGGCCGGTGGTCTCGAGCATCAACTGGACGAGCAGTGGCTGGGTCGGCGCCAACCTCGTGACGGTCCCCGTCGGCGCCGGCGGCAAGATCGCGATCTACAACAGCTGGGGCAAGACCAACGTCGTCGGCGACGTCATGGGCTTCTACCGCTCCGCCGGTGCGACACCGGCCACCGACGGCAGCTACGGCTCGTTCGAGCCGGCCACCGCACCGACGCGGATCCTCGACACCCGGACCACCGACCTCGGCCCCGGGTTCGCGTTGCCGCCGTACTCGTGGATCCCGGTGTGCGTCGACTTCCAGGACGCGACGGTCAACGCCCACATCAAGGCCGTCGCCGTCAACATCACCGCGGTCAAGCCCACGTCGAACGGGTGGTTCGCGGCCTGGAACGGCGACGAGAACCACTGGCCGAGCACGTCGACCCTCAACTTCACCAAGGGCAAGACGGTGGCCAACATGGCGATCGTGCCGACGATGACCGGCACGACGGCCGTCGACCCCAAGTGCGTCGGGCTGCCGACGATGGGCATCGTCAACGGCAGCGGCGGCTCCACCCACGCCGTCGTCGACATCGTCGGCGTGTTCGACGACAACCAGCTCACCAACCAGGACACGTACCGCTTCCACAAGATCAACCCGGTGCGCATCGTCGACAGCCGCCACAGCCTCGGCTTCCCGACCCTCGCCTCCAACGGGACCGGCACCGCCAAGGTGCCCCCCACCTACCTGGACGCCGACACCGGCGGCATCATCGCCAACCTCACCGCGGTCAGGCCGCAGAAGAACGCCGTCGTGACCGTCTGGCCCAACGACGGGTCCACCATGCCGTGGGTGAGCAACATCAACCCGCGCGCCGGCGACATCGTGGCCAACATGATGATCACCGGGCTCGGGACCAACGGCGACTTCAACGTGCACAACATGAGCTCCGGCTCGACGAACATCCTCGTCGACCTCGTCGGCACGTTCGAGTACTACAGCGTGGCTCCTGCGGCCGCCATGGCCGGCTCGACGCGGACCGGGGTCACACCGAAGGCGGTCGTCACCGGCCGCTGATCCCGCCAGCGGAACGGATGCCGTCCCGAGCACCCGCTCGGCGCGGCATCCGACCGTTAGGAGGAGGTCGCCGGGCCCCATGGTGGCGACGCCCACCGACCTTCGCCACCATGGGCGTATGAGCAACGGCGCCTATGCAGCGGCATACGAGCAGAGCATCAGCGACCCGGACGCCTTCTGGGGCGAAGCGGCCACGTCCATCGAGTGGACGACGCCGCCGTCACAGGTCCTCGACGCGGGCAACCCACCGTTCTACCGATGGTTCACCGGCGGTCGGCTCAACACCTGCTTCAACGCCCTGGACCGGCACGTGCGCGACGGGAGGGGCGACCAGGACGCCCTCATCTACGACTCGCCGGTGACCGGCACCACGGCCAGATACACGTATGCCGAGCTGCTGGACCGGGTGAGCCGGTTCGCCGGAGCGCTGGCCTCGCTCGGGGTCGAGAAGGGCGACCGGGTCATCGTCTACATGCCGATGGTGCCGGAGGCCGCGGTGGCGATGCTGGCCTGCGCCCGGCTCGGCGCGATCCACTCGGTCGTCTTCGGCGGCTTCGCCCCGGCCGAGCTCGCGGCCCGCATCGAGGACGCCAAGCCCAAGGTCGTCCTGTCCGCATCGTGCGGCATCGAACCGAGCCGCACGATCCCCTACAAGCCGCTGCTCGACGCCGCCTTGGACCGCAGCACCCACAAGCCCGAGTCGGTCATCGTCCTCCAGCGCGAGCAGGCCGTCGCCGAGATCGGCACCCGCGACACGGACTGGGAGGAGCTGGACTGGGCCGAGCTCGTGGCGGATGCAGAGCCCGTCGGCTGCGTCGACGTCGAGGCGACCGACCCGCTCTACATCCTTTACACCTCGGGGACGACCGGCCGCCCCAAGGGCATCGTCCGGGACAACGGCGGGCACGCCGTCGCCATGCAGTGGTCGATGGAGAACCTCTATGACATCCACGCGGGCGACGCGTGGTTCACCGCGTCCGACGTGGGCTGGGTCGTCGGCCACTCCTACATCGTCTACGCCCCGCTCATCGTCGGCGCGACGACGATTCTGTACGAGGGCAAGCCGGTCGGCACGCCCGACGCGGGCGCCTTCTGGCGGGTCATCAGCGAGTACGGCGCCAAGGCCATGTTCACCGCACCGACGGCATACCGTGCGATCAAGCGGGAGGACCCGAACGGCGAGCTGATGAAGGACCACGACCTGTCCTGCCTGAAGACGGTCTTCCTCGCCGGGGAGCGGCTGGACCCGGACACCTACGAGTGGGCCACCGAGCGCCTCGGCGTGCCGGTCGTCGACCACTGGTGGCAGACCGAGACCGGCTGGGGCATCGCGGGCAACCTGCGCGGGCTCGAACCGATGCCGATCAAGGCCGGGTCGGCCTCGGTGGCGGTCCCCGGTTACGACGTCCAGGTCCTCGACGAGGTGGGCCGCCAGTGCGACCGCGGCAACGAGGGCGCCATCGCCATCCGGCTCCCCATGCCCCCCGGCACCCTGCCGACCCTCTGGCAGGACGACGAGCGCTATGTCGCGGGCTACCTGTCGGCGTACGAGGGCTACTACCTCACCGGTGACGGCGGGATGATCGACGCGGACGGCTACATCTGGGTCATGGGCCGCACCGACGACGTCCTCAACGTCGCCGGTCACCGGCTCTCCACCGGCTCCATCGAGGCGGCCCTGGCCGGCCACCCGGACGTCGCGGAGTGCGCCGTCATCGGGGTCCACGACGACTTCAAGGGCCAGGTGCCTCGCGGCCTCGTCGTCCTCAAGGGTGGCGTCGACGCCGCCGCCGAGGGCGACCGGATCGTCCGTGAGCTCGTCCAGCGGGTCCGCGACGAGGTCGGGGCGGTGGCCAGCCTCAAGCAGGTCGACATCGTCGGCGGGCTGCCCAAGACGCGGTCCGGCAAGATCCTGCGCAAGACGATGCGCGAGATCGCCGACGGCAAGACGCCGAGCATCCCCGGGACCATCGAGGACGCCGGCGTCCTCGACACGCTCGGTCCGGTGCTCCGCGGACACCAGATGACCTGAGACCTCGAGCGGTGCCCGCGGCCGCGTGGGCAACCTTCGACCGCTCCCAGCCACCGGACACCGTCACGGGTGAAGATGGGTGGGTGATCACCGTCCCGCTGGCCCGTGAGCTCCTCAAGGCCGGCGTTCTGTGGCAGCCGGCAGCCGGGGACCGGTTCGTCATCGACGCCGAGCTGCTGACCGAGGAGGTCTTCTGGGTCAGCGACCTCACCGTCGAGGTGCATCACTACGCCGGGCAGCCGATCCTCGGCTTCAACGGCACGACGGAGTGGGCGCTGGACTCGGTCCGGCTCGACCAGGCGCTGTGGCTGCCCCGCGAGGACCAGCTCCGGGAGCTCATCGGCACCCGGCTCGTCGACATCCGCCGGCTCCCGGACGGCTGGGCGGTCCGCGTCGACGCCGACGGCGAGACTCGGGAGAGGGCCGACGCGGACCTCGAGTGCGCCTACGCCCGCGCCCTGCTCGACCTCTGCCGACCAGCCGCAGGCCAGCGGCATACCCTCGGTCCCACGGACTGACCACCGGGCGGGGCGGGGAATGGCGACCACCCGGCTGACGGTTGCCACCCGCGGGTCCCCCACAGGCCCACGCCCCTCGGACAGGAGGACGACCCTGGCCAGCGCCCAGACCACGCGCGTCGACGTCGGCTTCCGTTCCGAGCGCGGGTCCCTCCTCATCGCGATCATGATGACGACCGCGCTCGTCGCCATCGACTCGACCATCCTCGCGACGGCGGTGCCGACGATCGTCGGCGAGCTCGGCGGCTTCTCGAGCTTCCCCTGGCTGTTCACGATCTACCTGCTCACCCAGGCGGTGACCGTCCCGGTCTACTCCAAGCTCGCCGACACCGCGGGCCGCAAGCCCGTCGTCCTGCTCGGGATCGGGTTGTTCTTCGCCGGGTCGGTGCTCAGCGGGGTGGCCTGGTCGATGCCCGCGCTCATTGCGTTCCGGGCCCTCCAGGGCCTCGGCGCCGGCGCGGTCCAGCCGATGGCGATCACCATCGCCGGCGACATCTACACCGTCGCCGAGCGGGCCAAGGTCCAGGGCTACATCGCCAGCGTCTGGGGGATCTCGTCGGTCGTCGGACCGACGCTCGGCGGAGTGTTCAGCGAGTTCGCGTCGTGGCGGTGGATCTTCTTCGTCAACGTCCCGCTGTGCATCGCCGCGGCCTACCTCATCACCCGGCACCTGCACGAGGAGGTCGCGCGCCGACGGCACCGGATCGACTGGACCGGGGCGAGCCTTCTCACCGCTGCCCTCACGCTCCTCGTCCTCGCTCTCCTCCAGGGGGGGCACGCCTGGGCCTGGTCGTCCCTGCCGAGCATGGCTTCCTTCGGCGTGGGGGTGGCGCTGCTCGTGGCCTTCGTGGCCGTCGAGCGCCGGGCGGCCGAACCGGTCCTGCCCCTCTGGGTCCTCGGCCGCCGGCTGCTCGGAACCGCGGCACTGGTCTCGGTCGGCGTCGGCATGGTCCTTCTCGGGGTGACGACCTACGTCCCGACCTTCCTCGAGACGCTCGTCCACGTCTCGCCGCTCGTCTCGGGTCTCACCCTCGCCACGCTGACGATGGGCTGGCCCATCGCCGCCTCCCAGGCCGGCCGTGTCTACCTCCGGGTGGGCTTCCGGACGACGATCATCCTCGGCTCGATCGTCGTCATCCTCGCCTCGGGGGGTCTCACGGTGGCCTCGATGCATCCGTCGGTACCGGCCATCGGGGCGGCGTGCTTCGTCATGGGCCTGGGACTGGGCTTCGTCGCCACTCCTGCTCTCATCGCCGCACAGTCCAGCGTCGACTGGGGAGAGCGTGGCGTGGTCACCGGGGCCAACATGTTCGCCCGGTCGATGGGCAGCGCCGTCGGGGTGGCACTCCTCGGCGCGCTGGTCAACGGACTGATGGCCGGGCAGACCGCGTCCGGCGACCCGGCCCGGTTCCACACCGCGGCGACGGCGGCGTTCGCCGCCGTGGCCGGCGTGGCCGTGCTGATGGCCCTCGTCGCCCTCGCCATGCCCCGCACCCCGCCGGCGCACTAGCGCAGTGGTCGCCGAACGCGACGTGCACCGGCATCATCCGGCGGGCCGCGCGCTCACCACCCGACGACCGGCACCCGGCCGACCGGCCGCCGATCGGCCGGTCAGCGGCGGGAGGTGCCGAAGAGCGACCGGGTGATCTCGCGCCCGAGAACGGTGCCGGCGGAGCGGAGCATCGACCTGAAGGCGGTGCTCTTGACGACCTGTTCGACGACGCCCGGCTCCTCCTCGGGAGCGCGGGTCCTCGTCGCGGGAGCCTTCGCCGGCGGGGCGGCCGTCTCCGTGGCCGCGGCCTCGGCGGTTGCCGCGGCGGTCACCGCCTTGGCCTCGTCGGCCGCGGCCAGCTTCTCGAACGCCGACTCACGATCCTCGGTGGCGGCATACTTCGGCGCCAGCGCCGACACCGTCGCGGTCTGGGTGAGCAGCGCGTCGGGAGAGGGGGCCATGAGCGACTCAGGCGCCCTCATCCGGGTCCACACCACCGGGGTCGGGGCACCCTTCTCGGACAGCACGGTGACCACGGCCTCGCCGGTGCCGAGCGTCGTCATCAGCTCCTCGAGGTCGTACGCGCTCCTCGGGTAGGTCGACACCGCCGCCCGCAGCGCCTTGGCGTCGTCCGGGGTGAAGGCCCGCAGCGCATGCTGGACGCGGTTACCGAGCTGCCCGAGCACGTCGGCGGGGACGTCCTTCGGCGACTGGGTCACGAAGAAGACCCCGATGCCCTTGGACCGGATGAGCCGCACGGTCTGCTGGATCGCGTCGAGGAAGTCCTTGGAGGCGTCGTGGAACAGCAGATGCGCCTCGTCGAAGAAGAAGACCAGCCGGGGCTTGTCCGGGTCGCCGACCTCGGGCAGGTCGTGGAAGAGGTCGGCGAGCAGCCACATGAGGAAGGTCGAGAACAGGTCCGGCCGGTCCTGGACCGCCGGCAGCTCGAGCACCGACACGACGCCCCGCCCGTCGGCCGTCGTCCGCAGCAGGTCGGCCGTCTCGAACTCCGGCCGACCGAAGAAGACGTCGGCTCCCTGGTCGGCGAAGGTGATGAGCTCGCGCAGGATGACTCCGGCCGTCGCTGAGGACAGCCCGCCGAGGTCCTTGAGATCCACCTTGCCCTCATCCGAGGTGAGGTACTGGACGACCGCCCGCAGGTCCTTGAGGTCGTCGAGCCACAGCTGCCGGGAGTCGGCGTAGTGGAACACGAGCCCCAGGCTGGACTCCTGCGTGTCGTTGAGGCCGAGCACCTTCGACAACAACGTCGGCCCGAAGGACGAGATGCTCGCGCGGATCGGGATGCCCGTGCCCTGGCCACCCAGCGCATAGAACTCACAGGGGTATGCCGTCGGCGTCCACACCTCGCCGACGTCGGCCGCACGCGCGGTGATCTTGTCGTTGGCTGCCCCCGGGCTGGCCATGCCCGACAGGTCGCCCTTCAGGTCGGCGAGGAACACCGGCACGCCCTGGGCCGCCAGCTGCTCGGCCATGAGCTGCAGGGTCTTGGTCTTGCCGGTGCCGGTGGCTCCGGCGACGAGGCCGTGCCGGTTGAGCACGCCGAGCGGGATACGCACCGGCGCGTCGGCGTGGGCGGTTCCGTCGATCACCGCGGCTCCCAGGTGGAGTGCGTCGCCGGCGAAGGCGTATCCGGCGCGGATCTCGTCGAGGTGGCTGGTCGAGTTCTCGGTCACGGGGCCAAACGTACCGACCCCCGGCGGACCTCGACGGGCCCCGGGCCGTTCGGGTGCGTCACGAGGCGACAACGACCCTCGTGGCGGGCACGCATCGGTCGGGGGTACGGCATACAGTGACGATCGTGATCTTCAAGGCCGTGGGCGACTCGCGCCCATATCCCGACCACGGGTACACCGAACGGCAGTGGTCCGACGTGCCCCCACGGCTGGTTCGCCTCGACGATCTCGTGACGACCAAGCGGACTCTCGACCTGCGCATGCTGCTCTCGGAGGACTCGACGTTCTACGGCGACCTGTTCGCCCACGTCGTCGAGTACCAGGGCACCCTCTACCTCGAGGACGGGCTGCACCGGGCCCTGCGGGCCGCGCTACACCAGCGACCGACGTTGCACGCCAGAGTGCTGGTGCTGGCCTGAGGGGGGACGATGGCAGGGATTGAGCCGGAGGCGGTCTACACCGCCCGGAGCAACGGGCGGCGACGCCGGACCACGATCACTCTCGTCAGCCTCGTGCTCATCCTCTTCTTCGCCTTCTGGTACGCCTACTCCTACTACCGGGCCTCGGTGGCCGAGCCGACGCCGACCGCCGCGCCCTGCGTGACGATCAGTGAGGGGTCGATCGTCCCGTCGACGACCCACGTCAACGTCTACAACGCGACCAAGCGCAACGGGCTGGCTGCGTCGACGGCTCGCGAGCTCCGGTTGCGCGGCTTCGTCGTCGAGAACGTCGCCAACGACCCCAAGAAGAAGAAGGTCACCGCGCCGGCGCAGGTCCGCTTCGGCCCGGCGGGCGCCGAGCGCGCCAAGCTCGTGAGCGGGCTCGTCGGCAAGGGCGTCGTCATGGTCAAGGACACGCGCAAGAGCGAGACGGTCGACCTCGTCCTCGGGACGGCCTTCCGGGCGCTCACGGCGGCACCGACCCCCGTGCCGACCCCGACGTGCACCATCACGGCCACGACCCCGGCACCGAGCCCGAGCGAGCGCGCCAGCCCGTCGTCGTCGTGACCGGCCCTGCCGACGACGCCCGCCGCGCCGAGCTGGTCGCCCTCGCCGGGGACGCGAGCGCGGCTGTCGCCTTCGCCGTCATCGCCGCCGAGTGCATGGCGCACTGGCGGGCCAACGTCGCCGGCGTCGTCGAGCGCCGAGACGTCGAGTCCCTGCACCAGACCCGGGTCGGGGTCCGTCGGCTCCGCTCCGCCTACTCCCTCTTCGGGCGGACGCTCCGGCGCGAGCCGGAGTTCGTCGCGACGGCGGCCGAGCTCCGGCTGCGGGCGCTGCCCCTCGGCCGGGCCCGCGATCTCGACGTCATCCTGGCCGCGCCCTTCGTCCGCGGCCTCGACGAGGCGGCCACGACCGGGCTGCGCGGCCTGCGGGAGGCGTCCTACGACGAGGTCATCGACCTGCTGACCGGACCGCCGTGGCTCTCGCTGGCCGACCGGGTCGACACCTTCCTGGGTGGCCCGCCCTGGTCCCTCGCCGTGGACCCGCCCGTGTCGACCGTCGCGCCCGCGGCCCTGGAGCGGCGCTGGGCCCGGGTGGTTCGGCGCGGCACCCGGCTGCGCGAGGCGTCGGCGGCCGCGCGGCACACCGTCCGGATCGAGGCCAAGAAGCTGCGCTACGGGGCTCAGTTCTTCGCCTCGCTGTATGCCGCACCCAGCCGGTACGGCGCACCGGGCCGGCCGGACCCACTCGCCTTCGCCGAGACGGTTGCCGCGCTCCAGGACGCCCTCGGCGAGCTCAACGACGTGGCGACGGCCCGGACGGTCCTCGCCGAGGTCGGCGGGGGCGTCGGCACCGCACGGCCGCAGCCCGCGGAGCACGACCTGCTCGAGGCGGCCGTACAGGCGTGGGCGCAGGTTGCCGCGCTCGAGCCGTTCTGGCGCTGAGCCACCCGGCGGAGGCCCCGGCGAGGCTAGTCGCCGACCGCGGGCTCGTCCTCGATGCGCACCGCCGCGGAGCCGTCCGGGTGGTCGGCCGCCGCCTCGGCCCGGCGGCGGCGGATCGCCCACCCGGCGATGGCGGTGACGACGATGACCGCGACGACGGCCGCCGCGCCGCCGCCGAGCCAGGTCGCGACCCGTTGGTAGGACATGCCGGCGAGGTAGCCGGCGACGACGACGGTGACGCCCCAGGCGAGCCCGCCGACGGCGTTCCACGGCAGGAAGGTGCGGTAGGGCATGCGTGACATCCCGGCGAGCGCCGGCATCACGGCTCGGAAGAACGCGGTCCAGCGCGCGAGGAAGACCGCCATGCCACCCCTGGTGCGGAGGTACTCCTGGGCGGCGTCGATGCGGTGGCGCCGCTTCGCGACGAAGCCGACCTCGAGGACCCGGCCGCCGAACGCCCGACCCACCTCGTAGCCGACGCTGTCGCCGACGATGGCCGAGACGACGACGAGCGCGGTCATCCAGGCGACCTGGGTGTGGCCGAGGCTCGCCGACACCCCGCCGAGGATGGCGGCCGTCTCGCCGGGGACGACGAAACCGACGAACACGGCGTCCTCGGCGAAGACGATGAGCGCGGTCACCAGGTAGATCAGCCAGGCGGGCTGGTCGAGAACCTGGAGGAGGAGGGCGTCCATGGTGGCCTCAGTCTGCCCGATCGGTACGTCGCCCTGCTGAGGGTTCGCTGCGAGCCGGCTGGGTCACTCGACGTGGCGGACGGCGCCCTGGTCCGCGGACAGCGCCATCGACGCGTACGCCCGCAGCGCCGCGGTCACCGGGCGGTCTCGGTTCGCGGGCGCCCAGCCCTCCTCGTCGCGGACCTTGCGGCGCAGCGCGAGGGTCTCGTCATCGACCTTGAGCTCGATCGACCGGGCCGGGATGTCGATGCTGACGAGGTCGCCGTCCTCGACGAGGCCGATCACCCCGCCCGACGCGGCCTCCGGGGATACGTGGCCGATCGACAGCCCGGAGGTCCCGCCGGAGAAGCGCCCGTCCGTGATGAGGGCGCACGCCTGGCCCAGGCCCCGGCCCTTGAGGAAGCTCGTCGGATAGAGCATCTCCTGCATGCCGGGCCCGCCCTTGGGGCCCTCGTAGCGAACGACGACGACGTCACCGGCGGCGATCCGGCCGTTCAGGATCGCGTCGACGGCCTCCTCCTGGCTCTCGCTCACCCGCGCCGGGCCCTCGAAGACGAGGATCTCGGCCGGGACGCCCGCGGTCTTGACGATCGCGCCGTCGGGAGCGAGGTTGCCGCGGAGCACGGCGAGACCGCCGTCCTCGGTGTACGGGGTGGCGACGGCCCGGATGCACCCGGCCTCGGTGTCGACGTCGGGGCTCGCCCAGGTCGCCGACGAAGAGAACGCCTCCGTCGTCCGCACCCCGCCGGGGGCCGCGGCATACAGCGCCGTCGCCCGCTCGGAGGCGGTCCCGGAGCGGATGTCCCACTCGGCGAGCCAGCCGTCGATGTCGCGGCTGTGGACGGTGTGGACGCCGGTCTCGAGCAGCCCGGCCCGGTTCAGCTCACCGAGGATCGCCGGTATGCCGCCGGCCCGGTGGACGTCCTCCATGTGGTAGTCCGAGCTCGGCGACACCTTGCAGATGCAGGGCGTCGTGCGGCTCAACGCGTCGATGTCGGCGAGGTCGAAGTCGACCTCACCCTCGCGGGCCGCCGCGAGCAGGTGGAGGACGGTGTTCGTCGAGCCGCCCATGGCGATGTCGAGGCGCATCGCGTTCGTGAACGCCTCCTTGGTCGCGATGCTGCGCGGCAGGACGCTCTCGTCGTCCTCCTCGTAGTAGCGCCGGGCGAGGTCGACGACGACCCGGCCGGCGTCCTCGAAGAGGTCGCGCCGGACCTCCGAGGTCGCCAGCGTCGAGCCGTTCCCGGGCAGGGACAGACCGAGCGCCTCGGTGAGGCAGTTCATCGAGTTGGCCGTGAACATGCCCGAGCACGAGCCGCACGTCGGGCACGCGGAGCGCTCGACCTCGGCGAGCTCGTCGTCACTGACCGACGGGTCGGCCGACATCGTCATCGCCGTGATGAGGTCGAGCCCGGGCCGGGCGACCCCGTCGGTGACGACGGCCTTGCCGGCCTCCATCGGACCACCGCTGACGAACACCGTCGGGATGTTGAGGCGCAGGGCGGCCAGGAGCATGCCCGGCGTGATCTTGTCGCAGTTGCTGATGCAGACGAGGGCGTCGGCCTGGTGGGCGTTGACCATGTACTCGACGGAGTCGGCGATGAGCTCGCGGCTCGGCAGGCTGTAGAGCATGCCGCCATGGCCCATCGCGATCCCGTCGTCGACGGCGATCGTGTTGAACTCCCGGCCGACCCCGCCCGCATCGGCGACGGCGTCGGCGACGAGCCGGCCCATGTCGCGCAGGTGGACGTGCCCCGGGACGAACTGGGTGAAGCTGTTGGCGACCGCGACGATCGGCTTGCCGAAGTCGCTGTCGACCATGCCCGTCGCGCGCCACAGGGCGCGGGCGCCGGCCATGTTCCGACCGTGGGTGGACGTTCGCGAACGCAGTGACGGCATGGTCCTCGATCTCCCGGCGAGCTCGTGGGCCACCCGGGCGGAGGCCCTCGGTCCAGTATGCGCGACGGCGGTGAGGCTGGGCTTACCGTCTCGGGACGGGTGGGCGGCCCGCGCGCTGCGAACCGGTCAGCTGAACGGCACGGAGGTGGCCCGACCGCCCTCGTCGAGGGTGCGCCCGTCCACGGAGAGGAACTCCCACCAGTACGCCGTCGTCGAGAGCCGGAGGTGGAGGACGCCGGGGGCCCCGAACACGCGCTTCAGGCTGCCGCTCGAGATCGTCGTCCCGACGCCGCGCTCCGCCTTGCCGCCGGTGCCGACGACGAACTCCTGGACGCCGTTCTTCACGGCGAACCGCTCGTAGTCGTGGTCGTGGCCGTTGAGGACGACCGCGGTCCGGCCGGCCAGGGCGTTCCACAGCGGCGCGACCGACGAGTTGTCGCCGTGCTTGCCGGAGGAGTAGCGCGGCTTGTGCCAGATGACGACGATGTTGTCGTTGGGGTGGGCGGCCAGGTCGTTCTTCAGCCAGGTGAGCTGGTTGTTCCACAGGGTCCGGTATGCCGCGACCCCGGCCAGCTCACTGTCGAGCGAGTAGCCCCGCCAGCCGCAGCCGACGCCGAAGGCGTAGTAGTGCCCGGCACCGGGCGGGTTGAAGTACGCGAAGTAGTCGGCCGCGTCGGCCGTGTGGTAGTCGTGGTTGCCCGGCGCGGGCTCCCACTTCCCGACGAGCGTCTTCCACGGGGTGGCGCCGATGCCCGCCTTGATCTGCGCCGTCGTGCCGTCGGGGTAGGCGATGTCGCCGAGGAGCATGGCGACGTCGGGGTTCTCGCCGACGGCCAGCCGCCCCGTCTTCGAGATGTCGGTCGCCGTCCCGTCGAAGTCACCCGCGGCGACGGCGTCCACCGTGCACGGCGTCACGGGGCTCGGGGTGACGTACCTCGGGGCGACACCGGCCGGCCGGCCCACGGTGGTCGCCGCGAGCGAGGAGGGGAGGAGCGCCGCCACCGGGACCGTCACGGCGGCGAGGACGAGGGCAGATCGGCGCACGAGGCTCCTCCGTGGTGCAGCAGCGGGGTGATGAACGGTGCCGCACGCGGCGACCGGCATACCGTCACCGGCCATCGTCCAGGCCCGACCGCCCGAGGGCAACCCGGCGTCCGCCGCGAGCCGGGACGCCTCGTGGCGGTCAGCGCCGAGACGCCTTGGTCTTGCGGTCCATGAGCCGCCACAGCATGGGGGTGAAGATGAGCTGCATGGCCAGGTCCATCTTCCCGCCCGGCGTGACGATGGTGTTGGGCCTCGACATGAACGAGTCGTGGAGCATCGACAGCAGGTAGGGGAAGTCGATCCCCTGCGGGTTGTTGAAGCGGATGACGAGCATCGACTCGTCGGCCGTCGGGATCGTCCGGGCGATGAACGGGTTGGAGGTGTCGACGACGGGGACCCGCTGGAAGTTGACGTGGGTCCGGGAGAACTGCGGGGTGATGTAGTTCACGTAGTCCGGCATGCGACGCAGGATCGTCTCGGTCACCGCCTCCGTCGTGTACCCCCGCTGGCCCTTGTCCCGGCTCAGCTTCTGGATCCACTCGAGGTTGATGACCGGGACGACGCCGATCGCCAGGTCCACGTGCTGGGCGATGTCGACGCCGTCGGTGACGACCGCACCGTGCAGGCCCTCGTAGAAGAGCAGGTCGGTCCCCTCCGGAATGTCCTCCCAGGGGGTGAAGGTCCCCGGCTCCTGGCCGAAGGGCTCGGCCTCCTCCTCGTCGTGCAGATAGCTACGGACCTTGCCGCCGCCGCTGTCTCCGTAGTCACGGAACAGCCCCTCGAGCTCGCCGAAGAGGTTGGCCTCGGAGCCGAAGTGGCTGAGGGTGTGGTCGCCACTCTCGATGGCCGAGGCGAGGGCCTGCTTCATCTCGGCCCGGTCCCAGCGGTGGAAGCTGTCGCCCTCGGCGTAGGCCGCGTTGATGTTCTCGCGCCGGAAGATCTGCTCGAAGGTCCGCCGGACCGAGGTCGTCCCGGCCCCGGAGGACCCGGTGATGGCGACGACGGGGTGCTTCTCGGACATGGGTGTGCTCCGATCGGTGGGTGGGTCCGCTGCGGACTCAGAAGTTGGCGCGGAACAGGCCGCGGGTGGCATAGAGCGGAAGGTCGAGGTCCTCGTCGTCGGGCTGGGCGTAGCTCTCGGTGTGGTACTGCTCGATGCGCTCGACCTCCTCACGGGCACCGAAGACGAAGCCGACCCGCTCGTGGATCTCGCTCGGCCGCACCTCGAGCACGGGGTCTCGACCGGTGCTGGCGCGGCCCCCGGCCTGCTCGATGAGGAACCCCACGGGGTTGGCCTCGTAGAGCAGCCGGAGCCGCCCGGCCCTGCTCGGGTCCTTCGAGTCGCGAGGGTAGAGGAACACCCCGCCCCGGGTGAGGATGCGGTGCGCCTCGGCGACGAGCGAGGCGACCCAGCGCATGTTGAAGTCCTTCTCGCGCGGACCGGTGCGCCCGAGGAGGCACTCGTCGACGTAGCGACGGACCGCGGGCTCCCAGAAGCGGCGGTTGGAGTGGTTGATGGCGAACTCGCGCGCCACCGGGGGGATGGTCATGTCCGGGTGGGTGAGGAAGAACTCGCCCACCGTCGGGTCGAGGGTGAACCCGTGCACGCCGCGGCCGACCGAGAGGACGAGCATCGTCGTCGGTCCGTAGATGGCGTACCCCGCGGCCACCTGCTCGGTGCCCGGCTGGAGGAAGTCCTCCCGGGTGGCATCGACGCCCGGTGACGGGGCCCGCAGGATGGAGAAGACGCTGCCCACCGAGACGTTGACGTCGATGTTGGAGGACCCGTCGAGCGGGTCGAACAGGAGCAGGTAGGTGCCCTTGGGATGCTCTGCCGGGAGGGTGAACGGCTCCTCGAGCTCCTCGGAGACCATGCCCGCGACGTGACCGCCCCACTCGGTGGCCCGGAGGAAGGCGTTGTTGGCGAGCACATCCAGCTTCTGCTGCTGCTCGCCCTGGACGTTGGTCGCGCCCACGGCTCCGTGGTGGCCGGCGAGGGCGCCCTGGGCGACCTGATGGGCGATGACCTTGCAGGCAAGGGCGACGTCGTCGATGAGCGCGTTGAACTCGCCGCTCGACGTCGGGTGCTGGCGGCGCTCCACGATGAGGAACTGGGTCAAGGTCGTGCGGTTGGTCAGCACGTCAGATCCCTTCGTCGCCGTCGGTGGTGTGGGCCGCGGCCGCGGCCCGCGCCGCGACCGCCTCGGGGACCAGGCCCAGGTGGTCGAGGACGGCGGCGGCGGGTCCGGAGGCGCCGAAGCGGTCCACCCCGACCCGAGGGCCCCCGCGGGCGAGGGCCGCCCAGCCGGAGGTGACCCCCGCCTCGACGGTGACGGTCACGGGCGCCCGCTCGGAGGCGTCCTCGCGGGCGGCATACCGCTCCCGCCACGGGATCGAGACGACGCGGGCCCGCACCCCGTCGGCGGCGAGCAGGTCCGCCGCCGCCATCGCGAGCGGCACCTCGGACCCGCTCGCGAGCAGGTCGACGTGCGCGTTGTCGGCCGCACGGACCACCCGCCCGCCGGCGGCGTCGAGGAAGTCGGCCCCGGCGCCGTCGGCCGGGATCGAGGGCACCGACTGTCGGGTGAGGACGATGACGGTCGGTCCGTCGGTGTTGGCGAGCGCCTGCCGCCAGGCCGCGGCGGTCTCGACGTCGTCGGCGGGACGCAGGACGGTGACACCCGGGATGATCCGCAGCGACTCGACGTGCTCGACCGGCTGGTGGGTCGGGCCGTCCTCGCCGACGGCGACCGAGTCGTGGGTGAGCAGGTAGATGACCGGCTGGCCCATGAGCGCCGACAGCCGCAGCGCCGGCCTGAGGTAGTCGCTGAAGACGAGGAAGGTGCTGCCGTAGGGCCGGAAGCCGCCGTGCAGGCTCAGCCCGTTGAGGACCGCCGCCATCCCGAACTCGCGGATGCCGAAGTGGACGGCCGCTCCGGTGAAGTCCTCCCGGGTCACGGCGTCCGCCCCGGTGGCGGTGCCGGTGGAACCGGAGAGGTCGGCCGAGCCGCCCACGAGCTCGGGCAACCGCGAGGCGAGCGCCGTGAGCATCGCCTGCGAGGACTGCCGGGTGGCTCGGTCGGTACCGAGCGGAACGCCGGCGAGCACCTCGTCGAGGTCGGCCGGCAGGTCCCGCGCCTGCGCTCGTTCCCACTCGGCGGCCCGCTCCGGGACGTTCTCGGCGAAGATCCGGTACGCCGCCTCCCAGGCGTCGTGCGCCCGGGCGCCGCCCGCGGCGACCGACGCGCAGCGCTCGGCGACCTCGGCGGGGACGGTGAACGGCGGGTGGTCCCACCCCGCGGCGGCCTTCGTCGCGGCGAGGACCGCCTCGCCCAGCGGCGCGCCGTGGGCCTTCGAGGTGCCCGCGATGCCGGGGGCGCCGTGGCCGATGACGGTCCGCACGGCGATGAGGCTGGGCCTCGGGTCGGCCTCGGCCTCGGTGAGCGCGTCGTCGATCGCCGCGAGGTCGGTCCCGTCCTCGACGGAGCGGACGTGCCACCCCGACGCGGCGAACCGGGCGAGCTGGTCATCGCTGGCCGACTGTCCGACGGCGCCATCGATGGTGATGCCGTTGTCATCCCAGAGGACGACGAGACGGCCGAGGCCGAGGTGTCCGGCGAACGAGACGGCCTCGTGGCTGATGCCCTCCATGAGGCAGCCGTCCCCGACGAGGGCGTAGGTGTGGTGGTCGGTGATCTCCGGGTGGCGGGCCGCCTGCATCCGCTCGGCGAGCGCCAGCCCGACGGCCATCGCGAGACCCTGGCCGAGCGGTCCGGTCGTCGTCTCGACCCCGTCGGTGTGACCGAGCTCGGGATGTCCGGGGGTCGCCGACCCGAGCTGGCGGAACCGCCGCAGCTCGGACATCGGCAGGTCGTACCCGAAAATGTGGAGCAGCCCGTAGAGCAGCGCCGAGCCGTGGCCGGCGCTGAGGACGAACCGGTCCCGGTCGGCCCACCCCGAGTCCGCGGGGTCGTGGCGCAGGTGCCTGCTGAAGAGGACCCACGCCATCGGCGCGGCCCCCATCGGCATCCCCGGGTGCCCCGAGCCCGCCTGCTGGACCATGTCGGCGGCGAGGAAGCGAAGGGTGTCGACGGCGAGCTCGTCGACCGCGTCCGGCCCGGACCATGACGTTCCGCCGACGGAGGGGGCGAGGACGGTCCCGGCCTCGGTGGACGTCGTCATCTCAGGCCACCCCCGCCGGAACGCGCTGGGACCGGGCGGCGCGTTCCCGCAGGAGGGACACCGCGGCGGCCTTGCCGCCCGGGTAGCCGTACATCCAGCTGCCCGAGATGAAGACGTCGGCTCCGGCGCTCGCGGCCCCGGCGATGGTCTCGTCGGTGATGCCGCCGTCGACCTCGAGCTCGATGGGCAGACCGCTCGCGTCGATCATCCCCCGCAGTCGGGCGACCTTACTCTCGACGGCAGGGATGTAGCCCTGTCCGCCGAAGCCCGGGTTCACCGTCATCGCGAGGATGAGGTCGGTCTCGTCGAGGACGTGCTCGACGACGTTCACCGAGCTGTGCGGGTTGAGCGCGACCCCGGACCGCGCACCAAGCTCACGGATCCGGTGCAGGGTCCGGTGCAGGTGCGTCGTGGCCTCGGCGTGGACGATGACGAGGTCACAGCCCGCGTCGATGTACCGGCCGAGCAGCTCGTCGGGGTTGACGACCATGAGATGGGCCTCGAAGCCCACCGAGCTGTGCCGTCGGGCCGAGGCGATGACATCGGGGCCGAAGGTGAGGTTGGGGACGAATACGCCGTCCATGACGTCCCACTGGATGCGGTCGACACCCGCCTCGCACAGCGCCTCGACCTCGGCGCCGAGGTCGGCGAAGTCGGCGGGCAGGACGGAGGGGACGATGAGCGGTGGGTTAGGCATCGGTAACGGCTCCTCGGGTCGACGCTGACGGGCCGGCACCCGCCGGGTGGGGGTCGACCGCACCTCAGCACACCGCATTCCGGTGGGCTGCGACTCCCCCACAGGGGTGGAGCGGGGGGTGACATTCGCCCCGGCGCCACGTCCGCCGCCCGACGACGCCCTAGGGTGGGCGCGTGCCGGACCGCCCGTCGCCGCTACGTCTCGTCCTCGTCGACGACCACGAGATGGTCCTCCACGGGCTGACCGCGATGCTGTCGCACTTCACCGACGACGTGCGGATCGTCGGGACGGAGACGACCCTGGCCCGGGCCGAACGCCTCATCGCCGAAGCCCGCCCCGACATCGTCCTCAGCGACGTCCGGATCGGGAGGGACAGCGGGCTCGACCTCGTCGAGCACCTCGGCCGGTCGCACCCCGACGTCAAGGTCGTCATGCTCA
Organism: uncultured Actinomycetota bacterium; assembly: GCA_963771015.1. Lineage (GTDB taxonomy): Bacteria > Actinomycetota > Actinomycetes > Actinomycetales > Dermatophilaceae > CAVSJJ01. The sequence goes on from CAVYRN010000005.1 coordinate 724,031, forward strand.
CCGTCTACGACGACGAGCACTACCTCTTCCAGGCGCTGCGGGTCGGCGCCAAGGGGTACATCCTCAAGCGGATCGACGCGCGGGAGCTCGTCGGGCACCTGCGCCGCGTGGCCGAGGGCGACATCGTCATCGACCCCGCCCTCGCCGGTCGAGTAGCCATGTCGGCGGCCCGGATCTCCTCCGGCGAGTTCTGGCCGGGGGCCAACATCGGCCTCACCCAGCGCGAGTCGGAGGTCCTCGCCCTGCTCGTCGCCGGCCACTCCAACCGCGGGATCGCCGCCAAGCTCGTCATCAGCGAGGACACGGTCAAGACCCACATCCGCGGCCTCTACCGCAAGCTCGAGGTCCAGGACCGCGCCGGGGCCATCGCGTTCGCGCTGCGAGAGGGCCTGTTCCAGTGACGTCCTCCCTCATCGGGCAGCTGTCGGCACCGGCCAGGCCGGAGCTCCCGGCCGTCGCCCGGTCGTTTGCTCGGGAGAGCGGCTCCACCGGCGCGATCATCCTCGTCTCCGACGGATCCGAGCTGACCGTGGGGGCGGCATACCCCACGGACCCGGCGGGGGAGGCCGCGCTGCACGTCCCCGTCGGGCAGGGCGTGACCGGCCTCGTCGCCCGCAACGGCCACGCGATCCAGCTCGGTGCGGACACCCCCCGCAACCCGGCCCACCGGCACCTGCTCGGCATCGACTCCGGCGGCGCCGTGGCCCGGCTCTGCCTGCCGGCGCGGGGGATCGACGGGGAGATCCTCGGGGTGGTCTCGCTCCACCGCGACACCGCGCACCCGTACACCGACGAGGACTCCACCCGCTTCCAGCCGTATGCCGACCTGCTCGGGCTGCGGCTGCAGGCGCGGGGCCTCATGGACGCCGTCGACGCCCACCGCAACGACCGGGACCGGCTCATCGCCCACGCGATCTCCGCCCAGGAGGCCGAGCGGCGGCGCATCGCCTTCGACCTGCACGACGGGGTGACGACGGCGCTGGCGTCGATGTCCTTCCACCTCAACGCCGCGGAGCTGTCGATCGGCTCGGCCGAGCGGGCCGCGGGCCAGGACGACGCCGCCCTGGCCCAGGCCCGCTCCCAGATCGCGGCCGCCCGGATGCTGGCCGACATGGCCTACCACCAGACCCGGGCCGCCATCACCGGCCTGCACAGCCTCGTCCTCGACGATCTCGGGCTCGTGGCCGCCATCGAGTCTCTGGCCGAGACCGCCCCCGGGGTTGCCGTCGAGATGGACAGCGACCCGCAGGAGGACCTCGACGACCTCCCCGACCATGCCGCGGCCGCCCTGTTCCGGATCGCCCAGGAGACGATGAGCAACGCCGTCCGGCACGCCCAGGCCACCCGCGTCACGCTGTCGCTGCACCGGTCCGAGGACGCCGTCGTCCTGTCGACGAGCGACGACGGGGTCGGGTTCGACGTCCGTCAGCAGCCGGCGGCCCGGACGGGCACCCGCGACGACGGCGTGACCGGCCACTTCGGGCTGTCCTCGATCGCCGAGCGGTGCGCGCTCGTCGGGGCGTCGCTGCGCATCGACTCCGCGCCCGGCAGCGGCACGACCATCATCGTCGAGCTTCCGGTGGCGCCCGCGGCCCCGCCCGCGAGCGGCTGAGCCCCGGGGGCGACCCACCTACGGGTCACACGGCCGCCGCCAGGCTCGGCTGCCGGGCGGCACCGGCCGCCTGACGACAGTTCGCCACGAGGACCCGCTGGGCGGCCTCGACATTGTCGGCGGACCCGGCCCAGGTGGTCAGGGCGTCGGAGACCAGGGCCCGGCCGAACGAGAACGTCAACGCCCAGGGCTTCGCGGGCAGCGCGTTGATCGCCCCGAGGAAGGCGCAGGCCTGGTCGGTCGAGTGCCCGCCGGAGAGGAAGGCGATCCCGGGGACGCCGGCCGGGACGGTGGAGCGCAGGACGTCGAAGGTCACCGCGGCAACCGTCTCCGGCGAGGCGAACGGGCCGTCGAGGCCGGGGGCGACGAAGCTGGGCTTGAGGATGACGCCGTGCAGGTCGACGCGGGCCTCCTCGAGCTCGGCGAAGACCTCCTCCAGCGCGCTGCGGGTCGCCGCGGCCGTGTGGGTGAGGTCATGGGTGCCGCCGGCCAGGACCTCCGGCTCGACGATGGGGACGATGCCGTGCTGCTGGCACAGCGCGGCATACCGAGCGAGGGCGACAGCATTCGCCCGGACCGCATAGGGGTTGGTCGTGCGGACATCGATGACGGCACGCCACTTGGCGAAGGCGGCGCCGCGCCCGGCGTAGTCGGCCAGCCGCTCCCCCAGCCCGTCGAGCCCCTCGGTGACGAGGGCTCCGCGCATGTTCGGCAGCGGCGCGGTTCCGGTGTCGACCTTGATGCCCGGCAGGATGCCGGCCTCGTGACACGCCTGAGGGAAAGGGCGCCCGTCGCTCAGCCGCTGCCCGAACGTCTCGTCGCTGAGGATGACGCCGCTCACCGACTCCGCGAGCCCGGGCGCCGTGACGAGCATCTGGCGGTAGTCGCGGCGGTTCGCCTCCGTGCCGGCGATCTCGGCACCCTCGAGGCGGGTCGACATCGTCCGGATGCTCTCGTCGGCGGCGAGGATGCCGCGGCCACCGCGGGTGAGTGCGGCGGCGGTTGCGTGCAGGTCGACCATCGTGTGCTCCTCGTCGTCGGCGCCGGAACCGGCGCGGCTGGGACCAGCGTCGGCGCTGTGGCTCGGGCGGGGATCACCCCCGCGGGGGGTCGTGGAGGTGAGGTGGGGTCAACCCGGACGCACCGGCCTACCCGCGCCCGTGGCTACCCGTGATCTGGACCACCCGATATCACCCCTTCGGACGATGCCCTTTACCTCCTTCGTACCTTCTCTTGACTCTTCTGTGTACGTACGTTGACCTCCGCCATAGGTTCACATCAGGAACACCAGCCGTAGCACGCACCGAGAATCCATGGAGGACAAGATGTCCGGCACCCGACCCGAGGTCCGCCCCGAGGACCTGCTGTCCCGGGTCTCCGACCCCGTCTACGGCCCGGAGGCCACCCAGCTCATCGCCGGACGGACGGTGCTCATCACCGGCGCCGGCGGGTCGATCGGCTCCGAGCTCGTCCGCCAGTGCATCCGCCTCGGGGCGGCCCGCATCCACAAGGTCGACGTCGACGAGACCGCGCTGTTCCACCTCTCCCTCGAGCTCTACGACCACGCGCTCTTCGGCGCCGAGAGTGACATCCACCTCCTCGACATCACCGACCAGCGCGCGACCTCTCGCCTCATCGAGCGCACGCAGCCGGACATCATCTTCCATGCGGCGGCGAAGAAGCACCTGCCCCTCACCCAGGCATCCCCCGACATCGCCGTGCGAACCAACGTCTTCGGCACGGAGTCGGTCATCAAGGCCGCCGTCGAGCACCGGGTGCCTCGCGTCGTCAACATCAGCACCGACAAGGCCGCCGACCCCTCGTCGGTCCTCGGCTGGACCAAGCGGCTCGCCGAGCTCGTCGGCGCCTACCACGGCACGACGACGACCCGGGTCAGCAGCGTCCGCTTCGGCAATGTGCTCGGCAGCCGCGGCTCCTTCCTCCCGGCTCTGGCGCACACCATGCGTCGCGGCCAGCCGGTTCGGCTCACCCATCTCGAGGCCACTCGCTACTTCATGACGATCCCGGAGGCCGCGGGGCTCGTCATCGAGGCGGCGCGGATCTCGAGCGCGAACGAGGTCTTCGTCCTCGACATGGGCGAGCCGGTCCGGATCCTCGACATCATCACTCGGTATGCCGCCCTCGCCGGCCAGCCGGTGCCCGAGATCCAGGTCACCGGCCTGCGCCCGGGCGAGAAGCTCCACGAGGAGCTCTTCTCCGGCAACGAGCAGCATCGGGGCACGAGCCACCCGCGGATCAACGTCACCTCCGTCCGGCGTCAGGCCGCCCTCGAGGACGTCCTCGAGCACCTGCGCCGGCTCGTCGCCGAGGCGGCCCCGGCCGAGGACGTCCTCGCCGCGCTCTCCCCGGCCTCGATCCAGGCCCCGTCCTGGGCGCCGAAGCATGCCGCCCCCCGCCCGGTCACGACCCTGCGACCCGGGGCACGGACGCACGCCCTGCCGCGGCTGCGCCCGGCGGTGGCGCTCCGCCCGGCCTGACCGGAGAGCCCTCGTGTGGTTCTGGCTCGTCATCGTCTCGGTGCCCCTGTTCTGGTTCGCGATCGACATCGCGGCCACCGTGCGGTCGCGCAAGCCGAGCTTCGACGGGACGCCTGACCCGCCGCTCGAGCACGACTTCACCGTGCTCGTCCCCATCTACGGGGCCGCGCGGTACCTCGAGAACGCCGCGTACCTCTCCGAGTACGGCACCCGGGCGGTGCTGTGCACGACGAGCGGCGAGACCGACGAGTTCTACGCCGACCTGCGCCGCATCGCCGGCTACCACGGCCTGTCGGTCTACGTCAGCCCACACGTGGCGATGACGACGTCGAACAAGCGCCGCACCGGCGGCACGATCCGCGACACCATCGTCCGAGACGCCCTCGTCGAGCTCGACGACCGGGGCGAGCTGGGCCGGTACGTCGTGTGTATCGACGCCGACACGACGACCCCGCGCCCGCTCGGGGCCCTCGTCGCCGCCCTGCGGCATACCGGAGCCGACTTCGCCTCGGTGCGGCTCGTGCCCCAGGTCCACGGGCCGATGCTCGTCCAGCTGCAGCGGTTCGAGTACGCGCAGGCGATGCGGATGCGCACCGTCCTGCCCTGGCTGCTGAGCGGTGCCTGCCATGTCGGGCGCACAGAGGTCTTCCGGGCCGTCATGGAGCGGCATTCGATGTTCTTCCAGGGCAACGACGTCGAGGCGGGGCTGCTCGCCGACCAGCTCGGCTACGTCGCCACCCACATCCCCTTCCCCGTCGACACCGAGGTGCCCAGCTCGTGGAAGGCATGGCTGCGTCAGCGGGCCGCCTGGTCGGGCGGGGAGTTCCGGCTCTTCATCACCAACGGCCGCTACGTGATGCGCCACCCGTTCCTGTGGCTCTACGGGGGTGGGATCACCATCCTCATGGCCGGGCTGCGCTGGTGGACCCTCGAGGTCTCCTCGATCACGTTCCTCGCCGTCATCGCCGTCTACTACGCCTACGTGACCTGGGCGCACTGGAACCGACGGAACATCTGGCTCCTCGTCATGCCGTTCTACCTGCTCTTCAGCAGCCTGTTCATGGTGCCGGTGGGGCTGGTCTGGTACTTCGTCATGGCGGTACCGGAGCGCAACTTCGGGATCATCACCGCCCACCGCGTCCCGGCGGGGGTCTCCCCCGGCTCCGCACTCGCCAATACGCTCGGCCGGCGCCGCTTCCACGGGGTGCGGCTGCCCGATGCCGTCGAGCTCGCCGCGCTCGACGAGCCGGAGGACCTGGACGCCCTCGCGGCACGGTGCGATCTCGCCGGTGCCGCGCCTGTTGCGCTCCCGGCCTGATCTCCCGAACCCGGCTCAGCCCTCGGACGAGTCGGGGTATGCCTCGGTCTCGGTCGCCTTGGCGGACAGCCACACCGCCATCCCCGGCGCGAGGGAGAGCTCCGCCACCGCGCCCGGGGTGACGTCGACGAGTGCGTCGGGCGCCCCCGCGACCTCGATCCGAACCCGGTCGGTGAGCAGCTCCATCCCGGCCACCGATCCCGCCCACACGTTCCGGGTGCTCGCGTGCTCGGGTCGCTCACTGTGCAGGGTGACCGCGGACGGACGGAGCGCCACGAGGACCCGCCCACCCCCGCGGGCGGCCTCGGTGGCGGTCACGACCAGACTGCCGCCGTCGTCGAGGGCGACGGCGCCGGACTCGGGGTCCAGCAGCCCGGCATAGAGGTTGATCCCGACGAGCCTGGCGACGTAGTCGGTCCGCGGCCGCCGGGCCACCTCGGCCGGCGTGCCCTCCTGGACGACGCGGCCGGTCTCGAGGACGACGAGCCGGTCGGCCATGACCATCGCCTCGAGCGGGTCGTGGGTGACCAGGACGACCGGCCCGTCGAAGAGGCGGAGGTGGCGGCGCAGCTCCGCACGCACCTCGACCCGGGTCCGGGCGTCGAGGGCGGCCGTCGGCTCGTCGAGCAGCAGGAGCCTGGGCTGCGCGGCGAGCGCGCGGGCGAGCGCGACGCGCTGTGCCTGGCCACCGGACACCTCGCTGGGGCGCCGGTCGGCGAGCTGGGCCAGGTCGAGGCGGTCGAGCCAGCCGCGGGCCAGTCCCCGGGCCACCTGCCGGGAGGCTCCGGCGGCGTGTGGCCCGAACGCGACGTTGTCGAGGACCGTGAGGTGCGGGAAGAGCCGGTAGCTCTGGAAGACGACCCCGACGGCGCGCCCCTCAGGCTGGACGAACACCCCGGCCGCGACGTCGTCGAGGACCCGGTCGTCGAGGACGACGGATCCCGCGGCGAGCGGCGTCAGCCCGGCCAGCGCCCGGAGCACCGTCGTCTTGCCCGCCCCGTTGGGCCCGAGGATCCCGACGACCTCGCCGGGTGCGACAGCAAGGGCGACATCGATCTCGACGGTGTTGCGGCGGACCGAGCCGGCCGCCCGGAGGCCCGTCACGACGGGCCCGACCCGGGCAGCCAGCGGTCCCGAAGACCGGCCAGCACGGCGAGTGAGACGACGAGAAGGACGAGGGAGAGGGCCACCGCCGACTCCGGGTCGGTCTGCATCGCGAGGTAGACCGCGAGCGGCATCGTCTGGGTCCGGCCAGGGACGTTCCCGGCGAAGGTGATGGTCGCCCCGAACTCACCGAGCGCCCGGGCCCACGCGAGGACGGCTCCGGCAAGGAGCGACGGCGCGATGAGCGGCAGGCTGACCCGACGGAAGACGGCCAGCCGCGACGCGCCGAGCGTCGCTGCGGCCTCCTCGAAACCCTCGTCGGCGGCCCGGAAGGCACCCTCGACGGTGAGGACGAGGAAGGGCATCGCCACGAACGTCTCGGCCATGACGACGCCGGCGGTCGAGAACGGCAGGGTGAGGCCGAACCACGCGTCGAGCCAGCGCCCCACCACGCCGTTGCGCCCGAAGGCGAGGAGGAGCGCGACGCCGCCGACGACCGGAGGCAGCACGAGCGGCAGGGTGACCAGGGCCCGCAGCAGCGGGACGAGCCGGCCCCGGGACCGGGCGAGGAGCCAGGCCAGCGGGACGCCGAGGCCGAGCGAGAGCGCGGCGGCGCTCGTTGCGCTGAAGAGGGAGAGCCGCAGGGCGTCGAGGACCGCGCCGTCGCGGAGGATCCCGGGCAGCCCACCCCACGGCGCCCGGACGAGGAGCCCGAGGAGCGGAACGAGGAGGAAGGCGATGGCGAGCAGCGCCGGGGCGCGCAACGCCCAGGCGACCGGGCGGCGGCCGCGGTCCGATGGCCCGGCCGGCGCGGCGACGTTCCGAGCGGTCCGGGCAGAGCGGAGCAGGTGCGGCATCGGGCTAGGGCCTGGCGAAGCCGGACGTGCCCAGCACCGACGTGCCGCGGTCGGAGAGGACGTATGCCGTGAACGCCTCGGCCGCGGGCCGGTTCGGGGCCGCCGACAGGACGGCGATGGGGTACTCGGTCGAGGCGTTGACGCCGGCCGGGATCTCGATCCCGCGGACCCGGCTCCCCGCCGCCCTGATGTCGGTGACGTAGACCAGGCCGGCATCGACCTCGCCGAGGGCAACCTTCGTGAGCACGGCCTTGACGTCGGTCTCCTGGCTCGCCGCGGTGACGGTGACACCGGCCTTCGCGAGGACCGTCGTGGCGACGGCTCCGCAGGGGACCGCGGGCTGGCAGAGGGCGACCTGGACGCCCGGTCGGCCGAGGTCGGCGAGGCCGTGGATGCCGGCCGGGTTGTCGGGGGGCACGGCGATCTCGAGGGTGTTGGCGGCGAAGGACGTCGGGTTCGCCGCGTCGCCGGCCGTGACGACCTGGTCCATGTTCGTCACGCTCGCCGAGGCGAAGACGTCGGCCGGCGCACCCTCGGTGATCTGGGTGGCCAGACCCGAGCTCGGGCCGAAGCTGAGGACGACCGTGGTCCCGGGGTGGGCCGCCTCGAACTCCGTGCCGAGCGTCGTGAACGCCTCCTTGAGGGAGGCTGCCGCATAGACGGTGACCGTCCCGCTCACGGTGCCGGGGCTGCTGGCACCCGGGGTCCCGGAACCGGCGCTCGATGAGCCGCAGCCGGCCAGCAGACCGGTCCAGGCGGCGGCCGCGATGACGGCGCCGGCACGGCGGCACAGCCGACGAGAGCGAGCGGACATGGGTCGGCCCCCGGGTCAGGGCTGCGCCGGCAGCTCGACGACGACGTTCGTGGACTTCACCGAGGCGATGGCGAGGACGCCGGGCTCGAGCCCGAGGTCGTCGGCGGCCTCGCGGCTCATCAGCGAGACGACCCGGTGGGCGCCGGCCTGGATCTCGACCTGCGCCATGACCGTGTCGCGCAGGACCCGGGTGACGAGCCCGACGAAGCGGTTGCGGGCCGACTCCGACACGATCGGCCGGGGCTGCGGACGACCCGCCTCGGCAGCCACCTCCTCGGCGAAGGCCGCGAGTGCGGCGCCCTCCACCACCCGCTTGCCTGCGGCGTCCGTCGCCGTCGGCAGCCGCCCGGCGTCGGCCCAACGGCGCACGGTGTCGTCGCTGACGCCGAGCAGCCCGGCTGCCTCACGGATCCGGAAGAACGGCATGATGAGGAGAATACACACGCGTCTGCGGAACATCTAGCCTCATGAGTCCGCAGATGCGGAGAGCACCCGCTCGCTGTCGGCGTGGGCAGGATGGATCGCGCGAGGTCGCCACCCGGCACACGTCCCCAGGTCAGGGTCGGTAGACCTCGACGAGCGCGGTGACCGTCCCGCCGGGGGCCACGGTGGCGTCGACGAGCACGGGCCCGGTCGCGGCGACGTAGGTGCCGAACTGGGTGCACGGGACGGTCTTCGGGCTGAGCGGCTCGGTCCCGGCCACCCGCACCCCTCCGCGGCAGACCGCCGACGACGCCAGCGGCGCCGAGAACGCGGCACCGGTCGGCACGTCGAGGTAGTCGTTGTCGAAGGGGTAGGCGATCCCGTGGGCCGCGGCATACGCCTTCCCGGCGGCGTCGTTGCCGTAGGTCCGCACGACGCCGATCGTGAGCGTCCGGCCGGTCAGGGCGGTGAGGTAGCCGTGGACCGTCCCCGCCTTGGCCGAGGTGGCCGAGGCCGAGGGCGCCGCTGAGGTCCCGGTGAACCGCATGCTCGCGAGGACCGCCGGGGTCTGCGGGTTGTCGAGGACGTCGACGACCTGCAGGTGCGTGGTCGGGAGCCACCACACCCGGGGGTGGAAGGTCTGGCCGTCGCCGCAGGTGGCCGTGTACGTGTCGAGGTATGCCGTCTTGGCGCCGAGCTTGGCGAAACCCTGCTCCGGGGCGTCCGACATCCGGGTGACGCCATAGTCCGCGGCGGTGCCGTCGGTGGTCGAGCCGGGAACCGGGCACGGTGGGGCGTCGGTGGCGTGGTTCCAGCCGGCGACCTGGTGGACGACCCACGGCTTGCCCTCGGCCCCGGCCACGACGGCGCCCCACGAGATGGTGAGGTCGCAGCTGCCGTCGGCGGCGGTGACCGACGGGTCGTCGAGGCACACCGTGTCGAACGGGGTGTCGATGTTCGCGGTGCCCCCGGAGCGCTCCTCGTGAGACCAGCCGGCGGGAACGACGACCGAGGCGACATCCCCCAGCGAGATCCTCGTCGCCGTCGACGTGGGCGAGGCGCTGGGGCTCGTCGAGGACTCCGCCGACGTCGTCGGCGCGGCGCCGCCGGCGCTGCCCCCGCCGCACGCCGTGAGGGCCAGCGCACCGGACACGGCGGTCAGGGTGCCGACCACCCGGCGGACCGTCCGACGCCGGATGCGGGGCGGACGGGCGGGAACGGCAGGCAACGCGGACACGGCGGATCCTCCGGACAGGGGTGGGGCAGGACCATTGTGGCGGCTGCGCCCCCGTTGCGCCCCCCGTGACGACGGGGGGTTGCTCCGCGGGCTGCTCCGGGGCTGCCCCGTGGGCTGCCCGGGGGTTGCTCCGAGGCGGCTCCGCGTGCGGGGCTAGCGTGTGGGGCGTGAGCGACGCACGCCTGGACACGAGTGGCCACGAGCAGGTCGTCCTCTGCTCCGACCGGGCGACCGGCCTGCGGGCCGTCATCGCCCTGCACAACACCGCCCTGGGGCCGGGACTCGGCGGGACGCGGTTCCACCCGTACGCGACCGAGGCCGAGGCCCTCGCCGATGTGCTGCGGCTGTCCCGGGCGATGTCGTACAAGAACGCCGTCGCGGGCCTGGCGCACGGTGGGGGCAAGGCCGTCATCATCGGCGACCCCAAGCGTGACAAGACCCCCGAGCTGCTCCGGGCCTATGGCCGGTTCGTCGAGTCCCTCGGCGGCCGCTACGTCACGGCATGCGACGTCGGCACGTATGTCGCCGACATGGACGTCGTCGCCGAGACCACCCGGTGGGCGACCGGTCGCTCCGAGAAACACGGCGGGGCGGGCGACTCCTCGGTGCTGACGGCATTCGGGGTCTTCCAGGGGATGCGGGCCTGCGCCGAGCACCGGTGGGGGGAACCGACCCTGCGCGGTCGGCGGGTCGGCGTCGCCGGGGTCGGCAAGGTGGGTCGGCTGCTCACCGGCCACCTCCTCGACGACGGCGCGGAGGTCGTCGTCACCGACGTCGACGAGGCGGCGCTGGCCGCCCTCATCGCCCGGCACCCGCACGTCCAGGTCGTCGCGGACGCCGGCACCCTCGTCCGGGCCGACCTCGACGTCTACTCCCCGTGCGCGATGGGCGGCGCCCTCGACGCGGACACCGTCGAGGCCCTGACCGCCTCGGTGGTCTGCGGCGGCGCCAACAACCAGCTCGTCACCGAGTCAGCCGGCGGCACGGCCGACCGGCTGCGCGAGCGCGGGGTCACCTACGCACCCGACTTCCTCGTCAACGCCGGTGGCGTCATCCAGGTGAGCGACGAGCTGCACGGGTTCGACATGGAGCGCGCCCGGGCCGCCACCGGGGCGATCTTCGACCACACCCTCGAGGTGCTGCGCACCGCGGATGCCGAGGGCGTGACCCCCGCCGCCGCCGCCGACGCCATCGCCGAGCGCCGGATGGCCGCCGGCCTGCCCCACCTGTGGCTGCCCGAGGGTGAGCTCCCAAGGGGTGTGAACGAGCTCCCGAAGGGTGGGAATCCGCCCCATCCGCGCCCCTGAAGGGGCGGATTCCCACCCTTCGAGGCGTTGGCGTCAGCCCGCGGCCGCCGGAGCCAGCTCGCGCAGACCGGGCAGGACCTGCTCGGCGAAGGTCCGCAGGAAACGCTCCTGGTCGTGCCCGGGACCGTGGAAGACGAGGTGGTCGAAGCCGAGGTCGGTGTACTCCTTGACCGCCGCGACGACCTCCTCGGGCCGCGATGCGACGATCCAGCGCTGGGCCACCTGCTCGATGGGCAGCTCGTCGGCGGCCTTCTCGATCGCGAGCGGCGAGTGCAGGGAGTGCTTCTCCTCCGCCGTGAGCGACAGCGGCGCCCAGAACCGGGTGTTGTGGAGGGCGAGCTCGGGGTCGGGGTCCCAGGAGAGCTTGATCTCGATCATCCGGTCGATGTCGTCCGGGCCGCGCCCGGCCTTCTCCAGCCCCTCGTCGACCGCCGGGATGAGTCTGTCCGCATACAGCTCCCGGCCCTTGCCCGAGGTGCAGATGAAGCCGTCGGCGACGCGGCCGGCATACCGGGCGACGAGCGGACCACCCGCGGCGACGTACAGGGGGACCGGCGTGTCCGGGCGGTCGTAGATGGCGGCGTCGTCGGTCTGGAAGAAGTCGCCCTCGAAGCTGACCCGCCCCTCGCTCCATAGGGCGCGGATGAGCTCGACGGCCTCCCGGAGCCGGGCGAACCGCTCCTTGAACTCCGGCCAGTCGCCCTCCACCGCGCCGACCGCCATCTCGTTGAGGGCCTCGCCCGTGCCGACCCCGAGGAAGGCCCGCCCCGGCGCGAGGCAGCCAAGGGTCGCGAAGGACTGGGCGATGACGGCCGGGTTGTACCGGAACGTCGGGGTGAGGACCGAGGTGCCGAGGGTGATCCGCTCGGTCCGGGCGGCCACGTGGCCGAGCCAGATGAGCACGTTGGGAGCGTGGCCCCCCTCGATCCGCCACGGCTGGAAATGGTCGGACACGGTGACCGAGTCCAGGCCCAGCTCCTCGGCGAGCACGGCGTATGCCGTGAGCTCACCCGGGTCGAACTGCTCCGCCGACGCCTTGTAGCCGATGCGCACGTGGTCTCCTCGCTGCGGATGGTCGGTTCCGCCGGCCCTCCCTGCCGGACCGGGCCAGCCTACGACGGCGTCCGGCCCGCCGCCGTAGGGCGTCCGGATCCTGCCGCGTGTCGGCTGATCCCTGCAGACTGATGTAGCGTTGCTCTCACGACACACACACGATTCCCGGGACCGCTCCGCGACGTGGGATGACTCCGAAGGGGCCATCCGCAAAGCGATGCCGCCCCGGCAGACGCATGAGGGGGTCACGCCATGGGGCGCGGCCGTGCCAAAGCCAAGCAGACCAAGGTTGCTCGCGAGCTGAAGTACTACAGCCCCGATACCGACCTCAGCGCGCTTGAGCGGGAACTTCACGCCGAGACTCGGCATGTTGATCGGGCCACCGACGAGCATGCCCGGGACGAGGACGACGACTACGGAGGGTGGGCATCCGGGCAGCGCTGACCGCCCGGCCCTTGTGCTTGTGACCGACAGCCGAGGCTGTCTCCGGCCGTGCCGGGGCCTCGGCCGGTCGATGTTGCGTACCGGCGACGGCCCACCGCCAGCGGCCCTTCTGCGATGCTCGGGTGATGAGTGGCGCGCTGCCGACCCCGACGACCCTGCCGGGCGAACCCACCGACGACGCTGACAGCTGGCTCGTCGTCATCGGCGCCCAGCGCATCTTCGCCGACCCCGACAGCCCGTGGGGCTCACCGATGTGGCCCGACGTCGTCGCCCCGCTCCGGCACCTCGCGGCGGCGTACGGGGACCGGGTCGTCTTCACCCGGTTCGTCGCCGACCCCACCCTCGGCGGCTCGTGGGGCCCGTACTACCGGCAGTGGCCGTTCGCCCTCGTCCCCGACGACGACCCGCTCTACGCCCTCGTCCCCGAGCTCGAGGGCATCTCGACCCACCTCGTGACCGCGCCGACCTTCGGAACCTGGAACACCGCGATGCGGGCGATCGTGGGGCCGCGGCCCACGCTGACCCTGGCGGGGGTCCCCACGGACCGCTGCATCATCGCGACGGCGCTCCCGGCCGCCGACGCCGGCGCCACCGTCAAGATCGCGGCCTGGGCGTGTGCCGGGTCGACGCCGGAGAACCACCGCCGGGCCCTGGACAGCATGGCCCTGTTCCGGCCGCTGATCACCATCGTCTGACGGGCGACGTCAGGCGGGATGCGCGCCGACCAGCTGGACCGAGCCGCCGTCGACGCCCTTCGCGCCGTGGACGACCTCGACGCCGGACCGGACCGGCGCGTTCGCCGCATCGAACACCTCGCCCATGACCCACGACGCGATGCCGCGACCGGCGAGGTGCGCGACGGCCGCGTCCACACTCTCGGACGGAAGGACGGCGACGAAGCCGACGCCCATGTTGAGGGTGCGCTCGAGGTCGGCGGACGGGACGTGGCCGAGCGCGCCGATCGTCGAGAAGACCGGTGCCGGTCGCCACGACGACCGGTCGATCCGGGCATGCATGCCCTGCGGCAGGACCCGCGCCAGGTTGGCGGCGAGCCCGCCGCCGGTCACGTGGCTGAGCGCGTGGACTCCGGCGTCGACGGCTCCGCCGAGCTCGCCGATGAGGTCGAGCAGGTCGGTGGCGTAGACCCGGGTCGGGGTGAGCAGCTCCTCGCCCAGGGTCCGGCCGAACTCGGGGACGTCCCGGTCCAGCTCCCACCCGGCCGCGGCAACGATCCGGCGCACGAGGGAGTACCCGTTGGCGTGCAGGCCGCTCGAGGCCAGGCCGAGAACGACGTCGCCCGTGCGGACCCGGTGGGCACCCAGCACGGCGGCATACTCGACGACCCCGGTGGCGGCACCGGCGACGTCGTACTCGTCCGGGTCGAGAAGCCCCGGGTGCTCCGCCGTCTCCCCGCCGACGAGGGCGACACGGGCCTGGACGCACCCCTGCGCGATGCCGGAGACGATCGCGGCGATCCGCTCCGGAACGACCTTGCCGGTCGCGATGTAGTCGGTCATGAACAGCGGTTCGGCGCCACAGACGACGATGTCGTCGACGACCATGGCGACGAGGTCGATGCCGATCGTGTCGTGTCGGTCGAGCGCCTGGGCGATGGCGACCTTCGTGCCGACGCCGTCGGTCGACGTCGCGAGAACCGGGCGGCGCATCGTCGCGAGCTTGGAGACGTCGAACATCCCGGCGAACCCGCCGAGGTCGCCGATGACCTCGGCACGGGTGGCCCGGCGGACCGAGGCCTTCATCAGCTCGACGGCCTTGTCCCCCGCCTCGACATCCACCCCGGCCGCGGCATACGTGATCTCGTCGCTCACGAGCCCAGCGTAGGGGCCCCACCGGCTCTCCCCCCATTCGAGGTATTCCGGTCCCGTCTGCGGGCACCGGATTACCTCGAACCACCGGGTTCACCGTCGGTCGAGGTATTCGGGTTCCACCAGACGGGACCGGAATACCTCGAACCACCATCCACAGGGGCGAGGCGGAGCGAGTGCCGTCCACAGGAGGGGACGCGTTCGGTGGCCGACGGTGTCCCGGCGAGCACCCTGGGCGGATGAGACGCACGAAGTCGTATGCCGGCCTGCTCGACCGGGCACGTCGCGACGCCGAGCCACGGGACCTCGTCTCCTCTCGCGACCGGCTCGGCGAGCTCGGGATCGACGCCCGCGTCATCCGCCGTGAGGTGGCCCACCGACGGTGGGTCATGCACGGGCGCCAGACGGTGGCGCTGCACACGGGACCACTGTCCGACCTCGCGCAGCGCTGGCGGGCGCTCTACGAGGTGGGAACCCGAATAGCGGTCATCGACGGGGTCTCTGCCCTCCTCGCGGCCGGGATGACAGGGTTCGAGGACGCCACGATCCATGTGTCCGTCAAGCACACCGCGGCGGTCGAGCCCGTCGCCGGGGTCACCATCCACAAGGTCATCAGGCGGGTCGACGAAGAGACCGTCCATACCGGGCTGCCGAGGACAAGGCCGGCCGTCGCCGCGATCCGCGCGGCCCACTGGGCGTCGAGCGACCGCCAGGCGGCCCTTCTGCTCGCGATGCCCATCCAGCAGCGACTGGCGAGCGGCCGGGCGCTTCTGGACGCGGAGTCGGCCGTTCGCGGACGGAACCGTCGGCGGTTCATCCACCTGGTGGCCCACGACATCGCCGACGGCGCACACTCCCTCGGCGAGCTCGACTTCACCCGGCTGTGCCGCCGCTATCACCTGCCTCGCCCCACGCACCAGATCGTGCGGCACGGCCCACGAGGACGCATCTACCTCGACGTCGGGTGGGAGGAGATCGGGCTCTTCGTCGAGATCGACGGCGCCGGGCACGGCTGGGGCCTGGCCCGCACCGACGACCTCCTCCGTCAGAATGCCGTCACGCTGGCTCGCGGGACGGTGCTCCGCATCGACGTCCTCGGTCTGCGGCTCGAGGAGAGCGTGTTCATGCGGCAGGTCGCGGCGGCCCACGCCGAGCTGAACCGCCGCGCCGCCTGAGGTCGACCGCCGGCACCACCCGGCATTCGAGGTATTCCGATACCACCGGACGCGACCCGATTACCTCGAACCACCAGCCCAACCCTCGGGTCGAGGTATTCCAGTCCCGTCTGCGGGCACCGGATTACCTCGAATCGGGCGGCCCCAGGGTGGGTGACGAGCAGGCTTCGAGACCCGCGCGGATGACAGGTTGGGCGGCTCTCAGGGATCAGCCGGCCCAAGGGATCAGCCGGCCCAAGGGATCAGCCAGCCCCAGGATCAGCCGGCCCCAGGATCAGCCGGCCCAAGGGATCAGCCGGCCCAAGGGATCAGCCGGCCCAAGGGATGAGCCGGCTCAGGGACGCAGCACGGCTTCGGCGGCCCCGCCACCGGCCGTCGTCGTGACGCCCTCGACGTCGAGCAGGTGCCCCGGGGTGTGCGCCCCGGTCGGCTCGGTGTCGTCGAGGTCGACCGGCAGCTGCAGCTCGAGGACACCCTTGCCGAGCCGACCATCCGCCGGCAGGTCGATGGGGTAGTCGCCGGTGAAACACGCCGTGCACAGGCCGCCCGGGTCCTGGTTCGTCGCCTCGACCATGCCCCGCTCGCTGATATAGCCGAGCGAGTCCGCCCCGATGGAGTTGCACACCTCCTCGACGCCGATGCCCGTCGCGATGAGCTCGGCCCGCGTGGCGAAGTCGATGCCGTAGAAGCACGGCCAGCGCACCGGCGGCGACGAGATCCGGACGTGGACCTCGGCGGCCCCCGCCTCACGGAGCATCCGGACGAGGGCACGCTGGGTGTTGCCGCGGACGATCGAGTCGTCGACGACGACGAGCCGTTTGCCGCGGATCACCTCACGAAGCGGGTTGAGCTTGAGCCGGATACCGAGCTGGCGAATCGTCTGGGACGGCTGGATGAACGTCCGTCCGACGTAGGCGTTCTTGACCAGGCCCTGGCCGTAAGGAATGCCGGAGCCCTGCGCGTAGCCGATGGCCGCGGGCGTCCCCGACTCCGGGGTCGGGATGACGAGGTCGGCCTCCACCGGGTGCTCCCTCGCGAGGGTGCGGCCCATCTCGACGCGGGCCTCGTGGACGCCCCGGCCGCCGATCGTCGTGTCCGGCCGGGCCAGATAGACGAACTCGAACACACACCCCTTCGGCGTCGCCGCGGCGAACCGCTGCGAGCGCAGCCCGTTCTCGTCGATGGCGACGAGCTCACCGGGCTCGACCTCACGGATGAACGAGGCTCCGACGATGTCGAGACCGGCGGTCTCGGAGGCGACGACCCAGCCCCGCTCGAGGCGGCCGATGACGAGCGGGCGGATGCCGTGCGGGTCGCGGGCGGCATACAGGGTCTGCTCGTCCATGAAGACGAAGCTGAAGGCACCCCGCAGCCTCGGGAGCACGTCCAGGGCCGCGCCCTGGAGCGAGCGGTCGGGGTTCTCGGCGAGCAGGGCCGTCACCAGGGCGGTGTCGGTCGTGTTGCCTCGCGACAGCTCCCCACGGTAGCCGTCCACGCGGCGCAGGTCGGCGACGAGGTCGCGCAGCTCGGCGGAGTTGATGAGGTTCCCGTTGTGGGCGAGCGCGACGGTGCCTCCGTGGTGCCCGCCGAGCGTCGGCTGGGCGTTCTCCCACGTCGAGCCGCCGGTCGTCGAGTACCGGCAGTGGCCGATCGCGAGATGCCCGGGAAGGGTGGCCAGCGAGCGCTCGTCGAACACCTGGGAGACGAGCCCCATGTCCTTGTACACCAGGAGCCGCTGTCCGTCGGAGGTCGCGATGCCGGCCGACTCCTGGCCTCGGTGCTGAAGGGCGTAGAGGCCGTAGTACGTCAGCTTGGCGACATCCTCGCCAGGGGCCCAGACGCCGAAGACCCCGCAGGCGTCCTGCGGACCCTTCTCGCCGGGGATCAGGTCGTGGGACAGGTGTCCGTCACCGCGTGGCACGTGGCCCAGTCTCCCATAGCGACCCGTCCGCGCCGACCACGCGCCGGGATCAGCCTCGTCGGTCGAGCAGGATCGCGATGACCGCGGCGACAAGGCCGAAGAGCAGCGCCCCCAGCAGGCCGAGGTACATGATCGCCTGGGTCTGGCTGTAGCGGTACGTCGCGGGGTAGTCGGGTGACCTGCCCTCGAGTGTGCCGGTGATGGCGATGAGCCCGCCCAGCGCGAAGCCGAGGATCGCGCCGGTCAGGATGAACCGGGGGAAGTTGGGCGAGCGCCGCGAAGATGACACGGTGCTTACAGTACGGGCCGTACGACGGGCCCACCGCATCCGCCGGGAGAGAATCGGGGGATGACCGACACGCACCCCGCCGGCGAGGCGACCGACCCGTCCCGGGGGCCCAGCGGGCGAGGATGGTATGCCGCGAGCGGCGCCCTCGCCGCGCTCGCCGGCGCCGGGGTGGGACACCTCGTCGCCGCCCTCGTGGCCCCCGAGGCATCACCCGTCGCGGCCGTGGGGGCGGTCGTCATCGATGCGACGCCGACGCCCGTCAAGGAGTGGGCGATCTCGCTCTTCGGGACGGCGGACAAGACCGTCCTCGTCGGGTCCGTCTCTCTCGTCACGCTCCTGCTGGCGGCCGGCGTGGGGCGGCTCGCCCGGACCTGGCGCACCCTCTCGCTCGTCCTTCTCGTCGGGCTCGCCGCGCTGGCGACGGCCGCCGCACTGACCCGTCCGTCGGCCGGCCAGCTGGCCGTCCTGCCCGGGCTCGTCACCGCCGGTGTGGGCCTGGGCGTCCTCAGCACCCTCGCCACCCGCCTTGACCGGCTGTTCCGCGACGACCCGCTCGGCGGGGAGCCGGCGGACCGCGACCCGGCCCAGACGGCGGCCACGAGACGGGCGGTCGTGCTCACCGCCGGCGGCGTCGGTGCCGCGGCGGTGCTGAGCGGGCTCGTGGGGCAGGCACTGACCCGGCGCGCCACCCCCGCCTCGGTCGGGCCGCTTCCGTCCCCCGCGACGGCACTGCCCCCGCTGCCTGCCGGGCTCGAGCGCACCGTCCCGGGGCTCTCGCCGTTCCGCACCCCGAACGCCGACTTCTACCGGATCGACACCGCCCTGCTCCTTCCCCGCGTCGACCCGGCGGACTGGACGCTCACCATCGACGGGGAGGTCGACCACGAGGTCACCCTGTCCTACGCCGACCTCACCGCCATGCCGATGGTCGAGAAGGACATCACCCTCATGTGCGTCTCGAACGAGGTCGGCGGCGACCTCGTCGGCTCGGCCCGCTGGCTCGGCGTACCCGTCCGCCACATCCTCGCCCGGGCGGGGGTGCGCGACTCGGTCGACCAGGTGCTGAGCACCTCCGTCGACGGGATGACGATCTCCACCCCGATCGAGGCGCTCACCGACGACCGGGACGCCCTGCTCGCCGTGGCGATGAACGGCGCGCCGCTCCCGATCCAGCACGGCTTCCCGGTGCGGCTCGTCACCCCCGGCCTCTACGGGTTCGTCGGCGCGACGAAGTGGCTGGCGACGATGACCGCCACGACGTATGCCGCCCGTCAGGCGTACTGGACCGAGCGCGGCTGGGCGACCGAGGCCCCCTGTCTCACCGAGTCCCGTATCGACACCCCGAGGGCCGGGACGTCCCTCTCCCCGGGGCGCACCGCCATCGGCGGGGTCGCCTGGGCCCAGGGCCGCGGCATCACGAAGGTCGAGGTCCGGGTCGACGACGGCCCGTGGCTGGCGGCCACCCTCGGACCCGACGCAGGGATCGACTACTGGCGACAGTGGTACCTGCCGTGGGATGCCGCGTCCGGGGACCACACGCTCGCCGTGCGGGCGACCGACGGGCTCGGCGACGTCCAGACCGTCGCCACCGCGGACCCCTACCCCCGCGGTGCCACGGGATGGCACACGGTCGACGTCACGGTGGGCTGACCGACACGAGCCCCCTGCGCGGTCCCCCGTCAGGGGTCGCCGCGCAGCTTCCGCAGCAGCCGCTCGACGAACGTGGCCCGCGTCTCGAGCGGGCTCGGCAGGGACGGGGGAGTCAGCCCCGGCGGGGTGGTGACCGGCGACGCCGGGCGAAGGATGTCGGCATCCTGCTCGTAGTGCCGCAGGGTCGAGACGATCCGGTCGAGGAACTCGTCGACCTCTCTCTCGTCGTAGCCGCCCCGGACCTGTGTCTGGGTGAAGCTGACCCGGTCGGCCTCGGCCGCGGTGACCGCCCAAGCGCCCGCCGCGGCATCCGGCACGCCGACCTGCTCGACGTGCCGCAGCGTCGAGACGACCCGGTCGAGGAACTCGTCGACCTGCCGCTGGTCGTACCCCCGACGCAGCGTCGTCGCCGTGAAGGTCGCCCGCTCGATGTCCTTGGCGGTCAGCATCTCGTGGTCCTTTCTCGGACCGGTCACCGGTCCTCCGTCCCGGACAGGAGCGGCAGGTATGCCGTCAGGTCCGCCCGCGTGCCGCTCACCCGGAGCCGCCCGCTCGCCGAGGCCTCGGCCCAGCCCGTCCGGCCGGTCGCGAGTGCCAGCCAGGTCTGCGGGTCCGTCTCGACGACGTTGGGCGGCGTCCCCCGGGTATGCCGCGGGCCCTCGACGCACTGGGCGGCGGCATACGGGGGGACCCGCACCTCGACGCTGTGTCCGGGGGCCCGGACGCTGAGCTCCTCGACGGTGTAGCGGACCGCGGTCGCCAGGTCGGCCCGATCGAGGGACGGGCCCTCCTCGAGCCAGTCCGCGAGGGCAGCCCGGCCCTCGGTCTCCGGAACTCGGCGGCGCGGCGGCATACGCCCGATCGTCCCACGACGCGCTCACCCAGGGATTTACCCACCCTTTACCCAGTGACCTCACATAGAACGCTCAGAGTCCGCCATTGTCGACATGTCCGCCACATGGGGCGGCGAGGGGACGCGACACAGCAAGGGACCCGGAGGACACATGAGGCACACGAGAACGATCACCGCGGTCACGGCAGGGCTCGGCCTGGCCGTCGCAACGGCGGTGGGCACACCGGCCATGGCGGCGACGAACGCTGGGGCCGCGCTCCCCGCGGGGCTGATCCCCGTCAACATCCTCAACATCAACGACTTCCACGGCCGCATCGTCGACGGGTTCGGCAACGGCGCCCTGGGCAAGAACTTCGCCTGCACGCTGTTGACCCAGAAGGCCGCGAAGGGGTCCAACGTCCTCATCCTCGGAGCCGGCGACCTCGTCGGGGCGACACCCTTCGCCTCGGCCGTCCAGCAGGACAAGCCGACCATCGACTACCTGGGCGTGCTCGGGCTGAACGCCTCGGCTGTCGGCAACCACGAGTTCGACAAGGGCTGGGACGACCTCAGCGGGCGGATCATGTCGCTCGCGACCTACCAGTACACCGGCGCCAATGTCTACGACAAGGGAACGACGACCCCGGCGCTGCCGGAGTACGAGTCCTACGACATCGGCGGCGTCCGGGTCGCCGTCGTCGGGGCCGTCACCGAGGACACCCCGAACCTCGTGGCCGGTGCCGGCATCTCGGCGCTGGACTTCGGCGACCCCGTCGCGGCGGTCAACCGGGTGGCCGACAAGCTCAAGGACGGCGACGTGAGCAACGGTGAGGCCGACGTGGTCGTCGCCGAGTACCACGAGGGCGGCCCCTACTCCTCGACGACGGGTACCCTCGCCGACCAGCTCGCGGTCCCGGTCTTCGCGCACCTCGTCAACGACACCTCGGCCAAGGTCGACGCGATCCTCCAGGGCCACACCCACCAGGCGTACGTCTACGACGTCCAGATCCCGGGTGCGTCCACCGGACAGACCCGCCCGGTGCTCCAGACCGGCCTCTACGGCGGCGCGGTCGGCACCATCTCGCTCGGGGTCGACCCGACGACCAGGACGGTGACGGCCTACACCGCCGCCAACGTGCCGACGAGCGGCTACACCCCGACCTGCGAGGCCGACCCGACGTGGCAGGCCGCGGCCCAGATCGTCGACGACGCCGTCGCGTACGCCGCGCCGCTCGCCGCCCAGCAGGTCGGCAGCGAGACCGCATCCCTCTCCCGGGCGTTCAACAACGGCTCGGAGGACCGCGGCCGCG
Organism: uncultured Actinomycetota bacterium; assembly: GCA_963771015.1. Lineage (GTDB taxonomy): Bacteria > Actinomycetota > Actinomycetes > Actinomycetales > Dermatophilaceae > CAVSJJ01. The sequence continues at coordinate 745,701 of CAVYRN010000005.1, forward strand.
AGTCGACGCTGTCGAACCTCATCGCACAGTCCTACCTGGAGTCGACCAACGAGCCGGGCCGGCTCGGCGCCGACATCGCGATCATGAACCCCGGCGGCGTCCGGGGTGACCTGCCCTTCGGCACGGACGGCACGATCACCTTCGGCCAGGCTGCGAACATCATGCCGTTCGGCAACACGATCAAGACGGCCGAGTACACCGGCGCCCAGGTCAAGCAGATCCTCGAGGAGCAGTGGCAGCCGGACGGCGCGTCTCGGCCCTACCTCCAGCTCGGCCTGTCGGACAACCTGACCTACACGTTCGACCCGACCATGGCGAGGGGCAGCCGGATCACGTCGATCACCCTGGGCGGGGCGCCGATCGACCCGGCCAAGGTCTACACGATCGTGTCGAACAGCTTCCTCGTGACGAACGTCGGCGCTGCGCCGGATGGCTTCGCGACGATGCTGCAGGGTGCGAACTACCGTGACTCGGGTCTGGTCGACCAGAACATGTTCGTCGACTGGATCGCGAAGAACAGCCCGGTGTCGCCGAGCTTCAAGAAGCACGCGGTGGCGGTGGTCGGCGTGCCGGACCCGTTCGTCACCGGCACGAAGGTCACCTTCACCGTCGAGGGGCTGAACTTCACGAGCCTGGACGCCGAGCCGAACACCAGGCTCATCGTCTTCGTCGACGGCAAGCGGGTCGGCCGGACGACCGTCTCCGATGTCGTCGTCTCCTCCGAGATACCGAACCGGGACGGTCAGGCGACCCTGAGGTTGCGGGTGAAGTGGAAGTGGTTCAAGACCGCGGTCAAGAGCCTGCCCAAGCCGCGCCACTACCCGATCACGGAGGTCTCGGCGACGATGACCTTCGTCGCGAAGGACAGCGGAACGACGGTGACCCTCCCGATCGTCATCAGCAGGATGGCCCCGCTGCACGCCTGAGCGGAGCGGTCACCCGAGGGGCGGCGGTGGTCCACCGCCGCCCCTCGCGGCGTCCGGGCCGCTAGCCTGCCGATCGTGGCCGGCGATAGCGCGCGCACCCAGGGGCCCACCCGGGATACCACCCGGGAGCTCGTCCGGGACGAGCGGGGCGGGTGGGTGGTCGTCGTCGACGGGTACGCCCAGTCCCACGTCAACCTCGAGGACCCCGGCGACCTCGCCTTCGAGTACGTCGCACAGATCGCCTCGGTCCTCACGGCTCTGACGACGGGTCGGCTCGCGGTCACCCACATCGGTGGCGGTGGCCTGACCCTCCCCCGGTGGGTCCACGACGCCCGCCCCGGGTCGACCCAGATCGTCCTCGAGCCGGACGTCCCGTTGACCGAGCTCGTCCGCCGTGACCTCCCGCTGCCGCGGGGACACCGGATCCGAGTACGTCCGGTCGACGGCCGGACCGGCCTGGCCCAGCTGGGCGATGCCACCGCGGATGTCATCGTCCTCGACGCCTACGACGCCGGGCGGCTCCCCGCCGAGCTCGGCACAGTCGAGTTCCTCACCGACTGCGCGCGGGTGCTCGGCCCCGCCGGCCTCCTGGTCGCCAACGTGGCCGACGAGCCGGGGCTGCGGTATGCCGCCCGCCTCGGCGCCGGTGCGCGAACGGTCCTGGGGCACACGGCATACGTTGCGACGACGGAGGTTCTCAAGGGCCGGCGCTTCGGCAACGGGGTGCTCGTCGCCAGCCGCACGCCGCTCGACGTCGGCGAGCTGCGCCGCCACGTCGCCCGGTCGGCGTTCCCGAGCGGGGTGCTCGACGACGCCGAGCTCCGGCGGAGGGTCCCGGGGGCCCGGCCGCTCACCGACGCCGCACCCGAGCCCTCACCGGCGCCTCCGGCGTCCGCGACCCGGGGCCGGGGCTGGGACGTGCGCTGACCCAGGACGCCTGGTCCCACCGCCCGCTCAGCCGCGCGAGCTGCCCACGTCGAGCGGGGGGCCGGTGTCGGCTCCGGCCGTGGCGAGCGGGAGACGGACCCGGATGGTCGCCCCGCCGCCCACCGTCGAGGTGATGTCCACCGTGCCGCCCTGGGCCAGGACAAGGGCCCGGACGATGGCCAGGCCGAGGCCGGACCCCTGCGTGCCGGCGGCGCTGGTTCCTCGCCAGGACCGGTCGAAGGCGAGACGCAGCTCCTCGGTCGTGAACCCCGGACCGGTGTCTGCGACCTCGAGGATGCCCTGGGCACCCTCGGACCGGACCCGGATGGCGACCTCGTCCCCGGGCCGACAGTAGAGACCGGCGTTGGCGACCAGGTTGCCGGCGACCTGGTGCAGGCGGTCGACGTCGCCGAGAACGACCACCCCCGGCGTGAGCTCCTGCCGGACCAACAAACCGGCTGCCGCCAGAGCGCCCTCCCATGCGGTCACCGCCAACGTCGCGACCCGCGCAAGGTCGGCGCGCTCGAGGCTGAGCTGGAGTCCGGCCGACTCGGCGGCGGCGAGCTCACCCAGGTCCTCGACGAGGCGGCCCAGCCTCGTCGCCTGGTCGTGGAGGGAGGCGAGGGTCGACGGGTCCGGGGTCACCAGGCCGTCGCGGAGCTCCTCCAGGCCGGCCTGGAGCGCGGTGAGCGGCGTCCGGAGCTCGTGGGCGATATCGGCGGACAGCTGCCGTCGGGTCCGCTCGGAGCGTTCGACCTCCGACGCGGCTGCGTTGAGGGCGTCGGCGAGCTCGGCCAGCTCCGGCCGAGCAAGGTCCGGCAGCCGCACGCTGTGGTCCCCGACGGAGAAGGCGCGCGCGGCGTCGACGAGCTCGCGGAGGGGGGCGATGAGGCGGCGGGCGACGACGACCGAGACGAGCGCCGCGACGACGAGGGCGATGCCGGTGGCGGCGAGGAGCCAACCCACGCTCACCGCCTCCCCATGCCCTTCCCTCGCCACGAGGTGCGGCACAACGGTGCCGACGACATGGACCCCGATGCCGGTCATCGACACGAAGAGCAGGGCGCCGAGCAGCCGCCGGCCGATCGGGCCGAGACGGGCACGGTCACTCATCGGGGCTCAGACCCATGCGGTAGCCGAAGCCGACGACCGTCTCGACGACGTCATGCCCGCCGGCGCCGAGCTTGTGGCGCAGGTTCTTGACATGGGAGTCGACGAGCCGCTCGTAGCCCTCATAGGCACCACCGCTGATCCGCTCGATGAGCTCGTGACGGCCGAACACCCGCCCGGGCGTGTTCGACAGCGCAACCAGGAGCCCCCACTCGCTGGGCGTCAGCGCCAGGGGTCGCCCGTCGATGCTTGCCTCGTGCCGGGCCTGGTCCACCCGCAGCCGGCCGCCGCCGAAGGTCCGCGGCCGCGCCGCATCGCGACCCTGCCCGCGCCGGGCGAGAACCGCCTGGACCCGCAGGACGACCTCGGTCGGGCTGAACGGCTTGACGACGTAGTCGTCCGCCCCGGCGCGTAGCCCCGCGATCCGGTCCGAGACCGAGGCGCGCGCGGTGAGGACGACGACCGGGACGTCGGGCTGGGCCCGGCCCAGGACCTCTGCGCCGTCGATGTCCGGGAGCCCGAGGTCAAGCAGGACGAGATCCGGCCGGGCCTCGTCGAGCTTGAGCAGCGCCTCGGCCCCGGTTGCGGCGACGAGCACCGCCAGCCCGGCGCGCTCGAGATACCGCCGGAGGAGCTCGCGGATGTCCCGCTCGTCCTCGACGACGAGCACCGTCTCCATCACCCCATTCTGCGCCGCTGCCACGGCCCGCGCAGCCAGATCCGCGGCCAGAAGCCAGTCGTCCGCGGGGACGACTGTGACGGTCGCCCCCGCGGACCCAGAGGCCGGGCCGGCGCTCAGCGCCTGCCGCCTCCTCCGCCGCCCCCCGCGACGACGGTGATCGGCATCGTCACCGTGCTCCCGTCGATGGTGCCGACGTCGGCGCCGGTGATCGTCACGCCCGGGAAGGTGTACTCGATCCAGTAGGTACCCACCGAGGTCACCCGGAGGTTGTAGCCGTAGACGACCCGGCCGGTTGCGTTGATCTCCGCGCCGGCGGCCTGGCTCACGACGGGCTGCTCGGCCGTGCCGTCCTTCCAGATCCGCAGGGTCGCGCCCTGGGCCCACACGCGCGTCTCCGGGTACGGGCTCGTCGGGTCGCTTCGGAACCCGCCGACCCCGTCGCCCACGGCGCCGGTGCCGTAGGACGAGACCCGGTCGAGCTCGTCCGGCTCGAGCTTGACAACCGTCCAGCCGGTCAGTGCCGGGAGAGCCATGTCGGCCAGGAGGCCGACCTCGACCCGGATCGGGCTGCCGACCTTGAGCTTGGCGTCGCCGCCGAGGTTGTCACCCCACGCGGCCGTCGCGCTCGCCTCGGCATAGCCCTGGAGGCAGCCGGCCTGCCACGTGTGGACGCCCTGGACGTAGAAGTAGCCCGCGGTGGGGTACCCGGTCTGTGGCTCGCCTACGGGTTCGACGGCGCCGGCGTCGCAGGTGAGCCCGTAGGGGTTGGTCCCGACGAAGAGCGCGGGAACCGAGAGGTTGTTCGCCGTCGTCGCGTCGCCACCTCCCCCGCCCCCAGCGCCGCCGCCGCCCCCTGCGCCACCGCCGCCAGGACCCTTGGCGGCCGCCGCCGGGACCACGAGCACCGCGACCGCGACCGCACCCACGACCCCCCGTAGGACCCTCGTACCCAGCCGCAGCGTCATCGCCGACCCCCTTCCGATCGCGGGCCCGCAGGGCGGGTCGCCGTGCCGACCCCGGGACCGCCCTCCGGGTCCCCTGCTCCCGGAGGACCGGTCCTGGGCTCAGCCTCTCGCTCGGCCGTGGCGTCCGCTTGGGGACCGTGTGGTGATCGGGTGGAGATGACGCTCACCCCGGAACGACGGATGCCGCCGCCCCCGTGCGAAGGGGGCGGCGGCGTCCGGGTCCGACGACGGAGGGCCCGCCTCGGTTCCTCCAGGCGGGGTCAGGCCTCGTCGGACTTCCTGATGAGGAAGACGAGGTCCTTGCCCTCCTCGGCCTGGGAGACCATCTCGTTGCCGGTGGAGTCGGCCCAGGCCGGGATGTCGCTGAGCGCGCCCCGGTCGGTCGCCATGACCTTGAGGATCTGGCCGACCTCCATCCGTCGGATGGCCTTGGTGGCCGCCATGACCGGCATGGGGCACATGAGCTCGCGGGCGTCGACAAGAACGTCTTCGGTGATGTCAGACATGGGGAGGTCCTCTCAGATGAACAGGGTGACGTTGGACTTGCGGGCATCGGCCATGAATGCCGCCGCGCCGCCGAACTCGACCCCCTCGATGAAGTCGTTCTGGGAGAAGCCAAAGACGTCGACCGTCATCTGGCAGGCGATGAGCCGCACGTCCATCTCCCGCGCGGTGTCGAGCAGGTCGCGGATCGTCGCTACGTTGTGCCGGGCGAAGCGCTGCTTCATCATCTTCGAGGCCACCGAGACCATCCCCGGCATCGCGGTCACGACGTCGGGCATCGGCATCGGCATCGGCATCGCGGGGTTGCCGACCGGGGCGACCTTGAGCCGCTTCTCGAAGTCCTTGTGGATGATGTTGAGGCCGTAGAAGGTGAAGAACACGGAGACGTCGATGCCCACCGCGGCCGCGGCGTTGGCGAGGATGAGGGGCGGGTAGGCCCAGTCGAGGGTTCCCTTGGAGGCGACGATCGCCCCGGTGCGCACGCCGGGGTCCTTCTTCTGCGCGGAGGCGACCTCCTCGCGGACGATGCGCCGGATGTCCTCCTCGGTGAGGGGGGCGGACAGGGTCTGGTCAGCGACGGATGCGGCGGCAGCCACGTCAGACGACATCAGCAAGCACCTCCTGCAAAGTGGTCTGCCGCGCACGGCACGCGGCTGCGGTGGTCTCGGCCCGCTCTGCCCAGAAGACGGCCACGGAACCGAGCATGGAGATGTCCTGGCGGTGGTGCGCTGCCCAGCGGTCCGCCTCGGTCGCGACCCAGTCCAGGGTCGCGGGGGCGTCCTGCTCGAGCATCGCCGCGAGAACATAGGCGCGTTCGCCGACCCGGAGGCCGAGGCCGCATTCGCGGGCCCCGCGGGCCAGGTCGCGCCGGGTGAGGACGAGGCCGCTGCGAGCCGGGGTGAGCAGCGACTGTGCCAGGTCGCGTGCCCCCTCGACCTCGTCGGGCAGGCCGGGAGCGTCGATGAGGTGGCGGGGCAGGGCATCGGCTGGTGTGAGCTCGGCGGCCTCGGCGACGAGCGCCTCGACGAGGAGGGCGGCCCAGTCCGCATAGAACGACGACCCCGCGGACTCGATCGCTCGGGCGAACACCGGCACCCAGCTGAGCAGGTGCTCCCACAGCAGGGCCGAGCGGGCCCGCCTGCGCAGCACGGCTCGGGCCGGGTCCTCCTCGGCCGCCTCGGCGTCGGCGAGGACGGCATACAGGCCGAGCAGTGCCGCCAGATGGTCCGGCTCGGCCGGCGGCACCTGTCCGACCGCGCGCCAGAACCCGGCGACCCGGTCGGCCGCCTCGCCGCCCAGCATTCCCTCGGGCCCGAGGTACATCGCGGCATACGGAAGGACGGACAGGCCGAGGACCTGGGTATAGACGGACGCCTGGGGCAGGGCGCCGAGGTCGAGTGCCTCGCTGACGACGCGGTGCGACGGCTGCGGGCTCTCCGACAGGACGGCGAGGGCGAGGAGGAGGTCCGACGGCCCCGACGCGTGAGCGGCCCTGGTCATGAGGTGCCCTCCTGCGGGAGCTTGAAGACCTCCGGGCCGGGCTTGAGCGGCCGCATGAGCCAGTACGGCCGACGGGTGCCGTCCGGCGACACGGACCGGGCGTCGCGGGTCTCCTCCAGCCATCTCCGGTAGACCTCGCGCGACTTGTCCGTGTCGACGGAGATGTCGCCGTAGGCGTCGCCCGGCTCGGCCTTGGTCACCCGGACCGCCTGGTGCCAGCAGTGCATGCCCGAGATCGGGTCGGGGTGTACCGGGAAGGTCATGTTCTGGTGCACACCCACGTCGCTCCACCAGATCCGCGCGGAGTCGGGGTCGCTCGACTCGTAGGGACGGACCCCGCTGATGCGGGACATCGTCCAGGTCGAGCCGTCGCGGGCGAGGTCGACCGTGGCCGAGGTCTGGCCCCCGTTGTGCTCGGGTTGCTCCTTCGGGCGCCAGCGGCCCATGTGGTGGCTGCAGGCGACGACGCCGGGACGGATCCCCTCGGTCACCCACGCCTTGACGACGAAGTAGCCGATCTCCGTGCTGACCCGAACGAGGTCGCCACCGCGCACACCCAGTGGTGCGGCGTCCTCGGGGTGCAGCCACAGCGGGTTGGTCTGGGCCAGCTCGTTGAGCCACTTGGCGTTCGCGCCACGGGTGTGGATCTGGGTCGGCAGCCGGAAGGTCGAGATGAGGACCTTCTCGTCCTCCTCGAGCGACTCCGGGTGGATGTGACTGTGGATGTACGTCGGGATGGCGTACTCGGGCCAGCCCCAGTCGGCGACCGTCGAGGAGTAGAACTCGAGCAGGCCGCTCGGGGTGGGGAAGCCCTTCTTGACCTCCCCGTCGATGTCGACGCCGACGGGGTTGCGCCCCTCCGCGTCCGGGACGGGTGCCCCGGTCGGGGCGAGGTTGGTGGCCGCCGGCTTCGGCGCGGTCGAGTACACCCGGCCGAGGTCGGTCGTGACCTGCCCGGCGAGCAGGTCCGGGGCCACGCCCTGCTCGAAGACCTGGCCGACGTGGCTGCTCACCTCGAACGCCCCGTACCGCCGCATGTAGGCGAGCGGGTCCAGTCCCTCGGCGGCCGCCTTCTCGGGAAGGCCGGGCACCGAGTTCTCGAAGATCCACCGGTAGTACTCGTCGACCGAGAGCTTGGCCCCGGGCGTGTCCTGGGACTCGTAGAACTTGCGGATGCCGAGGGAGCCGTCGGGGTCGATGCGCCAGGACAGCTCCATCCAGAACTCGTTCTCCTCCCAGACCTCGCCCGGGTTGGTCTGGCGGGTGTCCGAGACCTCCTCGCCCAACCGCTCGCGGGCGGCACGCAGCACCGGCTGGCGGAACCCGATCCACTGCCCGTCGTACTGCTCGTACGAGTGCAGGTCGTGCCGCTCCGAGGCCAGCCCCATCGGGAGGACGTAGTCGGCCAGGTAGGCCGTCTCGTTCCACGTCGGGGTCATCGCGACGTGCATCTTGACGAGGTCATGGTCGCGCAGAACCTCGGACCACACCATGCCGTCGGGGTTGGTCCACACCGGGTTGTAGACCCGGGTGAAGTAGACGTCGAGCGTGCCGCGACCCTCCTGCATGAGGTGCGGGAGGATGAAGGAGAGCTCGTTCATCGCGAGCGGGTACTCCAGCGGCCACGTCAGGTCGTTCCACTGGTGCGGGTGACCCGGGACGTGCATGGGCCGGGGCACGAACTTGTTCCACGCGTTGAGGTGCGTCCCGCCCGGTGAGGCGACCGCGCCGAGCAGGGCGTTGATGAGGAAGAGCGTGCGCGACACCTGCCAGCCACCGAGGTTGCCCGCGGCGGCCGAGCGCCAGTTGTGCGTCGACAGGGCCGTGCCGGCGCCGGCGACGATCTCGGTGATCTCGCGGATGACGTCGGCGGACACCCCGGACTCGGCCGCGGCGAACTCCGGCGTGTACTCGGCATACAGCGTCGAGAGGATCTCCTCGAACGCCTCGAAGGTCCCCGGCGCACCCGGGTGGACCGCCCGCAGGTACTCCTTCCAGTTCCACCAGCGCCGGACGAAGTCGCGGTTGTACCGCTTGGTCGCGATGAGATGGTGCGCGACGGCGAGCATGATCGCCGCCTCGGAGCCGGGGAAGGGAGAGAGCCAGTGGTCGGCGTGGGTCGCCGTGTTCGACAGCCGGGTGTCGAGGACGATGAGCTTGGCGCCCTTGGCCTTGGCCTCCATGATCCGCTGGGCGTGCGGGTTGAAGTAGTGGCCGGTCTCGAGGTGGCTGGAGATGAGCAGGATGACGCGGGCGTTGGCGTGGTCCGGGCTGGGCCGGTCGATGCCGGTCCAGTAGTGGTACCCGGACCGCGCTCCGCTCGAGCAGACGTTGGTATGCGAGTTGTGGCCGTCGACGCCCCACGTCGCGAGAACCCGCTCGGTGAAGCCGTCCTCACCGGGGCGGCCGACGTGGTACATGACGGCGTTCGGCCGTTCCTCGGTGATGGCTGTGCGGATCCGGCCGGCGATGTCATCGAGGGCGGTGTCCCAGTCGACCTGCTCCCAGCCGCCCTCGCCGCGCTCGCCGACGCGGCGCAGCGGGTAGAGGATCCGGTCCGGGTCGGTGACCTGGTTGACCGTCGCCGGGCCCTTGGCACAGTTGCGTCCCCGCGAACCCGGGTGCTCGGGGTTGCCCTCGAACTTGCGCACCTGGAGGGTTTCTCGGTCGACATAGGCGAGCAGCCCGCAGGCCGACTCGCAGTTGAAGCACGTCGTCGGGACGAGCATCGAGCGGTGCTCCACCCGCTCGGGCCAGGCTCGCGAGTCGAGCTCCACCCAGTCGTCCCACCGCTCCTTCGGCGGGTGGGCCGCGAGGTGGATCCGGCTCGGGCCGGGATAGAAGGTCTCGCCCCGGGAGGTCGTCTCGGCCTTCGCGGCGCTGACCCGCTCGCCGAGGCCGACGAGGGAGCTGCGGTCGATCGTCGTCATCGGTGCCTCTTTCAGGCGAGGGGGACGGACTGGCCGGCCTGGACGTAGGAGTGCTCGTGAGCGAGGAGCCCGAGGAGCGCGAACAGGGAGAGCCAGGCCGTGCCCGGAACCGCCAGCGGGGCGAGCAGGCCGAGGGCGACGAGGACGACCCCGGTCCAGAAGAAGCGGGCGTACCTCCCGTGCGTCATCGTGTGGGCGGCGAGTCTGGCGTGGGCCGTCGGGTGCGGAAGCGTGGCCTCGCCGGCGACGAGGAGCAGGTGGGTACCCGCCGAGATCGCCACCGTCCAGGCGAGCGGCTTCAACGCGTCCGAGGAGGCGACGGCCGCGAACGGGACGAGGGCGCTCGCCCCGGCGAGGACCGCCTGGACCGCGAGATGCGGCGGCAGCAAGGGGCTCTGCCACAGGTCGCGGGCCTTGGCCTGGGCGAAGAGGTATGCCGTGTAGACGGCGGTGCCGACCGCGAGCGGCAGTCCCGGGAACGCCAGGACCGTCCGCAGGCCGGACCACCCGGCGAGCCCGGCCAGGACGTGCAGGCCCAGCACCCCGGCATACGCGCTGAGGATGATGCCACCACGGACCAGCCAGGACCGCCACTGCGGCCTGGTGAGGATGTAGATGAAGCGCTCGGGGTGCTCGAGGTCCCAGATGAGGATCGCGGCGGTGATGGCGAGGAAGACGGCCGAGAGGATCGGCGCCGTCCAGACCCACAGCGGGTCGGTGCCCGCGAGGTGGCCGGTCATGAGGAGGAGCAGCGCGACGAGGTACGCCCCGGCGCCCACCCCCTTGGTCCACGTGTAGAGGCTCACCCGCCAGTCCCACGGAGCCGTGTGGGCGACGTCGTAGCTGAGGATCGCGGCGGCGCTGCTGTTGCGGCCGTCGGGGTTGCCCGGGTCGACGAGGTGGACGCCGCGGGGCTTCTCTGCCCACGCGTAGGTATCGCCCTCGGGGGCCGACGCGGCGAGCGGGTCGAGGGTCGCCTGGGTGGCCCCCCGGTAGAAGAGCTTGGGGCGGGTCCCCTTCTCGGGGCGGCGGACGGCCACCGGGGTCCGGTTGATGATCTCGGCGACCCCGCTGTTCGGGTCGTCGGCGTCGCCGACCATGATCGCGCCGGTCGGGCAGACGACGACACACGCGGGCTCGAGGCCGACATCGAGGCGGTGGGCGCAGAAGTTGCACTTCTCGGCGCAGTGGTCCTCGGGGTTGATGAAGATCGCGTCGTAGGGGCAGGCGGCCATGCATGCCTTGCAGCCGATGCACGAGGACTTGTCGAAGTCGACGATGCCGTCCGGGCGGATGTGCATCGCCGCGGTCGGGCAGGCGGCGACGCAGGGTGCGTCCTCGCACTGGTTGCACCGGGTGACCTGGAAGGCCCGGCGAGCCTGCGGGAACGTCCCGGTGTCGACGCTCTTGACGTAGGTCCGGGTCACCCCCACGGGGACGTCGTTCTCGGACTTGCATGCCGTGGTGCACGCGTGGCAGCCGATGCACTTGGTCTGGTCGATGACCTTGACCATCCGCCCCGGACCGCCCTGCCCCTCGGGTCGGACGGTCGGGGTGGGCAGGTTGACTGCAGTCACGCGGGTGCCTCCCTCAGCTGGCATTGGCGTCGGAGTCGGTGCGGGTCGAGGCCGCCTCGGTCTCGACCTCGAGGCTGGCGCACACGATGGCGCACAGCTGTTCGATGGCGGGCTCGATGATCCGGTAGACGACCGTGCGACCCTCGGGCCGACGGCCGACGACACCACCGAGGGCGAGCCGACCGAGGTGCTGGGAGGCGTTGGCGATGCTGACCTCGGCCGCCTCGGCGAGCTGACCCACCGTGGCCTCTCCGGCCTTGTGCAGCTCGCCGAGGATCCGCAGCCTCGTGGGATCGCCCAGGAGGCTGAAGCGCCGGGCCACGTCGCCAAGTGCTGACTTAGGTACACCTACCATGACGGCACCATATGTGATGAAATTCACTCGTTCAATTGATTGATTGAACTTTTTTGCCTGACCTGCCAACGGCGGTGGGTCCGTCGGCCGCCCGCCGACGCCGCCGCCGGGGACACCGGACGAGCGAAGGAGCACCACATGGACATCGAGGTTTTCGTGACCCCCGGCCTGGGGGACAACAGCTTCGTCGTCGTCTCGGGCGACGAGGCCGTGATCGTCGATCCGCAGCGAGACGCCTGGCGCTTCCTCGAGGCCGCCGACAGGCGCCGGGCCCGGATCCGGGCCGTCCTCGAGACCCACGTCCACAACGACTACGTCTCCGGGGCCCACGAGATCCGCGCGGCCCACGGCGCCGAGCTCGTCCTGCCGGCCGACGGCGGCTACGAGTTCGACCACCGCGGTGCTCGCGAGGGCGAGGAGGTCCAGGTCGGCGACCTGCGCATCATCGCCATGGAGACCCCCGGTCACACCTTCGAGCACATCGCGTGGCTCGTCTACGAGGGCGACAACCCCGTCCCCGTCGCGGTCTTCAGCGGCGGGTCGCTGCTCGTCGGCAGCGCCGGGCGCACCGACCTGCTCGGCCCCGACCACACCGATGCGCTCACCGGGCACCAGTACCGCTCGGTCCAGCGTCTGAAGGAGCTACCGGCCGAGACCCAGCTCCTGCCGACCCACGGCGCGGGCAGCTTCTGCGTCTCGTCGATGCCCTCGACGGCCCGCACGAGCACCCTCGGCGCCGAGTTCACCACCAACGACCTCGTCCTCGCCCGGTCGCTCGAGGAGTTCGGCGAGGAGCTGACCGGCGAGCTCATGGCCTATCCCGCCTACTACCCGAAGATGGCTCCGATCAACCGGGTCGGCGTCCCCGTCCTCGGCTCGACGCCGACGGTCCCGGTCCTCGACGTCGCCGCGTTCCGGGCCGCCATGGACTCCGGGCTGGCCATCGTCGACGCCCGGGAGCGGGACGACTTCGCCACCTCCCACATCCCCGGCGCCGTCAACATCGAGCTCAACTCGGGGTTCGGCAGCTACGTCGGCTGGGTCCTGCCCTTCGACTCCCCCGTCCTGCTCGTCCTCCCCGAGGACGAGGGTGCCGCGGACGAGGCAACGACCCAGCTGCTGCGCATCGGGTGGCAGACCCCGACTGGCATGCTCGGTGGTGGCATGGCCGCCTGGGCGGCCGCCGGCGGCGAGAGCCGCAGCTACGCCAACGTGGGGCCGGACGACCTGTGTGCGGCGATCACCTCGGGCGGCGATCCGCGGATCCTCGACGTGCGCCAGCCCCTCGAGTGGCAGTGGGGCACCCTGCCGGGGAGCCAGACGATCTTCGCGTCCGACCTGCCGGGCCGCCTCGACGAGGTTCCCTCCGGCGAGCCGGTCTGGACCATCTGCTCGAACGGCCACCGCGCGGCGATCGCCGCCAGCCTGCTCGACGCCGCCGGAACGCCGGTTACCCTCGTGGGGAGCGGCGGAGTCGGCGAGGTGCGTCAGAAGTGCAACGCACGGCTGTCCGCGTAGAGAGGGTGAGACGCGTGTCGTTCTGGCAGCAGGCAACCTCGGGACAGCGTGCTCGGTGGTGGGACGAGGGGACCGACCCGGACTATCGGTTCTCGCTCGCCAACGAGCGCACGTTCCTCGCCTGGATCCGCACCGCGCTGGCCCTCCTCGCGGGCGCCGTGGCCCTCAAGCAGCTCGTGCCGTCGTTTGCGATCCCGGGCATGCGCACCGGCCTCAGCGTCATGATGACCGGGCTCGGGCTGGCCATCGCGATCACGGCATACCGGCAGTGGGCGGGCAACGAGGCGGCGATGCGCCATGGGCGGACACTGCCTCGCTCGGCCCTGCTGCCATGGGTCTCCGGCGTGCTGGCCCTGGCCGCGATCATCGTCGTCATCGACGTCCTCTCGGGCTCGCTGTGACGGCTTCGTCCTCGGGTGGAGGCGACCCCTCGCCCTCACCCCAGGGCCACGGCCCGGTCGACCCGGGCCTCCAGTCCGAGCGCACCGGGTTGGCCTGGGCGCGAACCGGCCTGGCCCTGGCCGCGAACGCCGCGCTGGTGGCGAGAACCGGCGTCGAGAACCATCTCCACGCGCTGACCGTCTCGGCGATCGGCCTGGCCCTCGTCGCCGCGGGCGTGGCCGTCATCGGGTGGCGACGTCAGCACGCCATCGTGCACGCGATCCTCAGCGGGCGCGCGCCGACGAGCCTCCACACCGTCGCACTGCCCGCTCTCGGGACCGCGGCCGCAGCGGTGCTCGTCTCCATCGCGGTGATCGCAACGTGAGCGGCTAGCCGACGAACACCCTGGCGTTGCGGAACATCCGCAGCCACGGGCTCTCCTGCTCGGCCGGGCCGGAGGTCCACGACATCTGGACGTTGCGCTGGACCCGCTCCGGGTGCGGCATCATCGCGGTGAACCGCCCGTCCGGGGTCGTCACCGCGGTGAGCCCGTCCGGGCTGCCGTTCGGGTTCGTCGGGTATGCCGTCGCCGGCGCTCCGGCGTGGTCGACGAACCGCATCGCCCGTGACACCGCGGCCTCGTTGCCCTGCGCCGAGAAGTCCGCCAGGCCCTCACCGTGGGCGACAGCGATGGGCAGCAGGCTGCCACCCATTCCGCTGGTGAAGATCGACGGGCCGTCGAGCACCTCGACGAGGGAGAGTCGGGCCTCGAACTGCTCGGACCGGTTGCGGGTGAACCGGGGCCACGCCTCGGTCCCCGGAATGAGGTCGGTGAGCGCGGCGAACATCTGGCACCCGTTGCAGATGCCGAGCGCGAAGGTGTCCTCGCGGTGGAAGAACCCGTGGAACATCTCGGTCAGCGCCGGGTTGAACAGGATCGAGCGGGCCCAGCCCTCCCCCGCACCGAGGGTGTCGCCGTAGGCGAACCCGCCGGCGGCGACGAGGCCCACGACTTCGGAGAGGTCGAACCGGCCGCTCTGCAGGTCGGTCATGTGGACGTCGAAGGCGTCGAACCCGGCCCGGTCGAAGGCGAACGCCGTCTCGACGTGGGAGTTGACGCCCTGCTCGCGCAGGACGGCCACCTTGGGCCGGACTCCCCGCGACACGTACGGCGCGGCGATGTCCGCCGCGGGGTCGAACGTCGTCGCCACCGACAGCCCCGGGACGTCCGCCCCCACCGCGGCATGCTCCTCGTCGGCACACTCCGGGTTGTCGCGCAGCGCCGTGATCCGCCACGACACCTCGTCCCACGCCTGGGCGAGGTCGCGCAGCGACTCGTCGAGAACCGGCTCGCCCGCGATCCGCACCCGGACCCGACGGCCCGGCGCCGCACTCCCCACGCGGGTGGTCAGGTCACCGAGCCCGTGGTCGGTGAGGATCGCCTCGGCCTCATCGGCCCGGCCCGCCGGCACGCCGAGCACCGCGCCGAGCTCCTCGGTGAAGAGCGACTCGACCGACGGGACGCCCAGCTCGATGCCGACCGCGCCTGCGAACGCCATCTCGCACAGGGCCGCCCACAGCCCGCCATCGGAGCGGTCGTGATAGGCCGTGGCGATACCGTTGTCCCGCAACGCATTCACTGCATCGACGAGTGCAACGATACGAGCCGGTTCGTCGAGGTCGGGGACCTCACCACCGAACTGACCGGTGACCTGGGCGAGCATCGAACCGCCCATCCGGTCACGGCCGGCGCCGAGGTCGACGAGGTAGAGGGCCGAACCGTCGGCGAGCTCGGGCGTGAGCGTCCTGCGCACATCCGGTAGCACTGCGAAGGCGGACACGACGAGCGACACCGGCGAGGTGACCTGCTTGGTGACACCGTCGTCAGCCCACCGGGTCCGCATCGACAGCGAGTCCTTGCCGACCGGGACGCTCACCCCGATCGCCGGGCACAGCTCCATGGCGACGGCCTCGACCGTGTCGAACAGGGCCGCGTCCTCGCCGGGCTCGCCCGCGGCCGCCATCCAGTTGCAGGACAGCTTCACCGTCGGTAGCGAGATCGGCGCGGCCAGCAGGTTGGTGATCGCCTCGCCCACGGCCATCCTGCCCGAGGCCGGGGCATCGACCGATGCCAACGGCATTCGCTCTCCGGACGCCATCGCCTCGCCCCGGAAGCCGACGAGGTCCGCCAGCGTGACGGCGACGTCAGCGACCGGTACCTGCCAGGGCCCCACCATCTGGTCGCGGTGCGAGAGCCCGCCCACCGTCCGGTCACCGATGGTGATGAGGAACCGCTTGCTCGCGACGGTCGGGTGCCGCAGGACCGCGTATGCCGCCTCCCGGATGTCGAGGCCGTCGAAGGTGGTCGCGGGCTCGGTCCAGGTCACTCGCGTGACGTCGCGGCGCATCTTCGGCGGTTTGCCGAGGAGGACGTCCATGGGCATGTCGATCGCCCGGTCCTCGCCCTCGACGTCCTCGAGTCCCTCGGCGAGGACGAGCTGGCCGTCGGTGCGGGCGCTGCCGACGACGGCATACGGGCAACGCTCGCGGTCACACAGCGCGGCGAAGAGTGACAGCGACTCGGGCGCCAGGGCGACGACGTAGCGCTCCTGGCTCTCGTTGCACCAGATCTCCTTCGGCGCGAGACCGGACTCCTCCAGCGGCACGGAGGTGATGTCGAAGCGGGCCCCGAGGCCGGCGCCGTCGACGAGCTCGGGGAAGGCGTTCGACAGCCCGCCCGCGCCGACGTCGTGAATGGCGAGGATGGGGTTGTCCTCGCCGAGGGCCCAGCAGTGGTTGATGACCTCCTGCGCGCGGCGCTCGATCTCGGGGTTGCCGCGCTGGACCGAGTCGAAGTCGAGGTCGGCCGCGTTGGCCCCGGCGGCCAGGGACGAGGCGGCCCCGCCGCCCATACCGATCCGCATGCCCGGGCCGCCGAGCTGGACGAGCAGTGTCCCGGCGGGGAAGGCCACCTTCTCGGTCTGCTCGGCGCTGATGGTGCCGAGACCGCCGGCGCTCATGATCGGCTTGTGGTAGCCGCGCCGGACGCCGGCGACCGTCTGCTCGAAGACCCGGAAGAAGCCGCCGAGGCCCGGTCGGCCGAACTCGTTGTTGAACGCCGCGGCCCCGATCGGGGCCTCGATCATGATGTCGAGCGGGCTGGCGATGTGGCCGGGCGCCCCGTAGCGGTCACGCTCCCAGGGCTCGTCGGTCCCGGGCAGGTGGAGGTTGGACACGGCGAACCCGGTGAGCCCGGCCTTGGGCTGCGAGCCGCGGCCGGTCGCCCCCTCGTCGCGGATCTCGCCGCCGGCTCCGGTCGCGGCACCGGGAAAGGGCGAGATCGCCGTCGGATGGTTGTGTGTCTCGACCTTCATGAGGACGTGGACCTCGCCCTCGCGGACGGCATACCGGCTGGGTCCCTCGCCCGACTCCGGAAGCCACCGGCTCACCGGGCCGCCCTGCATGACCGAGGCGTTGTCCGTGTAGGCGATGACCGTGCCCGCCCCCGCGACGGCCTCGGTATGCCGGATCATCGAGAAGAGCGACGCCACCTGCGGGTCACCGTCGAGGACGAAGTCGGCGTTGAAGATCTTGTGCCGGCAGTGCTCGGAGTTGGCCTGCGCGAACATCATGAGCTCGACGTCGGTGGGGTTGCGGCCCATGCCGGTGAACGCGTCGACGAGGTAGTCGATCTCGTCCTCGGACAGGGCCAGCCCGAACTCGACGTTGGCCGACTCGAGGGCCGCGCGCCCCTCCCCGACGACGTCGACATGAGCCATCGGCTCGGCCGCGCGCTCCTCGAAGAGCGCCGCCGCGGCCTCCCGCGCCGGCAGTGCGGTCTCGGTCATCCGGTCATGGAGGATGTCGGCGCACGCGGCCCACTCCCCGACGGCCAGCGGCGGGCCCTCGAGGAAGTACTCCGTCACCCGTTCGACCCGACGGATGTCGACGCCGCAGTTGTGGGCGATATCGGTGGCCTTCGAGGCCCACGGCGACACCGTTCCCAGCCGAGGCCCGACCACGACGAGGGTGCTCGGGCCGCCGCTCGTGGGTGCGGCATACGGCTCGCCGTAGGTCAACAGGCGTTCGACGACGGCGGTGGTCCCGGCACCCAGCGCCTCGTTACTCGACACCCAGTGGACGAACCGCGCACTGACGCCGATGAGCTGCGGCGCCACGGCCTGCAGCCGGGCGAGCAGGCCCGCGGCACGGAAGGGCGAAAGGGCGTTGCCGCCCGGAAAGGTGGTCAGCACGTGGTCGTGCGACGAGGCCATGGCTCGGGTCTCCCGGTCGTGCGGCGCGAGGGGGTATGCCGGTCACAGGCTACCGGCGGCGCGCCCCCCTGCCGGACGGCCGCCCACCCTGCGACCGGTGTCAGGAACCCTTGCCGCGGACGATGACGGCGGTGCCGTAGCAGTGGATCTCGATGATCTGCCCGTTCACCTCGTTGGAGTCGAACCGGACCCCGATGAGGGCGTTCCCGCCGACTCGGCCGACGGCGTCGACCGTCCGGGCCAGGGCCGTATGCCGTGCCTCGGTCAGCAGCTCGGTCATCTGCCCGACCTCACCACGGGCCAGTGCGGAGAAGCCGGCGGTGAAGCTGCGGCCGATGCCGAGGCTCGTGGCATAGACGCCCGACACGGCGCCGATCGTCGTGACGAGGTCGAAGTCGGGGAAGTCGAAGGCGGTCGTCACCGGGAGGGGGTAGCCGGCGGACTGCCAGCTCGGGTGGTCGGGGCTCATGAGGGCCATTGAACCAGCCCTGCCTGCGCGCCCGGGCGGGCCCTAGAACCGCTGGCCGGTGAGGCGTTCGTAGGCCTCGACGTAGCGGGCCCGGGTCGCCGCGACGACGTCCTCGGGCAGCGGGGGCGGCGCGGTACCCGACCCCCTGTCCCAGCCACTCCGGGGTGAGGTGAGCCAGTCACGGACGAACTGTTTGTCGAAGCTCTGCTGCGGGTGTCCCGGCTCCCACCGGTCCGCCGGCCAGAACCGTGACGAGTCCGGCGTCAGCACCTCGTCACCGAGGACGAGCCGGTCCCCGCGCAAGCCGAACTCGACCTTGGTGTCGGCGAGGATGATGCCCCGTTGCGTCGCGATGTCGTTGCCCCGCGTCAGGATCGCGACGGTGAGGTCCCGGACCTGGGCGGCAAGGCCGGCGCCCAGCATCTCCTCGACCGCGGCATACGGGATCGGCTCGTCGTGCTGGCCCATCGGCGCCTTCGTCGACGGGGTGAAGATCGGCTCGGGCAGCCGGTCGCCATCGACGAGACCGGACGGGAGCGGTATGCCGCTCACCGCGCCGTTCGCGGCGTACTCGCCGAGGCCGCCCCCGGTGAGGTAGGCCCGGGCGACGCACTCGACCGGAAGCATGTCGAGTCGTTCGACGAGGACCGCCCGGCCGGCCACCTCGGGGGGCACGTCGGTCGAGACGACATGGTTGGGGACGAGGTCGGCGAGCTGGTCGAACCACCACAGCGACAGCCGGGTGAGCACTTCGCCCTTGTCGGGCACCGGGGTATCGAGGACGTAGTCGTAGGCGCTGATCCGGTCGGAGGCCAGCAGCAGGAGCCGGTTCGGCACCCTCTCACCGGTGGCGGGGTCAAGCGGGGCGTAGAGGTCCCGCACCTTGCCGGAGTAGACGTGGGAGTAGCCGGGCAGGGCCGGCGGCAGGGCACGCGAGGCGGCGGGCGTCATGGCGCCATCCTCCCAGCCACCCCAGGCCGACACGGACCCAGACCCCCGCCCTCCCCGATTCGAGGTAATCCGACACCCCCAGACGCCACCGGAATACCTCCACCCCGCGCACACCCCCCGATTCGAGGTAATCGGGCACCCCCAGACGCCACCGGAATACCTCGACCCCGCACACCTACCTCGACCGGTCCGACCACTACCTCCACATGAGCGGCGACGGGTCGAGCTCGGACCGGGCGCGGGGTGGTTCGAGGCCGAGCACTCGGCATACGGCATCCCGTTCCCGCCCCTCGGCGAACGTTTCGACCGGCTCGAGGAACAGCTCGCCGTCATCACCGGCATGTGGGCGACGACAACCGGAGAGACGTTCTCGCACAATGGTGACGGGCCCGTGCCACCGGCCGCGAGGTCGACGAGCTCAGGGCCAACGGACTGGCAGGGTCGCCGGACGAGGTGGTCGACGCGCTCGGGGCGTCCGCCGAGGCCGGCGCGACCCGGGCCTACCTCCAGGTGCTCGACCTCGGCGACCTCGACCACCTCGTCGACGTCGCGGACACCGTCCTGCCACAGGTGTCCTGAAAGGCCACTCGCGGCCACGTCGTCATGACCGACGGCGTGGGTGCGGGTGCCGCCGGGGCGAGTGCCGACCCCGTGCCGACGGCCCGTCGAGCAGCCTGACTATCGTTCTGCTCGCACGGTCCCGACCCAGACGAGGAGGCGTCCATGAGCACGCGGGTGCCCACGACCCGCCCCCCGGCGGCCGGTCCGCTCGCGTCCGCCCAGGAAAGGACACGTCCGCCAGGCGGGGGACCGCGGGCCTGTGGCTAAGGATCTGGGGTCCGTCGCGCTCGCCGTCCGACGGCGCAGCAGCCGGTGGTCCGAGCGGGTGCGCCTTGTCGTCGGGATCATCGCCGCGGGCGTGGTGTCGGGGGTGGCCGCTGCCGTCCTCACCCTCATCCTCCGCCTCGTCCAGCACATCGCGTTCGGCTACCACGACTCGCCGTTCATCTTCGGGGTCGAGACCGCCTCGCCCCTGCGGCGCATCCTCGCGCCGACCGTCGGAGCGGCGCTCAGCGGCCTCATCTGGGCGTGGTTGCGCCGTCGACCGCTCCCATCGATCTCGGACGGGATGGCGGTCCGTCCGGTCCGGCTGCCCACCCGAAGGACCCTTCTCGACGCGGTCGTGCAGATCCTGGCCGTGGGTACCGGCTCGTCCGTCGGCCGGGAGGGCGCGCCGCGGCAGGCGGCTGCGGCACTGACCTTCCGAGTGGCGTCCGCGCTCACCCTGCCCGCGCAAACCCGGCGGATGCTCGTCGCCGCGGCCGCCGGCGCGGGGCTCGCCGCCGTCTACAACGTGCCGCTCAGCGGCGCGGCCTACGCCTTGGAGGTGCTGGCCATCGGGATGCGCCGACGCCACGCCGTCGCAACGATCTCGGTCAGCGTGCTGGCCACGATCGTCGCGCGCCCCGTCGTGACCGGTGCACCGACCTACACCTACCCGACGAGGTTGGGTGTCCCGGGCTCGACGTGGGTATGGGCCGTGGTCGCGATCCCCGCGGCTGCCGCCCTGGGCCGCGGGTTCCGCATCATCGCAAGCAGGGCAGCCCGCATCCAGCCGGAGCCGGGGTGGCGGCTGCCGGCGTTGATGGCCGCCGGAGGTCTGGTCCTCGGCGTTCTGTCGGTGTGGCTGCCGGCGCTGCCGGGCAACGGCAAGGGCGTCGTCCAGCTGACGATGATCGGCTCCGGGACAGCGCTCGTGTTCGCCCTCCTGGTGGTCCTCAAGCCGGGAGTCACCGCCCTCAGCATCGGGACCGGAGCGACCGGGGGCCTCCTGACGCCGTCGATGGCGACCGGGGCCGCTCTCGGCGCGGCCGCCGCCTACGCCTCGCACGCGCTCGGAGCGAGCTTGGAGCTGCCCTCGTTCGCCCTGGTGGCCGCCGTCGGCGTGCTGGCCGCGAGCCAGGACGCCCCGTGGTTCGCTGCGGTGATGGGCTGGGAGCTCTCGCACCCGCCGCTGCTCATGGCCCTTCCGCTCCTCGTCGTCTCGTGGGGCTCGGTGCTGGTGAGCCGTAGCGCCACCAGATGGTGGAGGCGACGCGTGGGACCGCTCGGAGGTGGCGCCGGAGATGGGTCACGACACGGCGATGTGGCCGAGCTCCGCGGCGAGGGCGATGTCCCGACGGTGGTGAGATCCGTCGAGATCGATCCGGGCGACCGCGGCATAGACCCGCCTGCGGGCCTCGGCGAGGGTGTCGCCGAGGGCGACGACGGACAGGACCCGGCCGCCGGCTGAGGCCAGGGCGCCGTCGGCGTCGAACGCGGTTCCGGCGTGGAGGACGTAGACGTCCGGGTCGTCGCCGACGTCATCGATCCCGAGGATCGGGTCGCCCGTACGCGGGGTGCCGGGGTAGCCCGCGGCGGCGACCACGACGGTGACGGCGTGCTGCGGAGACCACCGCAGCGGGGTCATCTCGGCGAGCTGGCCACGCGCCGCCGCATCGAGCAGGACACCCAGCGGCGTCACGAGCCGCGCGAGGACGACCTGGGTCTCGGGATCGCCGAACCGGGCGTTGAACTCGATGACCCGCGGCCCTCGTGAGGTGAGCGCCAACCCGATGTAGAGCACGCCGACGAACGGGGTGCCCCGCCGGTGCATCTCATCGACGGTCGGCTGGGCGATCCGCTCGATGAGGGTCTCGACGAGCCCGGTGGGTGCCCAGTCCAGCGGGCTGTAGGCGCCCATGCCACCGGTGTTCGGTCCGGCGTCGCCCTCGCCCACCCGCTTGAAGTCCTGGGCGGGAGCGAGCGGGACCACCCGGTCCCCGTCGCAGATGCAGAAGAGGGAGACCTCCGGACCGTCGAGGAACTCCTCGATGACGACCCGGCCGTCCGGCTTGGCCAGGCAGGCGCGGGCGTGGTCCAGCGCAGCGGCGCGGTCGTCGGTGACGACGACCCCTTTGCCCGCGGCGAGCCCGTCGTCCTTGACCACGTGCGGGGCACCGAGCGCGTCGAGAGCGTCCTCGACCTCCGCGACGGTTGTGCAGACGTGCGCCATCGCCGTCGGGACGTCCGCGGCGGACATGACCTCCTTGGCGAAGGACTTGCTGCCCTCGAGGCGTGCGGCCTCGGCGCTCGGGCCGAAGCAGGCGATCCCGGCCTCGCGCACCACGTCGGCGACGCCGGCGACGAGCGGTGCCTCCGGGCCGATGACGACGAGGTCGATGTCATGCCGACGGGCGATCTCGACGACGGCGTCGGCGTCCACGGCACCCCGGGGCAATGGTTCGCAGTGGGCGATGGCCGCGATGCCCGGGTTGCCGGGGGCGGCCACGACGGCGTCGACCGAGCCGTCGGCGTTGAGGCTACGGACCAGAGCGTGCTCGCGGGCACCCGACCCGACGACGAGAACCTTCACGTGACCCAGCCTAGGGGGGGTCGGCGCAAACCTGAACGCGGCGTTCCCGGGGAGCAGGGGGGTCACCCTCGGGAACGCCGCGTTCGCTCGCGTGGCCCGCACGGCTGGGGAACCGGGGCACGGCGCGAACATCGACTATGTCGACGTCTCAACTCTTCCATCGGCGTCGAGATTGCGTACAGTGGTGCCACGTCGGATCACCGACAATGACGGCAACCCGCCAGGGGTGGGGGGAGGTTGGGTCACATGTCGCTGCCTGCGCGCCCGCGGCTTGCCGCGCCGGCACCCACCGCCGAAGACCCCCCAAGGCCACCGACTCCGACCATCGCCGCCGACACTGCGGCCGAGATCATTCTCGGCAGCGCCTGGCCGGTCTCGCCCGGCGACGACAGCGCGGCCCGGATGTACCTCGCCCTCGTCCGTCACCCCCAGCCATCACGCAAGGTGCTGCGCGGAGAGGGCTTCACCCCGACGCAGATCGAGCGGGGTCTGGCCCTCCTCGAGAGCAGAGGCCTGGTCTCGGTCGACGGCTCCGACTCGATCGACGTCCCCTCTCCCGACATGACCCTGCCGACGTATGCCGCGTCCCTGGAGCAACAGGCCGTCACCTCGCGCTCGGCCGTCCAAGGCCTCACCCAGCTCTACCGGCTGGCCCGCGCCGAGAGCCCCGGCACGCTCAGCGCGGCCGGCATCGGTCTGCTCGGCTCGCCGCTCGAGATCGAGCAGGCCCGCTGGGAGGTCATCTCGCTCGCCCGCTCGACGCTGCTCCGGGTGTTCGCGCTCGGACCCGGAACGGAGGGAACGGTCCTCGGCCTGGCCAACGAGCTCGCCGAAGCGGCCGGGCCGTCCGGGCCGCTGGCCCGGGTACCCGACCGCCGAGCCGTCTTCGACGCCACCATCCTCGAGACCGACGGCGCCCTGGACACCCTCGGCCGACTGGCCGAGGCGGGTGTCGAGGTCCGCATCGCCGCCCGCGTCCCCTGCTCCGCCGTCGTCTCCGACCGCGCGGTAGTCGTCGACCTCAGCCATCTCGACCCGACCGGCTTCGGCTCGATGTTCATCCGCCACCGCCCCCTCGTCCAGGTCGTGCGGCTCATCGCCGAGGGCGTCCACGACTCCGGGAGCTCGCTGTCGCGGGCACTTGCGGCGGAGGCGCCCCACCACTGGCTCGACGCCCGGGACCGCCAGATCCTGCTCCTCATCGCCGCCGGGGCGACCGACACGATGATCGCCAGACAGGTGCGCATCAGCCAGCGCACGGTCGAGCGCCGACTGCGGGCGATCATGGACGAGCTCGGAGCGACGACCCGCTTCCAGGCGGGGGTACAGGCAGCGAAGCGGGGCCTGATCTGACCTCCCGACGACGGTGCCCACCGGCCCGGTCGGGGGGTATCGGCGGCGACCTTGCCCGGCGGCAGATAAACTGATGCGTTCTCGGCGCCCGAAGGCCGCGATCCGGCAAGGAGTATCCCCGCGTGACCACCGTTCGACCCAGAGTGACGGAAGCCTCGGCCGAGGCCGCACATGAGGTCCATCTCGAGCAGGCCCACGTCGACCGGGTGTATGCCGAGCTGGCCAAGGCGAGCGAGCGTGCCGCCCACGTCGAGGCCGATGGGCTCGCCCGTGGCCGCACCGACCGGGTCGGCGACGTTCGCGACGAGGAGATGACCGGCCTGTTCGAGCGGGACGCCCTCGTCTTCGCCGCCGCCCGCCGCCGTTCGACCATCGAGCGGCAGTACGAGGGTCTCGTCTTCGGCCGCCTCGACCTCGAGGCCCGCGGCGCGGGCGTCGAACGCGAGGTCCGGCACATCGGCCGGCTGGGGGTCCGCGACGACGACTACGAGCCGCTGGTCATCGACTGGCGTGCCCCCGCCGCCGCGCCGTTCTACCGGGCGACCCCCGTCGACCCGATGGGTGTCGTCCGCCGGCGGGTGCTCCGATGCCGCGGTCCGCGGGTCGTCGGCGTCGAGGACGACCTCATGGTCCCCGAGCCCCCGGAGGACCTCGTCGTCGTCGGGGACGGGGCCCTCATCGCAGCCCTCACCCGCAGCCGTGGTGACCGGATGCGCGACATCGTCGCCACGATCCAGCGCAGCCAGGACGAGGCGATACGCGCACCGTCCCGGGGCGTCACCGAGATCACCGGCGGCCCCGGCACCGGCAAGACGGTCGTCGCGCTGCACCGCGCGGCATACCTGCTGTATGCCGAACGCCGCCGCTTCGAGGCCGGTGGCGTCCTCGTCGTCGGACCATCGGCCGCATACACGGCCTACATCGAACGGGTCCTGCCCTCGCTCGGGGAGGAGTCGGTCGCGCTTCGGGCCGTCGGCGACCTCGTCGACGGCGTCACCGCCGCGCGGCTCGACGACCCGGAGGTCGCTGCCGTCAAGGGCTCGCTGCGGATCCGACGGGTTCTCTCCCACGCGGCCGCCGAGCCGCCTGAGGGGGCGCCGTCGACGTTCCGCGCCTTCATCGCCGGACACGCGGTCCGGCTCGGCGAGCAGGACCTCCGCCGGGTACGCCGCCAGGTGCTGCGTAGCCACCAGCACAACCTCGCGACGGAGCCGGCTCGCGCCGCCCTCGCGGACGCGGCCTGGCGGGCCGTCCGGTCCGGGGAGCGCGACGACTTCCTCGATGCCTTCGAGTCCTCCCGCGATGTCGACGAGTTCATGGCCGCGTGGTGGCGCCAGCTCGACGCACGGGAGGTGCTGCTCACTCTGGCCGACACCGACCACGCCTACGCGATGTCCCGCGGTGTCCTCGACCACGAGGAGGCCGCTGCCCTCGCCTACTCCCTGCGCGAGACGCTCAGCCTCGGAACCTGGTCGGTGGCCGACGTGGCCCTCATCGACGACCTCACCGCACGGCTGGCGGTGGTCCAAGCGCCGCCTGCCGAGGAGGTCGGCTTCTACGACATCGAGGAGCTCGACAGCCTCTCGCCGTACGGGCCTGACGGGCTCTCGGGCGGGCGCGGTTGGAGCGACGCGGAGGCCGCCGCCGCGGTCCTCACGCCCGAGACGGTCCGCGAACGGCTGCTCATGGGCACCATCGGACGTCCGGGGGGCTACGCCCACGTCCTCGTCGACGAGGCCCAGGACCTCTCGCCCATGCAGTGGCGGATGCTCGGCCGCCGGGGTCGGGCCGCGTCATGGACCATCGTCGGCGACGCCGCCCAGGCGTCCTGGGCCGACGGCGCCGAGGCCGCCCGCGCCCGCGACGACGCCCTCGCCGGACAGCCGCGCCAGGCGTTCCATCTCGACACGAACTATCGCAACGCCCGCGAGATCTTCGACTATGCCCGGGACGTCATCCTGCCGTGGGTGCCGGACGCCGACATCCCGAAAGCGGTGCGCGAGACGGGCGTCGACCCCCTCGACCTCAGCGTCGACGGCTCCGTCGCCGAGGCCGCCGAGTCGGCTCTCGAGGACCTGGTCGAAGCCGTCGAGGGGTCGATCGCCCTGATCACGCCTCGCCGCTGGGCAGACCGGGTCGCCCATCTCGACGGAGTCGCCGACGGTCGGGTTCGAGTCATCGACCCACTGTCGAGCAAGGGCCTGGAGTGGGACGCCACCCTCGTCCTCGACCCGGCGGCCATCATCGAGGAGTCGCCGGGCGGGGTCAGGGTGCTCTACGTCGCCCTCACCCGCGCCGCCCACCGGATGAGCGTCGTCCGGCCGAACTGACCGCATTCATCACCGTTGGGGTAGTGCCTCCGCCGCCGTAGCCTGCGAGAATCCTGGACAGCACGGTGGTGGTCGGCATCGGCAACCTCGTGCAGCAGGCAGGTCACGGCGACCGCGGGAACCGGACGCCATGGCCGGAACCTCGGGCTTCGGGGTCCACGGGTACCGCCTCCACCGTGGGCCCCGAAGCCCGATCCACGGCGACCATGCCACGTCGACGCCGGCGGACAGCGTTGGGCGGGTGAGCGGGGTCGGCCGCGGCCCGACGTCAGCCCAGCAGCGCGAACCTCTCGATGATCTCGTGTCGGCCC
Source organism: uncultured Actinomycetota bacterium (assembly GCA_963771015.1). Taxonomy (GTDB): domain Bacteria; phylum Actinomycetota; class Actinomycetes; order Actinomycetales; family Dermatophilaceae; genus CAVSJJ01. The sequence continues at coordinate 772,179 of CAVYRN010000005.1, forward strand.
GGACCGACGCCGATCGCCGAGATGCGCGCGCCGACGAGCTCCTCGAGCCGCAGGACGTACGCCTGGGCGTTGGTCGGCAGCTCGTCGAAGGTCCGGACCTGGGTGACGTCCTCCCCCCACCCGTCGAGCTCCTCGTATATCGGCCGGGCATGGTGGAAGTCGCTCTGACCGGCCGGCATCTCGTCATGCCGGACGCCGTCGATCTCGTAGGCGACGCAGATCGGCACCTTCGCCAGGCCGGTGAGCACATCGAGCTTGGTGAGCACGAAGTCGGTGACGCCGTTGATCCGCGTGGCGTAGCGTCCGACGACGGCGTCGGCCCAGCCGCACCGGCGCGGCCGGCCCGTCGTCGTGCCGTACTCGCCGCCTGCCTGGCGCAGGTGTTCGCCCATGTCGTCGAGCAGCTCGGTGGGGAACGGCCCCTCACCGACCCGGGTCGTGTAGGCCTTGAAGACGGCGATGACCCGCGACACCCGGGTCGGGGCGATGCCCGACCCGGTGCAGGCGCCGCCGGCCGTGGCGCTCGAGGACGTGACGAACGGGTACGTCCCGTGGTCGACATCGAGGAGCGTCGCCTGGCCGGCCTCGAGAAGGACCGTCCGCCCCTGCGACAGGGCGGTGTCGAGGACGAGCGAGGTGTCGGCGACCATCGGCCGCAGCCGCTCGGCATACCCGAGCAGCTCCTCGACGACGGCGTCGGCATCGGCGGCCCGGGTGTTGTAGATCTTGACGAGCACCTGGTTCTTCAGCCGCAGGGCGGCCTCGACCTTCTGCCGCAGGATGTGCTCGTCGAACAGGTCCTGGACCCGGATGCCGACCCGCGACATCTTGTCGGCATAGGTCGGTCCGATGCCCCGGCCCGTGGTGCCGATCTTGCGGGCTCCGAGGAAGCGCTCGGTCACCTTGTCGAGGACACGGTTGTACGGCGGGATGAGGTGGGCGTTGGAGCTGACGAGCAGCCGCGAGGTGTCCACCCCGCGCGCCTGGAGCCCGTCGAGCTCGGCGAAGAGCACCTCGAGGTCGATGACGACACCGTTGCCGATGACCGGCGTGCAGCCCGGGGTGAGGATGCCCGAGGGCAGCAGGTGGAGCGCGTACTTCTCGGTGCGTCCGTCATCCCCCTCGATGACGACGGTGTGGCCGGCGTTGTTGCCCCCGTTGAACTTGACGACGTAGTCGACGTCGCTGCCCATGAGGTCGGTCGCCTTGCCCTTGCCCTCGTCGCCCCACTGGGCACCGACGAGCACGACTGCCGGCATACCCGGCTCCTTCCCTGGATGACGTGCGTTCGTGTGGCTGTCGCAGCCTAACGTCCGGGGCGGCGGCGATGTCCGGCCCGGTCAACGCCCGCCCGTTCAACGGCCGCCCCGAGCTGGAACCGCGTCTCGACCCCGTGAACGGCCATGAGGCGGGCCACCCGTCGGCGGACCGTGCGCAGCCCGATGCCGAGGTAGCGCGCGATCGCCTCATCCTTCAGGCCCATCCCGAGCAGCTTGACGAGGCGCTCGTCGGCGTCCTCGTCCTCCGGGGCCACCGGCACCGGCAGCGCCCGCTCCCAGGCGAGGTCGAAGTATGCCGTGTACGCCTCGACGACGATCCTCTCGCGGGTCATGACGTAGCCGGAGGACATCTCGCCCCAGCGGGCGAGGCCGACGACGGCGTCGGACCCGAAGACCGCGAACTCCGTCGCCGCCTCGGCAATGACCCGCTGTTCCTCGCCGATCGCGGCCCAGCCGTGGATCCAGCGCAGCCCATGCGGCGTGCCCAGCGCGGACACCGGGTAGATCGCCCGCTGAACGAGGCCATCGCGGATCCGGGCCTCGTTGTCGCGCATCGTCAGCTCCTCGAGCGCCGGTCCCTCGTCGACGGCCATGACGTAGCTGCGGGTCACCCCGGTCGTGTCGCGGAGCAGCCGCGAGACGACCCCGGCCGTCAGCTCGGCGGAGAGCGCCTCGACCGGCGACCCGGGGCCGCCGTCGGCGCCGCGGCTGCCGAGCAGGCTCAGCGCCTCGGTGGCGACGGCGAGGTCGCGGCGGCGCTCCTCCAGCCAGCCGGCCTCACGCGCGAGGAAGCGCTCCAGGAGCCGCTGCGGCTCGCGGTCGGCGCCGGCCGGCAGCGAGTCGGTGTGGCTGCGGTCCTTCGCTGGCACCGCCGGCCTCCAGGGTGTGACGAGGGCATGAGCACGAGATACCGGCAGGATAGTGCCATTGGCACTTTACGGTCGCCCGACGGGGGTTTTGGGGGCACAATGTGTAGTGCGTGGTTGTGGCGGCAGGGGCGCCGATACCGCGAGTGAGTGCGCCGCGTGGCGCAGGCTCCCTGGCAGGGGCCGAGAGGGGCCCGAACCACTGGTTCGGGCCCCTCTCTCGTGCCGTTGCGGGCCGGTCACCTCGCTCAGGAGGCGTGCGTCCCCGCCGATCGCAGGTTCTGGCAGGCCTCGACGACACGAGCCGCCATGTGGACCTCGGCCTCCTTGCCCCAGGCGCGCGGGTCGTAGTGCTTCTTGCTGCCCATCTCGCCATCGAGGCGGAGCACCTTGTCGTAGTTCTCGAACATGTAGCCGGCCACCGGGCGGGTGAACGCGTACTGGGTGTCGGTGTCGATGTTCATCTTGATGACGCCGTAGTCGACCGCCGCCGAGATCTCCTCGGGCAGCGAACCGGACCCACCGTGGAAGACGAGGTCGAACGGCTTGGAGCCCGCGGGCAGCCCCCTCGCCTCGACGACGGCCTGCTGCGCCGCCAGGAGCACGTCGGGGCGCAGCTTGACGTTGCCCGGCTTGTAGACGCCGTGGACGTTGCCGAAGGTGAGGGCGGTGATGTAGCGGCCGTTCTCGCCCAGGCCCAGGGCGTCGACCGTGGCGATGGCGTCCTCGGGCGTCGAGTAGAGCTTGTCGTCGATCGCACCGACGATGCCGTCCTCCTCGCCTCCGACGACGCCGACCTCGATCTCGAGGATGACCCGGGCCGCCCGGGCCTTCTCGAGCAGCTCCTGGGCGATCTCGAAGTTCTTGCTCAGCGGCACGGCCGAGCCGTCCCACATGTGGGACTGGAAGTACGGCGTCCCGAGGGTCTTGACCCGCTCGGTCGAGGCCGCGAGAAGCGGGCGGACGAAACCGTCGAGCTTGGGCTCGGGGCAGTGGTCGGTGTGCAGTGCGATGTTGACGTCGAAGTTCTTGGCCACCTCGTGAGCGAAGGCCGAGAACGCGAGCGAACCGGCGACCATGTCCTTGACGCTTGCGCCGGAGAAGAACTCGGCGCCGCCGGTCGAGACCTGGATGATGCCGTCGCTCCCGGCCTCGGCGAAGCCGCGGATGGCCGCGTTGAAGGTCTGGGACGACGTCACGTTGATGGCCGGGTACGCGAAGGAGCCGGCCTTCGCGCGGTCCAGCATGTCGGCATACACCTCGGGTGTTGCGATGGGCACGATGCTTCTCCCTTGGGTCGGATGGCGTTACGCCCAAATCCTTCCACGTTCGCTCACCTGGTCGCGCTGCGCAGACAGCGGCGAGACGGTAGGCCGCACGGCACGACGGCGCCCGGTGTCCAAGATCACGCTTGCGGGTGTTGGATGGTGCTCGGATGTCTCGTCACCTGGAGCCCCGTCGATGACTACCGGCACGCCCGCCCTCGACCGCCGCGACGCCTCCTTCGCCGCCCTCGGCGAACCCTTCGACCTGCTCGTCATCGGCGGCGGCGTCAACGGCCTGGCCATCGCGTGGGACGCCTCGCTCGCCGGGCTGCGGACCGTCGTCGTCGACAAGGGCGACTGGGGCAGCGGTACCTCGTCGCGGTCCTCCCGGATGATCCACGGGGGCCTGAAGTACCTCGAGCGGTACGACGTGCGCCTCGTCCGGGAGTCGCTCCGCGACCGGGACTGGCTGCTCCAGCGGGCGCCCCACCTCGTCACACCGCTGCCGTTCGTGCTGCCCTTCTACGACCGGAACCGCCACCCACCGGCCGTGCTGCGCGCCGGCATGGTCGCCTACGACATCCTCTCCCTCGGCAAGTCGGTGCCGCGGCACGAGGTCCTCACCCGGGAGGAGATGCTGCGGCGGCTGCCCGGTATCTCGGCGGTGGGTCTGACGGGGGGCGCCCGGTACTACGACGCGCAGGTCGAGTACACCGAGCGGCTCTGCGCCGAGCTCATGCTCGCCGCCCGCCACGCCGGAGCGGTCACCCTCAACCACACGAGGGTGACGGCGCTCGAGACAGCGGGGTCGGCGGTCGGCGGGGCGAGGGTCGTCGACGGGCTGACCGGCCGAGAACACCGGATCCAGGCGGGCGCGACGCTCAACGTCACCGGCGCGTGGGTCGACGACGTCGTCGCCGGCACGAGCGCGGCGAGCCGCCGGTGGATCGGCGGGACGAAGGGAACCCACCTCGTCGTCGGGCCCTTCGAGGGCGCCCCCGACGACGCCGTGTACTTCGAGTCCGAGGACGGCAGGCCGATGACGGTCATCCCCTGGCTCGGGATGTACCTCATCGGCAGCACCGACAAGCGCTTCGCCGGCGACCTCGACACCGTCTCGGCGGACGAGGAGGAGATCGGCTACATCCTCCGTGAGACCAACACCCTCTTCCCGCTGGCCGACCTCACCGAGGACTGGGTCGTCTATGCCCACACCGGGGTTCGCCCCCTCCCCCATGTCGGCGCCGAGCGAACGGCCGACACCTCCGGTCGGCACGAGATCCACGACCATGGACCCGAGCTCGCCGGCCTCTACAGCGTCGTCGGCGGCAGGCTGACGACGTTCCGCTCCCTCGCCAAGCATGCGCTGCAGCTGCTCCGGGGCCGGATGCCGGTCGGCCCGTCGCGGCTCGGCGACCAGCGCCTCCCCGGCTCCGGGCCGACGGCCGGGCTGCCGCCGGATCTGGACCCCGCACTCCGGGCGCGGCTCACCCGGATCTACGGCTCGCGTGCCGATCGGGTCCTGGCCCTCGCCGGAGAGGACCCCGGCCTGCTCGCGCCGCTCGGCGACCCCGCCGACGGTATGCCGGAGCCGGTCGACGGGCAGCCGTGCGCCGCGGAGGTGCTCCTCGCGGTCCGGGAGGAGGAGGCGGTCCACCTGGCCGACGTCCTGGCCCGCCGCACCATGGCCGGCCTGCACGCCGATCTCGGCCGGTCGGTCGCCGTGGCCGCCGCCGGCGTCATGGCGCCGGAGCTGGGCTGGAGCGACGAGGACATCGCGGCCGAGCTCGGCAGCTACGAGGGCTACCTCCGGCGGTTCGAACCGCCTTGGCAGCCGGTCCCGATGGAGTGACGACGCGGCCCCACCCAGCGGTATGCCGCCCCGGCCTACGGCTCGAGGAGGTACGGGGTCGTCGACGCGACCGCGTGCAGGCCGAGGGCCACGAGGATCGGGCGGCTGTCGGGCGAGCAGTCGACGCGGACGAGCGGGTAGCCGAGCTCGAGGGCGATCCGGGCCCGGTGGACGACGCCGGCCCGGTACAGGCCGCGCCGACGCCAGGCCGGGTCGGTCGTTCCCCCCCAGAACCCGCAGAAGTCGGTCCCCTCGCTCAACCGCAGGAGGAGGTAGGACAGCACCGGCCCGGACGGCGGCACGCCGAGGTCATCAGGATCGCCCTGCTCGACGACGAAGATCCGGATGAGGTCGGGGCGGGACCGCTTCTCGGCACGCAGGTGCCCGTTCACCCACGCCGACCCCGTTCCCCAGACGGCGTCCATGAGGTCCGTGACCCGGCTCCAGTCGCCGTCGTCGTCGGCCCCGAACTCGCGGATCCGCACCCCCTCGGGCAGGGGCGCATCGTGGATGAGGTCGACGCACGAGCCGAGGACGAGCGCCTCCTCGTCATCGCGGACGAAGCCGGCGGCGGCAAGCCGAGCACCGAGGTCGGCGGGCTCGTCGGTCGAGTACGTCTTCCACTCGACCCGCTGCCCGCGGTCTCGGAAGAACGCGACCTGCCTGGCGATCCAGCCGTCTGGGTCGTCGCCCAGCCCCTCGGGGCACTCGATCATGGCCCCCTGCATGGCCGGGTCGGGCGGGTAGCTCCGTCGTACCGGGCCGTCGCGCTCGATGATGTTGCCCGGGGCGGCGTCGACATCGGAGAGTCGGACCTGCTGGTGGAAGGCGGCGAGCAGCGCCGCCGGCGTCATCGCATCGGGCATGGGAGCAGTCAACCCCAGCCGGGGACCGAACTCATCACAGATTCCCGGCACCCACGACGCCGAGGGCACGACGGGCCGCGTGCGCCGGCCCTCAGGGCACCTGCCCGAAGGCGTGGCGGCGCACCCACGCATGCATCGCGACCGCCGCCGCCGCGCCGGCGTTGACCGACCTCGTCGACCCCACCTGGGTGATGTGGAGGACGACCTCGCACGCCGCGCGCATCTCCTCGCTGAGCCCCGGACCCTCCTGGCCGAAGACGAGCACGCACACGCGCGGCAGGTCATAGGTCTCCAGGGGCGCCGATCCGGGCAGGTTGTCGATACCGACGAGCGGGATCGACGCCCCGCCCCCGCCGCCCCCGCTCGCCCAGTCGACGAGGCCGGCGACGCTCGCGTGGTGATGCTCGTGCTGGTAGCGATCGGTCACCATCGCCCCCCGGCGGTTCCAGCGACGGCGGCCGACGATGTGGAACGCCGCGGCGCCCATGGCGTTGGCGGTACGGATGACCGAGCCGATGTTGAAGTCGTGGCCCCAGTTCTCGACGGCGACGTGGAAGGGGTACCGCCGCGTGTCGAGGTCGGCGACGATCGCCTCGAGGCGCCAGTAGCGATACCGGTCGACGACGTTGCGGCGGTCACCATGAGCCAGCAGGTCGGGGTCCCACTGCTCGCCCCGGGGCCAGGACCCCGCCCAGGGGCCGACCCCGACCTCGATGACCGAGTCATCACCGACATGCCGCTCGTCGCTCACGACCCGATCCCATCACGCGCGATCACGGCGGGCCAGCCCCGGCCGGTCAGCCGTGGATGCGGGAGAGAAACTGCCGGGTGCGCTCCTGCTGCGGGTCGTCGAAGACCTGGTCCGGGGGTCCCTGTTCGTGGATCCCCCCACCGTGCAGGAAACAGACGTTGTCGGCGACCTGACGTGCGAAGCCCATCTCGTGGGTGTTGACGATCATCGTCATGCCCTCGGCCTTCAGCTCACGCAGCAGGTCGAGGACCTCGCCGACGAGCTCAGGGTCGAGCGCCGAGGTCACCTCGTCGAGCAGCATGAGGGCGGGGTTGTTGACGAGGGCGCGAGCGATCGCGACCCGCTGCTGCTGCCCACCCGACAGGTCGTCCGGGCGGGCCCCCGCCTTGTCGGCCAGGCCGACCCGCTCGAGCATCGCCATCGCCGCCTCCCGCGCCTCGGTCCTGCCTCGCCCGTGGACGCGCACCGGCGCCAGGGTGACGTTGTCGAGCACGGACAGGTGCGGGAAGAGGTTGTAGGCCTGGAAGACGATCCCCATCCTGGAGCGCACCTCGTCGGGGTTCACCGTGGGGTTGGTGATGTCCCGCCCCTGGAGCAGGATCTGGCCGTCGTCGACGGTCTCGAGAAGGTTGATGCACCGCAGCGTCGTCGACTTCCCTGAGCCCGAGGCCCCGATGAGGACGACGCACTGGCCGGGCTGGACATCGAGGCTCACCCCGCTCAGGACGACGGTGGGGCCGAAGGACTTGCGCACCTCTCGCAGCGACAGCAGGCTCACACGACGCCCCCCGCCCCGTGAAAGCCCTGCCGCCGGGCGACCCAGTCGGTGAACCGAGCCATCGGGATGGTCAGGCAGACGAAGAGGAAGCCGGCGACGACGTACGGCGTGAAGTTGAAGTCGATGGCCGTCTCGATCTGGGCCGCGCGGATCGCGTCGATGACGCCGAGCACGGCGATGAGCCCGGAGTCCTTCTGCAGCGAGACGAGGTCGTTCATCAGCGCCGGCATGACCCGGCGGACCGCCTGGGGAAGGACCACGTGCCGCAGCGTCTGACCGTAGGTGAGACCGAGCGACCGCGCGGCCGCGCGCTGGGAGGGATGGACCGACTCGATCCCCGCCCGGAACACCTCGGCGACGTAGGCGGAGTACGACAGGACGAGCGCCGTGGCACCCCAGAACAGCGCGCTGTTGGGCAGCCCGGACAGTCGCAGGGCCGGAGCCCCGAAACCCAGGAGGAAGAGGACGAGCAGCAGGGGCAGCCCGCGGAACAGGTCGACGTAGGCCGTGGCGAGCAGCCGCAGCGGGAACGCGACGGGGCCGCGCAGCGTGCGCATGACCGCGAGGAGGAGCCCGAAAGCGGCGATGAGCACGCCACAGACGATCATCACCCGGATGTTGAGCCACAGCCCGGTGACGACCGCCGGGAACGAGGACACCGCCTTGTCCCAGTTGAAGAAGGTCTCCCGCACCCGGGGCCAACCCGGCGAGGTGACGACCGCCACGGTGATCACGCCGAGGAAGACCACCGACGACCCGGCGGCGACCAGCCCGGACCGAAGCGTCTGGCGGCGCCGGTAGGCGTCCCGCTCGAGCTGCAGCGCCGAGGGGGCCCAGCCCTCTCCAGCGTCGCGAGCGACCAGCCGGCTCACGATGTCACGACAGCTCGGGCGCGCCCTGGGTCGACAGCCACTCCTTGACGAGCTTGTCGAGGGTCCCGTTGGAGCGGAGCGTGTCCACCGCCTGGGTGACGCACGCCGTGAGCGGCGAGCCCTTGTCGAGGACCGCACCGAACTGCTCGGCCTGGCCGGACACCGGCGGGAGCTGGCCGACGATGACGCCGTTGTCGAGCTGCGCGGCCGCCATGTAGAACGCGGTCGGTAGGTCGACGACGATCCCGTCGATCTGCTTGTTCTTCAGCGCCTGGACAGCCAGGTCGTTGGTGTCGTAGACGGCGACCTGCTTCGTCGGCTTGATCTGGTTGATCGCCGCCGTGTAGGACGTCGTGCCGACCTGGGCCCCGAGCTTGGCGTTCGCGAGCCCGGCCACCGTCGTCACCCCGTCGATCGGGCTGCCCTTGTAGGTGACGACGGTCTGGCGCACGTCGTAGTAGCCGGAGGAGAAGTCGACGGCGTTCTTCCGCTCGGCGCTGATCGACACCTGGTTGATGTCGAGGTCGAAGGTCTTGACCCCGGGCGCGATCGCCGTGTTGAACGGCACGACGACCCACTTCACCTCATCCTTGGTGTACCCCAGCTGGTCGGCGATGGCGTAGCCGACGGCGGACTCGTAGCCCTTGCCGTTGCTGGGGTCGTCGTCGACGAACCACGGCGGGTATGCCGGCTTGTCGGTGCCGAGGGTCAGCGTGCCCGGGGTGAGCGTCGACAGAGAGGCCTTCGTGCAGGAGGGGGAGGCACTCGTCGTCCCCGAGGCGGTGGTCTCAGCCGTGGGCGAGCCGCAGGCGGCCAGGGCGAGAACCCCCAGCAGGGCGGATCCGACGACGACAGTATGGCGGGGGGACATCGAGCTCTCCGTTCGTGGGGCGGTGCTCGCTGCAGGATAGTGCGCTCGCGGACCGCGAATGCACCGGCGCCCAGGCCTCGAACCACAGCAACCTCCCAGCCCTCTCTCAGCCGGGGCGGGCCGCCTTCCACGGGGTTGCGCATAGCCTTGGGTCCGTGATGCATACGCTCGGGCCGGACTGGCTCAACCCGGAGACACTCCTGCAGCAGTACGGGATCTGGTTCGCCCTTGTCATCGTCTTCATCGAGTGCGGGCTGCTCTTCCCCTTCCTCCCGGGCGACTCACTGCTGTTCACCATGGGGGTGTTCATCGCCTCCGCGGACCCGACGCTGCACCTCGACATCAACCTCGGCCTTGCCTGCGTGCTGTTCAGCGTCGCGGCCTTCGCCGGTAACGTCGCGGGCTACGAGATCGGCCGGGCTGTCGGGCCGCCGATCTTCGAGCGGGACGGGCGCATCCTCAAACGGGAGTACGTCGACAAGACACACGAGTTCTTCGAGAAGTACGGGAACAAGGCGCTCGTACTCGGGCGGTTCGTCCCGATCGTGCGGACCTTCATCACCCTCGTTGCGGGCGTCGGCAGGATGGAGCGGGCCCGGTTCTTCACGTGGAGCGCCGTGGGCGCCGTCCTCTGGGCCAGCGGGGTGACGATCCTCGGCTACTTCCTCGGCGGCGTCTCGCTCATCCGGAACAACATCGAGGCGGCGCTGCTGCTCATCGTTGTCGTCTCGGTCATCCCCATGGTCGTCGAGTACTACCGGCACCGGCGCAGTTCGGCGCGCAACGCCATCGCCGACTGACTCGAGGAGTCGGCTGGGTCCTCGTCCGGCTCAGCCCTGGGTCGGCCCCGCCCTGGTCGGCCGCGCCCTGGGTCAGCCGAGCTCGATCAGGCCCTTGGCGTAAGCCGCGGTGACCGCGGCCGTCCGGTCGGTCACCCCCAGCTTGGCGAAGGCCCGCAGCAGATGGGTCTTCACCGTCGCCTCACCGATGAAGAGCTCGCGTCCGACCTCGGCGTTGGACAGTCCCGTGGCGACGAGCCGAAGCACCTCGACCTCTCGAGCGGTCAGCTCCGGGGCGGCCGGCGCACGGAGCCGTTCGGCAAGCCTGGCCGCGACGGGCGGGGCGAGCACCGTCTCGCCCCGAGCCGCTCGGCGGATCGCGTCGGCGAGCACATCCGGCGGGGCGTCCTTGAGCAGGTAGCCGCGGGCTCCGGCCTCGACGGCCCGGACGATGTCGGCATCGGTGTCGTATGTCGTGAGAACGAGGACCTCGGGGGCGTCCGGCTGGGCCCGGAGCCGGGACGTGGCCTCGGCACCGTCGAGGACCGGCATTCGCAGGTCCATGAGAACGACGTCGGGATGCACCCGGGGGACGAGCGCTAGGGCCTCGGCCCCGTTGCCGGCCTCGCCGACGATCTCGAAGTCGGGCTCCTCGGAGAGCATGGCGACCATTCCCGCTCGAACCACGGGGTGGTCGTCGACGACGAGCAGGCGGATCGTCATCGGGGTACCTCCATCCGCACCCGGGTGCCTTCCCCGGGCGCACTCGTCACCGAGACCGCTCCCCCGAGCTCGGCGACCCGGGCGGTGAGCCCGTCGAGGCCGAACCCGGGGCGGTGCTCGGCCGGGGTGAAGCCTCGGCCGTCGTCGCTCACCTCGAGGACGACCCGGTCGGGGTCGGCGTAGGAGAGCTCGACGACGGCCGTGCCGGCCCCCGAGTGCCGGCGGACGTTCGACAGCGCCTCCTGGGCGGTGCGCAGCAGGACGACGTCGGTCGCGCCGCCGAGGGCCACGGGCTCGCCGTTGAGGACGAGCCGCGACCGGACCGAGGTCTCGGTGGAGACCGCGGTGACGAGCCGGTCGAGCGCCTCGGCGAGGGTCCGCGACTGCAGGTGCCCCGGGGTCAGCTCGGCGACGATGAGCCGTGCCTCCCGCAGGTTGTCCGCCGCGGTGCTCTCGACGAGGGCGAGCCGTTCGCGAGCGGTGCCGACGTCGTCGCGGGCCAGTGCGGCATCGGCCGCTCGGGCCAGGGCGAGCACGGACGTGAACCCCTGGGCGAGGGTGTCGTGGATCTCGCGGGAGAGCCGCTCGCGCTCCTCGTGCACGCCCCGGTCCCGCTCGGCGGCGGCAAGCCGGTCCTGGGCGAGGCGCAGCTCGTCGATCGTCTCGGCCCGCGACTCGGCCTCGGTGATGATCCGGTGGATGAACAGTCCCAGCGCCAGCGAGAGGCCGATCGAGATGACCGAGCTGACGATGATGGAGATCGCCATGCCCGAGGACCGGTCCGAGGTGAGCCACTTGATGAGGGCGAAGGCCCCGACGACGACGAAGGTGCCCCGACTGGCGAGCCGACGTCCCAGCATCGCCCACATCTGGGGGAAGAGGATGAAGAAGAGGACCCACGTCTGCGTCTCGGGGTTGAGCCACTGCACGGTGAGGACGAGCCCCCAGGCGACCACCAGGTATGCCGTGCCCCAGCCGACCGCGTTCTGGACCAGGCCGCGCAGGGCCAGCACGGCATACGCGAGGACGACTCCGAGCAGGCAGGCGACCTCGACGCCCCGGCCGTACCGGCCTGGCGGCTCGACCAGGACGATGACGATCGCCGTGCCCCAGACGACCGCGAAGACGAGGTGCCAGAACACGAGCTGGCTCCGCCACATCCGGGAGAGGTCCTCGCGGGAAGAGGCGGCGCTGCTCATGTGGTCCATCATCGTCGAGCGGGTCTCAGACGGTGCCGCGCTTGTACCAGCGGAAGGTCCGCACGCACAGGACGAGACCGCCGACGGCCCACAGGGCGAGGACCAGCGCCGTCCGCCCGGGCTCCCAGCCGCCGGCCATCTCGCGGACCGCCATCGACTCGGGCAGGAACACCGAGCGCATCCCCTGGGCGATCCACTTCAGCGGGAACACGGAGGCGACCTGCTGCAGCCAGGTCGGGATCTCGGTGAAGGAGATGTACACGCCGGAGATGAACTGCAGGACGAGGATCGGCCCGATGACGACGGCGCCGGCCGAGCGCGCCGAGGCGAGCGAGGAGTACGCCACGCCCAGGACCGTCCCGCCGAAGACCCCGAGGACGAACACCCACGCGAAGGTCCCCCAGCGCCCGCTGTCGGTGGGCATGGGGACGTCGTAGCCGAACCGGGCGACGAGCAGCAGGACGACCATCTGGGCCAGCGAGGTGATCCCCACGAGACCCACCTTGCCGAGGAAGTACGCCACCGGCGGCATCGGCGTGCTCCGCAGCCGCTTGAGGGTGCCGTCGTCGCGCTCGGTGGCCACCGACAGGGCCATCGTCTGGAAGCTCGTCAGCAGGACCCCGGCGGAGATCATGCCGGGGAGGAAGTAGCGTCCGGCGGTCATGCCCTCCGCCCGGGACTGGGGGTCGCCGAACTGGGCGGAGAAGATCGTCGCGAACAGGGCCAGCAGCATGATGGGGAAGAGGAACGAGAAGAACACCGACTCCTTCTCCCGGGCGTACATCTTCAGCTCCAGGACGGTGCGGTCCCAGCCGAGGGCGACAGCGTGGGTCATCGCAGCGCCTCCTTCTCGTGCCCGACGGTTGTCGGAGCCGGTGTCCTCGCCGTCCAGGTGGGGCGCGATGAGCGCGAGGTAGGTGTCCTCCAGCGTCGGACGGTGCACCGACAGCGCGGGGACCTCCCCCTCGAACCGCCGGGCCAGCCGGGTCACCTCGGCGGTCGGGTGGGCGGTGCGCAGCGTATGCCGCTGCCCCCCTCCTCCCAGCTGACGGTCGCCTCCTGGGAGGAGCGGCCGTCGAGGTTGGCGGGCGTATCGATGGCGAGCATCCGGCCGCCGGCGATCACGCCGACCCGGCCGGCCAGCTGTTCCGCCTCGTCGAGGTAGTGCGTCGTGAGCAGGATCGTCGTCCCCTCGGTCGCGAGCGAGCGGATGAGCTCCCAGAAGTCGCGGCGGGCCTGCGGGTCGAACCCCGTGGTCGGCTCGTCGAGGAAGAGGAGCTCGGGGTGCCCGACGATGCCGAGCGCCACGTCGAGCCGACGGCGCTGCCCCCCGCTCAGTCCGGCCACCCGGATATCGGCCTTGTCCATGAGCCCCACCGAGGCGAGGACCTCCTCGACCGGCCGGGGGTGGGAGTACGCCTTCGCCGTGCTCGACACCGCCTCCCGCGGCGTGATGAGGTCGAGCCCGGTCGAGCCCTGCAGGACGATGCCGATCCGGTTGCGCCAGTGCAGGTTCGCCTGGTGCGGGTCGTCGCCGAGGACGCTGACGTGCCCGGCGTCGCGCTTGCGGAACCCCTCGAGGATCTCGACGGTGGTCGTCTTGCCTGCGCCGTTGGGTCCGAGGAGGGCGAAGACCTCGCCCTGCTCGACCTGGAGGTCGAGGCCGTCGACGGCCCGCTTGCTCCCATAGGCCTTGGTCAGGCCCTCGATCGTGATCGCTGTGGTCATGCCCCTAGCCTGCTCGCTGCGCCGTCCGGCCGGGAGCCCCAGGTGGTGGACTCCACGTCCACCGGTCGGTGGACGTGGGACCCGGTCCGCGGGTCGACCTCAGGCCGAGGGCGGCTGCTCCCCGGGGGCGGCGGGCGCCTCCGGCACGTCGGGGGTCTCGGCCTGGGCGGCCTGGGCCGGGGCCGTCGGGGCGGGGTCGGCCGGCGGCGCCCCGGCGGCCGCCGGGGCGGCATACGAGGCGGGCGGGGGGATGGTGGCGTCGCGCTGGCCGAAGTCCACCTTGACGGCCTCGCGCTCCTCGCCCTCGGCCTCGAAGTACTCGGCGCGGGTGATGTGGAAGAGCCCGGCGATGACGTTGCTCGGGACCGTCTCGACGCGGGTGTTGAGCTCGCGGACGTTGGCGTTGTAGTAGCGCCGGGCCGAGGCGATCCGGTCCTCGGTGTTCGTCAGCTCGTTCTGCAGGGCCATGAAGTTCTGGTTGGCCTTGAGGTCGGGGTACGCCTCGGCGACGGCGATGAGGCGGCCGAGGGCCTGGCTGAGGATGTTCTCGCTCGCGGCCTGCTGACCCGGGGACTGGCCGGGGGCCATGGCGGCACCACGGGCCTTGATGACGTCCTCGAGGGTGCCCCGCTCATGTGCGGCATACCCCTTGACCGTCTCGACGAGGTTCCCGATGAGGTCGTGCCTCCGCGTCAGCTCGACGTCGATCTGGCGCCAGGCCTCCTGGACGAGGTTGCGGAGCTTGATGAGGCCGTTGTAGACGCCGACCGCCCAGCCGATGATCGCGACGAGGACGACGATGACGATGATCCAGATGAGCATGACCACTCCGAGTCGTTGGGGAGCCGTGCGGGACAGCCTCCCCGCGATCCTAGGGGCGCAGGGCGCCGACGGCGAGCCTCAGCAACGACGAGGCCGGGCGACGACGATCAGCGCAGCGTCAGGCGAGGCCGAGCTCGACGAGGCCGTAGACGTGGCGGTAGTCCAACCCGGCTTCGGCGAACCTCTCGGCGGCCCCGGTCGCCCGATCGGCGATCGTCGCGACGGCGACGACCTCGGCCCCCCCTTCGCGGGCGGCGGTCGCGGCCTCGAGAGGCGAGGCGCCGGTCGTCGAGGTGTCCTCGACGATGAGGACCCTTCGCCCCTGGATCGACGGGCCCTCGATGCGCTGCTGGAGGCCGTGCGCCTTGCCGGCCTTGCGGACGACGAAGGCGTCGACGCGGCGGCCCTCCGCGGCCGCGGCGTGGAGCATCGACGTCGCGACAGGGTCGGCGCCGAGGGTGAGCCCACCCACGGCGTCGAAGCGCAGGTCGCCGACGAGGTCGAGCATCACCCGTCCGACCAGCGGCGCGGCCTCTCCGTCGAGGGTGATCCGGCGCAGGTCGACGTAGTAGTCGGCCTCCTTGCCCGAGCTGAGGGTCACCCGGCCGTGGATGATCGCCTTGGCCTTGATGATCTCGAGGAGCCGGGCGCGGTCGGCCGCCAGGGCTTCGCGGATATCGGTCATCGCCCTACCGTATGCCGTCGCTTCGCGTGGCCGACGGCGGCGTTCACCGCGACCGTCGCGACGGGATCGTGGGGGGCACGCCCGACCGACACCGCCCTGTTCGCACGCCCGACTCTGCTTGATGAGCGTGAGCCGGCAGCCGCTGTCGCTGACCCTGTCCTGGGACGAGGCAGGCGCCGATACGGGGCTCGTCGTGCGATCTGCGTGCGCTACGAAGGCACCCCAGAGTCCACACCTCTCACGACGAGCAACCACCTCGTCGTCGTCCGCGACAGCGGCGACCTGGTGGGTGTGGTGACCCTTGAGGACGTCCTTCACCGGCTCTTCCCCTGGCCCCAGCCGTCGCCTAGCCTCGGAGGCTGACCGCGAGGAGGACCCGTGGATGGCTATTGGATGAACCTCGCGCTGATCGGGCTGCTCGTGCTGGTCAACGCGGCCTTCGCCGGCAGCGAGATGGCACTGGTCTCCCTGCGGGAGGGGCAGCTGGCCCAGCTGGAGCGCGAAGGAACGGCCCGGGGGATGCGTCTGGTGCGTCTGGCCGGTGATCCCAACCGCTTCCTGGCCACGATCCAGATCGGGATCACCTTGGCCGGGTTCCTGGCCGCCGCCGCGGCGGCGGTGTCCCTCGCCGAGCCGTTGGTGCCCCGACTGTCCGTCCTGGGCGCCGCCGCGGAGCCGGTGGCTATCGCCGTGGTGACCGTTGCGCTGACCTTCGTCACGCTCGTGCTAGGGGAGCTCGCACCCAAGCGGATCGCCATGCAGCGGGCCTTGCCCTGGGCGCTGGCCGCCGCCGGGCCGATCGACCTCGCCTCGCGACTGTCCCGGCCGGTCGTTGCGGCCCTGGGTGCCGCGAGCAACGCCGTCGTCCGCCTGTTCGGAGTCACCCCGGGTGCGGCCGTTCCCGCCATGACCCGGCAGGAGCTGCGGGAGATCGTCATAACCCACGGGACGCTCCACGCCGAGCAGCGCGAGATCCTCACGGGTGCCCTCGAGATCGACACCCGGCTGCTCAGAGAGGTCATGGTGCCCCGGGGGTCGGTGTTCACCCTCGATGCCGACCTGACGATCAGCCAGGCCCTGGAGGCGCTGGCCGTGGCCGGCCACTCCCGTGCGCCGGCCACCCGAAGGCACCATCTTGACCACGTCGTCGGAGTGGTCCACTGGTCGACGGTCTACCGAGGCGGGGACGAGCCGGTCGCCACCGTCGCCACACCCGTGCTCTACCTGCCCGACACCATGCGGGTCGCCGACGCGCTTCACCGGTTCAAGACCGAGGGTCAACAGCTCGCCGTCGTCCTCGACGAGTACGGCGACGCCGACGGCATCGTCACCCTCGAAGACCTCCTCGAGGAGATCGTCGGAGAAATCCACGACGAGACCGACAAGGACCTGTCCACCGTCACGCACCTCGACGACGGGGACCTCGTCGTGCCCGGCACCTTCCCCCTGCACGACCTGCCCGACCTCGGGATCGAACTGGCGGAGCGGACCGGCGGGTACACGACGGTGTCCGGCCTGGTGATGGATGAGCTCGGGCGGGTGCCCCGCGGCCCCGGCGACGTCGTCCACGTGGACGGGTGGACCATCGAAGTCCTCGACGTCGCCCACCACGCGGCGACCCGGGTTGCGTTCCGCCCCGCTACGCCGGCAGGCCCCTGAACCGCCCTGTCCCAGGGGTCGGCCGCTCGGGCGAAGGCCGGTGGCTCCACCCCTTCGGCCGCGTCTGCTTGCTTACAGACAGATGCCTCCCCGCGCGGAGGGGCACTGCACGTCGGTGGGAGCCCATCGGCCCTCGCAAGGCCCGCTTCCAGCGCGGCGACGCGATAAGCGCGCAGCCCTTCACTGCGCCGGACAGGTAGCAGCACGGCGGCGTCCTCGAGTGCCGTGAGGCCGTGGCGGGATGGTCAAGCAGGTCTGCGGCGCCGCCTTCGACGCTCACCGCGTCGTAGTTGAGCCGGACCCGGCCTGAGAGAACCTGGACGGTGGCTTTGGCCGACGGGGCTCGCCCAGCGACGCGCCCGGCTACAGGAACTGGGTCGGGTCGAACTCGTCGATGGGGATGATGCGGACGCGCGGCAGCTGTTCGTTGAACGCTTGGACGTCGTACTCGAGGTCGAAGGACTCGAGCCCCTCGTCGGCCAGCTGGACGAAGCCGTTGTTGCGGAACTCGACGAACCCGGCGATGCCCGCCCGCCGACCGTCGAGGAGGTCGCCCAGCTCGTCAACGAAGTCCCCGTCATTGCTGACCAGCAGCACGTCCGCGTCGCGACGACGGAGCTCGGCGAGGGTTCTCAGGATCGCGATGTCGACCACCTTCTCACCAGCGCCGCCGGAGAGCGGGATGGGTCGGTAGCCGATGGCCAACAGCGCCTGGACGAACGACATCGGAAGCTCGTTGTTCGCGGCGAGGAAGAACAAGCCGTTCGCGGGTTGCCCCCAGCGCTCCCGGACGAACTGCAGCAGTCGCTCCCACCGCGGGCGTTCCTCGGGCCGAGGGCGCCGGCCCAGAATCGTGCCGAGAGTGGCGTCGATGTTCTCCCCATCGACGAGAACGTATGTGGTCCGCGGCGCCTCGCCCATGCGATGAGCCTACGGGCGCCTCTCGGCCGGCGCTTGGCGAACCGACGAACGGGCCGGGACGGTGGCGCGAACGGCCCAGTGGACGTCGTTGATGCGGATCGGGTTGCCACCGGGATCGCGGAAGGCACCGTCCCGAACCCCGTAGGGCAGCCGTGCCGCCCCGATCGCCTCGTGACGCCGGTGGGCGCTGGGGGGCATACCCACCAGCTCGGTGAGGCGGGTGCTGAAGGTGCCCAGCGACGAGCACCCGATCGCGAAACGGACGGCTGGGCTTCGGTCAGCTGCCGACGTATGCCGCGAGATGCTCGCCGGTGAGTGTGGAGCGGTCGGCGACGAGGTCGGCGGGTGTTCCCTCGAAGACGACCCGGCCGCCGTCATGACCGGCGCCGGGTCCGAGGTCGATGATCCAGTCGGCGTGTGCCATGACCGCCTGGTGGTGCTCGATGACGATGACCGACTTGCCCGCGTCGACGAGCCGGTCGAGCAGCCCGAGCAGCTGCTCGACGTCGGCGAGGTGGAGACCGCTGGTCGGCTCGTCGAGGACGTAGACCCCGCCCTTCTCCGCCAGATGGGTGGCCAGCTTCAACCGCTGCCGCTCCCCGCCGGAGAGTGTGGTGAGCGGCTGGCCGAGCGTGAGATACCCGAGCCCGACACCGGCAAGCCGGGCCAGGACGGCATGGGCGGGCGGCGTCCGTGCCTCGCCCGCGCCGAAGAACTCCTCGGCCTCGGTGACCGACATCGCGAGGACCTCGCTGATGTCCTTGCCGCCGAACGTGTACTCGAGGACGGAGGCATGGAACCGCTTGCCCTCGCAGTCCTCGCAGGTCGTCGTCACCGTGTCCATGAACCCGAGCTCGGTGTAGATGACGCCGGCGCCGTGGCAGCTTGGGCAGGCGCCCTCGGAGTTGGCGCTGAACAGCGCCGGCTTCACGCCGTTGGCCTTCGCGAACGCCTTGCGGATCGGGTCGAGCAGTCCGGTGTAGGTCGCCGGGTTGCTCCGCCGGGACCCCTTGATCGCGCCCTGGTCGATCGCCACCACGCCGTCGCGACCGGCAACCGAGCCCTGGATCAGCGAGCTCTTGCCGGAGCCGGCGACGCCGGTCACGACGACGAGGAGGCCGAGCGGGATGTCGACGTCGACGTCGCGCAGGTTGTGGGTCGAGGCTCCGCGGATCTCGAGGGTATCCGTGGGCGCCCGCACGGCGTCCTTGAGGACGGCCCGGTCGTCGAGATGTCGTCCGGTGAGGGTGGCGCCGGCCCGCAGCCCGTCGACCGTCCCCTCGAAGACGATCTCGCCGCCCGCGGCGCCGGCACCGGGTCCGAGGTCGACGACGTGGTCGGCGATCACGATCGCCTCGGGCTTGTGCTCGACGACGAGCACGGTGTTGCCCTTGTCCCGCAACCGCAGCAGCAGCTGGTTCATCCGCTGGATGTCGTGCGGGTGCAGGCCGATCGTGGGCTCGTCGAAGACATACGTGACATCGGTGAGCGAGGAACCGAGATGGCGGATCATCTTCGTCCGCTGGGCCTCGCCACCCGAGAGCGTGCCCGACGGCCGGTCGAGCGAGAGGTAGCCCAGGCCGATCTCGACGAAGGAGTCAAGGAGGTGCTGGAGCCCGGTGAGCAGCGGCGCCACGGATGCCTCGCCGAGATCGCGGACCCAACCACCGAGGTCGCTGATCTGCATGGCGCACGCGTCGGCGATGCTGACGCCGTGGATCGTGGACGAGCGCGCCTCGGAGGTGAGCCGGGTGCCCTCGCACTGGGGGCAGGTCGTGAAGGTGATGGCCCGCTCGACGAACGCCCGGACATGCGGCTGCATCGCGTCGACGTCCTTGGCCAGCATCGACTTCTGGATCTTCGGGATCAGCCCCTCGTAGGTGAGGTTGATCCCGTCGACCTTGATCTTCGTCGGCTCCCGGTAGAGCAGGTCGTGCAGCTCCCGCTTGGTGAACGCCTTGATCGGCTTGTCCGGGTCGAAGAAGCCACAGCCGCGGTAGATGCGGCCGTACCAGCCCTCCATCGTGTAGCCCGGGATCGTCAGTGCACCCTCGTTGAGGGACAAGTTCTCGTCGTAGAGCGCGGTGAGGTCGACGTCGCTGACCGCGCCCCGACCCTCGCAGCGGGGGCACATACCGCCGAGCTGGAAGAAGGTCGCCTTCTTGGCCTTCGTCCTGGCGCCCCGGTCGACGGTGATCGCACCGCTCGACCTGACGGTGGGGACGTTGAAGGAGTATGCCTGGGGTGAGCCGATGTGCGGCACCCCGAGCCGGCTGAACAGCATCCGGAGCAGCGCGTTGGCGTCGGTGACGGTTCCGACGGTGGAGCGAGGGTTGGTCCCCAACCGTTCCTGGCTGACGATGATCGCCGTCGTCAGCCCGTCGAGGACATCGACGTCCGGGCGCGACTGGGTCGGCATGAACCCTTGGACGAACGTGCTGTACGTCTCGTTGATCATGCGGCGCGACTCCGCGGCGATGGTCGCGAACACCAGCGAGCTCTTGCCCGAGCCCGACACCCCGGTGACCACGGTCAGCCGGCGCTTCGGCAGCTCCAGGCTGATGTCCTTGAGGTTGTTCTCACGCGCGCCCCGTACCCGGATCAGGTCGTGGCTGTCCGCGGGGTGCGGCGCGGGCGACTCGCTCTGCGTGCCGGTGCTCATGCTCATCGTGTCTCCATCCGTGCGGTCGGCCCGACCATGGTCAGCGAGATCGTGCCACGCCGATGCCACCACGGCCGCCGCCCGAACGCCTCGGCACCGCTAGAAGCCGCTCGAGTACTCCCACAACGCCCCGTCGAACGTGAGCCAGCGACGGTGTTCGTCCTCGGGCAGGGGGGCTCGGGGGGCCTGGGCGGCTCCGCGCCGTCCCACACGTCGTAGCCCGCCCGCAGCATCCGGCCCACCGGGCTGTCGACGACGGCCGCGGCCAGCCGCTCGAGCAGACCCGGCGGCATACCGTCGAGGAGCACCCGCGGGGCACGGCGCTCGGCCATGACAAGCAGGCGCGCGATGGCATGGACGTCGTCCTGGCTGAGCCGGGTCGCGGTGACGAGGAGACGGCGGACCTCGGCGAGAACGGAGCGCCGGCCGTCGGGACCGAGCCGGAGCAGCGCATGCCGGTGGGCGGTCTCGGCCCAGTCCTGCGAGGCGGCACGCAGAATGTGCCGATAGCGCCGGACGGTCTCGGACTCGTCCAGCAGGCCCACCGACGTCACCCAGCGGCGCTGCTCAGCCACCTTGTCGATGGTAGAACGACCGGCCGACAACGTCACCAGGTAGGACGGTCGGCGCCCGGCATACCGCCGCTCAGCGTCGTCGGCGCGACACCCGGCCGCCCTGGCGCACCAGCCCCCGCGGAGCCAACCGGGCGGCCGTGCCGATGACCTTGTAGCGCAGGCTGGGAACCGAGACGACCTTGCCGCGCTCGGCGTCGCGGAGGCAGCCGGCGACGAGCGCCGGGGCGTCGAGCCAGAGGGCGTCGGGAATGCCGTCGGTCCGGTAGTCCGCCCGCTCGTGGAACTCCGTGCGCGTGAAGCCCGGGCACAGGGCGGTCACGGTGACCCCGGACCCGGCGAGCTCACCGGCGAGGCCCTCGGCGAAGGTCGTCGCCCACGCCTTGGCCGCCGAGTAGGTGCCGCCGGCGATCCACCCGGCGACCGACGAGACGACGATGATCGTCCCCGCGCCCCGGTCGCGCATCGCCCGGCCGGCCGCGTGCGAGAGGACGAGCACGGCCCGGCCGAGGACGTCGAGCATCGCCTCCTCCTGAGCGATGTCGTTGTCGAGGAACGAGTCGCGCATGCCATAGCCGGCGTTGTTGACCAGGACGTCCACCGGGCGCTCCCGTGCGGCGGCCCGGTCGGCGACCAGCTGCAGGGCCGGCCGGTCGGACAGGTCGGCGCCGAGCACCTCGACGTCGACGCCGTAGCGGTCGCGGATCTCGCGGGCCACCGCGGCGAGGCGGTCGGTGTCTCGTGCCACGATGACGAGGTCGTGCCCGCGGGCGGCGAGCTGCTCGGTGAACTCGCGGCCGATGCCCGCGGTGGCTCCCGTGATCATGGCGACAGTCATGGGGTGACGATAGCGACGCCGCCGACAATGGTTACTCGGAAGTAGGGTGAACGCCGTGCGACTGGCAACGTGGAACGTCAACTCGATCCGCTCCCGGATCGACCGGGTGGAGGCCTGGCTCCAGCGCGTCGAGCCGGACATCCTCGCTGTGCAGGAGACCAAGGCCCGCGACGACCAGTTCCCGTTCGACCGGCTCGAGGCGCTTGGCTACGAGGTCGCCCACCACGGCCTCAACCAGTGGAACGGCGTGGCCCTGCTCTCCCGGGTCGGGCTCGACGACGTCCAGGTCGGCTTCGACGGCGACCCCGGCTGGGGTGAGCCGCCGGCCCCCGAGGCGCGGGCCATCGGGGCGAGGTGCGGCGGCATCCGCGTCTGGTCGGTCTATGTCCCCAACGGCCGCCACCTCGAGGACCCGCACATGGCCTACAAGCTTCGCTGGCTCGCCGAGCTGAACAACCGGGCGACGACGTGGGCGGCCGACGGAACGCCCATGGCCCTGTGCGGCGACTGGAACATCGCCCCGCAGGACGAGGACGTCTGGTCCATGGAGTTCTACGAGGACAAGAGCCACGTCTCGCCGCCGGAGCGAGCCGCTTTCGCGGCGTTCCTCGAGGCCGGGTTCGTCGACGTCGTCCGGCCGCACGCCCCCGGGCCCGGGGTCTATACGTACTGGGACTACCAGCGGCTGCGCTTCCCCAAGAAGCAGGGGATGCGGATCGACTTCGTGCTCGGGTCGCCGTCGTTCGCGGCCCGGGTGTCGGGCGCCGTCATCGACCGTGAGGAACGCAAGGGCAAGGGCGCGAGCGACCACGCACCGGTCGTCGTCGAGCTGACCGAGTAAACAGGGCTCGGCCGCGGCCGGTCGCCGCCGCGGAGCCATGAGGGAGTGAGGCGGATGGGCAGCCGGAAGCTCATCGTCCCGGCGTCCGATGGCGCGATGCTCCGCGTCGAGGAGCATCTGCCGACCGGGGGCATCCCCGACGACGCCCCGGTCGTCGTCCTCGCCCACGGCTGGACGCTTACCCGGGCGAGCTGGCTCCCCGTCATCGGGGCGCTCCTGGAGCGGCGCCGGGTGCGCATCGTCAGCTACGACCAGCGCGGCCACGGCGGCTCGACGATGGGCAACGCCGAGCCCTCGGTGCGGCTGCTCGGCGAGGACCTCGCGACGGTCCTCTCCGCCATGGCGCCGGACGGTCCGCTCGTCCTCGGTGGCCACTCGATGGGTGGGATGACGGTGATGGCGTATGCCGGCCAGCACCACGCGGAGCTTCGGGAGCGGGTCCGCGGGGTGGTCCTCGTCTCGACGGCCGCGTCGATCGAGGGGCGCCGGCCCATTCCGTTGGAGGGCCTGGTCATGAGGGTGTGCTCGTGGGCCCCCGGCATCCCTCCCGGGCTCCTCGTGCCGACCCGTGCTCAGCGCCGGCTCAGCTTCGGCAGGGACGCCCGGCACGAGGACGTGGTCGAGGCGGTCCGGCAGATCCAGCGGACGAAGATGCCGACGATCGGCCGGTTCTTCACCGCCATCTCCGAGCACAACGAGCTCGCCTCGCTCGCCCACCTCGAGAGCGTCCCCACCCACATCCTCGTCGGTTCCGCCGACCGGCTCACCCCGCTGGAGTGGTCCCACATCCTCCACGACGAGATCCCCGGCTCCCGGCTCACCGTCGTCGAGGGACCGGGGCACATGCTCACCTACGAGGCGACCGACGTCGTCGCCGACGCCCTCGTCGAGATGGTCGACGGCAGCATCCCGGCCCAGGCGGACCCGGCATACGGCTGACCCTGAGGCCCGGCCTGCCCCACCCCCGCGCTACAGGCCGAAGGTCGGGGCCTCCGGCTCGGTGCCCGCACGGCGCCGCAGGCCGAGCGCGAGCGAGGCCACGGCGCCGAGCCCGGCGGCGAGCGCCGCGCCGCGGAACACCCACTGGACCTGGACGACCGCCGCGTCGAGGAGCGCCTGAGTGTCCGACTGGTCGGGCAGGACGGCGACGGCGGCGTAGTACTGGTGCAACCCGATCGCGGTGAGCAGTGCGAGCCCGACGACCATCCCGACCATCCGGGCCACGACGACGAGCGCGCTCGCCGTCCCATGGGCGTCCGCGGGCGAGTCGGCCAGCGCCGCGTTGTTGACCGGCGCCAGCGCCAACCCCACCCCGAAGCCCACGAGCGCCAGGACGAGGGTCGCCGACGCGTGCCCGAGCGACCCGCGCCCCCACGACGTCATGACGACGAGCCCGGCCGCCGCCAGCAGCAGCCCCACCCCACTGACCAGACCGTCTCCGAGGCGCCGCAGCGACCAGCCACCGAGCAGCGCCCCGACCGGCACCGCGACGAGGAACCGCACGAGGACGAACGCCGCCTGCGTCTCGGTGGCGTCCTCGATGACGAGGTGGGCGAGCAGCGGCACGTCGACGACGACCGACACGAGCGCCACCCCGACAAGGAGCGACACCGTCAGCGCCCACGGCGTCCGGCCGCGGACGACGCCGCGGGGCACCAGCGGCTCCGCGGCTCGCCGGTGGTGGACGAGGTATGCCGCGGCCGCCAGCGCCGCGACGGGCAGCAGGGCGTAGCCCCAGGGCCCGACGACCTCGGTCGCCGGGTCGGACGAGGCGAAGGTCAGCACGACGGCACCGAGCGCCACGCCGACGAGGAGGGCGCCGAGCAGGTCGGCGCGGCGCAGGACCGGCCACAGGCCGCGCAGCCCGACACCCACCGCCGCCACGACGAGAACGAGCGCGACGACCCCGATCGGCGTCGCGAGCCGTGACGTCGCGTCACCGAAGGGGATGAACGGGATGCCGAGGGTGATGTCGGTGCTCAGCGACTCGGGGGCCGACAAGGTCAGCCACATCGTCGCCGCGGCGAGCACCCCGAGAACGGCCGGGAGCACGCGGGGACGGCGCGGCATACCGCCCCCGATGACGACGACGAGAACGGCGAGGACGACGCCCGCGAACGCGTTGGCCCAGAAGATCGTCCGCCACCCCGACACCGCGAGGATGACCGCACCGAGCACCGGTCCGAGGACCGAGCCGAGCTCCTGCACGGCGCCGACGACGCCGAGCGGGGTTCCCCGGCGGTCGGCGGCCCACAGGTCCGCGACGATGGCGAGGGTCGCCGGGACGAGGCCGCCGCCGCCGACCCCCTGGATGACCCGGCCGGCAACGAGGACCGGCAGCTCGACGGAGAGCGCCGTGACGGCCGACCCGACGACGAAGATCGCGAGGCACCCCAGCAGCACCCGCTGCCGGTCGACAAGGTCGGCGACCCGGCCGATGAGCGGGAGCACCGCGACATAGCCGAGGAGGAACCCCGAGATGATCGGCGTCGCCTCCTGGAGGCGGTCGATGCCGACGCCGACCCCGGCCATCATGTCGGTGAGGGCGAGAACGACGACATAGGTGTCGGCCGCGGCCAACGACACCGCGACCGAGGCCGTCGCGAGCAGCGCCCGAGGGGCGGGTGGTCTCACCGGGAGAGCCCTAGGGCTTCGTGATGTCGGCGGGAGTCCCGTAGCCGGTGAGCCGCAGCGTGAACGTCGACGTCGCTCCCGCGAAGAACGGCCCGGTCATCGTCGCCGTCCGGAGCTCGTTCTTGGCGGTGATCCCGAAGGTGACCGAGTACGACCCGGTCCCGTCACCGAGCATGAACAGACTCTGGATCTGGGCCCCGGGCAGCGTCCCGGTGAAGCGGTCCAGGACCTCGTCGCCGGACCTGATGGGGTCGGCCGACTTCGGGTCCTGCACCTCGGTGAGGAGGGTCGAGACCCCCTTGTCGGGGTTGAAGAACACCGACGGGTTGGGCGCGTTGAGATCGGCCAGGTTGGTCTTGACATAGTCCGGCGTGAAGAACTTCATGTAGGCCGTCGCACCGATGCTGATGAGGTCGACCGTCCCGGCGATGCCCTGGACGGTACCGGTGATGCTGCCCTTGAAGCGGGGCTCGGTCGAGCTGATCTCGCCGATGCCGGTGGCCGCGGTGACGCCGTTGACGCCCGGGGGCACGTTCTTGCTCGTCAGCGACAGGGTGACGAACTGGGCGCCGTCGAGCACCTTCTTGGCCATGGCGAGCCGCTCGACCGGCGGGATCGTCGTCGGCGCCGTGGAATGGCTCGTGCAACCGCCGACCCCCACGAGGGTCGCGGCCAGGACGGTGAGGAACAGGACCCGGGCGCGACGCATGGGCGACACCCTAACGGCTGGGACGTCGCCACCACGCCAGTGAGCGAGACGCCGTACCACCGACGGTACGTATGCCGGTCAGCGCAGGACGAGCGCGTCCGCGTCCCCGTCGCGGTCGACGAGGACGGTGTCCCCGTCGCGGACCTCGCCGGCGAGCAGACCGCGGGCGAGCCGGTCGCCGATCTCGCGCTGGACGAGCCGGCGCAGCGGGCGGGCACCGTAGGCCGGGTCGAAGCCGGTCGCGGCCAGCCAGTCGCGGGCCGCGTCGGTCACCTCGAGGGTGATCCGGCGGTCGTGCAGCCGGGTCGCCAGCGTCCGCACCTGCAGGCCGACGATCTGGCTCAGCTCGGCGGTGGACAGGGCGTCGAACACGACGACCTCGTCGAGCCGGTTGAGGAACTCGGGTTTGAAGGCCTGCCGCACGGTCGCGAGAACGGCCTCCTTCTTGGCCGCGTCGTCCATCGTCGGGTCGATGAGGTACTGCGAGCCGAGGTTGGAGGTCATGACGAGGATGACGTTGCGGAAGTCGACCGTGCGGCCCTGGCCGTCGGTGAGCCGCCCGTCGTCGAGGACCTGGAGCAGGATGTCGAACGTCTCCGGGTGGGCCTTCTCCACCTCGTCGAGGAGGATGACGGAGTAGGGCCGTCGGCGGACGGCCTCGGTGAGCTGACCGCCCTCCTCGTAGCCGACATAGCCGGGTGGGGCGCCGATGAGCCGGGCGACCGCATGCCGCTCGGAGTACTCGCTCATGTCGATCCGCACCATCGCCCGCTCGTCGTCGAAGAGGAAGTCGGCGAGCGCCTTGGCGAGCTCGGTCTTGCCGACGCCGGTCGGCCCGAGGAAGAGGAAGGACCCGGTCGGCCGGTCGGGGTCGGAGATCCCGGCCCGCGACCGCCGGACGGCGTCGGCGACGGCACGGACCGCGGCCGTCTGGCCGATGAGCCGGGCGCCGATGATCGACTCCATCGACAGCAGCTTCTCGGTCTCGCCCTGGAGCAGCCGGCCGGCGGGAATGCCGGTCCATGCCGAGATGACCTCGGCGATGTCGTCGGCGCCGACCCGCTCCTTGACCATGAGCTCGGCCGGGGCGGTCGCCTCCTCGGCGGCCGTCGCGGCGGCGATGTCCTTCTCGAGGGCGGGGATGTCGCCGTAGAGCAGGCGGGAGGCGCGCTCGTAGTCGCCCTCACGCTGCAGCCGGTCGGCCTGGGTCCGCAGGTCGTCGAGCCGGGCCTTGAGGTCGCCGACCTTGTTCAGGCCCGACTTCTCCGACTCCCACCGGGCGGTGAGAGCCGCGAGCTCCTCGGTCCGGTCGGCGAGGTCGGCACGCAGCCGGGCCAGCCGCTCGACCGACGCCTCGTCGGTCTCCCTGGCCAGATGCAGCTCCTCCATCTTCAGCCGGTCGACGGCGCGGCGGAGCTCGTCGATCTCGACCGGGCTGGAGTCGATCTCCATCCGCAGCCGGGAGGCAGCCTCGTCGACGAGGTCGATGGCCTTGTCGGGCAGCTGCCGTCCGCTGATGAAGCGGTCCGAGAGCGAGGCCGCGGCGACGAGCGCGCTGTCCTCGATCTCGACCTTGTGGTGCGCCTCGTAGCGCTCCTTGAGCCCGCGGAGGATGGCGATGGTGTCCTCGACGCTCGGCTCGCCGACGAAGACCTGCTGGAAGCGGCGCTCGAGCGCCGGGTCCTTCTCGATGTGCTGGCGGTACTCGTCGAGCGTCGTCGCGCCGACGAGGCGCAGCTCGCCGCGGGCGAGCATCGGCTTGAGCATGTTGCCGGCATCCATCGAGGAGTCGCCCGTGGCGCCGGCACCCACGACGGTGTGCAGCTCGTCGATGAAGGTGACGATCTGCCCGTTCGAGGACTTGATCTCCTCGAGAACGGCCTTGAGCCGCTCCTCGAACTCGCCGCGGTACTTCGCCCCCGCGACCATCGCGCCGAGGTCGAGGCTGACGAGGCGCTTGTCGCGCAGGGACTCGGGGACGTCGCCGTCGACGATCCGCTGGGCCAGCCCCTCGACGACGGCTGTCTTGCCGACGCCGGGCTCGCCGATGAGCACCGGGTTGTTCTTGGTCCGGCGGGACAGGACCTGGACCACCCGGCGGATCTCGGCGTCCCGGCCGATGACCGGGTCGAGCTTGCCGTCGCGGGCCGCCTCGGTGAGGTCGGTGCCGTAGGTCGACAGGGCCTCACCGGCCGCCTCGGGGTTCTCGCTGGTGATCTTCTGACCGCCGCGCAGGTGGTCGATCTGAGCCTCCACGGCCCGTGCGTCGACCTGGCCGGCACCGGCGAGCGCGTGCTTCTCGACGAGGGCGAGCACGAGGACGTCGGTCGAGAGATGGGTGTCGCCGCGCGCGGTCATCAGGGTGGTGGCGTGCTGGAGCACCGCGAGGGCGGCCTGGCCCAGCCCCGGGGTCGCCACGGACGCGCCGGAGCTGGACGGCATACCGTCCAGGCGGGCCCGGGCCGCGGTGGCGACCGCCTCGGCCGTGGTCCCCCCGGCCGCGAGCAGGGCGGGGGTCGTCGTCCCCGACTGCTCGGCCAGGGCGAGCAACAGGTGCGCCGGCGTGATCTCGGCGTGGCCGGCGCTCTGCGCGGCGCGCTGGGCGACGGCCAGCACCTCAGCCACCCTGGCGGTGGGCTGCAGCTCCATGAGGACTCCTTCAGGACCGGGTGAGGGTAGGGACAGCTGTGAGGTCCAACCACGCCAAAGTTGAGCGTATTCCGCTCAAGGCTGTGCTCGGCACGCCGGGTCCTGCTCGACGGCCGCGCCGTCGCCGAGCACCGTGGCCTGCTCCGGGCCGAGAGGGCGGCCTGACCGGGCGCCGGCCCGCTCAAGGACTGGCAGGTCACCTATCGCGCGTGGGTCGAGGCCAACGACGCCTGCCGCCGCGACATCCTCCAGCTCGAGATCGCCGACGAGCAGCTCAGCAGCTCGCGGTGAGGCTGGACAGGCTGTCGTCGGCCGGCGCGCTCGGGGTGGCCGACGCGCCCTTCTTCGGGCCCGTCGTGGGGGAGGAGCTCGGTTTCGCGGGCGTCGCCTTGGCCTTGAGCGCGGTCTTGACGAGCGAGCGGATCTTGGCGAAGTCGGGGTTGCCCACGGCGACGATCTTGTCGGTGATCGGCAGGCTGCGGATCGTGCCCGACTGGACCCGGCCGACGAGGTCGACCCAGGCCGGTAGCTCGCCCTGGGTGATGTCGGTATAGACGTTCTTCTTCAGCACCTCGGCGAGCTGGGGATATCGCTGGACCATCTTCGCGGCGTTCACCTGGTTCAGGAGCGCACCCGCGACGCACCGCTGGCGGCGCATCCGGCTGAAGTCGTCGCTCGTGGCCCGGGAGCGGGCGTACCACAGGGCGAGGTAGCCGTTGAGGTGCTGCGGGCCCTTCTCGATCCACGTCTGCTTCGAACCTGTCCAGACGATCCCGCCGCGGCCGTCGCTCTTGCACTCGACGCACACCCGCTCGCGGACCGTGATGTCGACCCCGCCCATGGCGGTGACCAGGCTCTTGAAGCCGCTCAGGTCGATGACGATCGTTCGCTGGATGCTCAGGCCGAGGACCGCCTCGAGGACCTGCCGGGTCGAGGTGAGGCCGGGGTTCGGGTCGTCCTTGAACAGGTCCTTGTGGTCGACGGCGAGGGTCCAGATGCCGTTCATCAGGCACTGGTCGCCGCAGTTGTAGCCGTTCGGATAGAGGGTCGAGAGGGGGTTCTCGGTGGGGATGGGGACGTTCTCGAGATTGCGCGGGACGCCGATGAGGACCGTGTCACCGGTCTTGGTGTTGATGCTGGCCACCATCATCGAGTCGGTCCGCACCCCCCATCGTCCGGTGCCGGCGTCCGAGCCGAGGAGGAGGACGTTGACCCGCGGAGTGCCGTCCCACGGGTCCTTGCTCTCGCTCGTTGCGATGGGGGTCGATCCCGATGCCACGGTCGGCTGGAACACCTCGGTGACGACACTCCTCTGGATCGTCATGTCCCGACCCACGACCGAGAGCGGGGCGGCCACGGCAGCGACGCAGACGAGGACGAAGACGGGGCGAACGATGGTTCCGTGGCCGTCGCTCGGCCGGGTCTGCCCCGCCGTGAGGAGGATCGCGGCGCTCCACAGCGCCCCGACGACGATGATCCCAACGGTGGCGAGGGTGAGCAGGCCGGGAGAGACCGCGAGCCGGAGGGCCGAGTCGCGAAGGCTGCCGTCGAGAAACTTGACGACGAGGACGAACGCACCGACGCCGACCGAACCGACGAGGAGGAGGCCGACGCGGCGCATCCGGGTCAGCAGCAGGCCGGCCCCCGGGATGATCGTGCTGAGCCCGGTGAGGACGTAGAACCGACGCCGCAGCCGGGCAGCCCGGCGCAGGCGCGACTGCCGAGTCAGGCGGGTCTCCACACCGGGTAGTTCCGTCGGCACGCGGTCCATGATGCACCGTCCGCGCTGATGAGACGGGGTACCGCGCCCACGACACCCGGGACGGGCCGTATCGTGGCCCCACGGGGAAGAGAGGCAAGCGATGCGGGTAGTCGTCCTCGGTGCCGACGGTCTGCTGGGTAGGTCCGTGGCAGCCGACCTGGCCGGCCGGGGCCACGAGGTCATCGGCGTGCGCCCGCACGGCGGGCTCTCCGACAGCCTCGCAGCGATGCCGACGCCGACGGCATACGGTCGGACCGGGAGCGATCTGCCCCCCGCTCCCCCGGTGCCCGTCGCGGGGTTGACCAGGTCCATCGCCATGGACGTCGTCGACGCGACGGAGACCGACCTCGACGCGGTCGTCCACGGAGCCGACGCGGTCGTCCATGCCCTCGCCGTCGATGACGCGCCGTCCCCGGCTGCGGCGACGGGGCCCCGGTACCAGCGGCTGCTCGTCGGCCCCACCGTACGGATCACCCGCGCCGCCATCCGCCAGGGCGTCGGGCACGTCGTCGTCCTCGGCTCGGCCTACGCGACCTTCGACCGGATGCACCCGCAGTGGCACCTTGCCCAGCGACACCCGTACATCCAGGGGCGCGTCGACCAGGCCCGACGGGCCATCGACGCCGCGGCCGGGTCGCTGACCGCCGTATCGGTCATCGAGACACCCTCGGTGTTCGGGGTCGTGGCGGGGGGGATGCCGGCATGGCGGGCCGCGTTCATCGAGACGCTCCGTCGCGGACCGGTCGCCCTCGCCCTGCCGGGCGGCGCCGCCGCCGTGTCCCACGAGGACGTGGCGTATGCCGTCGCCGGCCTCCTCGACGAGGACATCCCTCCGGGGCGGCATCCGATCGCCACCGACAACATCACCCACCGACGGCTGGCCGACATCGTGCTCGCCGAGATCGGCCGCCACCCGCGCATGGTCACCCTGCACGGTGCCGCCCTCGGCATCGGCCTGCGCGGCGAGGCGCGCCGGTTGCTGCAGCGCTCGGCGAGCTTCGGCCTCGACCCGGCCCGCGTCGGACATGACCTGCTCACCCGCACCCTCTTCCTCGATACGGAGACCTACGGAGCGGCCCTCGGCCTGACCCCGCGCCCGCTCGACGACGCGGTCCGGGAGACGGTGCGCGCGGCATACCCCGATCTCGTCGACCACTGACGACCTCACTTCCGGTTCGAGGTGTTCCCGTCGCGTCTCGGGGTACCCGACTACCTCGGACCGGGTTCGAGGTAATCCAGTCGCGTCTGCGGGTGCCCGATTACCTCGAACCGGGAGGAGGTTGCCGAGGCCAGGGTGGCAGTGACGGTCAGGGCACGATGACGGCGCGGGCGTGCAGCTCGCCGTGTTCGAGCCGCTTGTAGGCGTCCATCACCCCATCGAGGGTGTACCGCTCGATCGTCGGCAGGACGAGCCCTCGCTGGGTGAGGTCGACGACCTCGCGCAGCTCGGGGAGCGACCCCCACAGCGTCGAGGAGATCGACATCTCGAGAGGAACCCCGGCGAAGCCCCACGGGTAGGTCTCGGGGGTGATGCCGATGACGGTGAGGGTCGCCCGCCGGCGGCCGACGGCCAGCCCGAGGCCCATCGTCTCGGTCGACCCCACGACGTCGAAGACGGCGTCGCACCCGAGGCCACCGGTCAGCTCGCGCACCTCGGCCACAGTGTGCGGACCCAGGCGCAGAACGTGATGGGCGCCGGCGGCCCGGGCAACGCACAGCGGCTCGACCCGGCTGTCGACGCCGATGATGACGGCGTCGGTGATGGCCCGCAGGATCTGTACGGCCGTCGTCCCGAGGCCACCGAGCCCGACCACGAGGGCGTAGCTGCCCGCCACGAGGTCGGGGCGCACCCGTTTGACGGCGTGGTACGGCGTGAGACCCGCGTCGGCCAGCGGTGCCGCTGCGGCGGGTTCGAAGTCGCCGAGCGGCACGAGATGAGCCGCAGGTACCACGACGTAGTCGGCCATCCCGCCGTTGCGGCCGAGGCCCAGGGCGGTCGGCCACCCCGGCCGGTTCTCGCAGTAGTTCTCCATCCCGTCGCGGCAGGCGGGGCACAGCCCGCAGCCGAGGGCGGCATACGCGAGGTAGCCGGCCCCGATGTCGATGCCGCCGACCCCCGGGCCGGTCGCGACGGCCCAGCCGGCGACCTCGTGGCCGAGGACGAACGGCGGCGTCCAGGGGACGGTGCCGACGTCGTAGTCGCGGTAGACGTGGACGTCGGTGCGGCAGCAGCCGGATCCACCGACCTTGAGCAGGACCTCCCCGGGGCCCGGCTCGGGATCGGGCAGGTCCACGAGCTCAGGCTCGGACCGCCACTTCGTCATCACGAGACCACGCATGGTCCTCACCTCGCCGGCGCCACGCCTGCGCCATCGCCATCGGTTGGGCCTGAGGCCGCGGGTGCTGCGAGGTTCCTGGGCCTCGCCTCCATGCTACGAAGATGGGCCCAAGTCCGCTCGCCGGACGCGACGAGGCTGTCACGTGGTCCGCGCCCCACCCGGATGACCGGCCCGCGAGCGAGGTCGGCACCCATCGCCGGTATGCCGCGTGCCGGGGTCAGCCGCCCAGGCCGAGCCGGGCGACCGCCTCGGCGACGAGGTCCTCGGGCGGGTGCCGCAGGTCGAGGACGATGCCGCCCTCGTCGGGAGCGAGCGGCTCGAGGGTCGCGAGCTGGGAGTCGAGCAGGCTCGGCGGCATGAAGTGGTCGCGGCGGTGGGTCATCCGGGCGCGGACGACCTCGGACGGTCCGTCGAGGAGGACGAGGTCGAGACGGGGCGGTCCGGCGCGAAGGACGTCCCGGTAGGACCGGCGCAGCGCCGAGCAGGCGAGAGCCGTCGAGGTGCCCTCCGCGGCGCGGTCGGCCATCCACGCGGCGAGGGCCCGCAGCCAGGGCAGCCGGTCCTCGTCGGTGAGCGGGATCCCGGCCGCCATCTTGGCGACGTTGGCGGCGCTGTGGAAGTCGTCCGCCTCGCCGAAGACCAGGTGAGCGCGTTCGGCGACCCCTCGGGCGACCGTCGACTTGCCGCTGCCCGAGACGCCGAGCACGACGACGTGCCGGGTGGCGCCCGGTCCGGCCCCCCGTATGCCGCTCAGCGACGTGCCCGCCAGACGACCAGAGCCTGAGACTCGCCGTACCGGGGCCGGTCGCCGAGCCGGCCGGTGACGACGTCGCCGGTCGGTGTCACGGAGAACACCCGCGCTCCGAGACCGGTCGAGGGCCGCACCCGCTCGAGATCGGCGGACAGCCGGGCCACCCGGTCGCTGAGAGCGCGCACGGTGTCCTCGAGCTCGAGGATGCGTGCGATGCCGGCGAGGCTGATGCCCTCCTCCTGGGACAGCCGCTGCACCTCGCGGAGCAGGGCGACGTCCCGAGCGGAGTAGCGCCGACCGCCGCCGCGGGTTCGCGACGGGGTGACCAGACCGATCCGGTCGTACTGTCGCAGGGTCTGTGCGTGCATGCCGGCCAGCTCGGCGGCGACCGAGATGACGAAGACGGGGGTGTCGTCGTCCGGGGCGAACTCCACGCGGACGCGGGGACGGTCAGGCAGTCCGGCCATGCCCATCAGCTCCGTTCGACTCACTCAGTCCCGTGCCCGAGCGAACAGCTCGGCGCGCGGGTCGTGCCCATTCTCTTCGGCCTGGAGCGTCTGCACCGCTTCCCGCGCCGCGTCGCTGAGCCGCTGCGGGACGACGACGACGACCTTGGCCAACAGGTCGCCGTGGCCGTTCTTCGTCTTGACGCCGCGCCCCTTGACCCGCAGCACCCTGCCGCTGGGCGTGCCCGGGTGCACCTTGACCTTGACCGTGCCGCCATCGAGTGTCGGCACGGGGACGGTCGCGCCCAGAGCCGCCTCGGCGAAGGTCACCGGGACCTCGACGGTGAGGTTGTTGCCGTCGCGACCGAAGACCGGGTGCCGGTCCACCGACACGGCGAGGATGAGGTCGCCAGGGTCCGATCCCGGCTGGCCGATGGCGCCCTTTCCGCGCAGCCGGATCTTCTGTCCGTCGCGCACGCCGGCCGGGATCCGGGTGGTGACCCGCTTGCCGTCCACGGTGGTCAGGGTGACCGTCGAGCCTTCGACGGCGTCGCGGAACGAGAGGGTCGTCCGGGCCTGGACGTCCTGACCTCGGCGCGGCGCCTGCGGGCCCCCGAAGCCGCCGCCCGGTGCTGCGCCGCCGCCCCGGAACATCTGGGCCAGCAGGTCGTTGATGTCGGCCTCACCGGCACCGGCACCGGCATACCCTCCGCCGAAGCCCGGACCGCCGGTGCTGAACCGCACCCGCTGGCCGCCGTCACTGAAGGCACCGAAGAGGTCGTCGAAGCCGCCGCCACCACCGGGGCCGCCGGCGGTGAACCGGGCGCCACCACGGGACATCTGGCGGACGGCGTCATACTCCTCGCGCTGCTTGGGGTCGGCGAGGACGGCGTGCGCCTCGCCGATGTCCTTGAACCTCTGCTCGGCCGCGGCGTCCCCGGCGTTCTGGTCGGGGTGGTGCTTGCGGGCGAGCCTGCGGTAGGCCTTCTTGATCTCGGCCTGGTCGGCGTCCTTGGAGACGCCGAGGATCGCGTAGAAGTCCTTCTCGAACCAGTCCTGCTGGGCCATCGGCGTCCTCCTTTCAACCATGTCGTCACGACTGTGGGGCTGCCTGACAACCTCACGTCCTCGTCAACATGTTCCCCTCTGGGTGGGTCGTTGGCGGGCTACTCGGGATCGGCCACCGCGACGCGAGCCGGTCGCAGGACCTGCTCGCCCGCACGGTAGCCGGGCTGAAGCACCTGGACGACGAGCGTGGCGTCGGCGTCGTCGGGCAGCGCCGGGTTGTCGCGGTGGGACTGGTCCCACTGCACGTGCATGAGCGCCTCGTGCTCGAGCGGGTCGAAGACCTCGCCGATCTCGCCGTACCGGGCCAGGCCGAACCGGCCGAGGCTGGTCTCGAGCTTGTCGGCGATCGCCGCGAAGGGCCCGTCGGCCAGGTCCCCGTGCTCGCGTGCGGCGTGGATGTCGTCGAGGACCGGCAGCACCGACTCCAGGACGTCACGGACGGCCCGCTCCTGCATCGCGCCCCGGTCACGGTCGACCCGGCGCTTGTAGTTGACGTACTCGGCCTGGAGCCGCTGGAGGTCGGCGAGCCGTTCGGCGGCGAGGGTCGTATCGGGGTGCACCGCGCTCGCGGTGCCCGCCGAACCGCCAGCCGAACCGCCCGCTGCGTCCGCAGAGTCCGCGGACCCGTCGGGCCGGCCCTCCCCCGAGGGGGCGGCCGCGTCGGCGGCCGCCTCCTCGCGGGTCGTGGGCTCGTCGTTGACGACCTCGGTGTTGACGACGTCCTCGATCGTCACGGCCTCGGCGTCGAACGCGCGCCACTCGCCGGCCGCATCCTCACGAGGGGTGTCGGTCACTTGTTCTCCTCGTCGTCGTCGACGACCTCGGCGTCCACCACGTCGCCGTCGGCCGACGAGTCGTCGGCCCCGGAGGAACCGGCCTGCTCGTCGGAGGCGCCGGCGTCGCCGGACTCGTCACCGGCCGCGGCATACATCGCGGCCCCCATCTTCTGGGACTCGTCGTTGAGCGTCTTGATCTTGGCGTTGATGTCCTCGGTGCTCGCGCCGGAGTCGGCCTTGATGGCCTCCTTGAGGGCGGCGAGCGCCTCGTCGACCGGCTTGCGGGACTCCTCGGAGAGCTTGTCGGTGTTCTCGTCGAGGAACTTCTCGGTCGAGAAGACCAGACCCTCGCCCAGGTTGCGCGCCTCGGTCTCCTCACGCCGCACACGGTCCTCCTCGGCGTGCGCCTCGGCGTCCTTGACCATCTTCTCGATCTCGTCCTTGGACAGGGCCGAGCCGCCGGAGATGGTGATCTTCTGCTCCTTGCCGGTCCCGCGGTCCTTCGCGGTGACGTGCACGATGCCGTTGGCGTCGATGTCGAAGGTCACCTCGATCTGCGGAATGCCGCGGGGCGCGGGGGCGATGCCCGCCAGCTCGAAGGTGCCGAGCGCCTTGTTCTGCTGGGCGATCTCGCGCTCTCCCTGGAAGACCTGGATGAGCACGCTCGGCTGGTTGTCCTCGGCGGTCGAGAACACCTCGGAGCGCTTGGTCGGGATGGCCGTGTTGCGCTCGATGAGCTTGGTGAACAACCCGCCCTTGGTCTCGATGCCGAGCGAGAGCGGCGTGACGTCGATGAGCAGCACGTCCTTGCGCTCACCCTTGAGAACACCGGCCTGGAGCGAGGCGCCGAGCGCGACGACCTCGTCGGGGTTGACGCCCTTGTTGGGCTCCTGGCCGCCGGTGAGCTCCTTGACGAGCGCGGTCACGGCCGGCATCCGGGTGGAGCCGCCGACGAGGACGACGTGCGCGATGTCGCTGAGCGAGATCCCGGCATCCTTGATCACGGTCTGGAACGGCTGCCGGGTCCGGTCGAGCAGGTCCTTGGTCATCTGCTCGAACTGGGCGCGCGAGAGCGTCTCGTCGAGGTGGATCGGGCCGTTCTCGGACATCGAGAGGTACTGCAGCGAGATGTTGGTGCTCGACGCGCCGGAGAGCTCCTTCTTCGCCTGCTCCGAGGCGTCACGCAGCCGCTGCATGGCGATCTTGTCCTTGGCCAGGTCGATGCCGGAGGTGCTCTTCACCGTCGTCAGCAGGTGCTGGACGATCCGGTCGTCCCAGTCGTCACCGCCGAGCTTGTTGTCGCCGCTCGTCGCCTTGACCTGGATCGTCGAGAACCCGTCCTCGGGGTCCTTGCCGACCTCGAGGAGGGAGACGTCGAAGGTTCCGCCGCCGAGGTCGAAGACGAGGATGAGCTCGTCCTCCTTGCCCTTGTCGAGCCCGTAGGCGAGAGCGGCCGCGGTCGGCTCGTTGATGATCCGCAGGACGTTGAGGCCCGCGATCTCGCCGGCCTCCTTGGTGGCCTGCCGCTCGTGGTCGTCGAAGTACGCGGGCACGGTGATGACGGCGTCGGTGACGCTCTCGCCGAGGTAGGCCTCCGCGTCGCGCTTGAGCTTCTGCAGGATGCGGGCGCTGATCTCCTGGGCGTTGTAGTGCTTGCCGTCGATGTCCTCGGACTTCCAGTCGGTGCCCATGTGCCGCTTGACCGACCGGATCGTCCGGTCCGCATTGGTGACGGCCTGGCGCTTGGCGATCTCGCCGACGAGGACCTCACCACCCTTGGAGAATGCGACGACGGACGGCGTCGTGCGCCCGCCCTCGGCGTTCGCGATGATGGTCGGCTCCCCGCCCTCGAGGACGGCGACGGCCGAGTTGGTGGTACCGAGGTCGATTCCGACCGCACGTGCCATGGTGAACGCTCCTTGTGATGCTCTGTCGTGGTGGTGCTCGGGCCGGGCGGGAGGCCCGGGTTGAGTTGCTCTCACGCAAGTTAGTCGGTCGGGTACGCCGTGAGCAAACCCAACGCCGCAAACTTGCGTTCACATGACTCAACTCTTGGGTCGGTCCCGTTGTTCCCCCGGTCGACGGCGAGGCGGGGAACGAGCCGGGAACCGGGCCTACCGTGGTGGCATGGCAGCGGCCACCCTCAGGATCGGCGACATGGCTCGCCGCACGGGACTGTCCGTGCGGACGCTGCGGTACTACGACGACCTGGGTCTGCTCGTCCCGAGTGGACGGACCACCGGTGAGCACCGCCTGTACTCGGAGCAGGATCTTCGCCGGCTGCTCGCCGTGCAGCACCTCACCTCACTCGGCCTCAGCCTCGCCGAGGTACGGGCGGCGCTGGACGACCCCGCCTTCGACGCCGCCGACGCGCTGGCCCGGCACGTCGAGGTGGTCCAGCGGCGGATCGCCGCCGACCAGGAGCTGCTGCGGCGACTGCGCAACGTGCAGGGAGGCGCCGAGACGGGATGGGAGGACGTCCTGGCCCTGATCGCCCTCATCACCCGCCTGGAGCACGGGGAGCCACTCGTCCGCCTCCGCGCCGCGCTCGACGCCCCGACCCTGGCCCCGCTGCCGGTCCTCGTCCAGCAGCTCGTGGACGAGGACGAGCCGGGCGTCCACGGGATCCTGGCCTGGGCCGTCGCCCAGCACGGGCCCGATGCCGTTCCCCTGCTGACCTCGCACCTGACCGACGACGACCCCGGGGTGCGCACCCGGATGCTCCTCGTCCTCGCCAAGCTGCGCGACCCGCAGGTGACCCCGGCCCTGGTCCCCCTGCTCGCCGACGCCGACCGGTCGGTCGCGACGGCGGCCGCCCACGCGTTGGGCAGCATCGGCGGCGCCGGGTCGCTGGACGCCCTCGTCGCGCGCCTGGGAGCCGACGACGACGAACGGCGCACGGCGGTCTCCGATGCTCTCGCCGTCCTCGGCGACGCCGCCGTCCCGGCAGTCACCGCGCGCCTGAGCTCGCCGGACCGGCCCGTCCGCGAGCACGCCGCCGCCGTCCTCGGCTTCATCGGCAACGCCGCAGCCGGGCCGGCCCTCGCCACCGCCCTGACCGACCCGGAACCGGAGGTCCGCCTCGCGGCCCTGCTCTCCCTCGGGAGGCTGTCGGGCGGCGTCGCCGACACCGCGATCGCCGAGGCGGTCGCCTCCGGCGACGACCGGCTCAGGGTGGTGGCGACCCGTCTCCAGGTGAGCCGTTCGCCACGTGCAGCCGGGCGAACCCCGTGATCTTGACGCCCTTGCCGTAGAGCAGGTCCTTCACCACCCGACCGGGATCCGCCACGCTGACCTGCTCCATCAGCACGCTCTCGTGGACCAGCTGCTCGACCTTCCCGGCGGCGATCCGGGAGACCAGGCCCTGCGGCTTCCCCGCGGCGCTGGCGGCCCGCGCCGCCTCGGCGTAGGCCGCCGCGAGGGCCTCCGGCGGGACGTCCGCACGCGTGAGGTGCCGCGGCGCGCACACTGCGACCTGGAGCGCGATCGACCGGACGACGTCGTCGGTTCCGACCCCACCCTCGTAGGCGACGAGAGCGCCGACCCGCGGCGGATGCCCGTCGGCGACCCGAGGCAGGTATGCCGCGGTGCGGCCGGGCAGCCGGACGACGCTGCCGAGGACCACCGACTCACCACTCGCCTCCCCGAGCTCGGCCAGGGCCGCACCCACGGCGTGTCCGTCCACCTCGAGCCCGAGCAGCGCCTCCCGCTCCAGGTCGGGGCGCTCCGCGGCAGCACCGGCGATCCCCTCCGCCAGGGCCGCGAGGGTCGGGCTCTTCGCGACGAGGTCGCTCTCACAACGCACCTCCACGAGGACACCCGGCGCCGCGGCAACCATCCCCTCCCCCGGCCCGTGACCGGTGGGCCGCGAGCGGGTCCGCGGGACGGGTCGATCGTCCCTACCGGCGGTGCGGCCGGCCGCCCGTCCGCCGCGACGCTCGACGAGCCGGGAGGCCAGACGCCGCATGAGGGGGTCCGCCGAGTCGGCGAAGCCCGCCACGACGCGGCCGGCATACGCAGGACGCAGCTGACCGAGGGCGTTGAGCGCCGCCAGCCTCGCCTCCCCGCCGGACCCGCGCGCCGCCTCGGCAAGCGCCAGCGCCGCCCGGTCGGCGCCCGGCGACCCCATGAGCGCCAACGTGTCCGCCGCGTGCCGGCGCACGTGCGGCGCCTCGCTCTCACCCAGGGCCGCGACGAGTGCGGGGACCGCCACGTCACCGAGCTCGGCCAGCGCCCCACTCAGCGCTGTCCGGTGCTCGGAGTCGCCGCGGCCGAGCTCACCGACCAGGGCAGGCACGACCAACGGGTTCCCGGTCTGTCCGGCCGCCCAGTAGGCGCGGGCCGCCACGGCGTCCACCTCGTCGTGAACGAGCGGCAGCAGAAGCTCTGCATCCGCGCGACGGCCGAGCTTGCTGAGCACGTGGGCGGCCTGCATCCGTGCAACCCACCGCGGGTCGCGCAGCGCCCGCCGCACGTGGGGCAGCGCCTCCTCGGTCATCCGCAGCAGGGCCCAGGTCACCGCCTCGCGGATGAAGAACTCCCGCTCGGCGCCCAGCCTGTCGACCAGGCCGGGCACCCCCGCGAGGGCCTGCCGCTCCCCCAGCTTGATGGCCGACGCCAGCCGGACCTCCGGGTCCGCGTCACCCAACAGCTCGACCGCCCGAAGCACATCCGGGTCGAGCGACTCCGTACCGGTCACGGTGCTCACCTCCACCATCGACGCTAGGAGCTGACGTAGCGAGAGGTTCAAGCCGTGTCGACCCCGAGCACCCGTGACGGCGGGCACAGCCGGTCCCGCCGACCCCGGGCGGTCCCTAACCTGGAGGTGGCACGCGGACCCGGAGGAGGTCGTCATGCGAGGGACCCCGATGCGAGAGACCCGGATGCGACGGCCCCGGTGGGCCACCGCCCTGGCCGCGGTGGCGCTGGCCCTGTCCGGATGCTCGGGCGGCTCCGGGCCGACACCCACGACGACGGCTCCGTCGACGACCGCCACACCGACCACCACGACGACGGTCACCGAGACCACCACGGCGACGACGAGCCCCTCGCCGACCCCGTCGCTCCCATCGGGGTTCGCCCTCACCCAGGTCACCTCGCCGGCCTTCCCCGCGGTCAACGCCGCCGTCGTGGGCGTCGCGGTGCGGGTGGGGCGCCACGACGCGTAC
Source organism: uncultured Actinomycetota bacterium (assembly GCA_963771015.1). GTDB lineage: Bacteria > Actinomycetota > Actinomycetes > Actinomycetales > Dermatophilaceae > CAVSJJ01. Next base: position 813,311 of record CAVYRN010000005.1, read on the forward strand.
GACCGGGTCGTCTACGAGTTCTCCGGGACCGGTCGGCCGGGCTTCCGGGTGCGCTACGTCAGCCAGCCGATCGGCGACCCGAGCGGGGATCCCGTCGACGTGCTCGGTGCGGCCTACCTCGAGGTGGTCGTCACGGGGCTGAGCTACCCGGAGGCCGGCGACCCCCAACCATCGGAGGTCGGGCCGTCCGCGCTGGCCGGGACCGCCATCGCCCAGTCCGGCGTGCTCTTCGGGGGCTTCGAGGGGATGGGCCAGACCTTCATCGGGGTCCGTGACCACAGGCGGGCCTTCCGGGCCTTCGCCCTCACCGGGCCTCCTCGGCTCGTCGTCGACCTCGCGCACGGCTGAGCCCGAGGCGTCGATGAGCACGAACCTTCCCGCGGCGCTCGCCGCGCTCGCGCGCCGCCTGCAGTCCCTGCCCGGCAGTGCCCAACGGGTCACCTCGCCGCTCGGCGTCTGGCTGCTGCTCGCCACCGTCGCCCGCGCCGCAGAGCCGCACGAGCCGCCGCCGGAGCTCGACGCCGCCCTCGGTATGCCGCGGGGCGAGGCACTCGCGGTCGCCGACCGGCTCGTCGCGGCGCCCCATCCTGTCGTCCTCAACGCCTTCGCCGCCTGGGTCCGCGAGGACCGGCTCACCGAGCGGGTCTCGGCGTTCCTCGAGGCCTTACCGGGAGAGGTCACCAGCGGACCGATGCCGACCCAGGAGGCGGCCGACGCGTGGGCGCGCAGCCGGACCGAGGGCCTCATCACCCGGTACCCGATCTCCCTCGACCCGAGCGTCCTCCTCACCCTGGCGAACGCCCTGGCCTGCAAGGTGGGCTGGCGTGAGCCGTTCGGGACGACGCCGGCGGAACGGCTGGGGGCAGGGCCGTTCACGGGCATGGTGATCCGCGCGCTGCGGGCCACGCCCGGCGTCGGACACGGCGGCTGGGTCGCCGACTCCGCGGTCGGGCGGGTCGCCGTCCACGTCGCCCGCGCCGAGGGGCTCGACGTGTGGTCGGTCATCGCCGACCCCGGGGTGGCACCCGTCGACGTCGTGGCCGCCGCCCACGAGATCGCGTCCTCGCGGCCGGCACGGGTCTCCCTCGGGGACCTCCCTCTCGGCGACGGCCCTGCCTGGACGGTCGCCGAGACGACCGCGACGGTCTCACCGGCCGAACGTCACCACGGGCGGGTCACCGAGGTCACCCTGCCGGCGTGGTCGGCCCGGGCGGACCTCGACCTCATGGCCGACCCGCGCCTCGGTTTCGCTGCGGCCGGGCCGGTGCTCGGCCGGCTCGTCGACGCCGCCGGCCTCGCCATCGAGGCTCGTCAGTCGGTCGTGGCCCGCTACCACCGGGAGGGCTTCGAGGCGGCTGCCGTCACCGCGGTCACGGCGCGGACGTCGGCCGTCGTCGCCGAGGAGGGCCCGCTGCGGGTCGCCAGGCTGCGCTTCGCCCACCCGTATGCGGTCGTCGCCGTCGCCCGCCCCACCGCGCCCCGAGGTGCGGAGCCGGACCCATGGGACGGCATACCGGTGTTCTCGGCCTGGGTGGCTCAGCCGGAGGAACCGGGCGACTGACGGACGACCGACCGGCCTGACGCGCGGGCGCTAGACCGTGCGCGGCACCTTGCCGGTCCAGGTGAGGACCCGACACATGAACTTGTGCCCCTTGTCGCCGGCGGGGGCGAACATGAGGGGGCAACCACCGTCGATGACGGTCATCCCGCGCTCGCGCCCCCAGTCGGCGGCGGTCTGGGAGACCGATCCGCCGCCGAACGACCGGTGCATCCAGACCTTGTCGATGCCGAGCTCCGACGCCTCCTCCATCGTCCCCTGGGCGTGCTGCGGGGCCGTCCCGATGACGACGGCGTCGACGCCGCCGGGGATGGCGAGCAGGTCGGGGTAGGCCGGGTCACCCTCGACCTCCTCGACGGTGGGGTTGACGGCGAAGACCTCGTAGCCGTTGGTTCGCAGCCAGGTGTAGACGGCGTTGCTGCCGTGGCCCTTCGGCGCGTGGGACACCCCCGTCACGGCGATCCGTCGACTCTCGAGGAACTGCGCGGCCGCTTCCTTCGTGGTGGTCATGATGCGACACCTCCCATGCCACCGATGCTTCCACCTCACCCGGCCAAGCCGGTATGCCGTGGGCCACAGCGGGCCGGCTCGCGCGGCCTGCCCGGGGGGCGAGCGAGGGCGTCGGCGGGCTGGGCGTGTCGCGCCGTGGCGCGGGTACAGTCGAAGGGCCAGGAGATCTTCGAGCTGCACCGCGGATCGAGGAGGTTCGACATGACGGGAACGACGCACCCAGGCACCGGTGACATCGACCGACCGACCGGCCCCGACGCCGTCGACTGGACCGACGAGGGCACCTTCGAGCGGGCCGAGGACGCTCGGCTCGCCGAGGCCGACGACGGCCGCCCCATGGAGGACGAGGTGTTCACCCTTCCCGAGGGCGCCGACGAGGCCGACGTCCTCGAGCAGCACCTCGAGGTGTCCGACGACGACGAGGACGAGGCTCCTCGGGAGGTGTAGCCGACCCCGGCTCACCGCGAGCGAGCGACGGCCCCGGACGGAAGGTACCCGTCCGGGGCCGTCTGGTTGTCGGAGCGGTGGCGCCCCTGCACGCCCGACCGCACCGACGATCTCGGCCGCCGAGGTCGGTCAGACCCGCGGAGGTCGGTCAGACGCCTGCCTCGATGGTCTCGGGGGACCCTGCGTGGGCCACCGCGATCTTGCGCGGCTTGGCCTCATCGGCCACCGGGATGGTGAGGGTGAGGACACCGTCCTTGTACTCGGCCGCGATCCTGTCGAGCGCCACGCCGTAGCCGAGGGTGAGCTGGCGGGCGAACGTGCCGCTCGGGCGCTCGTGCGAAAGCCACTGAACGTCAGCGTCCTTCTCGGTGCGCCGCTCGGCACGAACCGTCATCGTGCGGTCCTCGACGTCGACGTCGATCGTGCCCGGGTCGACGCCGGGGAGGTCGATGCAGGCGACGAAGTTCTCGCCGTCGCGGTAGAGGTCCATCGGCATCGCCGTGGTCGCCGGGGTGCGGGTGGCCGCGGAGAAGAAGCGGTCCATCTCGCGGAGGGGGTCGAACGTGGTCGTCATGGTGGGTACCTCCTGGTGTTGGGACGGTCTGGTTGCGGGTCTATCCGGGATACCGAGCGGCTACCCTGCGGGCGAACCGCTCGGTATTCATGAGCGTTAACGACTCAACTTTGGATTGTGTTCCCGAAGGGCGTCGTCGTCAAGCGGCCCGTTCGCTCGGGCGGCCCGGGACCGTCCGCCCGGCGGCTCCGGCCGGGTCTGCGAGGGTGGGCGGGCCGTCAGCCGACGCGGATCCCGGTGAGCCACGCGAGGGCCCCGTCGATGTCGGCGACCGTCCACGTGGCGCCCTGAGGTGAGGCGAGGTTGGCTCGCCCCGCCTCATTGAGGTAGCGGCCCAGCACCGATGGTGGCCGGGCGCCCAACGTCGCCGGGGTCCCCTGCTCGAGCCACCGTTCGTGGCCGCGTCCGTCGACCACGAAGACGACGTCCTGGTGCTGGAGGTCGTAGGTGAGGGGCCGCCCGGTCAGCCAGTCCTTCGCCGGTGGTGTTCCCTGGGGGACCTTCGTCACGGCCACGCCGAGCGACCGCCACAGGGTGGCGATGTCCGCCGGGGACGCGGTGAGGAAGTCCCAGTTGGGCGCGGCCCCATAGAGCTTCTGGTAGGCCGCGAGCTTGGCGACGGTGTCCCGCCGCGGGTCGATGGTGATCTCGAGGAAGCGGACCCTGCTCGCGTCCAGCCCCGCCTTCGCGGCCGCGGCCGCGGCATCGCGCATGTTGACGCTCGTCATCGGGCAGACCTCCTGACAGTCGGTCATGAAGTCCGCGATGACGAGGTCGGAGCCGGCGAGGGAGCCGAGGGTGAGGTGTCGACCGTGCTCGTCGGTGAAGAGGATCGAGCGGACCGCCGGCGAGAGCGCCATGTCGAAGGCCGTCCCGGCTGACGGGGTCGGCGCCGCGCCGGTGGTCGCGACGGGGCCGACGGCAGAGCCCGCCGCGCACCCCGCGAGCGCGGCCGCCGCGGCCGCCGCTCCGATCATCGCCGTCAGCCGTCGCGTCCCGATGCGCACCCGTCCGCCTCTTCCCGCATGGTCCCGCCTGGTCTCGCCGGACCCTGCCTGCACTGCCGACCCCGCTGGCCCGGCCGGCTCCGCCCCGGCGCATCGACGGTAGGGAGGCTTCCTGAACGCCGCCCGAACGCGGCGGCGGGGTCAGCCCTTGCCGACCAGCGGGCCGATGGCCGCCGCGGCCATCTCGATGACGCCCGCCTCGTGGCCGTTGCCGATCATGTTGAAGATGATCCCGTCGATCCCGGCGTCGAGGACCCGGGTCTGCACCTGCTCGGCGACCTGCTCGGGGGTACCGACGAACTGACGGTCGGTCGCGAGGCGGCGCGCGTCGTCGTCGAGGGTGTCCAGGTCGACGCCGCGGGAGAGGAGGAAGTCCTTGTGCATCGCCCGCGCCTTGTCGCCGTCCTCGTCCATCATGACGAAGGCGAGGTAGCTGGTCTCCAGGCTGGACCGGTCGCGGCCCTCCTCGTCACAGCGCTGCGTCAGGGCGTCCAGCTTCTGCGGGATGTCCGACGCATTGCAGATGATGTTGAGATGGGCCGCGTATCGGGCGGCATACCGGAAGGTCTTCTTCTCGCCCGCACCGCCGATGAGGATCGGCAGGTCGTCGCGCATCCGTGGCTCGTTCATGGCGTTCTCGGTGCGGTACCAGTCGCCGGAGAACGTCGGTCGCTCGCCGCGCAGCATGGGGACGATGATCTGGAGCGCCTCGTCGAGCCGGTTGAACCGGTCGGTGAACGTCCCGAACTCGAAGCCGAGCTGGGTGTGCTCGAGCTCGAACCAGCCGGCGCCGAGGCCGAGAACGGCCCGGCCGCCGCTCACCATGTCGAGGGTGGTGACCGCCTTCGCGAGAAGCGTGGGGTTGCGGTAGGTGTTCCCCGTGACGAGCGTCGAGAGCTGGACCCGCTGCGTCGCCGTCGCCAGGGCACCGAGGAGGGTGTACGCCTCGAGCATCGGGCGATCCGGGTCCCCGATCCCCGGCAGCTGGTAGAAGTGGTCCATCACGAAGACGGCGTCGTAGCCGGCGCCCTCCGCCTCGCGGGCCTGCCGGACGACGCTGGGGACGATGCCCGCCGGGTCGCCGCCCGGGTAGCTGAAGTTGGGGATCTGGTAGCCGAGTCGGATGCTCATCCTCGGACCGTACGTTGCGAACCTGGGGGCGCGCGAGTGGTTGAGGGCGGCTACGCAGGGCCGAGGGCGGCGCTCAGCCGGGCGGCATACGACGCCAGCTCGGCGTCGTCGGTATACCTCGTCCGCGGCCAGAAGAAGCCGCGCAGGCCGTCGCCCTTGGTCCGGGGCACGACGTGACAGTGCAGATGCGGGACCGACTGCGAGACGATGTTGTTCATCGCGACGAACGACCCCTGGGCGCCGAGGGCGTCGACCATCGCGGCCGCGATTCGCTGGGTCGCCGCGAGGAACGGGTCGCGCAGCCCGGCCGGGAGGTCCGGCAGGGTGACGTGGTGGTCCCGCGGGACGAGCAGGACGTGGCCCTTGAAGACGGGGCGGTGGTCGAGGAACGCGACGAACCGGTCGTCGGACCACACGACGGTGGCCCCGGCGTCCCCGGCGGCGACGGCACAGAACAGACACTCGGCCACCTCGGCACCCTAGCCCGCGGGCGCCCGGTCCTACGTCAGCGAGAGCCCGGCACCGGGGGTTCCCCGCCACCGGTGGGGTCGACGACTCGGGCGACGTCGTCGGTGTCCCCCGAGCGCCGGTCCTCCGACCCGACGTGGCCGTGCAGGGTCTCGCGGGTGGCGACCCATGGCAGCGCCGCCGCGACGCCGATCGCCCCGGCCACCGCGAACGCGAGCCCGAAGCTGACGTGGTCGACGAGGAGGGCGGTGAGGATCGGCCCGACGATGCTGCCGAAGTCCTGCGACATCTGGAATGCCGCGAGCGCCCGGCCACCGTTGCGGTCCCGGCCGACGATGTCGGCGAGCGCCGCCTGCTGAGCGGGGTTGAGGGTGCCCGCACCGATGCCCGCGACGACCGAGACGGCGACCAGGGTCGGCAGGCTGGACGCCAGGCCCGTCACCGCCGTGGCCGCGCCGCTGACGAGCAGGCCGCCGATGATGAACGGGCGCCGCCCGACCCGGTCCGAGGCCCGCCCGGAGAAGGTGAGTCCGATGGCGTTGCCGGTCGCGAACACGGCGAGCGCCATGCCCGCCACCCACGTCTCCTTGCCGATGACGGCCGTCGCGAAGAGCGGCAGGATCGCGTTGCGAACGCCGAAGTTCACCCAACCGTTGGCGAAGCCGGAGCCCAGCGCCGAGCGATAGGCCTTGTCCTGCAAACCGTCCCGAACCGTCATGACCGGCAGGACGGGCGCCCCCTCCTTGGGTCGCAGGGCGTCGGCCCGGATGAACCCGGCGACGAGGGCGGCCGCGAGAAGGAGGGCGACGGCATACACGAGGAAGGGCACCCGCAGGCCGAGGCTGCCGAGGGTCCCGCCCACGGCCGGGCCACCGATCCCACCGAGCAGGAAGGCCGACCCGTACGCCGAGGACACCCGGCCCCGGATCGCCGGCGGCGCGAGCCGGACGATGAGCGCCACGGCGGAGACGGTGAACATCGTCGACCCGATGCCGCCGAGTCCGCGGAAGACGAGCAGCTGCCAGTACGACTGCGCGAAGGCGGTCGCGCCGGTCGAGATGGCCACGATGACCAGGCCGAGGAGGTAGACCGGGCGCTCCCCGACCCGGGCGATGAGCCGTCCGCCACCGGGCGCGAAGACGAGCCGGAAGAACGCGAAAGCACTGATGACGACGGCGCTGGCGGTCGCGCCGACCCCGAAGCTCTGGGCGAACTGGGGCAGGACCGGGGCGATGAGCCCGAAGCCGAGCGCGATGACGAACGCCGCCGCGATGAGGACCCAGATCTCGCGTGGGATGCGGTCGCGAGCGGTGGGTGGGGCGGGCGGCATGACGAGAGGGTATGCCGCACCCGGCCGCGTGGCGGTCGTCACGGCGCCGTCGGCACCGGCCGGACTAGGTTGCGTCCATGGCTATCCCGACCCTCAAGGACCGCTGGAGCGACCGGCCGGCGCTCGGCGCGTGGATGTTCCTTCGCGAGCCGATGACGGCCGAGGCCGCGGCCCGGATCGGCTACGACTACGTCGTCGTCGACCTCCAGCACGGCATCGCCTCGGAGCCGGAGGCGCTGGCCATGATGCAGGCCGCGGAGGCCGCGGGCGCGATCCCGGTGGCCCGGGTCTCGACGAACCACCCGATGGCGATCGGGCGGGCCCTGGACGCCGGCGCCCTGGCCGTCATCGTCCCGATGGTCAACGACGCCGAGGGGGCGCGCTCGGCCGTCTCGGCCAGCCGCTATGCCCCGGAGGGGTCACGCAGCTACGGGCCGGTGGCCGCGGTCAGCCGCTACAGCGACGACTACGCCAGGGTGGCCAACCGGACGGTCGCCTGCATCGTCATGATCGAGACGGTCGAAGCGCTGGAGAACCTCGACGAGATCCTCGCCGTCCCGGGTGTCGACGCCGTCTACGTCGGCCCGGTCGACCTGTCCCTCACGCTCGGCCTGCCGCCGGAGACCGATCACGACGACGCGCGTTTCACCGACGCCATCGACCGGATCCTTGCCGCCTGCGAACGGCACGGGGTCGTGCCGGGCATCCACGCCGACCCGACCCTGGCCGCGAAGTGGACGGCCCGGGGGTTCCGGATGATCACGGTCGGGTACGACCAGTTCTCGGTCCTCTCCGGCCTGCGCGGCGATCTGGCCACAGCCCGGGACGGCGGGGGCGGCGGGGTCGGGGACGGGACCGCTCGGGGGGCCGGCTACCCCTGAGCCCGCTGGTCACGGGCCGTCTCCCCACCGAGGCTCAGGAGATCGTGAGTGCGCTGACCCCGGACAGGGTCGGCACGAGCACGAGCCGGCCGCTGAGGACGGGCGAGGCGAACCGGGTCGCCGTCCCGGTGCGGGCGGCCGCGATCTCGTGACCGGTCCTCTCGTCGAGGACGTGGAGCCGGCCGGCAACCGGGTCGAGCGCCCAGACGGCACCCCGGCCGACGACCGGCGACCCGGTGACGGTCCGCGGGGCCTTCCAGCCCCGGCGCAGGCTCCGCGAACCGACGCCGATCCGCAGCACCCCGTCCGCGCACGGGACGAAGGCCGCATGCGCGGCGGCGTCCCAGGCGCCGCCGCCGTACCCCGCGCATCCGGTCAGCCGGGCCAGCTCGCCGCCGATCCCGCCGAGGTGAGCGGAGTCGAGGAGGAAGACCTCCGCTCCCTTGCCCGACACGAGGACCCGGTCGGTGCCGAGGAGCAGCGGGCCGGTGCTGCCGAGATCGGTGTCCGTGGCGTTCTGTGCCGCCCAGGTGGCCGGCGCGAAGAAGTCCAGCCGCCGGGAGAGATCGGACGAGAGCCTCAGCACCGAGTCGCTGCCGTCATAGCGCCCGTGGGTGCTGGCGCCGTTGCCGACGGCGACCCAGACGTCCCCCGCGGAACCCACGGCCACCCCGGACGGTGCCCATATCCCACCCTCCCGACGGGTGGGGACGGCATACCAGGTGGTGGCGCCCGCGCCGCCGACCGGCGTCGCGGTGACGTAGCCGACGTAGTCGCCACAGTCGCCGTAGAGCCCGCCGAAGGGCGCATAGACGCGGCCGTTGGCGACGGCCAGCGCCCCGCGCTGCTGCTCGGCCCGGCGGTCATGGGAGGTGACGTCGAGGGCTCGGCGCCACCGCTCGGTCCCGGTGACCGCGTCGAGTGCCACGAGGGTGTGATGGGCCCCGGTCGTCTCGGTGACGACGAAGACCGAGCCGGTGGACTCGTCGTAGGCGGGCGTGCCGGTGATGCCGAGGGGGTCGATGTTGCCGCAGGGCAGGTCCCTACGGCGCACGGGCGTGCCCAGGTGGCGCCGCCACCGAATGCGGCCGGTGGCCCGGACGATCCCGTACACGGTGTTGTTCTCGGTCGCCGCCAGGACGAGGTCCCCGACGACGAGCGGCTGGCCGTAGACCTCGGCGTCGAGCCTGCTCGTCCACGCGGGGCTGAGCCGGTGCACGGCCGGCAGGTCGGCGACCGCCCCGGCCCGGTCGTTGGTCCGGTGGTACGTCGGCCAGTCCGCCGTACCGGCGGGGCCGGCCGAGGGGGGTGAGGTGGCCGCGGAGTCGGTGGGCGCGGTGTCGACGGGCGCGGACGATACGGACGCGCCGGACGAGGCCCCCGACCCCGGGCCCACCGAGGACTGTGTGCAGGAGGCGGTGAGCAGCGCGACGGCGGCCACGGCCCCCAGCCGAAGGCGCCTCACCCCGACTCGTCTCACCGTCCGACCATAGATCGGTTGTGCCGTGGTGGGGACGTCGTGCCGTCGTGGGGACGTCGTGCCGTGAGCGGTGCCGTCGGCGGCCTTCTCGTGGGTCGGCCCGGGTCACCGGACGGTGAGCGCCACGGCGATCGGACCGAACGAGGCCACGACGACGAGCCAGTCGGCCCACCGCCACGGGGCGGCGGCATACCAGGTCCGCCGGTCGGCCGTCGCGAACCCGCGGGCGTCCATCGCGACCGCGAGCTCGGCGGCCGAGGTGAGGGAGCGGACGAGCAGGCCGATGGTGAGTGCCGAGAGGTGGGCCAGCACCGTCCTCGGTGAGCGACGGTCGACGGCGAGCCCGCGGATCCGCCGGGCCCGCCCGATCTCGGACCAGATGGCGCCGAAGGTGTGGACCCGTTGGAGGGCCGCGGCGACCGCCACGACCGGACGTGAGGGCAGCCGCAGCCGCTGGCCCAGGTGGTCGCCGAGCTCGTCGGGGTCCACGAGCGGGATGAGCGCCGCCGACGGCAGGACGATGATGACCACCCGCAGGGCGACCGTGGCCGCCGTGGCGACGTCGTGTCCGGCGAGCAACCACGTCGACCAGCCGACCGAGAGCGCGCCGAGCAGGCCGGGGCTGATCCGCAGGGCGAGGCGGCGCAGCCGGCCGCGGGGGCCCGGGCCGTGGCCGGGGGCGAGGAGGGCGAGGGCGACGAGGGCCGCCTGGACCGCGATGACGGCCAGCGACGTCGTCCACCGCGGCGAGACGACCCCGGCGGGGACCGCGAGCAGGGCTCCGCCGATGAGCGCCAGGGGACCGGCCCGGGAGGCCAGCGGGCGGCGGCGCTCGGGTTCGGGAGGCAGCGGTGGCGGCGCGGCGAGGTCGAGCCGTCGGTCGGCGGCGGCGATCGTGGCCGGGTCGTGGGTGGCGACGATGCTCGTCCCGCCGCCGCGGCGGTGGGCATCGATGATGCCCATGACGGCTGCCCAGGTATGCCGGTCCTGCCCGACCGTGGGCTCGTCGGCGAGGAGCAGGTCCGGTCCGTGCAGGACCGCCGCGGCGAGGGCGAGCCGGCGCTGCTCCCCCCCGGAGAGCTCACGGGGGTCGGCGCGCTCGAGGTGGCCGAGGCCCAGGGCGCCCAGCAGCTCGTGGGCCCGCGCGGTCGCCTCGGCCTCGTCCCGGTGCAGGGCCCGCGTCGTCACGAGCATCTCGTCGAGAACCGAGTGGGTGGCGACCGTCGAGCTCGACCACTGGGGTACCCACGCCATCACGGCCGCCAGCTCAGGCGACGACAGCTCGCCCACCGGGACCTCCGGCCCGTCCGGCCCACCCGTCCCGCCCGTCGGGTCTATCCCGGCAATGGCGTGCCTACGTGACCTCTTCACCCTGACGGGGCTGACGGTGACGGTGCCGGTCGTCGGGGTGAGGAAGCCGGCGAGGGTGAGCAGCAGGGTCGACTTCCCCGACCCGCTGGGGCCGACGACGGCCGTGCTCGTCCCGGGCTCCGGCGTGAGCGGCCGGTCGGTGTCGAGCGCGCGACTCGTCCGGGTCGCCCCGTCGAGGAGCCGGACGCTCCGGTCGACGCGCAGGACCGAGGCGCGCACCACTCGCCCGACGTATGCCGTTCCCGCGCCGCCCGTACCCCCGGGCGCCACCAGCGAGGCCGGGATCGAGGTCGGCTCGGGCGGCGGCGCGCCCGGGACCCAGATGCCCATGTCGACGAGGGCCCCTCGCTCCCGGGCGAGCACGTCGGCCACCGCCCCGTCGGCGACGATCCGTCCGTCGGCGTCGAGGACGACCAGCCGGTCGACGAGGTCGACCCACGGACCGAGGACATGCTCGACGACCACGGTCGTGAGCCGTGCCGAGGACAGCACGGCGGCGATGGAGCGCCGGACGGCCGCCGCGCTGTCCGGGTCGAGCATGGCGGTCGGCTCGTCGAGGAGCAGCACGCTGGGCTCGAGCGCGAGGGCGCCGGCCAGGGCGAGCCGCTGGGTCTCACCACCGGACAGCGCGCCGGTCGGAGTGTCCTGAGGCATCTGCAGCCGGACCGCCGCCAGCGAGGAGGCGACCGTCGCCGGCATCACCGCCGGCGGCATACCGACGTTCTCCATCCCGAATGCGACGTCCCGGCCGAGGGTTGCCGCAACGACCCCGGCGCCCGGCTCCTGGAGGACCATGCCGACCTCGCCCGGACGCGCACCGGGCTTGTCCCCGTCGACGGTGACCGAGCCGGAGAGGTCACCGGCGTCGGCGGTCTCGAGCAGCCCGGCCAGCGCTCGGAGCAGGGTCGACTTCCCCGATCCGCTCGGACCGGCGAGCAGCACCCGCTGCCCGGCCGGGATGGTGAGGTCGAGGTTCTGCAGGACCGGGTCCTTGCGCCCGTATGGGCGCCAGGTCAGGCCCCGGACGACGATCTCCCCGCCCCGGAGAGGCCGAGGGGCGGCGCGGTCCGCGGTGCCGAGGTGGGCCGACCGGTCAGACAGAGCGGGTCTCCCGTAGCTCCTGCCCGCGGGGGAAGGCGCCCAGGGCACCGGCCTTCGCGAGCGCCGTCGTGAGCAGCCAGCCCACGACCCCGGCGACGACGAGACCCGACAGGGCCATGGTCCCGAGGTAGACGAGCTTGTCACCCGTGGTCCAGGCGGCGTACCAGCCGCCGCCGTCGGTCATCTGCGACAGCCCCGGCACCTGGGTCATCCAGGTCGGCACCGAGAAGGTCTCGAACAACCACTCCAACGGGGCGGCCAGGGCTCCGGCCAGGCCGGCCGCGGCGACGCCGAAGACGGAGTAGCCGAGCAGGGCGAACGCGAGCTCGGCCCCGAGCCCCTGGAGGATCCCGGAGAGGAGCACCGACGCGCCCCACTCGGTCCCGGGGACCATCGATACGAGGGCCGCGACGACCTCGGCGAACAAGGCCGCTCCCGGGCGACGGACGACGAGCGCGCCGACGACCCCGGCCATGAACCAGGGGCCGACGAAGAGCCCCATCGCCGGCGCGTAGGTGATCTTCAGGGCGGTGATCGGCCCGTTGTAGAAGATCCCCCAACCCCAGAAGGCGATGCCGAAGGCCGCGCCGAGGAACGCGACGGTCAGCAGGTCGACGGTTCGCCAGCGCCCGAGCGGCGCGGTGGCGCGGATGCTGCGCCGGGACAACCCCGACGTGATGGTTGGCGTTGTGGCCATGACTTCTCTCCCGTGGTCTCCGATGGATACCTCGGGGAAGTGAGCAGACGCATACGGGCGTATGCCGCTGACTCACCTGAGATCCCGACTTCCTTCGCCGGTGCTAACCGGATCAGGTTCGAGGGTCTGCGGGTGAACCGCACTCTCAGCGCCGAAGCGCTCCCCTGTCGTTGCCCTTCCAGGGTAGCGCAGCCTCCGATGTGGGAAGGTGGTCCTCAGGGCCGGGGCGAGGGCCGAGGAGGCCGCGCCCCGCAGGAGACGACGCGTGACTGACGCAGGAGCGAGCATGGGCAAGCTGACCTGGAAGATCCTCGGCACCGGGGCCGCGGTCGTCGCCGCCGCCGTGGCCACCAGGCTCGTCGACATCGTCTGGGAACGGGCCGGGCAGGACACCTCACTCGACCCCAAGGACCCCGAGGCGCCGCTGCTCAAGGCGCTCGGGTATGCCGCCGTGAGCGGTCTTGCCGTCGGCGCAGCCCGGACTCTGGCGACCCGCAAGGCGGCTGCCTACTACGCCGAGTCCTCCGGTCATCTCCCGGCCGAGCTGCGCGACCCGGACGCCTGAGCCGGGTGGCGTCGCTCGCTCAGGTATGCCGCTGCCCCGGCTCACCCGGACCGACCGGGCGCGGCTGGCCGGGCAGGCCCCGACCGAGACCGGGACGGCGGAAGCGACCGAGCTCAGGGTTGTCGGGTGCGGTCGTCGTCGACGCGTCGGGTGAGCTCGGGTGGGGTGCGAGACGCCGGTCATGCGCGACGGAGATGTGCGCGGTCGCGTCGCCGGGGTGATCGGTGGTCACGTCGGTGACCTCTCGGGTAGCGGTGATGGACACCTTGGTGTGCGGCGGCAGACCGCAGGCGTCGCCGCCGCGGGGTCCCTCGATCTGAGTCGTCTCCGTCATCCGGAACGCCTGGCCCGAGGCGAAGTTCCACGCTCCCCGCGCGATCTCGCCGTTGCAGTCGGGCTGTCCCTCGACGATGGAGGCGATGCCGGCGAGAACGCCGGTGATGGCGTCGCCGACGGCCTTGGTCAGGGCGCCGTCGATGGCCCCGGTGAACGCGTCGACCGTGCCCTGGAGAGCGGGTCCGAGCGGGCCGGCCGTCACGTAGCCGAGCGCCTGGGCGGCCAGCGCGGCGTAGTCGGGCTGCACCCCCGCGGAGACCCGAGCGCTCAGCTGGTCGACGGCCGCCTGCTGCTCCGGCGCGTCGATCGAGCTCATGTTCACGATGACCCAGAGCAGGGCGACCCAGTCGGTGTCGCGGCAGGTCACCTCGTCGGCGAGCCCGTGGATGACCGCGCCGTCCCAGAGGACGGCCGAGCCGTCGTCGGTGCGCAGCGGCGCCGTGCGGGCCGGAAGCGCAACATCGTCGACCCACCAGAACCAGGTGACCCAGTCGTTGTCGCTGTGGTCGCTGTCGCTGCGGTGGTTGAGGATCGTGACCTCGTCGAGCGAGAACCGGCAGGTACCCATGCGGCAGGCTACGTCCCCGGCCCGGCGGAACGGCCGGCGATCGGGCGACCGCTTTCCGCCACCGTTGTGGCGGAAAGCTGCTATCGCCCGTCGCCGACGACGAGACTGCGCGCGACCGGGACGCCCGGGCGGTAGGCGAGGTGCAGGTGCGACGGGGCGTCGAGGACGGCGAAGTGCGCCCGGGAACCGACCGCGACCCGGCCGATGTCGTCCCGCCTCAGGGACCGCGCCGACCCGGCCGTCGCGGCATACACCGCCTCCGCGGGGGTCATCCGCATCTCCCGCACGGCGAGGGCGATGACGAACGGCATCGACGTCGTGTTGGCCGTGCCGGGGTTGCAGTCGGTCGCGAGGGCGACGCGCACTCCGGCGTCGAGGAGCCGGCGGGCGTCGGGGTAGGGGGACCGCGTGGAGAACTCGACGGCGGGCAGCAGGGTGGCGACGGTCGTGCCCGCGGCACCGGCGAGCGCGTCGACATCGGCGTCCGAGAGGTAGGTGCAGTGGTCCACACTCGCGGCCCCCATGTCGACGGCCAGCCGAACCCCGGGGCCGTGGTCGAGCTGGTTGCCGTGTACCCGGAGCTCGAGGCCGGCCTCGCGCCCGGCGGCGAGGACGGCCCGCGCCTCGTCCTCGGCGAAGGCGTGCGCCGACGCCGGCTCGCAGAACACGTCGATCCAGCGGGCATGCGGTGCGCAGGTGGCCAGCATCGGCCCGCTGACCAGTTCGACGTATGCCGCGCGGTCGCCGGCGAATGCCGCGGGGACGACGTGGGCGCCGAGGAAGGTCGTCTCGTCGGTGACCTCGCGGGCGAGCCGAAGGAGCCGGGACTCGTCGTCGACGGTGAGACCGTAGCCGCTCTTGATCTCGACGGTCGTCGTGCCCTGGGCCCGCAGCTCGGCGACCCGAAGGGCGAGCAGCTCCCGCAGCTCGTCGTCCGTGGCGGCACGCGTTGCGGCGACGGTCACCCCGATGCCGCCCCCGTCGTAGCGCTCCCCCGTCATCCGTGCGGCGAACTCGGCGGCCCGGTCCCCGGCGAACACGAGATGGGAGTGGCTGTCGACGAAACCGGGGAGCAGCGCCCGGCCTGCCAGGTCGAGCCGGTCGTCGGCCAGGGGTGCGTCGGCCGCGGCCCCCACCCAGACGACCCGGCCGGCCTCGACGACGAGGGCCGCGTCGTGGCGGAGGCCGAGAACGTCGTCGCCGTCGGGGACACAGGTCGCGAGCTCGCCGATCCCGGTGATGAGCGTGGCGGGCGCGGTCTGCGCCGAGGGCCAGGTCTCGGTCATCGAGGCTCCCTGAGGTGGCGCAGCGCGTCGCCCAACAGGCGGTCCACCGGCCCGAGCCGGTGGTGGCCGCCGGTGACGACCCGCTCGCCGCCGATGACGACGTCGGTGACATCGGGCGCCCCGGCCGCGAAGACGACCTGGTCCGGGCGAGCGCCCGCAGTGCGGACGCTGTCGAGCCGGACCGCGACGAAGTCCGCGAGAGCGCCGGGTTCGAGGTGGCCGCCGTGCTCCCAGCCCAGGGCGCGGTAGCCGTTGACCGCGCCCATGGCCCCGAGGTCCCGCAGCGCGAACCGGCCGCGCTCGTTCGTCACCAGCCGCTCGTGCTCCTCGACGGCTCGGACCTCGACGAAGGGGTCGATGACGACATGCTGGTCCGACCCGATGGCCAGCGGCACGCCCCGGTCGTGCAGGGCCCGGGCGGGACCGATCCCGTCCGCGAGGTCGCGCTCGGTGGTCGGGCAGAAGCAGGCGGTCGCGCCGGACCGGGCCATCGTGTCGAGGTCGGTGTCCAGGAGGTGGGTCGAGTGGACGGTCGTCACCGTCGGCCCGAGCACCCCGGTGTCGGCGAGCAGCTCGGTCGGGGTGAGGCCGTAGAACGCCTGTGTCGCGACGTTCTCCGCCAGCTGCTCGGAGACGTGGACGTGGACCGGGCGAACGCCCACGTGCTTGGCGAAGGCCGCGAGGTCGTCGCGGGGCACCGCCCGGACGGAGTGCGCGGCGGCCCCGACCCGGAGCATCGGCCCGTCGTCGAGATCGTCCACGCGATCGGCCCAGGCATCGACGGAACCGTCACCGAAGCGTCGCTGCGCGTCCCCCAGGGGGATGTGGCCCTCCCCGGTCAGGCCGCCGCTGAGATAGAGCGTGTCGAGCAGGGTCAGCCGCATGCCGGCCTCGTGGGCCGCCTCGACGAGCGCGCGGCCCATGGCGTTCGGGTCGGCGTAGGGCCGCCCGTCCGGCCGGTGGTGCAGGTAGTGGAACTCCCCGACGGCGGTGTAGCCGGCCAGGACCATCTCGGCGAAGACGGCACGTGCGAGCTCGAGGTAGGAGTCGGGGTCGAGCCGCTCGGTCACGGCATACATGTGCTCTCGCCAGCTCCAGAAGTCGCCGCCGTCGCCATGGGTCCGGCCCCGCAGTGCCCGGTGGAAGACGTGGCTGTGGGCGTTGGCGAAGCCGGGCAGGACGATGCCGGTGAGCATCTCGTCGCCGGCCTGGGGCTTGGCGCGGGTCTCCACCCCGGTGACCCGGTCACCCTCGACGGTGACCCGCGCCGCGGTCGCGACCGCGCCGGGCAGCTGGGCGTGCTCGCACCAGTAGGTCGTCATGAGCGCGGCCCCGCCAGGTCGGCCACGACGGCGGCGAGGGCCTCGACCCCGGCGACGCAGTCGGCCTCGTCGGCCCATTCGGCCGGGGAGTGGGACACCCCCGTCGGGTTGCGGACGAAGAGCATGGCGACGGGTACGCCGGCGTTGGCGAGGATGCCCGCGTCGTGTCCGGCACCCGTGCCCAGGACGGGTATGCCGCCGAGCAGCGTCGCGAACCGGCGGACCAGTGCGGTGTCGAACGGCGTCCGCGGGGTCCAGGACTCCTCGGTGACCGTTGCCGCGAACTCCCCGCCGACGCCGGCCACCTCGGCGACGACGGCGCGGACGGCGGCCTCCGCCGGGCCGCGGGCGTCGAGCCAGACGGCCGTGGCGCTGGGGATGGCGTTCACGCCCCCGGGGGTGACCGCGACCTTGCCGACCGTGGCGACGCAGCCGTGCCGCTCCGCTGCTCGCCGGGCCGCCATGGTGACCGCGGCCGCGCCGAGCATCGCGTCGTGACGGTCCTCGAGCCGTGTCGTCCCGGCATGGTTGGCCTCGCCGGGGATGTCGATGCGCCAGCGACCGTGCGGCCAGATGTCGCTGCCGACGGCGACCGCGTGGTCGCCCTCGATGTCGACGAGAGCCCGGCCCTGTTCGATGTGCAGCTCGACATAGGCGCCGATCCGGCGGAGGTTCTCCTCGTCAGGGCCGATGCCGTCGGGGTCGTGACCGACCCGTCGCATCGCCTCGGCCATCGTCACGCCGTCGGCGTCGGTGAGGGCGCGGGCGCGCTCGGGGGTGAGGACCCCGGTGATGACCCGGGAGCCCGCGCAGGCGATGCCGAACCGGGCCCCCTCCTCGTCGACGAAGTTCACGACGCCGATGGGTCGCTCCGGCTCGAAACCGGAACGCCGCAGGACGTCGACCGCGGCGAGGGCGCTGACGACACCCAGCGGCCCGTCGTAGGCGCCGCCGTCGGGGACGGAGTCCAGGTGCGAGCCGATGACGACACCGGGGTCACCGCCGTCGACGGCGGCGTCAGGGTCGCCCCACCACGCCCACTGGTTGCCCATCCGGTCGACGGTGAGGGTCAGGTCCCGCGCGGCGCACTCGCCGGTGAACCAGTCACGCAGGACCTGGTCCTCCTCGGTCCAGGCGAACCGTCGATAGCCGCCGCTCGCCGGGTCGCGGCCGATCGGCGAGAGGGCCGACCACATCGTCCGGAACGACGCACGGGTGTCGGGGCTCGCTGTGGGCACCCCACCATTGGACCGCATCCCGGCCCGCCTGGCAGCAGCGGGGACCCTCACGACCGTCTTGGATCCGAGACATCCGCCCGTTCCCCTAACCTCTGCTAGCAGAAGCAGGGCGACTCAGCAGAGGGCGGAACCTCTGCTGAGTGGACGAACCTCTGCTAGCAGAGGTGAGGTGGCTCGGGTATCGAGGCCGCCTGGGAGAGGCGGGACGAGTGAGAGAGGCGGGTGACGTCGCGGGCCATGGGCGAGACGACGGGCGAGACGACGGGCGAGACGACGGGCGAGACGACGGGCGGCGACGGGGAGACGACGGGCGAGACGACGGGCGAGACGACGGGCGAGACGACGGGCGAGACGACGGGCGAGACGACGGGCGAGCAGCGGGCGCTCGGCGCGCTCACGGCATACGGCATCGACCACACGGTGACCCGGCACGGACGGGTGCGCTCGCTGGCCGAGGCGGCCGAGCTGCGCGGCATCGCCGTGGCCGACATCGTCAAGACGCTCGTCGTGCGACGCAGTGAGGGGGACTACCTCTTCGTCCTCGTCCCGGGCGACCGCGAGATCTCCTGGCCGAAGCTGCGCGCCCATCTCGGCGTCGCCCGGCTGTCGATGCCGGACGCGGCGAGGGCGTGGGAGGTCACCGGCTACGAGCGCGGCACGATCACGCCGTTCGGGTCGACGACGGCCTGGCCGGTCATCGCCGACGCGACGGTCCCCGGCCGCCGGGTGTCGATGGGCGGCGGCGCGCACGGGGTGTCGGTGACCGTCGACGCCGATGCCGTATGCCGCGCCCTCGGCGCGGAGGTCGTCGACGTCACCGAGCCGATGGGTGCTCCCGAATAGCCGCCCTCCCTCACCGTCTCGCTTGTCGCGCCCTCCCGCGCCCGACGTCGCCGATGGCCGCGCGGATGTGACGTTGGCGACGGCCGTCACGTCACCCGGTCGCCACCGGGGCGACGGAGCATGATGAGGGCGAGGGGCCACTGGGAGGTCCGCGATGTCCATCGTCGTGCGTCGAGCCACCGCAATGGTGGCCTGCCTGGGTGTGGTCCTGGCCGGGTGTGGCCGGGGTTCCGACCCGGGGAACCCGAAGCCCGGTGACCTGACCTGGAGCGGCAGTCCCGGAGAGACGTCGGCGACCTGGTCCACCGACCTCGACCCCGACTCGCAGTACGGGCTGCACAAACGCAAGGGCCTCGAGACGGTCGTCAAACCCGAGACGAAGGTGCTGTCGACCGCCGACACCGCGGCGATCACCTCGGTCTCGATCGACAACGAGAGCACCTGCCTGAGTGACGCTGACACGCACCCCATGTGCGAGTTCTCGATCGACTTCAGCCGGGTCCCGGACGACGTGCGGGTCGGCTCGGTGCTCAACAGCGGGATCACCGAGACGACCCCGCAAGGCCTGCTCGTCAAGGTCACGGCCGTTGACGGGCACACGGTCAAGGGGGTCCAGGCGACCCTTCAGGACGCGATCAGCCAGGGTGAGTTCTGGGCCGAGCACACGTTCACGCCCGACCAGGTGAGCGGCGAACCGACGCTGGCCGAGGGAGTCACGCTCGCTCGGCGGACACCGGCCGGCGGCACGAAGGGGTCGGCTGTCGCGGCCCTGCCCCGGTTCGACGTGAGCCTGCCGGGGGCCCTGGAGATCGACATCGAGCCCGTGGACGGGGTTCACCTCACCGGATCCCTCGACTTCGGTGCCGGGTGCGGCCTGGACGGCGGGGTCGGCGGATCGGACGTCGCCTGGGTCGAGGTGAGCTGTCACGCCTGGGAGGAGGCCGGGCTCAGCATCCGCGCGACGGGGGCGGGGCCACGCAGTACCGAGCGGTACTTCGTCGCGGACATCCCCTTCGTCGGCTTCCCCGTGCCGATCGGGCCGATCGTCGTCGTCGTCATCGTCGACGTCCTCATCACCGTCGACCTCAGCGGGACCGTCCACGCCGACCTCCACTACGGCGCGAGCGAGCGCGCCGACGTCTATGGCAGCCTGCGGTACAGCATCCGGCACGGGCTGGACCACGACGGGGGCGTCAAGGTCGGCGGCCTCGCCACGAAGACGGGGGTCCAGGCGGATGCGAGCGTCACCGCCGTGGGCCGGGCCGAACTGCGGTTGTCGGCCTACGGCGTGCTGGGTTTCAGTGTCGGCGCCGACGCGAGCGTCATCCTCACCGGCGGGCCGACCCGGACTCCACGATGGAGGGTCAGTGGCAACGCCGGCATCTCCGCGAGCATCTTCCTCGGAATCATCGGCTACGAGCTGCGGGCCTGGATCGCCTACCACCTCAAGAGCCCGTTCACCATCAAGGACTACACGAACAGCCCACCCGAGCTGACCGTGACCTGGCCGACCCCGGGGGCGGTGATCGTCAAGGGCGGGCTGGTTCCGCCGAAGGTCGATGCCACCGCGAAGGACGAGGAGGACGGCATCCTCCCGGTGACCTGGACCGACAGCACCGACCACGTGACCGTGTCCGGGACGACCCCACAGACGCTGCCGTTCACCGCGCTGGGGACCCACACATTGACGGTGTCCGCGACCGACTCGGAGGGCAGGACGACCACCCGGACCATCCACGTCCAGGTCGAGCCCCCGACCTCCGGCCTGTCACTGACCCTGCGCACCATCGACGGCAAGGTGACGGCGACGGTCCCGACGGCGACCAGCGGCGACACGCTGCTCGTCGACGCCGTCATCACGTCCTCGGCGATCAGCGCGCCGTCCTGCTCGGCGCTGGTGTGGTCGGCGACGAATGCCACGGTGGACCCGGGAACCTCCTGCCGGGCCCGCCTGACGCTGACGAACACCGGCACCGCCACCGTCACGGCACGACTCCCGGACGGGTACGGCACGACAACCAGCGCCGCACGGTCCGTGACGGTCGTCGCGCCGTCTCCCGGACCGGTCACCCCGACGTTCGAGGGGATCGACGCGACGCATCTGGGGCGTCATCTCGTCTCCGGCGAGACGCTGACCTCCGGCTCGACGGTCCAGCTCGAGGCGAGGTACCTCAACTACGACGCCGCGAAGGTCAAGCCGGTGTACCAGTGGAGCTACCGGGTCGGGACGGCCGCCCCGGTGGCGATGAACCTCCCGCCCGGGTGGGGCGAGCTGCTCAACTCGGTGCGCTCCTACACGCCGCCGACGAGCAACGCGACGACCGTGCGGTTCTTCCTCGCCATCCGCAACGCCGACACCGGCGCCATGCTCACCCAACGGTCGTTCACCATCAGCTGGCAGATGGCGCCCAAGTGATCGCGTCGGCGGCCGGATGACCCCGCCCGGGCACGGTTGGCCATCGCGGGTATGCCGTGCCGGGCGCGACGGGTCAGTCGATGAAGGCGATCGCCGTTCCCTGGGCGACCTCGGCGCCCTCGGTTGCGGCCAGCCGGATCGCTCCGTCCGCCGGGGCGACCACCTCCATGTCGACCTTGTCCATCTGGACCTCGGCGATGAGCTGGCCGACCGCGACGACCTCGCCGTCCTGGACGTACCAGGTCGCGAGGACGCCGACCGCCGCCGGGTCGGCCTCGCTCATCGCCGGAAAGGGCACCTCGGTCATCCGAGGACCTTCCGGATTGCCGCCTCGATCCGGTCCTGGCGCGGCAGGACGGCATACTCCAGCGTCCTGGCGTAGGGGATCGGGACGTCGGGCACCGCGACGCGGACGGGTGGCGCCTTGAACAACCCGGGGTCCTCGTCGGCGACGCTCGCAACGACCTCGCCGGACATCCCGAACGACTGGTAGTCCTCGTCGACGACGACGAGCCGGCCGGTCTTGGCCACCGAGGAGATGATCGCCTCGCGGTCAAGGGGGACGAGCGAGCGCAGGTCGAGCACCTCGACCGAGATGCCCTCGCCCTCGAGCTTCTCGGCGACGTCGAGCGCGTGGTGCACCGAGAGGGAGATGGTGACGACGGTGGCGTCGGTGCCCTCGCGGATGACGTTGGCCTTGCCGATCGGCACGACGTACTCGCCGTCGGGGACGACGTCGATGCTCCGCGGGTTCTTCACCATCCACGGCAGGCCCATGACGCCCTTGTGGAACATGTAGACGACGGGCGAGTCATCCCGGATGGCCGCGGTCATCAGCCCCTTGGCGTCCGCCGGCATCGACGGCACGACCACCTTCATCCCGGGCAGGTGGGCGAAGGTCCCCCAGAGCGTCTGGGAGTGCTGGGCCCCGTCGGAGTAGCCGCCACCCACGGCCGTGGTGAGCACCATCGGGACCTTGACGTTGCCGCCGGACTCGAAGTGGATCTTGGCCATGTGGTTGTAGATCTGGTCCAGGCAGACCCCCATGAAGTCGGCGAACATCAGCTCGGCGATGGGGCGCATGCCCTCGGTGGCCGCGCCGACCGCCAGCCCGATGAAGCCCGTCTCGGAGATCGGGGTGTCGATGATCCGCGTCGGCCCGAACTCGTCGAGCAGCCCGGTCGTCGAGGAGAAGATGCCGCCGTAGGCGCCGACATCCTCGCCGAGGTAGATGACCTCGGGATCGGTCCGCATCTCCTGGGCGATGGCCTCGACCATGGCCTTGGAGGTGTTGAGCCGGCGAGTCGCCTGGGCAGCGGATGCGTCGGTGATCGTCATGTCAGTGCTCCTCTCTGCGCCTCAGGCGAAGACGTACGCCGTGGCGTCGGCCGGGTCGGGCAGGGCGCTGGCCCTGGCATAGGCGATGGCGGCCTCGACCCGTTCGCTCGCGAGCTTCTTGGTCTGCTCGATGCCGGCGTCGTCGAGCACGCCGGCGTCGCTGAGAAGCGCTTCGTAGCGCGGGATCGGGTCGTGCTCGGGCACCTCGGCGAGCTCGGGCCGGTAGCCCTGGGCGTCTCCCTCGAAGTGGCCCCACAGGCGCAGGGTGTGCACCTCGATGAGGCTCGGCCCGTCGCCGGCGCGGGCTCGCGCGACCGCCCGTCCGGCCGCGGCATACACGCCCTCGACGTCGTTGTCCTCGACCCGCTCCCCGGGGATGCCGTATGCCGCGGCGCGGTCGGCGTTCGACGGGATCGCGGTGGACTTGTCGCGGGGGACGGAGATGCCCCAGTCGTTGTCCTCGACGACGAAGACGACGGGGAGCTTCCACAGGGCCGCGAGGTTGAGCGACTCGTGGAAGGCGCCCTGGTTCGCCGCACCCTCGCCCGTGACCGCGACGGCGATGCGGTCGGTGCCGCGACGCTGGAAGGCGAATGCCGCCCCGAGCGCCGGCGGGTAGCCCTCGGCGATGATGCCGGAGCACGAGAAGTGGGTCGCCGGGTCGAACAGGTGCATGTGGCCGCCGCGGCCCCGGCCCAGCCCGTCGACGCGGCCGAAGATCTCGGCGGTCATCGCGTCGAGGTCCATGCCGTGGGCGATGGCGAAGTGGTGGGGGCGGTGGGTCGCGGTCACCGCGTCGTCGGTGGTGAGGTGGGCGCAGACACCCGCCGCCACCGGCTCCTGCCCGGCCGAGAGGTGCATCTCGCCGGGCACGAGGCCCTTGCCGATGTCGAACCCCGGCCCCTTGTCCGCGTGGTACTCGCGCAGGATCGCTTCCTCGTAGGTCCGGGACAGGACCATCGTTTCGTAGAGGCCGCGGCGCACCTCGGCGCCCGGACCCGTGGCGTCACTCGACATCGAGACTCCCTTCCTCGGGGTGATGTCTCCACTGTCGGGCGGGGGTGTGATCGGGACCACACGGAGATTTCAGATGGTGACAATGGCGCGCTCCGCCTCGCGGCGAGCGGCCCGGGTCGTGACACGGCGGCGTACCCCTGTCACGATCGGTCCAGGGCCGATCGTGGCGACGGCCCCGGGAGGCGACCATGACGACACAGCCCGAGCACCCCCGCCCCACCGAGGCCCAGCTCCGGGCCGCCCCGCCGAGCATCTACGTGCGGACCCTCTGGTTCGCCACCCGCGTCGCCCTCAGGGTCGCGGGAACGCTCGTCATGCCGATCGTCGTGTTCTGGGTCCTCTACTGGACCCTCGGCACCGACGCCACCGCGAGCGGCCCCTTCAGCTCGCTGGCCCTGTGGTCTTGGGGCCTGGTCAGCTTCAGCTGGGCGCTCATCGACAGCAGCCGTCGGCCGGTGCTCATGAACCTCATCACCTGGCTGCTCGTCTTCCTCGGTGTCGGGGCCGTCATGACCGTCGTCGCCTTCACGGCCGACTGGCGGCTCACGACCGCGGCCATCACGACCGCCATGCGCTCGGCGGTCGAGCTCGTCGGGCCCGGGTCGCTCATCCCCGCGGCGGTCGGCATCGTCGTCGGCACCGTCGTCCACCTGGTGTGGACCCACGTGCGCCGGACTCCCGCCGCCGCGACCTGAGCCCACCCGCCAGGCCCGCCCGACGCGCCTGGCCGTTCGTCATCCGACCCGTCGTCCCGGCCGGGAGAACGAGTGGTGGGCTCAGGCGTCCGCGGACAGGGCGATGAGCTGTGCGGCGCGTCGAAGCGCCTGACGGCTGCCGGACACCCGACCGGCCTTGGCCACCGGGACCGAGATGGCCACCGCGGCGGTGAGGGTTCGCGACGGGACCGGGACGGCCAGGCAATGGGTGCCAACGGCATACTCCTCGCGGTCCACGGTGAGCTCGGGACTGTGCGCGAGCTCTTCCAGCAGCAGCCGGCGGCTGGTCTGGGTGCGCGGAGTGAGGTCGACGAGCGGGTGGCTGGACAGGTAGTCGCGCCGGGCATCGTCGGGCAGCGCCGCCAGCACCGCCTTGCCGAGCGCCGTGGCGTGTGCCGCGTCCTGGAAGCCGACCCACATGTCGGTGCGCGGCGCCTCCGGGCTGTCGGCGACGTCGGCGAGGCGGATGCAGCCGTCGTCGAGGACCGAGAGGTATGCCGCCGCCCCGAGCTCGTCGTGCAGCGCGCGCAGCACGCGGTGCGCCCGGCCGCCCGCGTCGGAGCCGAGCCGCCGCCCGGCCAGCGTGCTCACCCGGTCGCCGACGACGTAGCCGCCCTCGACCCGGTCGAGGTAGCCCTCGTGGACCAGGGTGCGCAGCAGGTGGTAGGTCGTGGCGAGCGGGAGATCGGCCAACCGGGCCAGCCGCTTGGCGGTGACCGGGCCGGGCTCGGCGCCGACGGTGTCGAGCAGGTTGAGGGCGCGCACCACCGAGTGGATGAGCGTCGGCTGCGTCGCCATCGGCCACCAATCCCGGTCCGGGCCCTGCTGGGCCTCCACGGTAAGCCCGAGCATCATCGCCGCGGAAGGTGGGAATCCGCCCCATCAGGTTTCGTGATGGGGCGGATTCCGTGGCGCCAGACTCAGCTCTCGCGCATGGGGACGCGCACGCCCCGCTCGGCCGCGACCGACTCGGCGATCTCGTAGCCCGCGTCGACGTGCCGGATGACGCCCATCCCGGGGTCGTTGGTGAGCACCCGGGCGAGCTTCTCAGCCGCGAGCGGCGTCCCGTCGGCCACCGACACCTGCCCGGCGTGGATCGACCGGCCGATGCCGACGCCGCCGCCGTGGTGGATCGACACCCAGGTCGCCCCCGAGGAGGTGTTGACCAGGGCGTTGAGCAGCGGCCAGTCGGCGATGGCGTCGGACCCATCGAGCATGGACTCGGTCTCACGGTAGGGGCTGGCCACCGAGCCCGAGTCGAGGTGGTCACGCCCGATGACGATGGGGGCGCTGACCTCGCCCGAGGCGACGAGGTCGTTGAAGGCCAGACCCGCCTTGTCGCGCTCCCCGTAGCCGAGCCAGCAGATCCGGGCCGGCAGCCCCTGGAACGCGATCTTGTCCCGCGCGCCCCGCATCCACTTCTGCAGCCGGTCGTTGTCCGGGAACAGGTCCATGACGGCCCGGTCGGTCGCGTCGATGTCCTTGGGGTCCCCGGACAGGGCGGCCCAGCGGAACGGGCCCTTCCCCTCGCAGAACAGCGGCCGGATGTAGGCCGGCACGAAACCCGGGAAGTCGAACGCCCGGCCGTACCCGCCGAGCCTCGCCTCGTCCCGGATGGAGTTGCCGTAGTCGAAGACCTCGGCGCCACCGTCCTGGAAGTCGACCATCGCCTCGACGTGCTTGGCCATCGAGGCGCGGGCCCGGTCGGTGAACTCCTCGGGCTTCTTCTCGGCGTACTCGCTCCAGTCCGCGAGCGAGATGTCCTCGGGCAGGTAGGAGAGCGGGTCGTGGGCCGAGGTCTGGTCGGTGACGATGTCGATCGGCACCCCGCGCCGCAGCAGCTCGGGGAAGACGGTCGCGGCGTTGCCGACGACGCCGACCGACCAGGCCCGCCGCTCCTCCTTGGCCCTCACCGCGATCTCGACGGCCTCGTCGAGCGACCCGGCGACCTCGTCGAGGTAGCGGTGCTCGACCCGGCGGTGCAGCCGGGCCGGGTCGACGTCGACGATGAGGCAGACGCCGTCGTTGAGGGTGACGGCGAGGGGCTGCGCGCCACCCATGCCACCGCAGCCGCCGGTGAGGGTGATCGTGCCCGCGAGGGTGCCACCGAACCGCTTCTCGGCCACCGCGGCGAAGGTCTCGTAGGTGCCCTGGACGATGCCCTGGGTCCCGATGTAGATCCACGACCCGGCCGTCATCTGGCCATACATCGTCAGGCCGAGGTGCTCCAGCCGCCGGAACTCCGGCCAGGTGGCCCAGTCACCGACGAGGTTGGAGTTGGCGATGAGCACCCGGGGCGCCCACTCGTGCGTCTGGAACACCCCGACGGGACGCCCGGACTGGACGAGCATCGTCTCGTCGGCCCGCAGGTCCGTGAGGGTGCGCACCATGGCGTCGAAGCTGCGCCAGTCCCGAGCGGCCCGGCCGGTGCCGCCGTAGACGACGAGGTCGTCCGGGCGCTCGGCGACCTCCGGGTCGAGGTTGTTCATGAGCATCCGCAGCGGGGCCTCGGTGGACCACTGCCGAGCGGTGAGGGTGGTGCCGCGCGGTGCGCGGACGGGACGAGCGCCGTCCATATCGGTCTCCTAGTCGTGTCGTCTGCCGGTCGAGTGGCCACGAATCGCCGTATGCCGTGTGCCCCACACGGCGGTTCGTGGCCACTCGACGGGCGGGTGGGTCGAGTGCGGGTCGGCCCGGTGGGTGGGTCGACGTGTGCTGGATGGAGTTGTCGGCGAAGGGTCAGTGGAGGGGACCGGCGACGGTGCCGGCATACCCGGGGATGGCACCGTCCCGGACGACGCGGTATGCCGCCTCGAGGTCGGGCGCGAGGAAACGGTCGGGTCCGGGGTCGGTCCGGGTCGTCGCGGTCAGGCCGTCGATGACCGCCGCACTCACCGGCGAGGGCTCCAGCGGCGCGCGCAGCCGGATCCCCCGCGCGGCGACGACGAGCTCGATGGCGAGGACGTGGGCGAGGGCGTCGACCGAGCGGCGCAGCTTGCGGGCCGCCGACCAGCCCATCGAGACGTGGTCCTCCTGCATCGCGCTGCTCGGGATGGAGTCGACCGAGGCCGGGGCGGCGAGCCGCTTCATCTCCGAGACCATCGCCGCCTGGGTGTACTGGGCGATCATCATCCCCGAGTCGACGCCGGGATCGTGGGCGAGGAACGGCGGCAACCCGTGGCTGCGCGCCACGTCGAGGAAGCGGTCGGTCCTGCGCTCGGCGATGGAGGCGAGGTCGGCGGCCGTGATGGCGAGGAAGTCGAGCACGTAGGCGACGGGCGCGCCGTGGAAGTTGCCGTTGGACTCGACCCGCCCATCTGGCGTGACGACCGGGTTGTCGACCGCCGAGGCGAGCTCGTACCCGGCAACGCGGGCCGCGTGGTCGAGGGTGTCACGGACTGCTCCGGCGACCTGTGGGGCACAGCGCAGCGAGTAGGCGTCCTGGACGCGGGTGCAGGCCGCAGGGTCCCGGTGCGACTCCCGGATGGGGCTGTCCTGCAACACCTTTCGCATGTTCTCGGCAGAGAGCGCCTGCCCGGGCTGGGGCCGCAGTGCATGCAGGTCCGCGGCGAAGACGTCGTCGGTGCCGAGCAGCCCTTCGACGCTCATGGCCGCCGAGATGTCCGCGGTCGTGACGAGCGCACGCAGGTCGTGGATCGCCAGGCAGAGCATCCCGAGCATGCCGTCGGTCCCGTTGATGAGGGCCAGACCCTCCTTCTCGCGCAGCTCGACCGGGGCGAGCCCGGCCGCGGCGAGTGCGGTCGCCGAGTCGGTGAGATCTCCGTTGCCGTCGCGCACCGGCCCCTCGCCCATGAGCGCGAGGGCGCAGTGGGCGAGCGGCGCGAGGTCGCCGGAGCAACCGAGGGAGCCGTACTCGTGGACGACCGGCGCGATGCCCGCGTTGAGCATCCCGACGTAGGCCGTCAGGGTCCCCTCACGCACCCCGGTGCGGCCGGTCGCCAGGGTCGAGATCCTCAGCAGCATGAGTGCCCGGACGACCTCGCGCTCGACCTCCGGGCCGGCGCCGGCGGCGTGGCTGCGGATGAGGCTGCGCTGGAGCTGGGTCCGGCTCTCGACCGGGATGTGCCGGGTCGCGAGGGCGCCGAACCCGGTGGAGACCCCATAGTGCGCAATGGTGTCGTCGGCGAGGGCCTCGATGACGGTGCGAGTTCGCCGGACCTCGGTGAGTGCCTCGGGGGCGATCTCGACGACAGCGCCGTGCCGGGCGACGGCGACGACCTCCTCGATCGTCAGCGGCCCGATGCCTACGGTGACGGATGCCTTGCTCATGCCTCCCATTGGACCGCCGCGGCGGCCATCCCAGAAGCCGCGGAGGCGGCATACCGTCTCGGATCCCAGACAACCTCGCCGGGCCTGCCAGCCCCTCGCCCGCGAAGGGTGGGGTTCCGCCCCTTCAGCGGGAGCGAAGGGGCGGATCGCCACCTTTCGACCGGGGGATGTGGCCGGAAGGGCATGCCGCGCGGGCTCAGCAGCGCGAAGGCTCAGGAGCAGCCGGTGGCGGTTGCGGCGATCTCGTCGACGGCGTTCCGGACCGAGGAGGTGTTGGGCGTGCCGTTGACGACGACCGAGAAGTAGCGGCGCTCCCCGTCCAGACCCAGGGCCACCCCCGACAGCGCGGTGACGTCGCTGAGGCTGCCGGTCTTGGCCTGGACGATGCCCCGGGCACAGCTCGTCGGCCCCGTGGTGAACCGCGACACCAGCGTGCCCGTGCGGCCGGCGATGGGCAGCGCGCTCGACCCGAAGACGATGTCGCGCAGCGTGGCGTCGTTGTCGATGACCCGGAGCAGTCCGGTCAGCGTCCGGGCGGGCGCCCGGTCCCTGCGGGACAGTCCCGACCCGTCGTAGCTGACCCAGCCGTCGATCGGGACCCCGGAGGACCGCATGACCGACAGCGCGTTGTAGCGTCCGCCGGCCCAGGTCGTCCGGTAGCCGCGGGCCTTGGCCGCCAGACGGAACAGCGCCTCGGCGTAGTCATTCTGGCTGACGTTGAGCATCGAGGACACGAGCGAGGCGACGGTCGGGGACGACGTCGAGGCGAGCACCCCGGCCGTCGTGGGGGTCGCGGCCCGTTGGGTGGAACGCACCGTGATCCCCCGGCTCGCGAGCATCGACCGGAAGACGACGACCGCGTCCTTCGACGTGTCCATCGCGTTGTGGCTGTCGACGACGAGGGCACGCACCGGGGAGATGTCCCACGGGACATAGCTGGACTTCCAACCAGGCGCGTTCGTCGGCCACGGGAAGAGGGTGTCGTCGTAGCGGAGGTCGATGACGGTCCGACCCTGGGCCTTGACGGCGCCGGCCGTCGCCGTGGCGAGTGCGCGCATCCGCGACGTGTCCAGACTCGGGTCGCCGCCGCCCTTGAGATAGAGCAGCCAGCTGCGGGCGGGGTCCTGGAGCGTCGTCGTCGTGATCCGGGCGGACGGGCCGAGGGAGCGGAGTGCGACGTATGCCGTGACGAGCTTGTTGTTCGACGCGGGCAGGTAGGCGACCTTGGGCCAGCGCGACCAGATCTGCGTCCCGGCGGCGTCGACGACCTGGGCGCTGTAGTGGCTCCCCAGCCCCGGGTCGCCGGCCCCCGAGCGAAGCCTGTGCTCGATGGCCCACGGGTAGTTGTAGCTGACCCCGTCGACCACGACAGGCGTGGGCGTCAGCGCCGCTCTCGCGACCTGCGCCGTCCTCGGCGGCGCCGACGTCGACGCCGCGAGGTCCGCCGCCTCGACGGCGGACCGGGCCGGCGTGGCGCCGGCGGTGAGAGGGACGAGGGAGAGGGCCAGAGCGCCGGCGAGCGCCGGCATCCAGCGACGAGGGGTTCGCTGCATGCCGCCACCGTATGCGGGTCGGACCGCCCGGCGCATGGGCTGAACGGTCGACACCCCCCTAGGGTGGCGGCCATGACGCCCGCCCGGGCCCGCCGGCCGACCCCCGCACCCGCCGCCGGGCACGCCCTCGACATCCTCGCCCTGCTGGCCCGGCACGGCGAGCCGGTGCCGGCCACGGCCATCGCCCGACAGCTGGGCCTGCCCCGGTCCAGCGTCTATCACCTGCTCGGCGTCCTACGGGACCGTGGGTACGTGCGGCATCTCCCGGAGGACCGGCGCTACGGCCTCGGCATCGCGGCATACGAACTCGGGACGGCCTACCAACGGCAGGCGCCACTCCAGCGGCTGGCCCGGGGCGCCATCGACCGCCTTGTCGACGCGACCGGCCACAACGCGCACCTCGCGATCCTTCACGGCCGTGACGTCCTCTACGTCATCGAGCAGCGCGCACCGGGCCGGCCGCTGCTCGTCACCGACGTCGGGGTCCGGCTTCCGGCACCCCTCACCGCGACCGGCCTGGCGATGCTCGCCGCGCTGCCGGCCGCCCAGGTCCGCGCCCTCTTCCCGGACCGGGAGTCCCTCGTCCAGCGTGACGGGCGTGGGGCGGCGAGCCTGTCCGAGCTGCGCCGCGAGCTCAGCGCCGTGCGACAACGGGGGTATGCCGCCGAGGATGGCCTGGTCACCCCGGGGCTGAACTCCGTGGCCCGAGCGGTCCTCGACCACAACGGCTACCCTGCAGCAGGGGTGGCGGTGACCTATCGGGGCGACCTTGTCGACGCGGTGGACACCACCCGGCTCGTCGACGCGGTGGCGATGGCGGCCGCCGACCTCACCCGGCGACTGGGGGGCAGACGATGAGCAGCGACGTGACGGCCGTCGTGCTGTGCGGTGGGTCGTCCCAGCGGTTCGGAGGCGACAAGCTGGGAGCGTCGATCGCGGGGCGGACCGTGCTCGACTCGCTGCTCAGCGGGGTCCCCGCCACCTGGGATGTGGTCTGTGTGGGACCGCGACGCGAGACCCCGCGCCCGGTGACCTGGACGAGGGAGCACCCGCACGGGTCCGGGCCGCTGTCGGCCGTCGGGGCCGGGGTGGCCGAGGTGCTGTCGCTCGTCACCGTCGTCGTCGCGGGGGACATGCCCTTCGCCGGGACCTCGCTCGAGCGGCTCGTCGCCACGCTCGACACCGCGCCCGACGACATCGCCGCGGTCGTCGCCACCGACGCCGACGGGTACGCCAACCCGCTGCTCGCGGCATACCGCACGGACTCGCTGCGGGCCGCGATCCCCGACGACCCGCAGGGTCGGCCCGCCCGCACCCTGCTCGGGTTGGCGCACGACGAGCTCGCCGTCACCTCGCACCAGGCCGCCGATGTCGACACCCGCGCCGACCTGGACCGGCTGCGCCGGGAGACGGCGTACTAGCCGACCGGGGCGGGAGCCGCCACGGCCCGGCGGTAGCTGCGGACGACGGCCGCGGCGACGGCAGGGTCCTGGGCCAGCGGGCTCGTCAGGTCGGTGACGCCGTGCTCGGAGAGGGTCCGCCGGGCCTGGTCCCAGAAGTGGCCGGGAGCCAGGAGATGGACCGCCCCGACGAGGCGGGACCTGCCCATCCGCCGCAGGTCGTGACACGCGTCGGCCACGGTGGTGCCCTCGCCGGCGAGGAAGGCGGCCCGCACCGGCATCACCAGGTCGTCCTCCAGCGCAGCGGCAAGGGCGGTCACCTCGCGCCGCGCCCGGTGGTCACTCGACCCCGCCGAGGCGAGCACGGCGCCGGCTCCGGGCCGGTGCTGCCTCAGCGCGGCGAGACGCCGGCCGAGCGACCTCCGGACCGTGCCACCCGCCCCGAGGGGCGCGGTGAGCGCGGCGTCCGGGGCCCGACGGGCCAGCCGCTGGGGCAGGTCCGCGCGGACGTGGTAGCCGCGGGCCAGGAAGAGCGGCACGACGACCGCCCGCTCGCCCGCTGCCGCGACGTCCTCGATGGACGGCGCGGCCCGCTCGAGGTAGGCCAGCCGCACCGGCACGTCCGGGTGGCTCTCCGCCAGGCCACCGCTGACCACGCTGACGAGCTCGTCGAGTGTGCGGCGGCCGACCGGGTCGCCCGTCCCATGGGCGACCACGATGAGAGGCCGCTCCGTCACCGGGACCAGGCCGGGCTCAGGGTGACGACGTCACCGATGACGACGACCGCCGGAGAGGAGGCACCGGCGGCCTCGGCCGCGTCGGCGAGCCCGGCCAGCGGCGCGGTCGTCACCCGCTGGTCAGCGGCATACCCGCGCTCGACGACGGCCGCAGGACAGCGCGGGTCCCGGCCGTGCTCGACGAGGAGGCCACACGTGCGGCGCAGCGACGCCACCCCCATGAGGACGACGAGGGTGTGGTCGCCGCCGGACGGCAGCCGCGGGATCTCGTCGTGGCCGGTGACGACGGTGAAGCCACGGGCGAGACCACGGTGGGTCACCGGTATGCCGGCCGCCGCAGGCACCGATGTCGCGCTGCTGACGCCGGGTACGACCTCGACGGGTACCCCCGCGGCCTCGCACGCCAGCCTCTCCTCCCCACCGCGGCCGAGGACGTACGGGTCGCCCCCCTTGAGCCGGACGACGCCGTGACCCAGCCGGGCCTCGTCGACGAGGAGCGCGTTGATCTCGTCCTGGCCGGCCAGGTGGTGGCCTGGCGCCTTGCCGACGTGGATGACGCGCACCCCCGGGTGAAGGTGCTCGAGCAGCGAGGTGGGACCGAGGCGGTCGGCGACGACGACGTCGGCGGCCGCGAGCAGGGTCCGCCCACGGGTCGTCAACAGGTCCTCGGGACCGGGGCCACCGCCGACGAGGGCGACCCAGCCGGTGCTCGCCCGGGGGCGGCGGGCACGCAGGTCGACGGCGCCGCTCTCGAGACGCGCGACGAGGTCGGCGCGGACCGCTGCCGCGCGCGCCGGGTCGCCGCCGGCATGCACCGCAAGAGAGACCGGCCCGTCCGGCGAGGCGACCCGGGCCCGGGCGGGCACCTCGGCGGTACCCCGGCCGGACTCACCGGCGTCGACGGCCCAGACCCTGCCCAGCTCGGCATCGGCGACGACGGCCGCGTCCACCGCGCGGTCGCCGGTCGCGGCGTGGACGAGCCAGGCGCCGTCGAGGTCGCCCGGACCGGCATAGTCGCGGGCGACCCATTCGAGCCCCTCCGCCACGACGAGGTCGACGAGGTCCTCGCACAGCGCCGGCGCGACGACCCGGACGAGCGCGCCGTCGGCGATGAAGCCACCGACCCGACGAGCGGTGACCGGACCGCCGCCCACGGCGACGACGAGGCGACCGGCCAGACGCAGCCCGAGCAGCGTTGGGACGCTCATCGATGCAACCCGCACTCGGTCTTGGCGGCACCCGCCCATCGCCCGGCACGGGGATCCTCGCCCGCCGCGACCGGGCGGGTGCAGGGAGCGCAGCCGATGCTCGGGTAGCCCGCGGCGACGAGGGGGTTGACGGGGACGTCGTGCCGCTCGGCGTAGTCGAGGACGTCGTCCTCCGACCACGCCGCCAGCGGCGAGATCTTGACGACCTGGTTCCGCTCGTCCCACGCGACGAGGGGGGTGCCGGCCCGGTGGACGGTCTCGTCGCGACGGACGCCGGTCACCCACGCGTCGTATGCCGCGAGCGCGCGGCGCAGCGGCTCGATCTTGCGCAGTCGGCAGCACGTCGCCGGGTCGCGCTCGAAGAGTCGAGGGCCGAGGAAGGCGTCCTGGCGCTCGACGGTCCGGATCGGCTGGACCTCGGCGACCCGGACGTCGAGCTCCCAGGCGACCCGGTCGCGGGTGCCGATCGTCTCGGCGAAGTGGTAGCCGGTGTCGATGAAGAGCACGTCGACGCCGGGCAGGTGCTGGGAGACCAGATGCGGGAGGACGGCGTCGGCCATGCTGCTCGTCACCGCCAGAGAGTGGCCGAACTCGGCCACGGCCCAGGCGAGGACGGTGTCCGCGGCGGCGTCCCCGAGGACATCGTCGGCAGCCGCGGCGAGGGCACGCAGCTCCCGGGGGTCGCGCGTCGTCATGCCAGGTCCTCCTCGCCCACCCGATGGGCCCAGGCGGCGAACGGCTCGTCCCCCGCCCGGGTGGCGAGGTAGCGCCGGACGAGCCGGTCGGCATACGGCCCGATCTCCTCCGCGGCGATCCGCAGACCGCGCACCGTCCGACCCAGGCCGGGCTCGTCGCGGTCCACACTGGCGACCCCGCCACCGAGGTGGACCTGGAAGCCGGGGACCTGCTCGCCGTCGTCGGTGGTCACGAGCTGGCCCTTGAGGCCGATGTCGGCGGTCTGCACGCGAGCGCAGGAGTTCGGGCAGCCGTTGATGTGCAGGGAGATCGGGCGGTCGAGCTCGACGTCGGCGAGCCGCCGTTCGAGCTCGTCGACGGCCCGGGCCGCCGTGCCCTTGGTCTCGACGATGGCGAGCTTGCAGTACTCGATCCCCGTGCAGGCGATCGTCCCCCGCCGGAACGGGCTGGGGTTCACCCGCAGACCGAGCGCGTCCAGCCCCGCGACGAGGTCGTCCACCGCCGCCGGGTCGACGTCGAGAACGACGAGGTTCTGGTGTGGCGTGAGCCGGACCCGTCGCGACCCGGCGGCCTCGGCGAGGTCGGCCACCGCGAGGAGGGCGGACCCGCTGACCCGGCCGACCGTCGGAGCGACCCCGACATAGCACCGGCCGTCCTTCTGGCGGTGGATGCCGACGTGGTCGGCCCGGCCCACGGCCGGAGCCGGCCCGGGCCCGTCGGGCAGCGGCGCGTCGAGGTACTCCCGCTCGAGCAGCTCTCGGAAGCCCGCGACCCCCAGCTGCGCCACGAGGAACTTCAGCCGGGCCTTGGTCCGCAGCCTGCGGAACCCGTAGTCCCGGAACAGGAGCACCACGGCCTGCCACACCTCCGCCGCACGGTCCGGGGTGACGAACACCCCGAGCCGCTCGGCGAGCCGGGGCGCCGTCGACAGCCCACCACCGACCCACAGGTCGTAGCCGACCCCGAGATCCGGGTGCTCGACGGCGACGAAGGAGATGTCGTTGATCTCGTGGACGACGTCGAGGCTCGGATGCCCCGTCACGGCGGTCTTCAGCTTGCGGGGGAGGTTGGCCAGGACCGGGTCGCCGACGAAGCGGTCCTGGATCTCGTCGATGAGCGCGGTCGGGTCGAGGAGCTCGTCCACGCTGATGCCCGCCACGGGGGACCCGAGAACGACGCGCGGGGTGTCGCCACAGGCCTCGGTCGTGCTCAGGCCGACCGACTCCAGCCGCCGCCAGATCTCGGGCACGTCCTCGACCCGGACCCAGTGGAGCTGGATGTTCTGGCGGTCGGTGATGTCCGCCGTGTCCCGTGCGGTGTCGACCGACAGCGCCCCGATCGTCCGCAGCTGCGTCGTCGACAGGGCCCCGCCGTCGATGCGGACCCGGAGCATGAAGAACCGGTCCTCGATCTCGTGCGGCTCGAGCCCGGCGGTCTGGCCGCCGTCGACCCCGGGGCGGCGCTGGGTGTAGAGGCCCCACCACCGGAAGCGGTTGCGCAGGTCGTCCTGAGGGATCGAGTCGAAGCCGTGGACGGCATACACCTCCTCGATACGGCGGCGGACGTCGAGCCCGCCGCCCTCGGCCTTGACGCGCTCGGCGTCGTTGAGCGGTGCCGCGCCGTCGAGGGCCCACTGGCCGTTCGACCGCTCGGGCGACGGCGGTCGCGGGGTGGGTGAGGTGCCGGGCCCCGGGGGCCGGGCCGGGTCGGGTCGGGTGATCGTCATGGTGGGTCCTCGGTCCTGGGTGGTCGGCAGGGCGGAGCGACGCGTCGCCGTCCGGGCAGCGGGACACGGAGGTCGCGCAGCGGGGAGGCGAGTCGCGTTGACGCCGGCGACGGCGTCAGAGGTGGGTCAGGACGGACAACAGCCGGTGTCCACGCAGCGCATTCGCGACGGCGGGACGGCGGGCAGCGAACGCCCGAGCGGCCGGGTGCGAGGCAGCGAGCTCATGCGGAAGATAATCAGACATTATCGAATCCATTAGCAACTCGAATGGAGATACGTCTCGTCATCCGGGCGGGTGCCGGCCGGCGGGGGGTACGGCGTGGGCTGCACGGCGGGGGTACGCCGCGGGTGCACGGCGGGCGCCGCCGGGCCGTAGGTTGGTTCCATGCGAGCCATCACCCTCCCCGAGTTCGGCGGCCCCGACGCGCTCGTCCTCGCCGACGTGCCCGACCCCGAGCCCGGCCCCGGCCAGGTCCGCATCCGGGTCGCCGCGGCCGGTGTGAACCGGGCCGACACCCTGCAGCGCCAGGGCTTCTATCCGCCGCCGCCGGGCGATTCGGAGCTGCCCGGCCTCGAGGTGAGCGGCACGGTCGACGCCGTCGGGCAGGGCGTCGAGCACTGGTCGCCCGGCGACGAGGTGTGCGCCCTGCTCGCCGGAGGTGGCTATGCCGAGCTCGTCTGCGTGCCGCAGGGCCAGGTGCTTCCGGTGCCGGCCGGGGTCTCGCTCGTCGAGGCGGCCGCCCTGCCCGAGGTCGTGTGCACGGTGTGGTCCAACGTCTTCCTCACCGCGAACCTCCAGCCCGGCGAGACCCTCCTCGTCCACGGCGGCTCGTCCGGGATCGGGACGATGGCCATCCAGCTCGCGCGCCAGGTCGATGCCCGGGTCGCCGTCACCGCCGGGTCGACCGAGAAGCTGGCCGTATGCCGCGAGCTCGGCGCGGACATCCTCATCAACTACCGGGACGAGGACTTCGTCGAGCGGCTCCGAGCCGAGACCGACGGCGGTGGGGCCGACGTCATCCTCGACATCATGGGCGCGAAGTACCTGTCGCGGAACGTCGCCGCCCTCGCGACGAACGGCCGGCTGGTCATCATCGGCATGCAGGGCGGCACGACGGGCGAGCTCGACATCGGAGCGCTCCTCGGCAAGCGCGGTGCCGTCATCGCGACGTCGCTGCGGGCCCGGCCGCTCGCAGAGAAGGCGACGATCGTCGCATCCGTCCTCGAGCATGTCTGGCCGCTCATCACCGAGGGCCGGGTGAGCCCCGTCGTCCACGGCACCTACCCCCTCGCCGAGGCACCAGCCGCACATCGCGAGCTCGAGGCGAGCGGCCACGTGGGGAAGATCCTGCTCATCCCGTAGGGGCCGCCGGCGACGACGCCGGCAACCCGGACGCCGGTCGGCCATCGGGTCTTCGGCACCGACTCTCACTTCGCCGAGCGAAGCGGCCGCTGGCCGCCAACCAGGGTCTCTACCAGGCCGGGCTCGTCTGGGGGCTGCTCGCCGACGACCCGATCCGGCATCCGGTCCGAGGACCAGACCTCCACGACATGCCGGGCCGTCCCCTTTGGCAGGATGGGGTCATGACCGACCCACCGAGCGAGCACCCGCGAGAGATCGACGACGAGGAGCAGGCCCGGCAGGGCGGGGACGACCGCGCCACCGACCGGGTCGTCGTCGTCACCCCGGAGGGGATGGGCATCGCCGAGCCGCGGACCCATGACGGGGAGGGGACCAACCCCGCGGACCTCGTCGAGCAGCCGGCCAAGGTCATGCGCATCGGGTCGATGATCAAGCAGCTCCTCGAGGAGGTCCGCAACGCCCCGCTCGACGACAAGGGCCGGGCCCGGCTCGCCGCCATCCACGAACGGTCGATCGCCGAGCTCAAGGACGGACTGGCGCCCGAGCTCGTCGAGGAGCTCGAGCGGATCGCCCTGCCCTTCAGCGACACGGCCCCGAGCGATGCCGAGCTGCGGATCGCCCAGGCCCAGCTCGTCGGCTGGCTCGAGGGCCTGTTCCACGGGATCCAGACCGCGCTCGTCGCTCAGCAGATGGCCGCTCAGGCCCAGCTCCAGCAGATGCGCGCACTCCCTCCCGGCACCACGCATCACGGCCCAGGGATGGGTCCGATGCCCCCTGGCATGGCTCAACACCAGGACGGACCCGGCCCGGCGGAGGGCACCGGCCAGTACCTCTGAGTGACGCGCCGTCCGAGTGCCCGCTCAGGCCGTGGCGCGGACGCGGATGCCGTCCGGTCCGACCGTGGCGGTCACCGCGTCGATGCCGGACACCACGAGATCGGCGAGCGGCTCGAGCTCGGCTCGGGAGGCGGTGGTGAGCACGGCGAGGACGCTGCACCCGGCGGCGCGCGCGGACTCGGCCCCAGCCGGGGCGTCCTCGACGACGAGACACGCGGCCGGGTCGACGCCCAGCCGCCGGGCCGCCTCGAGATACGGGTCCGGAGCGGGCTTGCCCCTGCTCGTCTGGTCGGCCGTGACGACGACCTCGGGAACCTGCAGTCCGGTCGCGGCGATCCGGGCCGCGGCAAGATCGTCGGTACACGAGGTGACGATCGCATGCAGGCCGCCCCCCGCCGCGAGTGCCCCGAGAAGCTCCTGCGCACCGGGGTGCAGGCCCACCGACGTGGCATCGGCCACCTCGAGCTCACGGATCCGGGCGAACGCCGCCTCGCGGCCTCGCTGCGGGAGCAGCCGCTCGATGACCTGGACCGCCGGGACGCCGTGCAGTCCGGTCAGCAGCGTCGGGTCGACGCCGTACTCCTCACACCAGCGCACCCAGCTCCGCACGACCGACGGGATCGAGTCGATGAGCGTTCCGTCCATGTCGAAGAGGACGGCGGCGAAGCGGCGGTCGGCGAGGGAGTCGGTCGGTGGGGGCGGCATACCGGAAGCCTATGGTGGGTGACATGTCCCGACGTGCCGAGGGAGCCGTGCGGCTCGCTCCGCTGAGTGCACTGACCGCAGCCGTGGCCCTCGTCGGCGGGTGGTTCCTCGCGGCCGGGATGCAGCCGACAGACTTCGACTCGACCCGGGAGTCGATCAGCGCCCTCGCCGCCGTCCAGACCCCGCACCGGGGCATCATGACGACGGCCCTGGTCATCACCGGCCTGGCCCACCTGGTCACCGCATGGGCCCTCGGGTCGGCCGCGGCCCGTTGGGGCAGGGTCGCCCTCGCCCTGGCCGGGGGGGCGACACTCGCCGTGGCGGCACTGCCCATGCCGTCGGTCAGTGAGTCGTCGGTGGTGCATCTCGCGGCCGCGGGCGCTGCGTTCGTCCTGCTCGCGGTGTGGCCGTGGCTCGCGGCCCGCCCGACGAGCGCGCCGCCCCTGCGGCCGACGGTGGCTCGACCGGTGGCGGCCGTCCTGCTCCTCCTCGTGCTGTCCCTTCCTGTCGCCATGGCCGCCGGGACCGAGTCGTTCGGGACGCTGGAGCGGTTGGTCGCCGCGGCCCTCGTCCTGTGGCCGTTCGTCACCGCCTTCGAGGTCTGGTATGCCGCCGGCCATCCCGTCGGTCCGCCGTGGGCGCGACGGGTGATCGGGGTGCTCATCCTGACGGCGGGGTGTCTCGCAGGGGGTGTCGCCGCCACCACCCTGGCCCCGGTGTCGACGCAGACGACCTACTACCAGGCGGACGTCAGTCTGAGCCCGAACATCCTCGACGCCTCCCGGCTGCAGGCCACGACGGTGTTCGGAGACATCGCGGTGAGCTTCTCCGGGGTGGCACCCGGCGTCGATGTCGCGCCCCAGGTCAAGGCCGACATCGCACAGCTGCTCACCCAGCCGAACGTCGCGTTCGGCTCGTTGCAGCCGACCCAACGCGAGCTGAGCAGCGCCATCAGGACCGCCGTCGTCGGGCTCGCGGCGCGTTTCGCCGTCGGTGCCGCCGTCATCGCCGTCCTCGGGGTCTTCGGCTGGGCCTCCGTCGTCCGGCGACGGCCCGGGTTTCGCCTGGTCCTTCTCGGAACGACGGCGTGGGCGCTGGCCGTGGGCGTCATGTCCGTGGCGCTCACCCAGACCTACCGGTCGGACGGGTACGCGAGATACACCGGCACCGGGGTTCTCGGCGTCGTCCTGAAGAACTCCGGCCTGCTGTCCGACGTCGAGGCCCGGTCCGGGCAGGTCACCCCGTACCTCCGCAACCTCATCGCCCTGTCCACCTCGCTCCAGCAGGCCTATCGGCCGACCGAGCTGACGAAACCGGTCGCCCTGCGGCTGCTGTTCGTCAGCGACCTCCACGACGGCAACCAGTACTCGCTCATGCGCAGCATCGTCAGCGAGGAGAAGATCGACGCGGTCGTCGACCTCGGCGACCTCGTGACCTTCGGGACACCCGAGGAGGCCGCCGCCGCCGGCATCTTCAGCGGTATCGAGTCGGTCGGGGTGCCGTACCTGTTCGTCCGGGGCAACCACGACGCGACGTCACCGACCGACACCGCGCTGCTGGACCGTATGGCCGCCATTCCGAACGTCTTTCTCCTGCAACGGTCCTCGGGGGACTACACCGAGGTCACGATCAACGGAGTGCGTATCGCCGGCTTCAACGACCCCAGGTGGTTCGGTGACGACGGATACAACACCGCGGAGAAGGAGCAGCCGGCCAAGGAGGCCTTCGCCCGGACCTTCGCGAACCTCGAGCCGCTTGACCTCGTCGTGTCTCACGAGCCGGCCGCGGTCCAGGGGCTCGACCTCGGCGGGGTCCTTGCCAACGGGCACATGCATGTTCCTGACCTCGAGGGCAACCGGATCCAGGTCGGGACCTTCACCGGCGGCGGACCGTTCAGCCACTACATCGCCCAGGCCGACGGGTCCGAGCTGGTCGGGCAGCCGTCGGCGTTCGACATCGCCACCTTCGGCGACACGTGCCGACTCACGTCGCTGACCCGCTTCCGGTTCCGGAACCTCATCGAGGGGCGGCCCGCCTACGACGACGTCACCCTCATCAACGGCAGTCGCATCGACACCCGTCCCGACGACCCCGGGCGATCATGCGCGGCGGACGGGACGTTCACGGTGACTCCGGTGCCGGCGGTGGCCCCGTAGCAGCGACGGGGCCGTCCGTCAGCCGCGCAGCTGGGGGAAGTCCTCGTCGCGCCACTCGTGGCCGTCGCCGGCGACCTCGCCCACGACCTCGCCTGCGGCGAGCTGACGCTCCCGGTCGCGTAGCTCGACGCGTCGGATCTTGCCGGAGATCGTCTTCGGCAGGTCGGCGAACTCCAGCCGCCGCACCCGTTGCCACGGAGCGAGATGGTCGCGGGCGTAGCCGAGGATCGAGCGCGCGGTCTCCTCGTCGGGGAGGTAGCCGGGCGCCAAGGCGATGTAGGCCTTGGGGACGGCCAGGCGTACCTCGTCCGGGGCCGGCACGACGGCCGCCTCGATGACCGCCGGATGCTCGATGAGCACCGACTCGACCTCGAACGGGCTGATCTTGTAGTCGCTCGCCTTGAAGACGTCGTCGGTGCGCCCGACGTAGGTGATGTAGCCGTCGGCGTCCATCGTCGCGACGTCGCCGGTGTGGTACCACCCGCCCGCCATCGCCTCGTCGTTGCGGGCCTCGTCACCCTGGTAGCCCGTCATGAGGGCGAGCGGATGAGCCGACAGGTCGAGGCAGATCTCCGCACCGTCCGCGGCCCGTTCGGCATCCTCGACGCGCTCGCCGGTGAGCGGGTCGACGAGGACGACCGGCATACCCGGGAGCGGGCGCCCCATCGAGCCGGGCTTGACCGCCGAACCCGGGGTGTTGCCGACCTGCGCCGTCGTCTCGGTCTGGCCGTACCCGTCCCGCAGCGGCAGCCCCCAGGCCCGCTCGACCTGGGCGATGACCTCGGGGTTGAGTGGCTCCCCCGCGCCGACGACCTCACGCAGGGAGCCCGGGCCAGCGGACAGGTCGGCGTTGATGAGCATCCGCCACACGGTCGGCGGCGCACAGAATGTCGTCACCTCCCACTCCCTGAGGACCTCGAGCAGCCGGCCGGCGTCGAAGCGGGAGTAGTTGTAGATGAAGATGGTCGACTCGGCGATCCACGGTGCGAAGAAGCACGACCAGGCATGTTTCGCCCAGCCCGGGCTGGAGATGTTGAGGTGCCGGTCGCCGGGCTGCAGGCCGAGCCAGTACATCGTCGTCAGGTGGCCGACGGGGTACGACACCTGGGTGTGCTCCACCAGCTTGGGGCGGCTCGTCGTACCCGAGGTGAAGTAGAGCAGCAGCGGGTCCGATGGGCCGGTCCCGGGATGCGGGGTCGGGCCGACCGTGAGGGCATAGGCCTCGGTGAGGTCGTGCCAGCCGTCGACCGCACCGATCGCGATGCGGGTGTAGTCGCCGGGCACGTCGTCGAACTTGGCCGTCTCGGACGGGTTCGTGATGACGTGCTTGGCCCCACCGCGCTCGATCCGGTCGACGAGGTCGGCCGGCCCTGCCGCCGTCGTCGTCGGCATGATGACGGCTCCGAGCTTCATCACGGCGAGCATGGCGTCCCACAGATGCACCTGGTTGCCGAGCATGAGGATGACCGGGTCGCCCCGACCGACCCCCCGCTCAGCGAGCCAGTGCGCCACCTGGTCCGAGCGGGCCGCCATCGCGTCGAAGTGGATCTCGGTGCTCGAACCGTCCTCCTCGACGATGATGAGCGCCGGGTCGGGGTTGCCCCGCGCAATGGCGTCGAACCAGTCCACCGCCCAGTTGAACCGGTCGCCGACCTCCGGCCACCGGAACTGGCGGACGGCCACGTCATGGTTCCCCCGCAGGGCGAGGAGATGGTCCCGGGCCTCGCGATACCGCTGCGTCGCAGTCATCTGCTCACTGTGGCACTCCGACCTGAACCGTGCCAGGGCTCAGCCTGGGACGACGTCGTATGCCGCGTGCTCGGCCGGCCGGGCACCGCAGCTGAGGGGCGCGGGGGGCAGCACCCGACGGGTGACGACGACCGTGGTCCGCCCCGGCAGAGGGGGCGAACCGACCAGCTCGACCCGGACCGCCGCTCCGCCGAGGTCCTCGAACCGACCGGCCCGAACGGCGTGGACCGGAGCCGGTCCGTGTCGCTGCAGGAGCCATGCGACGGCCGCCTGCACCGGCGGCGACTGCGTCGTGACGCCACGCAGATGACCGGCGACGGCCCGCCCCGCGCGGTGCCCGGCCACGACGTCGACGGCCGTGTCGGCTTCGAGACCTCCGTAGCAGGCTGCCTCCGGCAGGGCGAGCAACGTTCCGGCGAAGCGGTGCCCACCGAGGTGGGTACACTCCCAGACGCCCTCCGAGCCCTGCGCCGCCAGGGCTGCGGCGATGGGCCTCCCGCGCACGGCGCAGCAGGTGTCTCGGACTCCGTGCGTGCAGACGAGGAGCATCCGCTCCG
Organism: uncultured Actinomycetota bacterium; assembly: GCA_963771015.1. Lineage (GTDB taxonomy): Bacteria > Actinomycetota > Actinomycetes > Actinomycetales > Dermatophilaceae > CAVSJJ01. The sequence continues at coordinate 856,487 of CAVYRN010000005.1, forward strand.
CCTGCTCGTCGCTGCGGGCCAGCTCGTCGCCGAGCGCCTCCGCGGCCCTCACGAGGTCCGCCCCGCTCGCCCAGGTCCCGGTGACCTGGCGACGCGTGCTGGGGTCGACGGCGTACCAGGCCCGTTGCCCCGACCGTTGCCGGCCGAGGCGCCGGATGAGCAGGACCCGGGCCCCGGCGGTGGAGCAGAGCGCCTCGACGGCCGACCCGATGTCGTCGACGAGCGGGGGGGTCTGGAGGGGGTCGCGGGCCCACGGGCCGGGGTGCTCGACGAGCAGCCAGCGCTGCGCCTGCGGCGCGCTCCCGGCCATCGGCTCGGCCCGCTCGCGGGCCGCCGTCGAGCAGAGCGGAAGGTCGGGGATCACCCGGCCGACTCTACGTGGACGCCGGTTGAACGCCCCTGTCGTTGCGCAGGAGCGCCACCGGGTCGGCGAGCAGGTCCTCCCAGGCCATCTCCGCGGCGCCGATGAGCACCGCGTCGCCCTCGAGCAGGGGGGCCGCCAGCTCGACCTCTCCGGCGGTCGCCGCCAGCGCCGCCGCGTCCAGGCTCGCCCTGGTCACCTCGGGCGTCGCGCGCAGGACCTCTCGCAGCATGCCGCCGAGGACGACCAGCCGGGGGTCGAAGGCGTTGACGATGCTCGCCAGGCCGAGACCGAGGTAGCTCCCCACCTCGTCGAGCTCGTGACCGCCGGACCTCCCCGCGGCCCGGATGGCCGGGACCAGCTCGTCACTGGTGGCGTCGGCCATCCCCAGGGCTCGGGCGATCGCCCGGGAACCGATCTCGGTCTCCCAGCATCCCCGTGCCCCACACCGGCAGGGCCGCCCCTCGGGTCGGACCACGAGGTGGCCCACCTCACCGGCGTAGCCGGCGGCCCCCAGCATGGGCAGCCCGTTGACGATCAGGCCGGCCCCCACGCCGACCTCGCCGGCCAGGAAGACGACGTCGTCGCATCCCCGGGAGACCCCGCGCCGATGCTCCGCCAGGGCGCCCAGGTTGGCGTCGTTGCCGACCTGGACCCGCAGCCCGGTGAGCCCCCGGGTCAGCAACCCGCCGAACGGCTCGTCGACCCAGCCGAGGTTCGGGGCGAACCGGACCATGCCGTCGGCGCGTCGGACGACGCCGGGGACGGACACCCCGAGCACCTGCACCCGGTCGGCCACGGCCGGGTCGGCCACCAGCTCGTCGACGATGGCGCCGATGGCGGCGACGACCTCTCCCGGAGCGGGTCGGGTCGGTCCGAACGTCGCGTGACGACGGGCGACGACCTGTCCACCCAGCCCGACCAGCGCCACGTCGACGCGGTCCACGCCGACATCCGCGGCCAGCACCTGGATCCGGTCCGTCCGAGGGCGCACGACGAGCGACGGACGCCCCGCTCCGGCGCGGGCCCCGTCCGGACTCTCCTCGCTCACCAGGCCCAACGCCGCGAGCTCGGCGACGAGACCCTTGATCGTGCTCCGGCTCGACCCCATGTGTGCGGTGAGCTCGGCGCGGCTCAGCGGCCCCGACTCGTGGACGGCACGCAGGAGCGTGCTGAGGTTGTGTCGACGGATCTCCTCCTGCGTCGCTCCCGACCGCCGCGCTGCCGGGAGCGACCCGGTGTCACCAGCCTTCGCCGTGAGCACCGGGCCCCGGTCAGCGGGCCGAGACGTCGGCCCGCTTGCGCGATATGGCATCGACGCTCGCGGCGAGCATGAGGACCAGCATCGTGATGATGAAGTTCGCCGAGGACGGCAGGTTGGGCAGCAGGCCCAGCCCGTTCGGGATCATCGCGATGACGAGGCCGCCGATGACCGCGTCGCGGGCTCTGCCGCGTCCACCGAACAGCGAGGTGCCGCCGATGACCGCGGCGGCCACGGCATACAGCAGGGTGTTTCCGCCACCCGCATCGGACGGAACCGAGCCGAGTCTGGATGCCTGGACGACGCCCGCGATCGCGGCCATTCCGGAGCCGATCGCGAAGGCCGCGATCCGCATGCGCCGCAGGTCGATACCCGCTCGACGAGCCGCCTCCGCGTTGCCGCCGACGGCGTAGATATAGCGCCCGAACGGCGTCTTGGACAGCACGAGCGTCCAGAGGAGCATGAGGACGATGATGAGGGGCAGCACGTACGGCGCACCCTTGATCGAGTTCGTTGCGGGGTTCGGCGAGCGCTCCTGGTTGAGCAGCGCCAGCGCCACTCCGCCGAGCACGGCCAGCGATCCGACCCGGAGCAGCACCAGCGCCATCGGCTCCGACGACAGCCCCTTTCCCTTCCGGCTGATCGAGCGCCTGACCGTGTAGAGCAGGTACCCGCCGACGACGATGATGAAGAAGATCCATCCGTAGAGCGGCGGGAGGTTGCCGTTGGAGATCGAGTTGACGAGCTTGAAGCTGCTGGTCGAGATCGCGGCGCCGGTGCCGATGAACTGGAGCAGCACACCCTGCCACCCGAGGAACAGGGCCAGGGTGACGACGAATGACGGGATGCCGACGCGGGCGACGAGGATCCCGGTGATCAGGCCGATGGAGACGCCCGCGGCCACGGCGAGGTAGATGGCGCCGAGCTGGGTGTTCGTCCCGACGCTGGTCATCATCATGAGCATGCCGAGGACGACCATCCCGACCGGGATCCACAGCCGGCTGAGCGCCGCGATGACCACCGCGACGGCCATGAAGGCCAGTACGACGACGAACGTGCCGGTCCCGAAGGCCTGGCGCATATCGCCGTGCTGGGTCAGGGCGAGACCCATGATGGCCGCGGTCGCTCCACTCGCCGTCCCGGCGGCCAGATCGATCTCGCCGAGGAGCAGGACGAAGACCAGGCCCATCGCGATGAGCACGGTGATGCCGGACTGGCTGACCAGGTTGGCGAGGTTGGCGACCGTCAGGAAGCGGTCGCTGGCCTGGGAGAAGACGACCCCCAGGACGACGAGGCCCAGCACAGCGGGCAGCGCGCCGACCTCACCGCCGCGCACGCGGCTGACGTAGTCGGTGACGAAGCCCCGGAGGTCGGTGGAACCCGCATCGCGGGAGAAGTCGGAATCCGCGAGGCTGGCGGCGACCTCGGCGCCCGTGGGCTCCGCGCCATCGGCCGTGGTCTGCTCGGAGCCGCTCGGCCGAGGGGGGGTCTGGTCAGATGTCATGAACCGGTCCTCTCAGATCGACGACTCGTCGGCAGTGGCGGGCAGGCCGATGTCGCCCGAACGACCGGCCGTGATGAGCTCGACGACCTGCGCGTGGGAGACGTCCTTGGCCTTGACCTCGGCGACGAGTCGGCCGAGGTAGAGGGTGGCGATCCGGTCCGAGACCTGGAGGACGTCGTTCATGTTGTGGGAGATGAGCACCACGCCGAGCCCCTGGTCCGCCAACCGCCGGACGAGATGAAGCACCTGCTCGGTCTGGGCGACCCCGAGCGCCGCCGTCGGCTCGTCGAGGATGACGACCTTGCTGTTCCACAGCACCGACTTGGCGATGGCCACCGTCTGTCGCTGGCCACCGGAGAGGCTGGCGACGACCTGGCGGACGCTCTTGACCGTCCGCACCTTCAGGCTGGCAAGCACATCGCGGGAGCGACTCTCCATGGCCCCCTCGTCGAGGACCCCTGACTTGCGCAGCTCCCGGCCGAGGAACATGTTCTGGACGACGTCGAGGTTGTCGCACAGGGCGAGGTCCTGGTAGACGACCTCGATCCCGAGGGCGGACGCGGCGCGTGGTCCGTGGATGGACACCGGCTCGTTGTCGAAGGTGATCTGTCCGCTGTCGATGGCATAGATGCCCGCGATGCACTTGATCAGTGTCGTCTTGCCGGCACCGTTGTCACCCACCAGCGCGGTGACCTCACCCGGATAGACGGCGAAGTCGATGTCGTGGAGCACTTGGACGGGGCCGAAGCTCTTGTTGATCCCGGTGAGGCTCAGGATGGGGTTCTCCGACAAGACCACTCACTTCCTCCACCCATGCCTGGGCCCGGCGGACCGGCATGATGACTCAGTCGTGGGACAGGGCGGGCCCGCCCCGGTAGCCGCGTAAGCGCTACCGGGGCGGCCCTCCGACGTACGTCAGCGACCCTACTGGCTGGCCACCGACCCGTGGGGTCTTACTGAACCCCGTACTTCGTGCACGCGGCCTGAGCTGCGGCGGTGGTGCAGATGTCCGCTGCCTTGACGAAGCCGTCAGCCACGACGTCCTTGACCTTGTCGGCCGTGATCGCGACCGGGGTGAGGAGCACCGACGGGACGTCGCGACCCGACTGGCTGTCCTTCGTGGTGCCGGTCGTGGCGACCGACGTGCCGTTGATCAGCGCGACCGCGGCGTCAGCAGCGGCCTTGGCCTCGGCCTTGACGGCCTTGTAGACGGTCATGCACTGGTCGCCGAGGAGGATGCTGCGCAGGCCGTCGGGGGTGGCGTCCTGACCGGTCACCGGGGCCTTGATGCCAACGGCCTTGAGCCGGGTGATGATCGACTGGGCCATGCCGTCGTTGGAGCCGATGACACCGTCGACCTTGTTGCCTGCCGCCGTCAGCAGCTGCTGGAAGATGGTGCCCGCCTTGGCGTTGTCCCAGTTCGGCACGGACTGGTCGCCGACCTTCTTCAGCGCGCCGGACTTGTACAGCGGGTCGAGGACCGAGTCGTAGCCCTGCTTGAACAGGGTCGCGTTGTTGTCGGTCGGCGAGCCGTTGATCTCGATGACGGGGTTGGCCTTGCCGTAGGTGCCCTTGGCCTTCATGCACTCGACGAGGCCGTTGCCCTGGAGCTCACCGACGGTGACGTTGTTGAACGAGACGTAGTAGTCAGCGCTGCCGCCGAGGGTCAGCCGGTCGTAGTCGATCGTCTTGATGCCGGCGGTCTGCGCCTTGGTCTCGATCTGGGCCCCGGAGGCACTGTCGAGGTTGACGATCATGAGGACCTTGACGCCCTCCTGGATCATCGCGTCGGCGATCGACGCCATCTTGCTCGTGTCACCGAGGGCGTTCTGGATGTCGGACTTGATGCCGGCCGCGTCGAAGGCCTGCTGGAGGTAGGGCTTGTCGAACGACTCCCACCGGGCCGAGGACTGGGTGTCCGGGAGAATGACCCCGACCTGGACGCCGGCCGCGCTGGTGGTGCTCGAGCTACCCCCAGAGGCTCCACCGCTACTGCTGGATCCGCAGGCAGCGAGAGCGAGGGTCCCGGTGACCGCCACGGCTGCCGTACGCAAGAACTTCTTTGTCATGCGCTCTCCTGAAGGTGAGTCGTTGGCCCGAGCTGTGCACGGGCCATTATGTTGCCTCCCCGAACATAATCCCCGTAGCCTCCGGAGAACAGGCCCGTAACCAAATCGTGTCCAGGACATGTCCGCATCGTTGCGCGAGGGGTGGGCCCGGCCGGAGCGGACCGCCGACGCGGGCGCGGCCCGCCCGACGTGCGGGGTGCCACCTCTGCCAATAGTGTGACCAGCGCCACACCCCGTGGCTCCCGTTCCCCCTCCTAGGAGGCATCAATGGCGATGTCTGTCCGGGCTCGAGCCGCCTCGGCGGCCGGGGTCCTTCTGGCGCTCCTCGCGGGCGCCCTGCCCGCGTCCGCCGCACCGTCGTCCTATGTCGCCCTCGGCGACAGCTACAGCTCGGGCACCGGGACGCGCAGCTACATCAACGACGGCACCGACTGCATGCGCTCGGTGTACGCCTACCCCTCGCTCATCGCGTCGGCCAAGGGCTACGCCCTCACCTTCCGGGCCTGCTCCGGTGCCACGGTGAGCGACGTGACGAACACCCAGCTGTCGGCCCTCAGCACCTCGACCGCCTACGTGACGATCTCGGTGGGCGGCAACGATGCGGGGTTCGCCAACGTCCTCACCGAGTGCGCCCTCCCGTCGTGGATGAGCAACTGCTACGGCGCGATCAACGGTGCCCGGAACGTCATCACCAACATCCTCCCCGGACGGCTGGCGACGCTGTACTCCCAGATCCGGTCGCGCGCGCCGCAGGCGAACGTGACCATCGTCGGCTACCCCCGGATCTTCGACGGCCGGGACTGCAGCCCGTTCACGTGGTTCTCCTCCACCGAGATGTCGAGGCTCAACGCGACGGCCGACCTGCTCAACTCGGTCCTCGCGACACGTGCGTCGGCGGCAGGCTTCAGCTTCGCGAACCCGACCTCGCGCTTCGTGGGACACGCCGTCTGTGACTCCTCGGCATGGATCAACGGCCTGTCCTGGCCGATCAGCGAGTCCTTCCACCCCAACCGCACCGGCCACGCGAGCGGCTACACGCCGACGGTCAGCCCCTACCTCACCGGCTCGACCGTCACCGTGACCAAGGCCGTGCTGCGCAAGGCGGCCCGGTCCGCGACCGCGCTGGCTCGCGCGGACCGACGGTATGCCGCCCTTGACGCAACCATCACGCCCGAGGTGTTCGTCATGCCCGACCTGCACAGCCCGCGGGCTCTCGCCGCCGCGAAGAAGGCCGGGGTCAACGTCGACGACCCGGCCAGCGTCAACGCCGCCGACCGGACGTACGCCGCCGCCCAGGCCGCCGCCGCCCGCTGACCGGCATCCCTCGGGGTGGTCGCCGCCGACCGGCGGCGGCCACCCCGAGGGACCCGCCCGGCCCGGCATACAGTCGGGGGATGACCGCCCCGGCGAGCCGCGAGCTCGACATCGTCCTGTTCGGAGCAACCGGCTTCGTCGGCCGGCTCACCGCCGCCTATCTCGCCGACCACGCCCCTGACGGGGTGCGCGTCGGCCTGGCGGGCCGGTCACTCGCCCGCCTGGAGACGGTCCGCGCCGGGCTCGGCGAGCGCGCCGCGGACTGGCCGCTGCTCGTCGTCGACGCGTCCGACGAGGCCGCCGTCACCGACCTCGCCGGACGGACCGGGGTCGTCGCGACCACGGTCGGGCCGTATGCCGCCTACGGCAAGCCGCTCGCCGGCGCCTGCGCCCGGGCCGGCACCCACTACGCCGACCTCACCGGCGAGGTCCTCTTCGCCCGATGGAGCATCGACGCGAACGACGAGGCCGCGCGTGCCTCCGGTGCCCGGATCGTCCACTCGTGCGGCTTCGACTCCATCCCCTCAGATCTCGGGGTCCTCCTCACCGCCCGCCGAGCCGCCGAGGACGACGCGGGAACCCTCGGGGAGACGACGCTCTTCGTCCGCTCCATGAAGGGCGGGTTCAGCGGCGGGACCATCGACTCCCTGCGCCGGCAGGCCCTCGAGACCGGCGCCTCCGCCGACGCCCGCCGGGTCGTCGGCGACTCCTACGCGCTCAGCCCGGCACGGTCCGAGGAACCGCCCTCGCGCAACCGGTCGACCGCCCCGCCCGGCCCCCTCGACCGGGTCCTCGGTCTGCTTCCCGTCGGCCGCGCCGAGAGCGGCCGGTTCACCGCCCCCTTCGTCATGGCGGCGTACAACACCCGCGTCGTCCGCAGGAGCAACGCCCTCACCGGGTGGTCCTACGGCCGGGAGTTCCGTTACCGCGAGGTCTCGGACACCGGCGCGGGCGTGACCGGGGCCGTCGGTGCGGCCGCGCTCGCGGCCGGCCTCGGTGCCGTCGCCGGCGGGATGATGTTCGGCACCGACCCGGGCGGTGCTCGACCGCGTGCTCCCCAAGCCGGGCGAGGGGCCGAGCGAGGAGGCCATGGCCGGCGGTCGCTTCGTCATGCACATCGAGGCAGCGACCACCACGGGTGTCCGCTACCGGACGCGCGTCGCCGCCGACAAGGACCCCGGCTACTCGGGGACCGCCGTCATGCTCGGCGAGAGCGCCCTGGCCCTCGCGCTCGACGGGCCCGACCTACCGCCCGGCGCCGGCGTGCTCACCCCCGCCACCGGGATCGGTATGCCGCTCGTGGCCCGGCTGCGGGCCCAGGGGTTCACCCTCGAGACCGAGCGGCGCTGACCGGCAGGACCGATCGCCGGCCCGAGGCGGGCCGGCGTCGGCCCGGGCCGCGATGGGGAGATTCCTGCCACACCCCCGGTCCGGCGGGTCAGCCGCCCACCTGAGGGAATATCGTCTGACACGACAGGAGTATCGACGAGGAGGACCGATGACCGACCACGACCCCGTCACCACGTTGTCCGACGAGGAGAGCTGGGAGATGCTCCGGGAGACCGAGTTCGGCCGGCTCGCCTTCCATCTCGTCGACGAGGTCCACATCGTGCCGATGAACTATGCGGTCGACGACCTGGGGCGGTTGGTGTTCCGCACGGCAGAGGGAAGCAAGCTGCTCGGGCTGACGATCAACGCCGACGTGGCGTTCGAGATCGACGACTTCGGCGAGGAGCTGGCCCGCAGCGTCGTCGTCCACGGCCGGGCTCGGATCCTCGAGGGCCGCGAGGCCGACGCCACCGACGCGCTGCCGCTGCGGCCGTGGGTCGACACGGCGAAGTTCAACGTCGTCGCCGTCGAGCCCGATGAGGTCACCGGGCGCCAGTTCGTGCTCAACCGCCCGTGGACCCACATGATCCCCCACCACGAGATCTGAGCGGTTCGCCCGCGAGGCCCCTCAGACGATCCGGCGCAGCACCGACAGCGGCACGTGCCGCATGACCGTCCCCAGCGGACGCCACGGCCAGGCCGGGACCCGGGCCTGGGGCACGCCCTTCTCGATGGCCGCGACGATCGCGCGCACCCCGGTCTCGGTGTCGACCATGAACGGCGCCTTCGCCACCCTCTCGTTCATCTCCGAGCGGATGTAGCCGGGGAAGATCGTCGTCACGGCGACGTCGAGGTCGGGTGAGCTGAGCAGCTCGGCCCGCAGCCCCTCGGCGAGTGCCGCGACGCCCGCCTTCGTGGCGGCATACGTCGTCGCCGTCCCGGGCATGCCGCGCATCGCCGACATCGACGAGATGACGACGAGGTGGCCGCGACGCTGGGCGCGGAAGATCTCCATCGCCGCCTCGATCTGGGCGAGGGCGCCGACGAAGTTCGTCATCGCCGTCTCACGGTTCGCGTCGTGGCGGCCGGTGCCGAGCGGCGCGCCCTTGCCGAGACCGGCGTTGACGACGACCCGGTCCAGCCCACCGAAGTCGGTCGCGAACGCGCCGAACACCTCGACGACGGCCGCCTCGTCGGTGACGTCGAGCGCCCGCAGCCCGACCCGGCGGCCCGGGTGGGCCGCGACGACCTCGTCCCGGAGCGCCTCGAGCCGGTCGGTTCGGCGGGCCGCCAGGGCGAGGTCGTGGCCGCGTGCGGCGAGCTGGCGGGCCATCTCGGCCCCGAGGCCCGAGCTCGCGCCGGTGATGAGGGTGGTGGGCATCGTCGTTCCTGTCCGTGGGGCCGAGTCGGGTGGGGGTCCGGCGGGGGCCGGTGTCAGCGGGAGGTGACCACGCCGGGGCCGACGGCCTCCAGGTGGGTGTGCTCGTTGAAGGTGAGCATGAGCGGCCCGGCCGTCTCGACGGTGACCGTCGAGATCGAGGTGTTCATCATGACCCGCTGCAGCCGCCCCCAGAGATACGGGTCGCCGTCGAGGACGGTCGTCAGCGCCCAGGTGATGGCCCCGGCCGAGCTGCAGACGACGGCCGTCTGGTTCGGTCCGAGCCGGGACATGACTCTCTCGAAGGCGTCCTCGACCCGGTTGCAGAAGGCCGTGAACGGCTCGGGGTAGTCCTCGTCGTGCTCGCCCTCGGCCCAACGGACCATCGCCTTCTCGAACATGAGCATGAAGGCTCGGTAGGGCCGGAAGGTCCGGGCGAGGTCCGCCTTCATCAGCGTCATCGAGCGGTATGCCGGCTTGTGCCCGGTGATGATCGCCGTATGGTCGTACTCGTCCCAGCCGGGGTCGATCTCGGGGTGGACGTCCCAGCCGGCCGCCTCGACGAGCGCGGTCGCGGTGAGCTGCTGGCGGCGCAGGGCACCGACGACGACGACGTCTGGCGCGATGCCGCGGTCCCGCAGGGCCTCACCGGTGATCTGCGCCTGTTGGAGGCCGAGGTCGGTGAGGACGTCGTAGTCCTTCTTGCCCCAGGACGCCTGGCCGTGCCGGACGAGGAGGATCCTGCTCACACCGTTCCCTTCGATCTCGTGCCGTGCGGTCCGGACCGTCGCTCAGGCCCGGGCGACGAGGCGACGGCAACGCCCCTCAAGGTAGACGACGACCTCGTGGAACAGCCCGAAGGCCGGGTTCGTCGTCTGCCCCTGGTGGAAGCGGTAGTAGATCTGCTGGCCGATGACCGCAAGGCGGAACAGCCCGAACACCTCGTAGAACACCCACCGGGCCGGGTCGACGGTCAGGCCCATCCGGTCGGCGTAGTACGCCACGACCTCGGCGCGGGTCAGCATGCCGGGCGTGTGGGTGGGCTGGAGCCGGAACTGGGCGAACGCCGCGTCGTCGTCGGCCTGCACCCAGTAGGCGAGCGCACCGCCGAGGTCCATGAGCGGGTCACCGACCGTGGCCATCTCCCAGTCGAGGACACCGATGACCCGGGTGGGGTCGTCGGGTGCGAGGACGAGGTTGTCGAACCGGAAGTCGTTGTGGATGAGCACCTGGCCGACGTCGTCGGGCCGGCGTGCGTCGAGCCAGCGCATCACGTCCTCGAAGTCCCCGACGTCCTCGGTCCGGACCCGGCGGAAGCGCTCGGACCAGCCGCCCACCTGGCGGGCGACGTAGCCCGGACCGCGGCCCAGCTCGCCCAGCCCGGCCGCGTCGACGTCGACCCGGTGCAGCGCCACCAGGGTGTCGAGCGCGGTGAGGCAGAGCCGCCGCACGTCCGCCTCGCCCATCCCGAGCTCGGGCGGGATGTCGCGTCGGAGGATCGTCCCGACGAGCCGCTCCATGACGTAGAACGGTGAGCCGATCACGGAGTCGTCCTCGCACAGGGCGACCATCGTCGGGACCTTGCCGAAGACGGGGCCGAGCGCCGTCATGATGCGATGCTCGCGCGTCATGTCGTGCGCGCCCCTGGCCTTGGTACCCGACGGCGGTCTGCGCAGGATGAGGTCGCGGCCCACCTCCCCGGGTACCGCAGGGGGATACCGCAGGAGATAGGTGAGGTTCGACGCGCCACCGGAGAACTGGCGGACCTCGGGTATGCCGTCGAGCCCGCCGGTCCCGGAGGCGTGGTGCCGCAGCCACAGCGCGACGGCCGCGGTGTCGAACGCGTCCTCGTCGCGGACGGGTCCTGCTCCGGGGACCTCGCTCACGCGCCGCCCTCCCCGCCGCTGCGGCGGGCCAGCCGTGCGGCGCCCTGGCGGAAGAACCGGTCGTATGCCGGCCGGGCCAGCCGCTTGGTCCAGAAGGCCCGGCGCCCCAGCCGGTCGGTGAGGATGAGTCGCTTGTCTGCCTCGATGCCGCGCAGCACGACGGCGGCGACGTCGTCGGCGGACGCCGCCGCGGTCGTGATGAGTCGCTCCGCCGTCTTCTCCATCTCGACATCGCTGCCGCGCAGCGAGGAGTGCAGGTTGGTCCGGAAGAACGCCGGGCACACGACGGTCGTCACGATGTTCCATGGCTCGAGCTCGAAGGACAGCGTCTCGGAGAGGGCGACGACCCCGGCCTTGACGGAGTTGTAGGACGCCATCCCCGGGCCGTGCGCCAGGCCGGCGAGAGAGGCGATGTTGACGATGTGGCCGGAGCGCTGCTCCTTGAGGAGCGGCGTGAAGGTCCGGCAGCCGCGGACCACGCCGAGCAGGTTGATGTCCACGACCCGGTGCCAGTCCTCGATGCTCTCGACGTCGATCCGGCCGCCGGTGGCGATGCCGGCGTTGTTGACGAGGATGTCGAGCCCACCCCAGGTGTCCTGGACCCAGCCGAGGGCGCGGTCCCAGTCGTCCTGGCTCGTCACGTCGAGGCGCAGGTAGTGCACGCCCTCCGGGAGCGGCTCGCCCAGGGAGGCCCCGTCGGCGCCGAGGTCGCCGACGAGGACCCGGTCGCCGCGCTCGCTGAACCGTCGCACGAGCGCCAGGCCGAGCCCGGACGCCCCGCCGGTCACGAGGACGCGGCGGCTCACCGCGGGGCCACCTCGGCGGCTCGGGCAAGGTAGGGCGCCAGGAGGATCCGGGCGACGACGCCGAGGTGGACCTCGTCGGGACCGTCGGCGAGACGCAGCGAGCGCGCACCGGCATACGCCGCCGCCAGCGGGTAGTCCTCGCTCATGCCGCCGCCACCGTGCAGCTGGATCGCCATGTCGATCACCCCCGCCGCCATCCTCGGGACGGCCGCCTTGATCTCGCTCACCTCGGACAGGGCACCCATCGTGCCGTAGGTGTCGAGCTTCCAGGCGGCGTGATGGACGAGGAAGCGGGCCTGGTTGATGGCGATCCGGGCCTCGGCGATGCGTTCGCGGTTCCCGCCGAGGTTGGCCAGCGGCCTGCCGAAGGCGACCCTGGAGACCGAGCGCTCACAGGCCATCTCGAGGGACCGCTCGGCGAGGCCGATGAGCCGCATGCAGTGATGCACCCGGCCTGGGCCGAGCCGACCCTGGGCGATCTCGAACGCCTTGCCCGGGCCGGCGATGACCGCACTCGCGGGGAGACGGACGTCGGTGAGCGAGACCTCGCCGTGGCCGAGGGGCTCGTCGTACTGGCCGAGCGAGGTGACCGTGCGGACGACCTCCACGCCGGGCGCCTCCATCGGGACGAGGACCATCGAGTGCCGGTGGTGCTTGTCGGCCGACTCGTCGGTGAGACCCATGAAGATGCCGACCTTGCAGTCCGGATGGCCGGCTCCGGTGGACCACCACTTGCGGCCGTTGAGGACCACGTCGCCGCCGTCGAGGATCGCCGTGGCCTGCATGTTCGTCGCGTCCGAGGAAGCGACACCCGGCTCCGTCATGAGGAACGCGCTGCGGATCCGCCCATCGAGGATCGGCTCGAGCCATTCGTCCTTCTGCTCCTGGGAGCCGTACTTGAGGATGACCTCGGCGTTGCCGGTGTCGGGCGCGTTGCAGTTGAAGACGAGCGGGGCGATGAGCGAGCGGCCCATCTGCTCCGCCACGGGGGCGTAGTCGGCGTTGCTCAGGCCGGCGCCGCCGTCCGTCCCGAACCGCGCGGCATACGGTCCCTCGTGCCCGGCGGGGAGGAAGAGGTTCCACAGGCCCTGGGCGCGCGCCTTGGCCTTGAGCTCCTCGAAGACCGGATGTGGGGGCCACGGGTCCGCGCCGCGAGCGCGTCGCTCGGCGATGTCGCGGAACACCTCGGCCTCGACGGGGGCGACCTCGGCGTCGATGAAGGCCCGGACCCGAGCGGAGAGGTCGGCGGCGCGGGGGGATAGCGAGAAGTCCATGGGGTTGACCCTAGACCCCTATTAAGCAATGCTCAATAGCATGCCGTCGGCCCCCTCCCGGTCCGGCCCCGCCGTCTCGGGGCCGCCGTCTGACCCGGAGGCGGGCCGCGGCATGCCTCGCGGGGACGACCCGACCCGCGTGGACGGTCCCCGGGGCTCCCGGGTACGGATGAGCCCCGAGGACCGTCGCCGCCAGCTCGTCGGGATCGGGCTGCGCACGTTCGTCGAGCACCCCGTCCAGGAGGTCTCGCTCGACGCCGTCGCCGCCGAGGCCGGGGTGTCGCGGGGGCTGCTCTTCCACTACTTCCCGACCAAGACCGACTTCCATCGAGCCGTCGTCGAGGCGGCCGGGCGACGGGTGCTGCGCAACGTGCGGCCCGATGAGGGAGCCGCGGGCGACGCGGCGGTGGCGCAGATCGTCGAGCGCCTCGTCGCCCAGGTGGACCGGCGGCGCGACTCCTACCTCGCGCTGGTCTACGGGCAGGCGCCGATCTCGATGGGGTCGAGCGTCGACGGGTCGAGCGACACGGCCGGCACACTGCGCGAGGAGCTGGCGCGGCTCGTCGTGGCGGCGCTCGGGCTTCCCGCGACGGCGCTGCCGGCGGTCCACGGCTGGGTGGCCTACGTCGAGGACCGCGCGCTGCAGTGGTCGGCGCCCCCGGAGCCCGCCGCGGGGCCGGGGCTCGAGCCAGGGCCACGGCCGGAGGCCGCGCGGGCGGTCGCCGACCTCGTCGCCCATTGCGTCGCAGCCGTCCACGCCCTGGTGCAACCCTGAGCAGCACCCCTCGGGCACGCCGGACGAGACCCCCGGTGCTGCGGCCCCCGGCCCCATCCATGGACCAGACCCGGACGCCACCCGGGCGTGGTGCCACCTGGGCGAGCCGACCCACCTCCATACCTCCCGGGGTATGCTGGCGCGCTATGTGGCAGACGATGACGATGTGGAGCAGCCGGCGCTGGTATGCCGCAGCCGGGACCGCCGTCGCGACCGTCCTCCTCATCGCCGTGCCCACCGCGATGATCCCGACGCCGATCTTCGGCCGGGAGATCCCGCCGACCTGGTGGTCCTGGCCGGTCCTCGTCGTCACCGCGGCCATGAGCGGGCTGCTCTTCGCCACCTATGTCCGCCAGCCCGGCGACGCACCGGCCGCCGACGACGCCGAGGCTCAGCTGGACAAGAAGGGCGTCGTCGGCGGGTTCCTCACCTACCTCGCCGTCGGTTGCCCGGTCTGCAACAAGATCGCCCTCATCGCGCTCGGCTCGGCCGGTGCCCTGCAGTGGTTCGCGCCGATCCAGCCCTACCTCGGGGTCGCCGCCCTCGGCATCCTCGCCTGGGGCCTCAAGGCCCGGCTCGACGGCGAACGAGCCTGCCCGGTGCCGGCGACGCCCGCCCGGTCCTGAGCCGGGTCGGCACCGCCCGTCACCACCGCTGGGCGACGTCCTCCGCCGACCCGACGAGGCCGTCCACCCGCTGCCGCACGCCGTCGTCCCCCGCCACCCAGCCCGACCAGGTCCCGAAGCACTGCTCGGTCTGCGAGCGGACGACCCACAGGTCCGTCCGGTCCACCCGCTGGTGCCACGGCATGAAGGTGAGGTCGGCGTGCTCACCGCGCACGCGCCATGGATCCGTCGGGGACCCGGGGGTCCACGACCACGTCAGCTCCTCCCGGATCTTGTGGAGGCGGCCGTCGACGACGAACGAGTTCTCCGTCGACCCGGTCCCGTCGGTCCATCGCCCCCCGACCTGCAGGCCCACCTCGTGCCCGTCGACGACCCCCGCACCGAAGCCCCAGTTCCACACGACCTCGCGCGGCCAGTAGCCCCGACCGTGGTCGAGCGTCGCCCACGCGCCCTCCCCCACCGGGGACTCCCGCCCGTCGACCTCGACGACGCCACTGACCGGCCGGGCGACGTCCTTGACCGTGTACTGGAAGACCCGGTCGCTCCACGGCACGACGACGCCGAGGCGCTCGTGGCCCTCCGGCAGCGGAACGACGAGGTCGAGGACCACCCGCTTCGTGCGGGCGCTGAGCCGGGTACCGTCGGCGCCCTCCTCGACCCGGATGGACACCCCGCCGCGGCTCGCCACGGCCGGTCCGTCGCCGAAGGTCCCCGGCAGCCGGGTCCCGAGAGCCAGTGGGACCACCGCGACGGCGTCGATCTCGGTCCCGCTCGCCCGGTCCAGGACCCACACCTGCGACAGGCCGGCGTAGTCGAGGGACGAGACGGTGAGCGAGACGACGTGCTCGGGGGAGATGACGCACCAGTACTCCCAGCGCTTGGCCCGGCCGAACCGGCGCCGCACCCGGCCCACCCGATCGGTGTCGTGCAGCGGCGTCCGGGTCCACCCGACCGCCCGAGGGTCGAGCCGGCCGTCGGGGTGGGTGAGCGAGACGGGAGCGGTGATCTCGGTGGCGTCGATGGGCACGCCCCAGCGTGGCACACACGTCGCCGCCGGCCGGGTCAGCTCCCGTCGACCCCCTCGACCCGGACCGGTATGCCGTTGAGCACGGCATTCGCCGACACCGTCTCGACG
This sequence comes from uncultured Actinomycetota bacterium, assembly GCA_963771015.1. Classification (GTDB taxonomy): domain Bacteria; phylum Actinomycetota; class Actinomycetes; order Actinomycetales; family Dermatophilaceae; genus CAVSJJ01. The sequence continues at coordinate 872,205 of CAVYRN010000005.1, forward strand.
CGCGCCGGGTCGGTCAGGTCGTTCATGGACACCCCCGGCAGCCGGGCCGCCTCGGCGAGCCGCACCCCCGGGACCCGGCCCTGGCCATAGCCGTGCGGGAGGCTGACGACGCCGCGCATCATGTCCTCGGTCGCGAGGACCTCGACCTCGACGGACCCGGCCGCCGAGGACACCCGCACGAGCGAACGGTCGGCGATGCCGCGGACCGCGAGGTCGTCGGGGTGGGCGTAGAGCTGGTGGCGGGGTCGGCCCTTGGTCAGCCGCGGGCTGTTGTGCAGCCAGGAGTTGTTGTCGCGCTGGTGGCGGCGTCCGATGAGGAGGAGCCCGTCACCGTCGACGGGAGCTCCGGGGACGCCCTCGGCCAGCGCCGCCAGCCCCGGACGGACGACCTCGGGCCACAGGTCGACCCGCTTCTCCTCGGTGCCGAGCCGGTCCGGCAGCTGCCCTTCGCGCAGTGGGCCGAGGTCGACCCCACCCGGCGTCGCCTCGAGCTTGGCGACCGACAGCCGCTCCCCCGAGGTGCGCAGCAGGAGGTCGAGCTGCTGACGCGGCGGGGTCCGGAAGCGGGCCTGCGCCTCGACCGTGTGCGGGATGTCCTTGGCGGCATGAGCAAGCCGAGAAGCCCTGTCCCGCAACCCTTCCGGCCGGTCAACCTCGGGACGGAGCGCGATGACCCGCAGCGCGAGGTCTCGCGCGATCTCCCAGTCGTGGCGTGTCCCCTCGGGTCTGGCGTACAGCGCCGGCGAGAAGCGCGCCGTGTTGCGCACGGCCAGCAGATGGAAGATGAGGTCGTAGTGCTCCCGCTCGAGCGGTCCGGTCGGCGGCAGGATGACGTCGGCGTGCGAGGTCGTCTCGTTGACGTAGAAGTCGATCGCCGCCATGAACTCCAGGCCCTCGAGCGCCTCCGCGAGCCGATGCCCCGCGGGCGTGGACGACACGGGGTTGCCCGCGACGGTGAGCATGGCCCGGACCTGCCCCGTCCCCGGGGTGGCGATCTCCTCGGCGAGCACCGACACCGGCAGCTCACCCCCGAACTCCGGCAGTCCCCGAACCCGGGAGAACCATCTCCCGACGTGCCCACGGCCGAGCAGCCCCTTGCCGACCATGTCGACGGCAGGCGAGGTGAACATCGTCCCGCCGACCGAGTCGAGGTTACCGGTGATGATGTTGATGACCTGGATCGCCCACTGGCAGACCACCCCGTGGACCTGCGTCGAGACCCCCATCCGACCGTGGACGGCAGCCGACCCGGCCGCCGCGAGGTCCCGGGCCAGCGCGCGGACGGCCGCGGCCGGCATACCGCTCGCCTCCTCGGCGAGCTCGGGGGTGAACCCCGCCACCGCCTCGCGGACCTCCTCGAGTCCGTCGACGTAGGCCGCGGGTCGCGCCGAGCCCGACTCCAGCAGCTCCCGCACGACCGCCAGCAGCACCCACGCGTCGGTCCCGGGCCGGACGAAATGATGGGCGTCGGCGATTCTCGCCGTCTCGGTCACCCGCGGGTCGATGACGACGAGCCGCCCGCCCCTGCCCCGCAGCTCGCGCGCTCGGCCGGGGAAGTCGGGCACGGTCATGAGGGAGCCGTTGGAGGCCATCGGGTTGGTGCCGATGAGGACAAGCAGGTCGGTGCGGTCGATGTCGGGGACCGGTAGGAGGAACTGGTGGCCATAGAGCGCCCAGGCCAGGAGCTGGTGGGGCATCTGGTCGACCGAGGTGGCGCTGTAGGTGTTCTTCGTCCGCAGCAGGCGCACGAGGTTCACCCCGTGGGTCAGCGCGCCGAGGCTGTGGACGTTGGGGTTGCCGAGATAGACGGCCAGCGCATCCGGGCCGTGCTCATGCTGGATGCGCACGAGGTTGCTCGCGACGAGGTCGATGGCCTCGTCCCAGCCGATCTCCACCCACTCCCCGTCGACCTTGCGAACCGGGCGGCGCAGCCGGTCGGGGTCGGCGTGGACGTCCTGGAGCGCGACGGCCTTCGGGCAGATGTGTCCGCGCGACAGCGGGTCCTCGGCATGTCCGCGGATCCAGGCGATCTCGTCGTCCTCGAGGCGCACCTCGAGGCCACAGCTGGCCTCACACAGGGTGCACGTGATGTAGCGCAGCTCGCTCGTCGTCGTTCGCTCGGCCATCGTCGGTCACCGCCACCGGGGCCGGTATGCCGCGGGCACCTTCGTCATCGCGGCCTCCCGGGCGATCCTCGTGTTCGCCGCTGCGAGCAGCCAGGCCTGTTCGAGGCGCTCATGGAAGAACGTGCGCCGGTCGCCCGCGGTCCAGGTGCGGTTGAAGATCCGCTTCGTCGCCGCCACCGAGTCCGGCGAGCGTGTGGCGATGGCCTCGATGAGCTCGGCCGCGGCGGCATACGGGTCGTCGACGACCTCGGTGGCCAGGCCGAGCGCCACCGCGCGCTCGCCGCTGATGACCTCGCCGGTCATGGTCAGCCGCTTGGCGACGTCCATCCCGACCTGCTGGGAGAGCGCCTGGATGCCGCTCATGTCGGGGATGAGCCCCCACTTGGCCTCGAGGACGGCCCACTGCGCGTCGGCGGTCGTGAACCTGAAGTCGGCGCCCATGGCGATCTGCAGGCCGCCGCCGAGGCAGTGCCCCTGGACGGCGGCGACGACCGGGACCGGGATGCGTCGCCAGGCCCAGCACGCCTCCTGGAAGGTGTTGGTGCCCCGCCAGGGGCGCGGCGCGAAGGCCGTCGCGATCCGGCTCGGGGTGCGGAACACCGAGGCGAAGTCCAGGCCCGCGCAGAACGAGCGGCCCGCTCCGCCGAGGACCACGCCGCGCAGGGTCTTGTCGTCGGCCAGGTCGTGAGCGACCGAGACGAGCGCATCGAGGGTGTCGAGGGTGAGGGCGTTGAGCTTGTCGGGCCGGTTGAGCCGGACCTGGGCGACTCCGCCGTCGATGGAGACCGTCACGGGGGCGGCCGTCTCGCTGGCCACGGTGCTCGTCATGTGGCCCAGCCTACGGACGCCGCCGGGGCACCGGGGGTGCGCGTAGGGTCGCCGCCATGCGTGCCGTGCAGATCACCCGCCTCGACGGTCCGTCCGCGGTCGAGGTCGGTCAGGTGCCCGAGCCGGCCCCCGCGGACGGCCAGGTGCTCATCGAGGTCGCCGCCGCCGGACTGGCCTTTCCCGATGTGCTGCTCACCCGAGGGAGGTACCAGCTCAAACCCGAGCCGCCCTTCGTGCCCGGGTCCGAGGTCGCCGGGGTCGTCCGCTCGGCCCCGGCCGACAGCGGCCTCGTCGCCGGCCAGCGGGTGGCGGCGTTCCCCGTGTTCGGTGGGTTCGCCGAGCTCGTGGCGACCGACGCACCGCTCGTCTTCCCGCTCCCCGACACCGTCACGTTCGAGCACGGTGCGGCATTGCCGATGAACTACCTCACCTGCCACTTCGCGCTCGTCACCCGGGCCCGGCTCGAACCCGGGGAGACCGTCCTCGTCCACGGCGCCGCCGGCGGCATCGGGACCGCGGCCACCCAGCTGGCCGCGGCATACGGGGCGCGGGTCATTGCCGTCGTCTCGACGCAGGACAAGGCGGCGATCGCCCGCCGGGCCGGGGCCGCCGAGGTGGTCCTCGCCGACGGTTTCAAGGACGCGGTGCTCGAGCTCACCGGTGGCCGCGGTGTCGACCTCGTCGTCGACCCGGTCGGCGGGGACCGGTTCACCGACTCGCTGCGCTCGCTGGCGCCGCTGGGCCGGCTGCTCGTCATCGGCTTCACCGGGGGCTCGATCCCCGAGGTCCGCGTCAACCGGCTGCTCCTGGGCAACACCTCGGTCGTCGGCGTGGGGTGGGGGGCCTACTGGCAGGGGCGGCCGGCCTTCCTCCAGGACCAGTGGCGGGACCTGATGCCGCTGATGTCGGCCGGACGGCTCGACCCGATGGTGCTCGCGACGTACCCCCTGGAGCGGGCCGCCGAGGCGCTCACCGCCATGGAGGAGCGGCTCGTCCTCGGCAAGACCGTCCTCACCACCGGCTGACCTCCCGCCGGATCGAGGTAATCCGAGACCACCAGACGCAACCCGAATACCTCGAATGCCGACGACACCCGCCGGATCGAGGTAATCCGAGACCACCAGACGCAACCCGAATACCTCGAATCGGCGGGATGAGCGGAATCGACGACCTCTAGGCTCGGGGCATGGACTTCCGCAACGCCTACGCGCACGGGTTCGCCCGGGTCGCGGCGTGCACCCTCCCGGTCGCTCTGGCCGACCCCGCGACGAACGCCGAGCGCATCCTCGAGCAGGTCCGGGCCTGCCACGACGACGGCGTCGCGGTCGCCGTCTTCCCGGAGCTGTCGCTCTCCGGCTACGCGATCGACGACCTCTTCCTCCAGGACGTCCTGCTCGACGCCGTCGACGCGGCCGTCGTCCGGATCGCCGAGGCGAGCGCCGACCTGCTGCCCGTGATCGTCGTCGGCGCGCCGGTCCGCCGCCGCAACCGGCTCTACAACTGCGCGGTCGTCATCCACCGAGGGGACGTTCTCGGGGTCGTGCCGAAGACGTTCCTGCCCACCTACCGGGAGTTCTACGAGAAGCGCTGGTTCGCCTCGGGCGCCGACCAGCGTGCGTCCTTCGTCAACGTCCCGGGTTGGCCGGGCGGCGACGAGGTGGGCGACGTGCCGTTCGGCCCCGACCTCATCTTCGCCGCGAGCGACGTCCCGGGGCTGGCGATCCACGTCGAGGTGTGCGAGGACCTGTGGGTCCCGATCCCGCCGTCCCACAAGGCCGCGCTGGCCGGCGCGAGCGTCCTGCTCAACCTCTCGGCGTCGCCCATCACCGTCACCCGGGCCGACGACCGACACCTGATGGCGCGCGCCGCCTCCGCCCGGTGCGACGCGGCATATGTGTATGCCGCCGCCTCCGGCACCGAGTCGAGCACCGACCTGTCCTGGGACGGGATGACGATGGTCTACGAGCTGGGCGACCTGGTCGGCGAGAGCGAGCGGTTCCCCGACGGGCCCCGCCGCACCGTCGTCGACGTCGACCTCGACCGGCTCCGCCAGGAGCGGCTGCGCCAGGGGTCCTTCGACGACAACCGGCGCGAGGAGTGGATCAACCTCGCAGAAGGCGGCGAGCGGTTCCGCACCTTCGGGTTCGATCTCGAGCCGCCCTCCGGGGACCTCGGGCTGCGCCGCACGGTCGACCGGTTCCCGTTCGTCCCGGACGACCCGGCCCGGCTCGCCCAGGACTGCTACGAGGCCTACAACATCCAGGTCACCGGCCTGGAGCAGCGGCTCCGCGCCATCGGCTCGCCCAAGGTCGTCATCGGCGTCTCCGGCGGCCTCGACTCCACCCACGCCCTCATCGTGGCGGCCCGTGCGATGGACCGGCTCGACCGGCCGCGCGGCGACATCCTCGCCTTCACCCTGCCGGGCTTCGCCACGAGCGAGCACACCAAGGGCAACGCGACCGCCCTCGCGACCGCCCTCGGAGTGACCTTCGAGGAGATCGACATCCGGCCGCTGGCAACCCAGCTGCTCGACGACCTCGGGCACCCGGCAGCCGCCGGCGAGCCGGCCTACGACATCACCTACGAGAACGTCCAGGCCGGTATCCGTACCGACCTGCTGTTCCGCGCGGCCAACCAGCGCGGCGGCATCGTCCTCGGCACCGGCGACCTCTCCGAGCTCGCGCTCGGCTGGTGCACCTACGGCGTCGGCGACCAGATGTCGCACTACGCCGTCAACACCGGCGTCCCGAAGACCCTCATCCAGCACCTCATCCGCTGGGTCATCGCCGACGGCCAGTTCGACGAGGCGGTCAACGCGACCCTCCTGTCGATCCTCGACACCGAGATCAGCCCCGAGCTCGTCCCGGTCGCCGAGGGCGCGCGGCCGCAGTCGACCCAGGACACGATCGGGCCCTACGCCCTGCACGACTTCACGCTCTTCCACGTCCTACGCCGCGGCGCGCGCCCGAGCCGGATCGCCTTCCTCGCCGAGAAGGCGTGGGCGGACGTCGACGCCGGAGCGTGGCCGGCGGGCTACCCCGAGGGCGAGCGGGCGGCATACGACCTGGCGGCGATCAAGCGCTGGGAGGCGGTCTTCATCCGCCGCTTCTTCGCCAACCAGTTCAAGCGCTCGGCCATCCCCAACGGGCCGAAGGTGAGCGCGGGCGGGTCGCTGTCGCCGCGCGGTGACTGGCGTATGCCGTCCGACGCCTCCCCCACAGCGTGGCTCGCCGAGCTCGAGGCGAACGTCCCGGCCGACTAGGCGACTCCGCCGAGCCGGGTGAGGGCGTCGCCGTCGATCCGGAAGGTCGTCCACTCGTCCTGGCCGACAGCGCCCAGGCTCTCGTAGAAGCCGATGCTCGGGGTGTTCCAGTCCAGGACCCACCACTCCAGCCGCCGGTAACCCCGGTCGAGACATACCCGGGCGAGGGTCCGCAGCAGCTCCTGGCCGAGGCCGCTCCCGCGGTGCTCGGGCTCGACGAACAGGTCCTCGAGCCAGATGCCGTTCACCCCGGTCCACGTCGAGAAGGACAGGAACCACACGGCGATCCCGACGACCCGCCGCACACCGTCGACGTCGACCTCGGCGATGTGACAGAACGCCGTCGGCTCGCCGCTCTCGGGGAACAGCACCCCCGCGAAGTGCGCCTCGGTCGCCTCGACCTTGTCCGGCTCCTTCTCGTAGATCGCCAGCTCGTGGACGAGCCGGAGGATGTCGGACAGATCAGCGGGGGTGGCCTCACGGACGCGTTGGGTCATGCCGCCGAGCCTACGATCCTGCGCCACACTGGGATCGTGCGCGTCCTGCCGTGTGGTGACCGGGCCGTCCTCGTCGAGGTGGCCGACACCGCCGAGGCGCTCGCGCTCTATGCCACCCTCCGCGCGGAGCCGCTCCCCGGCGTCATCGACCTCGTCCCCGCGGCCCGGACCGTCCTGGTCGCCTTCGACTCCCCGGCCCGCACCGCGGCGGCCGGCACCCTGACCGGCCGTTCCCTGCACAGCACCGCGACCCACCCGCCACGGGTGGTCGAGCTCCCGGTGACGTACGACGGCCCGGACCTCCCGGAGGTCGCCGCGCTGGCCCGCCTCGACGTGTCCGAGGTGGTCCGCCGGCACCGGGACGCGGCCTACGAGGTGGGCTTCATCGGCTTCGCACCCGGCTTCGCCTACCTCACCGGCCTCGACCCGGCGCTGCACGTGCCCCGCCGCGACACCCCCCGCACGCGCGTCCCCGCCGGCGCGGTCGCGGTCGCGGGCCCGTATGCCGCCGTCTACCCTGCCCCGTCGCCCGGCGGCTGGCGGCTCATCGGCCACACCGACCGCACCCTGTGGGACCTCGCCGCGGACCCACCCTCGCTGCTGCGGCCCGGCGACCGGGTCCGGTTCGTCGAGGTGACGCGATGACTCTCCTCGTCCGGCGCACCGGACCGCTGACGACCGTCCAGGATCTGGGCCGCCAGGGTCTCGCCCACCTCGGGGTCGGCCACTCCGGCGCCGCCGACCGTCCCGCCCACCGCCTGGCCAACCGGCTCGTGGGGAACCCCGAGGCCGCCGCCACCCTCGAGACCACCCTCGGCGGGCTCACCCTGAGCACCGACGAGCCCGTCTGGGTCGCCCTTGCCGGCGCGCCGGCCCCGCTCCTCACCGAGGCCGGACCCGTCACCCCGGGCACCCCGGCATACCTTCCTGCCGGCGGCTCGGTCGAGGTCGGTATGCCGTCGGCCGGCCTGCGCAGCTACCTCGCCGTCCGGGGTGGCATCGCCGTCGAACCCGTCCTCGGGTCGCGAGCCGGCGACGTCCTCTCCGGGATCGGCCCGGCGCCCCTCGCCGAGGGCGCCGTGGTCCCGGTCGGTCCGGCCCCTGCCGACTGGGCCGCCCCGGTCGACCACGCCCCCCTGCCACCGATCCCCGACGAGCCGGTCCTCGATGTCGTCCTCGGACCGCGCGAGGACTGGTTCACCGCCGAGGCGGGCACCACCCTCACCACGGTGGCCTGGGACGTCACGGCGGACAGCAACCGGGTGGGCGTCCGGCTGGCCGGACCCGCACTTCACCGAGCAGACCCCGCCACCGGCTCCGGCCACGCGGAGCTGCCGAGCGAGGGGATGGTCGCGGGCGCGGTCCAGGTGCCGCCGAACGGCCAGCCGATCCTTTTCCTCGCCGACCACCCGGTGACCGGCGGCTACCCCGTGCTCGCCGTTCTCACCGCCGAGGCCCTCGCCCTCGCCGCGCAGCTCCGCCCCGGAACCCGATGCCGGTTCCGAGTCGTGTGGGTCGGCGGGCGAACCCTCGGCGGCGGCTCGGGCGGCCTCTCAGGAGCGCGGGGCATCCTGGCCCGGTGACTCCTCGGCCCGTCGACGCTCTGCTGCGCCGACACGTCCGCCCGCGGGTCCAGCGCGCGGTCCGCTCCCGGGTCGCGGGGGAGGACTACCTCGAGCGGGCCGACCGGATCTGGAACACCGTGGGGCCGCGGTGGTTCGGCCCCGCCGATCCCATCTGGTGGGTCCACGCCAGCCCGGCGATGTTCGTCGGCGGCATCCGTGCCCTCCTCGTCCAGAGCCTGCACCCGCTCGCCATGGCCGGGGTCGCCGGGCACTCCGGCTTCAAGGGCGACCCGTGGGGTCGGCTCCAACGGACCAGCTCCTACATCGCGACGACGACCTACGCCACCGTCCCGGACGCCGAGCGTGCCATCGCCACCGTGCGCGCCATCCACCGCCGGGTGCGCGGCACGGCCTCCGACGGCCGCCCGTATGCCGCCGACGACCCCCACCTGCTCGCCTGGGTCCATGCCGCCGAGGCCGAGAGCTTCCTCCTCTCGTTCCAGGAGCTCTCGGGCCACCCGCTCACCCGGGCCCAGGCCGATGTCTACGTCGCGCAGATCGGCACCGTCTCCGCCCGCCTCGGTGTTCTCGACCCGCCGACCTCCGTCGCCGGACTCCGTGCCACGCTCGCGGCATACCGTCCCGAGCTCGATGCGACCCCCGCGGCGCTCGAGGCCGCCGACTTCCTGCTCCACCACCCGCCGCTGCCCATCCCCGCCCGAGCGCCGTATGCCGCCCTCGCCGCCGGGGCGCTCGCCCTCACCCCGCCCTGGGCACGGGACATGCTCGGCCTGTCCGCCGGCCCGGTGTCGGCGCGGCTGCGGCTCGGTGCCGGAAGGGGCGCCACCTCGCTCATCGGGTGGGCCATGGACCACCCCTCGACGCAGGGCCAGTGGGACCGACCCGAGGAGCCGGAGAGGGCTCGCGTACGCGGATAGTCACAGAACCCCCATCGTGGGCCCGATGTCGGGCAGGCTGTCTCGCATGACGGGGGTCCCACACACGTTCTCCATCGGTGACCTGCGACTCGGCGTGGCGACCGCCGCTGTCCAGATCGAGGGCGGGGACCGCAACAACAGCTGGTACGCCTGGGCGCAGGAACCCGGACGGATCGCCGACGGGTCGACGCCGCTGCGGGCCACCGACCACTGGAACCGCTGGCGCGAGGACACCGACCTCATGGTGAGCCTCGGCGTCCGGCACTACCGGATGGGCATCGAGTGGGCCCGGATCGAGCCGCGTCCCGGTGAGTTCGACGATGCGGCCATCGCGCGCTACCGCGAGGAGCTGGCCTACCTTCGCGAGCGCGGTGTCACTCCGCTCGTCACGCTGCACCACTTCTCGAACCCCTCGTGGTTCGAGGCATCGGGGGCGTTCGAGGCCGCCGACAGCGTCGACATCTTCCTGCGCTACGCCCATGTCGTCGTCGAGGAGATCGGCGATCTCGTCCAGGAGTGGGTGACGGTCAACGAGCCCAACGTCTATGGCACCGGCGGCTATCTCTTCGGCGACTTCCCACCCGGGGTGAAGAGCTATCGTCGGCTGCGGGTGGTGCTGCGCCACCTCGCGATGACCCACTGCCGGGCGTACCAGCTCATCCACGACCTCCAGCCCGGCCCGGAGACGATGGTCGGGTTCGCCCACCACCTGCGCGAGTTCGAGCCGCTCAACCCCCGGAACCCGGTCCACCGGGTCCTGTCGCGCACGAACGCCTACCTGTTCCAGGACGCCCTCTCCGACGCGATGCTCGGAGGCCGGTTCCCGGCGGTGCTCGGTGGCCAGCCGGACGGCATACTGCCCGGGCCGCACTACGACTTCCTCGGGATCAACTACTACTCCCGCACCGCGGTCTCGAAGCTGGCGGACGGCACCTTCCCGAACAGCCCCGTCAACGACCTCGGCTGGGAGATCCACCCCGAGGGGATCATCGCCGTGGCCGAGGCGCTGCACCGGCGCTACCCGGGACCGATCTGGGTCACCGAGAACGGCACGTGCGACGCCACGGACGCCTTCCGGGCGCGCTATGTCCACGAGCACCTCGCCGCGATCAGCGGGTCGTCGCTGCCGTTCGAGCGCTACTACCACTGGTGCTTCGTCGACAACTGGGAGTGGGCCCTCGGCGAGGTGCCCCGCTTCGGGCTGGTCCACCTCGACTACGAGACCCAGGAGCGCACCGTCAAGGACAGCGGACGGTTCTACGCCGACGTCATCGCCGCGGGTGCGGTGACCGACGAGGCGTACGACCGCTATGTCGCCGGGCAGTCCTACCTCCGGCAGGCCCGCCCCGTCCCCCGCGGTTGACCGACCCGGTCAGGCCGTCAGCGCGGGGCGGGGGCGGGGGGCCGGACGACCACCGCGTCCGGGGGCAGGTCGAACCAACGCAGGTGCTCGAAGTCGGCCGACACGTCACGGGCCGGGCCGGCCTCGACGTCCGGCGGGGTCGCGGCCGCGAGGATCGCCGCGCCGTCTGCGAGATGCCGGGCCAGGAGCTCCTCACCGCCGGTCGGCGTCGCGGGCGGCATCGTCACCGTGCCGTCGGCGGCATACCCGATGTCGGACAACCGGATCGGCGGCTCGACCACCCCGTCCTTGTGGTGCCAGCGCCCGGACTCGGGGTCGAAGACGTAGTCGCCGAGGAGCCGCCAGCCGTCGCGACCGACGAGCCGCACCGCTTCGATGATGTAGTCGGCGACGGTGTCGGAGAGGAAGTAGTTGAAGTTGACCCGCACCCACCCGGGCTTGATCCCCTCGCAGCCGTGGGCGATCTCCCGTTCGAACTCGTGACTGCGCTCGAGGTCGATGCCGAGCAGCCGGTGCCCGTAGGGCCCAGCGCAGGAGCACCCGCCCCGCGACTGGATGCCGAACAGGTCGTTGAGGACGGCGACGACGAAGTTGTGGTGGAGGTAGCGCCCGGACGGCGCCCGCACGACGAACGACACGATGGACAGCCGCGGCGCGTCGAGGTCGCCGAGGATCTCCAGCGCGGGCTCCCCTCGCCACGCATCCACCGCCCGCCGGAGGAACTCCTCCTCGCGGGCCCGGATCGTCTCGACCCCGACGGCCTCCTTGAGCTTGAAGACGAGGCCGGCGCGGACCGACTCGACGATGGCCGGTGTGCCGCCCTCCTCGCGGTGCGCCGGATCCTCGAGGTAGCGGTGGTCATCGTCGTTGACGTAGGCGACGGTGCCGCCGCCGGGCACGTCGGGGACCCGGTTGGTGAACAGCTCACGGCGGGCGACGAGCAGCCCTGGCGTCGACGGCCCGCCGATGAACTTGTGCGGGGAGAGGAACACCGCGTCCTTGTATGCCGCGGGCCCGGCCTCCGCCGGCGGCGTCATCTCGATGTCGACGTAGGGCCCGGCGGCGGCGAAGTCCCAGAAGGCCAGCGCGCCGTGCTCGTGGAGGAGCGTTGAGATGGCATGGGTGTCCGAGACGATGCCGGTGACGTTGGAGGCGGCCGAGAAGGACCCGATCTTGAGGGGGCGCCCGGCATACTCGGCGAGCCTCTCGCGCAGGTCGTCGGCGCACACCCCGCCGTCGTCGTCCTGGCAGATGGTCACGACGTCGGCGATCGACTCGCGCCACGGGATCTCGTTGGAGTGGTGCTCGTAGGGACCGATGAAGACGACGGGGCGCTGGTCGGCCGGGATGTGCCGGTCGAGGTGGTAGGCATCCTCGAGCGCCGACGAGATCCGCAGGCCGAGGATGCCGATGATCTTGTCGATGGCGGCGGTGCAGCCGGAGCCGGTGAAGAGAACGACGGTGTCGTCGTCGCCATGGACCGCCCGGCGGATGGCCTCGCGGGCGTCCTCACGCAGCCGGGTCGTCTGCAGCCCCGTGCCGCTGGACTCGGTGTGCGTGTTCGCGTAGCTCGGCAGGACGACGTCGCGGATGGCATCCTCGATGAAGCCGAGCGCGCGACCGGATGCCGTGTAGTCGGCATAGGTCACCCGACGCTGCCCGTACGGCGTGGTCATGACGTGGTCCTCGCCGATGACCGACTCCCGGATTCGGCGCAGCAACGGGTGGTCGGCCGTCGGTGTCGAGGCACGCGGCCGCCTGCTGCCGGTGTCCGCTGCGTCGGGGTTGCCGGCCTCCCGCTCCGTGGCGTCCATCATGCCTGTCAGGGTCTCATGGCCCGGCCGGCGCCTCGGGCCTGCCCGGCATGGAGCGCCAGGGGTCCGCCGGCCCCAGCCCCGGGCCGCTCCGCGGCCCCTCGCCCGGAGTCGGGTGTCGCGGCATCCGCTGGGCGTAGGTCAGCATCGATCGGTCGAACTGCGCGATGGCGGCCTCGGACCTGCTGACGTACAGCTCGAACGGATCATCGGGGTACGGCGTTCCGCCGCGTACCGCCGACGGCGACGGCATCGCCACCGAGGTGGTCCGGCTCCGATCAGGCGGACCGGGTCACAGCCCGGCGATCGCCCGTAGTGCATCCAGGTGGCGGGCGTAGGTCGCCTGACCGGCCCTCGTCAAGGCCAGCCAGGTGCGTGGCCGGCGGCCGACCCTGCCTTTGGTGACCTCGACGTAACCGGCTGTCTCGAGGAGCGCGACCTGCTTGGACAGCATCGAGTCGCTCACCTCGACGGTGCCACGAACCAACCCGAACTCGGCCTTGGTCACCCCGGACAGCGCCGCGACCACGGACAGCCGGACGGGGTGGTTGAGCAGGTCGTCCAGGTCGTGTCGAGGGTGCTGGGTCTCGGTCACGCCCGACGCTCGCGGGCCGCTCCGAGAAGCAGGGGCAGGGCCACCACGACCCCGGCCGGCCACCAGTACGCCGGGGCCGGGCCCACGTAGCTCAGCCCCGTCGCCAGCGCGAGGCCGTTGAGCACGGTGGTCAGCACCCACCACGGACGCATCCGGTTCGCGGCGGCGCGGTCGGTGGCACGCTGACGCTTGGACCACCCGACCATCACGGCGGTGAACCCCGCCCAGACGGCGATCACGACCGCGAGCGCCCAAGGCGCGTCGCTGATCAGGCCGACGAGGACGGTGAGGGTGCCGAAGGCGAGGCCGAACGCGGCCATGTAGGTCCCCGTCCAGCGGCCCTGCGCCTGCACGCGGGCCCCGGACGCCTCGGCGGCGGCCAAGGCCCGGCGCGCCTCGTCTGGGGTGGGAGTGATGGCGTTCTCGACCATCAGGCCACCCTGACATATGCTTGCCAGTCTGGCAAGTACATGTCGGGGTGGCAGGTGGAGCGACTGCTCGTGGCCCGCCGCGGGTCAGGGATCGCCGCGCAGCCTGGTGACCCTGCACGCTCTGCGGGTGATCCCGTTCAGGTCAGGCGTCGACGATGACGGGGATGACCAGAGGGCTTCGGTGGTGGGTGCGGTGGGCCCAGTCCGAGACGGCCCTGCGGACGAGGTCCTCGATCTGCGCCAGGTCCTCGATGCCGTCGCGGGTCGCCTTGGTCAGGGCCTTCTGGACGGCCGGCGTGGCCACCGAGAAGTCCATCGCCTCGGGCGGGAAGCCATGGGCGAGGTAGTCGGGGTCCTCGGTAAGGGTCCCGGTGTCGGGGTCGACGATGCATACGACGGTCACCACGCCCTCCTCGGCCAGGGTCCGCCGCGCGTGCAGGGTCTCCTCCGTGGTGCCACCGACGGTCATCGCATCGACGTAGACGAGCCCCGCGGGGACGGTGCCGGTGATCGTGGCGCGGCCGTCGACGAGGTCGATGACGCCGCCGTCCTGAGCGATGAGGACGCGCTCACGGTCGACCCCGGTGCGGATGGCGATGTCGGCGTTCGCGCGCAGGTGACGCCACTCTCCGTGGACGGGCAGCACGTTGGACGGGCGGATGAGGTTGAAGCAGTACGCGAGCTCACCCGCGCTGGCGTGCCCGGAGACGTGCACCTTGGCGTTGCCCTTGTGCACCACGGTCGCGCCCCACCGGGTGAGCTCGTTGATGACGCGATAGATGGCATTCTCGTTGCCCGGGATCAGGGAGCTGGCCATGAGAACCGTGTCGCCCTCGGTGATGCTCACCGGATGGTCCCGGTTGGCCATCCGGGCCAGTGCGGCCATGGGCTCACCCTGCGACCCGGTGGCGATGATCGCTATCTGGTCGGGTCGCAGCCGGTCCAGGGCCTTGAGGTCCTTGGCGACCAGTCCGTCGGGGATGGTGAGGTATCCGAGCTCGCGCGCGATGCCCATGTTGCGCACCATCGACCGTCCGACGAACACAACCGTGCGTCCGTGTCGGTGGGCGGCGTCGAGGATCTGCTGGATTCGGTGCACGTGGCTGGCGAAGCTGGACACGATGACCCGGCCCTTGGTGGTCCGGAACACCGTGTCGATCGCTGGAGCGAGCTCCCCCTCGGAGACGGTGAAGCCAGGGACCTCGGCGTTGGTGGAGTCGACGAGGAACAGGTCGACGCCCTCCTCGCCCAGGCGCGCGAAGGCGCGCAGGTCGGTGATGCGGCCGTCGAGGGGGAACTGGTCCATCTTGAAGTCACCGGTGTGGAGCACCAACCCCGCCGCGGTGCGGATGGCGACGGCCAGCCCGTCGGGGATGGAGTGGTTGACCGCGACGAACTCGCACTGGAACGGGCCCAGCACGGATCGGTCGCCCTCGGCGACCTCGATGGTCACCGGGGTGATGCGGTGCTCGACGAGCTTGGCCTCGACCAGGGCCAGGGTGAGTCGCGAGCCGACGACGGGGATGTCCGGGCGCTCGCGCAGGAGGTACGGGACACCCCCGATGTGGTCCTCGTGTCCGTGGGTGAGCACGATGGCGTCCACCCGGTCCAGACGGTCCCGGATCCAGGTGAAGTCCGGGAGGATGACGTCCACACCGGGCTGGTGCTCGTCGGGGAAGAGCACACCACAGTCGACGACGAGCAGACGCCCGGCGTGCTCGAAGACGGTCATGTTGCGACCGATCTCGCCCAGCCCCCCCAGGGGTACGACCCGCAGTCCGTCACGCGGCAACGCGGGCAGGGTGTCGCCGCTCCTACGACGCGGCCCGCGGCGGCTCATCGCCCGGCTCCCGCCGCGGACCGGGGGCTGGGCAGTGGAAGGGGGTCGTGCTGCATGATGCTCAACGGCTTTCTCCGATGCTGTGGATCTGGCGGAGGGGTAGCGGCTCGGTACGACGGGTCGAGTGCCTCACCGGACCACCCGGTCAGGGTGCGCCGCTGACGTGGCCAGCGAGGCTGTGGTGGCGTTCGTTGCGGCCTCGTTGAGGCCGATGAACACTGATCTTGGCAGGAAGTCATGAAGGAGGTGTGCCACGGACGACGGTGACGCATGCCCGGGACGCTGGTAGAACTTAGGCAGGCACCCGGGGCGAGGAGACGTGACATGCCAGGTCGAGTAAGGGTCGGTAGCGTGGCGGACCTCGCCGACGGGAAGCTGCACGCCGTGGATGCTGCGGGCACGTCAGTCGTGGTTGGTCTCTCCGGGGACTCGTTGTGCGCGGCGCGCAACCGCTGTCCGCACCTGGGCCTCTCCCTCACCACGGGGCCAGGTGGTCCGAGGTACGCCGACGGCCAGGTCGTCTGCCCGTGGCACAACTCGCGCTTCGACCTCGCGTCGGGCGACAACCTCGACTGGACGCCCGGCTTCGCGGGCAAGCACATGCCGCGCTGGTCGCACAAGATGATCGCACTCGGCAGGAAGGCATCGCCGCTGACCACGTACGAGGTCGTGGTCGAGGGCGACGACGTCTACGTCGAGCTCTGACCGTCGCCTCAGCGCCGCTCCCCGCGACGGGGCCGTCCTCGCGGTCGGCATCGACTGACGAACCCGTGCGCCGGCCGACCCGGCCCTGCTCACCGCTCTGGATCGGTGGCCGCTGAGGGTGTAGGCAGGAGGTGGGCACGACCCGCGCGTTCGACACCGAGGAGGACCCCGTGGCCGCACTCGACAGCGCCCAGCTGCTCGCCGCACTCGAGCCGACAGCCGAGAAGAACCTCAACCGTCACCTCGCCGCCGCGCAGGAATGGATGCCACACGAGTACGTCCCGTGGTCGCTGGGCCGCGACTTCGCCGACCTGGGGGGCGAGGGGTGGTCGGCAGACCAGTCGCAGCTCTCGCCGATCGCCCGGACGGCGCTGGAGGTCAACCTCCTCACGGAGGACAACCTGCCGAGCTACCACCGGGAGATCGAGCGGGCCTTCGGGCGCGACAGCGCGTGGGGGACCTGGGTCAACCGCTGGACCGCCGAGGAGGGGCGACACGCGTTCTGCATCCGCGACTACCTGCTCGTCACTCGCGGCGTCGACCCCGACGAGCTCGAGCGGGCACGCATGGACACGATGCAGACCGGCTACGACTCGGGCGACAAGCCGCTGCTCAACCTCTGTGCCTACGCCTCGTTCCAAGAGCTGGCCACCCGTGTGTCCCACCGGAACACGGGCCGCTACACCGAGGAGCCGATCGCCGAGAAGCTGCTCACCCGGGTCGCGAAGGACGAGAACCTCCACATGATCTTCTACCGGAACATCGTCCAGGCCGCGCTGGAGCTGACACCGAGCCAGACGATGCGGGCGATCACCGACGAGGTCGTCACATTCCAGATGCCCGGCGCGATCATCCCCGGGTTCGGCCGCAAGGCCGTGCAGATGGCCATGGCCGGCATCTACGACCTGCGCATTCACCACGACGACATCGTGGCGCCGCTGCTGCACCAGTGGGGCGTCTGGGACCTCACGGGCCTCGACGACGAGGGCGAGCAGGCCCGCGAGGAGCTCGCCGCCGCCGTCGCCTCCCTCGACGAGGAGGCCGCCCGGTTCGTCGCGCGCCGCGAGGAACGCGCGGCGAAGCTGGCGGCCCGCCAAGGGGCCTGACGCCGCGGCCGGTCCCGCTCTGGGCACCAGAGCACCACAACGACACTCAGCTGCTCTCCGACGGCGGGGTCCCGCCCGCGGCATACCCGGAAGGTCGCCACGTGCGCATGAAGCTGGAGGTCGTGATGCTTCCCGTCACCGACGTCGAGGCGAGCATCGCGTTCTATCGGGACAAGGTCGGATTCGTTCTCGATCACGACATCGGCCCGGGCAACGGGATGCGCGTCGTCCAGCTGACCCCCGTGGGGTCGACCTGCTCGATCGTGTTCGGCGAGGGGATGGGCGGACTGGCTGCACCGGGCTCGGTGCGCAACACCCCATCTCGTGGTGGACGACATCGAGGCGGTCCGCGACGAGGTGGTCGGCAACGGCGTCGACGTGAGCCCGGTCGCTGACCTGGGCGGCGTCAGGTACGCCTACTTCGAGGACCCCGACGGAAACACCTGGGCATTCCAGCAGATCGACTCCAGGACCCGACCCCCCGGCCATGCAGAGGACGAGTCCTCATAGGCCCCCACGTACTCGAGCCCGTGGGTTCGCTCGGTGCGTCGAGCCACCAGTGGGAGGAGGCGAGGCCGGTCCTCGTCGCGGCATGCGACCGAGAATATTCGGTAATACCTTGTTTTATCGAATCGTCGGTGCCATGCTCATCGACGTGGACCCGAGCGCAGCGAACGCGGCACCGGGGGGGTCTCAGATCCGGCCCCGGCGCTACGTCAGCGAGCTGCGGAGCCGCCAGGCGCAGCGGACACGGGCAGCTGTTCTCGAGGTGGCTCATCGGCTGTTCGTGGAGCGCGGCTGGGCGGCGACGGGCGTGCGGAACATCGCCGAGGAAGCCGGCATAACGGTGAAGACGATCTACGACACGTTCGGGTCGAAGGCAGAGCTGTTCAAGGCCGTCGTGGATGTTGCCGCGGCCGGCGACGACGAGCCTGCGGCCGTCATGGAGCGCGAGAGGTTCGCGGCGCTGGCCGAGGGTGACCTCCCGCAGCGTGCCGCGGCCGGCGCGCGGCTGGCAGTCGAGGTCCACCGGCGCACGGTGGACCTGATGCGGGTGTGGCGCACGGCCGCCGACACCGACCCAACGCTGGCCGAGGCGTTGGCCATCGAGATGGAGCACCAGCGACAGACCTTCGTCGCCGGGATAGCGCTCATTGCCGGCCACGACGTGGAGCGTCAGCACGCAGAGGGCCTGTGGGTGGTGATGAACGATCAGGGATACCAGCTGCTCGTCCGCCACGCCGGCTGGAGCGACGCGCAGTACGAGCAATGGCTGACCCACACCATCACCCGGCTACTCGACCCCGAGCAGCCGCCCCGAAAGGAGAGCAATGCGTAACGACGACACGACCGACAGCAGTCACGCCGCGCCGGACACCCGGACGATGGGCATCGTCCACTCCGCGCTACGGCGGGACCTCACCAGGGCGCGCCTGGTGCTCACCGACCATCAGCCGCTCAGCGACGAGCGGCGCCAGGCACTTGCCGACCACCTGGTGTGGATGATGGTGTTCCTCGACCGCCACCACACCAGCGAGGACGAGGGGCTCTACCCGATGGTGCTGCGCAAGAACCCCGCGGCCCGGGATCTGCTCCAGGACATGGACGCCGACCATCAACGGATCCATCCGGCGATGGAACGGGTCGCCGAGGCGGCAGGCGCGTTGCACGCCCCGTCCGCCACCGCACCGGCCGAGCTCCTCACCGCGATCGACGAGCTGGAATCCGTCCTCTACCCGCACCTGCGGCGCGAGGAGGAGGAGGCGATGCCCCTGGTGGCCGCCACCATCACCGCCGCGGACTGGCACACCTGGGACGAGAAGCACA
The DNA here is from genome assembly GCA_963771015.1 of uncultured Actinomycetota bacterium. GTDB lineage: Bacteria > Actinomycetota > Actinomycetes > Actinomycetales > Dermatophilaceae > CAVSJJ01. The sequence goes on from CAVYRN010000005.1 coordinate 891,102, forward strand.
ACATCAAGGGTCTGTCCTTCGGCGAGCTCGCCACGACCGGGCTGTGGACCCTCGACGGGCAGGACCCGGTCAGCCACGCGCTGATGAGCCAGGCCGTGCCCCGTCCCGTGCTGTTCGTCATCACCACGGTCTTCGGCCCGCGCTACCGCCGCAGGACCGCCCGCCTGTGGGGCGGCACCCGGGCAGCCGCTGTCGGCGCCCTGACCAAGGACATGGTGGAGGTCTCAGAATGAGCAGGGTCCAGCGAACAGGAACCGTGCAGGCCGACGTCGGCGCAACCCCAGCCCAGGTCTGGCAGGTGCTGACGGACGTCCCGCGCATCGGTGAGTGGTCACACGAGTGCCACACCGCGCAGTGGCTCGACGGCGCCCACCAGGCGGCCGTCGCTGCCCGCTTCCGCGGCACGAACAAGGCCCGCTTCGCCCGCTGGAGCCGACCGTGCACGATCAGCGTCCTCGACCCTGGGCGGCGCTTCACCTACCGCACCAACGGGGGCGTCATGAGGGATGCCACCGAGTGGACCTTCACCCTCGAACCCACCGACGGCGGCTGCCGCATCACCCAGTCCTACAGGATCATCAGCCTGCCGCGAGCGGCCGAGTGGGCGATCTCGAAGATGCTTCCCGAGCACATCGACCGCTCCCAGGCGCTCCGCCAGGACCTCGAACGACTCGGCTCGGCTGCCGCGGCAGTGCCCGCCACTCCTTAGCCCTGCGGGCGGCGGACGGCCACGGGATGCGCTGTGCGACCGCGATCTGGGCCGGCCCACGGTGCGGAAACTACGATCGCCAGATGAGCGCGAAGCTTCTCACCAAGCACCTTGCCGGCGGCCACGCTCACCGCACCCTCTTCGAGTCCCTCGACCTGACGGTCGCGCCCGGCGACGTGGTCGGCGTGGTCGGCGCCAACGGCGCCGGCAAGACCACCCTGTTGCGGATCCTCGCGGGCGACCTGGACCCACTCGACGGCTGCGTCCTGACCACGCCCGGCGACGCCTTCGTCGGCTGGCTTCCACAGGAGCACGAGCGCGTCGCCGGCGAGACCGTCGGCCACTACGTCGCCCGCCGCACGGGAGCGGCCGCCGCGACCGCTGCGATGGAGCGGGCCGCCGCCGCGCTCGGCGCAGGCACTCACTCCCGGGCCGCTGATGACGCGTACGCGCACCGTCTCGACCACTGGCAGGCCAGCGGCGCCCCAGACCTCGACGATCGTCTCCCGCCGATGCTGGCCGACCTCGGCCTCGACGTCGACCCACGTGCCTTGATGACCTCCCTATCGGGTGGGCAGGCCGCCCGAGCGGCGCTGGCCGCGCTGCTGCTCAGCCGCTTCGACGTCGTGCTGCTCGACGAGCCCACCAACGACCTCGACCTCGACGGGCTCGAACGTCTGGAGGGTTTCGTGCGCGCCCTCCGCTCCGGGGTGGTACTGGTCTCCCACGACCGCGAGTTCCTCTCCCGCGTGGTGACCCGCATTGTCGAGCTCGACCTCGCCCAGGGCCGAGTCGCGGTCTACGACGGCGGCTATGACGCGTTCCTCGAGGAGCGGGCCGTCGCCCGCAGGCACGCCCGCGAGGCCCACGAGGAGTTCGCCGGCAAGAAGGCCGACCTCGTCAACCGCGCCCGTATCCAGCGGGAGTGGAGCTCCCAGGGCGTTCGCAACGCCATCAGGAGGGCCCCTGACAACGACAAGATCCGCCGCAAGGCGAACGTGGAGTCCTCCGAGAAGCAGGCCCAGAAGGTCCGCCAGATGGAGTCCCGGATCGCCCGCCTCGAGGAGGTCGAGGAGCCCCGGAAGGAGTGGGCTCTGCGCTTCACCATCGGCAGCGCCCCTCGCTCCAGCTCCGTCGTCGCGACGCTCGACGGGGCCACGGCGAGCCTCGGCCGATTCACCTTCGGCCCGGCTTCGCTCCAGGTCAGCGCGGGCGACCGGATCGGCGTCACCGGTCCCAACGGTGCCGGCAAGACAACGCTGCTGCGTCTGCTCGTCGGCCGCCTCGCCCCGGACGCCGGCAGGGCCAGCCTGGGTGCCTCGGTGGCGGTCGGCGAGATCGACCAGGCCCGCACCGGGCTGGCCGAGGACCTCCCCTTGGGGGATGCGTTCGAGACCGCGGTGCCACACATGGCTCCCGCGGACGTGCGGACGCTGCTGGCGAAGTTCGGCCTCAAGGCCGACCACGTCACCAGCCGGGTCGGCAGGCTCTCGCCCGGCGAGCGGACGCGTGCCGCGATGGCACTGCTCCAGGCCCGTGGGGTCAACCTCCTCGTCCTCGACGAGCCCACCAACCACCTGGACCTGCCGGCGATCGAGCAGCTCGAGGAGGCCCTCGAGTCCTACGACGGCTCACTCCTGCTGGTCTCACACGACCGGCGGCTGCTGGACAGCGTCCGGCTCGACAAGCGCTGGCACGTCCAGGACGGCCAGGTCACCACCGGACAGATCGGCTGACCTCCAGCGCGGGAGCCGACCGCGCAGTCTCGGCGTCCCGACCCGTACCCGTCCGGGCAACGCGCGTCACTCCGCGGGCGGTCCTCCGGCGATCCCTGCGTCGGCTTGCAGCGCCTCGGTCAGCAGGGATATGAGTGCCTCGAGCTGCACGTCGGCGGAGGAGCCGACGTCCTCGTCGGAGCCGTCCAAGGCCCTGGCCGCGAGCCCCGCCTTGTCGTCGATGAGCTGAGCGAGTCTCGGGTCGATCGTCTGGGCGGCGATGATCCGCCAGGCGGTGACCGGCTCGGTCTGGCCGATCCGGTGCACCCGGTCGATGGCCTGCGACTGTTCCGCCGAGGTCCACGACAGCTCGGCCAGGACGACGTTCGAGGCGACCTGGAGGTTGAGCCCCACGCCCGCCGCGGTGAGGGAGCACACGACGACGGCGATCTCGGGGTCGGTGAGGAACGCCTCGATGTTCGCTCGACGCACCTTCGGGGTCTGGTCCCCACGGATCGAGGCGTAGCCGACTCCCCGCTTGGCGAAGGTCTGCTCCGCCACGTCCATGACGTCGATGTGCTTGGCGAAGAAGACCACCTTGCCGACGTTGCGGGCCAGCTGGGCGGCATAGTCGGCGGCGAGACCGGCCTTGGCCTGCCCGATCTTGCGCATCACCGTGAAGACGTTGTCGCCGGTCTTGGCCGAGCCGGCGTTCTTCCGCTCCCACATAGCGACCCGGCGGACCACGTCGTGGTCTATGCCCTCGACCGGCGTGGCGACCTTGCGGGTGGCCAGCGCCGACTCGTAGCGCGCGACGAGTCGACGGGCCAGTTCCTGCTCCGCGGCCCGGATCGAGCGGCTGGCCGCGTCGTCGAGCTCAACCGGCAGGTCCGCGACGCGGCGGGCCGGGATGTCGGAGGCGACGTCGACCTTGCGCCGTCGGACGATGCCGAGGTCGATGACGCTGGTGCGCGCGGCCGCATAGAACCCGGGGTCGGCTGGAGTCAGGCCGGTCTCCTCGAGGGCCGCCATGAGGGCGTGCCGGGGCTTCTTGTCCTCGATCCAGCCGAGGAACTGCCAGATGGCCTTGAAGTCCTCGATGTCGTTGATCAGCGGCGTGCCCGTGAGCGCCATGAGCAGCGGGTTGCCGCTGCGGGCCCGGATGCGCTCGGACAGCTCCAGGACATGCTGCGATCGCTGCGACGACTTGTTCTTGATGAAGTGCGCCTCGTCGACGACCATCCCGCGGAAACCGTGGCGCCCCAGCCAGCCCACGTGGCGGTCGAGGATCTCGTAGTTGACGATGACGATATCGGCGAAGCCGTCGATGCTGTCGCCGTCGCCGTGGATGACCGTCGCTGCCCGGCGTGGGGTCCACAGCTCGGCCTCGTGCGCCCAGTTCGCTTTGACGACGTTCGGAACAACCACGAGGAGAGGGAAGGCGTCCGCGGCATCCGCGGCGAGCAGCGCCTGCGCGGTCTTGCCGAGGCCCGGCTCGTCCGCGAGCAGGAACGTCCGGTGGCCCGCCGCGGCTGCCGCCACCACCTGGGCCTGGTGGTGCATGAGCTCCAGCCCGCGGATGCCGTGGAACACGTTCGTCGGCTCGGGCAACGGCATGCAGGTGGCGTCTCCGCCGTACTCGAAGGCACGGAACAGGGGGGTCAGCAGCTCCCAGGCACCGAGCCGGTTGGTGGTCGGGCGAGGCGACGGCACCGCCGAGAAGTCCGGCGCCAGGAAAGGGTTAGCCAGCTGGCGGGCGATGACCGCCTGCGGGACGACGCGACGCGACGCGGCCGGGTCGGCGGCCTCAGGCTCCCGCTCCTCCGCCGGCGCGGGCTCGCGACCGCCCGCCCGAAGCATGTCGTTCTTGAGGCTCACGGCCGAGGGCGACACGGCAGCGCCCTCTGCGAGTAGCTCCAGCAGCGAGGTGTCACGGACCGCCGTCTTGGCCAGGATCGTGGCGATGCCGTCGAGCCGCGTCAGCACGGCGGCCCGCTCGGCCTCGGGCATGGACGGGTCGCCCTTGACCCGGGCGCGTTCCTCCCGCACCAGGAGGGCGACAACCTGGTATGCCGTGCGGCCGCTCGGCCGGACCTTCCCGCGCTGCGCCGCGGCCTCGACCTGCCGGACGGTCTTGGCCAGGACGGGGAGGATGCCCTCGTCGTCCCCGGCGCGCGGACGTCGCCGGTCGCGCGGCGTGGTGCGCGGCGCGCCGGCACGGCGCGGAGCTCGCTGTGCCAAGCGGTTCCTTCTACTGAGTCGGACACGGCGTGAAGCCGACGTCGGTGCCGGGTGCACCGTGCTGGTGGCGACGCGGGGTGCGGCGCCGGCAGCACGGCATACCGGACCAACGCGAACGCGCGCCAGGGACCAAGCCCTGGCCCCCGTGTCGCTGAAGCGTCCTCGTCAAACGACGGGACACAGGACAAGCGTACGGGGTCCATGACGACGACGGGTACCGGGTCGGGCGGTTCGTCCCTCGCGCATGACCGCAGCACGCAAACCTGAACCGCCCGGCCCGCGGCCTGTGCCGGGGAGGCGAACAGGGCGATGAACGGCCGCGGGAACGGGTGCGGTTGACGGCCACCGGAGCCGATGCTGGAGTGTGCGGCATGAGCGATGTGGGGCACCCGGTCACCATCGTCCGCACTGCGGTCTCGGCGGATCTGCCCGAGCTGCGGCGCATCTACCGATCCGCCTCCTTGTCGAACTCCGGTGACGCTCCCCTCGGTGGCATCGTCGTGGCGTAGCACAGCGACTCATCGAGGACGCCGTACCGACCCTGCGTGAGTCCGGGCACCTGCGTTTGTGGGTGACGGGCAACCCCCACGCGTCCGCCTTCTACGCGGGCGTCGGGTTCGTGGGGAGTGAACGGGAGGACACCGAGCTCGGTGCGGGTCTGCGTCTCCACCTCGAGGTTGCCTCCCGCTGGTGGTCACGACCGTAGGTTCCTCGGGGGTCATGCGCCTTGGTTCCCGAGTCGGCGGAGGAAGGCGATGAGGTCGTCTCGGGTGGAGGTCCAGTCGAACGGCTCGGCGGCGTGGTTGTGCCGCTCTTCGAAGGCCAGGACTCGTTCGGCGAGGTGGTCCAGATCGCGGAAGTCGTCGGGGCTGAGGGCCTTGCGTTGCAGGATGGAGAAGTAGATCTCCACCGGGTCCAACCAGGACGCGTGCAGCGGCAGGTGGACCAGCGTCGCGGTCGGCCAGGCTGCGGTCACCCGGTCCACCCGGCGGGTGCGCCCGGGCCCCGGCGATCGGTCACGGTGTCGGCGGCGCAGTGCCTGGAGCTGGGGCGAGTTCGCCGTGACCACGCCGTCCTCGACGACCACGAACGGATCCTCGCTGACGATGACGAGGTCGCCGGTGCGCTTTCCCGGCTGGCCGTCCCGACAGAACGGGGAGTCCCCAGATCGGCGGTCCTCGACGGCCGCACGAGGTGCGCGGTCACCTCTTCGTGCACGGCCCCGCACCGGGGTCGCCCACCGGGCTGGATGACATGGCCGACGAAACCAGCGATCCTCTGGCATTCCGCCTCGCGATCGATGCTGTTGGTGTAGAGATGTCGGTGGAGCGCGTTGGCTGGCCAAGCCCACTCAGGGCCCCATGGAGCACACGGAACCCCGGCTGGCATCTGGTGTGATGGGGAGGAGCCGTGGACAAGCAGTTCTACCTGGACTTGCTCGACCAGATTTCCGATGGCGTCTACTTCGTCAACCGGGACCGGCGGATCACGTACTGGAACGGCGGCGCGGAGCGGATCACCGGCTACGGCGCCGACGAGGTGACGGGGCACAGCTGCTCGGAGGGGATCCTGCGCCACGTCAGCGACGCCGGTCGCCAGCTGTGCCTCAACGGGTGCCCGCTGGCCGAGGTGATGAAGGACGGACAGCCCCGCGAGGCCCACGTCTTTCTGCACCACAAGGACGGAAACCGCGTCCCGGTCAACCTCCGCGGTCGAGCTCTTCGTGACCCCGCTGGGGAGATCATGGGCTCGGTGGAGGTCTTCTCCACCCGGGTGACCAATGCCTATTCCGACCAGCGCCGCGTCCGCGACGACGACTCGCTGGACCCCGTGACCGGCCTCCCGCCGCGCCGCATCGGTGAGCTGTATCTGCAGACCCTGATGAGGGCTGTGAGCGAACAGGCCGACACGCTGGGTGTGCTGTACATCGACGCGGACCACTTCAAGGACGTCAATGACACGTTCGGTCACCAGATCGGCGACCGAGCACTCCGGATGGTCGGGCAGTCCTTGGCCAACGGGCTGCGAAGCGGGGACCTCCCGGTGCGCTGGGGAGGTGAGGAGTTCCTGGCCCTGATGCCCGGAACCGACCGGGCCGGCCTCCACGCCGCCGCCGAGCGGGTCCGCATGCTCTCGGAGAACTCCTGGATCCAAGAGGGCGACGCCCAGGTCCGAGTCACCGTCTCGGTCGGTGCCACCCTGGCGATACCGGCCGAGACGCCCGACGAGCTGATCGATCGCGCCGACAGGCTCATGTACGCCAGCAAGCGGGCCGGGCGCAACCGCGTGACCACCGACGCGGGCGGGCTGACCAGCAAGGCAGACCGGCCCATCCTGGGCACCGCCGTCCCCTGGGAGACACCGGCCTGAGTTCGGCTCAGGTCGTCGGTGTCCGGACTCCGAGCTCGAAGCCTGCGTTCGGACCGGAGCCGTGACAGTTCCATGTCGTCTCGCTCGTGACGTACGGCAGTTCGTCGTTCGGCCTTGGTGGCCGCGCACGGGGCGATCGTGGATGAGACCGCGTCATCAAGGTGACGACGTGAGGACCGGCACCGACCCGTTCGCAGCCGGCGGGTTCATCCGGCGCCACCTCCCCGAGATCGGCTTCGGCGCAGCATCGACCATCTGGGCCGCAGTCATCATCGACAACGGCGACATCGCGTGGCCCCTCCTCGCCTGGATGGGCACCGCACTGGCCCCCATGGTCGCTGCGCAGGCGCAAGCTCCGAGACGAGCGCATGTCGACCCACTAGCCGTCAGCCCAGACAAGACCAGGCATGCCGAGCACCCCGCCGGCGAAGGGCGGGGTGTGGGCAGGGCCGCTACAGGTGCCAGGTGACGCGCGTGTCGGTGACGGTCGCGGTGAGCCCGCGACCGTGGACGACGGTGTGGTGCCGCTGGCAGAGCAGCGCGGCATTCGAGACGTCGGTGGGACCGCCATGAGCCCAGTGCCGCACGTGGTGTGCCTCGGTCCACGCCTGCGGCATGGTGCACCCGGGGTACGTGCAGCCACCGTCCCGCTGCCACAGCAGCCGGCGTTGCCCCCGGGTGAACAACCGCACCGCCCGCCCCAGCTCAAGCACCTCGCCGCGTGACCCGAGCACCATCGGCACGATCCCGGCATCGCAGGCCATCCGCCGCACCGTCACCGGCGAGAGCACCTCGCCGGTGCCGGTCACCCCACCACCGCGGGCGTCGAGCTCCTGGGTGAGCCGATCCAACGAGATCGTCACCACGACCTGCGCTCGGTCGGTCGTCGCGACCTCCCCGGCCGAGGCCACGGCACGAGCGACGAGGCTGACCAGGGCGTCCGCCCGGCGCAGCGATGCGGGGCGCAGGTCCGGCTCGCCGTCCGGCCCCGGCACCGGCGCACACAGGGCGGCCACGGCCGAGTCGACCACCGCCGAGCCCTCCGGGCCCAGGACGAGGCGGTACTCGGCCAACCCGGCCGGCCCCGGTCGCTTGACGAGCGACCGAGCCTGGCGCAGGACATCTTCTTCGCGTTCGAGGCGGGCCGAGGGCTTGAGCAGCCGGGCGGCGTACCTGATCGCCGTCGCCAGCTCCCGCTCGGACAACGACCCGGCGTTCTCCACCAACACGGCAAGGTCCGCTTCCACCGCCTCGGGGTCAGCGACCCGGCCGACCTCGGCGACGAACCGGAGCAGCTGGTCCGCCTGCCCCAGCGACAGGGCCCCGTCGACCAACCCCGCGGTCGCGGCATCGAGCCAGCGGCCAGGCTCGCCGGAGGCCGGCCGACGACGGGATGCGGCGGTCGCCACCCGGGCGACGCTGGCGGCATGGGCCACCGACGGGCCCGGCGCCGCTGCGGACTCGGCCCGGACGACCCAGTCGACGGTGCCCCAGCCGTGCTCGGTCGGCAGGCCCCGGTCGACCGCCTCGGTGACCGTCGCCACCTCGGTCCGGCCGCCGCCCGCGCGGAGCCGACCGACCAGGGCCATCGCCTCGGCGATCTCAGCATCCGACAGCGCCCAGACCGGCTCCACAGCCGTCTTCTCCACGGCCGCGACCGCGGCGCGCAACAGCGCCAGTCCGGCCGGCTGTCGACCGTCTGACACCTGCGCCTCGTCTCCCGCCACGACACCCACACTAGGGGCGACCACCGACAGTGCCGTCTCGCCATTTCCCCTGCTGCACAACGCGATCCACCACGCTCCGCCTCGCGGACACCAACCGCCAGAGGCGGGCCAGCGCCACCGGATCAGGATCTCGTCGCGGCCGAGACGCGACGCGCCAGCCGCACCACGACCACGTCGATCATGACGCGCGGGCGGCACTTCTTTGCGCGCAGGTGCAGATTTGCACCCCCGTGCAATATCTGTCTACCCTCGTCGCGTGACGACGACCGAGCACGCCCCGACCGGGCTGCGCGAGCAGAAGAAGGCGCGCACCCGCGCCGACCTCATCGACGCGGCATACGCGCTCATCCGTGAGGCCGGCATGGAGTCGGTCACCGCGGAGGCGGTCGCCGACCGGGCCGGGGTCTCGCGCCGGACGTTCTTCAACTACTTCCCCTCCATCGAGTCCGTCCTCGTCGAGGGGGCCGGCGACTTCTTCACCGCCCTCGGGAGCCAGCTCGAGGCCTGCCCCGCCGACGAGGACGTCCTCGACGCGCTCGAACGAGTCATCTCGGCCCCGACCGATCCCGCGCTGCTCGACAAGATCAGCATCCTCGGCGTCGTGGGCCTCGGCTCGCCGCACGCCCGGATCGTCATCCAGAGCTTCCTGCACGAGTGGCTTCTTTGGTTCGGCCCGCACCTGCGCAGTCGGCTCCCCGAGGGCACCGACGAGCTCTACGTCATCAACCTCGCCACCGCGACCGTCGCCGCGGCCCAGGCGTCCATCTTCGTCTGGGCCGGGCGAACCGGCGGCTCGCTCTCGCAGGCCTCGGTCGCCCAGCTCCAGGACCTGCTCGCCGAAAGCATGCGCTACGTCCGCGCCGGCTTCGCCCACCCCACCACCACGAAGGACTGACATGGCGACCGCCCTCTACCGACTCGGCCGCTGGAGTGCCGCCCACGCGTGGCGCGTCATCGCGACCTGGCTCGTGGTCCTCGCCGCGCTCGGCATCGGCGCGGTGAAGCTCGGGGCCCCGCCGACGAGCCAGATCACCATCCCCGGCAGCCAGTTCCAGCAGGTGCTCCACACGCTGGGCCAGAAGATCCCCGACGCCGCGGGGGGTGTGGGAACCGTCGTCTTCCGCAGCCAGGCGGGCTCCTTCACGCCCGCCCAGCAGGCCGCGATCACCAGGGTGCTGGGCCGGTGGGCCGAGCTGCCACGCGTCAAGAAGGTCCAGGACCCGTTCACCAACCAGAAGGGCATCGACGAGGGTGCGACGCAGCTCGCCGACGCCAAGAAGCAGCTCGACGCCTCCGCGGTACAGCTGAAGGACGGCCGGGCACAGCTCGACGCCGCGCAGAGCCAGCTCGCCTTCGGCCGAACCGCCCTGGCCGACCTGAAGAAGACCAACCCGGCCGACCCGCAGATCCCCGTCCTGGAGAGGCAGCTGGCCGACGGGGCCAGCCAGCTCGCCGAGCAGGAGAAGGCGTATGCCGCCGGCAAGGCCGACTACGACGCCGGCCTGACGGCCTACACGCAGGGCATCGCCAGGACGAAGATGCTCGACGGGATGCGGTTCGTGTCGACGGACGGCCGGTACGCCGTCGCCCAGATCCAGTTCGACACCGACGTCCACTCGGTGCCCCAGGCCATCCGCGACGAGATCCCGGCGATCGGCGCGTCGCTGACCGCCTCGGGGGTCCAGCCCGACTACAGCGTCGAGATCACCCAGGACACCAAGCTCATCGGGCCCGGCGAGGTCATCGGTCTCGTCGTCGCCGCCCTCGTCCTGGTCATCATGCTCGGCACCCTCATCGCCGCCGGTCTGCCGCTGACGGTCGCCCTCTTCGGGGTCGGCATCGGCCTCGCCGGCGCCATGACGGCCACGGTGTTCTACGACATGAACACCATGACGCCGTCGCTCGCTCTCATGCTCGGGCTCGCCGTCGGCATCGACTACGCGCTGTTCATCGTCAACCGGCACCGGGGCCAGCTGCTGCGCGGCATGGAGCTGCACGAGTCGATCGGCCGGGCCGTCGGCACCGCCGGCAACGCCGTGATCTTCGCGGGGGCGACCGTCGTCATCGCGCTGGCCGCCCTCGTCGTGAGCGGCATCCCCATCCTCGCCCAGATGGGTCTGGTCGCTGCGGCGACCGTGGCCATCACCGTCCTCGTCGCGGTGACCATCAGCCCGGCCATCCTCAGCCTGCTCAAGAGCAGGGTGGTATCCCGCCGCACGTGGCGGTCCGCCGGGTATGCCGTCGCCGCGGACCCTTCGTCGCGGGCCGGAGCACCGCCGCACGAGGAGGAGCACGGCGCCTGGTACGTCGACCTCGCGACCCGCCGCCCCTGGCTGACCGTCCTCGGCGTCATCGCCGTCGTCGGCATCGTCGCCCTGCCCGCCCTCGACCTGCGCCTCGGCCTGCCCGACGGCAGCCAGGAGCCCACCGGGTCGACCGCCTACACGGCGTACACCGAGGTCGCAGACCATTTCGGTCCGGGGATGAACGGACCGGTCATCGCCGTCGCGACGCTGCCGGAGGGCACGACACAGGCCGAGGACAACGCCAAGCAGGTCGAGATCGGCACGTCCCTCTCCCGCCTGCTCGGGGTGCGCAGCGTCGTGCCGTTCGGAGTCAGCGCGGACCACACGACGCTCGCGTTCCAGATGATCCTCACGACCGGCCCGGCCGACGCGCAGACGATCGAGACGGTGCAGATGATCAAGGACAGCGTTCCGGCCATCGGGATGGACAGCGGCTCCACCGTCGCCGTCACCGGCCAGACCGTGGCGAACATCGAGATCTCCCAGCGGCTCGGGGCCGCGCTGCCGATCTACCTCGCCCTCGTCGTCGGGCTGTCGCTCATCATCCTCATGGTCGTGTTCCGGTCCCTCGTCGTGCCGCTCGTCGCCACCGGCGGGTTCCTCCTGTCGGTCGGTGCCGGCTTCGGCGCCACCGTGGCGGTCTACCAGTGGGGCTGGTTCGGGTCCGTCCTCCAGGTGACCCAGCCCGGGCCGATCCTGTCGTTCATGCCGATCATCCTCATCGGCGTCCTGTTCGGCCTGGCGATGGACTACCAGATGTTCCTCGTGTCCGGGATGCACGAGGCGTACGCCCACGGGGAGGAGCCGCGCGCCGCGGTGCGGACCGGCTTCATCCATGGGGCCAAGGTCGTCACGGCGGCCGCGGTCATCATGACGTCGGTGTTCGGCGGGTTCGTCTTCGCCCACCTGACGATGATCCGGCCGATCGGGTTCGGCCTCGCCGTCGGTGTCCTGGTCGACGCCGTCCTGGTCCGGATGACGCTCACCCCGGCCCTCATGCACCTGCTCGGCAAGCGCGCCTGGGGCATGCCGGCCTGGCTCGAGCGGATCACCCCCGACCTCGACGTCGAAGGCACCGGCCTCACCGCCCATCTCGCCGAGCTCGACGCACAGACCCCCCGCTCCGACGGTTCCCTCCAGCCCGCCGCCGCCGGCGGCGGCGGGCCGACGACGGGGTGACCATGGGGCGGATGCGCAACGACTGGTCCGGCCAGAGGCTCCCCCACCCGCCCGGGCGGCGGCGGCTGCTCGGCGACCTCCTCCGGGACGCCGACCCGCGTACCCCCGTCCAGAACATCCTCACCGTCGCACCCGGGCTGGGGCCGATCTTCGAGTTCAAGGCGTTCGGCAACCGCTTCGTCCTCGTCCAGAGCGCCGAGCTCACCGGCGAGCTGTGCGACGAGTCGCGCTTCCACAAGGCGCTTGCCCCCGGCGTCGAGGCGCTGCGGATCTTCGTCCGCGACGGGCTGTTCACGGCATACGACGACGAGCCGAACTGGCGGCTGGCCCACGACCTGCTCCAGCCCGCCTTCACCAAGGCGGCGATGCGGGGCTACCACGACGCGATGAACGCCGTCGCCGACGAGCTTGTCGACAAGTGGGACGAGGCGGCCCGCCCGGTCGACGTCTCGAGCGATCTCACCCGGCTCACCCTCGAGACGATCGGGCGGACGTCGTTCAGCCACTCCTTCGGGGCGTTCACGACCGAGGAGCAGGACCCCTTCGTGGCCTCCATGGTCCGGACCCTGCGGCTCGCCCAGCGGCGCGCGGCCCTCCTGTCGATCCCGGGCGCTCGTGTCCTCAAGCCGCTGTCGGACCGACGGGCGCACCGAGAGCAGGCGACCGTCAGCGGCATCGTCGACGGGATCATCGGCGACCGCCTCACCAGCGGCGACACCTCGACCGGCGACATCCTCGGGCTCATGCTGCACAGCGCCCACCCCGAGACGGGCGAGCACCTCGACCGGCTCAACATCCGGCGCCAGATCTTCACCTTCCTCGTCGCCGGCCACGAGACGACCTCGGGCGCCCTCTCGTTCGCGATGTACTACCTCGCGACGAACCCGCGGGTCCGCGCCCGGGCTCAGGCCGAGGCCGACGCCATCCTCGGGCCCGACCCGAACGCCCGGCCGACCTACGAGCAGATCCCCCATCTGCGCTACATCCGGCGCGTCCTCGACGAGGGGCTGCGACTATGGCCCACTGCGCCGGGGTTCGCCCGGGCGCCACTCGCCCCGACCACCGTCGGCGGCCATCGGATGACGCCGGACGACTGGGCACTCGTCGTCCTTCCGCTCGTCCACCGGGACCCGGCGGTCTGGGGCCCCGATGCGGACGTCTTCGACCCGGACAACTTCCTCCCGGAGCGGATCCGCTCCCGGCCGGCCCACGCCTACAAGCCGTTCGGCACCGGCGAGCGGTCGTGCATCGGTCGCCAGTTCGCCCTCCACGAGGCCGTCCTGGTCCTCGCCCGCCTGCTGCACCGCTACGACTTCGAGGCCGACCCGGCCTACGCCCTGACGATCAGCGAGCGGCTCACCCTCATGCCCACCGGCTTCCGCCTCGAGCCGACCCGCCGCGTCCCGGCCGGGGCCGGCCGGCCGGCCTCCGCCTGACCCCGGGGCTCTCCCACCAAGGCCACGAATTTGCAGACCCGTCCGAGGCCCCTCACAGGTGCGACACAGATGCCGGCAGGAGAGTCGTGTCATCCACACAACGGAAGGAACCCCCGCTCATGACCACCCGCGCCTATGCGCTGGCCCGCCGCTGGACAACCTCCATCCTGGCGGCTGGGACGCTCGGTGCGGCTGCCCTGGGAGTACATCTCGCCCAGGCGCAGACAACCGCTACGACTGCCCAAGGGGTCACCCAGCAGACCCCCGGGAGCCAGCGGGCGCTTTCCCAGCGTGAGCAGCGTCAGCGCGCAAGCGATGACGGCTGGGGAGAAGGTGGTGACGACAGCGGCCTGTCCAGCCAGTCACAGGCCCTGCCGGGCGGGGGACAAGGCTCCTTCCAGCAGGTGGTCCCGCCAGGGAACAGCGGGATAGGCCGTCAGCAGGTCCGGTCAACCGGGTCCTGACGGCCGCAACCGTGGCCTGACCCCGAGCCCTCCCACGGGCTCAGGGTCAGGCCACGCTCATGTCCTCGGGCGGGACTCAGGCCTTCGCGGACAACGAGGTGATGATCTCGATGTACTGGCTGCGCTCGAAGGCGGAGGGGTCCTCGACGGCAGCGGCGCTCACGCTGCCGCGCAGCTGGTCGACCCCGGTGTACTCGCGCTCGGCCATCCACCCCTCGACGCCGGTCAGCATGTGCCGGACCGCATCCGGACCGTCGCGCAGGACCGCTGACGTCGTGCAGGCGACGTCGGCACCGACGAGCAGGGCCTTGAGGACGTCGGCGGCGGAGTGGACACCGGACGTCGCGGCGAGCGAGGTGCCCGGTAGCTGGTTGCGCAGAATGCCGAGCCACCGCAGCGGCATCCGGAGCTCGGCCGGCCACGACAGGGCGACCTTGGGCTTGACCTCGAGGGTGTCGAGGTCGAGGTCGGGCGCATAGAACCGGTTGAAGAGCACCAGGCCGTTGGCCCCCGCGTCGACGACCCGCGCCGCGAAGTGCGAGAAGGACGAGAAGAACGGCGAGAGCTTGACCGTGAGCGGGATGTCGACCGACCGGCGAACCTCACCGACGACCTCGAGGTAGCGGTCCTCGACGTCGGCGGCGCTCTGCGTCGGGTCGGCGGCGACCGCATACAGGTTGAGCTCGATGGCGTCGGCGCCGGCCTCGGCCATCATCGTCGTGTACCGGGCCCAGGACCCGGTGTGGACGGCGTTGACCGAGGCGATGACCGGTATGCCGAGGCGAGCCTTGGCCTCCTCGAGGAGCCGGACGTGGCGCTCCGGTCCGAGCTCGGTCATCGGGATCTCGGGCAGCATGGACTCGTACTCGGGGAAGGTCCCCGCGCCCTGTTCGTGCGCCTCGAAGAAGGTCATCTCCTCGGCGATGACCTCCTCCTCGAAGAGCGAGGGGAGCACGACGGCCGAGGCCCCCGCGTCCTCGAGACGCATGAGGTCGTCGATCCGGCCGGTGAGCGGTCCGGCCGAGGCGATGACCGGCCCGCTCAGCTCGAGGCCGAGGTAGCGGGTGGCGAGCACCGGGCGGGTGTCGGTCATGATGCGTCCCCTTCCGCGGTGCCGGCCGAGGCCGGCTGGGTGGTGGCCTCGTCGGCGCCCTCGTCGGCGCCCTCGTGCTCCGAGGGCACGGTCCGTTCGATTCCGGCGGCCTGTGAGTAGAAGTGCCAGCGTTCGTCGGCGTCGGCCTGGGCCATGGCCATGAGGTGCTTGGCCCGCTCCGGATCGGACCGGGTCAGCATCGAGAACCGGGTCTCGGCCATCATGAAGTCCTTGACCGGGGTGGTGGGCGCCTTGCTGTCCAGGTGGAGTGGCTGGGTGTGCTCGTCCTCGCTCGGGCGGAACCGGTACAGCGGCCAGTACCCGCTCGAGACGGCCTCCTTCTGGTGGCTCATCGACGTCGACATCTCGATGCCGTGGGCGATGCAGGTGCTGTAGGCGATGAGGATCGACGGGCCGTCCCACGCCTGCGCCTCGAGCAACGCCCGGATGGTCTGCTGCTCGTTGGCGCCGATGGCGATCTGGCCCACGTAGACGTTGCCGTAGGCCTGGGCGATCATGCCGAGGTCCTTCTTCATCCCGGACTTGCCCGAGGCTGCGAACTTCGCCGCGGCCGCGCGAGGGGTGGCCTTGGACGCCTGACCGCCGGTGTTGGAGTACACCTCGGTGTCGAGGACGAGGACGTTGACGTTCCGGCCGGAGGCCAGGACGTGGTCCAGACCGCCGTAGCCGATGTCGTAGGCCCAGCCGTCGCCGCCGACGATCCAGAAGCTCTTGTCGACGAGCTCGTCGGCCAGGCTGGACAGCGCGGTGACCTGGGCACTCGGCGCGAGGTTGGCCAGCGCCACGCGGAGCTGGACGACCCGCTCACGCTGGGCGACGATCCCCTCCTCGGTGCTCTGGTCGGCGGCGAGGATCGCGTCGGCGAGCTCGGCACCGACCTGGTCGTGCAGGGCCGCGACGTAGCGCCGGGCGTCGGCGTTCTGCCGCTCCCAGCCCAGCCGGAGCCCCAGACCGAACTCGGCGTTGTCCTCGAAGAGCGAGTTCGACCACGCCGGTCCACGGCCCGCGGCATTCGTCGTCCACGGGGTGGTCGGCAGGTTGCCGCCGTAGATCGACGAGCAGCCGGTCGCATTGGCGACGACCATCCGGTCACCGAACAGCTGGCTCAGCGTCTTGAGGTACGGCGTCTCGCCGCAGCCCGAGCAGGCCCCGGAGAACTCGAACAGCGGCTCGAGCTGCGCGACGCCCTTGACCTGGTCGTGGCGGACGAGGCTCCGGTCGATCTCCGGGACGGAGAGGAAGAAGTCGAAGTTCGTCTTCTCCTCGTCGAGGTGCTCGCCGATCGGCTCCATGTTGATCGACTTGTGCTTGACCTCGGTCTTGCTCCGGGCCGGGCACACGTCGACGCAGACGCCGCACCCCGTGCAGTCCTGCGGAGCGACCTGGACGGTCAGCTTGTGGCCCTCGAGGCCCCTCGCCTTGTACCCCTTGGACTGGAAGCTCTCGGGTGCCCCGTCGAGCTCTGACTCGTCGAAGATCTTGATCCGGATGGCGGAGTGCGGGCAGGTGATGGCGCACTTGCCGCAGTCGATGCAGATGCTCGGGTCCCAGATCGGGATCTCCGGCGCGATGGTCCGCTTCTCCCAGCGCGAGGTACCGGTGGCGAAGGTGCCGTCGACGGGCATGGCGCTGACCGGGAGGAGGTCGCCCTCGCCACGCAACATGACGGCCGTGACCTGCTGGACGAAGTCCGGCGCCTGTGTCGGCAGGGGCGGCATCCGGTGCACCGAGGACGACACCGACTCGGGGATCACGAGCTGGGACAGCTCGGCGACCGCCGCGTCGATGGCGGCGAAGTTGCGCTCGACGACGACGCGGCCGCGCTTGCCGTACGAGGTCTCGACCGAGTGCTTGATCCTGTCGACGGCCTGGTCCTGCGGCACGACCCCGGAGAGGTAGAAGAAGCACGGCTGCATGACGGTGTTGATGCGGGCGCCGAGGCCGGCATCGCGGGCGACCCGCGAGCCGTCGATGACCCACGTCGACAGGTTCTTGTCGATGATCTGCTGCTGCACCTCGACGGGCAGGTGGCCCCACACCTCGTCGGCCGGGTACGGCGCGTTGAGGAGGAACGTCGCGCCGTCCTTGGCCAGGTCGAGGACCTTCATCTGCTCGAGGATCCCGAACTGGTGGACCGCGACGAAGTCGGCCTGGTCGACGAGGTACGTCGAGTTGATCGGCTCCTCGCCGAAGCGCAGGTGCGAGATCGTCACGGCGCCGGACTTCTTGCTGTCGTAGACGAAGTAGCCCTGGGCGAACCGGCCGTCGTCGCCGATGATCTTCACCGAGGACTTGTTGGCACCGACGGTCCCGTCGGACCCGAGGCCGAAGAACACCGCCGACAGGTTGCTCGTCGGCACCCGGAAGTCCGGGTCGACATCGAGCGAGAGGTGGGTGACGTCGTCGTTGATGCCGACGGTGAAGCGCTTCTTCGGCGCCTCGGCGGTCAGCTCGTCGAGCACCGCCTTGCACATCGCCGGCGTGAACTCCTTGCTCGAAAGGCCGTAGCGGCCACCGATGACCCGCGGCATGCCGCCCGCGAAGTGTCCCGCGCCCTCTTCGACGAGGGCGGTCATGACGTCGAGGTGGAGGGGCTCCGCCGGTGCACCCGGCTCCTTGACCCGGTCGAGGACGGCGATGCCGGACACCGTCGGGGGGAGGGCGTCGATGAGGGCCTGCGCCGGGAAGGGGCGGTAGAGCCGCACCGTCACCATGCCGACCTTCTCGCCTCGGTCCACGAGCTCGTCGATCGTCTCGCGCATCGCTCCCGCGCCGGAGCCCATGATGAGGGCGACCCGCTCGGCGTCCGGTGCGCCGTGGTACTCGACGAGGTCGTAATGCCGGCCGGTCACCTGCTCGAGCTCGGCGAAGACCTCGGAGACGATCCCGGGAACGGCGTCGTAGTAGAGGTTGCACGCCTCGCGGGCCTGGAAGAACACGTCGGGGTTCTGGGCCGTGCCGCGCAGGGCGGGGGCGTCGGGGGTCAGGCCCCGACCGCGGTGGTCGAGGACGTCGTCCTCGCGGATGAGGGCGCGCATCTCGTCGGTGCCGACGAGGGCGATCTTGTTGACCTCGTGGCTGGTCCGGAAGCCGTCGAAGAAGTGGAGGAACGGCACCCGCGCGCGCAGCGTCGCCGCATGCGAGACGAGGGAGAAGTCGTGGGCCTCCTGGACACTCGAGGCGCACAGCATCGCCCAGCCGGTCATCCTGGCACTCATGACGTCGGAGTGGTCACCGAAGATCGACAGGGCGTGGGTGGCCACGGTGCGGGCCGCCACGTGGATCACCGCCGGCGTGAGCTCACCGGCGATCTTGTACATGTTGGGCAGCATGAGGAGCAGGCCCTGCGAGGCGGTGAACGTCACGCCCAGGGCGCCCTTGGTCACGGCGCCGTGGAGGGCGCCGGCGGCACCACCCTCGGACTGCATCTCGATGACCTCGGGAACGGCTCCCCAGAGGTTCTGACGACCCTCCGCGCTCCAGGCGTCCGCGTACTCACCCATCGCGGAGGCCGGGGTGATCGGGTAGATCGCGATGACCTCCGAGACCGCGTGTGCCACGCGGGCAGCGGCCTCGTTGCCGTCCATGACGGCCCAGGTGGAGTCCATGTGAGAGCTTCCTCTCCGCGCCGTCGGCAGGTCAGCGATGGCCTGTCTCGGTGCCTTGGTGGCGGCGACCCGTCGTGCCGGGTCGGAGACCGCTGACAACGGCTGCGAAAACGCTACCCCGGCGGGTATGGATCGCATCCACCCAGGCAAGCCTTAGCCGGATCGACCGACCGGGCCCTCGTGCACACATTCGGGTTCTCGCGTGGCCAGTCTCACATGGTTGACCCCTCAATGACCCGCTCGGCGACTCCCATGGAATTCCCAGCGAGGCCACACACCGGCCACCGGACCCCCACAGGAACCACATAGGGACGGCCCCGAAGGTGGTGAGCAACGGATCGGCAGCGCCGCAGACCCGCCCCCCGCAGAGCACGACCGCGGCACCGCCCGCACCACATCGGAAGGCACACCACCATGACCGGCACCAACCGACCACTGGCCCGCGCGAAGACGTGGGCCGCGAGTGCGCTGCTGGCAGCCACCGTCGGCACCGCCGCCATCGGCTACCACCTCGCCGACTCGGCCGCGCAGACCGTCGCGGCCGGCACCACGACCACGACCTCCAGCGCAGGGACCTCGTCCGGTTCGACCGGAACCTCCAGCTCGTCCGGCACCGGGTTCGGCTCGACGTCCGCGCCGAGCTCGAGCTCGGGACAGGCCCAGACCCGGACGAACGGCTCCTGACCGGTGCCGCCCACCATGACCACGCGGCATACCGCCACGTCCCCGCCGGCCACCGGGTCGGGCACGTTCTCGGCCATCGGCACGACGAACCACATCCTCACGACGGAGCCGGCCGTCATCGCCGAGGCCGTGCTCGTCGCCAAGGACCACCTGGCCGACCTCGACCTCGCCGTCTCGCGGTTCCGTCCGGACTCCGAGGTGAGCCGGCTCGCCGCGCGTGCCGCCGACGGCCCGGCCTCGGCCTACGCGTCACCGGTCTTCTCGGCCTACCTGCGTGCGGCGCTGCGAGCGGCCGCCCTCACCGACGGGCTCGTCGACCCCACGGTCGGCTGGGCGGTCGCCGCGAGCGGCTATGACGCCGACATGGACGTCGTGCGGGCCCGCCCCACCTTCGAGGGCGGGGCTCCCGCGGCGGTGCCCGGCTGGAGGATGGTCCGCATCGACGACGCCACCGATGCGGTCAGCGTTCCCCAGTGCTGCCTGCTCGACCTCGGCGCGAGCGCCAAGGGGTATGCCGCGGACACCATCGCGGACCTGCTCGCGCGTCGGCTCCCGGGCGGGTTCCTCGTCAGCCTCGGTGGCGACATCGCCGTCAGCGGGGAGATGCCCGACTGGCGGATGGCGGATCGGCATCGAGGATGCCGACGGACGCACCGTGCAGGTCGTGACGAGCACCGGCCAGGCCATCGCCACGTCCTCGACCCGGTTGCGCACCTGGCTCGCGGGCGACGGCACCCGCCACCACATCATCGACCCGCGAACGGGCACGACCGCACCCACGACGTGGGCCCAGGTCACCTGCGCCGCGGCGAGCGCTCTCGAGGCGAACGCCGCGTCGACGGCAGCCGTCGTCCTCGGCGAGTCGGCGCCGTCGTGGCTGGACGAGCACGGCATACCGGCCCGGCTGGACGCGCTCGACGGAAGCATGCGGACGACGGCCGGATGGCCCGACCCGGAGGAGGACCGGTCATGACCAACGAGCTGCTCTGGTACGTCTCGCGCGCCACGGGCGTCGTCAGCATCGTCCTGCTGACCCTCGTCGTCGTCCTCGGGATGAGGATCTCGGGACGGCGCAGCCCGGGCAAGGACACCTCGACGGTCGTCATGGCGACCCACCGGTGGCTCTCGCTCGGGATGGTGACGTTCCTCTTCATGCACGTGACCACGGCGATCGTCGAGACCTATGTCTCCATCGACCTCGTGTCGGCGTTCATCCCGTTCACCTCGGGCTACCGGCCGTTCTGGGTGGGCCTCGGCACCCTGACCGTCGACATGCTCGTCGCCGTCGTGGCGACGTCCTTCCTTCGCCACCGGCTCTCGCCGCGGGCCTGGAAGGCCGTGCACTGGCTCGGCTACGCCCTGTGGCCGATGGCCCTGCTCCACGGCTTCGTCCTCGGCACCGCCAACGAGCCCCTGCTGCGGGCCATCACCGGGCTGGCCGGGGTCGTCGGCGCCGCCGCCATCGGCTGGCGGATGACGAGCACCCACCACGACCGCGACCGCCGCCGCCGCATCGCCACCCAGGAGTGGACATGAGCATCATCGACGCCCTCGACGAAGCCGGCCTCACCGGCCGCGGGGGGGCCGCCTTCAGCACCGGCATCAAGGTGCGGGCGGCCTTCGACAACGCCGCCGACCTCATCGTCAACGCCTGCGACGGCGAGATCGGCGCGGCGAAGGACGGCTGGGTCGTCGCCCACCACCTCGACGAGCTCGTCGAGGGGGCCCGGCTCGTCGCCCGCGGCCGGCGGCGCCGGATCCTCTTCGCGACGCACCGAGGCAGCGACACGGCCCACCGGCTGCACGCGGCCGGGCTCCACGTCCTCGAGACGCCCGACCGGTACGTCTCCTCGGAGGAGACCTCGCTCATCTCACTCGCCCAGGGCGGCCTGGCCCGCCCGATGACGAAGCGCGCGCCGTTCGTCATGGGCGGTCGCGACTCGGCCGGCCGGCGCATCAAGCCCACGGTCGTCCTCAACGCCGAGACGGTGTGGCGCGTCGCCCAGATCGCCGACCGCGGACCACAGTGGTTCCGGTCCTTCGGCACCCGCGACGAGCCGGGGCCCCGCCTGGTGAGCGTGACGGGGTACGTCGAGATGCCGCACGTCGTCCAGACCCAGGCGGGCGCACGCGTCCTCGAGCTCCTCGACGCGGCCGGCGAGTTCGCCCCGGCGGCCGAGAACGTGCTCATCGGCGGACTCGGCGGCTTCTTCCTCACCATGGAGGAGGCCCGCAGGGCCCGCTGGAGCACCGCCGACTTCGCGCCCTACGGAGGGGCCGCCGGACCCGGCATCCTCGACGTCCTCGACCCGCGGCTGTGCCCCATCGGCACCGTCGACCGGTTCCTCGGGTATGCCGCCGGCGAGTCCGCCGGCCAGTGCGGCCCGTGCATGTTCGGGGTGCCGGCGGTCGCCAAGAGCTGGCGCGAGCTCGCGGCATACCCCACCCAGAGCGCACTCGACCAGCTGACCGGGCGCGCCGACCTCCTCGCCAACCGCGGGGCCTGCCGATTCCCCGACGGGGTCGGCCGGTTCACCCGCTCGGCCGTCCGGGTCTTCACCGCCCACCTCGCCGAGCACGCCCGTGGCGGCTGCCCCACCGAGAGGACCTACGCGCATGCCTGAACCCGGCACCGCCACCCGCCGCCGCACGGCACAGCTGCGCGTCGACCGCGTCGCCTGCACCGCCCACGGCGTCTGCGCCTCGCTCCTGCCGAGGCAGGTCCGGCTCGACGAGTGGGGCTACCCCATCCTCGACGACCCGGCGGTCGACCCCCTCGACGGCCAGACCGCGGTCACGATGTGCCCCGCCCAGGCGCTGTATCTGGCCTGACCCGGCCCGATGTATCCCTATCGGCCGCTCGTTCGTCCATGAGACGAACGGCCGCGCACCAGGCGCGCCCCCAGCTCGAAGGACTCAGTGTCATGGTCAAGAACGTCGGCAGCCCCGACAAGATCGCCCGCTACCTCATCGCCGTCATCGCGATCATCGCGGCCTTCCTCGTCGGCCCGGGCTCGGCGCTCGGCATCATCCTCTTCGTCGTCGCCGCGATCATGGTCGCCACGGCCGCGCTCGGCTTCTGCCCCATCTGGCGCGTCGTCGGGGTCAACACGAACAAGTCGTCCTGACCCCCTGAACGCCGGGCGCCGGCACCCCACCTCGCTGGAGCGCCCACCGGAGCGGCGCAGCGCCACCCCCCCGAGCGCCACCGCTCCCCGTCGTCCCCTCGGCCCCCATCCCGGCCGGGGGGACGACTCACGTCCGGGGCGGAGCCTCTAGCCTCGTCGTCATGGCCCTCACCGCCGACGAGCTCGTCCCGGAGATCCCCAACCTGCTGCGCTATGCGCGTGCCCTCACCCGTGACCCCGACCAGGCCGACGACCTTGTCCAGGACATCGTCGTCCGGGCGCTGGAGCGCGCCGACTCCTTCCGCGGCGAGTCATCGGCCGCGACGTGGCTGCACCGGATCATGCACCACCGCTTCGTCGACCTGACCCGGGCCCGGACGCCGCAGCCGATGGCCGATGACACGCTCATCGAGGCCATCGAGCACGCCTGGCGCGACGACGCCTACACCGTCGACTCCTCGGTCGTCCTCCAGCGCGCCCAGGAGCGCGACGACCTCTTCGACGCCCTCGTCCACCTTCCGGCGATCCTGCGGTCGGCGGTCGTCCTGCACGACATGGAGGGGCTGACGAGCGCCGAGATCGCGTCCGTTCAGGCCGTCTCACTCCCCGCGGCCAAACAGCGGCTGCGCCGAGGCCGGACGATGCTCGTCAGCCTGCTCGCCGACGACGAGGAGCGTCGCCGGGCGGTCGCCGGCGTGCCCATGCGCTGCTGGGAGGCCCGGGCCAAGGTCGACGACTACCTCGACGACGAGCTCACCGACGCCGAGCGCACCGCACTGGAGCGCCACCTCGAGGGGTGTCCGACCTGTCCCGGCCTCTACACGAGCATCGTCGGCGTCACCGAGGCCCTCGGCCGACTCCGCGACCCCGACTCGGTGGTCCCGCCGCCCCTGGCCGCGCGGATCCGCGAGCTCATCGACCCACCGGCCGCGGGTCGGTAGAACGGCCGGTCGGCCCCGGTTCTCCGGACAGCCGCCGTTGCGGCCGCTATCTTCCTGACTGTGAAGTCACGACCGCTTCGGGCCCGAGGTCGAGGAACACCCATGCCGCGCACCGTCCACCACGCCGTGATCACCGCTGCCGTCGCGGTGCTCGTCGCCGTCGGCGCGCCAACGGCCGACGCCGCCGGGCCCGGTGCTGTCGCTCCCGCCGTCGCACCGACGGCCGCGACCGCCGCGGACCCCGGCACGTATGCGGCGCTGGCCCCCCAGCGCATCCTCGACACCCGAACGGGAACGGGTGCGCCGAAGGCCCCGCTCGCCGCCCACGGCACCGTCCATCTGGCCGTCCTCGGCGTCGGCGGCCTACCGGAGACCGCGGTCGGCGCGGTCGTCCTCAACGTCACCGCGGTGCGTCCGGCCCGCCCGGGCTACGTCACGGTGTTCCCCGACGGCGAGAGCCGCCCCACCGCCTCCAACCTCAACGTCGTGGCCGGTGAGACGGTGGCGACCCTCGTCGTCGCCAAGGTGGGGGGCACCGGTGGCGTCGCCCTGTTCAACGGGACGTCCGGGCCACTCGACCTCGTGGCGGACGTCTCCGGCTACTACCTCGCCGGCGACGCCACCGCCCCTGGGGCCTTCGTGCCGCGGACGCCGGCCCGGGTCCTCGACACCCGGTCCGGCAAGGGCGCGCCCCGGTCGGTCGTGGCGGCGCACCGCACGGTCACCGTCCAGGTCAGCGGCGACGGCGGTGTCCCCGTGTCCGGGGTCGCCGCCGTCGCCGTGGGCGTGACCGACGTCCGGCCCGAGCGCACCGGCTATGTCACGGCATACGCCGCCGGAAGCACCCGCCCCACCGCCTCGACCCTCAACGCCCCGGCGGGTCGCACCATCGCGAACCTCGCGGTGGTCCCCCTCGACGGCTCGGGCCGGATGACGCTCTACAACGGGTCGTCCGGCACGACGAACCTCGTCGCCGACGTCTTCGGGTACTACCTGGCCGGAGACGCCTCCGCCACCGGCGCGTACGTCCCACTGGCGCCCACCCGGATCCTCGACACACGCAAGGGCATCGGCGCGACGGCCGGGCTCGTCGCCGGGCACGGGACGATCCGCGTCCAGGCGACCGGAGTCGGGGCGGTCCCGACGACCCCGGTGTCGGCCGTCGTCGTCAACCTCACGGCGACGGGGGCCACCACCTCCGGCTACGTCACGGCCTTCCGGGCGGACCGTCCCGCCGTGTCGAGCCTCAACGACGGACCAGGGCGCACCGTGGCCAACCTCACCGTCGTGCCGGTTGACCGGCTGACCGGGACCTTCGGCCTCTACAACGGCTCGGCCAACGGGGTCCACCTCGTCGCCGACGTCCAGGGCTATGTCCTCGCTCCGGCCTCGGTCGACTACACGTGGACCGACGAGGGGGTGGTCCACCCGCTCGGCGGCTCGGACCTCCGGGAGATCTCCTGCCCGACCGCCGACTTCTGCGCCGGGGTCGACGACAACGGCCACGCCATCCTCTGGCATGGCGGACCGTCGTGGTCCCAGCCGGTCCTCTTCGACCCGACGGCGACGACGAGCTACACGCGGCGCATCGCGTGCGCATCGGCCGACCTCTGCGTGGTCGAGGAGATGCATGGCCAGGTCATCGTCTACGACGGCCACACCTGGTCCACGCCGCAGCAGGTTGCGGCGGACGGCGTCGATGTCGGGGCGATCGCCTGCACTCCCGGTGGGGCCTGCCGCGTCGCGACGACCGACGGGGCGGAGCGCACCGTCGACGGAACCGGCTGGTCGGCGCCGGAGAGCGTCGAGGCGGACGGCTTCCTGCGTGCGTTGTCCTGCCCCTCGACGGACTTCTGCGTCGGGGCGGACACCCTCAACCGCACCGTCACGTTCGACGGGTCCTCGTGGAGCGCCCCGGTCGACCAGAGCGCCTACGGGACGATGATCGGGCTCTCGTGCCCGTCGCCGACGTTCTGCGGCGCCTACACGCCGGCGTCCCTGCTGACGTCGACCGACGGCGTGACGTGGACGAGCACGAGCATCCAGGGGCTCGGCGGGTACGCCCCGAACGGCTTCTCCTGCACCAGCGACGGGCACTGCCTGGTCTTCACCAGCGCTCAGTCGACCGTCATGGAGTACGACGGGACGTCGTGGTCAGCCATCAGCCCGTTCCCGGACCCGGCCGTCGATCCCCAGCAGACGGCCCTCGGATGCTCGCCCTCGGGCTTCTGCGCTCTGGCGACAGTCAACGGCGAGGTGGCCACCCGCGCTGCCGGCGTCTGGTCCGACCTCGTCCCCTGGGACGGCTACCTGCGGCTCACCCTCGGTGTCTCCTGTGCCACTGCCGACCTCTGCGTCGGCGTCGATATGGCGGGCTTCGCCTACGCGTACGCCCACGGTACGTGGCAGCCACAGCAGTTCCTCGGAACGTCACTCACGCAGGTCTCCTGTCCGACCGAGACCTTCTGCCTCGCGATGGGGGAGGGCCCGACGAGCTACACGTACGACGGCTCGACGTGGACCGAACGACCCGGGGTGTGGGCCCAGCACGCGGTCGACTGTGCTGCGCCCCACTTCTGCGCCGCCGTCGACACGTCCGGCAGGGTCATGACCTTCGGCGGCACGTCCTGGTCGGTGGCTCCCGGCCCCGGCTACGGCACGGACGCCGTCACCGTGTCCTGCGCCTCGGCGGACTTCTGCGCGGTCACCTTCGGCGACGGACGCGTCGCGACGATGCGCGACGGGGTCTGGGGGCCGGCCGAGGATCTGACCGGCGGTCCCGGGCTGACCTCGGTCTCCTGCCCCTCCGACCGGTTCTGCCTTGCCGGAGACGACGCGGGGCGGGCCTTCACCTACGACGGCACGACCTGGGACCCGACCCCTGCCCAGGTCGACCCGGCGGAGAAGGCCCTCCACGCGGTCTCGTGCGCGAGCGACGACCGCTGCGTCGCCTCCGGTGTCGGAGGCACATGGGTCTATACGTGGAACTCCTGGGCCGACGCGCCGTCACTTCCGACCGATGGGTCCGTCTCCTGTCCCGACCCGTCGTCCTGTCTCGTCATCTCCAGCAACGGCCACGCCTACACCGGTCGCCTCTGAGAGCCGCTGCACGCGCGTACCGGGTGGGCAGGGACACTCCACGCACCCCTGGACGCACCCCTGACCGGCCCGCAACGATGGCAGGGTGTCGGTCCTTGTCGCCCTGGCCTGGGTCGTCGGCGGCCTGACGGCGGCCGTCTGGGCGAGCCGCGGGGCCGTCCGGCACACGGTCGCCCTCGTCGAGGGCACCCGCATCTCCCCCTTCGTCAGCGGCCTGGTCCTCCTGGCCTTCGGCACCGACCTGCCCGAGATCGCCAACTCGGTCGCCTCGGCCCTCGAGGGCCACGGTGACATCAACGTCGGCGACTCCGTCGGCTCGGCCGTCACCCAGTCGACCCTCATCCTGGGCCTGCTCCCGCTCATCGGCGGGGCCTTCCTCGTCGGTCGCCGCAACCTCCTCATCGTCGGCTCGGCCACCGTCCTGAGCCTCGGCGTGGGCGCCGTGCTCATGGCCGACGGCCGTATCGGCCGGCCGGACGCCGCGCTGCTCATCGCGATCTGGGTCGCCGCGACGTACCTCGCGTGGCGGGTCTCGCCGGAGGAGCGGCTGCCGCCGCCCGACGTGCCACGCACCGGGTCGCGCACCACGAGCCTCGTCCGGCTGGCCGGCGGCCTCGTCGTCGTCGGCGCCGGCGCCGCACTCGCCGTCTCGGGCTTCGTCCGGCTGGCCGGGTCGATGGGCCTGCCCGAGTATGTCGTCAGCTTCTTCCTCGCCGCCCTCGGGACCTCGCTGCCCGAGCTCGTCGTCAACGCGACCGCCCTGCGCCAGCGGCAGCGCGAGATGGCGATCGGTGGCCTCTTCGGCGCCTCGCTGCTGGACGCGACGACCTCGCTCGGCGCGGGACCGCTCATCGCCCCGACCCCCGTCACCGCCGACCTCGCGGTGCGCGGCAGCATCGTCGCCCTCATCGCCATCGCCGCGGTCACGGCGCTCCTCGTCCTCCGCGGTCGCCACGACCGTCGCTCCGGCGTCGCCCTCCTGGCGCTCTACCTGTGCTTCTTCCCGATCATGCTGACCGGCTGAGCCACCCGCGCGGCCGGCCGACGCGGCTCCGGCATACCCCCCTGGGTAACGCTCTGACCAGGCACGATGCGCTCGGACCAAGTGTGACCAACGGCTCGCACAAACGGCCGACCCCGCGCCCCTCCCCGTCGCTAGGGTCGAAGCCATAACCGCTGGAGGTACCGTGCCACAAGACGCGCGGGTCCTGGACCTCGATGGGTTCCAGACCCTGATCGATGTACTCGGCCGGCGGGGGTATGCCGTCCACGGACCAACGGTCCGGGACGGCGCCATCGCCACCGGTCCGATCCATACCGTCGCCGACCTGCCCGTGGGGTGGGGCGACGAACAGGAGCGCGCGACCTACCGGCTGCATCGTCGCGACGACGAGGCCGTCTTCGGCTTCGCGGCGGGCGCCCAGTCGGCCAAGCCGGTGCTCTTCCCCGCGGACGAGCTGCTCTGGCGCAGCCGACGCCGCGACGGCGAGGTCCCCGAGATCGACACGACGTGGCGCGAGGAGGATGCCCCGCCGGTCGCCCTGCTCGGCGTTCGGTCCTGCGACCTCGCGGCGATCCGGATCCACGACCACATCCTTCTCGAACGACTCGCGGCCGACGTCCGGTATGCCGCGCGCCGGGCCGAGACGTTCGTCGTCGCCGTCGCCTGCACCGACCCGGCCGGCACGTGCTTCTGCGTCTCGACCGGCAGCGGGCCGAGCCCCGGCGACGGGTACGACCTGACGATGACCGAGCTGTATGCCGACGGCCCGCACCGGTTCGTCGTGGCCGCCGGCAGCCCGCGCGGCGACGACGTGCTCGCCGAGGTGGTCGAGGCAGCGGGAGCCGCGGCGGCCACCGCGGCCGACCTCACCGACGCCGAGCGGGTGACCCACGAGGCGGAGGGCCGGATGGGCCGGACCCTGCGCACCGACGACCTGCGCTACCTGCTCGAGGCCAAGGTCGAGGCGGCCCACTGGGACGACGTCGCGGCTCGCTGCCTCACCTGCACGAACTGCACGCTCGTCTGCCCCACGTGCTTCTGCACCTCCGTCGTCGACGTCACCGACCTGACCGGCGACGCGAGCGAGCGGCACCGTGTCTGGGACTCGTGCTTCTCGAAGGAGTACTCCTACATCCACGGAGGCAGCGTCCGGGAGTCCGCCCGCTCGCGCTACCGCCAGTGGATCAGCCACAAGCTCGGCTCGTGGCTGGACCAGTTCGGCTCGCTCGGCTGCGTCGGATGCGGCCGCTGCATCACCTGGTGTCCTGCCGGGATCGACATCACGGCCGAGGTCGTCGCCCTGCGTGGCGGCCGGCCGGCGCCGGCCCCGGCCGCGAAGTAAGGATCGACATGAAGAAGACCATCGAGGAGTACCTCCCGGAGCACCCGTTCTTCGCCGATTTCGACCCCGAGATCATCCGCCTCTTCGCGGGGTGCGCGACGAACGTCCACTTCACGGGCGGCCAGTCCCTCTTCCACGAGGGCGACGCCGCGGACACCTTCTACCTCGTCCGCAAGGGCCGGGTCTCGATCTCCACCCACCAGCCGGGGACCGGCGGGGTCGTCATGGACACCGCCGAGGCGGGCGACGTCGTCGGCTGGTCCTGGCTCGTGCCGCCCTACCGGTGGATGTTCGACGCCCGGGCGGTCAAGGGGACGAGTGCGGTCGCCTTCGACGCGACCTGCCTGCGGACCAAGTGCAGCGCCGACCCGGCCGTCGGGTACGCGCTCCTGCAGAAGGTCACCTCGGTGATGCTGGACCGGTTGGAGGCGGCGCGGATGCGCCTTGTTGACATGTATGCGGTGAAGTCCCCGTGACGACGACTCCCCAGACGGCGGGCGCACTCGCCGCCGCCGGCGCGGCAGCCGAGGACGAGATGGTCCCCCGGCCGTTCCGGGTGGTGCGGACGAGGCGGGACACCCGCGACACGTTCACCCTCGAGCTCGAGCCGGTGGACGGCGTGCCACTGGCCTTCGCCGCCGGGCAGTTCACCATGCTCGCCGCCTTCGGGGTGGGGGAGGTCCCCATCTCGATCAGCGGCGACCCGACCGAGCCCACGCTGCTCGAGCACACCATCCGCAACGTCGGCGGCGTCACCTCGGCGCTCGTCGCGGCCGAGCCGGGGACCGTTCTCGGCGTTCGAGGACCGTACGGCACCGGCTGGGGGATCGCCGACGGCATGGGCGGCGACGTCGTCGTCGTGGCGGGTGGCATCGGCCTGGCCCCGCTGCGTCCGGCCCTGCTCGAGCTGGTGACCCGGCGCGACCACTACCACCGCGTGGCACTCCTCTACGGTGCCCGGACACCCGACGACATCCTGTTCGGCAACGAGCTCCGCCGGTGGGCGAGCCTCAACGGCATCGACGTCCAGGTCACCGTCGACAACGCCCCACACGACTACCGGGGCCGGGTCGGTCTGGTCACCCAGCTCGTCAGCCGGACCGGGTTCGACCCCCAGCGCACCCTCGCGCTCGTCTGCGGCCCCGAGGTCATGATGCGCGCTGCCGCGAGCGCCCTTCGCGACCGAGGCGTCGTGGCCAACCGGCTGCGCATGTCGATGGAGCGGAACATGAAGTGCGGGGTCGGGCTGTGCGGGCACTGTCAGCTGCGAGACCTGTTCATCTGCGTCGACGGGCCCGTCCTCGACTACGAACGGCTCGCGCCGTACCTCACCCGATGGGAGCTGTGAGATGAGCACCACTGCTGCCGCGGCCTCGCCGGTGGACAGGGCCCCGGCCACCGGTGGCGCCGGCGACCCCCGGCCGACCCTCGCCGTGTGGAAGTTCGCCTCCTGCGACGGCTGCCAGCTCACCCTGCTCAACTGCGAGGACGAGCTGCTGGCCGTCGCCGAGGCGGTCAAGATCGCGTACTTCCCGGAGGCCACCCGGGCCGTCGTCGACGGCCCGTACACCGTCTCGCTCGTCGAGGGCTCCATCACGACGCCGCACGACGCCGAGCGGATCCACGACATCCGCGACCAGTCCGACCTGCTCATCACCATCGGCGCCTGCGCCACCGCCGGGGGCATCCAGGCCCTGCGCAACTTCGCCGACGTCGCGGCATACCGGTCGATCGTCTACGCGCACCCGGAGTACCTCAAGACGCTCGACCGCTCCACGCCGATCTCCGCGCACGTCAACGTCGACCTCGAGCTGCGTGGCTGCCCGATCGACAAGGGCGAGCTCGTCGAGGTCCTCGCGTCCGCGGTCCAGGGCCGCAAGCCCCGGATCCCGACGTACAGCGTCTGCGTCGAGTGCAAGCGGCGCGGCAACGTGTGCGTCGCCGTCGCGGGCGGCGTCCCCTGCCTCGGCCCGGTGACCCAGGCCGGATGCGGCGCGCTGTGCCCGTCGGTCAACCGCGGGTGCTACGGCTGCTTCGGGCCGCAGGACAGCGCCAACCTGCCGGGGATGACCGACCGGCTGCGGGAGCAGGGCA
Source organism: uncultured Actinomycetota bacterium (assembly GCA_963771015.1). GTDB lineage: Bacteria > Actinomycetota > Actinomycetes > Actinomycetales > Dermatophilaceae > CAVSJJ01. The sequence goes on from CAVYRN010000005.1 coordinate 922,262, forward strand.
TGAGCGAGGTCGACGCGATCCGGTTCTACCGCACCTTCAACTCCGGGGCCGAGGCGTTCCGGGCCGAGAGCGAGCGGATCGACGCCGCCATGGTCGAGGCCAAGCGCCACGCCCACAGTTCGAAGGGGACCACCCGATGACCCACAGCTCCAGGGACGGTAGCCAGGTCCTCCAGGTCGGCATGCTCGCTCGGGTCGAGGGCGAGGGCGGCATGCACATCGAGATCGACAAGGGCACCGTCACGTCGGTCAAGCTCAACATCTTCGAGCCGCCCCGGTTCTACGAGGCGTTCCTCCGCGGTCGGGCGTACACCGAGCCGCCGGACATCACCGCCCGGATCTGCGGGATCTGCCCCGTGGCGTACCAGACCGCCTCGTGCGAGGCGATCGAGATGGTATGCGGCGCCGAGATCCCCGAGCACATCCGCCTCATGCGTCGGCTCCTCTACTGCGGGGAGTGGATCGAGAGCCACGCCCTGCACATCTACCTCCTCCACGCGCCGGACTTCCTCGGCTACGACGGGGCCATCGAGATGGCCGCCGACCACCCGGACGTCGTCGAACGCGGCCTGCGCCTGAAGAAGGCCGGCAACGACCTGATGGCCCTCGTCGGCGGCCGAGCGATCCACCCGGTCAACGTCCGGGTCGGCGGGTTCTACCGGCTGCCCTCGGCCGCGGACCTCGCGGCGATCCGGCCGCTGTTGGCCGCGGGGCTCGAGGACGCCCTCGCGACGGTCCAGCTCGTCAGCACGTTCGACTTCCCCGAGATGGAGCAGGACTACGTCTACCTCTCGCTCCGCTCGCCGCACGGGTACGCGATCGAGTCGGGCAGTGTCGTCACCTCCTCGGGCCTGGCCTTCCCGGTGCGCGAGTTCACCCGGCACATCACCGAGCATCACGTCCGGCACAGCAACGCCCTGCATGCGACGCTCGACGACCAGCCGTACTTCGTCGGCCCGCTCGCCCGCTACTCGAACAACTTCGACCAGCTGAGCCCGCTGTGCCAGGACGCCGCCCGGTCCGCCGGTCTGGGCGAGACGTGCCGCAACCCGTTCCGGTCGATCATCGTCCGGGCCGTCGAGCTGGCGTACGCCTTCGAGGAGGCGCTTGCGATCATCGATGCGTGGGCGGACCAGCCGGCGGCCTCCCTCGTCCCCGCGGTGCCGTTGACGCCGCGGGCCGGCGAGGGGTTCGGGGCCAGCGAGGCGCCACGGGGGACGATCTTCCACCGCTACGTCCTGGACAAGGACGGCACCATCCAGGACGCCCAGATCGTCCCGCCGACCTCGCAGAACCAGATGAGCATCGAAGCCGACCTGCGAACGGCGGCCCAGTCGTGGGTCGACCTCGACAACCAGGCCCTCACCCACCGGTGCGAGCAGGCCATCCGCAACTACGACCCGTGCATCTCCTGCGCCACCCACTTCCTCGACCTGCGGGTGAGCCGGACATGACGGACGCCACCGTCCTCACCCGCCGGGTCCTCGTCGTGGGGATCGGCGGCCCCGATCGCGGCGACGACGCCTGGGGCCCACGGGTGGCCGAGGCGGTGGCTCAGACGATGAACCGCGAGATCGGCGAGCAGGATGACCGGGTTCGGGTGGTCGTCCACGAGGACCCCACCGACCTCGTCCAGGACTGGGGCGACGTCGACCTCGCGGTGGTCCTCGACGCCGTCCTCGCCGACGCCGAGCCCGGCGCCCTCGTCCTCACCGAGATGGGCGCCGACGCGGTCGGCCTCCCGTCATCGAGCTTCGCTGCCGCGGCGGTCGGCGGCACCCATGCGTTCGGACTGGCGTCCGCGGTCGAGCTGTCCCGAGCCCTCGGGCGGCTCCCCCGTCGGGTCGTCCTCGTCGGCGTTCAGGCGGCGACTCTCGACCACGGAGTACCCATGACCCCGGCCGTGTCCGCCGCGATGGCTCCCGCACTCGAGACGGTCCGCGGGCTCGTGTCGACGATCCTGACCGAGGAGACACCCTGATGTGCCTCGGCGAGGTGTGCCAGGTCCAGGACCTGTCGACGCCAGGCCAGGCCCTGGTCTCCCACGGCGCCGTCCGCCGCTCCGTGTCGCTCCTGGCCATGTCCGCCCCGCTCTGCCCCGGTGACTGGGTCGTCGTCCACTCCGGCTTCGTGCTCGAGCGGCTCGCCGAGGACGAGGCCCATGCAGCCCTCGCCCTGCGCGCGGGATCCGACCCCGACCGCCCGGACGACCTGTTCAGCCACCCTGCCGAGAAGCTGCCATGACCCACGGCTCGCTCACCGGCCTCGGGCTCGCCGTGCTCCGCGCGGGCACGGCGCTCGCCGGCTCGCCCACCCTGCGCCTGCCCACGCCGGTCCTCGCTGAGGTCGACGTCCGATGACGCCCGGCCCGGTGCTCTTCGCGCGGTACGCCTACCCGCCGAACGCGCTGGGCTACTGCGGACCGGACCGGGCCGACGACCTCCTCGAGCGGGTGTCCCGGCAGGCCGACGACCCCGACCTGCGCGTGCTCGCCCGCGGCTTCGAGGGCGACTGGCCCTACCTTGAGCTCATCGCCCACGCCGCCGGGATCGCCGACCCGCTCGACCCACAGGTCGTCGAGGCCTATTGGATCGGGAACCACCTGCTCGACCATGTCGACCCGCAGCAGCTCCACGCGTCGATGGAGGAGCGGTTCGGGCCCATGGTCGACCAGTCCCAGTGGACGACCATGGCCGACGGCATCCCCTTCGACTCGGTGCCGACGCACGCCTTCCACGTCTTCGGCATCTACCCGTGGGTTGGGCTGCTTCGCTCCGGCTGGGTCGAGGAGCCGCTCCGAGTGCTGGACCGGTGTCGGATCCGCTGGGGGCGGGTCGGCTGGATGGGCGACGGCAACGCCGTCGTCCGCTACCGCCCGCTGGCCTGGGACGGGCACGAGCTCACCCTTGGACCCAGCGAGGACGAGGCCGTCCTGTATGCCGCCGAGGGCCTCAGCCTGGTGCCGCGCCTCGCCGTCGGTGACTGGGTGGCCCTCCACTGGGAGTGGGTCTGCGACCGGCTGACGCCCACCCAGCTCAAGGCGCTGCGCGACCGGACCCGTCACCAGCTGGCGGCGGTCAACGCCACCCGCCACCCCTCCCCAGCGGCCGTCCCGTTCTGACGGTGGGCGGTCCGGTCCACTCGGCGGGACCACCTCAGGCGTCGGCGGCGGCGTGGGCGGTCTCGGAGGCGGCGATGAGGTCGGTGAGGAGCTCGATGGCCCGGTCGGCCGCGTGGTGCTGCGCCCCATGGTCGCGCTGCAGCGCCGCCACATGACGCACCGGCTCCGGGGCGAGGATCGGCACCCGCGCGACGTCCGGGCGCAGCGAGACCGTGGCGAGCCGGGGCAGCACGGTGATGCCCACGCCGGCGGCGACGAACGCGATGGACGTGTAGTGGTCCTGGGCCTGGACGGTGAACCGCGGCGTGAAGCCGGCCGCCGCACAGGCGGCGAGGACCAGCCGATGGCAGGGCGCCCTGGTCGGCTCGTTGCTCACCCACGTCTCGCCCCGCAGCTCCTCCAGGGCGACCGAGTCACGGTCGGCGAGATGGTGCTCCCGCGGCATGACGACGACGAACGGGTCGTCGATGAGCTCGGTGCGCCGGTAGCCGGTCCGCACCGGTGCGTCGGGGTCGTCGATGACGAGGTCGATGTCGAGCGAGACGGGCCGTGAGGGGCCCTCGGTGAGGACGAGCTCGAGGACGAGGTCGGGAAACTCGGCGTTGAGGGCCTTGACGAGAGAAGGCATCCACTCGGCACCGGCTGAGGCGAAGTAGCCGATGGTGAGCCGGCCCGAGCGGCCGTCCCGCAGGTCGGAGACGAGGGCGTCCAGACGACCGAGCTCCTTCATCAGCTCGCGGCTCTGCTCGGCCAGCTCCCGGGCCGCCGCGGTGGGGGTGATCCCGCGGCCCTCGCGCTCGAAGAGGACCAGCCCGGTCTCCTTGGCGAGGGCCGCGAGATGTTGGCTCACCCCCGAGGGGGTCATCCCGAGGTTGTCGGCGGCGGCCTGCACGGAGCCACTGGCGATAACGGACCTGAACACGCGTATCCGATGAGGGTCAAGCATGTCTCAGATCATACAGTGTTGCTAAATCCATAGTAAGTATTCTGTATTTGTGCTGAATGGTAGGAGGGTGGATCATGAAGTCATGGCAACCACACGCGCACTCTCCTTCCAGAAGGCTCGGGCGCTGGCCTCGTCGTTGCGGCCACACCCCCACTACGGCCGCGGCTGGACCTTCACGGTCGACCGCGACCTCACCCGCGAGGCGGACGAGCTCATGACGATGTCACAGTCCCAGCTCCAGGCCCGCTGAACGTCCCGTCCGACCGCCGGCCTCGACGGCCGGCACGCTTCCAGGCCCCCCGACCGTCTCCGGTCCGGGGGCCCACCCATGTCCAGCCGGGGCCAGGCCGCCTCAGCCGAGGAGCCGACGCAGCGGCACCGGCCCGCCCTCGCCGATCCGGGCGACCTGAGCGAGGAAGAGCTCGGCGCAGGCGATCGCATCGATGAGGGCCTCGTGGGCCGGGTACACCGGCAGCCGGTACCGCTCCCGGGCGGCCCAGAGTCGCAGTGACCCATCCCCGGGCTCGCGGAGGAAGCCCGTCGTCATCCGTCGTTCCAGCTCGAGGGTGTCGACGGCGAGGCAGGGCATCCGGGCCCCCCACAGCCGTTCGCAGGCCGCCGACAGGAAGCCCTCCTCGATCGGCGTGAAGTGCGCCACCAGGACCCGGCCGGTCAGCGCCGCCAGCACCTCGGTCACCGCCTCGCCGATCGGCGCCCCGTGGGCGACCGCGTCGTCGGTGAGGCCGTGGACGGTCGCGCTCTGACCGACCTCGCCGTCCGGACGCACGAGGATGCGGCGGGCGCCACCGAGGAAGATCCGTCCGGAGTCGACCGGGACGAAGCCCACCGACAGGACCTCCCCGTCGGCCGGGTCGATCGATGTCGTCTCGAGGTCGATGGCGAGGAACCGAACCGACCGGATGTCCTGGGCCGGGTCGGCGAACGGCACCGACAGGTAGTCGTGCAGCGGACCCGGCGCGGCGGTCCGCAGGGCTCGTACCCGTTGCGTCTCGGGGGTCGCGCGGAACGGCCGCCGGGAGCGCGCGCCCGACCTCGCACGGCCGGCGAACGCGGCATACCGGGTCATGGGTCGATGTGCCGTCTCGGGAAGCGCAGCGCCAGCTGCATCTGGGCCGACCGGATGATCGCGAAGGCCTCACGTAGGTGCCGTTTGTCGAACGAGCCGAGGTCGTCGGGCGCGACGAAGCTGTCGGGTGGGTCGCCGGCGCGGAGCTGGTCGGCCTGGTGGCGCAGCCGGACATACGAGATGAACTCGAACGCGTCACGCAGGTCTGCGCCGCGGGCCGGGGTGCACACCTCGGCCGCGATGGCCGCGTCCAGCCGCGCCAGGGTACCGAGCGCACCCGAGCCCGTCGCCAGCCCATGCACCCGCGCCAGCTCGACGACGGCGCCGATGCCGCCGTGCTTGAGGTCGAGGCGATCCTTGTGGGCACCCGCCCGCTCGAGGACGAAACCGCGGAAGAAGCCCAGCGGCGGCTCGTTCGCGATGGCCTCGTCGGCGAGCTGGGAAAGGAAGGCCACGGCCGTCGGGGCGGCCCGACGGATCTGGGCATAGAGCCGGTCGAAGAGCCGGACGTCGCCGTGGATCGGCCGCATGTCGAGCAGGACGCTCGCCTCACGGGCCCCCTCGATGGTCGGCTCACCCAGCCACGAGGCGAACTCGTCACTCCATCGGGCGAGCGAGCGGCGCCATCGGGGGTTGGTCGCCATGAAGCCGCCGGAGCAGCGTGGGTAGCCGCATTCCGCGAGGGCGCCGACGACGAGTTCGGCGAGGTCGCGGAAGTATGCCGCATGCTCGTCGGTAGCGTCGTCGCTGAGGATGATCGCGTTGTCCTGGTCCGCGGCGAGAGCCTGCTCGCGCCGGGCCCGCGACCCGAGCGTCACCCAGCAGTAGGGCACCGGCGGGGGACCGAGCCGCTCCTCGGCGAGGGCGAGCAGGCGGCGGTCGACGGCGTCGCCGACGGCCGTGACGACGCTGGTGATGTCGTCCGCGGAGGCATCCTGGGCCACCATCGACCCGACGACGGCGGCGAGCCGGGAGCTCACCGCGGCCACGCCGGCGACGTCGGGCTGCTTGCCGATGGCGCCCACGAGGTAGATGGGGTTGGACTGCTCGAGCTGGACAAGGTCGGTCGTCGTCACGACGCCGACCGGCCGGCCACCCTCGACGACCGGCAGGTGGTGGATGTTGCGGCCCACCATCTCGAGGAGCACCTCGAAGGCGAGCGACTCCGCGGACGCGGTGACCGGATCCGCCGTCATGATCGCGGTCACCTGCTCCCCCGGGTCGACGCCCGCCGCGAGGACGCGGTTGCGCAGGTCGCGGTCGGTGACGATCCCGGCCAGACACTCGCCGTCCATGACGAGGAGGGAGGACACACCGGCCTCGGCCATCACCCGGGCCGCCTGCCCAATGGTGGCCGTCGAGCTCGCGGCGACCACCTCCCGCGTCAGCATCTCCCGGACGTGGGTCCTGAGGATGGCCCCGCCGGTGGCCGACATCTGCTGGGCGTCCAGCGCCGCCCTCATCCGGCTGGCGCGCTGCTCGTCGAAGAACCGGGCGAAATCGACGTGGTCCCGACAGAGCCCGGCGAAGACCTCGGCGGGCATCACGAGGGCGAGGCAGTCCTCGATGGCGAGGACGTCGAACGTCGAGGGGTTGCCGCCGACGAGCGTCGTCGAGCCGAGGCACGCGCCGGCCTCGCAGCGATCGACGAGGCGGCCGTCCTGGTCGGTCACGTCGACGGCGCCGACGCGCAGGACATACAGGGCGGCGTTGTCCCGGCCGTGGGCGATGATGTCTGTTCCGCGCCGGAAGTACTCGACGCTCAGCTGCCGGGGCAGCGCCTCGAGGACCGCCCTCGGCAGCTCGTCGAACGGGGGGTGCGCAGCGAGGAAGTCACGGATCTCCGCCAGCTCCACGTCGAGGGCCATGGCCCATCTTGACAGGGCCGCGGCGGGTCGGCCGGCCTCAGCCGCCGGTGACGACCTTCCCGCCGGCGTTCTCCCAGGAGCCGATCCCGCCGGCGAGGTCGTAGGCCTCGGCGAAGCCCATCTGAGCCATCTGCTGGAGGGCGGCCCCGGAGCGGTTGCCCGAGTGGCAGTAGACGGCATACGCCTTGGAGGTGTCGACCTGGTCGAGCCGGGTGAGGAAGTCCGCGGACTCGATATCGATGTTGACGGCGTTCTCGAGGTGGCCCTGGGCGAACTCGGCCGGGGTGCGCACGTCGAGGATCACCGTGTCGGGCCGCTTGAGGGCGGCCGCGAAGGCCGCGGCGTCGAGGTGGCTGCCGTTCGCGGGCGCGGATGCCGCCGCCGTGCCCTGGGTGACGCTGACGTCGCCGGAGCTCGAGCAGCCGGCCAACGGGATGGCTGCCAGAACGCCGGCAAGGGTGAGCGCCGCGAGGCGGCGGGTGGTTCGGGACGGCATGAGGACTCCTTCGATACCTGCACGGTTGCCAGAGAGGAATATACCCCCTAGGGTATACGTTCTGACCGGCGAACGACGAACCGCATGACCACCGGAGCACCCTGCGGACCGCCACCGGGTCCAACCTGAGCGCCTTTCCCACCCACACCAGCCGCCATCGATTCGCCACGGAGGACCGATGATCTTCACCCAGTACTACATCGACTGCCTGTCCCAAGCCTCGTACCTCATCGGTGACGAGACCACCGGCCAGGCCGTCGTGGTGGACCCCCGCCGCGACATCGCCGAGTACCTCGACGACGCCAAGGCCCAGGGCCTGAGCATCGTCGGCGTCCTCAACACCCACTTCCACGCCGACTTCGTCTCGGGCCACCTCGAGCTCGCCCGCGAGACCGGCGCCTGGATCGGCTACGGCCAGGCCGCCGCCGCCGACTTCGAGGTTCGTCACTTCACCGACGGCGAGCGCCTCAGCCTCGGCGACGTGACCCTCGAGATCATGGAGACCCCGGGCCACACGCCGGAGTCGATCTCGGTCCTCGTCTACGAGCACGCCGACGACGACGTCGCCTACGGCGCCCTCACCGGCGACGCGCTCTTCATCGGCGACGTCGGCCGGCCCGACCTGCTCGCCTCGATCGGCGTCACCGCCGACGAGCTCGGCCGGATGCTCTACCACTCGATCCAGCACAAGCTCATGGGCCTGCCGGACGCGGTGCGCGTCTTCCCGGCGCACGGTGCCGGTTCCGCCTGTGGCAAGAACCTCTCCACCGAGCGCCAGTCGACGATCGGTGAGCAGCGGGCCCTCAACTACGCCTGCCAGCCGATGAGCGAGGACGAGTTCCTCGCCGTCGTCACCGAGGGCCAGCCCGCCGCCCCGGCGTACTTCGTGTTCAACGCGACGATCAACCGTCAGGAGCGTGCGGTCCGTGACACCGACCATGAGGTTCCGGCGCTGACCGACGCCGACGCCGAGGCCGCCCTTGCGGCCGGTGCGATGGTCCACGACGCCCGCGAGGTCCACGAGTTCGCCGTTGCCCATCTGCGCGGCTCGATCAACGTCCCCGCCGACGGCCGGATGGCCGAGACGGTCGGGATGGTCTTCGACCCCCAGCAGCCGGTCGTCATCATCGCCCCGGAGGGTCAGGAGCAGGAGGTCGCGACCCGCTTCGCACGGATCGGCTTCGACCACGTCCTCGGCTACCTCCCCGAGCCGGAGACCTACTTCCTCTCGCACGAGCACCGGGTCGAGCGGGCCAGCCGGCTCACCGTCGCCGAGGTCGACTCGGTCCGCGTCCTGCCCGACGTCCAGCTCGTCGACATCCGCAACGCCGGCGAGGTCGTCGGCGGCATGGTCCCCGGCGCGGTGCACATCCCGCTGGCCGAGCTCGGCCGCCGGTCCGACGAGCTGGACGCCAAGCGCCCGGTGCTCCTCTACTGCGCCGGCGGCTGGCGCAGCTCGGTCGGCGCGAGCCTGCTCCGCTCCCAGGGCTTCGTCGACGTGTCCGACCTGCTCGGCGGCTACGACGCCTGGGCGCGAACCCACGCGATGGCCTCCTGACCCCCAGCACGGCACTCCGGCCCGGGTCGACTCCCGGTTGCGGCCCGGGCCGGGGCGTCTGAACAGCCCTGCCACTCCGCCCCCGCACCACCCCTCGGTGCGGGGGCGGAGCGCTGTCCGCATGGCACACCGTGGGATGTCACCGAACGGCGGCCCGCGGTGGCCGCCCGGTGGCGGCTCATCCTTACGCTGGGCGGGTATGTCGCCGCTCGCGAGAGGACTCATCCATGAGGAACCTGGTTCTTGGTCCGCGTCGCCCACCGACCACCTCGAGGTGGCTGGTCCCGGCGCTGCTGTCGGCGGTCTTGCTGGTCGTGGTGGCCGGTGCCGCGGCGGCCGCGATCGAGACGCGAACGGTGAGCAGCTTCGGTCGTGGGTTGTGGTGGGCCACGAGCCTGATCACGACGGTCGGGTTCATCGGTGAGCCTCCGGAGACCACGGCTGGCGTGCTGCTGTCCGCGTTCCTGATGGTTGTCGGGTTCCTGCTCCTCGCGATGGTCAGCGCGTCGCTGGCGGCACTCTTCGTGCGTCAGGAGGAACGCCCGGTCGAGGCGGAGGAGGCGCTGGCGGACCAACGGATACTCCAGGCCCTCGAGCGGCTCGAGCAGCGGCTGGCGTCGATCGAGGCGAGGACGAACGGGCAGTAGCACCGGCGACCGACCACGCAGTCGTGGTCCAGCCCATCGTCCGGTCCGGCGGCGCGGCGACGGTCAGGAGATCGCGGCCTTGACGAGCTCGGCGACCTTCGTCTCCACCACGGGGCTCCACGTCACGAGCGCGTACGACACCGGCCACCGGTCGCCGTCGTCGAGGTTGGCCGCTTCCCGGAAGCCCAGGGTCGAGTACCGGCAGCTGAACTTGCCCGAGTCCTGGAAGAGGACGACGACCTTGCCGTCCGCGTTGGCATAGGGGCATCCCGTACCACGTCCTGGGCGACAGGTCGGGGGCGGTCGCGGTCACCGTCGTATGCACGCGCTCGGCGAGGGCTCGGTCCTCCGGCGCCATCTCCGCGATCCTGTCGAGGACCGCCTGCACCCCGTCGGCGCGCTTGGCGCCCTTCTTGCCCTCGGCGCGCAGCTCGGCCGCGCGCTCCTTCATCGCGGCGCGTCCGCGCTGAAGCCGTCGGATCCGGTCTCGGATCTCGTCGTAGGGATCCCCGCACTTCCTCTCCACGCTCGTCGGTCAGGCGATGCGGCGGAGGTACTCCCGGTCGCCCAGCAGCTCGAGGCGGCGCCACAGGACGCTGCCCGGCACGGCCTGGCTCGCATGAGCGGCGATGGCCCGACCTTGCCGCGCCCTGTCCACGACGAGGGAGATGTCGAGCTGAGCCGCGGCATACCCGGCGAAGCCGGCGCCGAACTCCTCGTTGAGCGTCCGGCTCACGTCCTCAGGAAGTGCCCAGCCGAGAACGGGTATGCCGCGCGCCCGCGCGACGTCGATGGCCACCTCGCTGGCGGCGGCGTGGTCCGGATGGCCGGTCACACCGTCCCGGGGGTCGAAGACGACGACGCCATCGGGTCGCGATGCGTCCACGGCCGCCGCGACGTCGGCGTCGAGCAACGCCCGGTCCACCGATGACAGCGCGCCGTCCCGGTGGCGCAGCAGCGTGGTCGACGCGACCCCCAGCTGGGCCGCCGCTTCGGCCAGCTCGGCGGCGCGTAGCTCGGCCAGGTCCGTGGAGCTCCCGAGCGTGGACGCCTCACCCGCGGTGAGGCAGAGCACGGACAGGGTGGCACCCTCACCGGCGAAGCGCTCGAGCACCGCGCCCATCCCGAACGACTCGTCGTCGGGGTGCGCGACGACGGCAAGCACCCGCCGCCAGGCGGGCAGTCGGTCGGTGGCAGCCGCGTCGCTCACTCGGGAACGCAGATCTGTCGGTGGGCGGCAGCGCGCACGGTGAGTGCGCCGACGACGAGGACGACGAGCGTCGTGAGGCCGAGGAGCACCGCGCCGACGACGTCGTAGGCGGCACTGTCCCGGGCCTGGGCCATCGCGATGGCCGCGACGCTGGCCGCGGCCAGCGGGAAGGAGTAGGCCCAGTAGGGCAGGGCGAACGGGATGGCGCGCAGCCGGAGCGCCTGGGCGAACAGCAGCATGGTGAACATCATCGCCGCCGAGAAGAGCACCCGGCCGACGGGGTCGTCGACGGTGCCGGTGAGGGACTGCCAGGACAGCATGCCCACCGCAGGCGGCGCGATGAAGATGGCGATCGTCGGCAGCAGCTTCTGCGGCAGCGGCTGGTCGTGGAGGATGACTCGCTGGAAGAGCAGCGGCAGCAGCCCGATCCAGAACACGATGCCGATCCCGAAGGAGAACCAGGCGAAGTCGACCGAGCCGATGTGCGGCGCCGCGAGCGGCGTCACGACGTTGCCGACGATGGGGATGAACCAGGCGGGCGTCACATGGCTGTGCAGGATGTCGGCCCGGCTGAACCACGCGGTGAGGACCGCGAGGGTGAGAACGAGGTGTCCGACGGAGCCGACCCACCAGCCGACCCGGGCCAGCGTCGGGACGTGGTCCTGGCCCGCCGTCGCGAGGATGATCACGGAGATGGTGATCGTCGGGACGAAGGTCATCCGGATCGGGTGCTGCACCTCCGCCCAGGCCGCGGCCGGGTAGCGCAGCCACTTGGCGGCATAGAGGACGAGGACGAGGACGAAGACACCCAGGGCGGCCCAGAAGAAGACGTCGGCCGGCCAGGCCGGTAGCCCCCACACCAGGCCCGCGCGACGCCAGGCGAGGGACAGCCCGCCGATGCCCATCACCGACGAGAACAGGGTGACCGGGACGTGCTTGATCCGGGGCTCGACGAGGCTCCGGCCGGGAGCGGCGGCGGCGGTCTGCGACATGGTGTCCTCCGGGGTCGACCGATGGGATACCCCCAGGGGTATCCCATCGGATCCTAGCGTTGTGGGAGGAGAAGGCTCAATCGACGAGTCCCACCGGGGCGACCCCTCGGCCGACCGGGCGCGGGCCGGGTGACGACCGCACGACGTTCCGACACGGCCGGATCCGTCAGCGCGACGCCTCCCTGGCCTGCTCAGGAGACGCGGATGGCCTTCTCGACATCCTCCGCGGAGATCTCCTTGGTGCAGAAGAACCAGTCGACGCACTCGACACCCTCGACGTCACCGTCCATGCGCTCCTTGGCCGTGCCGCACGAGCCGGCGGTCGGGACGATGACACTGTCGCCGGGGCGCCAGTCCGCCGGGGTGGCCACCTCGAAGGCGTCCGCGGTCTGCAGGCCCTTGATGACGCGAAGAAGCTCGTCGAAGTTCCGGCCGAGGCTGAGCGGGTAGTAGATGATCGTCCGGATGATGCCCTTGGGGTCGACGACGAAGACCGCGCGGACCGCCTTGGTCGAGTCCTCGCCCGGCATGATCATCCCGTACGTGCGGGCGACGTTCATCGTGATGTCCTCGATGAGCGGGAAGGTCACCTCGACGTTCTCCATGCCGCGGAAGACCATCTTGTCCTGGATGGTCCGCAGCCAGGCGATGTGGCTGTACAGGCCGTCGACCGACAGGCCGACGAGCTCGGTGTTGTAGGCCTTGAACTCGTCCTGCATCGAGGCGAAGGTCATGAACTCGGTCGTACAGACCGGGGTGAAGTCGGCCGGGTGGGAGAAGAGGATGACCCACTTGCCGGCGTAGTCGCCGGGGAAGCTGATCTCGCCCTGGGTGGTCGTGGCGGTGAAGGCCGGCGCCTGGTCGCCGATCCGCGGCATCGTGGTGACGGCCGGGGCCTCGGTGTCGATCGTGGTCATGGGGTGGTCCTTCCGAGAGGTTTATTGGAACCGTTCCAGATCAGACTATATACCCCCCTGGGTATCCAGTCCAGCGGCCCACCGCAGATGGGAGCCAACTTAGGGTCGCCATACCCGATACCCCCTGGGGTATGCTCAGGTGGCATCCCATCGTCCCTCCTCCCCATCATCATCGTCTTCTCGTCCCACCACCGGCCCCTTTCGAAGGAGAAAGCATGGCTGACGTCGTTGTCCTAGGAGCAGGAGTCTCCGGACACACCGCGGCGCTCCACCTCAGCCGTCTGCTCGGTAAGCAGCACGCGATCACGGTCGTCACCCCGAACTCGAACTGGAACTGGATTCCGTCGAACATCTGGGTCGGCGTCGGCAAGATGTCCAAGAAGGACGTCGTCTTCCCCCTCGCCCCGATCTATGAGAAGAAGGGCATCACCTACCGCCAGGCCAAGGCCGTCGCCGTTCGCCCCCAGGGCGACGACACGAGCGACCAGGGCGCGGTCGACATCGTCTACACCGGCCAGGGCAAGGAGGGGACGGAGGAGCGGCTCCGCTACGACTTCCTCATCAACGCCACCGGCCCACAGCTCAAGTTCGGCATGACCGAGGGCCTCGGCCCGGACCAGGGTCACACCGTGTCGGTCTGCACGGCCGACCACGCCATCGAGGCGGCGGCCGCGCTGGCGGCGGCGATCGACAAGCTCAGGAAGGGCGAGCCGCAGACGCTGGTCGTCGGCATGGGCCACGGGACGTGCACCTGCGAGGGCGCCGCCTTCGAGTACGTCTTCAACGTCGACCACCAGCTCCGCGAGGCCGGGGTCCGCGACAAGGCCACCCTCGTCTACCTCTCGAACGAGGCCGAGCTCGGTGACTTCGGTGTCGGTGGCATGACCTTCGCCGAGATGGGCTTCCAGACGACGAGCGAGCTGTGGACGGGATCCCTGTTCCGCGAGCGTGACGTCAAGGCCATCCTCGGCGCGCACGTCGAGCGCATCGAGCCGGGCCTGGTCCACTACGAGACCCTGGACGGGGAGCACCACACCCTCCCGTTCGACTTCGGGATGCTCCTGCCGCCGTTCGGCGGGGTGCCGCTCAAGGCCTACGACAAGGTCGGCGAGGACATCACCGACCAGCTGTTCGCCCCGAGCGGGTTCATGAAGGTCGACGCTGACTACACGCCGAAGCCCTACGAGGAGTGGTCGGCCGACGACTGGCCGAAGACCTACCTCGCCAAGGGCTACGACAACATCTTCGCCGTCGGCATCGCCTTCGCCCCGCCGCACCAGATCAGCAAGCCGCGCAAGAGCCCGAACGGCACCGTCATCACCCCGTCGCCGCCGCGGACAGGCATGCCGTCCGGCGTCATGGGCAAGACCGCCGCTCTGACGATCCGCGACCGGCTCAAGCAGGGCCCACAGGCCGCGGCACACAACGCGTCGATGGCCGGAATGGGTGCGGCCTGTGTCGCCTCGGCGGGCGCCGGACTGCGCAACGGCTCGGCCGCCGCCATGACGATGAGCCCCATCGTCCCGGACTTCAGCAAGTGGCCCACCGGCCGTGAGGTCAAGGACACCCGCGGCGAGCTCGGCCTCGGTGGCCACTGGCTCAAGCTGTTGCTCCACTACCTGTTCATCTACAAGGCCAAGGGTCGCCTCGGCTGGCAGTTCATCCCGGAGTGATCGACATGAGCGATATCAACAACCAGCCCTATGCCGACCTCGCCGGCGCCCCGATGCCCACCGCGAAGACAGTCAGACGACGCAAGAGCCTGCCGTTCCAGTCATTCCGCTTCGCCGTGTTCAACTACCGCATCCTGCGGATGATCACGAAGGGCCACCACTGAGCGGCGACCGCCCGGCCTGCGCTGCCGGCCGGCACCGATCACCCATGGGCGCCTCGCCCCACCTGAAGCGGTGGGACGAGGCGCCCGGTCATGCCGAGCCGGAACGCCGCCGGCCCGCCCAAGATCCTGAGCTAGGTTGGCGACGATGAGCATCCTTCAGTGGTGGGACGAGCGCGCCCTCCCCCGGCTCGTCGACGTCGTCCTCACCGAACGGACCGCCGGCAGGTGGCGTGAGCGCGCCTGCTCCGGGGTCGCGGGCGACGTCCTCGAGGTCGGCTTCGGCTCGGGTCGCAACCTGCCGCACTTCGGCGCCGATGTGACGAGGGTGTATGCCGTCGAGCCGGCCGACCTGGCCTGGCGGCGAGCCGCCGAGCGGGTCCGGGACTTCGGCAGACCCGTCGAGCGGGTGTCGCTCGACGCCGCGACGCTGCCGCTGCCCGACGCCTCCGTCGACGCGGTCGTCTCGACCTGGACGATGTGCACGATTCCCGACCTGTCGGCCGCGCTCGCCGAGATGCGACGGGTCCTGCGGCCCGGTGGGGAGGTGCACTTCGTCGAGCACTCGCTCGCCCCGCACGACGGGGTGGCCAGGCTGCAGCGAGGGCTTCAGCCGTTCTGGGGGCCACTCTCCGGCGGCTGCCACATCGACCGTGACCTACCGACCGAGCTCGACCGGGCCGGGCTGGACATCGACGGGATGCGGACGGCATACGTCATGAAGACCTGGCCGGCGCGGCCGTGGAGCTGGTTCGTCACCGGACGCGCGTCGGACCGAGAGACAGGGAGGTAGCCCGGCCCGACGCGCGTCGGCGCCTGGGGGAGATGGCCGCTGCCGACCGGCCGGGGGACGGCTGCGGTCAGCGGCCGAACATCTTGGAGAGGAATCCGCCCTGGCTGGGCTCCTTGGCGTGACCGGAGCAGCGCTGGGAGCCCGGGACACCGCGCAACACCTGGTCGACGTGCTGGCCACAGCCGGCCCACGTCGTCTTTCCACACTGCCGGCACCGAACTGCTCTGCACATTCCTCTGGCTCCTGTCCTTGGGGCGTGGTCGTGTCCCGCTCACCTGGTGGGCGGGACCAGAGCACTATACCCCAGGGGGTATCGTGGTCCACATGAAGATCGTCATCATCGGAGGGGTGGCCGGAGGCATGTCCGCCGCCACCAGACTACGTCGGCTCGACGAGAGCGCCGAGATCACCGTCATCGAGCGCAGCGGCCATGTCTCGTTCGCGAACTGCGGGCTGCCGTACCACATCGGCGGGGTCATCGAGAAGCGCTCGTCCCTCCTGCTGCAGACGCCCGCCTCGCTGGGCGCCAGGTTCAACCTCGACGTCCGCATCCTCCACGAGGCGGTCCGGATCGACCGCGAGCGCCGGGTCGTCGTCGTGCGCGACCTCGCCTCGGCCACCGACGAGGAGCTCCCCTACGACGCGCTCGTCCTCTCCCCGGGGGCTCGTCCCGTGCGACCGCCCATCCCGGGGATCGAGCGCGCCTTGTCCCTGCGGGACATCGAGGACACCGACCTCATGGTCGAGGAGCTGCGTCGGGCCAGGAGCGCGGTCGTCATCGGTGGCGGCTTCATCGGCGTCGAGATGGCCGAGAACCTCGTCCACCGTGGCGTCGAGACCGCCCTCGTCGAGGCGACCAGCCAGATCATGGCGCCCCTCGACCCCGAGATGGCCGAGCCGGTCCACGAGCACATCCGCCGGATCGGGGTGCGCCTGCACCTGGACGCCTCGGTCACCGCCATCGGCGACCGCGACGTGACGCTCAGCACCGGCGAGCACCTGCCGGCCGACGTCGTCGTCGCCGCGATCGGCGTGCGCCCCGAGAGCACCCTCGCCACCGACGCCGGCCTCGAGATCGGTCCGCGTGGCGGGATCGCCATCGACGAGCGGTTCCGGACGAGCGACCCGCACATCTACGCCGTCGGCGACGCCGTGGAGAAGACGGACGGCCTCGACGGGACCGAGGCCCTCGTCCCGCTCGCGAACACCGCCAACCGGCAGGGTCGCTTCGTCGCCGATGTCATCACCGGACGTCCCGGCGCGGACCAGCCCGTTCTCGGCACGGCGATCGTCGGCGTCTTCGGGCTGCAGATCGCGACGACCGGCTGGAACGAGAAGCGGCTGCTCGCCGCCGGGCGCCCGTACCGGGCCGTCCACACCCACCCGTCCTCGCACGCGACGTACTATCCCGGCGCGGACCGCATGGAGCTCAAGCTGCTCGTCGACCCGGAGACGGACGCGATCCTCGGTGCTCAGGGCGTCGGCAAGGCCGGGATCGACAAGCGGATCGACGTCATCGCCACGGCGATGGCCGGCGGCCTTCGGGCCACCCAGCTCGCCGACCTCGAGCTCGCGTACGCCCCGCAGTTCGGCTCGGCCAAGGACCCGGTCAACATGCTCGGCTACATCGCGGCCAACACCGCCAGCGGCCTCAGCCCGTCGATCCAGTGGCACGAGCTCGCGGATGCGATGGCCGAGGGCGCGACGCTCCTCGACGTTCGCTCCACGGGGGAGCACCGGCGCGGCTCGATCCCGGGCTCGCTCCTCGTCCCGATCGACGAGCTGCGGGATCGGCTGGACGAGGTCCCCCGGGGGCCGGTCATCGTCCACTGCGCGGTCGGCGTGCGCGGCCACTCGGCCGTCCGGTTGCTCAAGCAGCACGGCTGGGACGACGTCAGCAACCTCGACGGCGGCTACACCACGTGGGTCGCGGGTGCGAGCGAGTCGGCGGCGCTGGCCATCGCCGGCATCAAGGAGCACGCGCACGCCACGTCGACCCGCTGACCCGACATCCCCCGGGCGACACCCCCGTCGACATCCCACCCGATGGGCGGCTTCCCCACCTCTGCCACCGGACTGCGGGCGTCAGTGAGTGAACATCGGGTGGGTTCGTGACGGGGAGCGGACGGTCAGGCGCGGCGGAGAACGACGACGGTGTCCAGGGCCTCGCGGGGGCCGTCGCCGGTCTCGACGACCCGGGTCCTCAGCTCGGCGGACTCGACGGTCACCGGCAGTCCGTCGACCTGGGCGACGATGTCGTCGGGATCGTGGAGCACCCGGGGGTCCTGGGGCCCACCCCAGCCACCGTCGAGGTTGGCCCTGGCATGGGCGATGACAACGACCCGGCCACCGGGCGCGGCGGCCTCGATGCCGCGGCGCAGCGCGGCGCTCCAGACCGCCTCGGGCAGCTGGAGATAGGAGAAGAGCACGAGGTCGTAGACCCCCTGCTCGCCCGGCACCGGGCGGGTGGCATCGGCGACGGCAGCCTCGAGCGAACCCGCTACGCCGCTGAGCCGACCGGCGGCGAGCTCACGGATCCGCTCCACCGCGACCGCCGAGAAGTCGAGGGCAAGGACCGACCAGCCCTGCTGGGCGAGCCAGATGGCGTTACGCCCCTCCCCGGCGGCGATGTCGACGGCACGTCCCGGGGTGAGATCAGCAAGGACGTCGGTCACCCACTGGTTGGGTGTGGACGACCACACGAGGTCGGTCGCGGCATACCGCGCGTCCCAGTCCGCCGAGTCCATCAGCAGGGTCAGGCGAGGGAGAGGAAGAGCTTCTCCATCGAACCGACATCCATCGTGTCGGCGTTCGGGTCGACGATGCACTGCCGCAGACCGAGCGCGATGATGGCGAAGCCGGCCCGGTCGAGCGCCTTGGACACGGCAGCCACCTGGGTGACGATGTCCTGGCAGTCGCGGCCGTCCTCGATCATCTTGACGATGCCGCCGAGCTGCCCCTGGGCGCGCTTGAGACGCTTTGAGACCGCCTGCATCTCATCCGAGTTGAGCTCCATCGAGCGGCCTCCGACCGTGAGGGTGACGAACCGTTCCATCATACCCCGGGCCGTATCGTGTTCGGCGGCCGCTTCCTTGCGTGCCATGGCGTTCTCCTTATGCCGCAGTGTGGCCGGCGACGATCGGGTGGCCGGCCCGGACCCAGGCGGAGGTGCCGCCGTCGACGGAGTGGGCGCGAACGCCGAAGCGAGTGAGCAGGGTGGCCATCGACAGGCTCCGGTTGCCGCTCGCGCAGATGACGTAGACGTCCTCGTCCTTGGGGATGCTCTCGATGTGGTGGGCGATCTGGCTCATCGGCGCGGGCCGCGCTCCGGGAACGTGACCGGAGAGGTACTCGTAGGGCTCCCGGACGTCGATGACGTGGGCGCCGTCGGCGTGCCGCGCGGCGAAGGTGGCAATGTCAACGGTGTTGGTCATGGCGGAATCATACCCCCCGGGGTATATCGCTGTCACCTCGGCGCGCCTCCCCGGACTCTGCCGATGACAGACCGCTCGGGGGCCGGCACCGTCGTGGTGCCGACCCCCGAGCGAGGTATGCGTCCGGCGGGCTGCGCCCGCTCAGGCCTGCTGGGCGTGCTCGGCCTCGTGCGCGGCGATCTGGGCACGAACGTCGTCCATGTCGAGAGCGAGGACGCCCTCGATGACCTGGTCGAGCGCCTGGGCCGGAAGGGCACCCGGCTGGGAGAACACAAGGATGCCCTCGCGGAACGCCATGAGGGTCGGGATCGACGTGATCTGGGCCGCGCCGGAGAGCTCCGGCTGCGCCTCGGTGTCGACCTTGCCGAACACGATGTTGGCGTGCTTGGAGGACGCCTCCTGATAGACGGGGGCGAACATCTTGCAGGGCCGGCACCAGTCGGCCCACCAGTCGACGAGCACGATGTCGCTGCTCGTGACGGTCTGCTCGAACGTCTCTGCCGTGAGGTCTACGGTGGCCATGAAGAACTGTCCTTCGTATCGCGGTCTGGGGGACCCGGGTGTGGCGGGACCGGCTTGGACGGCCGCCATCTGCGGTGGACCATCAATTCGGTACCGATACCCCCGAGGGTATACCGTCGTGTCAACCAACACACCGACTATGCCATTCCCAGGAGAACACGACCCGTGGCCAATGTCACGTTCTGGCGGACCTGATGCTCGTCGCCATTCTCGCCGGTGTCGTCACCGGACTCGCACTCGGCGCCCTCGGTGGTGGCGGCGCCATCGTCACCGTTCCGGTCCTCGTCTACGGGCTGGGGCAGAGCGCCCACGAGGCGACGACCGGGTCGCTCGTCATCGTCGGCATCTCCGCCATCGCCGGCGCGGTCGCCCACGCCAAGGCCAAGCGGGTTCGCTGGGGGCAGGGCCTGGCGTTCGGCCTGCTCGGCACGGCCGGCACGGCGGGCGGGGCCAAGCTGGCCGCCCAGGTGGACGCGACCTGGCTCCTCGTCGCGTTCGCCGTGCTCCTGCTCCTCGTCTCGGCCCTCATGTGGCGACGCTCGGCCCGACAGTCCGGGACGACGGACGTGAGCGAGCACCCGGCACTGGACATCGTCCATCTGCGGCCGCAGTTCCACTGCGACTGCCCGGCCGCCCTCCGGGTCCTGCTCACCGCCACCGGCGTCGGCCTGCTCACCGGGTTCTTCGGGGTCGGCGGCGGGTTCGCGGTGGTGCCGGCCCTGGTCGTCGCCCTCGGCTTCCCCATGCCGGTCGCCGTGGGCACCTCGCTCATCGTCGTGACGATCAACAGCGCCACGGCGCTGACCGCCCGGCTCGCCGCCGGGGTGACGCTCGACTGGCGGGTCATTGCCGTCTTCACCGCGACCGCGGTCGTGGGCAGCCTGCTCGGAACCCGCGTTGCGGCGGTCACCTCCCCCCGCCTGCTGACCAGGGTCTTCGCCTCGTCGCTCGTCGTCATCGCGGCCTACATCGGCATCCGCAGCGGCATGGCGCTCACCGCCTGAGCCGCACCACCGCATGGCGCTCACCGCCTGAGCCGCACCACCGGGGGCGCGAGTACGGCGCGGTACCACGCAGCTGGATGCGGGTACGCCGCGGGCGCGCGTCGGAGCAGGGGGGTCACGACGCGCGCCCGGGTCTCCAGGTTACCCGCCCCGGTATCGCTTTGGGGCCCTCGGGCCCGAGTTTTTCGGAGATCTATACGGACACATCCGGCTGACCGGACCCGGCTGGATACCGAACTGGCCGCGCTCTCACCCTCTGATCGGTCCTGATCGGTCCCGGAACAGGGCCCCGGATGGGTCGGAGCAGGGCCCGGAGCGGGCCCGCCGCGAGCTTCATCCAGGCTTCATCGCTACCACCCGCGCCCCTTCACGGTCAGCCCGTTGAGTACGGCGTAGGACACATCGCACAGACCCATCTCCAGCAGAGGAGCAGACCATGAACACCACTTCGGGAACCCCCAGCCGCCGCGTCGCTCTGGCCACCGCCGGGATCGCCGCCGGCGCCGCCGCCGTTCTCGGCCTGGGCATCGCCGCGACCGCCGAGGCCCGCCAGGTCGGCCCGTTCGGTGCTGCCGTCTCGACGACCGTCGGCTCGACGACGGCCACCGCCACGAGTGTCGACGCCGACGTCGCCGCCGCACTCCAGTACAACCGCGAGGAGGAGCGGCTGGCCCGCGACGTGTATGCCGCCCTCGCCGACCGCTACGACGGCGCCGCGCCGTTCAGCATGATCACCCGCAGCGAGCAGACGCACTACGACGCCATCGGCGTCCTGCTCGACCGGTACGGCATCGTCGACCCGGCCGAGGGCCGCGACACCGGCGACTACGCCGACCCGACGCTCCAGAAGCTGTACGACGACCTCATGGCCCAGGGCACGCGGTCCCTCGACGCGGCCTACGGCGTCGGAGTCGCCATCGAGAAGCAGGACATCGCCGACCTGGACAAGGGGCTCGCCGGCACCCTGCCCGCCGACGTCCGCACCGTGCTGACCAGCCTGCGCGCCGGTTCCGAGAACCACCTGCGCGCCTACCAGAACGCCGTTGACGGCACCTACGTCGGCGGAGGCTACGGAACCGGACAGATGGGCCGCTGGGGCGACCCGACGACGACCGACGACTCCACCTGGGGTTACGGACGGATGGGCGGCATGACCGACGGCGCGCGGGGCGCAGCGGTCATGGGCGCCGGTGACTGCCTTCTCACCGACACCTCGGTCTAACCGACCCCGTCGCCCGTCAGGAGGGGCAGGCGCGCCGTGAAGACGGCGCCCTGCCCCTTTCCGCGTGACTCGGTGGCGAGCTCGCCACCGTGCGCCCGGACGATGCCGCGGGCGATGGTGAGGCCGATGCCCGACCCGGAGTCCTGGCCCGTGACGCGCCGACCCGGCACCCGGTAGAAGCGCTCGAAGATCCGTTCCAGGTCCTCCTCGGCCAGCCCCTCGCCGGTGTCGACGACCCGGATGACGGCGGAGCCCCCCTCCCGCGCACACGAGACGGTCACGGTGCCCTCGGCCGGGGTGGCCCGCAGGGCGTTGCCGACGAGGTTGGTGACCACCTGCGAGATCCGGTCGGCGTCGGCCCGCACCGGGACCGGCCCGGACGGGGCGTCGGCGACGAGCCGCTGGCCTCCGTCGTCGGCCTGAGGCCGTAGCCGCTCGGCCGCCGCCATGACCACCGCAGCGAGGTCGACGCGCTCAAGGCGCACCCCGAGCCGCCCCTCCTCGGCGCGTGACAGCGAGGAGAGGTCCTCACTCAGCCGGGTGAGCCGCTGGACCTCCGCGCCCACCTGGCCGAGCTCGGCGGACGTCGTCGGCATGACCCCGTCGATCATCCCTTCGACGTACCCCTCGATGACGGTCAGCGGCGTTCGCATCTCGTGGGCCACCTCGCCGAGCAGGCGCACCCGGCGGGACTCGGTCTCGGCGAGGGCATGCCCGAGGGTGTTGACGTCGGTCGCGAGGTCGGCGAGCTCGCGCTCGCGCGGTAGCGGCACGGGCACGGCATACCGTCCGCGGGCCATCTCCTTCGTCGCCGCCCGCACCGTCCCGAGGGGACGGATGAGCCGGTAGGCCGCGAAGGCGCCGATGACCCCCGCGGCCAGGGCGCCGACGAGGGCGCCGACCACAAGAGCCTGGTCGACGGCGTCCGCGAACTGCTGCCGCAGCAGGCCCTGCTGGCCCTGCCCGGCACCGGGGCCCATCCCCATGCCGGGTCCCATCTCGCCCACCTGCATCCGGTCGAAGAGGGTCGGAGCCAGCTGGCGGACGATGGCGAACGTCGCGGCGAGGCCGAGCACCGCGACGAGCAGGTGCGAGACGACGAGCCGGACGGCCAGGCGGTTCACGACGGCTCCTGCGCCGCGTCGAGGAGGAACTTGTAGCCGACCCCGCGCACCGTCCCGATGATCGTCGGACTCGTCGCGTCGTCGCCGAGCACCCGGCGCATGCTCCGGATGTGGACGTCGACGACGCGCTCGTCGCCGTAGAAGTCGTAGCCCCAGACCTTCTCGAGAAGCTGCTGGCGCGAGAACACCCGGCCCGGGGACTCCGCGAGCGCGTCGAGGAGGTCGAACTCCAGGGCCGAGAGGGTCACCTGCCCCGCGGAGGTGGTGATCTCGCGACGTCGCTCGTCGATGGTGAGGCCCTCGAAGCGGAGGATGCCGTCGTCCTCCGCCGGCAGCGCGGTCCCCGCGGCCGCCGGTGGCTGCGCTCGTCGCAGAACCGTCTTGACCCGGGCGACGACCTCGCGAGGGCTGAACGGCTTGGTGACGTAGTCGTCGGCGCCGACGCTCAGCCCGACGAGGGTGTCCAGCTCCTCGCTGCGCGCCGTGACGAGGATGACCGACAGGCTGGCGGCGGGGCCGGAACGGATGCTCCGGAGGACCTCGAGGCCGTCGATGTCGGGTAGCCCGACGTCGAGCAGCACGAGGTCGGGCCGCTCGTCGGCGTTGGTCACCTGGCGCAGCGCCTCGGCGCCGAGCCCGGCCTCGCTGACGGCGAATCCGTCCGCCTCGAGGTAGGCGCGCAGCACGGTGCGAATCTGCGTTTCGTCGTCGACGACGAGCACGCGACGGGCCACGGCGTCCTCCTTGGTCCGGGGTGATCCGGTACCCAGCGTATTGGCCGGTTCGCGGGCGGGGCGGCGGCGGCCCACGGCATACCCCGCCGGCATCCCGCCGGCCAGCCACGGGGGCATACCCGACGGGCGGGGACGGGGCCTAGGCTGCGGGGATACGGCACCGTCGCCGCCACCTGACCTGGAAGGACCCCTCGTGAGCACGACCCCTGACCCCGAGACCGGCGCCCGCGTGGCCGCGGGCGACCGCGCCCACGTCTTCCACTCCTGGTCCGCGCAGGCGCTGATCGACCCGCTGCCCATCGCCGGGGCGCAGGGGTCGTACTTCTGGGACTACCAGGGGAACCGCTACCTCGACTTCTCCAGCCAGCTCGTCAACGTCAACATCGGCTACCAGCACCCCACCCTGGTGGCGGCCATCCAGGAGGCGGCCGGCCGGATGACGACGCTCGCGCCGACGTTCGCCGAGGCGTCCCGGTCCGAGGCGGCCCGGCTCATCGCCGAGCTCGCCCCGCCGAGGCTCAACAAGGTCTTCTTCACCAACGGCGGCGCCGAGGCGACCGAGAACGCCATGCGGATGGCCCGCCTGCACACCGGCCGCAACAAGGTGCTGACGGCATACCGCAGCTACCACGGCGCGACGAACGGCTCGATCACGGCGACCGGCGACCCGCGGCGCTGGCCGTCCGAGCCGGGGATGCCGGGCATCGTCCACATCTGGGGTCCGTACCCGTACCGCTCGGCGTTCCACTCCTCCTCCCCCGAGGAGGAGAAGGACCGGGCGCTGCAGCACCTGCGCGAGACGATCATGGTCGAGGGCCCCTCGACGATCGCGGCGATCATGCTCGAGACCGTCGTCGGCACCAACGGCGTCCTCGTCCCGCCGGACGGCTACCTCGCCGGTGTCCGTGACATCTGCACCGAGTACGGCATCGTCTTCATCGCCGACGAGGTCATGGCGGGCTTCGGCCGCTGTGGCGAGTGGTTCGCCGTCGACCACTGGGGCGTCGCGCCCGACCTCATCACGTTCGCCAAGGGCGTCAACTCCGGCTACGTGCCGCTCGGCGGGGTCGTCATCTCCGACGACATCGCGGCAAGCTTCGAGAAGCGGGCGTTCCCGGGCGGCCTGACCTACTCCGGACACCCGTTGGCGTGCGCCTCGGCCGTCGCGTCGATCGGGATCTTCAAGGACGAGCAGATCCTCGAGAACGTCCGGACCGTCGCCGACACCGTCATCGCCCCCCGGCTCGCCGAGATCGAGGCGAAGCACCCGAGCGTCGGCGAGGTCCGCGGGCTCGGCTACTTCTGGGCCGTCGAGCTGGTCCGCAGCAAGGAGACCCGCGAGCCGCTCGTGCCGTTCAACGCCGCGGGCGAGGCGGCCGCGCCGATGGCGAGGTTCACCGCCGCGTGCAAGGCCGAGGGTCTGTGGCCGTTCACCCACTTCAACCGCACCCACGTCGTGCCCCCGTGCACGACAACCGCCGAGGAGATGGCCCAGGGCCTCGACATCCTCGACAAGGCGCTCGACGCCGCCGACGAGTTCACCAACGGCTGACCCCGGTGACGGAGTCGGCATGAGCCGGGAGGGCACGATGGTCGGACGCCTGCTGTGCCTGGTCGGCCGGCATGCCTGGGCGAAGCACCGCAACCCCAAGGTCGGCGGTCCGTCCGGGGTGTACTACGCCTGCCGCCGGTGCGGGAAGGACCGCCTGGACCTTGCGCCCACGCACGACGACCCGGGCTCGATCCGCTTCACCAGGCGCTGAGGCAGCCGGGGAGGCAGCCGGGGAGGCACCGGCGGGCTCAGCCGAGCAGTCCCTGCACCGCGTCGGCCAGCGCCGATGGGGTGTCGGCCCCGGCGAGCGCCTCCTCGAGGTCGGGGCGGCGAAGCGCAGTGATGAGCTGCGAGAGGAGGCCGACCTGGCTGCTCGGGTCGGTCACCATGAGCACAATCGCCAGCCGTACGGCCACGGTGTGGTCGGCCCCGCCCATCTCGCCGAACTCGACCGGGGGGTCCAGCAGGACGGCCGCCAGGGCCGGGCGGAGGACGTGCTCGGTGTCGGTATGCGGGATGGCCACCGGGAAGGGTGTGGGCAGGCCGGTGGGGAACTCCTTCTCACGTGCGAGCAGGGCATCGGCGAACGTGTCGCGCACGAAACCCTGCTGAAGCGCTAGCTCCGCGACGGCTCGTAGTATGCCGTCGGCCGACGTCGCGGGGGGCCGCACGAGTGACAGCGAGGCCACGACGCGGATCGGGTCCAAGGTGGCGGGGGTCATGCCAGGGCTCCTTCCGTCGTCCCGGTCGGTCCAGGTCCGGGCAGTCGAGGCGAGGACTCGAGCCTGGTCCGGCCGGTCGGGTTGCGACCGGCCGGACGAGGCTGGCAGGGGTTTCTCAGGCCGGCGAGGGGGCATCCCCTACACCGGTCGTCGGCGTTGCCGTCGCACCGGTCGTCGGCGTTGCCGTCGCACCGGTCGTCGGCGTTGCCGTCGCACCGCTCGCGTCGACGTCCGAGTCGTCATCGCGCCGACGGACGACCCGACGGATCACCTCGGCGAAGACGAGGGCGAGCACGGCCAGGACGACCAGGGCCACCGGTCCGATCTTGCTGGTGCCCACGAGCAGCCCGGTCAGCGGGTTCGCGCCGTCCACGAGGGAGGAGATCTCCGACGAGCCGGTCGTGTTCTTGAAGCCCGAGGACAGCGCCACCTGGGTGAAGGTGGCCGACAGCCCGGTGGCGATGAAGAGGCCGCCACCGATGACGATGGCTCCGCCGATCACCGAGCGGATGATGTTGCCGCGGAAGATCGCCACCATGATGGCGACGATGAAGGGGATCGTGGCCAGGTCGACCAGCGGCAGCACGCGGTTGCCGGCGGGAGCCAGCGCGATCGCGACCAGGAGGGTGACCGGAACCAGGATCAGCGAGGTGGCGATCACGGACGGCTGGCCGATGGCGATGGCCGAGTCGAGGCCGATGTAGAACTTGCGGCCCGGGAACCGCTTCTCCACGAAGGTGCGCGCGGCGTCAGAGACCGGGATGAGTCCTTCCATGAGGATCGCCACCATCCGCGGCAGGATGACCATGATCGCGGCGACGTTGATCCCGAGGCTGAGGATCGCGATCGAGTCGGCGCGGGGGGCGTCGAAGCCGTATCCGGCCAGGCCGAGCAGCAGACCGATGAACAGGCCGAGGAACAGCGTCTCGCCGAAGATCCCGAAGCGCTTCTGGATGCTGGCCGGGTCGGCCTTGAGGTTGCGCAGGCCGGGGGTGCGGTCCATGAGCCAGTTGAGTGGCAGCGCGAAGAGTACGTATGGCGCGCTCGTGCCATGCGGGAACGAGATGTCGGGGAGGTTGAAGTACTTCTGCACCAGCGGTGCCGACCAGTCGGCCAGCGCCAGGGTGATGACCATGGCGGTGCAGGCGGCAAGGATGCCCCACCAGAAGTTGCCCGTGACGGCTGCCACGAGCGCTCCACCGAGGGCGAAGTGCCAGTAGTTCCAGAGGTCGATATCGAACGTTCGGGTCAGCCCGATGGCCAGCAGGACGACGTTCAGCAGCAGACAGACCGGGATGATCGCTGCACCGACCGTGGACCCGAAGGCGATGGCGGCACTGGAGGGCCACCCGACGTCCACGACGTTGAGGCCGACCGAGAACCGGTTGGCAAGCGCCTCCGCTACGGGGCTGACCTGTCCGAACAGGAGCCCAATGACAAGGTTGATGCCGACGAAGCCGACACCAATGAGGATGCCGGAGCGCAGCGACTTGGCGAACTTCTGCCCCAGCACGACCGCGAAGATCGTGATGAGGATGGGCAGGACCACGGCGGCTCCGAGGTCGGTGAGGTACTTCGACACAGCTTCCATCGACGTCTCCTTTGACGAGTTCGACCCCACCCTGGCTGGCGTGGCGGCCGACTGCTGGTGTGCGTGGGTACTTCTCGTGGTGCGTGGGTACTGCTGGTGGTGTCAGGACGACAGAAGACGGACGATCTCGTCCAGGGCCGCGTCCTTGCCGATCCCCGTGAGGAACGCCAGGCCCGCGACGACCGGCACTGTCACGGACTCGGGTACCTGGGTGGTGGCGACGATGACGTCGACGTCGGGGGTGTCGCCGAGCAGGTCCATGACCTTGCCCTGACGCACGTCCACGTCGATGCCGTTGGCAGCGCAGTGCTCGGCGATGATCTTGGCCACGACGGTGGACGTCGCGACGCCGGTGCCGCAGATGACGAGCAGGCTCTTGCTGGGCATGCGATCTCCTCAGGGGAACTGGACGGTCGCCGCGGTCGGGTGACCGCTGGGCGGCGACGCCGGTGCGTGCTCCCGGGTCGCCGGGCTGGCTACCGGTCGGGGTGGGACCGAGGTGGAGAGCGGCCACAGCAGGGGCTGCCTGGCGATCCCGGCGTCCCGGCTGCTCACGCGTCTCGTCCTCTCCGATGTGCTCACATATGTGCACCTGGGCATCACGAATGTTCGCAAAGTATACCGACCAGATCGACCCTGTCCAGAGGACACAGGGACAATGATGTGCGGCGCTCGGACCCGTCGTCGGCTCCCACCTGCGGAGTCTGCGGCTGACGCTGCTGCCAGCCGTTGCCGCTCGCCGACCGTCCGCCCTGGATGGGCAGCCTCGAGCCCGCCGGCAACGCTCGACGGGTGGGCCCAGGATGACGACCTGGTCGCCACCCGTCAGAGCAGATAGACGAAGCCCGGCCCCTCGTCGCGGTAGGGGATGCCGAGCGCGTCCAGCGCCGGCCGCCACGAGCCCGTCACGGTCGGGTCCGAGCCCTCGAAGCCGTGGTCAGCCGTCAGAAGGATGGCCACGTCGTCGAGCACCCCCATGAAGTCGAGGTGGTCGAGGAACGTCCCGAGCCGGGCATCCGCCTGCCGCATGGCGTCGCGGGCCATCTCGGACCGAGGGCCGGCGCCGTGCTGCCCCGCGTCGGTGACGATGTTGGCCCACCAGGTCAACCGAGGCGCGACCGCCGGGTCGGCCCATAGCTGGAGGACCTGCTGAACCCCGGCGTCGTCGACCTGCACGGCCCAGGAGTACGACGGGTCGGTGAGGAAGGCCGGATCGCCGAGGAAGGGGGAGCTCCGGGGGTCGGGGAGCATGTCGGACATCGAGTCGGCCCCGTTGCCGCCGGCGTCCCGGATGAGCCCCATCGTCGAGTAGTCCGCGCCGCGGTCGATGGCCTCGTCGATGCTGGCGGTGCGCGGCATACCCGTCGCGGGGACGTGGTCCCCGACCATCTCGAAGACGGTCCGGACCCCGGGCCGCAGCCACTCCCCGCTGCGATGCCAGGTCGACTCGTCGTTGGGTACGACCCGTTCGCCGGTGGCCCGGTCGTAGTAGACGTTGCCGAGGACCCCGTGCCGGCCCGGCCCCACCCCCGTGAGGATCGACGTGTGGTTGGTCAGCGTGACGCTGGGGAACTCGGCGAGTGCGCCGCCGCGCAGCGCCAGCCCGCGCTCGATGAGCCGGGCGACGTTGGGGAGCGCCCCACTCTCCGCGAGCGACAGGATCTCGCCGCAGTGCGCTCCGTCCCAGAGGATCCCGACGACGTGCTTCGGCCGCCCGGCCGACAGGTCGAGGTATGCCGTGAGCGGCGCTCCGTCGAGCGCCGAGCCGCGGCCGTCGAGGAGGTCCCCCTCCGGCACCCCCGCAAGGAGCGCCATCGTCGGGCCGACGTCCACGAGCCGGGCATAGGCATCGAGGAACCCCATCCGGTGAACACCCGCCCCGCTCATGATGAGCGGAGCTCGCGACTGGATGACGTCGAGGGATCCGTGCTCCCCGACGTGGCCGCCCTCGTCGGGGAAGTAGTGCCGCGGCGAGTGGACGACGGCGAGGTCGGGGCTGCGGTCGGGGTCGGCGAAGAGCGAGAGGATGCGGCGAGCGGCGAGCGGGTATGCGTTGTCGGTCGAGGACCTCGGTGAGGGGTTGGCGCGCTCAGCCTCGTAGGGCAGGAAGGCCATCGGGTCCTCGCCACCGATGGGGTCGACGCCGTCGAGCACGGTGCGGCCGCCGTCGAGGCCGAGCGCGACGCGCCCGAGGTGGTTCGCGGCATGGGCCGCGCCGTCGTCGACCCAGACGACGAGATCGACGATGGTCGAGAGCGAGGGGTGGCACAGGGCGTCGATGACGACGTCGCGGCTCATGGCGGCCACTGTAAGCGGCCCGGATCGATGGGACGGACACCACACTCCGACACCGCTTGAACTAGATACCCCTAGGGGTATAGATTTCTCCTACCGCCGAATCCCTCGGCGGCTGTCGACCATGACGTCCGAGTCACCTCCGACGACAGCCTGTTCCCCCAAGGAGTCGCCATGTGCAGCCCGGCCCCCTGTCCCTCCTGTCACAAGACCACCTGGCGCGGGTGCGGCATGCACGTCGACGCCGTCATGGTCAACGTCGCCCCGGAGAACCGGTGCGAGTGCTCGGCCGCTCCGGTCCAGCCCGCCGCCTGGTTCCCGCGCCGGACCGCGGACTACCGCTAGGAGCCCGCGACTCCGCGCCCGGTCACTGAGCCGAGTTCGCGGCATACCCCGAGGTGGTCTGGGTATGCCGCGAACTCTTGTCTCGGGCCCGGCGGGACCTCCCCTGAAGGTCCCGCCGGGCCCCTGCTCGCCCCGCCCTGGCCGGCCGGGCTCAGAGCGCCCCGAGCGAGGACGACGTCGCCGTCGCCGGGCCGGTGGGCAGCTTCGGCGGCGTGACCCCACACGTGTCGGCGGCCGCGACGAGCTTGCGGGCGAGGTCCCGGCGGTCGGCCTTCGTGAGCCGGCCGAGCGGCCGGGTGAGACCGGTGTCCTGGAGGCAGGTGATCTGCTCCTGGGTCAGGCCGTTCCAGAAGGCCGCCACCGGGCCGAGCTTCGGCAGCTCGACGTTGCAGGTCGCTGCCGCGGTCTTGACGTCGGCCCGGAGCGCGCGGCGCTGCTCAAGGGTGAGCGGGCCGACCGGCCTGGTGAGGTTGGCGTCCTTGAGGCACGCCTGCTGGGTGTCGGTGAGGCTGCCCCACCAGTCGCGCAGGCCCTTGGCCTTGGCGACGGGGCCTGCGTCGGTCGTGGTGACGGCGGAGACGACGTCGGTGACGGGGGCGGCCCCGGCCGACGACGCGGTGGCCAGAGCCACGCCGCCGCCCGCGAGAACCGCGCCGATCGCCGTGGTCGCGATGACGGATCGCGGAATGCGCATGAGTGGTCCTTCCCTGAGGTGTCCGGCGGTTCCGGACATGACCAGCCTGCGGCGCCCGGCTCGCGGCGACTCCAAGGCTTCCTCGTGATCACCTGGAGAGCCCAGACGCGGCATACCCCTGGCCTCTGCCCCGCCCCCGCACCCACCCTCCCGATTCGAGGTAATCCGGTCCCGTCTCGGGGTACCCGAATACCTCGACCCCGCACCCACCCTCCCGATTCGAGGTAATCCGGTCCCGTCACGGGGTACCCGAATACCTCGACCCGCGGATCTCCAGGAAGTCGCGAGAAATCCTCCAGACAGGACCGACCCACCTCTGGCAGGTTGGGAGCCATGAGCGGTATGCCGTTGCCGGGCCCGTCGTCAGGCGCCCCGGGCCCCAGCGCCCACGGTCCAGGCGCCCCGGGCCCCAGCGCCCACCGTGCAGGCGCCCAGGGCCCCGGCGCCCACGCGGCCCTGGGAACGTCCGGCGCCGCCGGCCCCGTCCCGCGCGTCCTCGTCGTCGACGACGAGGAGAACATCTCCTACCTCGTGGGGTCGGCGCTGCGGATGGCCGGCTGTGAGGTCGACACCGCCGCAACGGGTGCCGAGGCCCTCGAACGGGCCGAGGCGGCCCGTCCCGACGCCATCGTCCTGGACGTCATGCTTCCCGACATCGACGGCTTCGAGGTGCTACGCAAGCTGCGCGGGCGCGGCATCCCCGCCCCGGTGCTGTTCCTCACCGCCCGCTCGGACACCGCCGACCGGGTCCGCGGGCTCACGTCGGGTGGCGACGACTACATCGTCAAGCCGTTCGCGCTAGAGGAGCTCGTCGCCCGGGTCCAGGTCTCGCTGCGGCGCCAGGGTGGTGCCGGCGCGGCCCCGGGCCGCTGGCAGGTCCACGACCTCGTCCTCGACGAGGATGCCCACCGGGTGTGGCGGGCCGACACCGAGGTCCAGCTCACGGCGACCGAGTTCACCCTGCTGCGGTGCCTCATCACCAACGCCGGCCGGGTCGTCAGCCGAGCCCAGATCCTCGACCACGTGTGGCAGTACGACTTCGCCGGGGAGTCGGCGATCATCGAGTCGTTCGTCTCCACGCTGCGCAAGAAGGTCGACGCCGCCGAGCCCAAGCTCATCCACACGGTCCGCGGCGTCGGCTACTCGATCCGAGAGCCCTGAGATGACCCTGCGCCGACGGATCGTCCTCGCCGTCATCGTCCTCGCCGTGACCGTCGGGCTCGCCGGGACGTCCGTCCTGCTCGTCCAGCGCCGCTACCTCGTCGGCCAGCTCGACACCGAGATCACCGCCCTGGCCAGAAACCCCCGCGCGCTGCTCGCGCTGTCGACCCGTCCGAATGTCGGCCAGGTCATCCCCGACGCCCTCGGCGAGGTCTACATCGGCCGGATGGGCGCAGGCGGCCGGCTCACCACGATCCTCGCTCCGGCCGACGACCCGGACCTCGTCCCCCGCATCACGCCTGGCGAGTCCCTGCCGACGGCCGTCGGGCGGCTCACGGCCTCCGGCAACGCCACGCGGGTCCGGGTCATCACCGCCGCGCTCGGCAACGGCGCCGAGGCGGTCATCGCCATCCCGACGACCCGTGCGGATGCCGCGACCCGGCGCCTGGCGCTCACCCTCGGGCTGGCCGCCCTCGCCATCGCCCTGGTCATCGGTCTCGTCGTGTGGTGGGTGGTCCGCCTCGGCCTGCGGCCCATCGCGCAGATGACCGAGACCGCCGACGCGATCGCCGCCGGTGACCTGTCGCGACGGGTCGACCCCGCCCCCGGGGGCACCGAGGCCGCCCGGCTCGGGCACGCCATCAACGCGATGGTCGACACGACCCAGGCGACCCAGGCCCGGATGCGCCGCTTCGTCGCCGATGCCTCGCATGAGCTGCGGACACCGCTGACGACCCTGCTGGGGTACTCGTCGATGCACACCCCCGGCGGCGGGGCCTCGCCCGAGGTCGTCGACGACGCCATGCGCCGGATCAACGCCGAGGCCACCCGGATGACCCGCATCGTCGAGGGGCTGCTGCAGCTGACCGACATCGACGAGCACGGCCTGGCCGCCCGCGAGCCGGTCGACCTCGTCCCACTGCTGCGCGACGCGGTCTCCGACCTGGAGGTGGTCCAACCTCAGCGACCCGCCTCGCTCGAGGCGCCCGCCTCGCTCGTCGTCCTGGGCGACCGCGACCGGCTGTTCCAGGTGGTCGCCGCGCTGACGACGAACGCGATGCGGCACACCCCCACCGAGGCGGCGATCGCGGTCCGGGCGATGGCCGTGGGCGGAGTGGTCCACGTCGAGGTGGCGGACGGTGGGCCGGGCATCGCGGCGGACCACCTGCCGCACCTGTTCGACCGGTTCTACCGCGCCGACCGGGGCCGAGCGCGCAGCCAGGGCGGCAACGGGCTCGGCCTCGCGGTCGTCGCGTCGATCGTCACGGCCCATGGGGGCCGCTACGGCGTCAGCTCCACTCCGGGCTCCGGCAGCACGTTCTGGTTCGAGCTGCCGCAGCCCTCGCCCTCGCTGTCCGGGTAGGCGGGGTCCGCCTACCGGAGGACGTCGTGGCCCGGGTGTGGCTCGCTCGGGATCGTCCCGAGCCGTCCGGCCTGGTAGTCCTCGAACGCGGTGACCAGCTCGGCCCGGGTGTTCATGACGAACGGCCCGTATGCCGCGACCGGCTCGCGGATCGGCTGACCACCGAGGATGAGGACGTCGAGGCTGGGGCTGCGACTCTCCTGGGACTCGTTCGCGGCCACGGTGATCGACTCGCCCGACCCGAAGGCGGCGAGCTGGCCCATCCGGACCGGCCGCCGGTCGGGGCCGACCACCCCGGCGCCTGCGAGGACGTAGACGAGGGCGTTGAAGTCCCGGCGCCACGGCAGCCGGAGCTCGGCGCCCGGCGCGAGGGTGGCGTGAACGAGCGAGATCGGGGTGTGGGTGATCCCGGGTCCGGGGTGCCCGTCGAGGTCGCCGGCGATGACGCGGACCAGGGCGCCGCCGTCGTGGCTGCTGAGCAGGGAGACCTGGCCACCTCGGATGTCCTGGTAGCGCGGGTTGGTCATCTTCAGCCGGCTGGGGAGGTTGACCCACAGCTGGATGCCGTGGAAGAGCCCACCCGAGACGACGAGCTCCTCCGGCGGCTTCTCGATGTGCAGCAGGCCGGAGCCGGCGGTCATCCACTGGGTGTCGCCGTCGGTGATGACGCCACCACCGCCGTGCGAGTCCTGGTGAACGAAGGTGCCGTCCATGATGTAGGTGACGGTCTCGAAGCCCCGGTGGGGGTGCCACGGGGTGCCCTTGGGCTCACCCGGGGCGTACTCGACCTCGCCCATCTGGTCCATGTGCACGAACGGGTCCAGCGCGGCGAGATCGACGCCGGCGAAGGCCCGGCGCACCGGGAAGCCCTCTCCCTCCAAGCCCGCGGGGGCGGTCGTCACCGAGACGACCGGTCGCTCGGGCGAACCCGGGGCGGGAAGCCCGACCCGGGACAGGGCGAGAACATCGGACACGGTCACCGCTGGCATGGGTGGCTCCTTCGCGGCATTCGGTAAGTGGTTGATCGCTCAACAACCTCCCCCAGTGTCCCATTCCCGCCTCCCTGCGGGGCGACGCGTCGGGCCGGCACCCGCGGGCGAACCCGTGGGCGGACCTA
The DNA here is from genome assembly GCA_963771015.1 of uncultured Actinomycetota bacterium. Taxonomy (GTDB): domain Bacteria; phylum Actinomycetota; class Actinomycetes; order Actinomycetales; family Dermatophilaceae; genus CAVSJJ01. The sequence continues at coordinate 956,610 of CAVYRN010000005.1, forward strand.
GGGTGGGGGCGTGCCGCCGACCACCGCCCCGCACCTGCTCGTCGTCGGCGGCGGCGTCACCGGGCTGGCGGCCGCCTGGGAGGCGGTCTCACGCGGCGCGGCCGTCACCGTCGTCGAGGCCGGCGTGCGCTGGGGCGGCAAGGTGTGGACCGAGCGGGTCGACGGGCTCGTCATCGACCACGGCCCCGACGCCTTCATCACCTACAAGCGGGCCGCGCTCGAGCTCGTCGACGAGCTCGGGCTGTCCGAGCGGCTCGTCGAGATGTCCGGCGCCCGCGACGTCCAGCTCCGCGCCGGTGGGCGGCTGCACCCGATCCCGGCGGGCATGGGGATGGTGCTCCCGACCCGGGTCGGGCCGTTCCTCACCACCCGCACCCTCAGCTGGAGGCACAAGCTCAGGGCCGCCCTCGACCTGGCACTCCCCCGCCGGCTCGAAGCCGACGACGTCGCGGTCGGTGCGTTCCTGCGGGCCCGGCTCGGGGACGGCGTCGTGGACCGGTTCGCCGACCCGATGGTCGGCGGCGTCTACGGCTCCCGGGTCGACGAGCTGAGCCTGGACGCCGCGCTGCCGATGCTCCGTGACAGCGAGGCCAGGTACCGGAGCATGATCCTCGCCAGCCTCGTCCAGGGCCGCGCCGCCCGCCGGGGCGGCGTCACCCGCGGCGTCGGGTCCCCGTTCCGTAGCCTCGACGACGGGCTCGGCGTTCTCGTCGAGGGCCTCGTCGACGCGCTGACGACCGCCGGGGCGGACCTGCGGCTCGGGGCCCGCGTCACCGCCGTGCGCCCCGACGGAGCCACCACTTTCGCCGACCTCTCGGACGGCACCTCGGCGTCGTATGCCGGGGTCGTCCTCGCGACCGGGTCCGCCCCCGCCGCCGGGCTGTTGGCCCCGCACGCGCCCGACGCGGCCGCGGCTCTCCACGGCATACCGCTGGCGTCGACGACCGTCCTCAACCTCGCGTATGCCGCATCCGCCTTCACTGCGCCACCCACCTTCCAGGGGTGGCTCGAGGCCGACGACGCCCCGGCCAGCGCCGTGACGGTCACCTCGGCCAAGTGGCCCGGTCGGGCCCCCGAGGGCACCGTCCTGCTCCGGGTTCTCGTGCCGGACAAGGTGGGTCCCACCGCCGCACTCGGCGACGCCGACCTCCTCGCCGCCGTCACGGCATACCTCGGCGAGGTGCTCGGCGTCCGGGGCGAGCCGGCCCTGTACCGCATCGCCCGGTGGACCGGCGTCATGCCGCAGTACACCGTCGGCCATCTCGTCCGGGTCGCCGCGCTCGAGGCCGGGCTGGCGGCCTACCCGACGTGGCGGGTCGCCGGGGCGGCGCTGCGCGGCGTCGGACTGCCCGACTGCATCGCCGGTGGCCGGGCCGCCACCCGCACGGTGCTCGAGGCTGTCGCCGGCTGAGCCTCAGGCCGACGCGTGGGCGGTGAGCCAGCCGATGACGTCGGCGGTCACCTCGTCGCGGTTGGTCTCGTTGAAGATCTCGTGGCGGGCGCCGGGGTAGACGGTGACCGTGACGTCGTCGAGACCGGCGTCGCGGTAGCGCTGGCCCAGCAGCTCGACGAGCTGACCGCCACCAGCGAGCGGGTCGTCGCTGCCGGAGGCGATGAGCAGCGGCAGGTCCGACCGGATGCCGCCGAGGACGACGGGGTCGGCGAGCCGGGCCGCCCTGCCGAAGAGCATGGGGACCGTCTCCGGCGGGGTGTCGAACCCGCACCAGGGGTCGGCGACGTACCTGTCGACCTCGGCCTCGTCGCGGGAGAGCCACTCGAACCCGGTCCGGTGCTCGAACCCGGCGTTGAACGCCTCGAGACCGACCGGGCCCTCGGACTGGGCGAGGCCCGCGGCGAGGACGTCGAGCGCGGTGGAGCCGGTCAGGACGACGCCGGCATACCCCTCGGAGTGCTCGGCGATGACCGACTGCGAGGCGAAGGAGCCCATCGAGTGGCCGATGAGGAAGACCGGCAGTCCCGGATGCACGGCGGCGACCCGCCCGCCGTACTCGACGACATCGGCGATGAGGCCGTCCCAGCCGGCCGGCCCGAAGTCGCCGAGGCTGTCCTGGCCGGTGCGGCCGTGGCCGCGGTGGTCGGTGGCGTGGACGGCGAAGCCGGCCGCGTTGAGCGCCCCGGCCAGCCGGTCGTAGCGCATCGCGTGCTCCGCGAGCCCGTGGGCGATCTGGATGGCTCCTCTCGGGGCGTCGCCCGCATCGGTCCAGGCGTAGGTGGCGATCTCGGTGCCGTCGGCGGAGGAGGTGAACGAGGACAGGGTGGGCTCCATGACCCGATCCTGGCACCTCCGGACCGGCCGGAGGAGACCCGGTGACCGAACACCCAGGGTCGGGGCTGCCGACCCTCCTCTCAGCCGGAGTCCCCGAGCGTCACCGCCTGGCGCAGGGCCGCGGACAGGTTCGTGTCGAAGGCGGGCTGCCCGTTCCCGTAGATCGCGACGATGTGCCGCAGGATCGGGAAGGACGTGCTCCCGGCCGCCTGGGTATAGATCGGCTCGACGTAGAGCATCCGTCCGCCGAGCGGGATCGCGAGCAGGTTGCCGAGGACCACCTTGGAGTTGCCCCCCCGCTGCAGGGTCAGCGCCTCGGAGATCGCGGTGTCGGACTCGATGTCGTTCTGGACCTGGTCGGGCGCCTCGACGGCGTTACCGGTGGGGAACCGCACGAGGGTGAACCGTCCGTAGTCCGGTCCGGGCACGGAGTCGACGGAGAGGAATGCCGCAAGGTTGCGGCGGTTGAGGGTGACCATCGACGTCGACAGCGAGAAGCGAGCGGAGCCGAACCCGTCGGGCGAGAGGGACATGTAGACCGACGGCTGGGCCGGGGCGCTCGTCGCGGGGGTGGCCGTCTGGCCGGAGTTGAGCTGCTTGGTCGCGGCCACGGTCGGGTCGGTCGGGATCTTCCAGAAGTCGGTCCCGCTGTAGAAGCCGGCGGCCCCGCTCACGTGGTATCGGGTGAGCAACGACCGCTGGACGTCGAACAGGTCCTGCGGGTACCGCAGGTGCGACAGCAGCGCCGCCGGGATGTCGGCCTGCGGCTTGACCAGGCCCGGGAATGCGGACTCCCAGGTCTTGAGCAGCGGGTCGGGTAGGTTGCTCTGGTTCCACTCATAGAGGGTGACCTGGCCGGTGTACGCGTCGACGACGGCCTTGACCGAGTTGCGCAGGTAGTTGACGTTCTCGTTCGGCTGACGGACGGTCGAGCCGCTCGTCGTCAACGTCGAGGCGGTCGCCGAGCCCAGGTTCACCAGCTGGGACTCGGGGTAGGTGCTGGACGCGGTGTAGCCATCGACGACCCAGTCCACGCGGCCGTCGACGACGGCCGGGTAGACATCGCCGTCCAGGGTCAGCCACGGAGCCACGGCGGCCACCCGGGCACGTGGGTTGCGGAGCATGACGATCCGGGAGGCACTGTTGACGTCCTGGCTGGTGAGGACGTTGAGGCTGCCCTCCTGGACGGCGAACAGCAGGCGGCGGTACGCGGAGCCCATGGGCACGCCCCCGTTCCCGTCGTACGTCGTCAGGCTCGCGCTCGTCGACCCGACGACACCGGGATGGTCGAACTCGAGCTGCGTCGTGCTGCCCTTGGGCTGTCCCACGATGGAGTAGGACGGCAGGCTCGGCCCGTAGTAGACCCGTGGCTGGGTGAGTGGGACCTGCTGCGCCGGTGGCATACCCCCGTCGAGGAAGACGGGGACGTCGCTCTTGGGGTTCACCTCGTCGGTCGGGGCGGCGACGACCCCGTAGCCGTGGGTGTAGACGAGGTGCTCGTTGTCCCACGTGGGTCGGGAGATGCCGCTCATCCGCAGCCCGCGGACGGCGATGACCACGTCCCGCGAGGAGCCACCGAGGGAGTAGCTGTCGACATCGAGGGGCGACTTGAAGCCGTAGTAGGCCTGGAGCTGCTGCTTGACGTTGAACGTCGGGGAGACCCGGCCGGGATCGAGCAGCCGGATCTGCGCCGTGCGCTCGGCCTGCTGGGTGAGGGCGGAGCCGTTGAGCACCGTGCTGCCGTAGGAGACGTTCGACACCTGGCCGTCGAGACCGAAGGCGGCGAGCGTGGCCCGCTGGTTGCGGGCGATGTACGGCAGCTCGACGGTCGAGGCGCTCGGCTGTGCCGTGAGTCGATGGACCAGCACCGGCCAGGCCGAGCCGACGACGAGAGCCGCGGCCATGAGGCCGACGACCGGAAGAACGATGTAGCGGGCGCGCCGCAGGTACAGGTTCCCCAGCAGGACGAGGACCGCGAGCAGCGCCAGCGCCATGAGGATGAGCTTGCCGGGGGCGACGGCGTGGATGTCGGTGTACGACAGGCCGGTGACCACCCCGTCCTGGGCGGTCGAGAGGGCGAGCCGGTCGAGCCACCATCCGCTGGCGAGCAGGAGGAGATAGGCCGCGACGAGGACCGAGAGCTGCACCTTGACCGGGCGGGTGACCCGCTGGCCGCGGCTGAAGATCCGAAGACCGCTGTAGGCGTACGCGCCGACGAGGGTGATGACCAGGGCATAGGTGACAATCGACATGAGCAGGGTGACGACGAGCCGATGCAACGGGTAGACGTCGACGTAGTAGGAGATGTCGCGATGGAACTGCGGGTCGGTCTGTCCCCACGGTGTGGCGTTCCGCCAGAGCAGCCAGGTCTGCCATGCGCCGGCGGCCCGCCAACCGGTGACGGCGGCCGGGACCAGCGTCACGAGGCCGAGCAGCACCCAGCGCCACCGGGGCTCCTGCTGCTGGAAGCGCCACAGGAGCTTCTGGGCCTTCTCGTCTGCGCCGACGCGCGGCCGGAAGCGCCGCACGGCGACGAAGCTCCCTCCGGTGACCAGGCCCGCCACCGCGCCGAAGAGCACAAGGAGGAGGACCTGGGTGCCGAGGATCGTGGAGTAGACGCCGCCGAGGTGCAGGGCGCCGAACCAGAGACGGTGGACCTCGATGGCCACGCTCGCCCGGAGGAGACTCCAGATGGCCCACAGGATCGCCAGGGTCACCAGCGCCAGAAGGCCCAGACGGCGAAGCCGTCTCAGGAGGTTCTCGATGCGTGCAACGGTGATATCGGTTTGCGACACGGCCGAATCGTAGGGAAGGAGTCTGCACACTTGGTGGGAGTCCCCTGGACGGGAGGCGGGCCCCAGGAGCTCGCGCCGACTCAGCCCAGCACGTCGATGACGAAGGCCATGATCTCGGCCTCGTAGTCCAGATGGGCCAGCCGACCCGCGGGACCGACGTGCGCCCCCGGGCCGGTCTCGGCCCGGAACAGGACGACCGCGTCGTCGGCCTGGACCGACCGCAGCTTGGCGACCCATTTGGCCGGCTCGTGGACGAGCACCCGCGGGTCGTGCAGCGCCCCCGTGACGAGCAGGGTCGGCCAGGGCGGCTCGGGGAGGTTCTCGTAGGGCGTGTAGTCACGCATCCACTGGTATGCCGCGGGCTCGTGCGGGTCGCCCCACTCCTCCCACTCGGCCACCGTGAGAGGGACGGCGTCGTCGAGCATCGAGTTGATGCAGTCGACGAACGGCACCTCCGCGACGACGACCCGCCACCGGTCCGGGCGCATCGTCATCACCGCGCCCTGGAGCAGCCCGCCGGCGGACAGCCCTCGGGTGGCCACCTTGTCGGCGGCGATGAGGCCGCGCTCGACGAGGCCGTCGGCGACGTCGATGAGGTCGGTGAACGTCGTCACCTTGGCAGCCAGATGGCCCTGGTCCCACCAGGTCCGGCCGCCCTCGCCACCACCGCGGACGTGGGCGAGGGCGTAGACGAACCCACGGTCCAGCCACTCGGGCAGCATCGTCTCGAACACCGGCCAGTCGCACGACTCGTACGCCCCGTAGGCCCAGATCAGCCCGGGGGCGGTGCCGTCCAGCGGCGTGCCTGCGGCATACGCGATCGTCACCGGCACCGGCGTGCCGTCCCGGGCCGGAACGGAGATGCGCTCGGTGACGTACCGGGACCGCTCGAGCCCGGGCGCCTCGGCCCGGTGGACCACCCGCCACTCCGGTTCGGCGGGCGGCCCCTCGAACGGCACCATCGACCACACCGACGGGTCGACGAGCGAGGTCTCCTCGACGACGACCCCCTCGGCGTCGTAGTCGTGGTTCGGCCCGAGGCGGAGCGTGGCGTACGGCGCGGCTTGGAGCACCCGCGGGCCCTCGAGCCGGTCACCGAGACCCCGCCAGGTCTCGTAGACCGGCCGGGCGTCGACCCGCCAGCCGAGGACGAGGTGCCCGGCGAAGGCGTTGCAGGAGTCGAGCCGCCGGCCGTCCCGACCGGGCACGAGGTCGCGCCAGGTGGGCCGTTCCTCCCGCCAGGTCGCGACGTCGGCCGCCAGGAGCCGGAACTCCGTCGACCCCTCGTTCGTCACGACGAGCCAGCGGCCGCCGCGGTCGGTGCGCTGGTGCTCGACCGTGTCCTCGACCCCGGCCATGCGCGGACGCACCGGCAGCGGCGACGCCGTCGGGTCGTGTGCGTCGATCGCCCACTCCTGTCGCGTCGTGCGGCTCGTCGCGCTGACGAGGACCCAGTCCCCGCTGCGGGTGCGGCGCAGGTCGAGCTCGAAGTGGCGGTCGTCCTCCTGGAGAACGAGCTCGTCGGTGCCGACCGGCGTGCCCAGCCGGTGCCGCCACACCTGGAACGGACGGTAGGCCTCGTCGTGGACGGTGTAGTAGAAGGCCGACCCGTCCGCCGTGAAGGCCCCGCCGTAGTAGGTCCGCCCCACCCGCTCGGCCAGGTCCTTCCCGGTGTCCACATGTCGGAACCGGAGCTCGTAGACCTCGTCGCCGGTGAGGTCGACGGAGTAGGCCAACAGCCTGCCGTCATCGCTGGCGATCGACAGGCCCAGCTCGGCGTATGCCGCGTCGCCGAGATCGCCGAGGTCGAGGACCGTCGCGACGGCCTCCGGGTCCCCCTGCGGCCATCGCACCGTCCGGGGGTACTCGGCACCGGACGGGTACCCGACCTGGTAGGTGAATCCGCCCTCGTTCCAAGGGCATCCGCTCACCTCTGCCGGCTCGCGCCGACGCAGCGACGCGGCGATGTCGTCCCTCAGCCCCCGCTGCGGCTCGGTCGCCGCGTCGTAGTAGGCCCGCTCGGCGTCGAGGTACGCCAGCAGATCCGGGTCGTCGTGGTCACGCATCCAGTACCACGGGTCGTCCACCCGCTGGCCGTGGAGGTCACGCGTGTGGGGGCGGCGGGCAACATTCGGATGACGAAACGAAAAATTCACAATCAAAACCTAGCCAATGCCGTCAAATCTCCGTCATGATCTGCGCATCGCTCAAGGGACGCCCGGTTCCACGAGCCTGTGCCAAGGGAATCGATAGCCATGCGGGTCCGTCTCCTGGGGCTTGTTGCCGCCCTCCTCGTCGTGCTGCTGCCGGCGACCGCCAACGCCGCCTCGACGCCGACCCCGTCGGCCTCGGCCACCGGCGGCTCGACCGAGAAGAAGGTCCTCACGGTCGGCATCATCAACGACATCGACTCCCTCAACCCGTTCGTCGGGTTCGTCGTCGAGTCCTACGAGGTGTGGGGTCTGATGTACGACACCCTCACCGGCTACAGCGCCAAGGACTTCTCCGCCGTCCCGGGCCTGGCCAAGTCGTGGACCACCTCGGCCGACGGGAAGACGTGGACCTACACCCTGCAGTCCGGGGTGAAGTGGTCCGACGGGACGCCGCTGACCGCCCACGACGCGGCATACACCTTCAACCGGATCATCAACGGGAACGCCGAGCAGACCAACTACGGCAACTACGTGGCCAACATCGTCAAGGCCGAGGCTCCCGATGACACCACGCTCATCCTCACGACCAAGACGCCGAGCCCGACGATGCTCCACCTCGCGGTGCCGATCCTTCCCGAGCACATCTGGAAGCAGGTCAGTGAGAAGCAGGTCTCGACGTTCAAGAACGACCCCAGCGGCACCCCGGCACCGGTCGGCTCCGGGCCGTACGTCCTCGCCGAGCGCAAGGTCGGCCAGTACGTGCGCCTCACCGCCAACAAGGACTACTGGGGTGGCGCACCGCACATGGACGAGGTCGTCTTCCGCGTCTACTCCAGCGCCGAGGCGCTCGCCCAGGCCCTGCGCAAGGGCGAGATCGACATCGCCGACAGCCTCGAGGCCAACGTCTTCAACTCGCTCAAGGGTGTCGACGGGATCACGACCGTCGCGGCGAAGTACTCCGGCTTCAACGAGATCGCCTTCAACTACGGCGCGGCGCTCACCAACGGCACCCCGATCGGTGACGGCCACCCGGCGCTGAAGGACAAGCGCGTCCGGGTCGCCCTCGCGCACGCCGTCGACCTCAACACGATCCTGCAGCGCGCCGCCGGCGGCTACGGCTCGGTGGCCACCGGGGTCATCCCATCGATGTACTCGTCGCTGCACTACGAGGCACCCCAGCCCTACGACTTCAACATCGCCGAGGCCAACAAGCTGCTCGACGAGGCCGGCTACAAGCGCGGGGCCGACGGCATCCGGAGGATGCCCGACGGAACCCACCCGCTGAAGTTCCGCTTCTTCGCCCGCTCCGAGTCCAAGCCCTCGCAGACGACGATGCAGTTCGTCAAGGAGTGGTTCGCCCAGGTCGGGGTCCAGATCATCCCCAAGACGATCTCCGAGGACCAGCTGACCGAGGCGGTCACGACGGGCAACTTCGACATGTTCGAGTGGGGCTGGGTCGTCGAGCCGGACCCGGACTTCCAGCTGTCGGTGTTCACCTGTGACCAGCGGTCCTACAAGGAGGGCGGCCAGATCCAGGCCGGCCTGTCCGACGGGTTCTACTGCAACCCGGCCTACGACGCGCTGTACGCCAAGCAGAAGACCCAGATCGACCCGGCCCAGCGGGCCGACACGGTCAAGGCGGCGCAGAAGATGCTCTACGACGACGCGCCCTACCTCGTCGAGTACTACTACGACGACCTACAGGCGTACCGCAGCGACAAGATCGCCGGGGTCGTCAACCAGCCAGAGCCGGACGGCGTCATCATCTTCCAGTACGGCACGTACACCTATCGCAACGTCATGACGAAGGCCGACTACGACGCGGCCAACGCCAAGGCGACCGGCACGACCGACGCGGCCGCCACGACCTCGGGTGGCTCGTCCACCGGGCTGTTCGTCGGTGGTGCCGTCGCGCTCGTGGTTCTGCTGGGTGGCGGGTTCCTCCTCATGCGTCGCAACCGGCAGACGGCGGCCGACCGCGAGTGAACGCCACCGTCCGATGGGTGGCCGGGAAGGTCGGCACGTCAGCGCTGACCCTCCTGTTCGTCCTCGTGTTCAACTTCTTCCTGTTCCGGATGCTGCCCGGAGACGCGGTGAAGAGCTACACCCGGGGTCGGCAGATCGACCCCGCGCAGCTCGCCGCGCTCCGGCGCAGCCTCCATCTCGACGACTCGCTCTGGGTGCAGTTCTGGTCCTACCTGCGCAACCCCTTCAACCCCGACGTGCTGTCGCTGCAGTTCCGGCAGCCGGTGTTCTCGGTGATCGGCGAGCGGGTGTGGCCCACCGTGCTGCTCGTCGGCACCGCGACGATCCTCGCCACGGTGTTCGGGACCTGGATGGGCATCCGGGGAGCGTGGCGGGCCGGTAGCCGGTTCGACAGGACCGCGACGACCTTCTCGATCATCCTGTACGCCATGCCGGAGTTCTGGCTCGGCATGCTCCTGCTCATCCTGTTCTCCGCCGGCATCGGCTTCATGCCCGGGATCTTTCCCAGCGGTGGGATGACCTCGGTCGGGATCGACGGAGGGATGGGCGCCCAGCTGGGCGACGTGCTCCTCCACCTGACCCTCCCGGTGGCCACCCTCACCCTCGCCTACCTCGCCGAGTACACGCTCGTCATGCGCTCCTCGCTGCTGGACGAGATCGGGTCGGACTACCTGGTGACCGCCAAGGCCAAGGGGCTGCGCGACGACCTGGTCCGCCGCCGGCATGCGGTACCCAACGCCATGCTGCCGACGATGACGCTCATCTTCCTCAACCTCGGCTTCATCATCGGCGGCGCCATCACCGTCGAGTCGGTGTTCTCCTGGCCGGGACTGGGCCAGCTCACGTACCAGGCCCTGCGCGGCCCCGACGTGCCCCTGCTCCAGGCGATCTTCCTCGTCATCTCGGTCGGGGTGGTCCTCGCGAACCTGTTCGCCGACCTGCTGTACGGCGTTCTCGACCCCCGAGTGAGGACGGCATGAGCCCCGCCGACGCCCCGGTCGATGCACCCGCCGACACCCCGCCGTCGGTCTCCTCGATGAGCCCGCGCGCCATCGCCTGGCAGCGGCGCCGTCGCAGCATGGGCCGGTTCTGGCGCGAGTTCCGGCGCAACCGGGCCGGGCTCGTCGGCCTCGCCATGCTCGCGGCATTCGTCCTCGTCGCCGCGCTTGCTCCGGTGCTCGCCAACAGCGACGGCCTGCTCGTCACGAAGGCCACGGCGCCCTCGCTCGCGCCGCCGAGCGCCGGGTACCTCCTCGGGACCGACGAGAACGGGCGGTCGGTGCTCACCCTGCTCATCTGGGGTTCGCGGGTGTCGCTCGTCGTCGGGCTCGCCTCCACCGCCATCTCGATGGTCATCGGGACCTTCTTCGGCATCGCGGCGGGTCACTTCCGCGGCTGGGGCGGCGAGGCGTTCAACCGGGTGACCGACTGGTTCCTCGTCATCCCGTTCCTGCCGCTCGCCATCGTCCTGGCCAGCGTCCGCGGCGCCTCCCTCGTCAACGTCATCGTCATCATCGGCATCACCTCGTGGCCGGGCACCGCACGGCTCGTACGCGCCCAGACGCTGGCGATCGAGGGCCGGCCCTACCTCGAGCGGGCCACCGTGCTCGGCGCCGGCCACTGGCACCGGATGAGCCGGCACGTCCTGCCCAACGTCATGCCGCTCGTCCTGGCCAACACCACCCTCACCGTGGCCATCGCGATCCTCTCCGAGACGACGCTGTCCTTCCTCGGGCTCGGCGACCCCACCCACGTCTCCTGGGGCACGATGCTCGACGGCGCCCAGTCCACCGGTGCGATCACCTCCGGGAAGTGGTGGTACGTCCTGCCTCCCGGGATCGCCGTCGTCCTCGTCGTGCTCGCCTTCATGCTCGTCGGACGCGCCCTCGAGGCCGTCCTCACGCCGCGGGCGACGGAGCGCTGATGACGACGACCTCTCCCGCGCCCGCCGGCTCGACCCCGGCCGCCGACGGCCCGCTGCTCCAGATCGAGGACCTGCACGTCACGTATGCCGCCCGCACCGGTCCGGTCCCGGCCGTGCGCGGGGTCGACCTCACCGTCTCGGCCGGCGAGGTCGTCGGCCTGGCCGGCGAGTCCGGGTGCGGCAAGTCGACCGTCGCCTCGTCGGTGCTGCGGCTGCTGCCGGCATCGGCATCGGTGAGCGGCCGGATCCTCCTCGAGGGCGAGAACGTGCTCGACATGACGTGGGGGCGGGTCCGCGACATCCGGTGGGCGGAGGCGTCCATGGTGTTCCAGGGGGCCCTGCACTCGCTCAACCCGGTGCAGCGAGTGCTCCGCCAGGTCGCCGAGCCGATCCTGCTGCACGAGCAGGTGAGCGCGGACGAGGCCCGCGGCCGGGCCATCGACCTGCTCGCTCAGGTGGGCATCCCGGCGAGCCGGGCCACGGCATACCCGCACCAGCTCTCGGGCGGTCAGCGGCAGCGCGTCATGATCGCCATGTCGCTCGCCTGCAACCCCCGGCTCCTCATCGCGGACGAGCCGACGACCGCGCTCGACGTCATGGTCCAGGCCCAGATCCTCGCCCTGCTCAAGGAGCTCGTCCGCGAGCGCGGGCTCGGCCTGGTCATCATCAGCCACGACCTGTCCGTCCTTGCCGCCGAGTGCGACCGCGTCAACGTCATGTATGCCGGCCGGGTCGTCGAGAGCGGCGACGCCAAGGGCGTGTTCGACGCGCCGCGTCACCCGTACGCGGCCGGCCTGTCCGGGGCGTTCCCGACGATCGGCGAGCTGGGCTCCCGCTACCGGCCGGCCGGGCTCGCGGGCGACCCGCCGGACCTTGCCGAGCTGCCCGACGGGTGTGCCTTCCACCCGCGCTGCCCCCGATCCCGCGACGACTGCCGTTCCGGTGACGTCCGGCTGGAGCCGCTCGACGGCCGCGAGGTCGCCTGCCTGCACCCCGTGACCCCCGCGACCCCGGAGGAGGCGCGATGACGGCCGACGACCACAGCGCAACGCCGGTCGCCACGCCGGGCAGCGCAGCTCCGACGGGCTCCGGACCCCAGCTCGCGGTTCACGACCTCCACGTGACGTTCCGCCGGGGCCGTGAGGTCGTCCGCGCGGTCGACGGCGTGGACCTCGCGGTCGACCGCGGCGAGATCCTCGCGCTCGTCGGGGAGTCCGGATGTGGCAAGTCGACCCTGGCGCGTGCCCTGCTCGGGCTCATCCAGCCCACGAGCGGTGGCGTGTCACACGACGGGGACGCGTTGCCGCGCAAGGCCGCCGCACTCAAGGCGTACCGACGTCACGTCCAGCTCGTCCTCCAGGACCCGGCCGGCGCGCTGAACCCGCGACACAGCGTCTTCGAGGCGGTCGCCGAAGGGCTGCGGATCCACCACGTGCCCGGCGACGAGGTCGAGCTCGTGTCGGCGGCGCTGTCCAAGGCCGGGCTGCGGCCGCCGGAGAAGTTCTTCCTCCGCTACCCGCACGAGCTGTCCGGGGGCCAGCGCCAGCGCGTCGTCATCGCCGGCGCGCTCGTCCTCGAGCCGGACGTCATCGTCGCCGACGAGCCGGTGTCGGCCCTCGACGCCTCGGTGCGCGGCGAGATCCTCGCCCTGCTGCTCAAGCTGCGCGACGAGCTCGGCCTCACCGTCGTCGTCGTCACCCACGACCTCGGCCTGGCGTGGAACATCGCCGACCGGATCGCCGTCATGTACCTCGGCCGGATCGTCGAGAGCGGAACCGTCGAGGAGGTCCTCGACGGGCCGCAGCATCCCTACACCCAGGCGCTGTTGTCCGTCGTCCCCGAGATCAACGAGCTCGAGCCGGTCGTCCTGACGGGCGAGCCCCCGGACGCGACGAAGGTGCCGGACGGCTGCCGCTTCCGACCGCGGTGCCCGTTGTATGCCGCGTCCTCCGACACCGCCCTGCGGAGCCGGTGCGAGACGGAGTCACCGGCGGTCCTGACCGGCTCCGGCGCCCACGCCGCTGCCTGCCACGCCGCGCTCTGACCCCGGAGAAGCCGACCGGCCCGCTGGTCAGCGAGGCCCGGAGCCCGCGAGGATCTCGCGGACCGCGTCGACGTCGAGCCCGGGGACGACATGCCCCTCGCGACCCACGACGGTCGGTGCCGCCAGCAAGCTCGCGATCACGGCCTCCTCGGCCGCGTCGACGACCGCCTCGAAGAGGTCGTCGTGCTCGTTGCCGTGCAGCGGGGTGACGCTCGCCCGGGTTCCGCGCGGCGCCGCCAGCGTCGTGGAGCCGGCGAGGAAGATCTCCCCGCTGCCGTGGGTCGCGACACTCCCGGTCCGGGCCAAGCCCAACCCCACCCGTCGGGCCAGCCGGACACAGCCGGCCGAGTCCACCGGCGCGTCGGTCAGGACCAGCCCGACGCACGACCCCGCGTCCGGGGGCACCGGGTCCGCAACCGGTCCCGGCAGCAGGCGGCCCACCGGCATACCGCCGATCGTCAGCCGTTCTCGCACACCGAAGTTCGTCAGCAGCAGGACACCGACGACATACCCCGACGGCAGCACGCGCGATGCCGTCCCGATGCCGCCCTTGAAGCCCAGGCAGCTCATCCCCGTGCCCGCGCCGACGGCCCCCTGCTCCGGCGCCACCCCCGAACCGACCGACGCGCGGGCCGCGGCATATGCCGCCGCGACGTCCTCCCGGGTGACCTGCATCCGCCTGGCGTCGTTGAGATGTGAGTCGTCGCACTCGCCGACGACGGGGATGACGACGTCGGTGCCGACCTCCTCGTTCGCCTCGATCATCAGCTCGCACGCCGCGTCGTAGACCCGGCCCAGCTGCATCGTCGAGGTGAGGAAGATCGGCGACTCGAGAAGGCCCCACTCGCCGGCCGCGAGGAAGCCCGTGCACTCGCCCGCGCCGTTGAGGACCGCGCCACCTGCTGGCACCGGCGTGCGGTACGGATCCGCCACTGGGAGAACGACACTCACACCCGTACGGGCCACGCCACGTCCCACGGGAGGGTCGGCCTCGTCGCGCCAGACGGTCGCGTGACCCACGCCGACGCCGGGCACGTCGATGATCGAGGCGGTAGGCCCACTCGGGAACCTGCCGATGACGAGGGGAAGGTCCACGACGCGTGCCATGATGCACAGCATGCCCGACCGCCCGCTTGCCGGACTGACCGTGGTCACCGATCCCCTGACGGAGCGGCACGAGCCGAACGCCGAGATCTGGGTCGGCGTCCGCACGCCCGGGACCGAGGTCCCCGGCCGCGTCCCCGCCATCCGCTCCACCCTCGAGTCCCTGGGCGCGGACCTCGCCCCGCCGACCGGGTACGACGACGAGGTCCTCCGCTCGGTCCACGCGCCGGAGCTGCTCGACTGGCTCGCCTCCGCCGCGGAGCGTTGGGCCGCCGGGCCGTATGCCGCCGAGGTCGGTCAGGACCGCGTCGTCCCCTACGTCTTCCCCACCCGGGGGTTCCTCCAGGGGCTGCCGCTGCGCGAGCCGGTCGCCACCCACGCGGCCGCCGGGCGCTACTGCTACGACACGATGACGCTCGTCGGTCCGGGTACCTGGCAGGCCGCCCGGGTCAGTGCCGACATCGCGCAGACCGCCGCCGAGCTCGCCATCGGCGGGCGGACGGCATACGGACTGTGCCGCCCCCCCGGCCACCACGCGACGCGCGAGGCGTTCGGCGGGTCGTGCTATCTCAACAACGCCGCTGTCGCTGCCGAGACGATGCGGCGCGCCGGGTCGGGGTCGGTGGCGATCATCGACATCGACGCGCACCATGGCAACGGCACCCAGACGGTGTTCTATGACCGCGATGACGTCTTCTACGGGTCGGTGCACGTCGACCCGGGCGCCGGGTGGTTCCCGCACTACCTGGGCTTCGCCGACGAGACCGGCCGCGGGGCGGGCGAGGGCTGGAACCGCAACCTCCCGCTCGCCGAGGGCAGCGGGGACGAGGCCTTCGTCGCGGCCGTCGCCGCCCTGGCGGGCGAGGCGCGCGACCTCGGCGTCGAAGGGCTCGTCGTCTCGCTCGGCGTCGACTCGGCCGGTGGCGACCCGGAGAGCCCGCTCCAGGTGACCCCCGCCGGGTTCTCGGCCGCCGGCGAGGCGCTCCGCGCGCTGGGCGTGCCGACGGCCCTGGTCCAGGAGGGCGGCTACGACCTCACGACGGTCGGGCCGCTCGTCGCCGCCGTGCTGGTCCCGTTCGCCGACCGCTGAGGCGTACCCCCACCGCCCCGGCCCACCGCCCCGGCCCACCGCCCCGGCCCACCGCCCCGGAGCACCCGTCTGCCCCCTCCCACGAACCTCTGCTAGCAGAGGTTCGGCGACTCAGCAGAGGGTGGGACTTCTGCTGAGTCGCCCAAGGTCTGCTAGCAGAGGTAAGGGAAGTCCGGCACACGGCGAAGCTGGACCGCGGCATACAGAAGGGCATGACTCCGACACAATGGAGGGCGTGACGGAAACTCGCCGGATCGAGACGTGGCTCACCGACATGGACGGGGTGCTCGTCCACGAGGAGGAGGCGATCCCCGGGGCTGCCGACTTCGTCGAGGCGCTCAAGGCATCGGGACGCCGATTCCTCATCCTCACGAACAACTCGATCTTCACCCGCCGGGACCTGTGCGCCAGGCTCCTCGGCAGCGGGATCGACGTCCCCGAGGACGCGATCTGGACCTCGGCACTCGCCACCGCCAAGTTCCTCTCGGAGCAGCGCCCCGGAGGTTCGGCCTTCGTCCTCGGCGAGGCCGGACTGACCACGGCCCTCCACGAGGTCGGCTACGTCCTCACCTCCCGCAACCCCGACTACGTCGTCCTCGGCGAGACCCGGACCTACTCCTTCGAGGCCATCACCCAGGGCATCCGGCTCATCGAGAACGGGGCACAGTTCATCGCGACGAACCCCGACACGAGCGGCCCCAGCCAGCACGGCACGCTGCCCGCAACGGGATCCGTGGCCGCGCTCATCTCGACGGCGACGGGTCGCGCCCCCTACTTCGTCGGCAAACCCAACCCGCTCATGATGCGCAGTGCGCTCAACCACGTGGAGGGGCACTCCGAGACGACCGTGATGATCGGCGACCGGATGGACACCGACATCGTGTCCGGCCTCGAGGCCGGCCTGGAGACGATCCTCGTCCTCACCGGGTCGACCGCTGCCCGCGACATCGAGCAGTACCCCTACCGGCCGAGCCATGTCGTCGACTCCATCGCCGACCTCGTGTCCTTGGTCACCCCGGCGGAATAGCCCCCGCACGAACGCTTACTCCCCGGGGTATTTCCATTTCCGCCACGATTTCTGTGAATGGCACCGGGGTGAAAGGCTGATGCCATGAGCTCGCAGCGTACGGTCGGGATCACGGAGCTGGCCTTGCGGGACGCGCACCAAAGTCTGATGGCGACCCGCATGGCCATGGAGGACATGGTGGACGCCTGCGCCGATATCGACGCGGCCGGCTACTGGAGTGTCGAATGCTGGGGCGGAGCCACGTTCGACTCGTGCATACGCTTCCTCAACGAGGACCCGTGGGAGCGGCTGCGGACGTTCCGACGGCTCATGCCGAACAGCAGGCTGCAGATGCTGCTGCGCGGCCAGAACCTGCTCGGCTACCGGCACTACGGCGACGATGTCGTCGACCGGTTCGTCGACAAGGCGGCCGAGAACGGCATGGACGTCTTTCGGGTCTTCGACGCCCTCAACGACGTCCGCAACGTCGAGCGCGCCATCGCGGCGGTGAAGAAGGCCGGCAAGCACGCCCAGGGGACGATCTGCTACACGACCTCCCCGCTGCACAACGTCGACGTCTTCGTCGACCTCGCCAAGGATCTCGCCGACCTCGGGTGCGACTCCCTCGCGCTGAAGGACATGGCCGCCCTGCTCAAGCCGCAGCCGGCATACGACATCGTCAAGGCGATCAAGGACGCGCTGCCGGACATGCAGGTCAACGTCCACTGCCACGCCACCACGGGCGTCACCCAGGTCTCCCTGATGAAGGCCATCGAGGCCGGTGCCGATGTCGTCGACACCGCCATCTCGTCGATGAGCCTGGGCCCGGGCCACAACCCGACCGAGTCGGTCATCGAGATGCTCGACGGCACCGGCTTCGTCGCCGACCTCGACCACGTCCGGCTGCACGCCATCAAGGACCACTTCGCCAAGGTCAAGCCGCGCTACGCCCAGTTCCTGTCGGGCTTCACGGTCGAGACCGACATCTTCGAGAGCCAGATCCCGGGCGGGATGATCTCCAACATGGAGACGCAGCTGACCCAGCAGGGTGCCGGCGACCGCCTCGAGGAGGTTCTCCTCGAGGTGCCCCGGGTCCGCCGGGCCGCGGGCTACCCGCCGCTGGTCACCCCATCGAGCCAGATCGTCGGGACCCAGGCCGTCTTCAACGTCCTCATGGGCCCCTACCAGGTGCTCACCGCCGAGTTCGCCGACCTCATGCTCGGCTACTACGGGCACACCCGGGGCGAGCGCGACCCCGAGATCATCGCCAAGGCGCAGGCCCAGGCGAACAAGGAACCGATCACGAGGCGGCCTGCCGACCTCATCGAGAACGAGTGGGCCGCGCTGGCGGTCCAGGCCGCCGAGCTCGACGGCTTCGACGGCACGGACGAGGACGTCCTCACCTACGCGATGTTCCCCAAGGTCGCGCCGACGTTCTTCGCCTCCCGACACGAGGGCCCGAAGAACGTGGGCAAGGATCCGGCCGAGCTCGAGGCCGAGCGCGCCGCGGCCGCCGGGGACTCCGGCGCCGGCCCGGTCCGGATGCCCATCACGTACGAGATCACCGTCGACGGCCGCGCCCACAAGGTCGGCGTCAAGCCCGCCTGAGGCGGACCGTCCGATGACCACCCCACCCACCGCCACGACGGTCGCCCCGGCTGAGCACGGGACACGGAGGACACGACAGTGACGAAGAAGACGAAGACCGCCAACGGCCCAACCATGACCGAACGCATCGCCGAGCTGCGCAAGCGCAAGGCCGAGGTCCAGGCCGGGGGTGGCGAGAAGCGGATCGAGAAGCAGCACGAGCAGGGCAAGCGAACCGCCCGGGAGCGGATCGAGGACCTTGTCGACCCGGGCAGCTTCGAGGAGCTCGGGCTCTTCGCCGAGCACCGCACCACGCTGTTCGGGATGGACAAGGCAGTCATGCCTGCCGACGGTGTGGTCACCGGGACCGGGACCGTCCTCGGCCGGCCGATCCACCTGGCCAGCCAGGACTTCACCGTCGCCGGCGGCTCCGCAGGGGAGATGCACTCGGTCAAGGTCGCCGACGCGATGCATGGGGCCCTCGAGAACGGCACGCCGTTCGTCTTCGTCAACGACTCCGGTGGCGCCCGGGTGCAGGAGGGCATCGACTCGCTCTCCGGCTACGGGAAGGTGTTCTTCCAGAACGTCGCGCTCTCCGGGCTCGTGCCGCAGATCTCGGTCATCGCCGGGCCGTGCGCGGGCGGGGCGGCCTACTCCCCGGCCCTCACCGACTTCATCATCCAGACCAAGGCGTCGCGGATGTTCATCACCGGCCCGGACGTCATCAAGCAGGTGACCGGTGAGGAGGTCACCGCCGAACAGCTCGGTGGACCCGGCACCCACATGGGGCTGTCGGGTGTGACCCACTTCGTCGCCGAGGACGACGAGCACGCGATGTTCCTCTGCAAGAAGCTGCTCAGCTTCCTGCCGAGCAACAACACCGAGGACGCACCGTACGTCGAGGGTTTCGAGGAGGTGACCCGCAACGACGCGTTGTGCGAGATCCTCCCGAACGACCCGAAGAAGGCGTACGACATCCGCAAGGTCATCGCCGGGATCGCCGACGCGGGCGACTTCCTCGAGGTGCAGGCGGGGCGGGCCGACAACCTCGTCATCGCGTTCGCCCGGATCGCCGGCAACACGGTGGGGATCGTCGCCAACCAGCCAGCGGTCCTCTCCGGGGTCCTCGACATCGACGCCTCGAACAAGGGAGCCCGGTTCGTCCGGTTCTGCAACGCCTTCAACATCCCGCTCGTCACCCTCGTCGACGTCCCCGGGTTCCTCCCCGGAGTGGCCCAGGAGTACGGCGGCATCATCCGGCACGGCGCCAAGATGCTCTTCGCCTACTCGGCCGCGACGGTCCCGAAGGTCACCGTCGTCCTGCGCAAGGCCTATGGCGGCGCGTACCTCGCGATGTGCGGCAAGGATCTCGGGGCGGACCGGGTCTTTGCCTGGCCGACCGCCGAGATCGCCGTCATGGGCGCCGAGGGCGCAGCCGGCGTGGTCTTCCGACGGGAGATCGCCGAGGCAGACGACCCGGATGCCAAGCGTGCCGAGCTCGTCCAGCTGTACCGGGAGGCGTTCTCGACACCGTATGTCGCCGCCTCACGCGGACTGGTCGACGCCATCATCGAGCCCGGCGAGACGCGCGCCGTCATCGCCCGCGCTCTGGAGACCCTCAGCGGCAAGCGCGACCTGCGCCCGCCCAAGAAGCACGGGCTGATCCCACTGTGAGCGCCGACCGGACCCGGACGCCGGCCGGGCCGCCCAGCGACGACCTGGCCGGGCAGGTCCGCCTGCTCACCGACGCCGTCACGGCCCTCACCGACCGGATCGGCACGCTGGAGGCCCGTCTCGAGGCGGTCCACCCGAGCAACGAGGTGGCCGACGACGTGCTGCTCGCCATCGCCGCGGCCTGCGCGGCATACCTCGGCAAACGCGCCACGGTGAAGCAGGTCCACCTGCGCCGTCACACGACCTGGGCCAAGCAGGGTCGCGCCGAGGTCCAGTACTCCCACGCCATCCCCCGCGGCTGACGAAGGACAGAGAAGATGAAGCTCAAGGTCACGGTCAACGGCATCGAGTACGACGTCGACGTCGAGGTTGAGGAGGAAACGGCACCGATCCTTCTCGGGCCGGCTACGACCGCCAGCCACTCCGCCTATGCCCTGACCCCGACGGTCGCCAAGGCCCCCGGCACCAACGCCAACGCCCTCGTCGCACCGATCGCCGGGACGGTCCTGCAGGTCGTCGCCGAGGAGGGCGCGAGCGTCAAGGCCGGAGACACGATGGTCATCCTCGAGGCGATGAAGATGGAGACCGAGGTGACCGCTCCGAGGGACGGGACGGTTGCCGCACTCAGCGTCTCCGTCGGTGACGCCGTCCAGGGTGGCGACGTCCTCCTCGAGTGGGCAGCAGAGGGCTGAGCCCCGCCGCCGCCTCGCCGCCTCGCCGCCTCGCCGCCTCGCCGCCTCGCCGCCTCGCCGCCGCCTCGGCCGCTCCGTCACTCGACGGTGACCGACTTCGCGAGGTTCCGGGGCCGGTCGATGTCGTGTCCCAGCGTCAAGGCGGTGTGGTAGGCGAGCAGCTGGAGCGGGATCGTCATGAGGATCGGGTCGAGCTCCGGCTCGCTCTTGGGCACGACGACCGGCGTGACGCCGGCGGGCAGCTCGACCCCGGGGTGGGTGACCGCGATGACGGGGCCACGCCGCGCCTCAATCTCGTGGATCGCGCCGAGGTTGCGGTGGAGCAGCTCGTCGTCGGGGACGATGGCGATGGTCGGCATGTCCTCGCAGATGAGGGCGAGGGGGCCGTGCTTGAGCTCGCTCGTCTCGTACGCCTCGGCGTGCAGGTAGGAGACCTCCTTGAGCTTCTGGGCGCCCTCGCGCGCGACGGGGAAGCCGCGCACCCGCCCGATGAAGAACAGGCTCGTCGCTTCGGCGAGCCGCTTCGCGACGAGCGCATAGGCCGACTCCTGAGCGAGGATCTCCTCGATCTGCTCGGGGAGCCGCCTCAGGCCATGCAGGATCCGCTCGCCCTCGGTGAAGGACAGGTCGTGGACCCGGCCCAGCAGCAGGGCGATCATGGCGAACCCGATGCCCATGTGGGTCAGCGCCTTGGTCGAGGCGACGGCCACCTCCGGACCGGCGTGCAGGTAGATGCCGCCGTCGCACGCCCGCGCGATCGACGAGCCCACGACGTTGACGAGGCCGATGGCCCGCCCGCCCTTGCGCTGGACCTCGCGCACGGCGAACAGCGTGTCCACCGTCTCACCGGACTGGCTCACGACGATGTAGAGGGTGTCCGGCTCGATGATCGGGTTGCGGTACCGGAACTCCGAGGCCGGCTCGGCGTCCGCCGGGATGCGGGCGAGGTCCTCGATCATCGACGCGCCCACCTGGCCGACGTAGTACGAGGACCCGCACCCGAGGATCTTGACCCGTCGGAACGCCCGCAGCTCGCGCGGGTCGAGGCGGAGTCCGTCCAGCCGCGCGGTCGCGAAGCGGTCGTCGAGGCGGCCGCTCAGCATCCGCGGCACGGTCTCGGGCTGCTCCCAGATCTCCTTGTGCATGAAGTGGGCGTGCCCGCCCATCTCCAGCTCGTCGGCGCTGAGGTCGATCGTCTCGGTGGGCTTGCTCACCTCCGCCGCGTCCAGGGTGAAGGTCCGGAACCCGTCCGCGGTCAGGGTGGCCACCTCACCGTCGTCGAGGTGCACGACCTGGCTGGTATGCCGCACCAGCGCGCTGACGTCGCTCGCCGCGAACATCTCGCGCTGGCCGACCCCGAGGACGAGGGGCGAGCCGTTGCGGGCGACGACGAGGCGATCCGGGTGGTCCGCGCTGACGACGGCGACGGCATACGTCCCGGACACCTGGCGCAGGGCCGCGAGGACCTTGCCTTCGAGGGTCTCGTCGGCGGCGCGCTCGATGAGGTGGGCGAGCACCTCGGTGTCGGTGTCCGAGGTCAGCGTGACGCCCTCGTCGACGAGCCGCTGCCGCAGGGCCTCGGCGTTGTCGAGAATGCCGTTGTGGACGACGAGGACTCGTCCGGACTCGCTCGCGTGCGGGTGGGTGTTCGACTGGGTCGCCGCCCCGTGGGTGGCCCACCGGGTGTGGCCGATGCCGACGCCACCGGACATCCGCTTGGGCATCGCCTCCTGGAGGTCCCGCACCCGCCCGACCGTCCGGACCACCTTCGGCGCACCGGAGGGTGAGAGGACCGCGAGCCCGGCCGAGTCGTAGCCGCGGTACTCCAGGCGGGTGAGGCCTTCGACGAGGAGCGGCGCGGCCTGCTGGCCCCCCACGTACGCGACGATTCCACACATGTCGAGCTCCCTACGGGTCGAGGTTGTCGGTCGGGTCGAGATGGCAGGGGGCGGACGCCCTCGGGTCAGCCGTAGACGAGCCGCCGGATCTGGCGTTCGCTGAGCTCGGGCGCCCGGAACGGGCGGGTCCGGAGCTCGCGCTGGATGACCGGGAGGATCTCCGCGTTCGTCGCACCGCGGCTCTGCAGCCATGCATGGCGACGTCGCACGTACTCGGCCACGGACTCCCCGAGGAACGCGATCACGTCCTCGACGACCCGGGACGCCTCGGGGAGGGGCAGGCCGGTCGTGGCGGCGACGTGCTCGACGAGTTCGGGGTGGTGCACCCCTCGATCATGGGCCAACTCCGGCTCAACTCCAAAATCCTGCCCGATTTCGGGCAGCACTGCCCTCCGACGGATCGACACCACCCGTCCAGCGGACGCCCAGCGCGGACCCAGGGTCGCCGCCTAGGGTCGACCGGGTGAGTACCGAGCGGGGCGGGCAGCCCGGCTCTGCCAGCGCCGAGCACGCCCGCCTCGCGGAGTCACCAGGGGACGCCGACCCCTGGCGGCTCTGGGGCCCCTACGTCGCCGGACGCCAATGGGGCACCGTCCGTGAGGACTACTCTGCGGACGGCGACGCCTGGGCCTCCTTCCCGTTCGACCACGCCCACCAACGCACCTACCGGTGGGGCGAGGACGGGATCGGCGGGCTCTGCGACCGCTACGGCTTCCTCAACCTCGCGCTCGCCCTGTGGAACGGCCACGACGACCGGCTCAAGGAGCGCCTCTTCGGCCTCACCAACGCCGAGGGCAACCACGGCGAGGACGCCAAGGAGTACTGGTGGCACCTCGACGCCACCCCGACCCACAGCTGGGCCCGGATGCTCTACCGCTACCCACAGGCGGCATACCCGTATGCCGCGCTGCGCGAGGAGAACGCGCGCCGCGACCGGACCCAGCCGGAGTACGAGCTCGTCGACACCGGAGTCCTCGACGAGGACCGCTTCTTCGACGTCGTGCTCACCCACGCCAAGGCGGCGCCCGACGACGTCTGCGTGACGATCGAGGCGACCAACCGCGGCCCCGACCCGGCCCCACTCGACCTCCTCCCCCAGCTGTGGTTCCGGAACACCTGGCGGTGGGGCAGCGACGACCGGGTACCCACCCTGCGTGCGGTGGCGCCCCCGGAGGCCGGCCCGGCCGGTGCCGTCGCCATCGAGGCGGCCCACGGGCTCCTCGGCCGGTACCGCCTCTACGCCGAGGGCTCCCCCGAGCTCCTGTTCTGTGACAACGAGACCAACGAGGTGGCACTCTTCGGCGCCGACCGGAACACGACGGCCTACGCCAAGGACGGCATCGACGCCGCCGTCACCCGCGGCGACCGGTCCCTGGCCAACCCCGAGCGGACCGGGACCAAGGCGGCCGCGCGCTACCACTGGGCCGCCGTGGCCCCGGGCGCCAGCGTCACCGTCCGGCTACGGCTCACCGCCGAGGTCGGGACCGCCGACCCGTTCGGACCAGGCTTCGACGCCGTCCTCGCCGACCGGGCCGCCGAGGCCGACCTGTTCTACCGCTCCGTCATCCCGGCCCGGGTGAGTGAGGCGGACCGGCACGTCGCCCGCCGGGCGTATGCCGGACTGCTCTGGGGCCGTCAGCTGTACCGCTACGACGTCTCGGCCTGGCTCGCCGGTGACCCGGCCGGGCCGCCACCGCCACCGGAGCGCCGCGCGCCGGAGCCGCAGGGCCGCAACAGCGGCTGGCGCCACCTCTACCTCGCCGACGTCATCTCGATGCCCGACGAGTGGGAGTACCCGTGGTTCGCCGCGTGGGACCTCGCCTTCCACTGCGTCGCCCTCGCCCATGTCGACCCGGCCTTCGCCAAGAACCAGCTCGTCCTCATGTGCCGGGAGTGGGCCCAGCACCCGGACGGTCAGATTCCGGCCTACGAGTGGTCCTTCAGCGACGTCAACCCACCGGTCCACGCCTGGGCGGCCTGGCAGGTCTATGTCCTCGACGGGTCCCGCGACCGGGACTTCCTCGTCCGGATCCTCGGCAAGCTGCTGATGAACTTCACCTGGTGGGTCAACCGCAAGGACGCCGACGGCTCGAACCTCTTCGAGGGCGGGTTCCTCGGGATGGACAACATCAGCGCCTTCGACCGCTCCAAGGACGTCCCCGACGGCTGGCGGCTCGAGCAGTCCGACGCGACGAGCTGGATGGCCTTCTTCTGCCTCTCGATGCTCCGCATCGCGCTCGAGCTGGCCCGTTGGGACCCGGCGTGGGACGACGTCGCGACGACCTTCCTCGAGCGGTTCCTCTCCATCGCGCGGGCGACCCGGTCCTTCGGCCGCGAGAAGGTGGGCCTGTGGGACGACCAGGACGGCTTCTTCTACGACGTCCTCGTCGGGCCGGACGGGAAGGTGGACCCGGTGCGGGTCCGCTCCCTCGTCGGGCTGCTGCCCCTGCTCGGCGTGGCCATCGCTCCGGCCTGGGTCGAGACCGACCTGCCGGACTTCACCGAGCGGATGCGATGGCTCCAGCGCAACCACCCCCACGAGATGGAGGCGCTCGTCGTCGCGCCCGGCACGTCCGGAGGTGGGCCGCACACGACGCTCAGCCTGCTCGACCGGACCCGCTACGAGCGACTGCTCGCCCGGCTCCTCGACGAGGGCGAGTTCCTCTCGCCGCACGGCATCCGCAGCCTGTCCGCGGCATACCGCGACGGCCTGACGACCCAGGTCGCCGGCACGACGATGAGCATCCGGTACGACCCGGCCGAGTCCTCGTCCGCCCTCTTCGGCGGCAACTCCAACTGGCGTGGCCCGCTCTGGTTGCCGGTCAACGCCCTGCTCGTCGACGCGCTGCGGACGTATGCCGCGGGCGCCGGGCACGACCTCACCGTCGAGATCCCCACCGGGTCCGGGCGGCGGGTGGCCCTGGCCGACGTGGCGAGCGAGCTCGAGGCTCGGCTCATCGACCTGTTCCGGCCGAGGGCGGACGGGCGCCGGCCGAGCGACCCGCGCGACCACCGGACGGGTCCGCTGTGGGCCGAGCACCCGACGTTCAGCGAGTACTTCGACGGTGACACGGGTACCGGTCTCGGCGCCTCGCACCAGACCGGCTGGACCGCCCTGGTCGCCCACCTCATCTGCACGACACCCGGACGCCCCGACGCCACGACGTCGACGCCGGGCTGACCCCACCGCATACGGAAGGACCACCATGCTCCTCAAAGACAAGACCGTCGTCGTCACCGGCGGCAACAGCGGGATCGGCGCGGCCATCGCCAAGGCCGCCGGCGAGGAGGGCGCGAACGTCGTCATCGACTACGTCGCCCACCCCGAGGCGACGGCCGAGCTCGACGAGGAGATCACGGCCGAGGGCGGCGAGGCGATCGGCGTCGACGCCGACGTGAGCAAGGTCGAGGACCTGCAGCGGCTCATCGACACGGCCGTGGCGACCTACGGGCGGATCGACATCATGGTCAACAACGCCGGCGTCGAGACCCGGACCTCGGTGCTGGACAGCACCGAGAGCGACTTCGACAAGGTCATGGCCATCAACCTCAAGAGCGCCTTCTTCGGCACTCAGCTCGCCGCGAAGCAGTTCATCGCCCAGGGGGGCGGCGGGGTCGTCGTCAACATCTCCTCCGTCCACGAGGACTGGCCGATGCCGGGTAACGCGCCCTACTGCGTGTCCAAGGGTGGGATGCGGATGCTGACCCGGACCGCGGGGGTCGAGCTCGGCGAGCACGGCATCCGGGTGGTCGGGGTGGGTCCCGGGGCCGTCGACACCCCCATCAACGCCTCGACCTCGGCCGACCCCGACAAGCTGGCCCGGCTCAACGCGGCGATCCCCATGGGTCGGATGGCGTCCCCGGACGAGATCGCCGGCGCCGTCGTGTTCCTCGCCTCCGGCCGGGGTGGGTACGCCACCGCGACGACCCTCTTCGTCGACGGCGGGATCATGCAGGGCAGCGTCGGCCTCTAGCCTCGCGCCGAGGGGTGGCGATCCGCCCCTTCAGGGGGTCTGAAGGGGCGGATCGCCACCCCTCGCGACGGTCCGGAGGCTACGGGCGACGGTGTCAGACGGCGATGTCGCGACGGGTGAACGCCCACGTGCCGCCCGCCACGAGCACGGCGACGAGCCCGACCATGAGCAGCAGGTGCCCCCACTGGACCCCGGTGACGATCGGCGCCTCTCCGGTCAGCCAGTAGTAGGCCGACAGGTTCTGGGTCCACGCCAGGCCGCTCACCTGGGGTAGCACCCCGTTGGCGGCGAACCCGAAGACGGCCAGGCCACTCCCGGTCCCGATCGCCAGCGAGCGTCGCCCGGTGGCGGCACCGACGGCATACCCGACAGCGCCGAAGAGGACCCCGAAGCAGAGCAGGTGCACGCTGATCGCAGCGAGGCCACCGAAACCCACGCCGGCGAAGCCGACGACCGCGGCGAGCACCTCGACGACGAGCAGCAGGCCGACGACGATGACAACCACTGAGACGGCGTAGGCCGCGAAGCGCTGCACACCGAGTCGGGCGCGGCTGATCGGGTGGGCGAGGACGAGGTCGAGGAGACCCGCCTCCTCGTCCCCCGCGACGAGCCGGGTGCCGACCATCACGCCGTGGACGACGAGCAGGGTGGCGACGATCATTCCGAAGACCGTGGCGCTGAGGTACCCGGCCGCGGTGAGGTCGGTGAAGTTCATCGCCTTCATGATCGACTCGGGGTAGCTCTCGATGGCCTGGCGCATCGTCGGGTTGTCCATGCTCGGCCAGAACGCGGCATACATCGAGCCCACCCCGACGACAGCGACCGCCCAGCCGAGGATGGACCGGCGGTTGTCCCACAGCCACTTCGTGAACGGGTTACGCAGCACCGTCGTCACCTCCTGCCGGTCCCGGCCCGCCCGCCACGCTCGGCCGGTCGCCCACACCCGGCCCGCCCTCGGTCTCGAAGAAGAGCTCCTCGAGGTCCGGCTCCTCGGCGGTCAGCGTGACGACCCCGTGCCGGGCGAGGGCCTTGACGAGCTCGTCGGCGCGACCATCGAGGCGGCACCGCACGCTCGTCCCCTCGACCTCGACGTCGCTCACCCCGGCGAGCGCGGCGAAGTCCGCGGGCTGGGCCGCCTCGTCGAGGACGACCTCGACCCGGCGACGGGAGCGCCGGCGGAGCTCCTCGACCCCCTCGTCGGCGACGAGCCGGCCATCCCGGACGATGCCGACCCGGTCGGCAGTGTGTTGGACCTCACCCATGACATGGGAGGACATGAAGACCGTCCGCCCCTGCGCCGCCACGTCACGGGCCATCACGGCGAACTCCCGCTGCAGGTACGGGTCCAGTCCGCTCGTCGGCTCGTCGAGGATGAGCAGCTCCGGCTCGTGCATGAACGCCTGGATGACCCCCACCTTCTGCCGGTTGCCCTTCGACAGCCCACGGATCCGCCGGTCGAGATCGAGGTCGAGCCGCTCGGCCAGCTCTCCGATCCGGCGAGCGGGTATGCCGCCCCGCACGTTGCCGAGGTAGGTGAGCAGCTCGCGGGCGGTCTGCCGGCCGTCGACGACGAAGTCCCCGGCGAGGTAGCCGACCCGGCCGCGCAGCGCGACCCCGTCCTCACGCGGTCGCAGTCCGAGGACGGTCACCGATCCGGATGTCGGGCGAAGCAGGTCGAGAAGGAGCCGGATCGTCGTCGTCTTGCCCGCGCCGTTCGGCCCGAGCAGGCCGTAGACCTGGCCCCGGGTGACCTCCAGGTCCAGGCCGTCGAGACCGCGGGTATGGCCGTAGGTCTTGGTCAGGCCCTCGGTCCGGATGGCGACGCCGTCATGGGGTGGCACGCCTCGACGCTAGCCCGGGCCCCCGGGCCGGCGCGGAGGATGTGGCGCACTCCTCGCACCCGCGGGGATCCGTCATGGACCCGCATGGGAATCGCCCAGGGACTCCTCGGGGCAGCGCTCAGAGCCAGTCGCGGCGCCGGAACACGGCATACAGGGTCGCCGACAGGGCGGCGATGAGAACGACGCTGGCCCACAGCCCGGACGCCCTCGCGAAGCCGGGGAAGGGCAGGTTCTGTCCGAACCAGCCGGTGACCGCGGTGGGAACCGCGATGATCGCCGCCCACGCGGCCAGCTGCTTCATGACGACGTTGAGCCGGGTGTCCTGGAGTGACAGGTTCGTCTCGAACACCGTGGCGACCATGTCCCGCAGCGACTCGGTCCACTCGGCCGCTCGGATGACATGGTCATAGAGGTCGTCGAAGAACCTGGCGAGCTCTCCGGTGTCGTCGTCGCGATGCCGCTGGAGCGCGCCGACGACCTCGCGCATGGGCAGGACGATCCGACGCAGACGGACCAGGTCCTTGCGGACCCCGTATACGTCCCGCAGCAGCGACCCGCCCGCCCGCCGCTCGTCGAACAGCACGTCCTCGAGGTCCTCGATCTCGTCGTCCAGCTGCTGGATAGTGTCGAACTGGCCGTCGACGACGTGGTCGAGCAGCCCGTGGACGAGCGCCCCCGGTCCGAGAAGCAGCAGGTCAGGGTTGTCGTCCCAGAGACGGACGACCTCGTCCATGTCGATCGCGTCGGTCGGTCGGACGGTGATGAGCGCCGTGGGCAGCACGAAGCCGGACACCCGGTCCAGCTCCAGCCGCCCCGTCGGGTCGGACTCCGGCACGTCCTCGCGCAGCCTCGTCGCGTAGGTGACGAAGAACAGGTGCCCGGTATGCCGGACGACCTTGGGCCGTTCGTGCGGTTCGATGGCGTCCTCGACGGAGAGCGGGTCCAGGCCGATCTCCTCCGCGAGGTGGTCAAGGTCCTCGCGGCTCGGCCCGACGAGGTCGACCCAGACCAGGGCATCCCGATCGGTGAGCAGCCGGTCGAGGGCGTCGTCCAGCGGCGCGTCCTGGACCACGGACCCACCCCGCCAGACGCGTACCCGGGTCCGGCAGCCCACGACCTCAGCGCTCATGCCCCCATGACACCAGCCGGGAACCGTCACCGGCGCTCGACGCGCTGCAGTCCAGCGACCACCTACCCCGATTCGAGGTAATCCGACACCACCAGACGCAACCCGAATACCTCGAACCACGAGCGCGCCCATCATTCGAGGTAATCCGACACCACCAGACGCAACCCGAATACCTCGAACCGGGGTGTGGCTACCACTCGGTAGCCCCACGGCATACCCTGTCCGCCATGCCCCTGACCGACGAGGCCGCCCTCGAGGCGCTGCGCTCGGCGCTGTCCTTCCCGACCATCGCCTCCGACGACCCGGTATCGACGGACCACACGCCGTTCGAGGGGCTCATCGCCGACCTGGTCACGCGGTTCCCTCGGCTGCACGAGACCGCCGAGCTCACCCGGCTGGCGGACGACGCGCTTCTCTTCCGCTGGCCGGGACGGAGCAGCGACCAGCCGGTCGTCCTCATGGCCCATCTCGACGTCGTCCCGATCAGCCCCGACGACGCGTGGTCGCACCCGCCGTTCGACGGGGTGGTCGAGGACGGCGTCATCTGGGGGCGCGGCACCCTCGACTGCAAAGGCTCGGCTGTCGCCATCTGCGCCGCGGTCGAACGCCTCGTCGAGGCGGGACACGTCCCCGCCCGCGACGTCTGGCTCTCCTTCGGCTGCGACGAGGAGGTCTCCGGCGTCGCCGCCCAGGCCGCTGTCGAGGAGCTCCAACGCCGCGGGGTCGAGCCGTGGTTCGTCCTCGACGAGGGCGGCACCATCGCCAGCGAGGCCTTCCCCGGCGTCGACCGACCCCTGGCCGTCATCGGCGTGACCGAGAAGGGCATCGTCGACCTCGAGCTGCATGCCACGGCGACCGGCGGCCACGCCTCGATGCCGCCGCGGCACGGCGCCGGCGAGCGACTGGCCCGCGCGATCCTCCGCCTCCAGCGCCACCCCTTCCCAGCGACCATCCCGCCGCCCACGGTCGAGATGCTCGAGACGGTGAGCGAGTATGCGACAGGCCCGGTCCGGCTCGCCACGCGGCATGCCGGACGGCTCGGCAGGGGGCTGGCCCTGGCCTTCACCCGCCTCGGCCCGGAGACCGCGGCGATGACCCGGACGACGACCGCCGTCACCGAGCTGCGCGGCTCCCCCGCCGCCAACGTCCTCGCCGCGACCGCCAGCGCCACCGTCAACATGCGGGTCATGGTCGGGGAGACCGTGGCCTCGGCCGTCGAACGGGTCCGCAAGGTCGTCGACGACGACGCCGTCACCGTGCGGGTCCGCTCCGCCGACGAGCCGAGCCCGCTGTCGCCGACCGACGACGCGGCGTTCCGGCTCATCGCGGACACGATCCGCGAGGTCATGCCGGATGCGGTCCCGGTGCCGTACGTGATGATGGCCGCCACCGACGCCCGTCACTTCCACCGGGTGTGGCCGCGGGTCTACCGGTTCAACCCGTTCCGGATGACGCCGAGCCAGCGGGAGAGCCTGCACAACGCCGACGAGCGGCTCGAGGTGGCCTCGTTCGTCGAGGGGATTCGCTGGTACCAGCGGCTCATCGAGAGCCTGTGACGAGGGGGTCGGGGATGGGTCAGGACGTGAGTGGCGGCTCGCCGAGCTCAGCGGGTATGCCGGGGGGCGGGTCGGCCTCCGACGTCGCCCCGGAGGGCGGCCGGCGCGGGGGGTCGATGGCGTTCACGGGGCGTCAGATCGCCTCGATCGTCGGGTTCCTCGTCTGTGTCGAGCTGGCGAGCGGCGTGCTCCAGGGGTACTACACCCCGCTGTACACCGACATCGCCCGGCACCTCAGCATCAACGACGCCGACGTCAACTGGTTCGAGGCGGCCCAGCTCATGGTGTCCGCCCTCGTGCTGCCCATCCTCGCCCGGCTCGGCGACCTCATCGGCCACCGCAGGGTGCTCCTCGGGTCGACCGTCGTCACCGCCGCCGCGTCGTGGGGCGTCGCGGTGGCGCCGACCTTCTGGACCTTCCTCATCGCCTGGGCGTTCCAGGGCTTCTACGTCGTCTGGCTGCCGATGGAGGTGGCCATCATCCATCGCCGGACCTCGGGCGACGAGCGGCGAACCCGGGTGGCGGCGAGCATCCTCGTCGCGGCGCTGGAGCTCGGGGTGATCGCCGCAGCGCTGACATCCGGGGCACTGGCCGCGTCGATCGGGATGACCGGGCTGCTGGCCCTGCCGGCCATCGTCGTCACGCTGGCCTGGTTCGCCATCTACTTCGGGGTACCCCATGTGCCGGTCATCGCCACCGGCAAGGTCGACTGGACCGGGTTCTGGCTCGTCACGCTGGCGATCGGCCTCGTGATGGCCGGGCTCATGGTGCTCCGGGTCCTCGGCCCGGGCAGCCCATGGCCGTGGGTCGTCCTGCTCGCCGGGGCGGTGGCGTTCGTGCCGTTCGCCCGGGTCGAGCTGCGCGTACCCGAACCGCTCGTCGACCTGCGGGTGCTCCTCGCGCCGACCCAATGGCCCATCCAGCTCACCGCGGCACTGATCGGCGCCTCGCTGCTCGGCGCGCAGATCCCCCTGTCCACCTTCGCCCGGACCGATCCCGTCGTCACCGGATACGGCCTCGGCGCGACGGCATCGAGCGTGTCCTACATCATCGGCGGCTACGTGTTCTCGCTCGCCGTCGGAGCCCTGCTGCTCCCGGTCATCGCCCGACCCCTCGGCGCCCGATGGACCCTCGCTCTCGGGGCCGGCCTCGTCGCGCTCGGCTACCTGCTCTTCCTGCCTCGGCACGACAGCCTGGCCCAGCTCATGACGAACATGGTCATCGCGGGCATCGGGTCCGGCGCCCTCGTCGCCGCGCTGCCCGCGGCGGCGGCCGTCGAGGCGCCGCCCACCCACACCGGCTTCGCCACCGGGATGACCAACACGACGAAGACCCTCGGTGGCGCGATCGCGAGCAGCGTCTTCGCCATCGCCCTCTCGGCGACCGGGTCCATCGACACGGCCGGGTCGGCTCATGCGCCGCTCAGCGGCTACATGACGGTGTGGGCCATCTGCGCGGCCAGTGCCGCCGTGGCAACGGGCACCCTCGTCGCGATGGCGCTGCGCCGCAGTGCTGCCCCGCTCGCCGTGTGACGGTGACGGCCGATGACGGTCGGTGCCCCCGCCGGCTGCCCCAGCCTGCTCCCCGACGAGTCCTCCGACGAATCCTCGGGCGGTTCCTCGCCAGGGCGTTACATCGGCGTGCGTTGGGAATAGCCTCAGGTGAACCCGGTAGCACCGCCACACCACCGAGGAGGCACGCATGAGCCTGGACCGTCCGGTCGCCCCCAACCCCTATGACCTGCTCCCCACGGTGACGTCGTTCACCGTCACGAGCGCCGACGTCGTCGACGGCGCCCCGCTCAAGGACGACCAGGTCGCCGCCAAGGGGAACACCTCGCCCGGGCTCAGCTGGAGCGGCGCCCCCGAGGGGACCCAGAGCTATGTCGTCACGTGCTTCGACCCCGACGCGCCCACGCCCTCCGGCTTCTGGCACTGGGTACTCGTCGACCTCCCGGCTGACGTCACCTCGCTCCCCACGGGAGCCGCGTCCGAACCGCTGCCGGGCAGCGCCTTCCACTGCCGCAACGACGGCGGGCAGCACGGCTTCATGGGGGCCGCGCCGCCCGAGGGCGACATGCCACACCGCTACTTCTACGTCGTCCACGCGGTGAGCCAACCCACCCTCGGCGTCGACGAGAACGCCTCTGCGGCGGTCGTGTCGTTCAACCTCGCCTTCAAGACGCTGGGACGAGCGATCATCCACGGGACGTACCGGTACTAGCCGGTGACGAAGACCACAGGGCGGCGATATCTCGCGCCACGCGGCCCGCCCCCGGCAGGCAGACGCCAGAGTGCCTGTCACACAGACGATCTCGGCGGCCGGCAACGCCCACGGTGACCGCTGCCACGATCGCCCATCTGAACGGGGCCATCGCGAAGTCGACGTAGCATTGTCCACGTAAGGCCCACAGCCACCCGCGCGTGGCACGACGGAGTGTCCGCTCTCACGACACCGGCCCGGCACCACGGCCCAGCCGGTCCTGTCGTGGTGACCGCGGCTCGCCCGGCTCCTCGGAAGGGAACCCGGGCGCCGTCCGAAAGGAGCTTCCGATGCAGCTAGCCGACCGACTCCAGGGTCACGCCGACGTCCTCATCGCCGAGGCGAGCGAGACCATCGACCAGGCCCGCCTCCACCACTACGCTGCCGTCGGGACCGAGGTCACCCAGGACCGGCTGCGCCAGCTGCTCGCCGTCGTCATCGAGTCGCTGCAGAACAACACGCCGATGAGCATGATCGACCACGCCGAGCGCGTGGCGGTCGACCGCTTCCACGCCGGCGTCGGGATCGAGGAGATCCAGGTCGCCTTCAACGCCCTCGAGGAGGCGCTGTGGCGCTTCCTGCTGCACGAGTCGCCCACCGACGAGCTCGCCGATGACCTCGGCTGGGTCGGCTCGGTGCTCGGCGAGGGCAAGGACCACCTGGCCCGCAACTACGTCCGGTTGGCCAGCCGCGAGCACCATCCGAGCGTGGACGTCCAGGCCCTCAACGAGATCGTCTAGCCACACCCGAACGGCCCGTATGCCGCCCGGTCCCGGGCGGCATACGGGTCGTCCGCGTCAGGCTCGCAGCGCGGCGAGCGCGTCGCGGTAGGTGAGCCACCCGACCGGCTCGCCGCTGTCCTTGCTGAAGACCGGGATGCCGCCACAGCCACTGAGGTTGAGGGCCTGGACGGCCTTCTCGATGGTGTCGCCCTCGTGGACCGTCGCCGGAAGCTCGGTGATGATCGCGGCCCGCTCGGTGTCGTGCTCGCCGTCGGCGAGCGCCTCGGCGACGGCGCGGGCGGTGAGGATGCCGAGGTAGCTCCCGTCGACGTTGGCGACGGGGAGCACGCCGTAGGGGGTCCGCGACAGCCGTGCGGCCACATCGACGAGGGGCGTGCGCGCGTCGATGCCGGTCGGCAGGGGCTTCATGACGGCGCTGAGCGAACCGAGACTCGGCCGAGGCGCGGGGGTCGGGGCGTGGATGTCGATCCCGCGGCGGCGCAGCTTGAGCGTGTAGATCGTGTCCGGGGAGAGACGATGGCTCACCCCGGAGGCGAGGACGATCGCCGCCATGAGGGGCAGGATGATCGAGTACTCGCCGGTCAGCTCGAACATGATGACGACCGCGGTGATCGGCGCCCGAGCGGCGCCGGCGAAGACGGCGCCCATCCCGATGAGGCCATAGGCGCCGATCGGCCCGGCGACCGACGGGAACAGGTGTTGGGCCGCGATGCCGAACGCGCTGCCGAGGGCGGCCCCGATGAACAGGCTCGGGGCGAAGACCCCGCCCGAACCGCCGATGCCGATCGTCAGGGACGTCGCGACCATCTTTCCGACGACCAGAAGGAGGAGGAAGCCGATGAGGTACTTGCCGGACACGGCGTTGCCGATGACGGGGTAGCCGACTCCGTACATCTCCGGCAGCAGCAGCAGGACCAGCCCGAGGGCGATGCCGCCGACTGCCGGACGCAGCCACTCCGGCCCTCGCCACAGCGCGTCGCACGCGTCCTCGATCGCGTAGAGCACCTTGGAGAAGAGAACGCCCGACGCACCGGCGATGACTCCGAGCAGCGCGAAGAGGAAGTACTCGGCCGGGTGATGCACCGAGAAGGAGGGGAGGGCGAGGAAGGGCACGTCGCCGAAGGCCGCCCGCCCGATGGTGGAGGCGACGACGGCGGAGATGACGACCATCCCGAAGGCCTGCGAGGTGAAGTCCATGAGGATGAGCTCGAGAGCGAAGAACACCCCGGCCAGCGGGGCGTTGAAGGTCGCGGCGATACCGGCCGCGGCGCCGCAGGCGACGAAGACCTTCATCCGGCCCTCGGAGGCGTGGATGATCCGCCCGATGGTCGACCCCAGAGCGGAGCCGATCTGCACGATGGGCCCCTCGCGGCCGACCGAGCCACCCCCGCCGATGCACAGCGCCGAGGCGAGCGCCTTGACACCGGCCACCTGCGGCCGGATCCGTCCGCCCTGGCGGGCCACGGCATACATCACCTCGGGCACCCCGTGCCCGCGGGCCTCCCGAGCGAAGAAGTGGACCAGCGGGCCGTACAGCAGCCCCGCCACGATGGGAGCGAGGAGCACGAAGTACCTGCCGAGCCACGGCACACTCGGGTTGCTCGCCCCCGGGACGGCGGCGTAGTCGGCGTGTCCGGACAGAAGCAGGGTGAAGACCTTGATGAGCCAGCGGAAGAACACGGCGAACAGTCCGGCACCGGCGCCGATGACCATGGCGATGCCGACGAGGCCGCTGGTCGACGCGCGCAGCCTCACCCCCCAGGACACCCAGCGCTTACGGGAGACGGGCAGGAACCGCGTGGCCCATGGCGCTGGAGAGGGATCGGTGGCGGCGTCGGACGACATGACTTGCATTATGCAATGATTGCGCCATGCAACGCCAACGGCGCTCAGCAGGCGAGCGGGCGAAGCCGGCCGCGAGTGACATCCCCGACGACGAGGGGCTCGACGAGCTCACCACCGGGATCCTCACCGCGTCACGCGCGCTCGTCGGCGTCTCGGTCCGGTCACTGGCCGAGGTCGAGGGCACGGTGACTCCCACGCAGTTCCGAACCCTCGTCGTCCTCTCCGCCCACGGTCCCGGGCGGCTCGTCGAGCTGGCCCGGCGGCTCGACGTCCAGGCCTCGACGGCGCAGCGTTCGGTGGATCGGCTCGTCGCGTCCGGCCTCGTCGACCGGCGCGAGAACGAGCAGGACCGTCGTGAGGTCGTCATCGACCTGACCACCGCGGGCCGCCGACTCGTCAGGCGGGTCACCGACCGTCGTCGGGCCGCCATCGAGGCGATCGTCCGGGCCATGCCCCGGGCCCGGCGCCAGGAGCTGCTCGAGGCGCTCGACGCGTTCGGGGCCTTCGCCGCGGCGGCCGACGAGCCGCTGGCCGACGCCGACCCGGCAAGCGCACTGGGCTGGTAGCCGCACCCGACCGCCGCTGACGGGCCCCACCGAGCGACACGCTCGGCCTGTGGGACGCTGGGCCCCGATGCCATCGGACCCCCTCCCCCCCACCGCTTCACGCTCGGCCTGGCGGCTCACCGTCGCGGTGCCCATCGTGCTCGCGGCGCTGTCGATGCTGGGCCCGTTCAGCATCGACACCCCGTTCCCGGCCTTCGAGTCGATGCGGGCGGACTTCGGGGTGGGCATCGACGCGATGCAGCTCGTCGTCAGCGCCTACCTGCTCGCCTTCGCGGTCATGAGCATCTTGCACGGGCCGCTGTCCGACGCACTGGGCCGCAAGCCGGTCATGGTGGCCGGGGTGGCGGTCTATGCCGCGGCTTCGGTGGGCTGCGCCCTGTCCCGGACCCTGCCCGTCCTCCTGCTCTTCCGGGTGCTCCAGGGGCTCAGCGCCGGCGGCGGCGTCATCGTCAGCCGGACCGTCATCCGCGACCTGTTCGAGGGGGAGGCCGCGCAGCGGCTGATGAGCCGGGTCGCGATGATCTTCGGTCTGGCGCCGGCCGTCGCGCCGGTCGTCGGCGGGCTGCTGCTCCAGGTCGGGCCGTGGCCGTGGATCTTCTGGTTCCTCACCGTCGTCGGGGTTGTCCTCGTCGTCATCGTCGCCGTCGTCCTGCCTGAGACCCATCCCGCCGAGCGCCGGACCCGGCTCGCCCTGCGGCCCCTGGTCGGCGGGCTCCTCGAGATCGCCCGGGACCGCCGGTTCCATCGGGTGGCGTGGGCCGGGGCCCTCTCCTTCGGTGGGCAGTTCCTCTACATCGGCGGCGCCGCCATCTTCGTCGTGGATCTCCTGCACCGCGGCGCCCTCGACTTCTGGATGTTCTTCGTCCCGATGATCAGCGGGGTCGTCCTCGGGTCGTGGGTGAGCGCTCGTGCGGCGGGGCGGGTCAGCGGGCGACGCCTCGTCACCGCAGGGCTCGTCTTCGCCGTCGTCGCCGGGGTCGCGAACGTCGTCATCGCCTCGCTGCCGTTCGGTGGCGACGTCCCGTATGCCGTGATCGGCCCGACGCTCGTCGCGTTCGGGGTGGCGACGGCATACCCCACTCTCCAGCTGGCGATGCTCGACCTCTACCCGGCCCGGCGAGGTGCGGCGGCCTCGCTCGGCAGCTTCCTCCAGCTCGTCCTCAACGCCGTGACGACCGCGGCCCTGGTCCCGCTCGTCACCGGGTCGGTCCGCACCCTGGCGCTGGCCGCCCTCGCCCTCGTCGTGCTCGGACTCGGGTCATGGACCTGGCACCTGCGCACCGACCATCGCGACGTCAGGCCACCGGCCCATCCGGGGACCCTCGAGCCGACCGACCAGGTCTGAGCGGGCGGGCGCCCGAGACAAACCCCGGTTCGAGGTATTCCGGTCCCGTCTGTGGGTCTTGGATTACCTCGAATGAGGGCGACGCGAGATCAGGAGACCTTGACGGCCTGGCCCTTCGGGACGAGCAGCACCCAGATCGGCCCGTCGGCGAAGGTCATCGTGTCGCCCATGCCGGTCGTGAAGGTCGTGGGAGCGGTCGCGCTGGATCGGGACCACGTGCCACGCCAGACCGTGCCGTCGCGGAAGTACATCGCCCGCCCGCTGCCGATGACCTTCTCCAGCGGGGTCGGCGCGCCGTTGACGTCACGGTTGCCGGAGAGGGTCGTCGAGACGTACTGGACGACGACGTTCTTGGCGTAGATCGTCGAGTTGCCGTAGAGGGCGTCCTTCTCGACCCTGGAGTCGGAGACGATGCTGTAGCCCTCGCTCTTGGCCTTCCAGGTCAGGGTCATCTGCGACGCCCTCCACGAGGTCGAGATCTTGATGGCCTTGGCGCCACCGGTGGGGACGTCGAAGTACCGGAACCCGGGATCCCTGGGGCGGACGCTGCCGCCGGCGCGCTTGAGGAGCGTCTTGGTCTCGCCGATGACGTTGTAGGGCGCGTACCGCGAGGAGTCGCGGTAGAAGCCCCGCGAGGACTCGTCGTTGCTGAGGTTGACCTGCTTGCCGGCGCGGATCGTCCGCAGCGTGTAGGCCGACCCGCCCGAGTAGGCGAAGGCGACCCGACCGTAGTTCGCCAGCAGGTCGACGTCGCTCTCCCGGGCGCTGCGCACCGGGCCCACCTTGGCCGGCATCGAGGACGAGAAGACCGCCAGCAGCCGGGTCAGCCCGCCCTCGACCGGCTCGACGTAGACGACATCGGCCTTGCTCAGCCCGAACCGGGGGTAGGAGGAGGTCGTGTGGTCGATCTTCACCGCGAGGACCGGACCACCGGTCAGCTTGGTGGGCGTCGGGGTCGGCGTGGGGGTCGGGGTCGGCGTGGGAGTCGACGTCGTGCTCGAGCTGGAGGCGGCGACGGTCGGCGCGTCCTTCGAGCAGCCCGCGGCGAGAAGAACCCCCAGCGCGGCCAGGGTGGCGGCGGCGGCACGACGTCGGCGGCCCCATGGATTCGGCATGCGCCGACCTTAGCCCCAGTCTCTGCGCGCCCCGCGCCGCACCCGCCGCTCGGACCGAGCCGTGACCAACCCCACCGGGACGCGCACCGGCATCACGCCACCCGGGTCAACGTTCAGGGTTCGTCCAGCATGGCTCCAGCCGCCGTCCCTAGCGTCCTGCCAGGCCCCGAAGCCATCCGGCGCGGGGATGGCACACAGGGCGCGCGTCCGAAGGGTGACTCCTGCATGTCCGCGAACACGGACGGCCTCACCGGGCCGTCGGCCGGCACTCCCTCCCGGGGAGCGCGCCACCGCGGCCGCCGACGCGCGCCGCGCCGCGCCCGGCTGTCCCACCTGCGCTGGGCCGGCCTGGCCCTCGTCGTGGTCCTCGTGTGGCCCGCCTGGTCGGTCTCCCAGGCGCTGACCGCCCCCGGGACCGACACCGTGCCCGCCCGGTTGGCCGAGTGGGCGCGGGCCCACGGGATGGACTGGGCTGTGACCGGGCTCGAGCGGCTCCAGTACGACGTGACCCAGCCCTCGACCGGCGGCACCGTGGCCGGCGGCATACCGACGGCCGCCGTGTCCGGCGTGTCCAGCGGGTCCGGCGCCTCCCACACGCGGGCCAC
Source organism: uncultured Actinomycetota bacterium (assembly GCA_963771015.1). Classification (GTDB taxonomy): domain Bacteria; phylum Actinomycetota; class Actinomycetes; order Actinomycetales; family Dermatophilaceae; genus CAVSJJ01. The sequence continues at coordinate 995,831 of CAVYRN010000005.1, forward strand.
CGCCACCGCGCCGGCCTTCGACCGACCGCCCGCGCCGCTCACGTCCCTGGCGACGCCACCGCTGCCCGGCGAGGGAACCTGGCGTCCGCTGCTGAGGGTCGGTGGGCACGTCGCGGCACGGGTCGCCTTCCTCCGGCCGGACCGCACGCACACGGCATACCTCGCCGGCGTCGTGTGGATGGACCCCCACCTGCTCTCCTTCTCGCTCCACCCCGGCTACACCGAGCCCGGCCCGGTTCCGGGGGCGGCCGACCAGATCCCCAGGGCTGCCAGGGGGTCGGTCCTGGCGACCTTCAACTCGGGCTTCCGCCTGCAGGACGCCCATGGCGGCTACTGGCAGAACGGGCATCCGATCCGACCGCTCGCCACCGGCGGCGCCTCGATGGTCCTCACCCGGGGCGGCGGTCTCGACGTCAGGGCCTGGCCCGGTGGCCGTCCCGGCCCGGGCGTCGTCGCGGTGCGCCAGAACCTCCACCTGCTCATCGACGGGGGCGCCCTCTCGCCGCTCGTCGCGAACCCGTCGACGGCCGTGTGGGGCAAGACCGTCGGCAACCAGGCCTTCGTCTGGCGCAGCGGGGTGGGCGTCCGGCCCGACGGCTCGGTCGTGTTCGCCGTCGGCCCCGCGATGAGTGTGGCGTCACTCGCCGCCGTCCTCCAGGACGCGGGTGCCGTCCGGGCCATGGAGCTCGACATCAACAAGGACTGGACGAACTACCTCACCTACACGCACCCCTCGGCCGGAACCGCCGTCCCACACAAGCTTCTCCAGGGCCAGGTGCCGAACCCCTACCGCTACCTCCAGCCGTCGAGCCGAGACTTCGTGGCGGTCGCGCCGCGCTGAGGACCGGCGGTCAGGTCGCGGTCCGGTCCGGTGTGATGCGTATGCCGACCCGCGGGTGGCGTCGCGGCCGCAGCCGGATCCAGGCGGCCTCCACGGCGGTGAGGACCCGGTAGACGGCTCCGTACTTGGCCCCTATCGCGCGCTTGACGGCGAGGACCTCGTCGGGATCGTCGACGAGGCGCGCCGTCCCGCCGAAGCCGGGTGCGTCCGGTGCCACCCGACCGCGCTGGTCGCAGGGCCGCATCTGGACCGCCGGGTTCCCCTGCAGCCGCCTCACCTTGCCGGTGTCGCCGAGGGTGATGACGACGAGCTCGCCGTCATCCGGCCGGCTCGGCGCCACCCAGACCGGCGTGCTGACCGGGGCCCCGCTGCGCCGGAACGTCGTCAGGGAGATGTACTTCACGTCGGCGAGCGGGTGTTCCGCGGCCGCGGGACGGTCCGGCTCGGGCGCGGGCGGCTCGGGGGATGTCATGTCCCCAGGCTAGGGCCGCCCTTCGGCGCGCCCGAGCCGACCGCGGTTGGCGTGAGCCGTCCGTGGTCGGCCCGAGGTGGCGGCCGAAGGGTCAGACCGACACGGCGACCTTGCCCCGGACCTGTCCCGAGCGCAGATGGTCGATGGCCACCGCCGCGTCGACGAGGTCGAACGTGCGGTCCAGCACCGGCCGGATCCGTCCGGTGCCGACGAGGTCGGCGAGGACGGCGAGGTCGGCGGCGTTCTCGTCGGCGAGGAAGAAGGGCGAGCGCTGGCGGTGGAGCCGGGAGGTGAGGGCGGCGCCCACCTGCCGATGGACACCGCCGACCAGCCGTCCGCCACCCTCGCCACCGATGATGACCAGGGTGCCGGTCGGGGTGAGGAGCCGACGCAGCCGGCGGACCGGACGCCGCCCGGCGATGTCGAGGACGACGTCGAAGCGCCCCTGGAGCCGGGGGAGCGTCGTGGGGTCCGCCGTCCGGTAGCCCACGACCTCGGCAGCCCCGAGCGACCGGACGAAGTCCGCCTTCGCGGGGCTGGCGACGCCGGCGACCTCGGCACCGAACGCAACGGCGAGCTGGACGGCATACGACCCGACGCCGCCGGACGCACCGATGACGAGCACTCGCTGTCCGGGCTGGACCGTGGCGGCATCGCGCAGCGCCTGGAGCGCGGTGAGCCCCGAGACGGGCAGCGCGGCCGCCTCCGCGAAGCCGAGACCCGTCGGTTTGTGGGTGAGCTTGTCGGCCCTGGCGAGGGCGAGCTCGGCGAGGGCACCCGGCGCGATGCCGAACACCTCGTCGCCGACCGCGAATTCGCTGACGCCCTCGCCTACCGCGTCGACGACCCCGGCCACGTCACGGCCGAGGACCGGCTGCCTCGGCCGGCGCACGCCGATGCCGAGACGGACGACGAGGGGCATGCCCGCCATGAGGTGCCAGGTCCCCTGGTCGATGCCCGCCGCGCGGACCCTGACCCGGACCTCGCCCGGCCCGGGGGTCGGCACCGCCACGTCGCGGAGCTCGAGTCGGTCGGTGCCGCCGTAGCGGTCCTGAGTGATGGCCTTCATCGTCTTCTCCCTGTCTTACGGTGTAAGTTGTTGGTGGTACAGTAACCTTACGACGTAAGATATGTCAACCCGGACGAGACGGAGAACGCGATGGCACAGCGGTCACAGACGCGGGCCCGAGGCACCCTCACCCGCGAGGCGGTGCTCCGGGCGGCCGTCGACCTGGCCGACGCCGAGCGCATTGAGGCGCTCTCGATGCGTTCTCTCGCAAAGCATCTCGGCGTGGAGGCGATGTCCCTCTATCACCATGTCTCGAACAAGGAGGACATCCTCGACGGGATGGTCGACCTCGTCTTCGCCGAGATCCACCAGCCGCTCATCGGTGGGCCGTGGCGGGAGGAGATGCATGCGCGATCGGTGTCCGGGCGGGAGGTCCTGACCCGGCACCCGTGGGCGGTGGGTCTCATGGACTCGCGGCGCGTCCCGGGCATGCAGTCCCTGCGCCACCACGACGCCGTGATCGGCTGCCTGCGTGAGGCCGGGTTCTCCCTCGCCCTCGTCGCGCACGCCTTCGCCCTGCTCGACGCCCACCTCTACGGCTTCATGGTCCAGGAGCTGAGCCTGCCCTTCACCGGCCCGGACGACCTGGCGGAGCTCGCCGACGAGATCGTCGCGGCCATCCCGGTCGACGAGCTGCCGCACTTCGCGGCGTTCACCCGCGACTACGCGCTGCAGCCCGGGTACTCGTTCGGCGACGAGTTCGAGATCGGGCTCGACCTCATCCTCGACGCGCTCGCCCGGCAGCTCCGGGCCGAGCGCCGCGCCGCGCGCGGCTGAGCCGAGCCGCAGCGCCCTACGACGACTCGCGCCCGCTCCGGTACGGACGGCCGAGGAAATGGCCCCGCACGTACCGCCCATAGAGGAGCTCGCCCACCCCGGAGACGACGAGGAAGCCGGCGAAGACGCCCAGCGCTGAGAGGTTGGTCGACGCCGAGTGCCACAGGAGCACGACGAGCGCGACCCCGCTGGCGGCGACGGCCGACCGGACGACCCATGCGCGGGCGCCGATCGACCCGGCCAGCCGCATCGCGGCCGCGTTGACGATGGTGAACACCAGCAGGAAGCTCGCGCTGCTGATGATGGCGATGGACTCGATGGGGATGACGTTCGCGAGGATGAGGCTGACGCCCGCGATCGTCAGCGCCCCCGGAACCGGTATGCCGTGCCGCTCGCCGGCCTGGGACCGCGGGAGCTCGCCGTCGACGGCGAGGATGTAGCCCAGCCGGGCGTTCCCGTAGATCGTCGCGTTGATGGCGGACAGGGTGGCGAGGACGGCGGCGACCGCCACGAGGACGAAACCGACCCGGCCGAGCGAGGGCTCGGCCGCCACGGCGAGCGCGTAGTCCTTCTTGGCGGCGATCTCCTGCTGCGTCAGGGCGCTCACCGTGATCGCCGCGATGACGACATAGAGGACGACGACGACCCCGACCGCCGCGTAGTAGGCCCGCGGCAGCGTCCGGGCCGGGTCGTGGACGTCCTCGGCGGCGTTGGCGATGAGCTCGAAACCCTCGTACGCGACGAAGATGACCATGCCGGCGACGACGAGGTTGACCGGGCTCGGCCACCGGTCCGGGGCGAGCGCCGACCCGGAGACCCCGGCGGCCCCCGCGGCGATGACGACGCCGAGGATGACGAGCTTGAGGACGACGACGACCGTCTCCGCACGGCTGACGACGCCGGCGCTGAGGACGTTGACCACCGTCGGCAGGACGATCGCCGTGCTGATGAGCAGATGGCGGACCAGCGCCGAGCCCGCCCCCGGCAGGAGGGCCCCGGCATACGAGGCGAAGGCGACGGCATACAGCGCGATGGTGACGAGGTAGCTCAGCCACAGCATGACGTTCGCGCCACCGGAGAGCAGGTTCTTGCCGAACGCGGTGTCGACGAACGCGATCGTGCCGCCCCGGCTCGGGTGCGCGACGGAGAGGTGGGCGTAGCTGTAGGCCGTGAGGGCCGCGACGAGTCCCGCGATGGCGAAGGCGACGGGCGTGCCGCCCCGGGCCAGCGTGGCCGCCTCGCCGAGGACGGCGAAGATCCCACCCCCGACCATCCCACCGATGCCGATGGCGACCGCACCGAGGAGGCTGACCGAGGCGCCGCCGCTCCGCTGCGCGGTACTCACCCGCGCCACCCGAGGTCGGCCGCACCGTACTCGCCGGGCGGCGCCAGCGGCAGCTCCCGGTCGTCCTGAAGGACCGGACCCGCCACATGCCGCAACCGGCCGTGCGGGCAGTCGGACTCGGCAAGTGGAACGTCGAGCCCCGTGACCGTCCCCTCGGGCGGGCCGGCGTCGAGGAGGGCATGGGCGGTCCGCGCCAGCGAGAGCCGGGCGGTGCCGCCACCGCCCTCGGTCCGCGTCACGAACAGCCCCATGGCGGCGGCAGCGAGACCGTAGCCCGTAGCGATGTCGAGCGCCTGGACCGGCAGGGCTCCGGGGCGCCACCGTCCCGCCGCGTCCGGGCCGCCGTAGATCGCGCCGATCCCGGTGCAGGACTGGACGATGCTGTCGAAGCCCCGGCCGTCCCCCCATGGCCCGCTCGTCCCCCACGCCGACAGACCGGCGTGCGCCAGGTGCGGGTGGTGCTCGGCGAGCGTGGGGCCGTCCAGGCCGAATGCCGCGAGCGCGCCGGGGCGGTAGCCGGTGAGGAGGATGTCGGCCTCGTCGAGGAGCGCATGCACCCGGTGCAGGGCCGCCGGGTCGGCAAGGTCGGCGACGGCGGAGCGCTTCCCGGCGCCGGTGTCGAGATACTGGTCGATGGCCTCGGCCGGAGCCGGCGGGTCGATCCGGAGCACGTCGGCACCGAGCAGACCCAGCAGGCGCGACGCGGTGGGACCGGCGATGACGCGGGTGAGGTCGAGGACCCGGACGCCGCCGAGCGGCCCGTCCGTCCCGGGCGGCAGCGGCCGCGCTCCGCCGCCCGACCCGGGCCACGCGTCTGCGGCATACCGGGTGAACGCCACCCATGGCTGCGCGTCGACGGATCGGGCCATCGGCGTGCCCCGCCACTCCTCGGGCCCGCGCAGCGCCCCGGCGACCCCTCCGGCAGCCCGGATCCGCTGCTCCGTCGGGACGGCCGGAAGCCCTCGCAGGGCGAACGCGAGCTCGTCGCGGCCGCTGACCCGAAGGACGCGTTCGAGGACGGCCGCGTGGTGGGGATAGTTCCCGTGCACCCTGATCCATCCGTCGGCCGCCTCGAAGAAGCCGGAGTATGCCGCGAACCCCTCGACCGGACGCCCGTCGACCCGCAGGTGGAGATAGGACCCCGCGTTGGCCGCGAGACGCTCCGCGGTCGAGGCCAGCCGGACGGGTGCCCCCCGGCGGCGGGACACCTCCTCGGCCGCGGCCAGCGCGACCCGCAGGGCGCCGCGGACGAGTCCCTCGACATCGAGCGGCCCGGCCCACCAGGTGCGCGCTCCGGTCACGTCGATGCGCTCGTCGACCTCCTCGGCGGTGAAGCCGCCGTCGGGGAGAACCGGCGCGAGGGCACCGGCCACGTCAGGGGTGGCGGGCGGCATTCCCCGAGTCTGTCACGCGGGTCGCCCCCGGCCGGGTCGCCGGGCTTTGGGCGCCCCGGGTGGCGCCGGAACGACCGGTCGGGCGGCTCGGCCGGGCCCCGGTGGGGCTGTTCGGCCGGGCCCCAGGAAGTTCGGTGGGAGGACTGGACAGCGCGGCTCATCTGTCGGATAGACTTGTGGCAGTTGTTGAGCTCTCCGTTGTTGCAGCGAATGCAGATCCCGCCGGGGTTGAGTCGTTTACTGGGCAGAGGATCACAGGCATCACAACGCGGAGCCCCCGACGGTCGGGAAGCTCCAACTTTCAGAAAGCAGGCCTCCATGGCTACTGGCACCGTGAAGTGGTTCAACGCCGAGAAGGGCTTCGGCTTCATCGCCCCCGACGACGGCTCCGCCGACGTCTTCGCCCACTACTCGGCGATCAACTCCAGCGGGTTCCGCTCGCTCGAGGAGAACGCCAAGGTCGAGTACGAGACGCAGCAGGGCCCCAAGGGTCCCCAGGCCGCGAACATCAGCGTCATCGGCTGACGTCACCCATCTCGGGCCCTCGGCCCGTCACTCGAACGCCGCACGGCTCACCGCCGGGCGGCGTTCGTGCTGTCTGCGGTCGTCGGGTCACCACGAGGTCGGGGCGCCCGGATGTCGGTCAGCCCCCCATCCAGGTCGGTGAGTGCCCCATTCAGGGCGTACTCGGCAGTGCCGCCTCGAGGGTGACGAACCGGTAGCCGGCAGCCCGCAGGTCACTGATGACCGACGGCAGCGCCGCGGCGTCCAGGGTGGTGCCGTCGTCGGGGTTGGCACCCACGTGCATGAGCACGATGGCCCCGTTCGTGGCGGCAGCGACGACGCGGTCGTGCACCGCTGTCACGCTCATCCCGCCGGAGGTCCCCTTCCAGCCCAGCGAGTCGACGGTCCACCGGAACGGCACGTAGCAGCGCCCGTTGACGACGCCGACCAGGTGGGTCGTGACGGCGCCGTACGGGAACCGGAAGTACGGCCGCGGGTTCTGGCCCGTCGTCGCGACGATCATGGACTGTGCCTTGTCGATCTCGGCGCGGACCTGGCTGTCGGTGAGGGTCCGTAGGTCGGGGTGGGTCACCGTGTGGTTGCCGACCGGGTAGCGCCCGGCGATCCGCCGAGCGTCCGCCGGATAGACGGTGACCCAGCTCCCGGTGAGGAAGAAGGTTGCCGGGGTGCCGGTGTCCTCCAGGGTCCGCAGGATGCTCGCCACCCCGGCGTTGTTGCCGCCCGCGTCGAAGGTGAGCGCAACGACCTTCGCGGTGGACACCCTGGTGAGGTCCTTGCCGAGCAGCCGCGCCGGTATGCCGCACCCGGTCGTCGTCGTGGGGCTCGGCGTCGCACTGGGCGTCGGGGTGGTCCGGGTCGGGGGCGGCGCCGAGCTCGACGGTGGTCGGGTCGTCGAGGTGGGGGCGGGCGTCGCCCGTGTGGTGGTCGACGGGTGGGGACTCGGCGTCGTCGTGCTCGTCGTCGTGCTCGTCGTCGTGCTCGGCCTCGCACTGGACGTCGGGGTGAGTGACGACATCGGCGAGCCGGGGGTGCTGTCGGCGTTACCGCACGCCGTTCCGAGCAGTGCCAGGGTGGCAGCCACGGCCCCGGCCGTCCTGCGGAGGGGTCGGCCTGGCGCAGCCGACCTACTGCTCACCCTCTCAGGATCGACCCGCGCCCGCCTCCGGTCAACGGGCGGGCGATGTCTCTTCGGCGACGTCGCGCCCGCCGGTCCCGGGGACCGATACGAGCCGGTCCGCCGGGCGCTGCGATGGCAGCATTGACGTTCGTGACCAGCACTTCCGGCCGCGCCTGGTTCGTGTGGGGTGTCGCCGTTGCGGCATACACCGTGGCCGTCCTGCAACGCACCTCGCTCGGTGTCGCCGGCCTGCTCGCCGCCCACCGTTTCGAGGTGTCGGCGGCAGCGCTCGGGACCTTCACGGTGCTCCAGCTCCTCGTCTACGCCGTCATGCAGATCCCCGTCGGCATGCTCGTCGACCGCCTCGGACCGCGGGTGCTCGTGGTCACGGGTGCGGCCCTGATGGCCCTCGGCCAGGTCGCCCTCGCCCTGGCCCACACGATGCCGCTCGCCGTCCTGGCCCGCGTCCTCGTCGGGGCGGGCGATGCGATGACGTTCATCAGCGTGCTGCGGCTCGTCGCCGCGTGGTTCGCGCCCCGGCAGGTCCCCCTGGTCACCCAGCTGACCGGCATGGTGGGCCAGAGCGGACAGGTCCTCAGCGCGATCCCGCTCGTCGCGCTCCTCCATGGCCCCGGATGGACCCCCGCCTTCCTCTCCGCCGCCGCGCTGAGCGTCGTCGCGGCGGTGCTGGTCCTCGTGCTCGTCCGCGACTCTCCGGACGGGCGGCGCACCGCCGAGCACGCCCCGAGCGCCGCCCAGGTCCGTGCCGACCTCGCGTCGGCCTGGCGTCATCCCGGGACTCGGCTCGGGCTGCTCACCCACTTCACGACCCAGTTCTCCGGGACGGCGTTCGTCATGCTCTGGGGGTACCCGTTCCTCACCTCGGCGCAGGGCCGCTCGCCGCAGGTCGCCGGCGCCCTCATGACGGTCTTCGTCGCCGCCGCCGTGGCGGCCGCGCCCTTCCTCGGGGTGCTCGTCGCCCGGCACCCGCTGCGGCGCTCGTGGCTCGTCCTGGGCGTCATCGGCGGCGTCGTCGGCTCGTGGACGGTGGTGCTCGCCCTGCCCTCGCCCGCGCCGACCTGGCTGCTCGTCGTTCTCGTCGTCGCGATGGCGGTGGCCGGGCCGGCGTCGATCATCGGGTTCGACTACGCCCGGACCTTCAACCCGCCCAACCGGCTCGGCACGGCGACCGGGATCGTCAACGTCGGGGGGTTCGTCGCGGCCCTCGTGACGATCCTGCTCGTCGGCGTCGTCCTCGACCTCGTCGGCGGCGGGTCATACGACCTCGCGTCGTTCCGCGCGGCGTGGTCGGTGCAGTACGCCCTGTGGTTCCTCGGGGTCGTCGGGTTCCTCCGTACCCGGCGGACGGTCCGGGCCCGGATGGCCCAGGAGGGCGTCGTCGTGCCGCCCATCCGTGAGGCCGTCCGCGGCCAGCGGGACCGGGCTCGGCGGCGGCGCGACAGCGCCCGTCGCCACCGCGCCGATGACGGCTGAGCCGATGACAGCTGAGCCGAGGTGCGCCCCGGAGACCCCCCGGGTGGCCGCCGAGTCGACGAACCTCTGCTAGCAGACGTTGAGCCACTCAGTAGAAGGCAGAACCTCTGCTGAGTCGACGAACCTCTGCTAGCAGAGGTTGGGGGACGAGCCACGGCGGGCGGGGGTCGGGCGGCCGGGGGGTCGGGCGGCCGGGGGTCGGGCGGCCGGGGGGTCGGGCGGCCGGGTCAGATGGCGAGAGCCGTGACCGCGCCGGCGGGCTCGGCGCGCTCCGCCCGCTGGGTGTAGGCCCAGCCGGGCCCGCGCAGGAGGTAGGACCACCGGTCGCGCCAGGTACCGGCCCCGGCGATGTCGGCGAGGATGTCCCGCCACTCGTGGGTGGCGATCCGGACCGGGTTGAAGGTGTCGATGTTCGTCGTCAGGCCGTAGACGACGGCCTCGTCCTCGCGTTCGAAGGTGCCGAAGAGCCGGTCCCAGACGATGAGGATGCTGCCGTGGTTGCGGTCGAGGTACTGCCGGTTCGAGCCGTGGTGGACCCGGTGGTGCGACGGGGTGTTGAGGATGTTCTCGAGCCAGCCGATCGACCGGACCACCTCGGTATGGATCCAGAACTGGTAGATGAGGTTGAGCGCACGGGCGTCCTCGATGACCGACGGCCGGATGCCGAGGAGCGCGAGCAGTCCGTAGGGCACGCTCATCGTCAGCCCCTCGGCGACCGGCTGGCGCAGCGCGGTCGAGAGGTTGTAGCGCTCGCTGGAGTGATGCACGACGTGCATCGCCCACAGCCAGCGGCTCTCGTGGTCAAGCCGATGGTTCCAGTAGTAGATGAAGTCCCAGCCGAGGATGCCGACGGCCGTCGCGAGCACACCGGTGCCGAGGTCGAGCGAGGACGTGGCGAAGAGCCGCTGCCCGCTCGTCTGGGCCGTCCACGTCGTCGCGGCGGCGAGCGCCGTCGCACCGACCGCCGTCGCCGCGGCACCACCGTGGAGGCGCCGCCACCAGGTCGTGGGTGAGTCGGTATGCCGCGGGGTCGCCGCGGCATCACTCCCCGGGTGACGCGGGGCGAAGGGTCCGGACGTCGGGACGGTGCCGGGCTCCGGGAGGCCCCCCGCGGCATACCGGCGCCGCACGATGTCGGCGACGGAGGTGACCGCGGTGGCCGCCACAGCGGTGCCCACGAGGGCCTTGGCGTGCCGGCCGACGCCGGGGGTGACCGGGTCGAGCAGCCTCTTCCATACCAGGGGGGCGACCAGGCTGCCCACGCCCATCGTCAGGCTGGCGATCGTGTCAGCGAGCTCGTAGTCGCCGGTCCGCGTCGTGCCGGCGGGGGCGGGGTGACGGCGCTGCCAGGCGTACTCGGCCGCCATCGCACCGATGAACCCGGGGATGGCGAGCACCGTCAGATCGACCTTCATGGCCACCCTCTCGTTCACATCGTCGTGGTCGAGCCCCCGCGAGTGGCCACGACGGCGGAGCGGCTCGGCGCCCGACGACGCCGCGGGCCCCGACGACACCGAGGGCACCGAGGAGGGCCACAGACTACCCGTGAGTAACGGTGTCTGCCCAGAGCAGCCCGGTCGACCCGCGCTGGAGCCGTCCGGCACGATCCCCACGCCGTCCGGACCGGACGGACGGGCGTCGGGCACGCCCGGTGACCGGGTAGACATCACCGGAACGGGTCCTCCGGTTTCCCTTCCCACCCGGCGGGGGGACACTGAAGACGTGCTGGACGTGCGTCCGGCCGCGGTGGCCGGATCCTTCTACCCGGGCCGGCGCTCCGTACTCGAGCGGGACGTCGGCGGCCTCCTCGATGATGCCCGGAGGCAGCTGGCCCTGCTCGCCCCGCCGCTGCCGGACCCCAAGGCCCTTGTCCTGCCGCACGCCGGATACGTCTACTCCGGCTCGACGGCCGCCCTGGGGTACGCCGCCGTCGGGCGCATGCGGGACCGCGTCCACCGCGTCGTCCTGCTCGGCCCGACCCATCGGGTCTGGGTCGAGGGGCTGGCCCTGCCCGACGCCGCGGCGTTCGAGACGCCGCTCGGGCTCGTCCCCGTCGCGCCGGTGCCCGGGGACCTGCGGGCCCGGCTGCCCCAGCTCGTCGACAGCCCGGCCGCCCATGCGATGGAGCACTCGCTCGAGGTGCACCTGCCGTTCCTGCAGAGCGTCCTGGGCTCCTTCGAGGTCATCCCGCTCGCCGTCGGCGGGGCGACCCCGACCGCCGTCGCCGACGTCATCGACGCGTTGTGGGGCGGCCCCGAGACCATCGTCGTCGTCAGCAGCGACCTCTCGCACTACCTGCCCTACGACGACGCGCGAGCCCTCGACGCCGGAACGGTCCGGGAGGTGCTTCGCCTCGACGGGCCGCTCACCCACGACCAGGCGTGCGGGGCGACGCCGGCGAACGGGCTGCTCGTGTGTGCCCGGCGCCGGGAGATGCACGCCAGGCTGCTCGGGATGTGCAGCTCCGGCGACACCGCCGGGGACCGACGGAGGGTGGTGGGGTATGCCGCGGTGGCCTTCATCGAGCGCGACGCCGGCTGACTCCCCGACCGCGCACCTCCCCGACGATGCCGGGCCGGTCCTGCTCGGTCTGGCCCGGGCCGCGATCTCCGCCGAGCTCGGGGTACCCAGGTCGGTGGACGCCTCGGCGCAGTGGCTGCAGCACGACGGGGCGTGCTTCGTCACCCTCACCCGGGATGGTCGGCTCCGCGGCTGCATCGGGTCGGTCGAGGCGCGGCGCCCTCTCGGCCGCGACGTCGTCGAGAACGCCCTGGCTGCGGCATTCGAGGATCGGCGCTTCCGGCCGCTGGACCGGCGTGAGCTCGCCGACACCGACATCGAGGTGTCGGTGCTGTCGCCGCTCTCCCCCCTACGGTTCGCCGACGAGGCCCACGCCCTCGCCCAGCTGCGGCCCGGCACCGACGGGGTCGTCCTCGAGCTGGGTGAGCTCCGCGCGACGTTCCTCCCGCAGGTGTGGGACAAGGTGCCCGATCCCGGTGCCTTCCTCGCCCACCTCAAGGCCAAGGCCGGGCTGCCCGCGGCCTACTGGAGCGACGAGGTGCGGCTGAGCCGCTACACGGTGACCGAGTTCCACGAGGAGCGCTGACATGAGCGACGACACCGCACACCCGGGCGTGGCCGACCCTGCCGCCGGCGGGCCGGCATACCCCCTCAACACCGCCGATGAGGAGTACGCGAGCTACGCGCCCGAGGAGGCGAACGCGGCCTTCCCCGCTCGCTACTGGCACGCGCTCGACGACGGGCGGATCCAGTGCGACCTGTGCCCGCGTGAGTGTCGGCTGCGCGACGGGCAGCGCGGTTTCTGCTTCGTGCGGATGCGCCATGGCGAGCAGCTCGTCCTCGCGACGTACGGGCGGTCGTCCGGCTTCTGCATCGACCCGATCGAGAAGAAGCCGCTCAACCACTTCTACCCCGGCAGCTCGGTGCTGTCCTTCGGGACCGCCGGATGCAACCTCGGCTGCAGGTTCTGCCAGAACTGGGACATCTCGAAGTCGCGCGAGATGGACCGGCTCATGGACCGGGCGATGCCCGACGACATCGCCCGCGCTGCGGCCCAATACGGTTGCCGCAGTGTGGCGTTCACCTACAACGACCCGGTGATCTTCACCGAGTATGCCGTCGACGTCGCCCGGGCCTGCCAGGCGGTCGGCCTGGCCACCGTCGCGGTCACGGCGGGCTACGTCAACGAGGAGGCCCGGCGTGACCTGTTCTCCGTCATGGACGCGGCGAACGTCGACCTCAAGGGGTTCACCGACGACTTCTACGTCCGCCTCACCGGAGCCCACCTGCGCCCGGTCCTCGACACGCTGGCATACCTCTGGCACGAGACCGACGTGTGGGTCGAGATCACGACCCTGCTCATCCCGGGCCACAACGACTCCGACGAGGAGCTCCGGGCGATGTTCCGGTGGGTCGCGACCGAGCTCGGGCCGAACGTGCCGCACCACGTGACGGCGTTCCACCCCGACCACCGGATGCGCGATGTCCCGGCGACGCCGCTGGCCACCCTGGTCCGAGCTCGCGACATCGCCCTGGCCGAAGGGCTGCGCTTCGTCTACACCGGCAACGTCGACTACGCCGGGGGCGAGGTGACGACCTGCCCGTCGTGCCGCCGGGCCGTCATCGAGCGGGAGCGGTACTCGATCCGGGCGTACCGGCTCGATGCACAGGGGTGCTGTTCTCGCTGTGGCACACCGGTACCGGGGCGCTTCGGCGCGGAGGCGGAGCACTTCGGCACCCGCCGGATCCCCGTCGTCATCGGGGGTTGACCGCCGTCCGGCCGCCCGGCCGGCCTGGTGTCAGCGGCGCTCGTCATGCAGCGCCGTGGCCCGATCCACGAGTGGGGTGGGCCGACGGCCCGACCCCGACAGCGCGACGGCAGCGGGCCGGGGACGCTCCCACGGCTCCCGGGTGGGTCAGCCATGGGGCATGCCGAGCGGAGGGGGCCCGGCATACCCCACGTCGTGGGTCCGGCGTCGCGGGGTTCGGACCCCGGCGCCGAACGGTCAGTGGCCCGGGTGGGTGGACGGCGGGCCGACGGGGGCCCAGCTCGGCCTGCCGGTCGGGTGGGCCGGCCGGCTGGTCCGGACCGGGGAGGGCTGGTCGGTCGACTCCGGGGTCGGCCTGCCGGGCTTGACGACGGTCGCGCAGTAGGCGTCGATCCCGTCGGCAGCGCCCGCGGCGGTGACGAGGGACTGGTAGGCCACCGAGGTCGGCGGGACGCCTCCGTGCAGATAGGCCGTGCAGAGACCGAATGCCGCGGGGCCGGTGGCGTCGGGGCCGACCGGGCTCGAGGTCGGGGACGCGCTGTCGGACGGGCTCGGCGTATCGGACGGGGTATCGGACGGAGTGTCGGACGGAGTCGGGTCCTCGGTGGGTTCCGCGTCGGCGGCGTCCGTCGGCTCGGGAGCGCCGAGGGTCTGGTGGGCGGCCGCCTGCAGCGGGGCCGGCAGGTCGCCGGCATACGCGGCCGCGGCGCCGCCGCCGAGGGCGACGAGGCCGGTCGCGGTCGTGGCGACAAGCACCTTGGACGAGACGAGCGAGCTGAGGAACATCGGTGAAGGCCTTCCGGTCGGGTTCCTGGGTGGTCCTGGTCAGGTGTCTTGGAGAGGAATCGTCTGAGGGGCGCGAAGCGTTACAGACCCCCCTGCCCTGGCCGAGCGGCAGAGGTATGCCGATACTTGCCCGGTGCTCGGAGACCGGTTCGCGGAGGTGGTGCACGCCGCCCGCAGCGGCGACGTGGCCGCGTTCGGGGAGCTGTGGCGGGCCACCCAGCCGATGCTGCTGCGCTACCTGAGGGTCCGGGCGGGCGACCACGCCGAGGACGTGGCCTCTCAGACGTGGATCCACGTCATCGAGGGGCTGGCGACCTTCACCGGGGACGAGCCTGGCTTCCGCCGGTGGGTCGTGACGATCGGGCGGAACACCCACATCGACCTGCTGCGCCGGCTCGGCCGTCGTCCCGAATACCCCGTGGGGGACCCCTCGGAGGTTCCCGACGAGCCGACGGGCCCGGACCCGGCGTCCGTGGCCGAGGCGAGGATGTCGACCGCGGCGGCCCTCGAGCTCGTCCGGAGGCTGCCCCCCGAGCAGGCCGAGATGGTGACCCTGCGCATCCTCGTCGGCATGGACGTCGCCGAGGTGGCCGCGCTGGTCGGCCGCAGCCCCGGGGCGGTCCGGGTCGCGGTCCACCGTGGGCTGAAGAGGCTGCGCGAGCAGCTTCTCGCCGAGGCACCCGGTCCGGTAACGGTTGCGCCGCCCGAGACGTTGTCTGGCCGAGATGGGTGAGAACGAGGGAACCATGGCAGAGGGACCGGGGCACGAGCAGGACGCCGACCGGTGGCTCGATCATGTCCTGGACAACTCCCGACGCGCCGAGCTCGACGACGGTGACGCCGCGTTGGCCGACCTGATCGCCTCGATGACGGCCGCGCCCACCGATGCGGACCTGACCGGCTTCGACGAGGCGATCTCCGCCTTCGTCGCCGCCCGCGGTGCACAGCAGGCGGCCCCCGCTCCCGGCCCCGGTCTGCTGCGGCGTCTGCTGGCCCGTCCCGCGGCGGTCGTGGCGGCAGCCGGCGCGGTCGTCCTCGCCGGCGGGATGACTGCGGCGGCCTACACCGGTGTCCTGCCCGAGCCCTTGCAGAACCTCGCTCACCGGACCATCCACGCCCCCGCGCACAACCGTTCCGGCCCGACGGCCACGGCCACCGGGCCGGGGATCTCACCCGGGGCCACCGGCGCCGAGCGTCACGGCCCGGCGTCGACCGGGTCGCCGTCGGTGCACCCTGGCGGCTCGCCCACCCCCGGACCGGACGCGACCGGCCCGGCCGCACTGGGCCTGTGCCGGGCGTTCCTGCGCGGCGAGCTCGCCGCGGGGTCGACGGCATACCACTCCCTCGAGGTCGCGGCCGGGGACCCGGGCATCGCCGCATACTGCGACACCGTCGTCCACACGACGCCGGGGCAACAGCACCCGTCGGGCACGCACGCACCCGAGCGCCCATCCGCGCCGCCGACCTGGCACCCGTCACCGACGACCCACCCCGTCAGCCCGCCGAGTACGACGCCGCCGCCCCACCCCTGAGCCGCGCGTCCGCCACCTCCCCTTCGAGCAGCGGCCACGCCCCCAACCTCTGCTAGCAGAGGTTGGGCCACTCAGCAGAAGGCGGGACCTCTGCTGAGTCACCTCACGTCTGCTAGCAGAGGCTCGGGTAAGTCATCGAACCTCTGCTAGCAGAGGTTCGGGGAAGGGGGGCCGTGGGACATCGCATACCCCCATGGGTATGCTGTTCCTCCGGAAAGGAGACATCCATGGCCCCCGCGTCGAACGAGCGCACGCACCGCGTCCTTGTCTTCACCACCCCCACCTGCCCGTGGTGCGTCCGGGTGAAGAAGTACCTCCGCGAGCGGCACGTGCCGTTCCGCGAGATCGACGTCGCGCGCGACCAGAAGGCCGCGCGTGACCTCGTCCGGCGCACCGGGCAGATGGGCGTCCCCGTCGTCGAGATCGACGGCAAGCCGATCATCGGCTTCGACAGGCCGAGGATCGACAAGCTGCTCGGCCTCACCCGCCGCTGAGCGTCCAGCCGCGGTCCCGCCCCGGGCGGCATCCCGTCGCCCCTCGGACCCCGGCGGCGGCCGGTCGGCACCACCCCCCATCCCCACGTCTGGAAAGGCCCACCAGCCATGAGCGAATCGGTCCAGCCCCTAGGTGCGCGCGTCCTCATCGAGGTGCTCGACGAGGACAGCGTCACCGCGAGCGGCATCGTCATCCCCGACACTGCCAAGGAGAAGCAGCAGAAGGGGCTCGTCGCCGCCGTCGGGGACGACGAGGACCTCATCACGGTGTCCGTGGGCGAGAAGGTCCTCTTCCCGACGTACACCGGAACCGACTTGAGGCTGGACGGCAAGGACTACCTCATCATCGACGCCACCGAGCTGCTCGCCGTTCTCGGCCGCTCCGCTCCCTAGCCTCGGCGAGCACCGTCCCGCCGGGCCGCGCGTCGGTGCGGCGGGGCCTACCCGTGCGAGGCGAACCAGCCGTTGGGCCCGATGTCGGTACCGAGTCGGGGGACGTACTGGTCGAAGTAGATCCGCGCGATGAGCTCTCGTCGGCTGCTGACGTCGGCCTTGCCGAAGACCGACTTCAGGTGGTCCTGGACGGTGTACGTCGACAGGTGCAGCGTGGCGGC
Organism: uncultured Actinomycetota bacterium; assembly: GCA_963771015.1. GTDB lineage: Bacteria > Actinomycetota > Actinomycetes > Actinomycetales > Dermatophilaceae > CAVSJJ01. Next base: position 1,012,580 of record CAVYRN010000005.1, read on the forward strand.
CATCTCCTTGGTGTCGACGCCCTGGAGGACGAGCTGGGTCACCGCCCGCTCCCGGGGAGTGAGGTCGAAGGCTGCCACGACGAGCGGCACGATCTCTGGTGGCCGGGCCTCGTCGATCGTCACCACGACGTCCCCGTCGGCATCACCGCGCGGGCTGAGCGGGGTCGCGTGAAGCACGAGCCACATCCCGCTGCGGGATCGGAGCCGGCACCGCGGTGGCCGGTCGGTCTCGCCGGCCGCGAAGCGTCGCGCCGCGGCCACGAGCGCCGAGACGACCCCGTCCGGGCGGCTGATCGTCTCGGAGGCCTTGAGGTCGGCGAGCCGATCCTCGGCCCCGGCGCTGACCTGCTGGACGGTGTCGTCGGCACCGACGATGATGACCGCCGGGCCGCTCGGCCGGGCCGCACCGGTCGCCGCGAGAGCCACGAGCAGCCCCGCCCGCGCCCCGGCCGAGAGTGACCGCGAGAGGGCGGCGAGCAGACCGATCTCGTCCTCGGTGAAGGGCCCGTCGCCCTCCTCGCGGAACAGCGCCAACCCGCCCCAGGTGTCGCCGCGGTCGCGCATGACGACGCGGGCCTCGTCGGCATAGCCGAAATGCGGCCGCATGAAGTCGCTCATCCGGGCCGACCGCATCGGCTTGCCCTCGGTCCAGGCGTGCAGGCCCATCGCCGTGACGCCCTGGCGGACGAGCTCGGTGTAGGCCGTCTCCTCGGCCCAGCCGAACTCGACGACGCCCCACTCGTGGTCGTGGTCGTCCCGTCCGCGCAGGTCGCCGTACTTGTGCGACCCGGTGAGCAGGAGAGTGCTCGGGTCGAAGGTCCCGACGCAGGCGGCGACATGGGGGATGGCCCGCTCTACCGACGCGACGGCCTCGCCGAAGAAGGTGTCGACGTCGAGGCCGGCTCGCGCGACGACCTCGACGTCACGGAGCACGCGTTGCGCCATGAGAGTTAGGCCCACCTCACCAGTGTGCAGGCGACGAGGCGCGATGACCATCCCACAAATGTGGGGGGTGGGCCGACTCACATCGGTGGGTCCCGAAGTCCCCGGCGGCGCGGGATGGTGCCGAGGGTCCACCGGCCGTGACGCTGTGGTGGACGGAGACGCCAGAACCACACGGCGCCAACGGAATCCGACTCTTCTCGAAGGGACCCATCATGACCATCGACACCCACCACGAGGTAGCCACCGCGGCGTCGGGCCGCGCCACCGCCCTGCGCGAGCGCTGCGGCGACCTCATTGTCATCCCCGGCGACGCGGCATACGACCAGGCGCGAATGCCGTGGAACGTCGCCGTCGACCAGCGCCCCGCAGCAGTGGGTATGCCGCGGACGGCCCAGGACGTCCAGGCGATCGTCCGCGCGGCAGCGGCACTCGGGCTGCGGGTCGCCCCGCAGAGTACGGGACACGCCGCCGGCGTTCTCACGCAGCACGACCTGAGCGACGTCATCCTCCTCAAGACCACCGCCCTCGACGGCGTCGCCATCGACGCTGACAGCCGGATCGCCCACCTCGGCGGCGGCGCCGAGTGGCAGGACGTCGTCGAGGCGGCCGCGGCGCACGGACTGGCCGCTCAGCACGGGTCCTCGCCCGACGTCGGGGTGGCGGGCTACCTGCTGGGCGGCGGGCTGAGCTGGTACGCCCGGTCCAAGGGCCTGGCCGCCAACGACATCGTCGCCGTCGAGCTCGTCACGGCCGACGGGGAGCTCATCCGGGCCAGCGCCCACGAGCACCAGGAGCTGTTCTGGGCGCTACGCGGCGGCGGCGGGAACTTCGGCGTCGTCACCGGGTTCCAGCTGCGGCTGCACGAGATCACCGACGTCTATGCCGGACTGTTCCTGTGGGGCATCGAGAACCTCGATCCGGTGCTGCGGCACTGGGTCGCCTGGGGCGCCGGGGCCCCTGACGAGGTGACAACCTCGCTGCGGGTGATGCGCTTCCCACCGCTGCCCGAGCTGCCGCCGTTCCTTCGGGGCCGGCAGGTCGTCGTCGTCGACGGCGCCGTCCTCGCGGAGGATGAGTGGGGCGCCGAGCTCGTGGCCGGCTTCCGGACGTTGGCTCCGGAGATGGACACCTGGGGTCGGATGCCGGCGGCTGCGCTGAGCCGGCTGCACATGGACCCCGAGGGGCCGACCCCCTCGGTCGGCAGCGGAACGCTGCTCTGCGACTTGGACGAGGCGGGGATCCGGGCGTTCGTCGATGCCGTCGGCCCGGGCGCCGAGACCTCACTGCTCATGGCCGAGCTGCGTCAGCTCGGCGGTGCGGTGAGCCGTCCGGTTCCGGGAGGCGGCGTCGTCAACCGGATCGACGCCGCCTACGTCGCCTTCTTCGTCGCCGTCGCGGCGACCCGGGAGCTCGCGGTGGCCGGCCGGGTCGACGCCGAGCGGGCGCGAGGGGCCCTGGCGCCGTGGGAGACCGGGCGGAACTTCCTCAACCTCGCCGAGCGCCCCGTCGACCCGCGGACCGCCTACGGGCACGACGCGTGGGTCCGGCTCACCCGGATGCGCGAGCAGGTCGACCCGGCCGGAATGTTCCTCGCCAACCACGCCGTCCCGGTACCCGGGACGGCCACGGAGCCCCGACGAGCACGCGCTGAGGGCAGCCACTGAGGCCGGCCGAGTCGGTGCGCCGCCGGGCCCCCACACGGCCCCCACCCCGGCGTAGCCTGCCGGAAGGTCGGGGCAACGGCGCCCCGGGCACAACGATGGGAGACCCTCATGAGACGCCCCTTCGCGTTGACCGCGCTGGTCGCGGCGATCACTCTCGCGGTCCCGGCGGCCGCCCTCGGCGCGGCGGGCGACGTCCAGGCCAACAACCCCCAGGTCGCCGGGGACCCCGCCTCGAACACGACGGCCGTCTTCCCGACGAACAAGCAGAATGAGCCGACGATCGCCGTCAACCCGGTCCACCCGTCCTACCTCATCGCCGGGTCCAACGACGAGCAGCGCCAGCCTCCGTGCGGCCCTGGCCCGGTCCGCGGCGATGTGCCGGCGTCCGACTGCTCGTTCTACCCGGGCGTCGGGACCTCCGGGATCTACCTCTCCAGCGATGGCGGGAGCTCGTGGACGAACAACGGCCTCCTCGACGACCAGCCCTCGTGGGCAGGGTCGGGCGTCATCTCCGATGGCGACCCGGTCATCGCCTACGGCCCGAAGCCGGACGGCCACGGCGGCTTCTCCTACGCCGACGGCGCCCGGGCGTACTACGCCAGCCTGGCGACGGTGACCACGATGAAGGGCTACGAGTACGTCATCGTGGCCTACTCCGACGACAACGGCGCGACCTGGTCCGCCCCGGTCATCGGGACGACCCGGACCAACGCCGCCCAGTTCAACGACAAGAACTGGCTCACCGTGGACGACAACCAGGCGAGCCCGTACTTCGGCCGGGCGTACCTCACCTGGACGGCATTCCGCTCGGCGACCTTCACCGGCTACGGCAACGAACCCACGATGGTCTCGGTCTCGACCGACGGCGGCGCGTCCTTCGGCGCGCCCAAGCAGCTGTCACCGGCCGGCAACAACGGCACCGGCAACGGCCGCCAGGGCACCTCGAGCACGACCGGCCCCGACGGCACCGTCTACGTCGCCTTCGAGCAGGGCACGTCCCAGGTCGTCACCGTCTCGCGCGACGGCGGCAAGAAGTGGACCCGGCCGATGACGATCGGCCCGGTCGCCGACATCGCGGACCCGATCCCCGGGGCCAACTTCCGCACCGACAGCTTCCCCATCATCGCCGCCGACCCGCGGCCGGGGCGGACCCGCGTGTATGCCGCCTGGACGACCCGGACGGCGGACGGGGGACGGCTCGTCCTCACGATGTCGACCGACCTCGGTCGGTCCTGGAGTGACCCGGCGACGCTGAGCAGCGCCGCCGAGGGCTATGCCTTCTTCCCGGGCATGGATGTCGCGCCCAATGGCCGGGTCGACCTGGCCTTCCAGGGCCTGAAGACCGACGACCCGTCGACCTTCGGCACGGGCAACGCGTCGATCGACGCCTACTACCTGGTCTCGCACGACGGCGGGTTCACGTGGCCGACCCCGGAGAGGGTGTCGAGCGCGTCGAGCGACCCGGCGGTGAGCGCCCAGAACAACCTGGCGCGCCAGTTCTGGGGTGACTACAACACCCTCGTGTCGGGGCTGGGTGGCGCGTGGTTCATCTACACCGACTCCCGCAACGGGGTGGGGTGCCCCGCGGTCGACGCCTACCAGGGCTACCTCGCCGAGAACGGGCTCGCCGTGGGCGAGGAGCGGGAGAGTGGCAAGGACACCGGGAACGCCGGGAAGCATGACCCGACCGACCCCTCGGTCAAGCCGGCGCCGCCGGTCGACTGTCCGGACCAGTTCGGCAACACCGATGTCTACGTCTCGGTGATCAGCGCCGGCTGAAACCGCACAACCACCGGTTCGAGGTATTCCGAGACCCCCAGACGGGACCGGAATACCTCGAACCGGCGGGGGCCGAGGGCGGTACCGACCGGGGTCAGGCGGTACCGACCGGCCCCTCGCCGAGCTCCTCGGCGCGGTCGGCGACCCAGGTCAGAAGCGGGACGAGCAGCTCGGCGAGCTCGTGGCCACTCTCGGTGAGGCTGTAGTCGACCCTCGGGGGGATGACCGGCTTGGCGTCCCGGTGGACGAACCCGTCGCGCTCAAGGGTCTTCAGGGTCTGGGCGAGCATCTTCTCGCTCACCCCCTGAGCCCGGCGGCGCAGCTCGCTCCACCGATGCGGACCGTCGGCCAGCGAGACGAGGACGAGGAAGCCCCACTTGCTCGTCACGTGGTCGAGCAGGACCCGGCTGGGGCAGCCGGCGGGGAGGACCCCGTCCGGGTACCGCTCGCCCAGCGGGCGGAGGGGGGTACTTACGCTCATGCCAGTACCTTACTTGAAAGTGCGTACTCTCTCCTGGGAAGCATCGACCCGGGGTCGCGGTTGGTCGTGGGTGACGCCATCCGACCCTGAGAGGACCACCCATGACCTACGTCGTCACCGGAGCCACCGGACACCTCGGCCACCTCGCCGTCGAGGCGCTCCTCGACCGCGGCGTCGCTGCCGACGCCATCCTCGCCACCGGGCGCGACACCGAGCGGATCGCCGACCTGGCCGCCCAGGGGGTCCGGGTCCGGCGGGTCGACTACACCGACCCGGAGTCGCTCCGCGGCCTCTTCGCCGCTGGCGACCGGGTGCTCTTCGTCTCCAGCAGCGAGGTCGGCGCGCGGGTCCAGCAGCACCGCAACCTCATCGACGCGGCGCGGGACGCCGGGGTGGGCCTGCTCGCCTACACGAGCATCGCGCACGCCGACCACACCCCGATGCTGCTCGCCCAGGAGCACCTGGCCACCGAGCAGGCGATCGCCGGGTCCGGCGTGCCGTTCGCCCTGCTCCGCAACAGCTGGTACCTGGAGAACTACACGGCCCAGGTCGGCACCTTCCTCGAGCACGGTGCCGTGCTCGGCAGCGCCCGCGACGGCCGGGTCAGTGCGGCGACCCGTGCGGACTATGCCGAGGCCGGGGCCGCGGTACTCGTCGCCGACGGCCAGGCCGGTGCGGTGTACGAGCTGGGGGGCGACCTGGGCTTCACCCTCGCCGAGCTCGCGGCCGCCGTCGGCCAGGCCGCCGCGCGTCCGGTCGCCTACCGGGAGCTACCGGCTCAGGCCTATGCCGAGGTCCTCGTCCAGGCCGGCCTGCCCGAGCCGTATGCCGCGATCCTCGCCGACTCCGACCTCGGGATCGCCCGCGGCGACCTCTTCGTCGACACCGGAGACCTCGCTCGGCTCATCGGCCGGCCCACCACCTCGATGCCGGATGCGGTTCGCGAGGCGGTCGACGCCCTGGGGCTGACCTCGCAGGGGTAGGCCCCCGTCACAACGCCGGGCGCGGACGCGGCACGGCCTCGCCCGGCCGCCGCGCGATCGGCGCCCGGCGCTGAGTGCAAACTCACGGCCCTGTCGGGTCGGCCACCCGGCGGTCCACCCGCCACACTGGCTCTCGTGACCCGCACCGACCTCCACCTTGACGCCCTCGAGAACCAGTTCGGGCTCGCCGACCGCATCGTCGACGCCGATGCTCTCGCCCATAACGTCGACCGTTTCCGCGAGCGGGGCATCCGGCTGCCGACCTTCGCCCAGCTCGCCGAGCCGTCGACGTTCGACCACGTCGGGTCGACCGGGGACGCCGACCCGCAGGGCCCGGACCCACGCAACCTGTGGCGCGTCCACTGGTACAACGACCTGTCCGGGGGGCGGGTCACGGTGCCCGAGCATGTCGTGCTGCCCACCGAGCTCACCGGGGTCGACAGCCCGATCATCGTCGTCTTCGGCGACCGGTTCCCGATGATCACGGCACACAAGGTGCTCGCGGCATACGCGTGCCTGGCACCTCGTGTCGTCACCGGACAGTTCGACGCCACCCGGCACCGCGCCATCTGGCCGTCGACGGGCAACTACGCCCGCGGCGGCATCGCCATCAGCCGCATCATGGCGAGCCGCGGCGTGGCGATCCTGCCGGCCGGGATGAGCCAGGAGCGCTTCGACTGGCTGGGCCGGTGGTGCGAGAACCCCGACGAGGACGTCATCCGCACCGTCGGGACGGAGTCGAACGTCAAGGAGATCTACGACGCGTGCAACGCGCTGGCCACGGATCCCGGCAACTTCATCCTCAACCAGTTCTCCGAGTTCGGTAACCATCTCGCCCATTACCTGGTGACCGGGCGGGCGCTCGGCCACGTCTTCGAGACGGTGCGGGAGGCCAGCGGTCGGGACCTTCGACTCGCGGCCTTCACCTCGGCGACCGGGTCGGCCGGCACGATCGCCGCGGGCGACTGGCTCAAGGACGGCTACGGCGCCAAGATCGTCGCCGTCGAGGCGCTCGAGTGCCCCACCCTGCTCGAGAACGGCTACGGCGAGCACAACATCCAGGGCATCGGCGACAAGCACATCCCCCTCATCCACAACGTGATGAACACCGATGTCGTCTGCGCCGTGAGCGACGTCGCGACCGACGAGCTCGACGTGCTGTGGAACACCGACGAGGGACGGCGCCTCCTGTCGGGAAGGGGCGTCCCGGACGACGTCATCGACGCGCTGGCGCACTTCGGCCTCTCCTCGACGTGCAACGTCCTCGCCGCGATCAAGACCGCCCGGCTCCTCGACCTCGGCCCCGACGACGCGATCGTCACCGTCGCGACCGACGGCGGGGCCATGTACCCCAGTGAGCGGGCGAAGACCATCACCACCCGGTATGCCGGTGACTACCGCGACGTCGACGCCGCCGAGGCGTTCGGCCGACACCTGGGTGGCGCCTCCACCGAGCACATGATCGAGACGACCGAGGCCGACCGGCGCCGGATCTTCCAGCTCGGGTACTACACGTGGGTCGAGCAGCAGGGGACCCCGTTCGAGCTGTTCGAGCAGCGCAAGGGCCAGGCGTTCTGGCGCGACCTGCGCCGGTTCCCGGGGGTGTGGGACGAGATGATCGACGAGTTCAACGCCCGCGTGGCGGCGGGCTGAGCGCCGTGGTCACCGGTTCGGCGGGCGGTTCGGCCAGCGGGTCGACCGCGGGCGCGGTCGCCGGCCTGCGCTGCGCCGTCTGCGGAACGGCTGTCGACATCGCCACCCCGTTCGCGTGGCGGTGCCCCGCCGCCGCGCCCGACGACCCGCACCACGTCCTGCACCTCGTCACCTCGACGACCGTGCCCGAACCGCCGCCGGTGGCCGGCACCGGTGGGTCGAACCCGTTCCTCATCTATGGCCCCCGGCTCGCGTGGTGGGCGTTCGCCACCGCCAACGGGCTGACCCACGAGCGGTGCGAGGACCTCACCGACGAGGTGGCCGGCGACTTCCGGGTCACGCCGTTCGCCCGCTCCGCGCCGCTGTCCGAGGCCGTCGGCACCCGCGTGTGGGTCAAGGACGAGACCGGAAACGTCGGCGGCTCGCACAAGGCGCGCCACCTCGCGACGGTCCTCCTGCACCTGCGGGCCGCCGAGGTCCTCGGCCTGCTGGACGGCCGTCCCCCGCTGGCCATCGCCTCCTGCGGGAACGCCGCGATCGCCGCCTCCACCCTCGCCGCGCGGGCGGGCTGGCCGATCGATGTCTTCGTGCCGGAGTGGATGGACGAGGCTGTTGGCCGGATCCTGGACGACCTCGGCGCCCGCATCCACCGCTGCGAGCGGCGGGAGACCGACCCGCCGGGCGACCCCGCCATGCTGCGGTTCCGGGAGGCGTGCGCCGCCGGTGCGATCCCGTTCTCGGTGCAGGGGCCCGAGAACGCGTACTGCCTCGACGGGGGCCGCACGATCGGATGGGAGATCGCCGACCAGTCCGCCGCGGCGGGTGTCGGGCTCGACCGGGTCGTCATCCAGGTCGGCGGTGGGGCGTTCGCCGGCTGCGTCGGGGCGGCGCTGGGTCCCGGCATCCGGCTCGACACCCTCCAGGCGGAGGGCTGCGCGCCCCTCGCGGCGGCGTGGAGGAGGATGCGGGGGGTCGACCTGCCCGCGCACGCCTGGACCGAGCTCATGCGGCCGTGGCCGCAGCCACACTCGGCGGCGGACGGCATCCTCGACGACGAGACCTACGACTGGCTCGCCGTGACCTCGGCCATGGCCGCCAGCGGGGGTGAGCCGGTGACCGCCCCCGAGTCCGACATCCTCCGCGCGCACGAGCTGGCGACCGCGGCCGGGTATGCCGTGAGCGTCACCGGGTCGGCCGGCCTGGCAGGACTGCTGGCGGAGGGCGCCTCGCTGCGGCCCGACGAGAACGTCGCCGTCGTCATGTCGGGTGTCGCCCGCTCCTGAGCGGTCCCGGGAGTCTCAGACGGACGACCCGTCGACCCGGTCGCCGGCGAACCGATCGGTGAGCCAGTCCTCGTCGGCGGGCTGGGCGATCCCTCGGGCACGCAGCAGCGCCACGGCGCGAAGGCCCGAGGCATGTCGGGACTGCTCGGCGATCCGCCCGAGCGAGGCGCCGACGAGCTCCGACTGCCCGGTCGCCAGCCGGTCCAGATCCTCGGCGCACGACGCCTGATACCCCTCGTAGGCCGCGAGGACCCGCCCGAACGGTTCGGCGAGATAGACCGGCGAGGGGAACTCCGACTGCATGCCGTTGAGGACCTTGACGACGCGCCGCGACATGATCATCTGCGCGCGCCAGGACTCGAGGAGCTCGATGGTGCTGCGGTGAGCGTGGTTGCTCGTGACGACGCCGAGCACGCCGTGGACGAGCATGTCGAAGACGTCCTTGCGGTCCCGGGCCCGGTGCGGGTCGAGCCCACCGAGGTCGGCGCCCTCGATCCGCTCGATCTGAAGCTGCAGCTTCCCGTGCAGGCGACGGTAGGTCAGCTCGCCGACCTCGCCGTTGACGTACTGCTGGGCGAGCGTGCTCTCCTCGACCCCGATCGCGGTGAGCCGCAGGGCCCGCTCGAACAGGTCGATGCCGTACTCCTCGACGAGGGCCTCGCGCTCGGCGACGGCGTCAGCGAGGGCCCGGTCGATCCCGGCGACGACGGACCGGTAGTGCTCGTCGCGCACGAGCCCGCGCGTCTCGGAGTCCTCGAACGCGACCCGTTCCGCGAGCAGGTAGTAGACCGCGAGGTCCGCCTTGCGGGCGACCTCGACCGGTTCGGGCTGGTCGATGTTCAGCCGACGCATGAGCGGCCCGATGAAGGGGGCCTTGAGGAACAGCGTCGTGAGGATGCACGAGATCGTCAGGGCGAGCATGAACTCCCGCGGGGTCGACTCCAGCTCCCAGCCCGGCACGACGAAGTCGGGCGGGATGAGCAGGACGACGATGATGGCGAGCGCCCCGCGCAGGCTCCCGAACGCGAGGATCTTCTGCCAGCTGCTGCTCACGCCGGCGTCGATGTGCAGGCGGTTCACCGGCCCGGTCACGGCATACACCGACACCGCCCGCATCGTCGCGACGACGAGGACCGACAGGACCATGACGAGCCACAGGTCCGCGAGGTGGACCTCCGTCGAGGCGAACAGGAGGCCGGCGAGGAGGAAGACGAGCGAGTTGGCGATGAAGGCGAGGTGGCTCACGGCCTTGTCGACGTAGGCGTCGGTGCGGGGTGTGAGCGAGTGCCGGGCGTAGTTGCCGAGGAACAGCGAGGAGATGGTCGTCGCGATGATCGACGAGACCCGCAGGTCGATCCCACCGGCCGACCACCCCTGCTCGTTGATGAGCTCACCGGTGATGAAGACGAGGTGCGCCGAGATGATGAGGAGGGTGGCCGAGACGAACTCGTTGGTGCGGGTCCGCCTCAGCACGACGCCGAGCAGGCTCGCGCCGCCCAACCCGAGCAGGACACCGGCCAGGACCATGACGACGAATGCCGCAACGCCGGTGAGTACGGTCGACACCCCGTGGAAGCCGCTGCCCGCGACGCCGAGGACGACGAGGAACAGGGCGACCGCGGTCCCGTCGTTGAAGAGGGACTCACCCTCGAAGATGATCGACAGCCGTCTCGGGGCACCGAAGTCCTTGAACAGGGCGAGCACCGCGACGGGGTCGGTGGCCGAGATGATGGCGCCGAAGAGGAGGAGGACGGTGAACGGCACCGGGGCGCCGACTGCCTGGAGGATCAGGTAGAGCAGGGTGGCCGAGCCGAACGCGGAGACGAGCAACCCGACCACGGCAAGGAGCGAGATCGTCCAGGCGCTGTCCAGCATCTTGCGGATGCTCATGCTGTAGCCCGACTCGAAGATCAGCACCGGCAGGAAGATGTAGAACAGCAGCTCGGGGGTCAGCTGGAGATCGTCGAGGAACCCGAAGACCGACCCGAGCACGGGCAGGTTGACCACGGGGACCAGGGCGATGCCGACCGCCACGAGCAGGACGGTGTAGGGCAGCCGGAACCGGCGGGCGGCGTAGAAGACGCCCGAGGCGAGGGCGAGCAGGGTGAACAGGGAGAGCACCGACGTGATCGTGAACTCCATGTCCCGATGGTGGCAGCGTTCGGCCGATTCGTCTCGGCCTGATGGTCAGCCCGAGGTGGGCAGCCCCTGCTGGGTCCACGCGGCATACCCGCCCTGGATGTCGTAGACGTGCTTGAAGCCGGCCGCGTGCATCGCGTCGGCGACCTTCGTCGAGCCGGAGCCGGCGGCGTCGTAGACGAAGTAGCTGGCGGACCTGTCGAGCTGGGCGACGGCGGCCGCGACGCCGCCGGCCGGTGCCTCGATGTTGACCGCACCTGGCAGGTGGCCCCGTGCGAAGTCCGCCGCGGACCGGATGTCGACGGGGACGAACGAGGGGTCGTTCGCGTGGGTGCGGAGCAGCTCGTAGGCGCCCTGCGGGATGAGCGGGATGACCGGCGCGCCGAGCTGGGCGGCGTCCGGGGCCGTGACGGCGACGCCGAAGTTGCTCTGGAGCCGCTGCTCCAGCTCGGTCTGGGTCAGCATCCCGCCGGAGAAGTCGACGAGCTTGCCGGTGCCGTCGTAGAACGCCGTGACGGGCAGCCCCTGGGAGCCGAACGAGGACCACAGCTGGGAGGGCGGGTCGCCGCCGATGTCCTTGGCCAGGGCGAAGCCGACGCCCGCGAGGTCGAACCGGCGTGCCATGGCGGCCCCGTCGCCGGGATCGGAGGTGTCGACGCCGACGAAGGCGACCTTGCCGTCCGTGGCCTTGGCGACCTGGACGAAGCCCGGCAGCTCCTCGTTGCAGTAGACGCACCACGAGGCGAAGAAGTTGACGACGACGGGCGTACCGGTGAAGTCGGCGAGGCTGACCGTCCTGTCGTCGAGCAGGCCGGGGAGCCGGAAGGACTCCTTGGTGGCGTTGTATGCCGTGCCGCTGGCGTCCGCCTTCGGGCTGCCGCCCCCGCTGGTCAGCGCCAGCGCGGCGACGACCCCGAAGACGACGACCACCGTGGCGGTCACGGCGCCGATCCTCACCTTGCGCCGGCGTTCCTCACGCGCCTTGACGGCCTCTCGCTCTGCCTTCGCGGCCTCTCGCTGCTCGGCGCGGGTCATGCGTTTGGTCGTTGCCATGAGGATGCCTTTCGACTCAGCCGAGCCCGAGCAGGCCACCGAGGCCGATGCTGGACAGGAACGACTGGGTGGCAGTGGTGACGAGGGACATGCGGTTGAAGGCGAGGAGGACGCCGAATGCCGCCAGCACGACGGCCGACGTCACGGTGATGCCGAAGAAGTGCTTCTTGACGATGTCGAAGGCGCCGGCGAAGCGGTCCAGCGCCAGCGCGGCCGCGAGGAACGGGACCGCCAGGCCCGCGGAGTAGGCGACGAGCATCGCCGCGCCACGCCCCACCTCGCCACTGCCCGCGGCGAAGGCCAGGACACTGGTGAGGACCGGCCCGATGCACGGGGTCCAGCCGAACCCGAACGCGACGCCGGCCACCGGCGCGGCGAACGGCCCGAACCGGTCCAGCGAGGGGTGCCAGCGCTTCTCCTGGTAGAGCCACGGCGCCTTGAGGATGAGCGAGGCGAGGAGGAACAGCGCCATGGCGAGGACGACGAGGCCGGAGATCCTCGTGAGGAGCTCGCGGTGGCCGAGCAGGGTCTGGCCGACGGCCGTGACGGACAGGCCGAGCACGACGAACACGGCGCTGAAGCCGAGCACGAACCCCAGCGAGGTCTTGAGCACCTGACCCAGGTGTGAGCGCCCGCCCTTCTGGACGGAGGTGACGCTGAGCCCGGTCACGACGGAGACGTAGGCCGGGACGACCGGAAGGACGCACGGCGAGAGGAACGACACGAGGCCGCCGACGAAGGCCCCGAGCAGGGTGAGGTCGACCGCCGTCATGGCGTGGCCGGTCCCTTCGCTCCGGCCAGCGGGGCGGTGGCAGGGGGCATGGGGGTCGCTGGTCCTCACGTGGGTGACAGGGGCGCCCACCAGCATACCCCTAGGGGTATCTGTGACATTCGGAGACCGGGGGCGGCCGGTGACGGCAGTCGGGACGCCCGGCTGCCCCGGTGGCCGCGGTCGGCTCGCCCACGGGGACCGCACCGGCGGATTGTTCAGGAAAGGCCCAGGAGGGGTGCAACGTGGCTGGTTAGCGTCGCCCCTTGTGATGCGGACGCGGTGGAGGTTGGCACGGGCCCTCGGACGTCGGGTCCGTGAGGATCCTCGCCATGGCGGCGGTGGACCCTCCCGAGCCTGGGCTCGAGCGACCCGCCGCACCGTCGTGGTCGCGCCGGGGAGGCGGGCGGCATGATCCGGCGTGCGGCGCCGTCATCGCCGGTGGCCGCGTTGCTGCTGCTGCTCGGGCTGCTGAGCGTGCTCGTGGTCGCCGGGGCCACGGCGGGGTTCGACCGGTCCGTCCTGGACACGGCCATGCAGGCGGACAGGCCGCCGCTGATCCATGACATGGCCCGGGTGGTCGTGGTCGTGGGCCAGTACCGGCTCGTCGAGCCGGTCGTGGTGGCGCTCAACGGGTGGGCGGCGTGGCGGACCCGGCAGTGGCGTGTCCTGGTGCTGTCCTCGGCCGGCCTGCTGATTCTTGACGGCGGGATGTGGCTGCTGAAGCACGTCAGCGGGCGCACCGCTCCCCGCAGCGGCCTCGACCACCTCCTCGCCGGGGGTACCTCGTTCCCGTCAGGGCACGCCGCCTCGGCAACGGTGTCATTGCTCCTGATCGCCGAGGCCCTCGCCGTGGGCCTGGGCTGGACACGCCGGACGACCCGGGTGGCGTGGGCTGTGGCGGCCACGGTGAGCGCACTGGTGGGGATCAGCGCGGTCGTGTTGGGCTGGCATTGGCCCACCGATGTCGTGGGTGGATGGATCGCGGGGGCCGCGGCCTTCCTCGCGGCGCACCGCATTCTCGATGCGCCGCCGAGCGCCTCGGCCGAGCCTGCCGCTCTTGCCACGGCGGGCAGGAACCTCTAGCAGGCACCCGCCCCGGCGGCCACCCGATCGGGGAGGACCACCGACCAGCGAGCGTCGCAGCCCGACCCAGGATCGTGGGCAAGTGCGTCAGAAGTCCCGGGCCATGTTGTTGAACCGGCTGTAGTGGCCCTGGAAGGCCAGCACGATGTCCTTGGTCGGCCCGTTGCGGTGCTTGGCGACGATGACGTCGGCCTCGCCGTCGCGCTCGGGGTCGGAGCGGTCGCGGTGGAGCAGGATGACGATGTCCGCGTCCTGCTCGATCGAGCCGGACTCGCGAAGGTCGGACATCTGCGGCCGCTTGTCGGTGCGCTGCTCCGGTCCTCGGTTGAGCTGGCTGACGGCTATGACCGGCACCTCGAGCTCCTTGGCGAGCAGCTTGAGCGCCCGCGAGAACTCGGCGACCTCCTGCTGGCGGGACTCCACCCGCTTGCCCGAGCTCATCAGCTGGAGGTAGTCGATGATGACCAGCTTGAGGTTGTTCTGCTGCTTCAGCCGCCGGCACTTGGCCCGGATCTCCATGAGCGACATGTTCGGACTGTCGTCGACGAAGAGCGGCGAGTCGGAGATCTTGCCCATGATCCGGGCGAGCTTGGTCCACTGCTCCTGGCCCTTGAGGCCCTTGCGCAGGTCCTGGAGCTGGATCGACGCCTCGGCCGCGAGGATGCGCATGGTGATCTCGGTCTTGCTCATCTCGAGCGAGAAGATCGCCGTCGCCAGCTTGTGCTTGATCGCCGCCGACCGGGCCACGTCAACGGCGAGGGTCGACTTGCCGACGGCCGGTCTCGCCGCCACGACGATCATCTGGCCGGGGTGCAGGCCGTTGGTCAGCTCGTCGAGCTCGATGAAGCCGGTCGGCACGCCGATGAGCTCGTCTTTCCGCCCGGCCGCCGCCTCGATCTCGTTCATCGTCGGCTCGAGCAGCTCCTCGAGGACGGTGTAGTCCTCGCCGCCGCGCTTCTCGAACACCGAGTAGACCTCGGCCTGCGCCCGGTTGACGATCTCGTCGACGTCGCCCTCGCCCTGCCCGTAGCCCATCTGGACGATCCGGGTCCCCGCCTCGACGAGCCGGCGCAGCACCGCCCGCTCGTGGACGATCTCGGCGTAGTAGCCGGCGTTCGCCGCGGTGGGCACCGACTGGATGAGCTGGTGGACGTACGCCTGGCCACCCACCCGGGCCAGGTCACCGCGCTTGCTCAGCTCGTCGGCGACGGTGATGGCGTCGGACGGCTCACCCCGGCCGTACAGGTCGAGGATCGCGTCGTAGATGAGCTCATGGGCCGGCCGGTAGAAGTCGTGTCCGCGCAGCACCTCGAGGCAGTCGGCGATGGCGTCCTTGTCGAGCAGCATCGAGCCGAGGACGGACTGCTCGGCGCCCAGGTCCTGGGGCGGGACCCGCTCCTCCGCCGGGCCTTCGTACCCCCCGCCGAATGCCGGGCTGATCTCCGCAACCGACACCGACCAACACCTTCTCCCCGCCCCCGAGCAGGGGGGCGAACATGACTCTGCGCCTACGGTCCAGTGATACCAGCCACCCCCGACAGCGGGGCGCCACACCACCTCGGCGGGTGGCCGTCCGCCACGTTAGGGCCACGCCGGCATGCCGCCCACTCGGCCCTGTGGACGACTTGTGGATAACCTGTGCAAAACGCCCAAGTCTCGTGTGCACAGTCCGTGGAGAACCCTGTGGATTCACGAGCACCACTTGTCACATCAGCCGCATGACCTGCGCAAACGCCGTCCACCTCCTGTGCGGCAAAGATTGTTTCGGGCGTGTCACATCCACAGGGCATCATCCGTTCGGATGATGCCGGGCCCCCCGAACGGCCGATGGACGGCCCCCATACCGAGGCCTGGGACGCCCCTGACCAGGGCGTTCGTCGACCGGACGGCGGCGACCCGTGGAACCGCTCCCACCCGGTCCCCGGAACAACGGCGAGGGTCATCCGGCATACCGGGCCTGGGCGCGCGCCCGGGCCTTGGCCGCCTCGACCTCGCGGTCCCGCGGTGGTGCGCTGGTGACGAGGACGTCGAGCATCCGCTGCGTCGCCGCCGCCACCTCCGCGACCGCCCGCTCGAAGGCCGCCTCGTTCGCCCGCGACGGCCGGGTCGACCCGCTCACCTTGCGCACGTACTGGACCGCCGCCGCCGACACCTCATCGGGCGTGGCCGGCGGCTCGAGGTTGTGCAGGGTCCTGATGTTCCGACACATCCGTCCAGGGTATGCCGCGGCCCCGTCAGCGGCCCTGTATCGACCCCCGAGGAGACGGTCGACACTTAGGCGCGCCTGGCTGCCCCCGAAGCACCGAAATGCGGAACGATAGACGCCATGCGCATCGTGTCCACCGAGGAACTCACCCGGCAGCTGTCCGCTCTCCCCGGAAAGCCCCGTGTCGTCGTCAGCGGCAACGTCGCGATCCCGTGGGAGGGAGTCAAGGCGGTGGACGAGGCGCTCCCCGAGTACATCCTCCACGCCCTCAACGCCCCGCCCGGCATCCCTACCCGCGACGGCGTCACCGCCGAGACGTGCTTCGTCGGCTCAGGCATGCGCAAGCACCCCGGGCTGTCCTACATCCCCAGCCGGCTCTCCCTCGTCCCGATCCTGCTCAACCGGGTCATCCCCGGCGACGTCGTCATCGTCCACTGCGCCCCGCCGCGCGACGGCATGCTCAGCCTCGGCATCGAGGTCAACGTCCTGCCCGCCGCCATCGCCGGCACCCGGTCACGCTCCGGCCTCATCGTCGCCGTCATCAACGACCAGATGCCCTACACATTCGGCGACGCCCAGATCCCCCAGTCCTGGGTGGACCTCGCCATCGAGGTCTCCACCCCGCTGATTGCCGCCAAGCCCTTCACCCTCGATGACGCCAGCCAGGCCATCGGCGACATCGTCGCGGCCCGCGTTCCCGACGGCGCGACCCTCCAGATGGGGATCGGCGGCATCCCCGACGCCACCCTCCTCGCCCTCGGCAGCCGCAAGGGCCTACGGATCTGGACCGAGATGTTCTCCGACGGCGTCCTCGAGCTCGACCGCAAGGGCGCCCTGGACAGCGAGCACCCGCTCACCGCGTCCTTCATCTTCGGCACCCGCGAGCTGTACGACTGGCTCGACGGCAACCACCGGGTGCGGATGATGCGCACCGAGCACACGAACGACCCCGGGCTGATCTCCCAGCAGCGCATGATGACGAGCGTCAACTCCGCCCTCGAGGTCGACCTGTTCGGCCAGGCCAACGCCTCCCGGATCAACGCAAGGATCTTCTCCGGCTTCGGCGGCCAGACCGACTTCATCGTCGGCGCCATCCACTCCCCCGGCGGCCAGTCGTTCATCGCGCTGCGCAGCTGGCACCCCAAGGCCGACGTCTCGACCGTCGTCCCGCTCCTCGACGAGCCGGTGACGTCGTTCCAGCAGACCGCCATCGTCACCGAGAACGGCGCCGCCGAGCTGTTCGGCTACAGCGAGAAGGCCCAGGCCCGGCACCTCATCCGTGACGCCGCCCATCCCGATGTGCGCGAGGAGCTCTGGGAAGAGGCCGCCCACCTCGGGCTCGCCTGAGACCCCGGCCGTGCCGGTGAGGTGAGCGGCGATGCCCGGCACCGTCAGCGCGGAGCTCGTCGGCGAGCTCCGTCGCGTCCTCGCTGCAGGCGCCGACCCGGAGCGCGCGCAGGCCCAGCAGCGCTACATGAAGTCGGCGATGCCCTACTGGGGGCTCACCCTGCCGGCTCTGCGTGCCGCGGTCCGCCCGGTCCTCGCCGACCCGGCACACCGGATCCAGCGCCGACCCGACTGGGAGGCGACGGTCCTTGCGTTGTGGGACAACGCAAGTCACCGCGAGGAGCGGTATGCCGCCATCGAGCTCGCGGGTCACCGCCACTACGTTCCCTGGCAGGACGTCGGCACGCTCACGCTCTACCGACACCTCATCGTCACCGGTGCCTGGTGGGACCTCGTCGACGGCGTCGCCGCCGAGCAGGTCGGCGGCATCCTCGGTGCCGACCGCGCCGACGTCACCCCGATCGTCCGGGCCTGGGCGGTCGAGCAGGACATGTGGCTGCGCCGCGCGGCAATCATCAGCCAGCTCGGGCACCAGGAGCGAACCGACCTCGAGCTGCTGGGCGACGTCATCGACGCCAACCTCGAGGGCACCGCATACGGGTCGGAGTTCTTCATCCGCAAGGCGATCGGCTGGGCCCTGCGCCAGCACGCACGGGTCGCGCCGGACTGGGTCCGTGCCTTCGTCGCCGCCCGTGCCGACCGGCTCTCCGGGCTGTCCCGCCGCGAGGCGCTCAAGCACCTCTGACCAGCGCGGATCCGGTGGCAGAACTAGCCGATCGACGAGCCCCCGAGGGCCAAACGGACGATGCGCCCGGCCGGGGCTCTTCCTAGGGTTGTTGAAGGAAGAAGCGCATGCCCCTGCCAGCCTTCGAGGAACGATGCCTCCGCGCCGAGCCGCACCGCGCGCGGCCGCTGCCGTCATCGGCACCGGCCTGGCGCTCCTCGGCGCACCCTCGGCCAGCGCGGCAACGGCCGCCTCGATCACCGTCCCCTCCGTCATCACCTCCGGTGAGGCGACGAACGTCAACGGCACCTGCCCCGCCGCCGCAACGAAGGCCGCCGTCTCGCTCATCCAGAACGGCACCTCCCGGTTCGCCAAGACCTATGCCGTGACCGGTGGCGAGTGGGCCGGCGTCATCACCGCATCGGGCCCGATGGGCGAGGCCACCGTGACTCTCAGGTGTACGGCCAACGACGTCACCGTCGACACGGCCAAGGCCTCGGTGCTGCTCTTCGCCATGGCCGACGACGGGCAGGCCAACGTCGTCGTCTCCCCCGGGTCCGGCCCGCTCGGCGGCAAGGTCACCGTCAGCGCCGCCTGCCCGAGCGGCTCCGCGGCCGCCGGGATCTACCTCTTCCAGGGTGACAACGACCCGTTCGCCGGCGTGGCCTCGTCGAAGGTCCGCTCGACGGGCGTGGTGACGACCTCGTTCGCCCTTGCCCTCAAGCGACCCCCCGGCTCGAGCGCCCCAGCCCCCGAGACCGGGTCCGCGACGGCCGTCGCCTTCTGCATCGACGCCGCCGGCATGCCCACCGGTACCGGCGCGAAGGACTTCACCATCACCCGCGCCGTCATCTCGGCCGCGAGCCCGCCCAGGTCCGGATCCGCCCCGAAGGCCTCGACCCCGTCCCGGGCGAACCCTGCCGTCACGACGGTGGCGACCAGTGCGGCGGTCGGCGCCGCGTCCGGCATCGTCGCGGCGACCCTCGTCGACCTCGCCGATGCCGCACCGGCATCGTCGGTGACCACCGCGACCGCCGCCGCACCCGGCTCCCCCGCCGTGGTCACGGTCACCGCGCTCGCCGACACCGGCCGCAACCTCCTGCCGCTCGCGTCCCTCGGCCTGGCCCTCGTCGCGGCCGGGTCCGGGCTCATCACGGGCGGGCGCCGCCGCACCCCACCGCTGGCCTGGTCCAGACGCTCCGACCCGAGCGGGAGGCACGCGGGCGGCTAGCCTGCTCGGATGAGCCGGCGGCATACCGGTCGGGCGACGGACGCGGCCGACCAGCGTGAGATCGTCCGGCTCGCCGGCCCGGCCTTCCTCGCCCTCGTCGCCGAGCCCCTCTTCCTGCTCGGCGACTCGGCCATCGTCGGCCACCTCGGAACGACCTCGCTCGCCGGGCTCGGCGTCGCGAGCGCGTTGCTGCTCACCGCGGCCAACGTCTTCGTCTTCCTCGCGTACGGCACGACCTCGATCGTCGCGCGGCAGCTCGGCGCGGGCTCCCGGGCAGGTGCCGTCGCCGCCGGAGTCGACGGCGCCTGGCTCGCCGTCGGGCTCGGCACCCTCACCGCGCTCGGCGTCGAGGCGACGGCCGAGCCGCTCTGCCGGCTCTTCGGAGCGTCCGACGAGGCGCTGGCCCAGGCGGTGACCTACCTGCGGATCGCGGCCCTCGGTCTGCCCGCGATGCTCGTCCTCCTCGCGACGACCGGCGTTCTGCGCGGCCTGCAGGACACCCGTACCCCGATGCTCGCGTCGGTGCTCGGCTTCTCGGCCAACATCGCGCTCAACGTCGTCTTCGTCTTCGGGTTCGGGTGGGGGATCGCCGGTTCGGCCTGGGGGACGGTCATCGCCCAGACCGGGATGGCCGCGGCCCTCGTCGCCGTCCTCGTCCGGCAGGCGGCACGCGAGCACGTGCCGCTGCTCGCCCACCCGGGCCGGGTGCTGGGGGCGGCCCGGACCGGCATACCGCTGCTCGTCCGCACCCTCGCCCTCCGGGCCGTCCTGCTCGTCACGACGTGGGTCGCGGCCGGCTTCGGAGACGTCCCGCTCGCCGCCCACCAGGTGGCGCTGACGGTCTGGAGCTTCCTCGCGTTCGCCCTCGACGCGCTCGCCATCGCCGGGCAGGCCATCACCGGCCGCACCCTGGGCGCCGGTGACACCGAGCGGACCCGGGCCGCGACGACGCTCATGGTGCGCTGGGGCGTGCTCGGCGGCTTCGCCCTCACCCTCCTGCTCCTCCTCGCCCGGCCGTGGCTGCCGGGGCTCTTCACCGAGGACGCCGCGGTCCGGAGCGCGCTCGCCGGGGCCCTGCTCGTCGTCGCCCTGACCCAGCCGCTGTCCGGGTTCGTCTTCGTCGTCGACGGCGTTCTCATCGGTGCGGGGGACGGCCGGTGGCTGGCCGGCGCGATGACCCTCACCCTGGCCGCCTACCTGCCCCTCGTCCTCGGGGTTCGGGCGATGGGCGACTGGCTGCTCACCGACCCCGACCCGGTACTCGGGCAGACCCATGCGGTGATCTGGCTGTGGCTGGCGTTCACCGGGTTCATGGCCGTGCGAGGGGCGCTGTTCTGGCTGCGGGTCCGCACCGACCGGTGGATGGTCGTCGGCGCAACCCGCTGACGGGAGGCGACCCACCGGGCCCGACAGGACTCCGACCCCTGACAGAAGGCAACACGCCGGGTGCCGGAGGGGCCAGCCGGCGTGTTGCCTCCCCTCAACGAGAAGATCACGAACCCCGGCAACGGCTCGGCCGGGGTCAGCCGACGCCGACGGCCGCCTCGCGCCGCGGGTCGCCGGCGGCCATGAGCTCGCCCCCGGGAAGCCGGTATGCCGCCCCCACCCCGCCGAAGTACATCGACTGCTCGCCGTGGTCGGTGTTCGGCAGGCCCAGCTCGGCGACGGCCGCCGCGATCTGGGGGTCGCTCTCGTGCTCGACGACCGGCCCGCCATCTGCGTCGAAGCGAACGTGGACGCGCGGGGCGCTGATGGCGTGCTGGAGGTCGGCGTCGTGGAGGCAGCCCTGCCCGAGGACCTGCATCAGAGCCGTCGTGATCCGGTCGGCGCCCGGGCTGCCGATGGCGAGGACCCGCCCGTCCTCGGTGCGGCCCGTCGTCGGCGCCATGTTCGACGCCAGCCGCGTCCCCGGCGTCAGCCGGTGCAGGCCGAGCCGGTTGAGCTCGGGCTCCCCGAGGGCGTTGTTGAGGATGATGCCGGTGCCGGGGATGGTGATGCCCGCACCGTAGCCCGCCGATGCGGTGATCGCGCAGGCCAACCCGTCACCGTCGACGGCGGAGATGTGTGCCGTGCTCGACGAGGTGGGCAGCCCGGCCAGGCCGTGTCGCTCCACCGCTCGGAGCAGCTCGTGGCCGTCGGCGGCGAGGTCGGTCGACAGGTCGTGGACCCGCACCCGGTAGCCGAGGACGGCCCGCTGGATCTCGATGACGTCCGGCCAGTGCCAGTACCCCCGGGTGCCCAGCTCGCCCATCATCGCCGCAAGCATCGGCCCGCCGACCGAGGGAGGCGGGTTGAAGGCGAGGTCCCACTGGCCGACCCGACGCCGGGTCGGGGTCCGGATGACCGGGTCGTACTCGGCGAGGTCGAGGTGGGTGATGAGCCCACCGTGCTCGTCCATGAGCTCGACGAGGGCGCGTCCGACCGCCCCGATCGTCGTGACCGCGGCCCCCTCCCGGCCGATGAGGTCGAGGACCCCGGCGAGGGCGGGGTTGCGCCCGACGTCGCCGGCCCGCACCGGCGTCCCGTCGTCCCGCGTGACGAGCTTGTGCGCCTCGGGGTCGAGGGCGAAGAGGGTGTCGGCCGTGAAGCCGAGGTAATGGGCGGCCGCCTTGCCGATCCGGTAGCCCTCGCGGCATACCCGGGCCGCCGGAGCGACGACCGCGGACCACGGAGCGCTGCCGTGCTCCTCGACGGCGAGCTGGCAGGCGGGCAGCGCTCCGGGGACCGCGACCGAGCCGTGGCCGGCATGCAGGGTCACCCCGCCGCCGTATGCCGTGTGGATCTCGGTGACGCCCCCGCCGAGCCGCGCGGGGTCCACGCCGCGGCCGGGCATCTCGACGTTGCCGTCGATGATGACCGGCTCGGCGTCGGGCGCCCAGATGGAGACGAAGGCACCGCCGCCGAGGCTGACGATCCCCGGCTCGGTGCTCATCGCCGTCAGCGCGGCGGCGATGGCGACATCGACCGCGTTGCCGCCGTCGCGCGCGACCGCCCGCCCGGCCGCCAGCGACGCCGGACCGGTCGCGGCGATGGCCACCCGCCTGGTCATGCCCCCGATCCTCCCATCAGGCCGCGCCATCGAGCGCCACCGCCCGCCATGCCCGACACCACAGCCACCACGGCACCGGGAGCCACCCCGGGTCGGGACAACCCACCGCCCCAGGGGGCGAGGCCGGGCCCACCCGGCACCGGCCCCGGCGGCGGTAGCGTGACGACCGTGAGCACCGCACCCCTCGGCATCGTCGCCGGTACCGGTTTCTACTCCCTCGCCGACCTCACCGACCCGAGCACCGAGACGGTGACGACGGCATACGGCCCGGCCCGGCTGACCCGGGGCACCTGGCACGGCTACCGCGTCGTCTTCCTCACCCGGCACGGCGCGGGCCACTCGGTGCCGCCGCACCTGGTCAACTACCGCGCGAACATCCGCGCCCTGGCCGACGCCGGCTGCCGCGACGTGGTCGCCGTCAACGTCACCGGTGGTATCGACCCCGACCTCGAGCCCGGCGACCTGCTCTGCCTCGACGACTTCCTCGACCTCACCAGGGGCCGGGCCGGCACCTTCTTCGACGGCAGCACTCCCGAGGGCGTCGTCCACACCGACATGCTCGCGGCCTACCACCCCGAGCTGCGCCGGGAGATCCTCGAGGCCGCGGCCGCTGTGGGACAACCGATCCGGGACGGCGGGGTCTATGCGTGCTTCGAGGGGCCGCGCTTCGAGACGCCCGCCGAGATCCGCCTCGCCCGGCTCGCCGGCGCGGACGTCGCCGGGATGACCGGTGTCCCCGAGGTCACCCTCGCCGTCGAGGCCGGCCTGCGGTATGCCGCGGTCAGCCTCGTCGTCAACCCCGCCGCCGGGGTGAGCGACGAGCCCATCACGATGGCCGACATCGGGGCCGCCCTCGAGGCGAGCAAGACCACGGTCCTCGCGATCCTCGATGAGCTGGTCCACACCCGCGCGACGTTCCCCACCGATGGCGAGGCGCCCACCGCATGACTCGCCGCGTCCGCATCGAGCACCTCAGCTACCTCGTCACCGTCGACGAGCAGGACGCCGTCCTGCGCGACGCCAGGCTCGACATCGAGGACGGCGTCATCACCCGCATCGAGACCGCCGAGCAGGACGGCGACGCGGCGGCCGACCCTGAGCGGGTCACGGTCATCGACGGCCGCGGGAAGCTGGCCCTGCCGGGGCTGGTCAACCTGCACACCCACCTGCCGATGACCCTGCTGCGCGGCCTCGCCGAGCATGTCGACCTCCAGGGCTTCCTCGCCAAGGTCTGGGCGGCGGAGGGCGCCGTCATGGACCCCGCCACCGTCGAGCTCGGTGCCCGGCTCGGCGCGCTCGAGAGCCTGCTCGGCGGGTGCACGACGCAGCTCGACATGTACTTCCATCACGAGTCCGCTCACCGGGGCGCCGTCGCGGTCGGCTCCCGGCACGTCGGGGGACCGGTCTTCTTCGACTTCCCCGGCCCCGACGGGCTCTCCTGGGGGGAGCGCATGGACGGGCTGCGCGACTGGCCGCGACTCGTCGCCGAGATCGGGGGCCCGGCCGTCCCGGTCGCGGGCCTGCCGCACGGGACCTACACCGTCTCCCCCGAGCACCTCCGCGAGATCCGCGACGTCGTCGCCGGATGGGGCGAGACCGAGCGCGCCCTGCTCTGTACCCACGTCTCCGAGAACGCCGCGGAGAACACCGAGGTGCGGGACCGGTATGCCGTCTCCCCCACCGGGGCGCTCGAGCTGGCCGGGTGGCTGGACGGCGGCATACCCGTCGTCTTCGGGCACGGCGTCCACCTCGACGAGGCGGACCGGGGGCTGGCCGCGCGCGCCGGAGCCGCCGTCGCCCACTGCCCCGGGTCCAACCTCAAGCTCGCCTCCGGCGCCCTGCCCTGGCAGGTCTGGCGGGACGACGGCGTCCGCCTGGGGCTCGGCACCGACGGCTGCTCCTCGTCCAACGACCTCGACATGTGGCAGGTCATGCGCCAGGCGGCCCTGCTCGCCCGGCTCACCTCCGGCAGGCCCGACACGGCGCCGGCCGAGCAGGTGCTCCGCGCCGCGACGATCGAGGGGGCGCGGGCGCTCGGGCTCGGCGACCTCGTCGGCTCCCTCGAGGTGGGCAAGCGCGCCGACCTCCTACTCCTCGACCTGGATGCCCCGCACCTCACGCCGGTCCACGACGTCGCCGCCCTGCTCGTCTTCGCCGCCGGGCGGGGCGACGTCACCGACGTGCTCGTCGACGGCGAGGTCGTGGTCCGAGACCGGCGCAGCACGAGGATCGACGCCGCCGACCTGCTCGCCCGATGCCGCGAGCGTGGGGCGGTCGCCGGAGCGGCCGCAGCCGCCGCGGGAGGATGACCGGCATGGCCGTCACGCGAACCGCCGCCGAGATCGTCGCGGCCCTCAGGATGGAGCCGATCCCCGAGGAGGGCGCGTGGCTGGTCCAGGGGCCGCGGGTACCCGGCCTGTCGACGATCCGGGCGCTCATCGCCGACTCCCCCGACGGGTTCTCGGCGATGCACCGCCTCGCGATAGACGAGGGCTGGCAGTGGCTCGACGGGTCGCCGCTGACGATGCTGCTACTGCA
Source organism: uncultured Actinomycetota bacterium (assembly GCA_963771015.1). GTDB lineage: Bacteria > Actinomycetota > Actinomycetes > Actinomycetales > Dermatophilaceae > CAVSJJ01. The sequence continues at coordinate 1,037,510 of CAVYRN010000005.1, forward strand.
TCCCGACGGGACCGCCGAGAGCACCGTGCTCGACGAGGAGCACCCGCAGGTCGTCGTCCCTCGGGGTGCCTGGCAGGGCGCCCGCAGCCTCGGCCCGTGGACGCTGGTCGCCTGCTGGTGCGCCCCGGCGTTCGAGGACGGGCACTTCGCCCTCGGCGACCGGGCCGCGCTCACCGCGGCATACCCCGACAGCGCCGACGAGATCGCCACCCTGACACGGGAGGAAGCATGACCGCACTCGTCACCGGCGCCAGCGGGGGGCTCGGCAGGGCCATCGCCGCCGCCCTCGCGGAGCACGGGCACGACGTCGTCCTGCACTGGCGCAGCGACCGCGCCGGGGTGGAGCGTGGCGCCGCGCTCGTCGAGCAGCACGGCCACCGCGCCAGCCTCGTCCGCGCCGACCTCGCCATCGACGACCCCGAGGCGCTCGATGGCGTGGCCGCGACGCTCCTCGACGAGGCCGAGGCGGCCTTCGGTCCTCTCGACGTCGTCGTGCTCAACGCGGCGAGCCAGCACCTCACCCCGTGGGACGAGCTCGACACCGCGACCTGGGACCGGGTCATGGCGGCGGGGCTGCGGCAGAGCGCGGCCCTGCTCCGGGCCGCCGGGGCCCGGCTGGCCGCCGGCGGCGCCATCGCAACCATCGGCTCCATCGAGGGACTGCGCCCCGCTCGCGGCCACGCCGCGTATGCCGTCTCGAAGGCCGCGCTGCACCATCTCACGGCCGCCGCGGCCGCCGAGCTCGGCCCTCGGGGCATCCGGGTCGTCGGCGTGGCCCCGGGGCTCATCGACCGCGAGGGCCTCGCCGCGGACTGGCCGGACGGCGTGTCGCGGTGGTCGGCCGCCGCCCCGCTGGGCCGCCCCGTCACGGCCGACGAGGTGGCCGCCACGGTGGCCTTTCTCGTCTCAGGAGTTGCCTCGGGCATCACCGGCACCACTCTCGTCGTCGATGCCGGATGGTCCGCCGGGCCAGCGTGGTGAACGCCTCAGTAACGACCTTGTCACGACGGCCTCTGGGGCCATTTCCCGGGTAGTGCGAGGGATAGAGTTCGCTCACCCCCAAGATTCCCGGCAAGGAGAACCCTATGAAGGCCAAGCGTTACCTCGTTGCGTCGGGTGCGGTGCTCGCACTCGCCCTCGCGGGCTGTGGCGGGAGCACCGGCAGCTCCGGCTCGTCCTCCACCGACACCGGCACGGCGGCAGGCGCCCCCCAGGACGACTCGAACTGCGGCAGCGCCGACGTGTTCTGTGTCGGCCTGGTCACCGACACGGGCAAGGTCGACGACAAGTCGTTCAACCAGTCCGCGCACGAGGGCGCCAAGGCGGCCGCTGCGGATCTCAATGGCTACTACAAGTACATCGAGACCCAGGACGCCAAGGACTACCTGTCCAACATGCAGCAGTTCACCAACAAGAAGTACGACGTCATCGTCACCGTCGGCTTCCTGATGACGGACGCGACCGCCCAGGCCGCCGCGGACAACCCCGACACGAAGTTCATCGGCGTCGACCAGACGTACGACTCGACGAAGGTCACCGCACCGAACCTCACCGGGCTCATCTTCCCCGAGGACCAGGCCGGCTACGGCGCGGGCTACCTCGCGGGCCTGATGACCAAGACGAACAAGATCGGGCAGGTACTCGGCCTCGAGATCCCGCCGGTCCAGAAGTACGCGAAGGGCTTCGAGAACGGCGCCATGGCCGCGAACCCGAGCGTCAAGGTCTCGACGGTCTACCACCCCGCCGGTGACAACGCCTTCAGCGACCCGGTATGGGGCGCCGGCCAGGCCAAGACGATGCTCGCCCAGGGCGACGACATCATCTTCGGCGCCGGCGGCAACACCGGCAACGGGGCGCTCCAGGAGGTCGCCAAGGCCAAGGGTGCCGGCACGTCGCATCTTCTGCATCGGTGTCGACACCGACCAGTGGGACACCGTGCCCGCGGCCCAGCCGTGCCTCATCACCTCGGCGATGAAGCTCATCTCCCAGGGCGTCACCGACACCGTCAAGACGGCCAAGGACGGCAGCTTCGCGGGTCTGCAGACCGTGGGCAAGGCCGGCCTGGCCCCGTACCACGACTTCGACAGCAAGATCCCGACCGACGTCAAGGACAAGGTCGCCGAGGTCGTCAAGCAGATGGAAGCGGGCACCCTGGACACCGGCGTCAAGCTCTGACGCCGCAGATCCACACCGCCTGAACGACGATGGGGCGGGCGCCCGGGAAACCGGCGCCCGCCCCATCGCTGGTGCCGTCCGCCGCCGACAACCGCGCCAGGCCACCCCCTACGCTCACATCGGCGGGGTTTCCTGCCAGAGTGTGGGCGGTAAGAACAGTTCTCACCCGAACGACGATGGAGTCCCATGTCCGATCACGAGCCGGGCGCGACGGTGTCGCCGGAACCGACCGACATCCCACCCGAGAGCACAGCCCCGAACGACAGCTCGCCCGACGACGGAGGCCCGGACAGCCTGGCGTGGCTCTTCCGGCACCAGAGCGGCATCGTCATCTTCATCGCCCTCGTCGTGTCGATGCTCATCGGTGCCGTGCTCATCCGGTCTCCAGGGCGTCAGCCCGTGGTACGCGTACAAGACCCTGCTGTCCGAGGCGCTCGTCGCCGACGGCGGGATGACCCGCACCCTGCAGAAGGCCGCCCCACTCATCCTCACCGGGCTCGCGGTCGTCCTCCCGCTTCGGGTGAGCCTGTTCAACATCGGTGGTCAGGGCCAGCTCATCTTCGGCGCGATCATGGGCGCCTGGGTCGGGTATGCCGCCGCGGGCGGGCTCGGCGTCGCCGGCGCCCTTCTCGGGATGGTCGCCGGCATCGCTGGCCGGCATGGCCATCGGCTTCATCGCCGGCCTCCTCAAGGCCTGGCGCGGGGTCCACGAGGTCATCTCGACGATCATGCTCAACTACATCGTCGCCGGGGTGACCTGGTGGATGGTCCTCAACCCGCTGCAGGCCGAGTCGTCCAAGACGAGCGGCATCCCGCAGACCGAGCTCATCCCGCAGAGCGGGCGGGTCGGCTCGGTCGGCGGGGTCCCGATCGGCTTCGTCATCGCGGTGGTCTTCGCCCTGGCGTGCTGGTGGATGCTGTCGCGAACCACGCTCGGCTTCCGGTTCAACGCCGTCGGCGCCAACAAGAACGCCGCCCGGTATGCGGGCATCGCCATCAGCCGGATCGTCGCTGCTGTCGATGGTCTTCGGCGGTGGCCTCGCGGGGCTGGCCGGCGCCCTCGAGGCGCAGGGGACCCTGCACCGGTTCGAGCCGGCCATCGGCGGCACCCTCGGCTTCGACGGCATCACCATCGCCCTGCTCGCCCGGGCGAACCCGCTCGCCACGATCCCGGCAGCCTTCCTCGTCGCGGCGCTCCGCGCCGGGGCTCCGGGCCTTCAGTTCGCCACGGGGATCGCCCCCGAGGTCGTCGACCTGCTCCTCGCGATCACCCTGCTCATGGTCTCGATCCCGGTGCTCGGCAAGTGGATCTTCCGCGGCCGAGCCGGAGAGCGTCACCGCGTCCGCGACGAGCTGGGGGGAGTGAGATGAGCACCTGGATCGCCCGGAACCGCGGCACCGTCATCGTCGGCGCCGTCGTGCTCGTCGCCGCATACGTCTTCTACTACGCCCGGCACGACATCGCGCCGAGCATGTACGTGTCGGCATGGGGCTATGCCATCCCGCTCGTCCTCGCCTCACTCGTTGGCGTCATCGGTGAGCGCAGCGGTGTCGTCAACATCGGCATCGAGGGCCAGATGCTCGTCGCGGCGTTCGCCGGCTTCTTCGCCGCGGCCTACTCCGGCTCGCTCGTCGTCGGGGTACTCGCCGGCATCGGCTCCGGCCTGCTGCTCGGCGGCTTCCTGGCCTGGACCTCGGTGAAGTGGCGGATGGACCAGATCATCGCGGGTGTCGTCCTCAACATCGTCGCCACCGGCATCACGTCGTTCTACTACAAGCCGGGCAAGATCCTGCCGGGTCGGATGCCGAAGTTCGACATCCCCGGCCTGGCGTCGATCCCGCTCATCGGCGACGTCTTCTTCTCCGGCACGTCGGTGTTCGCGACGCTGGCGATCATCGCCGCGATCGTCGTCCACTTCGGGCTGTTCAAGACCAGGTGGGGGCTGCGCACCCGGGCCGTCGGGGAGTACCCGTCGGCCGCCGACACCGCCGGCGTCAACGTCGAGCGGCTGCGCATCATCAACGTCACCCTCGCCGGGATGCTCGCCGGCTGCGCCGGCACCTACCTGTCGATGGATGCGTCGAGCTCCTTCGAGCGCAACATGGTCGCCGGTCGAGGCTTCCTCGCTCTGGCCATCATGATCATGGGCGTCTGGCGGCCGCTGCGGGCCTTCGCCATGGCGGTGTTCTTCGGCTTCATCAACGCCGTGGCCGACCAGTTCCAGGCCGGTGGCTCGAGCGTCCCTCCGCAGCTGACCGGCACCCTCCCGTTCGTCGTCACCCTCATCGTCCTCGCGGTCGCCGCGGGCCAGGTGCGAGCACCCGCCGCCGATGGCCAGCCCTACGTGAAGGGAGAGCAGTGATGACCGCCGAGGTGCTGCTCGACATCAAGAACCTGTCCAAGTCGTTCGGCAAGGTCCGCGCCAACCGAGACATCTCGATCAACGTCAGAGCGCGGCGAGATCGTCGCGCTGCTCGGCGAGAACGGCGCCGGGAAGTCGACCCTGGTCAACCAGATCTTCGGGCTGATCAACCCCGACTCCGGAACGGTGACGGTCAAGGGCGACGCGACGCCGATCAAGGACCCCAAGGACGCGATCCGCCGGGGCATCGGCATGGTCCACCAGCACTTCCAGCTCGTGCCGGTCATGACGGTCGCCGAGAACATCATCCTCGGCCACGAGTCGACGACGGGCAGGGTTCCTCAACCTCGCCGAGGCCCGGCAGATGGTCCGCGAGCTCTCCGAGCGGCACGGCCTCAGCGTCGACCCGGACGTCGCGGTCGAGGACCTGGCCGTCGGCACCCAGCAGCGCGTCGAGATCCTCAAGGCGCTCTCCCGGCGGCGTCGACCTGCTCATCCTCGACGAGCCGACGGCGGTGCTGACCCCCCAGGAGACCGACGAGCTGCTCGGGGTCATGCGCGGCCTCGCCGAACCAGGGCACGTCGATCGTCTTCATCACCCACAAGCTGCGCGAGGTGCTCGCTGTCGCCGACCGGGTCTACGTCCTCCGCCAGGGGGCGGTCGTCGGCGAGGTCAACGCCAAGGAGACCGACGCCCGCCAGCTCGCGACGTTGATGGTCGGCCGCGAGGTCGTCCTGCGGATCGACAAGGAGCCGGCGACCCCCGGCGAGGTCGTCCTCGAGATCGAGGACCTCCACGTCAAGGACGACCGCCACCTGGAGTCGGTCAACGGGCTTCTCGCTCTCGGTGCGCGCCGGGGAGATCGTCGGCGTCGCCGGGGTCGAGGGCAACGGCCAGCGCGAGCTCGTCGAGGCCCTCGCCGGCATGCGCAAGGTCGTGGCCGGGAACATGCGGCTCGGCGAGCTCGACCTCACCCGGGCCAACCCCTACCAGACCCATCACGCGGGGGTCGGCCATATCCCCGAGGACCGCGAGAAGCACGGCCTGATCTCGTCGTTCTCGATCGCGGACAACCTCATCCTCAGCGAGTTCGACCAGGCGCCGTTCGCCTCCCACGGGGTCCGCCAGTTCGACGCGATCCGCGAGAACGCCGAGCGGGTGCGCGAAGAGTTCGACATCCGCACGCCCACGACGGCCCTGCCGGCCAGCTCGCTCTCGGGTGGCAACAAGCAGAAGGTCGTCGTCGCCCGCGAGATGTCGTTCCAGCCGCGGCTGCTCATGGCGGCCCAGCCGACGCGCGGCGTCGACGTCGGGTCGATCGAGTTCATCCACCGGCATATCGTCGACGCCCGCGACGCGGGTGCCGCGGTCCTGCTCGTCTCCGCCGAGCTCGACGAGATCCTGTCGCTCTCGGATCGGATCGCCGTCATCCACGCCGGCAAGGTCGTCGCCGAGATGGACCCCGAGCACGCCGACCGGACCGAGATCGGCCGGCTCATGGCCGGCGACGCATAGCCCCGCGACGCCTGCCCGGTTCGAGGTATTCCAGTCCCGTCTGAGGGCACCGGATTACCTCGACCCCGCGACGCCTGCCCGGTTCGAGGTATTCCAGTCCCGTCTGAGGGCACCGGATTACCTCGAATGCCGGGGAGAAGGGCCGAAGAGAAGGGCCCTGGCTCGTGGGCGGCTACGGCAGGGGGATGCCCACCTGCCGGCGGATCTCGTCGAACGTGTCGAGCATCGCGACCGAGTCGGCGAGCGGGCGGACCGGCGACCCGGTCTCGCCGGCGGCGACCCGACGGGCCACCTCGGCCGCCTGGTAGTGCAGCCCGCCGTGCATGATGTTCGGCTCGTCGTAGGTGAGCACCTCGCCGGCCCGGGTCGTCAGGGTCACGCCACCGGGCGTGTAGAAGGGGGCGTCGAGCGCGACCCAGCCGTCCGACCCCGCGATGGCGGCCGTCGTCGGGGTCTCACCCAGGATCGTGCTGTGCAGGGCGGCGATCTGGCCGGTCGCCGTGCGCAGGAGCACGCCGAGCTGCCCGTTGAGGCCGTTCGGGGCCGGGCTGCCGGTCGCGAGGACCTGGGTGGGCTGGCCCAGGGCCCAGGTCGCGAGGGTCAGCGGGTAGGTCAGGAGGTCCCACAGCGGCCCACCGGCCAGGTCGGCACGGAAGATCCGGTGGTCCTCGGCGAAGAACTGGCCGAAGTCCGCGACGACCGTGTCCACCCGTCCGACCGCCCCGTCGGCCAGCAGCTGACCGACGACGTCATAGCGCGGCAGGAAGAGCGTCCACAGCGCCTCCATGCAGAACACCCCGGCTCGCTCGGCCGCCGCGGCGATCGCGCGGCCCTCGGCGCCGGTCAGGGCGAGCGGCTTCTCCACGAGGACGTGCTTGCCGGCCTCGATGGCGAGCAGCGCGTTGGGCAGGTGGAGGTTGTGCGGCGTGGCGACGTAGACGACGTCGACCGCGGGGTCGGCGACGAGCTCCTCATAGGACCCGTATGCCGCCTCCGCGCCGACCTGTGCGGCGAACCGGCGAGCGGACTCGGCGGACCGCGAGCCCACGGCATACATCCGCTGGGTCGTGTACGTATGGAGGGCCGCGGCGAACTTCTCGGCGATCCAGCCGGTGCCCAGCACCCCCCAACGCAGCGCCGGGGCGGTCATGGCATCGGGGGTACGGGGCGCGGGGAGAGTACTCACGCCCGCCATTCTCCCCCGGCGTGCGACTGAGTGGTCCGGCGGCACCACAACCAGGAGGCGGTGCCGCCGGACGGCCGGCAGGGGATGGGCCGAGAGTCAGGCGTTCTGCGGGAAGCCGAGGTTGAGGCCGCCGTGGCTCGGGTCGAGCCAGCGCGAGGTGACGACCTTGCCCCGGGTGAAGAAGTGGACCCCCTCGACGCCGTGCGCGTGGGTGTCGCCGAACAGGCTGTTCTTCCAGCCGCCGAAGGAGAAGTACGACACGGGGACCGGGATCGGCACGTTGACGCCGACCATGCCGACCTCGACCTCGTTCTGGAAGCGGCGGGCCGCCCCGCCGTCGTTGGTGAAGATGGCCGTGCCGTTGCCGTAGGGGTTGGAGTTGATGAGCGCGAGGCCGGCCTCGTAGGACCTCACCCGGACCACGGACAGGACGGGACCGAAGATCTCGTCGGTGTAGATGCTCATCTCGGGCGTGACGTCGTCGAACAGGCACGGCGCCAGGAAGTAGCCCCCGTCCTCGCCGTCGATCTCGACGCCACGACCGTCCACGACCAGAGTCGCGCCAGCCTGGGTCCCCGCGTCGAGGTAGGACGCGACCTTGTCGCGGTGCTGCTGGGTGACCAGCGGGCCCATGTCGCAGCCGCGGGTTCCGTCGCCGGTGACGAGCTTGCCCATCCGGTCGGTGATCTTCGCGACGAGCTCGTCGCCGATCGGGTCGACGGCCAGCAGCACCGAGATCGCCATGCATCGCTCGCCGGCAGAGCCGAAGCCGGCGTTGACGGCCGCATCGGCCGCGAGGTCGAGGTCGGCGTCGGGGAGGACGAGCATGTGGTTCTTCGCACCGCCGAGCGCCTGGACGCGCTTGCCGTTCGCGGTGCCCGTCTCATACACGTACTTCGCGATCGGCGTCGAGCCGACGAAGGACACGGACCTGACGTCGGGGTGGGTGAGCAGGGCGTCGACGGCCTCCTTGTCCCCATGGACGACGTTCATGATGCCGTCCGGCAGTCCGGCCTCGGTCCACAGCTTGGCGATGGCGACGGCCGCGCTCGGGTCCTTCTCGCTCGGCTTGAGGACGACGGCGTTGCCGGCGGCGATGGCGACGGGGATGAACCACAGCGGGACCATCGCGGGGAAGTTGAACGGCGAGATGACCGCGACGACGCCGAGCGGCTGGCGGATCGAGTACACATCGACGCCGGTCGAGGCGTTCTCGGTATACCCGCCCTTGAGCAGGTGCGGGATGCCGCAGGCGAACTCCGCGACCTCCAGGCCACGGGTGACCTCGCCCAGGGCGTCGGAGAGGACCTTCCCGTGCTCGGCGGTGATGAGCGCCGCGATCTCGTCCTTGCGCTCGTCGAGCAGCTGGCGGAACTTGAAGAGGACCTGGGTCCGCTTGGCGAGCGAGACGTTGCCCCACTCGTTCTCCCACGCGTGCTTCGCGGCGGAGACGACCTCGCCGACGAGGGCCGCGCTGGCGAAGTCGACGGCACCGCTCTGCTCACCGGTCGCCGGGTTGTAGACCGGTCCGGTGCGCTCGGCCGTCCCCTCCCACGGCGCGCCGGCAACGAGGTGAGTGATCCGGGTCGGGGTGCTCATGGAAGCTCCTTGCTGGTCAGCGAGCCCACTTGGGTTCTCGTATTATCGTATGTCTTTCTGGCGCGGCGCGGATACCCGCGCCCGCCCGGAGTCGACGTCCCATCCGGCCCCGCCAATTTGTCCTAACATACTAACGTATGCCGTTCCCCGGCAAGGGGCCGTCGCCGGTTCGTGGCCGTCCGGTGCCGGCCCCTCAGGACGGGCCCGACCCGAAGGGGAGCCGGGCGTCGACCGGCTGGTCGGCCCACGTCCCACGCACCCAGGCGTGCGACGGATCGTCGCAGATGAGCCAGGCGCGCACCGGGCCGGGCCCGGCCATGACGTTGAGGTAGTACATGTCGTACCCGGCCGGGGCCATCGCCGGCCCGTGCCACCCGTGCGGCACGAGCACGACGTCGTCGGTCCGGACCTCCGCCAGCACGTCGATGGGTCGGTCGTCCGCGCCGTAGACCCGTTGGTACCCGAAGGGGGCGGCCACCGGCGGAGCGCCGGACTCGGCCCGCAGCTGGAAGTAGTAGATCTCCTCGAGCGCAGTCTCGATGCCGTCGCGCTCCTCGTCATGCTTGTGCGGCGGGTAGGACGACCAGTTGCCGGCCGGGGTGATGACCTCGCACGCGATGAGCGAGTCGGCCTCGAGGGTGCCCGGGGTGCCGAAGTTGTGCACCTGTCTTGAGCAGCTTCCGGCCCCGCGCAGCTCCACGGGTACCTCGGTCGCCTCAACCCTGCACGCGGGGAGGGACTCGCGCGCGAGAGCGTGGGGAAGGGCCACCCGTCCACCCTCGTTGCTCGTCACGGTGAGGGTCGACTCCCGGGGCACATAGACGAGATCGCTGGGTCCCGCGAACACGTCGGACCTGCCGACCAGGTCGAACCGCTCTCCGGGGGTGTCGACGCTGACCCCGCCGCCGGACAGGGGCAGCACGATGTACTCGCGCTCCCCCGTCTCGATCGTGCGAGACTCGCCCGCTGACAGGGTGGCCACGAGCAGGCCGGTATGGGACCACCCACGCTCTCCCGGGGTGACCCGCAGGTCGTACTCGTCGTCGGCCGTCGACCGGGCCGGCAGGAACCACTCACTCATCCATGACCTCCGTGTACGAGATCGGCGGCGATATCGACGGCCGCCGCGACGTCGTCGTCGGGGGGGTAGAGGAGGGCGCGACCCACAACGAGCCCGGCCGCCGTCGGGTGCCCCAGTGCCTCTCCCCAGGTGCGATAGGCGTCTCTCGGGTCGCCCTGCGGGTCGCCGCCCAGCAGGAGCGTCGGCAGGGTCGTCGCGTCGAGCACGCGGTGCATCTCCTGCACGACCGGAAGCTTGAGCCAGGTGTAGGCGCTCGTCGCGCCGAGGCCCGACGCAATCTGCACGGAGGTGATGACCGAGTCCGGGTCGAGCAGGTTCTCCACCCGGCCGGCCGAGCGACGCACGGCGATGAACGGCTCCACCATCGCCAGGCGGCCGGCGCCGGCCAGCGCCGTCACCGCCCGTCCCGACGCCTCCAACGTCCGTACCGTGCCCGGGTCGTCGAGGCAGATCCGGGTCAGCATCTTGCCGCCCTCGAGGCCGTGGGCCAGCAGGGTCGCGGGGTCGTATGCCGTGAAGCGGTCGTCGAGCTCGAACTCCGCCCCCTGCAGACCGCCGCGGTTCATGGACCCGATCACGACCTTGCCATCGAGCAGCCCGGACAGAAGCAGGTCCTCGAGGATGTCGGCGGTGCCGAGGACTCCGTCGACCCCGGGTCGGGACAGGGCCAGGGTGATCCGCTGAAGCAGGTCCGAGCGCGACGCCATGGCCGTTCTGCCTCGGACGCTCAGCGCACCTCGGGCCGGATGGTCCGCCGCGACGAGAAGCACCCGGCCGTCGGTCGGCATACGGCCCCGCACCCGTTGCGCCCACAGGGCCGCGACCGCCTCCGGCTCGGTGACCCGACGCCGCGTGAGGGCAGCGAGATCCACGCGGCCGCTCATCGCGACTCTCCATCCCGGGCGATCACCGCTCGGACCTCGGCCTCGTCAGGCATGGCCGTCGCACACTCCAAGCGCCCGGCCACCACCGCCCCGGCGGCGCTGGCGAAACGGATCGTCTCCTCGAGCCCCCATCCACCGAGGAGCCCATGGCACACCGCCCCTCCGAAGGCGTCGCCCGCGCCCAGGCCGTTGACGACCGCCACGTGCAACGGCGGGACGTACACGCTCTCGTCGGCCGTCCTGGCAAGAACACCCCGAGGGCCCTGTTTGACGATGGCGAGCTCCACGCCCCGGTCCAGGAGGGCCGCGGCGGCGCGTTCGGGGTCGGTCTCACCGACCGCGACGCGGCACTCCTCGATGTTGCCGATGGCCACCGTGCTGGACTCCAGCGCGAGCCGGGCCGCTCGCGTCGCGTCCGCTTCGGAGAGCCAGAACATCGGCCGGTAGTCGAGATCGATGACGGTATGCGGCCGGCGGCCCCGCAGCCGCCACGCCGTGGCGTGCGCCGTGCGGCTCGGCTCTGCGGACAGGCCGGTCAGCGTCGCCCAGAACAGGCCGCACTCGGCAACCACTGTCGGCGGTATCTCCTCGGGGGTCACCCGGAGGTCGGGCGCCTGGGGATAGCGGTAGAAGTAGAGCGGAAAGTTGTCCGGGGGGAAGATCTCGCAGAAGGTCACCGGTGTCGGCAGCGACGGGTCGGTCCCGACATGGCTCGTGTCGACCCCGAGCTCGCCCAGCGACCGCCTGACGAACCGGCCGAACGGGTCGTCTCCGGCCCGGGTGATGAGCGCCGTCGACCGACCGTACTGGGCCGCCGCCACCGCCACGTTGCCCGCGCTGCCGCCGAGGAACTTGCCGAAGGTGGCCACGTCCTCGAGTCGCACGCCGACCTGGATCGGGTAGAGGTCGACACCGACGCGACCGATGCACACGACCTCAAGCGACCGAGGCGACATCCGACCTCCACTGGACGAGAGCGGAACCGCGCTGTCGGGCCGTTCGCCGCTCGGCTTCCGGTGGGGCACCACCGGCCCACTTCAGGCTGCCGCAGCGCCGAGCCGCTGTCAATATTTGTTAGAACATTCTGAGGGCATATAGACCGGAACCCTTGGGGACATAACATAGACTTGACTTTGTGACTCTTATCCCCGTGTCGATCGACCGCGGCAGCCCCGTTCCGCTGTATCACCAGCTGGCCGAACAGCTGACGGCGGCCATCGAGAACGGGACCCTCAAGGCGGGGGATGCCTTCGAGAACGAGATGGCCCTCGCCCAACGCCTCGACCTGTCCCGCCCGACCGTCCGCCGGGCCATCGCGGAGCTCGTCGGCCGGGGGCTCCTCGTGCGGCGTCGGGGAGTCGGTACGTCGGTGGCGAGCCAGGTCATCCATCGGCGCGACGAGCTGACCAGCCTCTACGACGACATGAAACGCAAGGGGCAGAAGCCCACGACCAAGGTTCTCGAGATCGAACGTGACGTCGAGAACCCGGTGGCGGCCATGGCACTCGGCCTTCCCGAGGACACGTCGTTCACGAGCATCCTCCGACTCCGGTATGCCGATGGGGTCCCGGCCGCCATCATGCACAACTGGCTGCCCCCTCGGTTCGCCGGCATCACCACCGAGGAGCTGGAGTCCGCGAGCCTGTACGGGCTCCTCCGCGAACGCGGGGTGCGCCCCGTCATCGCCCATCAGGCGATCGGCGCCCGTCGTCCCACGAGCCGGGAGCGCAAGCTCCTCAACCTCGCCCCCGGTGACCCCCTGCTGACGATGTCCCGGCGAGCGTACGACGCGAACGGTGCCGCCGTGGAGTACGGCGACCACTGCTACCGCCACGACCAGTACGCCTTCGACCTGACCGTCCACGAGCACTGACCGGGGCCGTGGGTGCCCTCGGTCGCCGGGGCTCGGCACGGCGCCGGCACGCGGACGGGCCGGGGCAAGGCCCGAACCTCGCCGAGACCGCCTCAGGCACTTCCCTCATCAGGTCACGATGTATTAACATTCTAACTGCCATACGTACTGACGCACCGCACGGAGTCGGGAGAGCCGGGCCTGTTCGTTCGGTCATCCCCTCCGCCCGGCGCGCCGTACGCCCCATCGGGGCTTCCCCGAGACCGCCCGTTCTGGAGGACCCATGCCGACCGAGACGCCACTGCTGGCCATGACCCAGCGCACACCGACGGTGCTGTGGAACGACTCCGCGGACCCGGCGGAGCTGGGTCAGTCGATCGCCTGGGGTGCGGTCGGCGCGACGTGCAACCCGGTCATCGCGCTCGCCGCCATCAAGGCCGACATGCCTCGCTGGCGGGCGCGCATCGCGGAGCTCGCCGAGGAGTGGCCCACCGCCACGGAGACCCGGATCGGCTGGCGGATCGTCGAGGAGGTGTCGACGGACGCCGCCAGACTCCTCATGCCGGCGTTCGAGAAGCATCGGGGGGTCAACGGCCGCCTGTCCATGCAGACCGACCCCCGCTTCCATCGGGACGCCCCTGCCCTCGCCGACCAGGCGGAGCACTTCTCCTCGCTCGCCCCGAACATCATCGTCAAGATCCCGGCGACCCACGTCGGCATCGAGGCGATCGAGGAGGCCACCTACCGCGGGGTCAGCATCAACGTGACCGTCTCGTTCACCGTCCCCCAGGCCGTCGCCGCGGGTGAGGCGATCGAGCGCGGGCTGCGGCGGCGGGCGGCCGAGGGCAAGGACACCTCCACGATGGGTCCGGTGGTGACGATCATGGTGGGGCGCCTGGACGACTGGATGAAGGACCTCGACGCGAAGCACCGGCCCTGTATCGACCCGGGCTACTACGAGTGGGCCGGCGTCGCGGTCTTCAAGCGCGCCTACCAGGTGTTCCAGGAGCGGGGGCTACGGGCCCGGCTGCTCGCCGCGGCATACCGCAACCATCTGCAGTGGACCGAGCTCGTCGGCGGCGATGTCGTGGTGTCCATTCCCTTCGCGTGGCAGCAGCGGTTCCAGGCGAGCGGCATCGAGGCCGGCCCGCGGATGGACGTGCCCGTGGACCCGCGGATCGTCGAGACCCTGTATGACGGCATTCCCGACTTCCGCCGGGCCTACGACCCCACCGGGATGACGACGGCGGAGTTCGACGACTTCGGGGCGACACGGAAGACTCTGCGACAGTTCCTCGACGCGGACGCCCAGCTCGACGCCCTCGTGCGCGACATCCTCGTCCCGGCGCCCTGACCCGCCGAGACACCCGGCAACGACGCCCGACCGAGGGCGAGAACGAGAGAGGGATCGACGATGACCCAGACGGTGCGGCTCACGGTTGCCCAGGCGGTCGTGGGGTTCCTGTCGAACCAGTACTCCGAACGCGACGGCGTGGAGCGCCGCCTCGTCACCGGGATGTTCGGCATCTTCGGACACGGCAACGTCGCCGGGATCGGCCAGGCGCTCCTCCAGCGGCAGATCGCGTTCGAGGCGGGGCCGCTGGCGCAGGACCCCCGGGCCGACCCGCTGGAGCACGGGCACCTGCCGTACCACCTCATCCGGAACGAGCAGTCCGCGGTCCACGCGGCAACGGCCTTCGCCCGCACGCGCAACCGGCTCCAGGTGATGGCCGTGACGACGAGCATCGGACCCGGTGCCACGAACATGGTCACCGGCGCCGCTCTTGCGACGACGAACCGCGTCCCGGTCCTGCTCCTGCCGAGCGACCAGTTCGCGACCCGCGTGCCGGACCCGGTCCTGCAGCAGCTCGAGTCGCCGCAGGCCCTCGACGCGGCGGTCACCGACTGCTTCCGGCCCGTGTCACGGTTCTTCGACCGGATCTCACGCCCCGAACAGCTCATCCCGTCGCTCATGAACGCCATGCGGGTGCTCACCGATCCGGTCGACACCGGCGCCGTGACCATCGCGCTTCCCCAGGATGTCCAGGCCGAGGCCCACGACTGGCCGGTGGAGCTGTTCCGCAGGCGGGTGTGGCATGTCGGCCGCCCGGTTCCCGAGCCGGCGGCCCTGACCCGGGCGGCCGACGTCATCCGCTCCGCGACCACGCCGCTCGTCGTGGCCGGGGGCGGCGTCGCCTACTCCGAGGCCGCCGAGCAGCTGCGCGCGTTCGCGACGGCAACGGGCATCCCCGTTGCCGACACCCACGCGGGCAAGGGCGCCATCAACTGGGATCACGCCAGTGCCGTCGGCGCTTTGGGGTCAACCGGCTCGTCGGCAGCGAACGCCCTGGCCCGTGAGGCGGATGTCGTCATCGGCATCGGCACGAGGTACTCCGACTTCACGACCGCCAGCCACACCATCTTCGCCAACCCCGACGTGCGCTTCGTCAACATCAACACCCTGGGCTTCGATGCGGCCAAGCACGGCGCGACGATGCTCCTCGCCGACGCCCGCGAGGCCCTCACCGCACTGACCGGCGCCCTGAAGGGCTGGTCCACCGACGCGGCATACCGGCAGCGCGCCGTCGACCTCGACGCGGACTGGCAGCGCGTCGTGGACGAGTGCTACCACCGTGACCACACCCCCCTGCCCGCGCAGACCGAGGTCTTCGGCGCCCTCAACGAGCTGATGGGGCCCGAGGACGTCGTGGTCAACGCCGCCGGATCCATGCCCGGAGACCTGCAGTGTCTGTGGCGCGCACCCAACCCCGCCCAGTACCACGTCGAGTACGCCTACTCGACGATGGGCTACGAGATCCCTGCGGCCCTGGGGGTCAAGATGGCGGTCGGGGCTGCCCATGAGGTGGTCTCGATCGTGGGTGACGGTAGCTACCAGATGCTTCCCATGGAGCTCGCGACCATCGTCTCCGAGGGCATCAAGGTCATCTTCGTCCTCCTCGACAACCACGGCTTCGCCTCGATCGGGGCGCTGTCGGAGTCACGCGGGTCGCAGCGCTTCGGCACGGCATACCGGATGCGCAACCCGGGAACGGGCCGCCTCGATGGTGAGCGGGTGCCGTTCGACCTCGCCGCGAATGCCGCGAGCTGGGGAGCCGACGTGCTGCGTTGCGGCTCCATCGCGGAGTTCCGCGAGAACTACGCCAAGGCCGTTGCGGCCGACCGGACGACGGTGCTCTACATCGAGACCGACCTCTATGGCCCCAACCCGCCCGGAACGGCGTGGTGGGACGTCCCCGTGTCCCAGGTCTCCGAGCTCGAGTCGACCCAGCAGGCATACCGGGAGCACCTGGAGAACAAGCAGACCCAGCGGCACTACCTCTGAGCCCGGGTGGACCCGGTCCGGCACGGGACCGGACCTCGTTGGGCCGAGGACACGGCGCTCAGCCGTGGCGCGGTAGCTCGACCCAGCCGGCTCCGGCGGCCGAGCTCACCATCGCGTCCAGCGCCTCGGCCGCGGCCACCGCGTCGGCGGCGCCCGGCCCCTCGGGGGTCCCGCCGAGAATGGCCCGGACCAGGCCGGCCAGCTCGATGACCTTCGTGTCGTCATAGCTCATGGCGACGGCCGAGCCCGGCTGGAACCGTCCCAGGGCGCCCGCGTCGGGACCGACGAAGAGGCGCTGGGTCGGCTGGTTCACATAGTCGGAGCCGGTCGAGAGCATGAGCTCACCGGGGGTACGGAAGTCCCAGGACGCCAGGCCCCGGGTGCCATGCACCTCGATGCCGTAGGTGTTCTGGTCCCCCACGGCGACGCGGCTGCACTCCAGCGTCACCACGACCCCGCCCGCCGTCCGCATCAGGGCGGCGACGTAGTCCTCGTTCTCCACCGCGCCGATGGGGGCATCCGGACTGCCCAGCCCGTGGCCGTAGCTGGCCGCGCCCTCCTGGGGAACGGGGCGCTCCGCGATGAACTGAGCGGTGTCCGCGACCAGCCGGCTCAGGTCGCCGAGGACGAACCGGGTGAGGTCGACGGCGTGTGAGGCGAGGTCACCCAGGACGCCGTGGCCGCCGGAGTCGAGGGTGTAGCGCCAGCTGAGGAGACCGAGCGGGTGTGCCGCGTAGTCGCTGAGCAGCCGAACCCGCGCATGAGTGGGCGTACCGATGGCGCCGGTGACCACGAGCTCCCGCAGGTGGCTCATCGCGGGGACGGCTCGGTAGTTGAAGCCGACCGTGCACTGCACACCGGCTGCCGCCACGGCATCGGCGACCGCACGAGCATCCCGGGCGGACAGACCGACGGGCTTCTCGATCCACAGGTGCTTGCCCGCCTCGGCCACCGCCACACCCACCTCCCGGTGCACGGCGTTCGGGGCCGTCACGCTGACCACGTCGACCGTCGGGTCGGCGACGAGGTCACGCCAGTCCGCGTATGCCGTCGCGAAGCCGTGCCGGCGCTGCGCGGCGTCGCGGGATCCGCCGACCGGGTCGGCCACGGCGGCGAAGCGGGGCCGGACGGACAGCTCCGGGTAGTGGTGTCGAAGGCGCGCCCAGGCGCGAGCATGCACGTCCCCGAGCCAGCCGGCACCGATGACTCCGACGCCAAGGAGGTGGTCCTGGTCCATTGGGCATCTCTCTTTCCCGAGGGTTCGGTTCGGGGTGGGCCCCGTCCCGTCGACGGAGCCAAGGGCCGGAGGGGTCAGCCCGCGGGGGTCAACGGTGCCGGCTCTCCGGTCTCGAGCTCACGCCGGAGCCCCCGGAGCTGGTCGGTGATGGCGAAGGGCCGCACCCCCAGCACCTCGTCGGTGCGCGGCGTGGACAGGCTCGTGTCGAACGGCATCGGCGCCGGGAGCATCGCGCCATCCGGCACCGGGCCGGTCCGAAGCTCAGCAGGGTCGAGCCCGAACGCCTCGCAGGCCGCCTCGGCGAGCTCCAGCCGGGTGACCGCGTCGGCGCCGACGACGTGCAGCACGCCGTCGGCCCGCCGCTCCACGGCGCGTAGCAGCCGAGCGGCGATCTCGGCGGCAGTGACCGGGCTGGCGACGCCGTTGATATCGGGGTCCTGCCACACCGTGAACCCCTCGCCCCTCGACAGCGCGTCGACGAGGGAGAGCACGAAGTACCCGAAGCCGCAGTCCTGCTGCCGTGGCGCAGCCGGCTTCGTCAGATGCCGACCTTGCACACCACCGACCCGGGCGACGAAGCCGAGGTCGGCCCGGTCGAGGACCACCCGCTCGGAGAGCGCCTTGAACAGGCCGTACAGGTTGACAGGGTTGATCGGCTCCTCCTCGTCGACGAGGTGGCCCGTGCCGTCGAAGACCCAGTCGGTCGAGACATAGCCCACGGCGGCGCCGTGCGCGTTGGCGGCATCGACCATGCGCCGGGTCATGCCGACATACGCGTCGAAGCCGGCTCTCCGGTTCAGGTAGAGGCCCTGCAGGTCGTTGTCGATGGCGAGGTGGAGGACCGCGGTGGCCGCGTGTTCCGTCAGCGCAGCGCCCACATCCGCGACGTCGCCGAGGTCCGTGAGCCGCCAGGGCCACGGGAAGTCCGGGCCCGGGTCCCGCCGCACGGCGCACAGCACGTCGGCGCCCCGGCTCTCGAGAACGGCGGCGACGTTCCCTCCGACGAAACCCGTCGCACCGGTGACGAGGATGCGTTCCATGTCAGCGCAGGTCAGCGACCGCCACGGGGCGGCCCTCGTGCAGTGACCGGGTGGCGGCAAGCCCGATGGCGACGGGAGCCCGCCCGGCCTGGGCGTCGGCCGGCGAGGGGCCGCCGTCGCGCAGGTACGACACGAACGCGGCCCACTCCAGGCGGTAGGACTCCAGGTAGCGGTCAAGGAAGAACCACGGAAGTGGCTGGGCCCGGGTGGCGTCGGCGGTCCGCACCCATCCGGCATGCCGCAGCGGGTTGTCCGAGACCGCCATCCCGTCCGACCCGAACGCCTCGACGCGCTGGTCGAAGCCGTACACCGCCTGGCGGCTGTTGTCGATCGTCGTGATGGTGCCGTCCTCGTGGGTGAGGACGGTCACCGCGGTGTCGACGTCACCCGCCTCGCCGATCCGGGGGTCGATCCGCACCGCACCCCGGGCGAAGACCTCGACGACCTCGGACCCGACGATGTGCCGGGCCATGTCGAAGTCGTGGATCGTCATGTCGAGGAAGATGCCGCCGCTGACGGCCACGTACTCGGGAGGAGGGGGCGAGGGGTCACGGCTGGTGATCCGGAGCAGGTGAAGATCGCCCACGGCCCCGGAACGGACGGCCTCACGCACCGAGGCGTGCCCTGGGTCGAAGCGTCGGTTGAAACCCACCATGAACGGCACACCGGCGGCCGCGACGGCCGCCAACGCCCCGTCCACCTGTGCCAGGTCGAGGCTCACCGGCTTCTCGCAGAAGATCGCCTTCCCCGCCCGGGCGGCCTGGACCACGAGGTCCACGTGCGTGTCGGTGCTGGAGCACACGGCCACCGCGTCGACGTCCGGTGAGCTGAGGACCTCGTCGATGTTCGACGCCACGGCCACGCCAAGCTGCTTCCCGAGCTCCGTCGCGACGTCCGGGACGGCGTCCGCGACGACGCTGACCGTCGCGCCGGGTACCTCCTGGGCGAGCAGCCGCGCATGGAGCCGCCCGATCCGACCGGTCCCCAGCACTCCGACGCGGATGGGCGGGCGACGGTCCGCCTCCGCGACCGTGAACCCCGCGTCACCTGCGGTCATGGCTCCTCCTTCTCGAGGTCGCTGATCTCCTCCTCGGCGGCCTCCTCGACGGCTCCGCCGAGCGACTCCAGCTCGTGGGCGAGCGCATCGAGCTCGGCACCGCCGGCCATCGCCCGGACCAGGGCGTCGAGACTGACCTCGGAGCGATCCCAGCTCTCGACGAGGCGACCGCGGTTGAGCAGGAAGAAGTGGTCCCCGACGAGGTAGGCGTGGTGGGGGTTGTGGGTGATGAAGATGACCGCCACGCCACGCTCCTTGGCCTGAACGATGTACTTCAGCACCACACCCGACTGCTTGACACCCAGCGCGCTGGTGGGCTCGTCCAGGATGAGGACCTTGGCGCCGAAGTAGACGGCGCGGGCGATGGCGACGGCCTGCCGCTCGCCGCCGGAGAGGGTGCCGACGGGCTGGTCGACGTCTCGGACGTCGATGCCCATCCGGAAGAGCTCGTCCCGCGCCACCTGCTTGGCCCGCCTGACGTCGAGCCGACTGAGCGGCCCGACGCCCTTGGTGGGCTCCGATCCGAGGAAGAAGTTCCGCCACACCGACATCAGCGGCACGGTGGCCAGGTCCTGGTAGACCGTCGCGATCCCCCTGCCGAGGGCATCACGGGGCGATCCGAGGGACACCTGCTGGCCCTCGAGACGGTAGGACCCGGAGGACGGCGCGTGAACGCCACTGAGGATCTTGATGAGGGTCGACTTGCCGGCACCGTTGTCCCCGAGCACGCACGTGACGGACCCGGAGCCGACGTGCAGCGACACATCACGCAGGGCGATGACGCTGCCGAACTGCTTGCCCACGTCCTCGAGCTGGAGGATGGGTGCGGTCGGTGTCGTCATTGCCGTCCTCCGGTCGCGCGGCGAGAGATCATCGTGTTGACCATGACGGCCATGAAGAGGATGAGGCCGAGGAACAGGAAGCTCCAGTCGGTGTTCCAGCCGGCGAAGGCGATGCCGATGAAGGCCATTCCGATGATGGACGCACCGAGGCTCGCCCCGATCGCTGACCCGAAGCCCCCGGTGAGCAGACAGCCGCCGACGACGGCCGCGATGATGAACGTGAACTCCTGGCCTACGCCCTGCCCGGCCTGCACCGAGCGGAGCCGCAGGGCGGTCATGATCCCGACGAGGGCGGCCGAGGTCGCCGTGTACATGAACAGGATGATCTTCGTACGCGCGACGGGGACACCGGTGTTGCGCGCGGCATTCGCGTCGCCGCCGACCGCGGTGATCCAGTTGCCGAACCGGGTCCGGGTCAGGACCCACGTCGCAACCACGGTCAGGCCGAACCACCAGACCACGGCGATGCGGAACTGATGAGGGTTCCAGAAGTCGAATGCGAAGACCGACCTGGCACTGTCGAAGCCGGCACCCTCGTCGATGCCGGAGACCCGGACCGTGTCCGTGATCGCCTTGGTGACGCCGAGGTTGATCCCTTGGAGCGAGAAGAAGGTGGCCAGGGTGACGATGAAGCTGGGCAGCCGGGTCTTGACGACGAGCCAGCCGTTGAGCGCCCCGACCGACGCCGCGAAGAGGAGCGTCAGGGCGATCGCGGGCCACACACCCATGCCGACCTGGGTGACGAGCAGGCCGAGGACCAGGCCGCTGGAGCCGGTCATGACCCCGGCGGAGAGGTCGAACTCACCGCCGATCATGAGCAGGGCCACGGCGACGGCCACGATCCCGGTCGTTGCGGCGGAGTCCGTCCACCGGGCCATCCCGTCGAGCGAGGCGAACTTGCCGGTCCGGTCCACCCCGGTGAAGAGACCGAACACGACAAGGGCCCCGATGAGGGCGCCGAACTCGGGTCGGCGCATCAGCCGGACCACAGCGCTGGCGCGCTGGACGCGCTCGTCGGCCGGCGCGGAGGGCGGGCTGGTCGAAACGGTATCGGTAGACATGGTTCTCCCGTCGGTCGATCACCTAGCGCGTTCGTGGCGAGGCTGTGCTTCGGGTGAGTCGGGTCGGCGGGCGGCCGGAACGACCGCCCGCCGACACCTCGATCATCGCGTGCCGGCCTCCGCCAGCGAGGCAACCTGCGCCGCGTTGTCCTTGGTCACGAACCCAGGACCGGTGAGTACGGGCTGTCCGCCGCCAACGGTGTTGGCGTTACGGTCGTACAGAGCCAGGAACACGACGGGGAGGTATCCCTGGAGGTACTGCTGCTGGTCGACGGCGAAGAGGATCTTGCCGTCCTCGATGGCCTTGACGACATCGCCCGAGAGATCGAACGTCGCCAGCTTGGCGCTGGATCCTGCGGTGTTCACGGCCTCGACCGCCGCCATCGCGATGTCCGGGTTGAGGGCGAGGACGGAGTCGATCGACGAGTCGGCCTGCAGCTTCGCCGCGATCTCGTTGGCCGTCTTCGTCGGGTCGCTGGTGCCGGTGACCTGGAAGTCGATGGTGGTGCCGAAGGTCTTGGCCGCGCCCGCGCAGCGGTCCTGGAGACCGGTGTTGTTCTGCTCGTGGATGATGCACAGCAGCTTGGTCCCGCCGGCAGCCTTCAGCTGCTCACCGGCACCCTCGCCCGCGATCTCCTCGTCCTGGCCGACGTGGGTGATGGCGCCGAGCTCCTTGTAGACGGTCGACCCCGAGTTCAGGGTGATGATCGGGATACCCGCCGCCTTGGCCTTGGCGAGCGCGTCCTTGATCGCGTCGGGGTTCGGAACCGAGACCGCCAGGCCCTGGACGCCGCTCGTGACGGCGGCCTCGATGAGCTGGGCCTGCTTCTGCGGGTCATTGTTGGACCCCTCGTAGGTGAGGTCCACGTTCATCGCCGCGGCGGCGTCCTCCGCCCCCTTCTTGGCGACGGACCAGAAGGAGCCCCCGTCGCCGTGGGTGATCATGGCGATCTTGAGCTTCGTGCCGCCCGCACCGCCGCTGGCCGTGGAGCTGCTCCCGGAGCTCGATGACGACGAGCAGGCCGACAGCCCCAAGAGGCCGGCCAACACGACGGCAGATAGTTTCATTGCCTTCATGGCTGGTGGTTGTCCTTTCCAAGGCCGCCCGTCGGGACGGTTAGCGGATCGGCGCCGAGGTGACTCGCGGCACCACTTGACTTCTCAGGAAGGCCAGACTCTTCTGGACCTCCTCGACCGGCCCGCTGCCTTCAGCGGGCACGCCTTCGGTGAGGGCGGTGTCCTGCTCGAGGACGTACCACCCCTGGTATCCCCGCTCCTCGAGGGCGACGACGACGTCGTCGACGGCGACGTCCCCGGCACCGAGCGGCTGGAACAGGCCCTGCTGGACGCCCTGGACCAGGCTGAGCGTCCCGTCGCTGACCTTGGCCGCCACGAGGTCGCTGACGTCCTTGAGATGGACGTGCCCCACCCGGTCGGCGTGGTCGCGCGCGAACGCCACGGGGTCGATGCCCCCGATCTGCAGATGCCCGGTGTCCAGGCAC
Source organism: uncultured Actinomycetota bacterium (assembly GCA_963771015.1). Classification (GTDB taxonomy): domain Bacteria; phylum Actinomycetota; class Actinomycetes; order Actinomycetales; family Dermatophilaceae; genus CAVSJJ01. The sequence continues at coordinate 1,060,248 of CAVYRN010000005.1, forward strand.
CAGCGAACGGAGGAGAGCTCGAGGGCCAGCTCGACGTCGGCGGCGGTCTCGACGAGGGTGCCGACGTGCGGGTGCAGGACCTGGACGAGCCCGTGCCGGACACACACATCCTCGACCTCGGCCAGCCCCTCGGCGAGGACCTTCATCCCGTCCGCGTCGAGCCGGTTGGGTCGTGCCCAGTCGTAGTCCTCGACGACCGCGGTGACGAACCGGGTCCCGCCACACGCCTCGAACAGGCCGGCGGTCTCCTCGGCCCGGCGCAGGGCGTCCGCGCGTTGGGCGGGATCGTGGAGGACCAGTGGGACGAAGCCCCCCACAAGCTCCATTCCGTGTTCCTCGAGTGACCGACGGAGCGCCGCCACGTCCTCGGGCAGGAAGCCGGGGGCGCCGAGCTCGGTGGCCGTCAGGCCCAGCGATCGCATCTCGGCGAGCACCCGACCCGCCGGGAGGACCTCACCCCAGTCCGGGACCTCACACACCCCCCACGAGATGGGGGCGGCGGCCACCCGACCCGTCAACGACCCGAGAGCGTGTGACATGAGCTGCCTCCTCGCAGTCAGTGGATGGGAATGGCGCCCACGACGGGGACCGTCGCCAGTGATCTAACACCTGTCACGGATCACCCGTCAAGAGGATGTCTTAACAAATTGACAACTATCACGCTCAACCCGCGGCCCACAGACGACCGCAGACGACCGCTAGCCCGCGGCGAACCACCCGGAGACATCGACGACCACCTGGGTCCTGGCCGAGACGTAGACCTTCACCGCGCCGTCGGCGCCCACGGCGGCGACGATCGAGTTCGCGAGGATGTTGCCCCGCCGGTAGTTGAGCGTCGACGCCGTCGGGCGCGCGGCGTTGGACGGGAACACGGTGAGATAGCCCGACCCGGCCGGCTGGGCGACGGTGACGTTGAGCATGACGGCCTTGACCCCGCTGGGGGGCACCCCGCCCCGCCCGGTGACCTGGACCGTCATCGTCGACCCGGCCGGGCGGATGGCCCGGCCCCCGCCGATCCCGGTCCTGGTGTCCCGGATCCGCGCGGGGTCGAGGCCGGAGTACTCCGACCCGGTGGGCACCCAGCCGACGATGTCGGCGACGAGGTGCGAGGCCGCGCTCGTGTAGAGGTTGACCGAGCCGCCCGACCCGACCTTGACGATGGCCAGCCCCGGGAAGGTCTGGCCCTTCTTGTAGTTGACGTTGGAGACGGTCGGCCGGGACCGGCCGGTCGGCCACGCGGTGACGTACCCGCCGCGGACCGACCCCACGTCGGTGAGGTTGACGACGACCGAGTCGACGCCGGCGCCGGGCACCCCGGCCGCCCCGAGCACGTGGAGCGTCCGGGTGCCGCCTCCCGGCACGCGGCCCTTGGGCACCCCCAGGCCGTTGCGGGTGTCCAGGATGCGATGCGGGGTGAGCGGGCGGTAGGCGGAGCCGGCCGGGTACCACCCGGTCACGTCGGCGACGAGATTCGTCGACCGGCTCGCATAGAGGGAGACCCTGCCGTCGCCGCCGACCTTGGCGATGACGTGGTTGGCGACGACCTGGTTCCTCGCGTAGTTGAGGTTGCTGGCCGTCGGTCGTGAGGCGTCCGAGGGGAACGCCGCGATGTAGCCGCCGGCCTTGGGCCCGACGACGGTGACGTTGAGATCGACCGCGCCGACCCCACTACTCGGTATGCCGGCCACGCCGGCGACGGCGAGGTGCACCGTCTCGCCGTCGCGGACGAGCCGCCTGGCGGCCCCGACCCCGTAGCGGGTGTCGAGAATGCGGTGCGGGGTCATCGGCCGGTACGTCGGGGTCCCCGTCATCCACCACGGCAAGGTGGCGCCGAGGCCGCCCGGGCCCAGGGTGGAGATGCCGCCCTCGGCATAGCCGACGCTCGCGAAGAGCGGGCCGGAGGACCCCCGGACGACCATCGGGTTGAGCTCGCCGGGGGCGGCCCACGTCGTCGCGCTGCCCCCGACCGGGGTGAAGCCGACCAGTCCCGGGTCCGGCGTCGTCGGCCCGGCCTCCTGGAAGAACGCCGTGCCCGAGCCGGTGATGGCCGCCGACGTCGCGTCACCGCCGGTCGAGGCGTGGACGAGCGACGGGCTGCCGTTCCTCGTCACCCGCCAGACCTGGAACTCCGGGTCGCCGGTACCGGCGTTGACGGCGAGGGACTGGTAGACGACCGTCGTGCCGAAGACGGCGAGGACCTCGTAGGCGTAGCCGTGCGGATCGTTGACGAGGTCGACGCAGCTACCCGAGCCGCCGGCCCAGGTGCAGTAGTCGACGACTGCACCGTGGGTGGCGGTGGGGGCGATGGTCGCGTAGCCCGTCGCGTCGCATCCATAGGCCAACGTGACGGACTGCCCCAGCGCGGTCTCGTGCAGGTCGCTGGCCCTCACCCCGATGAGACGAGAGGTGTCTTCGTCGAACTCGGCCCAGCCGTCCGGGGTGGCTCCAACGAGGACCCGGCCGGAGGCCGGGGCGCGCGACGCCGTGTCTCCGGTCGCGAGGTTGCGCCATTGGAAGGCCCCCGCCGCCACGGTGGGAGCCACCGGTGCGAAGCTGCCGTTGTCGGTGACGAAGGACGTGCCGCAGCCGAAGGCCTTGGTGATGACCGACGGGTCGAAGCCCGGCACCGGGGTCGAGGACGCCCCGTTGTCGGACATCACCGCCACCCGGGAGGTCCCCTCCTCGGCGAACACGGTGCCGACCGTCGTGTGCGCCAGCGGCGCACCGGAGACCTGAGCCCCCGTCGAGGGGATCGCCGACGCCGGGGCGGCGACCACGGGCCCGCCGGCGGGCGCTACCGCGGGCGGCGCCGACCCGGGGTGTGCCACCGCGGCCTCCGCGGTCCCCGCCCCGGCGAGCATCGCCGCCGCGAGCGCGCCGATGACCCGGCCCGTCCTCTGTGTCCCCATCAGTCCTCCTCCTGGACCGTCCCGTGCCCGAGGCGGGGTCCCCATCCTCGCAGCAACGACCCGAGGGCGCCGCGCGTGGCGGCGCCGTGTCTCGGACCACACCGCAGGTCAGCGGCCCGACAGGCGGCGCCCGCATGGACACCGCGTCGGGCCCGGACCGCCGCCTCGTACCCTTGACCGCGTGACCGAGCCGACCGACCCCGCCGCGACCGACCCCGCGGGCACGCCCGATCCCGGCGAGGCCGACCTGCCCGAACAGATGCGGATCAGGCTGGCCAAGCGGGACCGGATCCTCGCGGACGGGCGGGCGGCATACCCGGTCACCGTGAACCGCACCCATTCGCTCGCCGAGGTGCGCGACGGGTGGGGACACCTCACCGAGGGCGAGGAGACCGACGACATCGTCGGCGTCGCTGGCCGGGTGGTCTTCGTCCGCAACACCGGCAGGCTCGCCTTCGCGACCCTCCAGGAGGGCATCGGTACCCGGCTCCAGGTGATGCTGAGCCTTGCCGAGGTCGGCGAGGAGTCGCTCGCCAGATGGAAGTCCGAGGTCGACCTCGGCGACCACGTCTTCGTGCAGGGCCGGGTCATCAGCAGCCGCCGCGGCGAGCTGTCCGTGATGGCGACGTCGTGGGAGATGGCCGCCAAGGCGCTGCGCCCGCTGCCGGTGCTCCACAAGGAGCTGTCCGAGGAGAGCCGGGTCCGCCAGCGGTATGCCGACCTCATCGTCCGTCAGGAGGCGCGCGACATGGTGCGGACCCGGGCGGCCGTGCTGCGCTCGATCCGATCCACCCTCGACGGCTTCGGCTTCGTCGAGGTCGAGACCCCGATGCTCCAGCTCGTCCACGGCGGGGCGGCCGCCCGGCCGTTCCACACCCACCTCAACGCCTTCGACCAGGACATGACCCTGCGGATCGCGCTCGAGCTCTATCTCAAGCGCGCCGTCGTCGGTGGGGTGGACCGGGTCTACGAGATCGGCAAGATCTTCCGCAACGAGGGCATCGACTCCACCCACTCGGCGGAGTTCACCATGCTCGAGTTCTACGAGGCGTGGGGCGACCAGTTCACCGCCGCCGAGCGGACCCGGGCGATCATCCTCGATGCGGCACAGGCCACCGGTGCGGGGACGACGGTCGTCGACTACCGGGGCAACGAGATCGACCTGGCCGGCGAGTGGACCTGGCTGCCCATCGCCGGAGCCGTCGGGAACGCCCTCGGCACCGAGGTCTCGGTCGAGGAGTCCCCCCAGAACGCGGCGCGGCTGCGTGAGCTGGCGGCCGCTCGGGACATCGCGCTTCAGCCGTCGTGGGGCGCCGGCGAGATCATCCTCGAGCTGTTCGAGCAGCTCGTCGAGCACACCCTCGTCCAGCCGACCTTCGTCTGCGACTACCCGGAGTCCGTCCGCCCGCTCGCCCGACAGCACCGAGACACCCCGGGCCTGGTCGAGGCCTGGGATCTCATCATCGGCGGGGTGGAGCTCGCCCCGAGCTACTCCGAGCTCGTCGACCCGGTCATCCAGCGGGAGCGGCTGACCGCCCAGTCCCTGCTCGCCGCCGGCGGCGACCCCGAGGCCATGCAGCTCGACGAGGACTTCCTCCGGGCCCTCGAGTACGGGGCCCCACCGATGGGCGGCACGGGCCTCGGCGTCGACCGGCTCATCATGCTGCTGGCCGGGACGAGCATCCGCGAGACCCAGCTGTTCCCCCTCCTGAAGCCGGAGGCCTGAGTCATGTGGGGCACGATCTGGCCGTATCTCACCGCCGTGCTGCCGACGATGCTCGTCGCGGTGCTCTTCTACTTCCTCATGAAGGCGATCCTGCAGGGCGACCACCGCGAGCGGCTGGCGCAGTCGAAGTGGGAGAACGAGCAGGACCAGGGCGCCGAGCATCACCCGGCGACGGATTCCGCGGCGACCGCGAACGGGAATTCGGACAACGCGCCGCCGACGCAATAGCCGGAATTGACGCCGTGGGTCGAAAATTGGGTATTGTCTGGGTACCGAACACCCGGTATCGAAAGGACATTGTCCATGGCTCAGCGCGTTTCCGTGCTGCTCGTCGATGACCTCGATGGCGAGCCCGCAGACGAGACCGTCACCTTTGGTCTCGACGGGGTGACCTACGAGATCGACCTCACGAGCGGCAACGCCGCCAAGTTGCGAGACGACCTGGCTTCGTGGATCGGTCACGCCCGCCGTTCCGGTGGCCGGCGTACCGCCGGCCGCATCGCCACCCGCACGTCAGGTGGCAAGCGTCGTAACCTTTCCGCCATTCGAGAGTGGGCTCGTGAGAGCGGCTACACGGTCAGCGACCGTGGCCGCATCTCCTCCGAGGTCCAGGCGGCCTACGACAAGGCGCACGGCTGACTGACACGTCCTCGCCGGTTCGGGCGGCGACGACCTCGCATCCGCATGTTCCTGAGGCGGTGGGACCACATCGGTCCCACCGCCTCGGGCTTTCCGGAATGCTCCGGCCGGCCCATTCGAGATGTTTACGCCGCGTAATGATGGCGGGGCCGCAATAGTCGCCCATGACCGGCCACCACGCCGATCAAAGACGTCGCCGGGTCGCGAGAGCGGCCTAGCCGAGGTCCGCGAGCAGGTCGCCGTCGCGGTCGAGCCGGTCGAGAACGTCCTCGAACAGCAGCTGACCGAGCGCCGCCGGGTCCTCGGCCCCTCGTTCCACCTCATCCCACGTCCGGGGCGCCGCCACGGTCGGCAGCTCGCGTCCCCGCAGGGAGTAGGGGCAGATCGTCGTCTTCGCCGCGACGTTCTGGCTCCAGTCCAGGAGCACCCGGCCCGGCCGGAGGGAGCGGCTCATCCTCCAGACGACGAGGTCGGGGTGCCTGCTCGTCAGCTCCTCGGCGAGCCGGTGGACGAGGTCACGAACCTCGTCCGAGGTGAGGTCTCCGCCGAGACCGGCATACAGCTGCATCCCCTTGCTCCCTGAGGTGACGGGGAACAGCGTCATCCCGAGGCCACCGAGCCGGTCGCGGAGCAGGAGCGCCACCCGCGCGCACTCGCCCAGCCCGGCGGGGTGGCCGGGATCGAGGTCGACGACGAGCCGGTCGGGGTGCCGCCGCGTCCCGTCGGCGTCTACCCGCCACTGGGGCACGTGCAGCTCGAGCGAGCCGAGGTTGACGAGGTAGGCGAGGTGGGCGAGGTCCTCGACGAGCGGGTAGGTGACGTCGCCGACCCGGACCCGGGGCAGCCACGACGGCGCCCCCGACGGCAGGTTCTTCTCGAAGAAGCTGTCATCCTCGACGCCGTGCGGCCAGCGGACCCGGGTGACCGGCCGGCCGGCAAGCCGACGCAGGAGCACCGGGGCGACCCGCGCGTAGTAGTGGAGGACCTCGCCCTTGGTCGTCTCGGTCGCGGGGTACATCACCTTGTCGAGGCTGCTCACCCTCAGGGTGCGGCCGGCCACCTCGACCCGGGTCACCTCCGGCGACTCAGCCACCGAGGACCTCCGCAAGATCGGCGGGAGTGAGGTCGGGGCGAACCCCGAGGTATGCCGGCTGCCGGAGCCGGCCGCTCGCGGTCGGACCGAGGGTGCGCACCTCGACGACGACCTCGGGCTCGACCCAGGTGGCCCCCGCGGCGTCGACGGCGGGCACCTCGTCCGCGAACGGGGAGCCGTCCCTGCGCAGCGGTCTGAGCCGCTCGGCCAGGCGCTGGCCGGCACTGCCGGCCAGCCCGGACCCGACCCGGCCGGCGAAGCGCCAGCCTCCGGTCTCGTCGGGCAGGCCCACGAGGAGTGCCCCCAGACGGTCCGACGAGTCCTTCTCCGGACGCCAGCCGCCGACGACGGCCGAGACGGCCGTGCGGTGGGCGAGCTTGCGCCAGTCGACGGACCGCCGCCCCGCGGCATACGGTGCGGACCGACGCTTGCTGACGACGCCTTCGAGGCCGCGCTCCAGGGTCGCCTCGAACAGCCCCGGCCCGTCCTCGTAGACCGGCGGCACCTGCCAGCGCGGTCCGGCGAGCTCGAGGCGCTCGAGGAGCTCGCGCCGGGCCGTCCACGGCTGCCCGGTCAGGTCGGACTCGAGGAGCCGCAGGAGGTCGAACACCATGAGGGTCACCGGCCGGGTCACCGCGAGTCGTTGGGCCTTGTGGCGTTCCGTGACGTGCATCCGTTCGGCGAGCGCGGCGAAGGAGGGGACACCGCGCTCGAGGGCGACAACCTCGGCGTCGAGGAGCATGTCGTCGTAGGTGCCCGCCAGCGGCTCGAGCTCGGGGAAGCTCGCGGTCACGTCGCGCCCGGTGCGGGAGGCGAGGGTGATCCGCCCGTCGTGGACGTCGACGAGCAGCCGCATGCCGTCCCACTTCACCTCGTGAACCCACTCCGGGCCGGTCGGGACCGTGTCCGTGGGAACTGCGAGCATCGGACGCATATGCCCATCCTGGCGCACGTAGGCTGGGAGTCTGGCTCATCGCGGAGCACGCGGTGGCCGGGCGCCCGGCCGACGGCGGGCCGCCCGGCGTGGCGGATGGACGGCAGGGAAAGGGGCGCCATGCGAGCGATCTGGAAGGGCGCGGTCTCCTTCGGGCTGGTCAACGTGCCCGTGCGGCTGTACTCCGCCACCGAGAACCACGACATCCAGTTCCGCCAGGTCCACCGGGAGGACGGCGGACGGATCCGCTACAAGCGGTTCTGCTCCATCGATGGCCAGGAGGTGTCCTACGACGACATCGCCAAGGGGTACGAGACCGAGGACGGCGACATGGTGGTCCTCGGCGACGAGGACTTCGCCGACCTGCCGAGCCGGTCGAGCAAGGAGATCAGCGTCGAGAAGTTCGTCCCGGCCGACCAGATCGACCCCATCTATCTCGACAAGAGCTACTACCTCGAGCCGGACGCGTCGGCCACCAAGCCGTACACGCTGCTCCGCGAGGCCCTCGAGTCCGAGAACCGGATGGCGATCGTCACCGTCTCGATCCGGACCCGGATGACGATGGCCGTGCTTCGGGTGCGCGACGGCGTCCTCGTCATGCAGACGATGCTGTGGCCGGACGAGGTCCGCAGCCCCGACTTCGCCCGGCTCGGCGAGGCTGAGGACGCGACGAGCAAGGAGCTCGCGATGGCCCACCTGCTCATCGACCAGCTGGCCGGCGACTTCGACCCCGCCGAGTTCGAGGACGACTACGCCCTGGCCCTCGACCAGGTCGTCAGGGCCAAGATCGAGGGCGGCGAGGTGGCCGTTCCGCAGCCTGTGGAGCAGGAGAGCGGCGAGGTCGTCGACCTGCTCGCCGCCCTGGCCAGGTCGGTCGAGAAGGCGAAGGCCGCCCGCGGGGAGGCGCCGGCGCCCGAGACCCCGGCGCCCGAGACCCCGGCGAAGCCCACCAGACGGGCCGCCAGGAGGAAGGCCGGCTGAGACGACCGGCGGTTGCCGGGAGCCGCGGCCCGGGGGACCCGCCGCGATGTCGCCCGCGCGGCATACCCTCTCGGACATGCCCGAGGGTCACACGCTGTTCCGGCTCGCCCGCGACCTCGACGCGGCGTTCGCAGGGACGACGCCGGCGGTGAGCAGCCCACAGGGGAGGTTCACCGAGGGGGCCGCCCTGCTCGACGGCCGCGAGCTGCTGACGGCTCACTCGTGGGGCAAGCACCTGTTCGTCGAGTTCGCCGGCGACGCCGTCCTGCACGTCCACCTCGGGCTCATCGGCACCTTCACGATCGACGCCAACGCATGGACCGGGGAGGTCCCCGTCGTCGGACAGGTGCGGGTCCGGCTGGCGACCGACGCGCACGTCGCCGACCTGCGCGGACCCACCCTGCTCGCCGTGGTCGCTCCCGAGGAGGTCGACGCCGTCATCGACCGGCTCGGCCCCGACCCGTTGCGCCCGGATGCCGACCCCGATGCCGCGTGGGCCAGGATCGCGCGGTCGACCCGACCCATCGCCGAGCTGCTCATGGACCAGGGCGTCATCGCCGGCGTGGGCAACGTCTATCGCTCCGAGGTGCTCTTCCGGCAGCGGGTCGCGCCGTTCCGGCCGGGCCGGGAGATCCGTCGCGGCACCTGGCGGGCCATCTGGGAGGACCTCGTCGCCCTCCTGCCGCTCGGGGTCGCCACCGGCCGCATCGTCACCGTCGCCGAGCAGGTCGCCGAGGTCAGTGCGGACCTGGCGGCCGGCATACCCGTTCGGCTCACCGAGCGGGAGTCGGCCGTGTACAAGCGAGCCGGTCTGCCGTGCCTGACCTGCGGCTCCCGGATCCGCACCGAGGTCCTCGCCGGGCGCAACCTGTTCTGGTGCGGCCGCTGCCAGCGGCGTCGCTGAGGCAGCCTACCTGCCGGACGGCGACCCGGTGGCGGGTCCGGTGGACCCGCCACCCACCCTCGGGGCCCTCCCCGAGGCCGGCTCAGGTGATGGACGCCTGGTAGATGCTCTGGATCGACGCGTCGAGCACGGCGTCGAACTCCTCGGGGCTCTGCTGGGCCGTCAGACCCTCGGTGAGCGCCCGGGAGAAGCTGGCGATGACGCCGTGGTTCTGCGTCAGCCGGGCATCCGCCTCCTTGCGGGAGTACCCGCCGGACAGGGCCACCACCCGCAGCACCCGGGGATGCTCGACCAGCTCGGTGTAGAAGCCCGGCTCCTCCGGAAGGGTGAGCTTGAACATGACGTGCTGGTTCTCGTCGAGCCGTGCGGACTCGGCCAGGAGCGCCGTCCGCAGCAGCTTCTCGGCAGCGGCCTTCTGCGGGCTGTGGATGTCGATCTCGGGCTCGATGATCGGCACCAGTCCCGCGGCCAGGATCTGGCGTGCCAGCTCGAACTGCTGGGACACGACGGCCTCGACGCCGGCCGGGTCGGCCAGCCTGATGACCGACCGCATCTTGGTCCCGAACACCCCGTGGCCGATGGCCCGCTCCAGAAGAGCGTCGAGATCGGGGATGGGCTTCATCACGCTGGCCCCGTCGACGTCCTCGGCCAGTCCCTTGTCGATCTTGAGGATGGGGACGACGCGCTTGTCCTCCCACAGGTACTCGGCCGAGCCCTTGCCCTCGATCGTGCGGTCCATGGTCATCTCGAAGAGGATCGCCGCAAGGATCCGTTCACCGGTGAAGGCGCTGCTGGTGATGATCCGGGTCCGCATCTGGTGGACGAGGTCGAACATCTCGTCGTCGCCGGAGTACGCCGTCTCGTCGATGCCGTAGAGCTTCAGCGCCTTGGGGGTGCTGCCCCCGCTCTGGTCCAGGGCGGCGACGAACCCCTGCCCGCTTCGCATCTTCTGGAACTGTTCGCTGTTCACGGCAGACCTTCCCTCGGTTAGGCCGCCGGACCATCCGGGCGATCGCGCTCCGGCGAGGGCGGCCCTGGGTCCAGTGTCCCCCGCCGACGCATCCGACGGCTCGCCGGAGCAGGCGAGGATCGTCACAACGCGTGGGTCCGGGCGCCCGACCGCGCCCGAAGCGGTGGGTTCGGGGCCGGTTGTCCGGTCCCGAGTCCGTCCGCCGAGAGCGAACACGGGATCATAGCCGTCCGAGCCGGAACATCGGCGCCCGTATGCCGCGTTGTGCAGGGCAGTCGCCGTGGGGGCGGGGTCGCCCCGTCGCAAGTACCGGCCTGGACACAGGTCGCCCGGCTAGCATCGACGTGAGTGACCTAGCTGAGGAGTTGCCAGATGTTCGAACGGTTCACCGACCGGGCCCGCCGGGTGGTCGTGCTCGCGCAGGAAGAGGCGCGGATGCTCAACCACAACTACATCGGGACCGAGCACATCCTCCTCGGGCTCATCCACGAGGGCGAGGGCGTCGCGAGCAAGGCTCTGGAGAGCCTCGGCATCTCGTTGGAGTCGGTTCGCGAGCAGGTCCAGGAGATCATCGGGCAGGGCCAGCAGGCCCCGACCGGTCACATCCCGTTCACCCCGCGCGCCAAGAAGGTCCTCGAGCTGAGCCTGCGTGAGGCGCTCCAGCTCGGCCACAACTACATCGGGACCGAGCACATCCTCCTCGGGCTCATCCGCGAGGGCGAGGGCGTCGCCGCCCAGGTTCTCGTCAAGCTGGGCGCCGACCTCTCCCGGGTCCGCCAGCAGGTCATCCAGCTCATCTCCGGCTACCAGGGCGGCAAGGAGGGCGCGGCCGCCGGGGTGGGTCCCGGTGGCGCCGCCGAAGGCACTCCGGCCGGCTCGCTCGTTCTCGACCAGTTCGGCCGCAGCCTTACCCTGGCCGCCCGCGAGGGCAAGCTCGACCCGGTCATCGGGCGCGAGAAGGAGATCGAGCGGGTCATGCAGGTCCTGTCCCGCCGGACCAAGAACAACCCCGTTCTCATCGGCGAGCCCGGCGTCGGCAAGACCGCCGTCGTCGAGGGACTGGCCCAGGACATCGTCCGCGGCGAGGTTCCCGAGACGCTCAAGGACAAGCATCTCTACACCCTCGACCTCGGCGCGCTGGTCGCCGGCAGCCGCTACCGCGGCGACTTCGAGGAGCGCCTGAAGAAGGTCCTCAAGGAGATCCGCACCCGCGGCGACATCGTCCTGTTCATCGACGAGATCCACACCCTCGTCGGGGCGGGCGCCGCGGAGGGTGCCATCGACGCCGCGAGCATCCTCAAGCCCATGCTGGCCCGGGGCGAGCTCCAGGTCATCGGCGCGACGACCCTCGACGAGTACCGCAAGTACGTCGAGAAGGACGCCGCGCTCGAGCGGCGCTTCCAGCCCATCCAGGTCGCCGAGCCGACGCTCCCGCACACCATCGAGATCCTCAAGGGGCTGCGGGACCGCTACGAGGCGCACCACCGCGTGTCGATCACGGACGGCGCCCTCGTGGCCGCCGCCAACATGGCCGACCGGTACGTCAACGACCGGTTCCTCCCGGACAAGGCGATCGACCTCATCGACGAGGCCGGCGCCCGGTTGCGGATCCGCCGGATGACCGCGCCGCCGGACCTGCGCGAGTTCGACGAGAAGATCGGCGCCGTCGTCCGGGAGAAGGAGTCGGCCATCGACGGCCAGGACTTCGAGAAGGCCGCCCGGCTGCGCGACGACGAGAAGAACCTGCGGGCCGAGAAGGCCCGCCGTGAGAACGAGTGGAAGTCCGGTGACCTCGACGTCGTCGCGGAGGTCGACGAGGAGCTCATCGCCGAGGTCCTCGCCGCGTCCACCGGCATTCCGGTCTTCAAGCTCACCGAGGAGGAGTCCAGCCGGCTGCTCCATATGGAGGACGAGCTGCACAAGCGGGTGGTCGGCATGGACGACGCCATCAAGGGGCTCTCCCAGGCCATCCGCCGCACCCGCGCCGGCCTGAAGGACCCCCGCCGTCCGGGCGGGTCGTTCATCTTCGCCGGCCCGACCGGCGTCGGGAAGACGGAGCTGGCCAAGACCCTGGCCGAGTTCCTCTTCGGTGACGAGGACGCGCTCATCCAGCTCGACATGTCCGAGTACTCCGAGAAGCACACGGTGAGCCGGCTGTTCGGCTCCCCGCCCGGCTACGTCGGCTACGAGGAGGGCGGCCAGCTGACCGAGAAGGTCCGCCGCCGGCCGTTCTCCGTGGTCCTGTTCGACGAGGTCGAGAAGGCCCACCCGGAGATCTTCAACTCCCTCCTGCAGGTGCTCGAGGACGGGCGGCTCACCGACTCCCAGGGCCGGATGGTCGACTTCAAGAACACCGTCATCATCATGACGACCAACCTCGGCGCCCGGGACATCACGAAGGGCTCGCTCGGCTTCAGCGCCGGAAAGGACACCCGCAGCGACTACGAGCGGATGAAGAACAAGGTCATCGACGAGCTCAAGCAGCACTTCCGCCCCGAGTTCCTCAACCGCGTCGACGAGGTCATCGTCTTCCCGCAGCTGACCAAGGACGAGATCGTCCAGATCGTCGACCTCGAGATCGCCAAGCTCGACAGCCGCCTCAAGGACAAGGACATGGGCATCGAGCTCACGACCGCGGCCAAGGAGCTGCTGGCGACAAGGGGCTACGACCCCGTACTCGGCGCCCGGCCGCTGCGCCGGACGATCCAGCGCGAGATCGAGGACGTCCTGTCCGAGAAGATCCTGTTCGGCGAGATCAAGGCCGGCGAGATCGTCGGGGTGGGTGTCTCCGGCGAGGGCAAGGAGGCCGCCTTCACCTTCGAGGGAGCCCCACGCGCCCGAGAGATCGACGTCCCGCTCGTGCCGGCCGGCACCGAGGTGCCGCCGACCGGGTCCGGGGGCGCGGCCACGGAGTAGCCTCCGCCACGTGACCGAGACCTCCTTCCCCCGCGCCGACGACGATGCCGGGCCGCGTCCGCCGGTGACGGTGCGCCCGGCGCGGACCGCCGACGTGCGCGCGATCCGGGCGCTCGTCGGCCCGCTGGCCGAGCGGCGGGTGCTCCTGAACAAGGAGGCCGTCGCCTACTACGAGTCGGTGGGCGACTTCGTCGTCGCCGAGCTCGGTGGGCGGGTCATCGGCTGCGGCGCGCTGCACGTGCTGTGGGAGGACCTGGCCGAGATCCGCACCCTGGCGGTGGCCGACGACGCCCTCGGCCTGGGCGTCGGCTCGGCGGTCCTGCGCCGGCTCGTCGACCGGGCCGGCGAGCTCGGGGTGAGCCGGCTGTTCTGCCTCACCTTCGAGACCGAGTTCTTCGCCCGGCACGGGTTCGAGCACATCGAGGGCCAGGCCGTCGAGCCCGCCGTGTATGCCGAGCTGCTGCGCTCGTACGACGAGGGCGTCGCGGAGTTCCTCGACCTCGAGCGGGTCAAGCCGAACACGCTGGGCAACATCCGGATGCTCCGGACGCTCTGACCCGCGCCCGCAGACCCCCGTTGGGCGAGCACGTCACGCGCCCGCCGTCGCGGCTCAGGCTCGCAGTGCCTTGGCGAGCTCGGTGAAGTCGTCGACCAGCAGGGCCATGTCGTCGTCGGTGTGGGCGAGCGAGACCAGCCACTGCTCGTCCAGCCCGGGCGGGGTGAGGATGCCGCGGTTCACGCCCCATAGCCAGGCAAGCTCGGCCACCGAGAAGTCGGTGGCCTTGTAGTCGCGGTAGTTGCGCACCGGGGTCGTCGACCAGGTGACGCAGCCCTTCACACCGAGTCCGACGGTGTGCGCCGGGAGCTCGTACGACGCGATGACCTCGTCGAGCCCGGTCATCGCGCGCTCGTTGATCTCCTCGACGGCATCGAGCACCTCACGGGTGCAGATCTCGTCGACGGCGCGGGCGGCCGCCATGACCAGCGGGTTGCCGTTGTAGGTACCGAAGTGGGCCATCCGCCCGTCGACGACGACCTCCATGACCTCGCGCTTGCCGCCGAAGGCCGCCAGCGGCAGTCCGCCGCCGATGCTCTTCGCCAGGGTGATCAGGTCCGGCTGGACACCCAACCGCTGTGCCGCCCCGGCGTACCCCGCAGTGAGGCCGGTCTTGACCTCGTCGAAGACCAGCACGACGCCATGCTTGTCGCAGGCCGCGCGCACACCGGCGAGGTAACCCTCGTCGGGTACCACGATGGACAGGTTCTCGACGACCGGCTCGATCACCATCACACCGATGTCGGAGCCGTTCTCGGCCAACACCTTCTCGAGGTAGGGCAGGTCGTTGTAGGGCACGACGTAGACCGTGCCGGCCTCGACGTCGAAGGGGACGTCGGGGATCGGCGCCTCGGCCGGGCCGATGTCCTCCAGGGCGGGTTTGACCGAGACCTGCAGGGCGTCGTACCCGCCGTGGTACCCGCCCTCGATCTTGACCACGGCCTTGCGGCCGGTGAAGGCACGTGCGGCACGGATGGCGTACATCAGCGCCTCGGTACCGGAGTTGGTGAAGCGGATCATGTCGAGGCCGAACCGCCGACAGAACCTCTCGCTCATCTCGGTCGCCTGCGGCGACGGGGTGACGAACAGGGTGCCGGTCTCGGCCAGCGCGCGCTGCACATGCTCCACGACGACGGGGTTGAGGTGACCGACCAGCATCGCGCCGAAGCCCATCGACAGGTCGAGCAGCCGGTGGCCGTCCAGGTCGGTCAGCCAGGCGCCGCGGGCCGACTGGATGGAGATCGGGTAGGGCTCCCAGTGCTGGAAGGACGACGTGACGCCCAGCGGCAACGACTCACTCGCGCGGGTGTTGTGCTCGCCGGACGCCGCGGTCGTCCGGGTGAACCGCTCCCACTCGGCAGCCATCAGCGTCGCCACCCGGCCCGGGTCGACCGGCCGCGAGGTGCTCGGCAGCCGGCGCCTCGTGGCCGGGTCGTGGGCCGGCCAGGTTGCGCGGGTCTGGGACTGGGTTGCCTCGGACATCGGGTCTGCCTCTCCCGGCCGTGAACGTGGTCCACGACATCGGTCTGGTGGTGTCGGAACCCATCATTGCGTAAGTCTTTGACCACCGCGACTACGGAATCCGTCGTCAAGCTGGATCTTGGCAGGTGCAACCCGTGGAGCGGCGTACCGACGGTCTTCGGCTGTGCCGCCGCCAGTCACCCCTCTTCTGTCACGCCGTCCGCCGGTGGGGTACTCGGCCACGGCGCGGCCGGCGCACCTGTCTGAGCGAGCTCCGCAGCCTCCGCCGCAGCCTCCGCCGCGCCGCCGCGGCCTGGGCCGCGGCCCGGGCCACCCGACGGCGGGACCGACGACGCAGCACGAAGGAGACGGTGAGCGCGAGTGCCGTCAGAACGACGAGCGCTCCGATGAGGAGGCCGAGGCCGAGCCAGGTCGCCCAGCGCGCCACCGAGGTCGTGTCGTCGGCCGCGGACATCGCTCGGTCGAGGTCGGCCCGGTCGAGCATGCTGTCGGCCCGCGCAGCCTTGGCGTCGACCCCCAGCAGGGCCGCGCCCAGCGCCGAAAGCGGGTTGCGCGGCGCGGCGGCCGCCCGGTCGGCCGCCCCGACGGCGTCGATGGCCTTCGCCGCCTTCGGCAGCGTCGTGGCGAGCTCCTGGTACGCCGCCACCCCGTCGGCGCCCTCGTAGAGAGCGGCGACCTTGTCCGGGATGGCCATGTTGTTCCGCTTGGCGGCCTCCTGGACCTGCACGGCCGCCGGACCAAGGTCCTTGACGGCCGCGATGGACCGCTCCGCCGACGCGAAGTCCCACTTCGTCATGGACCGGCGCAGGCCGATCGGGGGGACGAAGTCGCCGTCGGCGGCGTCGACGGCCGCGTATGCCGTGCGCGCCTTCTCGCGCGGGGCGAGCAGCTTGCGCTGAGCGGGGGTCAGGACCCACGTCGAGTAGGTCTTGGCCGCCGAGTCGTTCTTGCCCACGCTCTGCAGCAGGTCAAGGAATCTCCCCCAGTCGGTGTACCCGGTGAGCCAGTGCTCGTTGGGCGCGGCATACGCGCTGTCCCCGGCGACCGCAGCCGCCAGGACCTTGCTCTGGGTGCCGTCGGCACACCCGGCGAGCAGCGTCTTGACGACCTTGTACGACGCGGGGTAGCCGTACTCGTCCGTGGTCTGGGCGCGCCCGCCGGCATCGGCCGTCCAGGAGTCGAGCGGCAGCGCGTCCGAGCTCGACCGGGAGACGCTGGTCATGGCCCGCGGCTTCCCACCCAGCTCGGTGACCGCCTCGGCCGCCAGCTGCTGCGCGACGCCCTCGTAGATCCAGCGCTCGCCCAGCGTGTCCGGGGTGGCCCACGCGTGGGTCAGCTCGTGGAAGAGCAGCTCCTGGTCGAGCTGTTCGCCGATGACGATCTCGTCGGACGACGTGTCGAACCAGCCGTCATAGCCCCGGACGTTGACGGACCGGTCCTCGCGCACGGTGGTCAGCCCACCCGGCCACGGGGTGCCGATCAGCTTCTCAAGGACCGGGACGCCCTTGGTCATCCGCGACGAGACGAACGTCAGCCACGTCGGGTCGTCCTGGTACGCCCTGACGTCGACGCTCTGGCCGCTGACGTCGACCTTGTCGGAAGCCGAGATGGCCGGGTCCCGGGCCGAGACGACGGCCCAGAAGCCGGCGCTCTCGGTGTTCTTCGTCGCCGTGTAGGTCGTCGTCCCGCCAGACTCCTTGTGGGAGAAGAGGTCCGTGGAGGCATCGAAGGTCATCGATGACGGGAGGACCACCTCCACCTTCATCTGTCCCGGGTTGCCGTCCCCGAAGACGGCGAATGTGGCGTACCCCGGGCCGACCCGCGTCTGGTCCTTCGAGCGAGGCTTCTCGCCCTTGAGAACGAACCGCATGGTGATCTTGCGACTCTGGCCATAGAGGAGGTTGGACGGGAAGCTGATCTTCGCGATCGCCGTGCTCGGGTCCTTCGTCGCGGTGCGCGAGACCGAGAGCGTCGCGCCGTTCGAGGTCGCCGTCAGCTGTTGCGCGTCGGCCGGGATCGGGACCCGGAAGTAGGGCACGTAGTAGTACTGGATGTAGTTCCCGGTTCGGATGCTCGGACTCAGGTTGCGGACCGTGATCGTCATCGTCGCCCGGACGAGCTCCTGCTTGGCCTGCAGCACGTACCGGCTCGAGGACCGGACGTCGATCCCGTTGGCCGAGGCCGCCGGCGCCGCGACCAGCAGCCCGACCAGGGCGAGGCCGCCGACGCGCCTGGCGCGGACGGCATACCTTCCCCATCTGGCGCCCCGACGAGGCGACGGTCTCGTCGGACGGCGCTCGTGCATCTGGGTCCCCGTTCGGTGCGTGAAGCCCTGGGGGCCCGATCCCCCGGGGCCCGAGCAGGTTGCCACCACCGGACGTGTCATGGCAACCCGACGCTCCGGTGCGAGATCGAGGTCTCACCTCGGCAGCGGTGGTGCCGGTGCCGGCGCGTGACGTCGCCCGGCTCGGCCGCGACGACCGGCGACACCGGTCAGGCCGGGCGCTGCCGCTGCACCGTCACGACGTCCCCCGGCCGGACCCGGCCCGCGGTGGTGACCCGCGCGTTGAGCCCGCGCAACCGCCGCGGACGGCCGACCGACCCATTGACGAAGCGCATCGCCTCGCCGCCGAACCGCTCGACGAACTTCGCGCAGCCGGTGTGCGGCGGCCCGGTCACCTCGATGATGGCGCCGCCGTTGTCCGGGTCCCCGATGACGAGCCGCGCGCCGACCGGGAGGTTGTCCTGCGAGAGGTCGAGGTCGAGGTAGAGCTGGTCGCCGGCCAGCGGACGGCGGTCGGGGTCTGCGGCGAGGAACGCGACCATGCGGGCGCTCATGACGTTGAGCTGCGTGTCCGGGTCGCAGGTTCCCTCGGGGGATGCGCCGATCGCACGCTCGAGCCACGTGTCGCCGACCAGGCCGACCTGCGGGTCGAGCTCCCCCTCGTCGAGGACCTCCCGTTCGCCGGGGCTCGGCCGGCGGACGACGAGGTCCAGGGTCCCCCTGTCCTTGGGGGCGGCGTCGAGCTCGGGAAGGTATGCCGCCAGCTCCTCTGCGGTGCGGTGCGTCACGGTCGCCATGCCCGAGATCGTCGCACCCACGACAGGCCGTCGCCCAGCGGTTTCTCAGGGACCGACCGGGTCCGGGTGGCGGAGCACCCGGATCCGCGCCGAGACGAGCACGACGACGACGAGCAGGGCGGAGATGACCCCGAAGCCGACATGCGGGATGAGGGGCAGCGCGATGCCGACGACCCCGCCGAAGACCCAGGAGATCTGCAGCACCGTCTCGGACCAGCCGAAGACGCGGGTGCGGACGTCCTCGACGACATCGCGCTGGATCGTCGCGTCGAGGCTGAGCTTGATGAGCTGCGCCGCCAGGCCGGCGACGAAGCCGAGCCCGACCAGGGTCCAGACGGAGTAGAGCACCGCCGTCGTGACGGCCGCCAGGACGTCCACGATGAGTGCGACGGCGATGATCGACCCGGGGGGCCGCTCGCGCAGGGCGTTGCCGAGGCCCGTACCCAGGGCGTTGCCGGCGCCGGCGGCCCCCACGACGAGCGCGAGGACGAGGGTGCCGGACATCGCCGGCAGCGGGTGCTCGCGCATGAGGAAGGCCATGAAGACGGTGAGGAAGCCGGTGAGCAGCCGCGCCCCCATCGCGCCGACGAGAGCCACGAGGACCGGCGTGGGCAGCCCGGCCACCCGGGCCCGCAGCTGACCGAAGAGGCCGTGCGGCGACTCGGCGGTCAGGAGGTCGTGGTGGCCCGGCCGCGGGATGATGACCGTGTCCTCGACGTCGCGCTCGCCGACCGAGGAGTCGACGCGGCTGGGCAGCCGGATGGCGAGCACCGTCCCGACGATGTAGACGACGAAGGCAAGCCGCAGCGACCAGTCCGGGCCGGCCTTGGCGAGCGCCCCGGCGAAGCCGCCGCCGACGGCCATGCCCGCGACCCCGGACAGGGCGATCCGCGAGTTGGCGTTGACGAGGGTGAACCCCGTGGGCAGCAGGCGAGGGACCGCCGCCGCCCTGGTGACGCCGTAGGCCTTCGAGGCGACGAGGCAGCCGAGGGCGACGGGGAAGACCCAGGGCGACTCGGTGACGACCGCACCGGCGAGCACCCACGACAGGAAGCCCCGGAGCGCGAACGTCGTGCCGATCGCCCAGCGCCGACCGTGCCGGAACCGGTCGAGCAGCGGCCCGATGAACGGCGCCAGGAGGGCGAAGGGCGCCATCGTCAGCACGAGGAACAGCCCGACCTGACCACGGGCCTTGTCGGTCGGTATCGCGAAGATCGTCCCGGCCAGGGAGACGGTGAGCGCCGCGTCGCCGACCATGCTGACGAAGTGCAGCTCGACCAGCCGGGCGAGGCCGCTCTCCCCGGCGCCGGCGGAGTGGGTGTACGCCCGGGCGCGGCGCGCTCCGGCCACCGAGCCCTGCCCGGCCCAGCGGGCGGCACGGACGGTTCCCCGACCCACCGCGCGGCCGGCGCGCGAGGTGCCTCGATGCAACCCACGGGCGGCTCGGCGACCACGACCCACCGGTGGTCGAGGGGGCGGAGGGGGCTGCGAGGGGTCGGGTGGCGGCACGGGGACGGTGGACTCCTTGCTCACGGCAGCGCCTCCGCCATCCCCGGCAGGGCGAAACGTCCTCCACCGAGCGGCTCGACGAGGCCGTCGCCGACCAGTGAGTCGAGGCATCGGTCGACCTGGGCCGCGCCGGAGGCCGCCGCGTCGAGGTCGCCCCGGGACACCGACGTCGCCTCGCGCAGCGCGGCAAGGATCCGCCCACGCACTTGCCGGTCGGTCCCCTCCCAGGACTGCCCCCGCCGGGCCGGGCCGTCGTAGGCCGGTCGCCCCGCGCGCGTCCAGGCGCACCGGTCGGACAGCGGGCAGGTCTCGCACAGCGGGGCGCGCGACGAGCACACCAGCGCCCCCAGCTCCATGACCGCGACGTTCCACGTCGCCGCGGCAGGCTCGGGCGAGGGCAGCAGCGCCGCGGCGAGGTCACGCTCGGCCCGGGTGAGGGCCGGGGCGGCCTGGGCGCGGCCGGTCACCACTCGCGCGAGGACCCGGCGGACGTTGGTGTCGACGACGACGGTGCGCCGTCCGAAGGCGAATGCCGCGACCGCGGCCGCGGTGTACGGGCCGACTCCGGGGAGGGCGAGCAGGGCCTCCTCCTCGCTGGGTACCTGTCCGCCGTGCCGGTCGAGCATGACCCGGGCCGCCTCGTGCAGCCGCAGCGCCCGGCGCGGGTAGCCCAGCCGCCCCCACGCCCGGAGGACGTCCCCCGGAGGCGCGGCGGCCAGGTCGGCCGGGGTGGGCCACCGCGCGATCCACTCGCGCCACGGGCCCTCGACCCGAGAGAGGGGCGTCTGCTGGGCCATGACCTCCGAGACGAAGACGCCCCAAGCCGAGCAGGAGGGGTCGCGCCACGGCAGCGGACGGGCGTGACCGGCATACCAGGACAGGACCCGCTCGTGCAGGACGGCGAGGTCGTCGAGCGAGACGGAGGCCACCACGGCGCGGGAGCCCCCGGTCAGACGTACCGCTCGAGGATGCTGCTCTCGGCCAGCCGCGACAGCCCCTCGCGCACGAGCCGGGCGCGACCCTCGCCGACCCCGTCGACATCCATGAGGTCGTCGATGTTGGCGGCGAGGAGCTTCTGCAGGCCGCCGAAGTGCTCGACGACCCGCTCGACGATCGTCCCGGGGAGCCGGGGCACCTTGGCGAGCAGCCGGAAGCCGAGTGGGCTGACCGAGGCGTCGAGGGCGTCCCCGCCGGTGCTGAAGCCGAGCGCCTTGGCGCCGGCCGCCGGGTCGATGAGCTCGGTGGAGGCGATGGACTGGAGGTTGTCGATGGCCTGCCCGAGGGTGTACCCGGCCCGGGAGTCGTCGAGGTAGTCGCGCACGACGAGATCGAGGTCGTCGGAGAGCCCGCCGGTCAGCTCCTCGAGCTGCAGACTGAGCAGACGTCCGTCCGTGCCGAGCTGGACGACGTAGTCGGCGATCTCGTCCTTGATCCTGCGGACCATCTCGAGGCGCTGCAGGACGTTGGCGACGTCACGGACCGTGACGAGGTCCTCGATCTCGAGAGCGGACAGGGTGCCGGTCACCTCGTCGAGCCGCGCCTTGTAGCGCTCGAGGGTCTGCAGGGCCTGGTTCGCCCGGGACAGGATGGCGCTGGAGTCCTCGAGCACCACGCGACGCCCAGCGACGTAGAGGGCGATGATCCGCATCGACTGGCTGACCGAGACGACGGGGAAGCCGGTCTGCTTGGCGACCCGCTCGGCGGTGCGGTGCCGCGTACCGGACTCGCTGGTCTCGATGGAGGGGTCGGGGACGAGCTGGGTCGCGGCGCGGATGACCCTCGTCACGTCGCGGTCGACGACGATGGCGCCATCCATCTTCGCCAGCTCGCGCAGTCGGGTGGCCGAGAACGGGATGTCGAGGGGGAAGCCGCCGGTGCAGACCTGCTCGACCAGCTTGTCGTGGCCGATCACGATGAGCGCGCCGGTCCGTCCTCGGAGGATCCGCTCGAGGCCGTCGCGCAGCTCGGTGCCCGGGGCCAGGGCGGCCAGAGTGGTGCGCAGCAGCTCCTCGTCGCTCGCGACCACGTCGTGCCCTTCCCGAAGTCGTGCCGGGCCCTCCCTGCCGGGACCCCGCGGTGTGACCCGGCCCCGCAGCCAGGCGGCGGTGTCCCGAGCGGACGAGGCAGGGCCAACGTGGTCGGCCGGGTCGCCGGGCACCGTCGTGATCCTACCCGCGTCGCCCCGATCCGCCAGGGATCACCCCCGGCCGTGGACGCCGATGAGAACCGCCTCGGCCACCGTCGCCGCCTCGACGACCCGGATGCCCTCCGGGACCGGCCCCGCGCCGATGACTCCCGGGGGCACGATCGCCCGGGTGAAGCCCAGCCTGGCCGCCTCCGCGAGCCGCCGGTGCGACCCCGTGACCGGACGGATCTCCCCGGCCAGGCCGACCTCCCCGAACGCGATGGTCTGGATGGGCAGCGCCCGGTCGATGATCGCGCTGGCCAGGGCCAGGGCGACGGCGAGGTCGGCGGCCGGCTCGGTGAGCTTCACCCCGCCGACGGTCGACAGATAGGCGTCGTGGTCGGTGATCGGGGCCTTCGCCCGGCGGTCGAGGACGGCGATGATCATCCCGACCCGGGCCGCGTCCAGCCCGCTCGTCGCCCGGCGCGGCGTCGGGATGGCCGACTTCGCCACGAGGGCCTGGACCTCGGTGACCAGGGGCCTTCGGCCCTCGAGGGTGACCGTGACGCAGGTCCCGGCCACCTCGGCGGTCCGGTGCGAGAGGAACAGCCCCGACGGATCGGCCAGCCCGACGATGCCGACGTCGGAGAGGTCGAAGCAGCCCACCTCGTCGGTCGGCCCGTACCGGTTCTTGACGGCCCGGACCAGCCGTAGCCGGGAGTGCCGGTCGCCCTCGAAGGCGACGACCACGTCGACGAGGTGCTCGAGGACCCGGGGGCCGGCAATCGAGCCGTCCTTGGTGACGTGACCGACGAGGAGCACGGCGATGCCCTGGCGCTTGGCCACCTCGATGAGCGCGGCGGCCACCTCGCGGACCTGGGCGACGTTGCCCGCGGCACCCTCGACCTCGCCGCTGCTGATGGTCTGGACGGAGTCGACGACGACGAGCTCCGGCTGCAGCCGTTCGATCTGGCCGAGCACCGTTGCCAGGTCGGTCTCGGAGGCCAGGAAGAGGGACCGGGCCATCGCCTCGATCCGCTCGGCCCGGGCGCGGACCTGGGCGGTGGACTCCTCACCCGTGACGTAGAGGACCCGACGGTCGCCGCCCTCGCGGGCGGCCCGAGCGGCGACGTCGAGGAGCAGCGTCGACTTGCCGATCCCCGGCTCTCCGGCGACGAGGACGACGGCTCCGGGCACCAGACCGCCGCCGAGCACCCGGTCGAACTCGAGCACGCCGGTGCTCCGGGCCACGGCCCGGCGGGCATCGACCTCGGCGATGGGGACGGCCGGGCGCTCGACGGCACCGGCCGCCGTCGTCCGCACCCGGACCGCGCCGACCTCGGTCACCGACCCCCACGCCTGGCACTCCCCACAGCGGCCGGCCCACTTGACCGTGGTCCAGCCGCATTCGGAGCACTTGTAGGCGGGCGGGCGGGCGCCCGCCCGCGCGCTCGTCCTGCCGCCCCGCCCGTTCGCCGTCGTCGTCACGTGCGCCACCCTAGGGTCGGGCACCGACACGGCACACCGACCCGCCGCGGGGTTCGCCTCCCCGGCGTCGTCGCTGCCCGGATAATGCCGCCATGGACGCCACCGAACTGAGGTCCCTACAGGCTCCGCTCAAGCAGAGGTATCGCACCGACCCAGCCACGGCGCTCACCCCGGTCTCGGCCCGAGGCGACTTCCGTTCGGACGGCGTGACCACCGTCGTCGACACCTGGTCGGGGCCGGTTCGGGCCGGGCTGCACCCGGCCACCGGTGGCGGCGGCGAGGACGCCTGCTCGGGAGACATGCTCATGGAAGCCCTCCTCGCGTGCGCCGGCGTGACCTTGCGCAGCGTCGCCACCGCGATGGGCCTGGTGGTCGAGTCCGCCCACCTCCGGGCCGAGGCCACCTTCGACGCCCGGGGGACGCTCGGCGTCGAGCGCACCGTCCCGGTGGGGGTGGGCGCCGTCCTCATCACCGCCGAGCTGGTCACCGACGCGACGGACGCCGACCTCGACCGGCTCGCCCGCTCGACCGAGCGGTACTGCGTCGTGGGGCAGTCCCTCGCCCAGCCACCGCGGATCGTCGTCACCAGGGCCGGCTGAGCGGTCCTGGACCATCCCCAGCGGGGTTCGGTGCTCCAGATCCGGCGAACGCGCAGGGCGCCACCCCCATGACGGGGATGGCGCCCTGCGAGGCGGTGTGGTCGCGTCAGCCGGCGACCACGCTGAGCGCCACCGTGGCCTGGACCTCCGGGTGCAGGCGCACCAGCGCCTGGTGGGTGCCCGTGGTCTTGATCGGCGTGGGGACCTCGATGGTGCGCTTGTCGAGGTTCGGGCCGCCGGCGGCCTTGACGGCCTCGGCGATGTCCGCGGTCGAGACCGCGCCGAACAGACGACCGGACGCACCGGCGTTGGCGGTGACCGTCACCGGCGAGGCCTCGAGGTTGCCCTTGATCGACTGTGCCTCCTCGAGGGACTTCACGGCGCGCACGACGCGCGCCTTGGCGATCGCGTCGACCTGCTTCTGACCGCCCTTGGTCCACGGGGTGGCCAGCTTGCGGCGGAAGAGGAAGTTGCGGGCGTACCCGTCCTTGACGTCGACGACGTCGCCGGGGGCACCGAGGCCGGTGACCTCGTGGGTGAGAATGACCTTCATGTCAGCTCCTTCGTCGGCTCGGCCGGGTCAGCGGGACGAGCTCGAGTAGGGGAGCAACGCCATCTCGCGGGCGTTCTTGACCGCGTTGGCGATGAGCCGCTGCTCCTGGACCGACACGCCGGTCACCCGACGAGCGCGGATCTTGCCGCGGTCCGAGATGAACTTCCGCAGCAGCGCGGCGTCCTTGTAGTCGATGTTCTCGACCTTCGCCGCCTTGAGCGGGTTGGCCTTCTTCTTGGGCTTGCGTATGGCGGGCTTGGCCATCGTGGTGCTCTCCTGTTTCGGATGAGCCCTGGCGAACCAGGGATGGGGTGGTCTGTGCTGGTGGGTATGCCGCCCGGCTCAGCCGGCCGGCATACCGGCGTCGGGGTGGTTGGTGGGTCAGAACGGAGGCTCGTCGTAGGACGGGGCGTTGCCCCAGCCCCCCTGGCCGCCGCCTTGCGGAGTGGCCGGGCCGCCCTGCGGAGCGGACGGGCCGCCCTGCGGAGCCGACGGGCCGCCCTGGCCGGCCGGCGAGCCGGTCGCCCAGGGGTCCTCCTGCTGAGCGCCGCCGCCGAAGCCGCCGGCGGAGCCGCCGGGGGAGCCGCCGAAGCCGCCGCCCCCGCCACGCTGGGTCTTGTTGACCTTGGCGGTGGCGTACCGCAGCGATGGGCCGACCTCGTCGGCGTCCATCTCGATGACGGTGCGCTTCTCGCCCTCCTTGGTCTCGTACGAGCGAGACTTCAGGCGGCCGGTGACGACGACCCGGGTGCCGCGCTGGAGCGACTCGGCGACGTTCTCGGCCGCGTCGCGCCAGATCGAGCAGCGCATGAAGAGGGTCTCGCCGTCCTTCCACTCGTTCGTCTGCCGGTCGAACGTGCGGGGGGTCGACGCGACGGTGAAGTTCGCGACGGCTGCGCCGGAGGGGGTGAAGCGGAGCTCGGGGTCGCCGGTCAGGTTCCCCACGAGGGTGATGATGGTTTCTCCTGCCATGAGATGGTCCTCCTCAGTGGCCTACGGTCGGTGTCGGGCGTTCCGGGACGCGGTCAGGCGCCCGGGCGGATGAGCTTGGTCCGCATGATCGACTCGTTGAGGCCGAGCTGGCGGTCCAGCTCCTTGGCCGTCGCCGGCTCGGAGGTGAAGTTGACGACGGCGTAGATGCCCTCGGACTTCTTCTTGATCTCGTAGGCGAGACGACGCCGACCCCAGATGTCGACCGTGTCGACGGTCCCGCCGTCCTTGGTCACCACCTTGAGGAACTTCTCCAGCGAGGGCTGGACGGTCCGGTCGTCGAGCTCTGGGTCGAGGATGACCATGAGTTCGTACTGACGCATGCGTTAACCCGCCTCCTTTGGTCTATGGCGGCCACGGTCCTTCCGTGACAGGAGGGTATGCAGCGTGCCCCGTGACGCGCGGACGTTGTCCACAGGCGTCAGGCAACCTCGCAAGAGTAGCGGCTGGAGGTCTCCGGCCCTAAATCCGCGACTGCCCTGCCGCGGTTCGAGGTAATCCGGTGCCCTCAGACGGGACCGGAATACCTCGAACCAGGGGGGAGCCGGCGGCGGCGGCCCCCTCCCAGGCACGCCAGACGAGGTAGCCGACCGCCGCCAGGCGGAGCACGAGGAACACCCCGTACCACCCGCCGGGCAGGGCGCGGTCCGGCACGGAGAGGCCGCCGACATAGAGCCAGATCGCCACGAAGTGCAGCGCCTCGGCGCCGGCCCACCACAGGTGGTCCCGCCAGCGGGTTCCGGCGATGGCGACGAGCGGGACGAGCCAGAGCGAGGACTGGACGGGGAAGGACTTGCCGGTGAGCAGGACGACGCCGACACCGACGAGGACGAGCGCCCCGAGGCTGGGCCGACGCGGGGACCCCAGGGCCAGGACCGCGACGAGCCCGGCGGCCGCGACCCAGCCGATGACGGCGATGACCGCTCCGGCCGCCGCGCCGATCGGGAAGCCCGCAATGGTCAGGAGGTACCAGGGCGAGCCCATCCCGACTCCCGAGCTCCACCATGTCGCATAGGGCCTGCTGATGGCCGCCGGGTTCGTGACGAGCCACAGGGCGAGGACGCCCAGGACCGTCCCGAACACCGCCTGGCCGAACACCCGCAGGTCGTGCTGGCGTCGTTCGCGCACGGCGAGCGCGGCGATGGCCACGATGACGATGAGCGGGTAGCTCCGCGCCATGACCCCGAGCCCGAGGAGGACCCCCGCGAGGCCGGGCCGACGACGGCTCCAGGCCCAGATCCCGCCCGTGGTGAGCGCGACGCCGACGATGTCCGGCGAGAGCAGCACGGCCAGGGCGACGACGGGGGCGAGTGCCACCTGCGCGGGGGCGGCCCGGACCCGTCGCGTCGTCGCGACGAACCACACCATGGCGCCGAGGAGGAGGACGGCGAGCACGGCCCACAGCGCGACGTACCACCGCTGCTGGGTGGCCCCGTCCCCGGGCGCCAGCCCGCCCAGCAGGCTCATCAGCGCGCCGGAGAGGACCGGCTGGTCCACGTGGACGCCCCCGGTGGCGGACAGGTATGCCGCGAGCCCGGCGCCGACCCCGCCGGTCTCGGTGGAGGCGGCGAGGTCGGAGTAGCACGCCCGCCACAACGGAGCCGAGCCGTCCCAGCCGTGCTGGAGGCAGTAGCCCTGCCGGGCGACGGCGGCCACGACGGGGAGGGCGGCGAGCAGGACGAGCGGGGCCACGGCATACCCCGGACGTCGGGGGGGACGGAGCCGGCGCCCCGGTCCGCCGATGACGCCGAGGATGTCGGCGGGCAGCAGCCGGTCCGCGATGGAACCGGGCCGCTCGCTCACGGCCGTGATGCTACGTGACCCGGCTGCGCCGGGCGCTCAGGTCGCCGGCGGGCTGGGTGGTCCGTGCGCCGTGCTGGGCGGCGGTGTCCCGCTCGGTGACCCGCTGGGGTTGGCGGTGAGGGTGGGGCTCGGCGACTGTGTCGTCGGAGGGGCGGAGGTGGTGGGCGGCGCCGAGGTCGTCGTCGACGTCGACGGGGTCGGCGAGGCGGTCGGGCTGGCCGTGTACTCGGCGTTGGGGTTGATGTGTGCCGGGGACGGGAAGTCGAGGACCTTGGCGCCCTGCAGCGCCGCCTTCATGTAGTCCGTCCACAGCCACACCGGGACCGACGGCCCGGACAGCTCACCGACCCCCTTGATGTAGTTCATCTGGTTCGCGGGCTTGATCGAGCCGTCGCCGCGGTAGATGCCGACGGCGGTCGCGAGCTGGGGGGTGAACCCGTCGAACCACGCGGCGTAGTTCCCGGTCGTCGTCCCGGTCTTGCCGGCGGCGGGGCGGCCGAGATTGGCGCCCACGTAGGCGGCCGTGCCGTGGGTCGTCACCTGGTGCATGCAGTCGACGACATCGGCCATCAGGCCCGGGTCGAAGACCTGGGTCGTCTTCGGCTTGGCCTTGATGTTGAGCGTGCCGTCGGAGCTCGTCACCCGCTTGACGAAGTAGGGCGTGGCCCTCATGCCGTTCGCGGCGATGGTGGCGTAGGCGTTGGCCATGTCGATGACCTTGACGTTGTTCGTCCCGAACACGTTGGCGTAGTTGGCCGTGAAGTTCGTGGTGATCCCCGCGGTCTTGGCCGCCTCGGCCGTGCGCTGGGGGGTGGCGATGATGTTGAGCCGGGCGAAGATCGTGTTCGTCGACAGCGCCGTCGCCCCGCAGACCGACCGGGTGCCCTCGTTGGCGTTGGCGAAGTTGATGACGCCGCCCTTGCGCCCCATCGACGTCGACGCCGCGGGGTCGGCGAACTCGGGGAAGTAGATCGGGCTGTTGCCGGGGAAGGTGCTCTTCGTGTTGACCTTGCCACTCTGCAGCGCCGCGATGAGGGTGAAGATCTTCGACGTCGAGCCACCCTGCATCGTCGCGTCGTAGGCGGTGTTGAACTGCACCTTCGCGTAGTCGGGTCCGCCGTACATGGCCAGCACGGCGCCGTCACCGGGCTTGATCGAGGCCAGGCCGACGTGCAGCCGCTGGCCTGGGGGCATCTTGTCCTTGACCGCGGCGATGGCGGCCAGCTGCTTGGGCTTCTCGATCGTCGAGACGATCTTCAGTCCGCCACGGTCGATGTCGTCGTCGGTGAGCTTGTACGTCGAGCGCAGCTCGTTCTTGATGATGGGGATGAGGTAGCCGTTGGGCCCCGCGACGCTCGGCGGCCGGTACGGATAGGTCTTGGGGAAGGTCGCCGCATCGCGCTCGGCCTGGGTCAGCCAGCCGTTCTTGACCATCGCGTCGAGGATGTAGCCGGCTCGTTCCTCGGCGTTCTTCTTCTCCTGCGGGCCGAGGCTCGGGTCGTAGTACGACGGCCCGCGGACGATGGCGGACAGCAGCGCGGACTCCGGGGCGGTGAGCTTGGACGCGTCCTTGTGGAAGTACGCCTGGGAGGCGGTCTGGATGCCGTAGGCGCCCCGGCCGAAGTAGATGGTGTTGAGGTAGTTCTCGAGGATCTGGTCCTTGGTCTGCTGCTGGTCGATCTTGACCGAGATGAGCAGCTCCTTGAACTTCCGCGAGATCGTCCGGTCCTGGGACAGGAAGTAGTTCTTGACGTACTGCTGGGTGATCGTCGACCCGCCCTGGGTCGCCTGACCGCCCTTGATCGCCACCCACACGGCGCGCGCGATGCCGGTCGGCGAGATGGCCGACTCGTTGTAGAAGCTGTGGTCCTCGGCGGCCAGGATCGCATGCTGCATCTGGTCGGAGATCT
Organism: uncultured Actinomycetota bacterium; assembly: GCA_963771015.1. Lineage (GTDB taxonomy): Bacteria > Actinomycetota > Actinomycetes > Actinomycetales > Dermatophilaceae > CAVSJJ01. The sequence goes on from CAVYRN010000005.1 coordinate 1,089,416, forward strand.
TCGCCAGCGGGACCGACTGCCGGTTGATCTTCGAGATCCGGTACATCTCGGTCTTGCCGTCGGCGTAGTAGATGATCGACGCCTGGGCCGTCGCGTAGTCGTTGGGCTTCGGCGGCTGGATGAGGGCGTAGGCGACCCCGAGCCCCACCGCGCCGATGACGAAGAGCCCGAGGAAGGCCAAGAGGATCCGCTTGGGCCAGCTGAGCTTCTTGCGGCCGCCCCGCTTGCCGGAGCGCGTGCCGCGGCCCTTGCCGCGGCCCTTGCCGGAGGCCTGCGCCGCCTTGGCTTCGAGGCGCGTCGTGGGCTGGCTGTCGCTCATGCAGGTCTTTCGGGTGGGGGTCGGGAGATCGGGCCGGCGTCGCGAGGACGGCCCCGTCCAGTATGACCGCTTCCCTGGGACAACCCTGACGCCCGTGAGGGGCTCCCGGGGCCTCCAAGGGCCGTCGTCGCCTGGCCGGAGACGCGCCGTCATGTGACGGCTCGATGTATCGCAACGATATATCGAGGTGTATGGTTCCCACGAACCGTACGACCCGAGGCCCCCCGTGAGAGTTCGGTATGCCGCGGCCGTGCCTCAGCCCGCACCACCAGCCCGCACCACCAGCCCGCACCACCAGCCCGCACCGCAGAGGAGGCCCGGATGACCCGCCGCTCGCATCTGCTCGAGTTCGCCGTCCTCGGCCTGCTCCACGAGGGCCCGGCGCACGGCTACGAGCTGCGGCGCCGGCTCAACTCGGCCCTCGGGCCGTTCCGGGCGCTGTCCTACGGCACCCTCTACCCGGCCCTGCGGGGTCTGCTCGACCGCGGCCTGATCACCCAGACCGACAGCGCCGAGCCCGTGACGCCGAGCCCGAGCACCCGGGCGCGGATCGTGTACGAGCTGACCGCCGAGGGCAAGGAGCGGTTCAACGAGCTGCTCGCCACCGCCGGTGCCGACGCCTACGACGACGACGGCTTCGACGTCCGCTTCCACTTCTTCGCGCGCACCGAGGCCGACGTCCGGCTGCGGATCCTCGAGGGCCGACGCTCCCGGCTCGTCGAGAACCTCGACCGGGTCCGTGAGAACTCGACCCGCAACCGCGAGCGGCTCGACGCATACACCACCGCCCTCCAGCGCCACGGCGAGGAGACGACCGAGCGCGAGGTCCGCTGGCTCACCGAGCTCATCGACGCCGAGCGGCGCCACCCCACCGACCCCGGCCCGATGCCGTAGCAACGTCGGGTTCGTCCCCGACGGCACGGCATACCCCGTGGCGGCGAGGGCCTCCGACCACCACCACCGAAGCAGTCACCACCGAAGCACCTACAGGAGAGATACACATGGGCTCCATCCGCGTCGCCATCGTCGGCGTCGGCAACTGCGCGACGTCGCTCATCCAGGGCGTCGAGTACTACAAGAACGCCGACCCCACCCAGAACGTCCCCGGCCTCATGCACGTCGAGTTCGGCCCCTACCACGTGCGCGACGTGGAGTTCGTCGCCGCCTTCGATGTCGACGACATGAAGGTCGGCAAGGACCTGGCCGAGGCCACCCTCGCCTCCCAGAACAACACGATCCGGATCTGCGAGGTCCCGTTCAAGGACGTCGAGGTCCAGCGCGGCCACACCCTCGACGGGCTCGGCAAGTACTACCGGATGACGATCGACGAGTCGGCGGCCGAGCCGGTCGACGTCGTCTCGATCCTCAAGGAGCGCAAGGTCGACGTGCTCGTGTCGTACCTGCCGGTGGGCTCGGAGGACGCCGACAAGTTCTACGCGCAGTGCGCGATCGACGCGGACGTCGCCTTCGTCAATGCCCTTCCGGTGTTCATCGCCTCCGACCCCGAGTGGGCGGCGAAGTTCGAGGAGGCCGGCGTTCCGATCATCGGCGACGACATCAAGTCCCAGGTCGGTGCGACGATCACCCACCGGGTGATGGCCAAGCTGTTCGAGGACCGGGGCGTCGTGCTCGACCGCACGTACCAGCTCAACGTCGGCGGCAACATGGACTTCAAGAACATGCTCGAGCGCGATCGCCTCGAGTCCAAGAAGATCTCCAAGACCCAGTCGGTGACCTCCAACATGGTCGGCGAGATCGAGCCGAAGAACGTCCACATCGGCCCGTCCGACTACGTCCAGTGGCTCGACGACCGCAAGTGGGCCTACGTCCGGCTCGAGGGCCGCGCGTTCGGCGACGTCCCGCTCAACCTCGAGTACAAGCTCGAGGTGTGGGACTCCCCCAACAGCGCCGGCATCATCATCGACGCGATCCGCGCCGCGAAGATCGCCAAGGACCGCGGCATCGGCGGGCCGCTGCTCTCCCCGGCGGCCTACCTCATGAAGTCGCCGCCGGAGCAGCGCCCCGACGACATCGGCCGCGCCAAGCTCGAGGCCTTCATCCGCGGCGAGGAGCCCCGCTGACCAGGTTCTCCCCGGCCGCTGCCTGACCCGGAGCGCCCGCTGCTCGGTGATGTGGGCGGCATACCCCTTCGGTGGGGTATGCCGCCCACATCCGTTTCCCCCGGACCCCGGGAGCACCCCCATGGCCCCGGCCCCGAGTTCGTCCAAAGGGCGTCGGGCGCGTCGCGGCCCAGGGTAGGGTGTGCGCCACGGCGGCGATCGGGTGGGACCCGGTCGAGGCCAGGGCACTGGGGAGTGCCGTGGGTGGGGGTTTGCTCGGGGGTTGGGGAATGTTGTCTCGGCGAGCTGTGCTGGCCGCCGGTGCCGCCTGGTCGGTTCCGGTCATCGCGCTGGCCACCGGCGCTCCGGCGTATGCCGCGAGCCCCCACCTGCGCCCCGTGACGGTTCGTGGTGGTTCGATGCTCCCCCTGCGGCACCGGACCACCACGAGCCCCGCGGCTGCGGCATACCGGGCGGTAGCCGCTAGCGTCTGCGCTCATGAGCCATCACGTCGTCTCCGATCTCGTCGCCAACGTCCTCGCCGTCTCGGTCAGGGTCGGGGACGCGGTGGCCGAGGGTGACGAGATCGCGCTCCTGGAGTCGATGAAGATGGAGATCCCGGTGCTCACCGAGGCCGCCGGGCGCGTCGCCGAGGTCAAGGTCGAGGCGGGCGACGTCGTCCAGGAGGGCGAGATCCTCGCCATCGTCGAGTAGCCGCCGGCCCCGGGTCGGGGGGTGGGCGTGGTGCGGCGGGTGAGGTAGTCGTCAGGTGTGCGACTCGGGCTGCCCGGCCCACCAGGACAGCAGTCGCTCCCGGGCCGCGTCCTGGCCGATCAGGCCCTCGTCGAGCCGGACCCCGAGGAGATACGAGTACGCCCGGCCGAGCACCGGCCCGGGGGCGATGCCCAGCACCTCGCCGATCTCGGTGCCGTTGAGCTCGGGGCGGACCGCCTTGAGCTCCTCCGCGGAGAGCAGCCGCTCGATCCGGGACTCGAGGTCGTCGTAGGCCCGCGAGAGTCGCTGGGCCTTGCGGACGTTCCGGGTCGTGGAGTCGGCCCGGGTGAGCCGGTGCAGCCGGGGGAGCAGCGGCCCGGCGTCGGTGATGTAGCGGCGGACCGCGGAGTCGGTCCACTGGCCGTCGCCGTACCCGTGGAAGCGCAGGTGCAGCTCGACGAGCCGGGCGACCGCCTTCACGGTCTCCTTGTCGAAACGCAGTGCCTTGAGCCGCCTGGCGGTGAGCTTGGCCCCGACGACCTCGTGATGGTGGAAGCTCACGCCGCCGCCGGCCTCGAACCGGCGGGTCGCCGGCTTGCCGATGTCGTGGAGCAGGGCCGCGAGCCGCAGCACGAGGTCGGGCCCCGGGACGGACTCGGGCGGGCCGTCCGGCGGCCCCTCCAGCGAGATCGCCTGCTCGAGGACGATGAGGGTGTGCTCGTAGACGTCCTTGTGGCGGTGGTGCTCGTCGATCTCGAGGCGCAGCGCCGGCAGCTCGGGCAGGACAAGGTCGGCCAGGCCGGACTCGACGAGGAGGGCCAGCCCGGCCCTCGGGTGCGGAGCGAGGACGAGCTTGGTCAGCTCGTCGCGGACCCGCTCCATCGACACGATCGAGAGCGAGGCCGCCATCTCGCGCATCGCGGCATACACCTCGGGGGCGGGCACGACGCCGAGCTGGGCCACGAACCTGGCCGCCCGCATCATCCGCAGCGGGTCGTCACCGAAGCTGACCTCGGGCGTCCCCGGGGTGCGCAGCACCTTCTCGACCAGGTCCGCCAGCCCGCCGTAGGGGTCGACGAACGTGAGGTCGGGCAGCCGGAGCGCCATCGCGTTGATGGTGAAGTCCCGGCGGAGCAGGTCCTCCTCGAGGGACTCCCCGAAGGCGACGACGGGTTTGCGGGTCACGTGGTCGTAGGCGTCGGCGCGGTACGTCGTCACCTCGAGGACCTGCCCGCCCCGGCGGGCCCCGATCGTCCCGAACGCCTTCCCGATGTCCCACGTCGCGGTCCCCCACGCCGCCAGCAGCCGCTCGCTCTCATCCGGCGGCGCATTCGTCGTGAAGTCGAGATCCGGTGGGGTCCGCCCGAGGAAGGCGTCGCGGACCGGCCCGCCGACGAGGGCGATGTCGTACCCGGCACCGGCAAACCGCTGGCCCACGTCGCGGAGCAGGTCCAACGTGGGCGCGAGGTGCGCGACGGCCTGCCTCATGAGGGAGGCCGAGGGCTGGTGGGGAGACACGGAGAACAAGAGTAGGCGCCGGTGAACGGATGGTTACAGTGGCCGTGTGAGCCACCCTGCAGCCGACCCTCCTCGGGTCCCGCGTCGGCTGCCCTCGGTCGAGGAACGTTCGGCCGGTGGGGTGGTGGTCGACGTGCATGACGGCGAGGCCCGCATCGCCGTCATCGCCCGGCGGAACCGGGCCGGCCGGGTCGAGTGGTGCCTGCCGAAGGGGCATATCGAGGGAGAGGAGACCCTTCCGCAGACAGCGGCCCGCGAGGTCGCCGAGGAGACCGGGATCGAGGGGCGTGTCCTCATCGAGCTCGGGACCATCGACTACTGGTTCGCCGCCGGCGACCGGCGGATCCACAAGTACGTCCACCACTACCTCCTCGAGGCCGTCGGCGGGCGCCTCACCATCGAGAACGACCCCGACCACGAGGCCATCGACGTCGCCTGGCTGCCGCTGCGCGAGGCCCACCGCCACCTCACCTTCCCCAACGAGCGGCGGATCGCGCGGGTCGCGTGGCAGCGCCTGGCCGGGGACGGCTGATGCGCCGGGTCGGCCGCCGGGCCGGGCGGTCCGCCCTCGTGGCGTTGGTCGCCACGCTGTTCGCCTCGGCCGGCGCGTATGCCGCGCCGGCCGCGTCCGCGCCGGGCCGGGTGACCTCGGTGACGGCCGCGGTTCCGGAGGAGCCGGTCGCGACGGAGCAGGCCCTCGTTCCGTCGACATTGTCCTCGGCCGGCCTCAGCATGACGGTCTCCTCCGTCAGCCCCGCCGTCGCCGTGCCGGGCCAGGTCGTCATCGTCACCGGCACGATCCACAACTCGGGCGCCGCGCCGGTGACCGTGGCCCAGGTCCGGCTCGTCCGCGGCACCGCCACGGTGGACAGCCGAGCGGCCGTCACCGCCTGGTCGGCGAGCGAGGTCCCGGCGGCGGGTGCGGTGATCGCCAGGACCCGGATCGCCAAGCCGATCCCCGGCGGCGGGTTCGCGGCATACCGGCTTCGCGTCAAGGGCGTCACCTCGCTGGCCGCACCGACGTGGGGCACTCTGCCGGTGAGCGTCGAGGCGGGACCGGCCGTCCTCCACACCTTCCTGGGCTACCAGCGGATCAAGGAGTACGAGCCGTTGAGCACCGCCTGGGTCGTGCCGCTCACCCTCGACAAGAACCCGGCCCTGTGGGGCCCGCCCGGGGCCGCACGCGAGAAGGCCTGGCGCATGGCCCTGGGACCCAGCTCCCGGCTGGACCGGCTCCTCGTGGCCACCGAGACCGCGCCGGTGACCTGGGCCGTCGACCCCGTGCTCCTGCGTGCCGCCGCCGTTCCGCCCGGCCCGACGGCGACCCCGTCACCCAGCCCGACGGCCAGCGCCACCTCGAACGGGCTCAGCGAGGCCGTCGCCGCGGGGCCGGAGGAGGCCCAGCTCCGGACCGATATGGCGACCCGGCTGACCGGCCTCGCCGCCCAGCACGGCCTGCTCGTGCTCCCCACGACCGACGCTGACATCGCCGCCGCCGCGGTCGCCCCCGGCTTCGCGGGCGAGATCCACGGCCTGGTCACCGATGCGGCCACCGTCGCCGACACCCTCGGGGCCCGGGCGGACATCGCCTGGCCGGCCGGGGGCACCTGGTCGGTCGCGACCGAGAAGGCCATCACCGCGGCATACGGGGGCGTTCCGGCCGCGGCCATCGTCGACCGCTCCGCACTCACCGGTCTGGACCAAGCCGTCGGCGCGGTGGCCCGCACACACAGCGGCACACCGCTCCTCATCGACGAGGACTCGGCGCGGGCTCCCGCCATGCAGGCGATGAGCGAGAACCCGGCCCACGGAGCCGGTGCCGCCACCCAGCAGCTCGTCGCAGCCACCGCCGTCGTGCTCGGCGAGCGGCCGGGAGTCCACCGTGACCTCCTGCTCGCCCTGCCCCGAGGGGCGGACATCTCCGTGACGGCCGCGGCCAGCCTGTTCTCGACGGTGGGGGCCATTCCGTGGTTGACCCCCGCCACCGTCGCCGACCTCGTCACCGCGGCCGCCAAGGCGGACCGGACGACCGCGGGCGGCGGGCGGCTGGGCCCCGGGGCCACGCCGCTGCGCCGGGCGTCCGACTCCGAGTACGGCGCGCTCCGCAGCGCCTCGACCGTCGCCGCCCAGATCCGTTCCGACGGTGACGCCGTCGGGTCCCGCTGGTCGGCGGCCCTGGACGAGCTGCTCTCGGCCCAGTGGCGCGGTGCCCCGGCCGGCTGGCAGGCGGTGCACGACCAGGTCGCTGCCGAGGTCGAGCAGACCGTCAAGGCCGTCCACGTCGCCCCCCAGACGATCAGCTTCCTCGCGGACCGCGGGCGGGTGCAGCTCACCGTCGTCAACGATCTCGACGTCCAGGTCGAGAACATCACCGTCGACCTCGTCCCGGACAACCCGCGGCTACGCATCGACACGGCCCCGAACGCGGTGCGCATCGGCCCGCACAGCCGCACGACGATCGCCGTCGACGCCACGGCGCTTGCCGCCGGGCCGGTCCGGATCACGGCGCGGATCCTCGGTCCGACCGGCGTCGAGGTGGGCCGCGAGGAGGTCGTCCAGGTCACCGTGACCCCGACCGGCAGCTGGATCTACTGGGGCCTCGGGGGGATCGCCACCCTCGCCTTCGGCCTCGGTCTCATCCGCAACCTGCGCCGCCGGGGTCGTCAGAACCGGCAGGCCGGTGACGCCCTCACCCCGGTGGGGTCCCACCCCGGGCCGGAGTCCGAGTCCCTGCCCGGCGCAGGGCCCGGAGCCGCGACCCGACCGGCGCCCGGCGGCGAGGCCACCCCATGAGCACCGCGGAGCCGGGCCCGGCCACGACGGCCGCGACCGTCGCCAGGTCCGGGGCGGTCATGGCGGCCGGCACGATGAGCAGCCGGGTGCTCGGGGTGCTGCGGGCCTCGCTGCTCGCGGGCGTCATCGGCACCAACGGCCTGACCGCCGACGCCTTCCAGACGGCGAACACCCTGCCGAACCAGTTCTATCTGCTCCTCGCGGGCGGCATTCTCAACGCCGTCATGGTCCCCCAGCTCGTCCGGGCGATGCAGCGGGAGGACGGTGGGGTCGACTTCGTCAACCGGCTCATGACGGCGGCCCTCGTCCTCATCGCCGGGGCCACCATCGTCACGACGGCGCTGGCACCGGTCCTCGTCCGCGTCTACCTCGACGTCGACGACCCCCAGGCCATCGCCCTCGCGACGACCTTCGCCTTCATCTGCCTTCCGCAGATCCTCTTCTACGGCCTCTACACCCTCTTCGGGCAGATCCTCAACGCCAACTCCCGGTTCGCCGCCTACATGTGGGTGCCCGCGATTGCCAACATCATCGCCATCGCCGGCCTGTTATGGTTCCGCGCCGAGGCGGCCTCGCTGCCCGTGCCGGTCGACGCGTGGAGCCCGCGGCTCATCTGGATCCTCGCCGGTACGGCCACCCTGTCGATCGCCGTCCAGGCCCTGGCCCTCATCGTGCCGCTCCGCCGGATCGGGTTCCGCTACCGGCCGAGGTGGGGATTCCGCGGCTTCGGCCTCGGCTCGGCCTCGCAGGTCGCGACCTGGACCCTCGCGGCCGTGGTCGTCAGCCAGCTGGGGTTCGTCCTCACCTCGCGGGTGACGAGCAGCGCGGCGGGTGCCGTCGCCGCCGGCGACCCGACGGCGCCGTCGCGAGCAACGTTCGACAACGCCTTCCTCATCTTCATGCTGCCGCACTCGCTCATCACCGTCTCGCTCGTCACGGCCCTGTTCACCCGGATGGCCAAGGCGGCACACGCCGGCGACATGGCCGAGCTCGTGGCCGACGTGCGCCGTGGGGTCCGGATGCCGGCCCTGCTGCTCGTCCCGATCGTCGCCATCGCCTACGCCTTCGCTCCGACGATCACGCGCACCCTCTACTTCACCAACTCCCTGGCCGACACCGAGGCCCTGGCGTCGATGGTGCGGCCGCTTCTGCTCGGGGTGATCCCGTTCGGGTGGTTCTACCTCTCCGAGCGGTTCTTCTACGCCCACGAGGACGCCCGGACCCCGTTCGCCGCCCAGCTGACGGTCACGTCGATCGCCTCGGTCGTCACCCTGTTCGCGGCGACCCTCGACCCCTCTCGCACGAGCATCGTCGTCGCCTTCGGCCAGTCGACGGCATACCTCGGTGGGGCCACTCTCGGCTTCGCACTCATCCGGCGTCGGGTGGGCCTGCTCGGCCTGCGGTCGGTGGCCGCGACGGTGGTCAAGCTCGTCGTTCCCGGCGCCCTCATCGCCACCACCCTATGGGCGCTGGCCGGCGCGCTGCTCCCCTCTCCGGCCCCGAGCCGGCTCGTCGGGCTTGGCGTTCTCGCCGTCGTCGGCATCGTCGAGCTCGTGGGCACGCTGCTCGCCGCGCACCTGCTCGGCGTGACCGAGGTCGGCGAGCTCCTCGCGCCGGTCCGTCGACGGCTCCGACGCTCCTGAAGGGCTTTTGCCTAGTATGGGCTGGCACCCCGGCGCGTGCGGCGGTTCGCCGTGCGCCCCGATCCACCACCCGCGACCCGACCCGCGGGGGTGAGCCGACCGAAAGGAGCACCGGTGGACGGCGTGGGACCCGGCAGCGTCCTCGGTGGCCGCTATTCGACCGACCGGCGCCTGGCGCAGCGGCTCGGCACCGAGCGGTGGACCGCTCACGACGCGACCCTGGGCCGGCATGTCGAGCTCGTCTGCATGGCCAGCGACGACCCGCGCAGCGATGCGCTCCTCGATGCCGCCCGTCGCGCCGCGGCCGTCGACTCCCCGAACCTGGTCCGCGTCCTCGATGTGGGGCGCGACGAGACGCTCGCCTTCGTCGTCGAGGAGGACCTCACCGACTGCCACAGCCTGAGCTCGCTCGTGGCGACGGGCGGCCTGCCCGCCGATGAGGTCCGCCGGATCGCCGGCGAGGTGGCGACCGCACTCGACGCCGCCGCCCAGCGGGGCCTGCACCACCTGGCGCTCACCCCGGCGGACGTCCTGCGCACCCCCGAGGGCGAGATCAAGGTCCGCGGGCTCGCCACGAACGCGGTGTGTGCCGGGGCCGACGAGGTCGAGGCGGACGCGGCCTCCCGCCGCGACGCAGTCGGCGTCGTGGCCGTGACGTATGCCGGCCTGACCGGCCTGTGGCCCCGTCTCGGCGCCGACACCGGTGGCCTGCGGCACGCCCCCCATGTCCCGAGCGGTTGGGCGGCCCCCTCCGAGCTCGCCTCCGGCGTCCCCCGGGACCTCGACGCGCTGTGTCGGCTCACCCTCAACGAGGACCAGGGCCCGGTCTCTCCCGGCGACTTCGCGCGGCAGGTGGCGCCGTGGTCCTCCACGCCGATCGCCCTGCCGGTGCGGCCTCAGCCGGGGTCGGCCATGCCGTCCAGGCTGGCCATGGGACCCGACGCCGCCCTCGGCGCGCCGCAGCCGGCCACGACTGCCGGCGGCGACCAGACCGTCGTCCTCCCGTCGTCCGCGGCTGCCAGGAACGGGGCCGGAGCCGCCGCGACCACGCCGGTCACGACCCTCGCGGGCGCCGCGGGGGCCGCCGCGGGGGCTGGAGCCGCCGCCGGAGCCTTCGTCTCGGGCGCCGGCACCGCCATCGCCGGAGCCGGCGTGGCGGCCGCGGGCGCCATGGGCCGGGCGAGCGACCGGATCGGCACCGCGGCCCGCGAGGTCGGGCAGCGCGCGGCGACGCTCGGGTCCGGCAACGACGAAGAGTCCCCCGCACCGATGATCCCGTCCGACCCGCTCACCAAGGACGAGTCCCGGCTGGCCCTCGCCATCGTCGCCGCCTTCGTCGTCCTGGCTCTCATCGTCGGGATCTGGGGCGTGTCCCGGATCGGCTCGGGCAGCAACCTCAGCCTGGGGACCCCGGACGGCCAGCCGACCGCGAGCGCCTCGTCAACGACCTCCGCATCGTCGTCCGGCACCTCGACGGGCTCGGGGACGAGCGTGGCCCTGGAGCCGCTCGCCATCCTCAGCGCCGACGGGTTCGACCCGCTGGGCGACGGCCACGAGAACGACTCCCAGGCCCCCAAGGTGTTCGACGACAACCCGTCGACCGAGTGGACGTCGGAGCGCTACAACACCGCCCAGCTGGGTGGGCTCAAGAAGGGCATGGGCGTCATCGTCGACCTCGGCCCCAACGTGCGGGCCAAGGAGATCACCCTCATCCTGCCGGTGGCGGCCGACGTCACGATCTACCTCTCGGACGAGCGCTCCCTCAACACCGCGACGTCGATCGGGGACAGGGCCAACGCCCAGGGCCAGGTGACGTTCACCGTGCCCAGCGGGGTCAGCGGCCAGTACGTCATCGTGTGGTTCACCAAGCTCACCCGCGACAGCAAGGGCGAGTACCGCGCGCATCTCGCGGAGGTCATCCCGCGTGGCTGACCCCTCGGGCGGGCCCCCGGTTGGTGGTCCCCGGCCGGTGGATCTGACCATCCTGGAGGACCGGGTCCTCATGACCCGGTGCCAGGAGGGGGACGTCGACGCCTTCGGTGAGATCTTCCGCCGCCACCGGGACCGGATGTGGGCGGTCGCCGTGCGCACCACCGGGGATCGGGAGCTCGCCTCGGACTGCGTCCAGGAGGCCTTCATCTCCGCCTTCCGTCGAGCCCGCTCCTACCGCGGCGACGCCGCCGTGACGACCTGGCTGCACCGGATCGTCGTCAACGCCTGCCTGGACCGGCTCCGTCGGGAACGCAGCCGCCCCCGCCGGGCGGGCGATCTCGCCGAGCTCGACCTGCCCGACACGCATGACCGGCAGTCCAGCGCCGAGACCGGCCTGGACGTCCGCGCGGCCCTGGCCGAGCTCCCCGAGGCCCAGCGGCTTGCCCTCGTCCTCGTCGACATGCATGGGCTCAGCGTCGCCGAGGCTGCCGAGGTCCTCCAGGTCGCCGAGGGAACGGTCAAGTCCAGGTGCTTCCGAGGACGAGAGGCACTCGCCCGGGTGCTCCGTGAGGTCGCCACCGACGGCCGCAGCGGCGCGGACGAGCACGCCCGGGAACCCAAGGCCTCCGCATGACGTCATACCCAGTGCCCGACCCGGGCCGCACTCCCCCCGCCGAGCCCGGGGCGGGTACCGGACGACCCGCACAGCGGAGGACGACGTGAGCGCGCCGCACGACATGCATCCCGACCCCCTCGAGGATGATCCCACGGGGATGCGGGCGCTGCTGTCCTCGCTGCCGGACCCGGGGCCGATGCCCGAGGACCTCGTCGCCCGGATCACCGCCTCGCTGTCCGCCGCACAGACCTCCCCCGTCCTCGACGAGCTCGGGGCCCGGCGCACCCGGCTGGCTCGCCTTCCCCTCCGCGTCGCCGTCGCCGCCGCGGCCGCCGGCGTCGTCATCGTGGGCGGCAGCGCCCTCCTGTCGACCGGGCTTCCCGCCAGCATCGTGGCCTCGGTCGGCGCCGCCGACTCGGCCGGATCCGCGGCCCCGTCGCTCGCCCCCGAGAACGGAGCCGACCAGGGCGCACGCGCCGCCGGGGGGGTCGGGACCGAGCACACCGTCGTCCTCCACTCCGGCACCCGGTATGCCGCCGCCGACCTCGCGACCGCGGCCGGCCGGCTGTTCCACCCCGGAACCCTCGGCAAGGCCTCGGTGGCGGGGACCGACGACGCCGGTGGGGCCTCCTCCGGGGTGACGTCGGTGGCCGGCGCCCGTGCCTGCGCGACGGCGCTCGGCGTCCCTGCCGATGAGCGCGTCGTCGCCGACATCGGTACGGTCGACGGGGCTCCCGCGGCCGTGCTCCTCGCCGAAAGCGGCACCGGCACGGGCACGGCATACGCCGTCGGGCTACGCTGCGGTGCGGGCGGCACCGACCTCATCGCCGGGCCGGTCACCCTCCCGTGAGCCACGAGTGGCACTGCGCGCGAGGTGCCGCCCGTGCGGTGGGGCAGCCAATAGCGCCCAACCCGTGGGTCGCCACCGGCAGGGAACAAACCACGCCCTAGGATCGGTTTCACCACCACCGCATATAGCGGTTCACATTCATCGAAACCACAAGGGGCTGTAGTGAGCACCGACCCGTCCACGGACGTGCGCAACGTCATCATCATCGGATCGGGCCCCGCGGGCTACACGGCCGGCATCTATGCCGCCCGCGCCAACCTCAGGCCGCTCCTCTTCGAGGGCGCGGTGACCGCCGGCGGCGCGCTGATGAACACGACCGAGGTCGAGAACTTCCCGGGCTTCCGCGAGGGCATCATGGGTCCGGACCTCATGGACGAGATGCGCGCCCAGGCCGAGCGGTTCGGCTGCGAGTTCGTCACCGATGACGTGGCCTCGGTCACCCTCGACGGGCCGGTCAAGACGGTCGTCGACGGGTCCGGCACCACCTACCGGGCCACCTCGGTGATCCTCGCCATGGGCTCGGCATACCGGGAGCTCGGGCTGCCGAGCGAGAAGCGACTCTCCGGCCGCGGCGTGTCCTGGTGCGCGACGTGCGACGGGTTCTTCTTCCGCGACCAGGACATCGCGGTCGTCGGCGGGGGTGACTCGGCGATCGAGGAGGCGACCTTCCTCACCAAGTTCGCCCGGTCGGTGACCCTCATCCACCGGCGCGGCGAGCTGCGGGCCAGCAAGATCATGGCGGACCGAGCCCTCGCCAACGACAAGATGTCCTTCGCCTGGAACAGCGAGGTCGCCGAGATCCACGGCGAGGACAAGGTCAGCGGCATCACCCTGCGCGACACGGGCACCGGCGAGACCCGCGAGCTTGCCGTCACCGGCCTGTTCGTCGCCATCGGTCACGACCCGCGCAACGAGCTCGTCAAGGGCCAGATCGACCTCGACGCCGAGGGCTACGTCCTCGTCGAGGGCCGGACGACGAGGACGAACGTCGACGGCGTCTTCGCCTGCGGCGACCTCGTCGACCACACCTACCGGCAGGCCATCACCGCGGCCGGTTCCGGCTGTGCGGCCTCGCTGGACGCCGAACGCTTCCTCGCCCACTAGGGCCACCGCGGCCCGACGTGGCGCCGCTCCCACCGACCCCTCCCCGATGACCACCACGCTGGAAGGACCCACCACCGCCATGGCACAGCCCAAGATCACGACGGACGAGACCTACGAGGCCGACGTCATCAAGAGCCCCGTCCCCGTCATCGTCGACTTCTGGGCCCCCTGGTGCGGCCCGTGTCGCGCGGTGGCGCCGGTCCTCGAGGAGATCGCCCGCGACTACGACGGCAAGCTGACCGTCGCCAAGCTCAACACCGACCAGAACCCTCAGGTCACCGGCCGGCTCGGCATCACGAGCATCCCGACGATGCACGTCTACGTCGGCGGTGAGATCGTCAAGACGATCATCGGCGCGATGCCGAAGCCGAAGCTGCTGCGTGAGCTGGAGCCCTTCCTCCAGTAGCCGGGCGACGGTCACGAAGGGCGCGGGCGGTGTCGCTCGCGCCCTTCTTCATGTTCGTTCGCTGTCGGCTATCCGCGCCATTTCCGTTGTGACACAACGGAATTGGGTCTACTCGCGGACTCGGAGCCCCATGATGTCGAGGATCCGGTTGAGGTCCTCGACCGATGCGAACTCGATCGTCACCTTGCCCTTGCGCTGGCCGAGAGCAATCCCCACTCTGGTGTCCAGGCGATCGGACAGCGCCGCGGCGAGGTCATCGAGCTGTGGGCGGCGGGCTCCCGGCCGCGGCTTGCGCCGCGCGGCCTTCGGGTCGTCCCCGCCGAGCGCGACGATCTCCTCCACGGCCCGCACCGAGAGCCCCTCGGCGACGACCCGCTGGGCCAGACGTTCCATGGCGGGGCCGTCTGACAGCGAGAGGATGGCCCGGGCATGACCGGCACTCAGCACCCCCGCTGCGACCCGACGAGCGACATGCGGGGGGAGCCTGAGCAGCCGGAGGGTGTTCGTCACCTGGGGCCGGGAGCGGTGGATGCGCGTGGCCAGCTCCTCCTGGGTGCAGCCGAAGTCCTCGAGGAGCTGGCTGTAGGCCGCGGCCTCCTCGAGAGGGTTGAGCTGGCTGCGGTGGAGGTTCTCCAGGAGTGCGTCGCGGAGCAGGACGTCGTCCTCGGTCGCCTTGATGATGGCCGGGATCGTCTCGCGCCCGGCCTCGCGAGAGGCGCGCCAGCGCCGCTCCCCGACGATGAGCTCGTAGCGGACGCCGTCGTCCTCCGCGCCCTCCTGCGTCGCCGCCGGGTCGGCGGCGGCCGGGCGGACGACGACGGGCTGGAGGACGCCGATCTCACGGATCGAGTGGACCAGCTCGGCCAGCTCGTCCTCGTCGAAGACGGTGCGCGGCTGGCGCGGGTTGGGACGGATCGCGTCGAGCGGGATCTCGGCGAAGGTCGCGCCCGGCACCGGCAGGAGCTGCCCGTCGTCCTGCGTCGGTTCGACGTCGGGTGCCGCGCCGCTCGCCTCGTCGGCGCCGGCCGGCATTCCTTCGCCCAGCTCTGGCCGCGCGGGCTGCTCGGCGAAGAAGACGTCGACCGGGCGGGCGCTGGTCGTCGTTGGCGCGTTCGGGATCAGGGCCCCGAGACCACGGCCGAGGGCGCGGCGCTTCTCGCTCATGCGTGCTCCTTGTCCTGGGTGCTGGGCTGGTCCCCGGCCCGGGCGGCGCCGGGCGCCCCGCGGTCGGCGAGCTCGCTCGCGGCCTCGAGGTAGGACAGGGCCCCGCTGCTGCTCGGGTCATAGGTGATGACGGTCTGTCCGTAGCTCGGCGCCTCGGAGATCCGCACTGACCGGGGCACCATCGTCCGCAGCGTCTGGTCCGGGAAGTGCGTGCGCACCTCGTCGGCGACCTGCGCGGCGAGCCTCGTCCGGCCGTCGTACATCGTCAGCAGGATCGACGAGACGTGCAGGTTGGGGTTGAGGTGGCTGCGGACGAGCTCGATCGTCTTGAGCAGCTGCGAGAGGCCCTCGAGTGCGTAGTACTCGCACTGGATCGGGATGAACACCTCGTCGGCCCCCACGAAGGCGTTGATGGTGAGCAGGCCGAGGCTGGGTGGGCAGTCGACGAAGACGTAGTCGAGCCGCTCCCCCCGCTCGGCGAGCTGGTCGGTGTATGCCGTGATCGCGCGGCGCAGCCGGGTCTCACGCGCCACGAGGGAGATGAGCTCGATCTCGGCACCGGCCAGGTCGATGGTTGCCGGCGCGCACCTCAGGTTGGCGACATCGGGGCAGTCGGCGATGACGTCGGCCAGGGGGGTGTCCTCGATGAGGACGTCGTAGATGCTCGTGACCTCGGGGTGGTGGGCGATGCCGAGGGCGGTGCTGGCGTTGCCCTGCGGGTCGAGGTCGATGACCAGCACCGAGGCGCCGGACTGGGCCAGGGCGGCCGCGACGTTGACCGTCGTCGTCGTCTTGCCGACGCCGCCCTTCTGGTTGGCCACGGTGAGGATCCTGGTGCGCTCCGGGCGCGGCACCCCCCTGGACGCCAGGGCCGCCCGTCGGCGCGCATCCTCGGCGACGGCGCGGGCAAGTGGCGGCTCGTCATCGACCGGCCGCGGGCCGGCGGCCGACCCTCCGTCGTCGGAAGCCACGTCGTCGGAAGCCACGTCGTCGGAAGCCATGTCGTCGGAAACCGCTGGATGCGGCGCGGCCGCGGTCACCGGCGAGACGGGTGTTTCACGTGAAACCTCGGGGGGTGGCTGGGGTGCCGGTGGCTGTTGGTGTCCCGTGGGAGATGTGGTGCCGGCGTCGATCGTGGGCTCGGCTCCTGTTTCCCCAGCGACGGATGTTTCACGTGAAACCGGCGACTCGGGCCAGCCGAGAGCGGTGTGGGCCGCCGACGCCGGGCGGGGAAAGCCGAGGCCTGGAGAGGTTGCGGCTCGGGCGACAGCGTCCATCTCGGTCGTCACGGGTCCTGCCTCATGCGTTCTCCAGGTGCGGCCCGAACGGCCGTGAGGGGGAGTCCGACGGGACCGTCGGGCGCGAGGTCCATCCAACCTCACGCACGCCCTTCACGCCAACCCCTCTCTCGTGGGCCGGGGATGTCCGAGATCTCACCGCCGGTCACCACGGCGACACGACGGCGGTCACGACCCGTCGATGGGTCGGCCCGACCCGCGCCCCTCCGGCCGGCCCTCTCCTCGCCGATCCCGTCAGGCGCGTCTGCGCCGGGCGTTCCGGCGGCCGCCGCGCCCCGTACCGGCCGGGCCGCGCCGGGGCTCGCCGGCGGTCGGCACCGCGGGGCCGAAGCTCAGCTCGACGGCCGTGGTCGGCGGCTCGACGAGCCCGGCACCGTACTCGGTCACCTCGGCCGAGATGAGGCCGAGCGCATCCAGCTGTGCCCGGTCCTCGTCGAGCTCAGTCGCGGCGCTCGCCCCCTTCATGGCCACGACCCGGCCCTGGTCGGCAAGGAGCGGTCGGCACCATCGCGCCAACGTCGCCAACCGCGCAACGGCCCGAGCGGTCACCCAGGGCGCCACCAGCCGCCCGGCCAGCTCCTCGGCCCGGGCGCGATGGACCGTCACCGACGTCAGACCCAGGACCCGGGTCGTCTCCTCGAGCCACGTCACGCGCCGCTGCATGGGCTCGACGAGGTGGAGGGTGAGGTCCGGCCGGACGATGGCCAACGCGACTCCCGGCAGGCCCGCGCCGGAGCCGACGTCGATGATGGTTGCCCCGGGTGGAAACGCGTCCGCGATGACCGCGCAGTTGAGGACGTGCCGCTCCCAGAGTCGAGGCACCTCACGCGGTCCGAGAAGTCCGCGGCTCACCCCGGTGTCCGCGAGAATGGCGACGAACGCCTCGGCGAGCGGAAGACGGTCCCCGAACAGCGCAGCCGCACCCGAAGGTGCGGCCGGTTGCTGGAGTGGACGGCTCATCGGCTCACGGCCCGATGTTTCACGTGAAACGGCGGGGGGTCACGCCGGATGGATGACGACGAACCGCCGCGGCTCGGCGCCCTCGGACTCCGACACGAGTCCGGCCGCCAGGACCTCGTCGTGGACGACCTTGCGCTCGAAGGCGGTCATCGGCTCGAGCGAGTGCTTCTCCCCGGTGTCCACGACCTCCCCGATGGCCTTCTTGGCGATGGCTACGAGCTCGGTGCGGCGGGTGGCGCGGTGCCCGGCGACATCAAGCATGAGTCGGCTGCGAGCCCCGGTCTCCGACTGGACCGCCAGCCGAGTCAGCTCCTGGAGGGCCTCGAGGACCTGTCCGCCCTGGCCCACGAGCCGACGAGGAACCCTGCCCTCCTCGGAGTCGACGATGGCGACCGCGGCCCGATCGCCGTCGACGTCCACGTCGAGGTCGCCGTCGAGGTCGCAGATGTCGAGGAGGGTCTCGAGGAAGTCGGCGGCCACCTCACCCTCGCGCTCGAGCTCGCGACGCCGCCGCGCCGGCTTCTGCTCGTCGTCCTGGTCGTCCTCGGCGGCCTCCATGGCGTCGTCGTCGTTCTCATCGGACTCGGCCTTGGCCTCGCTGGACGTGTCCGTCGTGCTCGCCGCGGCCGCGGTGTCGTCCCCGTCGCCCTCGCGGGCAGCCTTCTCGACCACATCCTCGACCGGGACCACCGCCTCGTCGGGCTCGGTCACGGCGTCCACGTTCTCAGTGTTCTGCGTCTGGCTCATCACTACTCCTGGGCAAAGGGATGGGAAGGTCCTCGTGGCCGGTCCCGCCGATGGGTCTGTGCCCTGGGCCCGGCGGGTGTGCTAGCCGTCCGTACCGGACGACTCGGGTCCGGAGCCCTCGGTCGGCCGCTGACGGCCCACCGAGCCCTTGCTCCGCTTCTTGCTCTTGGGCTGTTGCCGTTGCCGTGACTCCTTGGCGGTGGGCGCGGAGTCGATCAGCTCGTCATCCGCCTCGACGATCGCGGGGCGACCGGGTACCGGCTTGCCCTTGCGCTCCAGGCGCGCATGGAGCGCCTTCTCCGCCGCCGAACCGGGTGCCGGCATCCGGCGGATGACGTAGAACTGCTGGGCCATCGACCACACGTTCGTGGTGAACCAGTAGATGAGGACGCCGATCGGGAAGTTGACACCGGACACGGCGAAGAAGACCGGCAGGACGTAGAGGAGCACCTTCTGCTGCTTGGCGAAGGGGTTGTCCAGTGCGGAGGCGGGCATGTTCTTCGTCATCAGCTGACGCTGGGTCGTGAACGTCGACGCGGACATCAGGACGATGAGGATGACGGTGATGACCCGGGTGTTCGTCGTCGTCGCATGCATGAACGTGTCGGACAGCTGGGCGCCGACGATCTGCGCGTGCTCGGCCTGCCTGGCGACGTTCTGGGTGATCGGCCCGATCGGTGACCGGTTGCCGGAGGAGACGTCCTTCAGACCGTTGAGAACGCGGAACAGACCGAAGAAGAACGGGCTCTGGACGAGGATCGGCAGGCACGAGCTGAACGGGTTCGTGCCCTCCTTCCGGTACAGCTCCATCGTCGCCTGGGTCATCGCCTGTCGCGACTCCGGATCCGTCTTGCCCTTGTACTTCTTCTGGATCTTCTGCAGCTCGGGCTGGATCATCTGCATCTTGCGAGACGCCATGATCTGCTTGACGAACAGCGGGATCATCGCCGCCCGCATGACGAGGACGAGGCCGACGATGGACAGACCCCACGTCCACCCCGACTCCTCGGGCATGCCGACGAGGGTGAAGGCCTGGTGGAAGCCATACATGATCCATGCGACGAGCCATTCGATGGGCCCGAGGATGGTGTTGAGGAAGTCCATGCGGTCCTTTACGGGGTGTGGGCGAGCCGGGGCACGACGCCTCGGCTGCCTAGGTGCGGGTGGCGGGTCGGTCCGCCGCCGCGGTCCTGGTGGTGCTCTGGTGGTCGGTCGCGACCGCGTCGTCGATCGGGTCGGTCGCGGCCGGTTCGGCCGTCGCGGTTCGGCCGGTTCGGCGTCATGGCGATGCGGGTGCCGCGGCGGGACGTGGTCGACGCCTCCGGGCGACCACGGGTTGCAGCGAAGTACCCGCCACGCTGCGAGGTAGGTCCCCTTGATCGGCCCGAACCGCTCAAGGGCGGTGACGGCATACGCCGAGCAGGAGGGGTAGTAACGGCAGCTGGGCGGGGTGAGTGGGGAGATGAGTAGCTGGTAGGCGCGCACCAGCCAGATCAGTGGCAGTGCCAGCAGCCGCCCGACGCTCACGGTGACCCCTTGAATCGACGAGTTACCTTGTCCAACAACGGTTTCAGGGCCTCGCTGAGTTCCCGGAAGCTCACTGACGCAGCCGCCGGCTGGGCCCGGACGACGACATCGACCCCGGCCGGTATGCCGCTCAGCTCGCCGGCCATGATCGCCCGGAGCCGGCGCTTGGTCCGGTTACGGACGACGGCGTTCCCCACGGCCTTGGACACCACGAACCCGACCCGCGGTGGCTGGCCCACCCGCGCGTCCGAAGTGCTGGCATGGACCACGACGAGTCCCGACCCCGCACGGGCGCCGCCTCGGCCACGGGTCGCCGACGCGAAGTCCGACCCGGAACGCAGTCGGTTCGGCGCCGGCAGCACCGCGAGCCTCAGGCGGACAGCTCGGCGCGGCCCTTGCGGCGTCGGTTGCCCAGGATGGCGCGGCCGGCGCGGGTGCGCATCCGCAGGCGGAAGCCGTGGGTCTTGGCCCGGCGACGGTTGTTCGGCTGGAAGGTGCGCTTGCTCACGGTGCTCACTCTTTCAAGGGCGGGCGCGAGGGCCCAGTGGTCGAGGCATGGTGGGGGCCGGGGCCCCGAAGTCGGGTCGGCCACAATCGGCAGACCGTGACGCGTCCCCCGACCCGCGGACGCGTGAGAACACACGACACCGCTTCGACGGAGCACACGAAAGTCACGGGCAGGCGAAAGCAGCCGACCCGACAGGCGTGTCAACGGTACGGGAGCGCGCCAACGCCGGTCAAACCACGCGGCCCACGCGGCGCACCGGTCGACCGTCAGCAGGCAACCGATTGACGATGCCATCGGAGCTGCCGTCGGTCACGCCGACACGCCGACCGGGAGAGAGATCTTCGCCTCGTTTCTCCCGTGCCGACCCTGTTGCGGCTTGCCGGGAGCGGGCGACGTTGTTACGGTCAGCACCGCTGTCACCTAGGTCGGCACCCCTCCCTCGCCCGTCCGCCCCACCGCGAAGCCCGGCCGGTCCCGAGACCGGCGGTGCGGCATACCCACAGCCTGTGGATAATGCTGTGGACAAGGGGTGAGCGCGGACGCCTCGCCGCGGGGCTCGACGCAGAGAACGGGAGAGCACGTGCCGGACCTCACGATGGGCCAGATCTGGCGCACGACGCTCGAGGCCCTTGACTCCGACGGCATCCCGGTTCAGCAGCGCGCCTTCCTCAGCCTGGCCCGTCTCGTCGGGCTCCTCGACGAGACCGCGCTCATCGCCGTTCCCAACGACTTCACCAAGGACATCGTGGAGACCCGGCTGCGGCAGCGGGTGACCGACACCCTGAGCGCCCAGCTCGGGCACGAGGTCCGCCTGGCCGTCACCGTCGATCCGAGTCTGGTCGACCCCGTGGCCGACGCCGACGAGAACGGTGACGCCGAGGCCGCGGGGGTTGAGGCCAGGAACGCCTCGGCCGATCGCTTCCCCGCCGAGGCCGACGACGCCACCGAGGCCGGCTTCGACCCCGACGCGAGCCGGGCCGCCCGCCGCCGGGAGCTCGACGACCTCGACCTCACCGACGACCTCGACCTCACCGACGACGACGCGAGCACCACCGAGCAGGCCCCCACGGGGCCGAGCAGGCTCCGGCCACGGCCGCATACCGCCGTCCCCGAGCTCATCGAGCTGACCCGGCTCAACCCGAAGTACACCTTTGACACCTTTGTCACCGGCGCGAGCAACCGGTTCGCCCATGCGGCGGCGGTGGCGGTGGCCGAGGCGCCCGCCAAGGCGTACAACCCGCTCTTCGTCTACGGCGACTCCGGACTGGGCAAGACCCACCTCCTGCATGCGATCGGCCACTACGCCCGCAACCTCTTCCCACACGTCAAGGTGCGCTACGTGAACTCCGAGGAGTTCACCAACGACTTCATCAACAGCATCCGCGACGACAAGGCCGCCAACTTCCAGCGCCGCTACCGCGACGTCGACGTCCTCCTCATCGACGACATCCAGTTCCTCCAGGGCAAGGTCCAGACCCAGGAAGAGTTCTTCCACACGTTCAACACCCTCCACAACGCGAACAAGCAGGTCGTCATCACCTCGGACGTCCCTCCCAAGCTGCTGTCCGGGTTCGAGGAACGGATGCGCAGCAGGTTCGAGTGGGGGCTGCTCACCGATGTCCAGCCACCGGACCTCGAGACCCGGATCGCCATCCTGCGCAAGAAGGCCATCCAGGAGCGGCTCCAGGCCAGCGACGATGTCCTCGAGTTCATCGCCTCCCGGATCTCGACGAACATCCGCGAGCTCGAGGGTGCCCTCATCCGGGTGACCGCGTTCGCGAGCCTCAACCGGCAGGCCGTCGACCTCTCCCTCGCCGAGATCGTCCTCAAGGACCTCATTCCCAACGACTCGAGCAGCCAGATCACCAGCGCCACGATCATGGCGCAGACGGCCGCCTACTTCGGGCTGACCCTCGACGACCTCCAGGGCCAGTCGCGGTCACGGGTTCTCGTCACCGCCCGGCAGATCGCGATGTACCTGTGCCGGGAGCTGACCGACCTCTCCCTCCCCAAGATCGGGCAGCAGTTCGGCGGACGCGACCACACGACGGTCATGCACGCCGACAAGAAGATCCGCCAGCTCATGGCCGAGCGCCGGGCGATCTACAACCAGGTGACCGAGCTGACGAACCGGATCAAACAGCAGTCCCGTTGAGCCTCGGACCACCGGCGCCCCGACCACCTCGCCATCCCCACGGTTACCCACACCTGTGGGCGAGCTCTCACTCGGCCCTGGTTATCCACAGATCCATCGGTCATCCACCGCCCCTGAGCACGAGCAACGCCCCAGATCTGTGGATAACCAGGGGACAGTTGCGACATCCGTCGAAGGCCACCCTTCCTTCCCTATGTTATCCACAAGGATCTGTGGATAGTTGGGGATAACCCTCCATCACCGGTGGACAGCCGCCGACGTCGCGGTGGACGCCATGTGAACGGCCATCGACCCTCCACCGACGCCACCTCTTCTCCACCGTCCTCTCCACCGACGGTGCACATCCCGGATCGCCACCACGACCTGCACCGATACCCACTCATCCACAGTGTCCACACGCCCTATGACAACGACGAGATCTCCCTATATCGAGGTCCACCCCGATCACGACCCTGAACCGGGATCACCACGATGGGACCCGGGCCCCACCCGGTATGACGCGAATGACAGGGCCTGGTCCGGCCATTGATGTGGTGCGCGCTTCCCCCGGGGACTAGTGTGCTTCACCCGAGCGTGTCGTCGACCGTTCGGCTCCCGACATTGGTACAAGCACAGTGAGGGCGCACGTCTCGCGGCGCCCCGGCACGTGGCGCGGCTCACCCGCGCCGGCGAAGGGCGGTATGCCGTGAAGTTCAGGGTCGAGCGTGACGTGTTCGCCGATGCCGTCACCTGGGTGGCCCGGGGCCTGCCGGCCCGCCCACCCGTTCCGGTCCTTGCCGGGATCCTCATCGTCGCCGACGCCGAGGGAACGTTGACGATGTCGGCCTTCGACTACGAGGTCTCGGCCCGGATCACGGTTCCCGCCGACGTCGCCGAGCCCGGGACGGTGCTCGTCCTCGGCCGGCTGCTGGCCGACATCTCTCGGAACCTGCCCGACAAGCCGGTCGACGTCGCCACCGACGGAGGCAAGGTCCAGGTCACCTGCGGGTCCTCGCGCTTCGCTCTGCTCCAGATGCCGGCCGACGACTACCCGACCCTGCCCCTGGCACCGGAGCCGACGGGCACGATCGACGGCCAGCTCTTCACCGAGGCGGTCGCGCAGGTCTCGGTGGCCGCCGACCGCGGCGACACCCTGCCGATCCTCACCGGGGTCCGCGTGGAGATCGAGGGCGAGAAGGTCACCCTCCTCGCGACCGACCGCTACCGGCTGGCCACCCGCGAGCTGACGTGGAACCCGACGGCGAGTGACATCAGCCACCTCGCGCTCGTCCCGGCCCGGACGCTCTCCGAGACGGCCAAGTCGCTCGGGGCCGCGGGTTCCATCCAGGTCGCGCTCGGCGGGGCCGCCGGCGGTGACGGGCTCATCGGCTTCGAGGCCGGCCAGCGGCGGACGACGACCCGCCTCCTCGACGGGGAGTACCCCAAGGTCGCCTCGATCTTCCCGACGTCGAGCGACAGCGAGGCGGTCGTGTCGACCCACGACCTCATCGAGGCGGTCAAACGCGTCGCGCTGGTCGCCGAGCGGAACACCCCGGTCCGGCTCACCTTCACCGATGGCCAGGTCACCATCGAGGCCGGTGCCGGCGACGACGCCCAGGCCTCGGAGGCGGTCGAGGCGACCTTCACCGGGCCCGACATCGAGATCGCCTTCAACCCGCACTTCCTCCTCGACGGGCTGGGCGTCGTGGGCACGGCATACAGCCGGCTCTCCTTCACCCAGCCCACCAGGCCGGCCCTGCTCGTCGGGCAGGCCGAGGCGGACGGCGAGCCGGACCTCAGCTACCGCTACGTCCTCATGCCGATTCGTTTCGCTTCCTGATTCCCCGGGTCACCGCCCGGGCATGCGGCTGGCGTAGCCTCAGGAGACACCTCACCGTCAACCGTCGAGGGGAACAGGATGCAGCTGGGTCTGGTCGGGCTGGGCAAGATGGGCGCCAACATGCGCCAGCGGCTGCGCCGTGCCGGGCACGAGGTCGTGGGCTACGACCGAAACCCGGACGTCTCCGACGCCCGATCCCTCGCCGACCTGGTCAAGAAGCTTGCCGCTCCCCGCGTCGTCTGGGTCATGGTGCCCTCCGGGGCGCCCACCCGGGACACGGTCGCCAGGCTCGGCGACCTGCTCGACAAGGGTGACCTCGTCATCGACGGCGGGAACAGCCGGTTCACCGACGATGCCGTCAACGAGAAGCTGCTCCGGAGCAAGGGCGTGGGCTATCTCGACTGCGGGGTATCCGGAGGCATCTGGGGCCTGGAGAACGGCTATGGGCTGATGGTCGGCGGCTCCGTTGCCAACGTCCGCAAGGCGATGCCGATCTTCGACGCGCTGCGTCCCGAGGGGCCGCGCGACGAAGGGTTCGTCCATGCCGGCAAGGTCGGCGCCGGGCACTACACGAAGATGGTCCACAACGGCATCGAGTACGGCCTCATGCAGGCGTACGCGGAGGGCTACGAGCTGCTGGCGAAGAAGGACATCGTCGAGAACGTCCCGGGTGCCTTCAAGGCGTGGAGCCGCGGGACCGTCGTCCGGTCCTGGTTGCTCGACCTCATGGTGGCGGCACTGGAGGACAACCCCGAGCTCGAGGACGTGTCGGACTACACCGTCGACTCCGGTGAGGGCCGATGGACCGTCGAGGAGGCCATCGCCGAGGCGGTCCCCATGCCGGTCATCTCGGCCGCCCTGTTCGCCCGGTTCGCCTCTCGTCAGCAACACTCCCCCGCGCTCCAGGCCGTCGCCGCGTTACGCGGCCAGTTCGGCGGGCATCAGGTCATGACGATCGCCGAGGGTGAGGCGCTGCGGGACGGCCCGGCGCCGGCCGCCCCGGCGAAGAAGGCCGCGGGGAAGAAGGCCCCGGCGAAGAAGGCGGCCGCCCGCCCGAGCCCGCGCGGCGCCGGCCGCGCCCGCCGCTAGGTCCGGTGTACGTCCGGCACCTGACGGTCGCGGACTTCCGCAGCTACGCCTCCGCCGACCTCGCCCTGGAGCCGGGCGTGAGCACGCTCATCGGCCTCAACGGCCAGGGCAAGACCAACCTGGTCGAGGCCATCGGCTATCTCGCCACGCTCGGTAGCCACCGGGTCTCGACCGACGCTCCCCTGGTCCGAGCGGGCGCCGGCCAGGCGATCATCCGCGCGGCCATCGTGCGGGAGGACCGCGAGACGCTCGTCGAGCTCGAGATCAACCCCGGCCGGAGCAACCGGGCGCGGCTGGGGCGCTCAGCCCTCGGCCGCCCGCGGGACGTGCTCGGCGCCCTGCGAACCGTCCTGTTCGCCCCCGAGGACCTGGCCCTGGTCAAGGGCGACCCCTCGGAGCGGCGGCGGTTCCTCGACGACCTGCTCGTCGCCCGGCAGCCGCGGTGGGCTGGGGTCCGGTCCGACTACGACAAGATCCTCAAGCAGCGCGGCGCCCTGCTGAAGTCGGCCGCCCCGGTCCTGCGCCGCTCCGACCGCCGTGCTCGGCGCGGGTCGGCTCGCCCCCCGGAGGGAGTGAGCGAGGAGGAGACCCGAGCGAGCGCGCTCAGCACCCTGGCGGTCTGGGATGCCCAGCTCGCCCAGGTCGGAGCGACGCTGCTGTACGCCCGGCTGCGACTGCTGCGCGACCTGCGGCCCTACCTCAGCGAGGCGTATGCCGCGGTGAGTGCCGGGGTGGCGGTGGCCGACGCAACATACAAGTCCTCGCTGCGGGCGGCGTCGGCCGAGGTGATCGCGGCCGGGGAGGTCCCCGAGATCTCGGCGCTCCACGACGAGATCCTGGCCAGTCTCGCGGAGGTCCGTGGTTCCGAGGTCGACCGCGGGGTATGCCTGGTCGGCCCGCACCGCGACGATCTGGTCCTCACCCTGGGCGACCTGCCCGCCAAGGGGTACGCCAGCCACGGCGAGGCCTGGTCGCTCGCGCTGGGGCTCAAGCTCGCGGCATTCCAGCTGCTGCGGCACGACCTGCGCGAGGATCCGGTCCTCGTCCTCGACGACGTCTTCGCCGAGCTGGACTCCGGTCGGCGGGAGCGGCTCGCCGGGCTCATCGCCGACTGCGAACAGGTCCTCATCACCGCCGCGGTTCCCGAGGACGTGCCCGAGGCGCTCGCCGGCAAGCGGTATGCCGTGACGACCGGGGAGGTGCGGCCGGCATGACCTCGTCGCAGCCGCCCGAGCCGCCCGGGGCCGGCCCGCCCCCGGAGGCCTCCGGCGGCGAGGGAGACCCGGCCGGTCCCGCCGACGCACCCGACGCGGCGGAGGTGGCCGACGCGGCCGCGGCCGCCCTCGCTCGGGCTCGCGCGGCGGCGCGCGCCAAGGGGCTTCGACCGGGGTTGCGGCCGCGGCGCCGACGCAAGGACGTCCCCGCCTCGCAGCGGTCCGAGCCGGGCAGCCGGGACCCGCAGCTGCTTGGCGACCAGCTCGACTCGTTCGTCGCCGAGCGGGGCTGGAAGGTCGATGTCGCCGTCGGGTCGGTCATCGGGAGGTGGCCGCAGATCGTCGGAGCCGAGATCGCCCAGCACTGCGCGCCGGTCGCCTTCCAGGACGGGGTGCTCACCGTCCGCGCGGACTCCTCCGCCTGGGCCTTCCAGCTCCAACTGCTCGGCTCGAGCCTGCTGGGCCGACTCACCGCCGACGTCGGCGAGGGGACCGTCACCGAGCTGCGGATCCTCGGCCCGGGCGGCCCCTCGTGGAGCCACGGTCCACGTCGGGCCACCGACGGCCGGGGACCGCGAGACACCTACGGCTGACCCGCCCCGTCTCCCGGCTGATCCGGCGGGTTCTGTGGCTGATCCGGCGGGTTCTGTGGCTGCACCGGCGGGTTCTGTGGCTGCACCGGGCTCGTCCCCCGCGCGCCGTGCTGCTCCCCCTCCCTCCCCCTCCCTCTCCGTCCCCTCGCAGTCCCCCATTCCCCTAACTTCTGCTAGCAGAGGTTAGGCCACTCAGCAGAAGGCGGAACCTCTGCTAAGTGAGGCAACCTCTGCTAGCAGAGGTTAGGAATCCGGGGCTGGGGCCGTGCAAAGGGGCCGCCGAGCGAGCGAGCCGGGTGCGTGCGGGAGCGGGTGCGGTAGCGGGTGCGGGAGCAGGTGTGGGTGTGGGTGCGGGAGCGGGTGTGGGTGTGGGTGCGGGAGGATGGCGACCATGAGCGACGCCGACGGTCCCCTCGTCCACCGCCACGACGAGGATGGCATCGCCGTCCTCACCCTCGACTCCCCCGCCAACCGGAACGCCCTCTCCAAACGCCTGATCGTCGAGCTGAGCGACCACCTCGGCGAGGCCGGCGGCGACGAGTCGCTGCACGCCATACTCCTGCGGTCCTCGCATCGCGTCTTCTGCTCCGGCGCCGACCTGCGCGAGGCGGTCCAGGGCGACATGGCCGAGGGCGCACGTAGCATCGTCGCTCTGCAGCGGCTCATCGCCTCGCTGCCCGTGCCGGTCGTCGTCCGCCTCGACGGCCCGGTGCGCGCCGGCGGGCTGGGCCTCGTCGCGAGCGCCGATCTCGTCGTGTGCTCCTCGGCGGTGTCCTTCGCGCTCACCGAGGTCAAGCTGGGGCTCGCCGCGGCCGTCATCGCCATCCCGCTCCGGATCCGGCTCACCTCACGGGCCGCCAGCGACTGGTTCCTCACCGGCCGGGCGGTCACCGCCGACGAGGCCCGCCTCGGTGGGCTCGTCACGACGGTCGTCGCGCCCGAGGACATGGACGCGGCCGTCGGGGCGGTCCTCGGCGAGCTGCGGACCTCGACGCGGCAGGGGCTCAGCGAGGCCAAGCGGCTGCTCGGGGCCGAGCTTGTCGAGGCCTTCGATCGGCACGGCGAGGAGATGGCCCGGCTGTCCGGCCTGCTCTTCGGGTCCGACGTGGCCCAGGCGAACATGGCCGCCTTCCTCCGCAAGGCCTGAAGCCCGGCTCGTCGTCCGGCTCGTCGTCCCGCTGAGTGGAACGGTCTCGTTGACCTGTGTCCGTCGACCCGTCAGGGTCCTGATACCCGCCCGTTCCCGCGATGACGCTGTGAAAGGGGTCCTGATGAGCGCTCCAGCGCCCGAGACGAGCCACCCGTGGCTCGGCACCCCTGCGCCGAACGCGGCTCACCCTGGGTCCCGTTCCACACAGAGGAACATCGGTAGTCCCCCCTGACCGGCGGAAGGGAACCTCAGAACCAAGCGGGCTCCGAGGGAGCCACTCGCTGAACGCAAGGGAGCGCCAGTGCCGACCGTGACCGTCCACCCCTCCGGTGAGGTGATCTTCGTCGCGCCGGGAGAGACCATTCTTGGTGGTCTCTTCACGGCCGGCTACGCCTACACCGTCGGGTGCCGTCGCGGGGGCTGCGCCATCTGCAAGGTAGACATCCTGTCCGGCACGGTGAGCTACAACCGCCCGGTTGCCGCCGACGTGCTCACCGATGAGGAGCGCGCCGACGGTGTCTGTCTCACCTGTCGGGCCGTCCCGGAGTCCGACATCACCATCGAGATGCGGGACGAGCACCTGCGTCTCGTCAACACCCTGCTGCGCCAGATCAACGACAAGGTCCGCGAACGGTCCGAGTCGCTGTCCGCCGGCACCACCTCCAAGGAGTAACGCAATGGGCATCATGAGGATGGGCTACGCCCATGTCCGAGTCACGGACATGGCCGAGGCCAAGCACCACTACGCCAACACGATGGGGCTCTACGAGACCCTCGAGCAGGACGGCAGGGTCTACTACAAGGGCTGGGACGAGTGGGACCACCACTCGGTCGTCCTCGAGGAGGGCGGCGTCGGCCTGGTGAAGTTCGGCTTCAAGGCGCAGTTCGCCGAGGACATCGACGACATCGAGAAGAAGTGCGCGACGTTCGGCGTCACGACCGAGCGCATGTCGGCCGGAGACAACCCCGAGGTCTCCGACGGTCTGCGGATCTTCACCCCGTCCGAGCACGTCTTCGAGGTCTACCACGCGCAGACCCTCGTCGGGACCGAGGTCGGCACCCACAACCCCGAGGCCTTCCCGCGGCACCTCGTCGGTGTCGGTGTCCCGGCCCTGGACCACGCACTCATCACCACCGACGACGTGGCCCTCATGCAGAAGTTCCTCACCGACGTCTTCGGCTACTACGCGACCGAGCGGGTGCAGACCTCGCTCGACGACGACGACGCCCACCTCATCGCGACCTGGATGACGAACAACAACCAGATCCACCAGCTGGCGGTCCTCGAGGGCCCGCAGGCCAAGCTGCACCACTTCGCCTTCAAGCTCGGTGACTGGACCGAGGTCGGCCGCGCCGCGGACCTGTTCTCCATGGACGACGTGCCGATCGACGTGGGCCCGACCCGGCACGGGATCACCCGCGGCCAGACGGTCTACTTCTTCGACCCGGCGGGCAACCGCAACGAGGTCTTCGCCGGCGGCTACCCCGCCTACCCGGACCGTCCGACCAGCATCTGGACCCCCGAGCAGCTGGGCAAGGCGATCTTCTACCACGCCCGCGAGCTCAACGACCGGTTCACCTCCGTCCTCACCTGAGGCCGGGCCGCACACCGCGACGCACCTCGCGCCCGGTGGTGGCGGGCCCACGAGCCCGCCACCACCGCGGCCGTCCCTACCCTCGATCCCCGGAAGGACCGCAGTCGTGACCGACCACGTGAGCTCGACGACGACCCTGGTGTATGCCGGGGCGAGCGCCGCGCTGGCTGCCGGCCTGGCGCATGCCGCCGAGATCGGCGTCGCCGTCAACGTCGCGGTGACCGACGCGGCCGGCAACCTGCTCGCCTTCGCACGGATGGACGGCGCACCGTTCCTGTCGACGTCGATCGCGCAGGACAAGGCCTGGACGGTCGCGGCCTTCAACGGGGTCCCGACCCACGAGTTCTTCGGCCTCATCGAGGGCGAGCCCGCGCTGCGTGAGGGCATCGTCCACCGGGACCGGCTCGTCGTCTTCGGCGGCGGCGTTCCCGTCTACGCCGACGGCGTCCTCGTCGGCGCCGTCGGGGTCTCCGGCGGCTCGGCGGAGCAGGACCGGGCCGTCGCCGAGGCCGCCGCGGCGGCCGTTTGACCATGTCTCCGGGCTCCGACCCCCCTCGTCGAGTCCGAACACCGCGGTCCGAACACCGCGGCCTCAGTTTTCCAGTCCGAGTGACTCGGTCCCAGTGATGGGGTCCGAGCACGACCGTCCGAGCAAGGAGGCCCGGAGATGACACCGTTCATGGTGCGTGTCGCAGAGCTCGTCGGCGCCCAGGATGAGCCCGAGGACATCCCGATGCCGATGACGCGGGTCAGCCAGCGGATCGCCACCGGTACCGGTGCCGACCGGCAGGTCGCCATCCGCTCCCTGGCCGAGCAGCTCCTCTGCGAGGCCAACGCCGTCCTCCCCTCGACGGACGACCACCTGGCCCTCGTGGACGAGACCCTGCCCGACGAGCTCGCCTTCAACGTCACCTTCCGTAGCCGGGCGGTCCGGGTGTCGACCCGGTTCGTCGACGGGACGGCATACGCACGACTGGTCGGTGACGGCTTCGAGTCCGAGATCCCGCGGGAGCTGGACGGACCCGACGCGCTGCCCGACCTCATCATCCGGCTCCTCCTGGAGTCCGGACTCACCCATCACCCCGCTGCGTCATGAGCGTCTCGACGCCGCGGGCGCGGTCCACGCCGGCCCGAGCCGCCGGGACCTGACCTCGGTCCGGACCCGGTCCGGACCCCCGCCGTCCACCGTCGACCCACGTCACACCCGAACGACCACGCACCCGCATCAAGGAGGCAGCCGTGCAGTACGAACTGCGCACCCAGGTCATCGAACCTCAGCGCAAGACCTTCGACCACCTCGTGGCGAGGTACGGGGATCGCCCCGCCTCGCGCTACGAGGAGGGCTCGATCGGCATCCAGGCCAAGGAGAACTTCCACTACCGGCCGCTCTGGGACCCCACCAAGGAGATCTACGACGAGTCCTTCAGCGCGTTCCGGCTGAGCGACCCGTACTCCTTCACCGACCCCCGCCAGTTCTACTACGCCCCGTACGTGACCTCGCGAGCCGCCATGTCGGACGCGTTCGGCGCGACCCTGGGCTACCTGGAGTCGCACGGGCTGCTGGAGAAGCTGCCCGAGGCCTGGAAGGACGTCCTCGGCCAGCTCGTCGTGCCGCTGCGTCACTACGAGTCCGGTGCTCAGCTCATCTCCTGTGACGCGGCCCGGTTCGGCTTCGGGACGACGGTCACCCAGTGCGCCGCGTATGCCGCGTTCGACCGGGTCGGCAACGCGCAGCTGCTCAGCCGGCTGGGCATCGCCCTCGACGGGGGCACCGCCGGCCTGCTCGAGGAGGCCAAGCGGTCCTGGATCGAGGACGCCTCGCTCCAGGGCCTGCGCAAGCTCGTCGAGGAGACCATCGTCGAGCGGGACTGGGGCGTGGCCATGGTCACCCTCGACATCACCGACCAGCTCCTCTACCACCTGCTGTTCTCCTACCTCGACGACATCGCCATCAACAGCGGGGCTCCGGCCTACAGCCTGGCGGCGCAGCACCTGTCCGGGTGGTTCAAGGACCAGCGCCGCTGGGTCGACGCGCTCTACGCGGCGTGGACCACGGACCCCGAGACCGGCACGGCCAACGCCGCGCTGCTCGCCGACACGGTCGCCGCCGCCCTGGCCAAGGCCACCGCCGCGCTGGCCCCCCTGGCCCGGTACGCCGACGAGCTCGTCGGAACGAACGCGGTCGCCGAGCTGGACGCCACCGCGACCGCCCTGCGTACGGCATACGCCCCGAGCGCCTGAGAGGACGCGACGATGACAACACAGCCCGAGACCCACCACGTGTCTCCCGCGAGCGAGCGCCCGGTCGGCGTCGACATCCAGGAGAGCGAGACCAACCGCGCCGTCGTCGAGGCGATCGAGGCCGACAACCCCGAGTGCTCCGTGCAGCACATGCCGGGACTGGTCCGGATCACCGCCCCGGGACGGCTGGTCGTCACCCGTGACGGCGTCGAGGCCAAGCTCGGTCGCGACTGGGAGACGCACGAGTTCCAGATGGCCATCGTGTCCTACTTCGGACACATCAAAGAGTGGGATGACGACGAGATCGTCATCGCCTGGGATCACTGAGCCGCGGGCTCCGAGACGCAAGAAGAGAGGCTCAGCATCATGACCATTGCCCCGAAGGCACCGCGCAAGCTGACGATGAAGCAGCGCTACGAGGCGCTCACCCGCGACCTCGACTGGGAGCCCAGCTACGTCGACTCCAAGGAGATGTTCCCCCATACCGAGTTCGAGGGGATCAAGATCCACGACTGGAGCAAGTGGGAGGACCCGTTCCGGCTCACCGTCGACGCCTACACGAAGTACCAGGCGGAGAAGGACAAGCGGCTGTATGCCGTCCTCGACGGCTTCGCCCAGGCGCAGGGACACCTGTCGCTGACCGACGCGTCCTACCTCAACGCGATGAAGCTCTTCCTCCAGGGCGTCACGCCCCTGGAGTACCAGGCACATCGCAACTTCGCCTACCTCGCGCGCCACCTCAACGGGCCCGGCCCGCGGTTCGCGGCGCTGTGCCAGTCGATCGACGAGATGCGGCACACCCAGACCGAGATCCACACGCTCTCGAACTACAACAAGTACTACAGCGGCTTCCACAACTACCTGGAGATGCACGACCGGGTCTGGTACCTGTCCGTGCCCAAGTCGTTCTTCGACGACGCCCTCGCCTCGGGCCCGTTCGAGTTCCTCATCGCCATCGGGTTCTCCTTCGAGTACCTGCTGACGAACCTGCTCTTCGTGCCGTTCATGTCCGGCGCGTCGTTCAACGGCGACCTGCCGACGATGACGTTCGGGTTCTCGGCGCAGTCCGACGAGAGCCGGCACATGACCCTCGGCCTGGAGGCCATCAAGTTCCTGCTCGAGCAGGACGAGGACAACGTGCCGATCGTCCAGGCCTGGATCGACAAGTGGTTCTGGCGGGGCTACCGGGTGACCGGTCTCGTCGCGCAGATGCTCGACTACATGCTGCCGCGCAAGGTGATGAGCTGGAAGGAGGCCTTCGAGCTCTACTTCGAGCAGCAGATGATGAAGGGCCTGTTCGAGGACCTCGCCTTCTACGGCATCCGCCCGCCGATGCACGTCGAGGACGCGATCGGCGAGAAGGAGATCCTCTCCCACCAGGTCTACTGGGTGCTCTACCAGTTCTCGCACGCGGCCTCGTTCACGACGAGCGTGCCCAGTGACGAGCACATGGAGTGGCTGTCCACGACCTACCCGGACACCTTCGACAAGTACTACAAGCCGTTGTGGGAGAAGGAGAAGCGCAACATCGAGGCAGGTGGCCGACACTTCGTGCGTGGCCTGCCGCAGCTGTGCCAGGTGTGCCAGATCCCGATGGCCTTCACCGAGCCGGGTGACCCCACGACGATCTGCCAGCGCGACTCGGAGTACAAGGGCGAGAAGTACCAGACCTGCTCCAACGGGTGCCAGTGGATCTTCGAGCGCGAGCCCGAGAAGTACGTCCAGGCGTGGCTGCCCGTGCACCAGATCTACCAGGGCAACTGCGGCGGGCCTACCGTTCCCGACGTGCTGGACTGGTACGGCATCCAGGACGGCGACGGCGGCGAGCACACCGGTAGCCGGGACGACAAGAACTGGGCCCAGTGGCACAACCTCGCCGACCACGCGGCGATCGAGAGCGAAGGAGTCTGACCATGGCCGTCAAGAGCATCGGTGCGTACGACTTCCCGTCGCGCTCCCGGCAGGAGCTCTACGGGGACGACCAGCTCGTCCACGTGTGGTTCCAGGGCAACATGTGGTTCTGTTCGGCGGCGTGCTTCCGGGCGCCGAAGGCCATGACCTGGGGCGACTTCTGGAACGGCCTGCTCGTGCCCTATGCCGAGGAGGACCCGGACTTCGACCCCACGGCCCGGCGGGTGTGGACGTTGCACGGTGAGGAGTTCACCCCCAGCGACGAGCAGACCCTGGAGCAGATCGGCGTCGAGCACAAGGACGTCATCGGCATGCGGGTCGTGGCCGCCTGACCCCTGCCACGGGTGGGGTATGCCGCGGACGCGAGCCCGCGGCATACCCCACCCCCCGTCATCGCGCACCGCATTAACCCCACGCCCCAGCACCCCACGCCTCTCCACCCCCCCAACCCCCTTCCCTAACCTCTGCTAGCAGAGCTTGGTGCACTCAGCACACGGCGCACCTTCTGCTGAGTCGACGAACCTCTGCTGAGCAGGGGGTCGCGCGGAGGAGCCGACCCAGAGGAGCCCGCCCGCCATGACGACGTACACGGTCACCGTCGAGCCACTCGGCCGCGAGATCGAGTGCCGCGAGGACCAGACGATCCTCGACGCCTGTCTGCGCAACGGCGTCTGGCTGCCGCACTCGTGCACCCACGGCACCTGCGCAACATGCAAGGCGGAGGTCGTCGACGGGGACGTCGACCACGGCGCCAGCAGCTCCTTCGCCCTCATGGACTTCGAGCGCGAGGAGGGCAAGCTGCTCCCCTGCTGTGCCACGCCCCGCTCCGACGTCACC
Source organism: uncultured Actinomycetota bacterium (assembly GCA_963771015.1). GTDB lineage: Bacteria > Actinomycetota > Actinomycetes > Actinomycetales > Dermatophilaceae > CAVSJJ01. Next base: position 1,124,179 of record CAVYRN010000005.1, read on the forward strand.
ATCGAGGCGGACATCGACGTCGACGAGTCGATGCCGGTCTTCCCCGTCGAGGACTACACCGGCACCGTCGTCGAGCTGACCGACATCGCCCGGGACACCAAGCGGCTCGTCGTCGAGCTGGACCGCGAGATCGGGTTCAACGCCGGGCAGTACCTCAAGTTCACCGTGCCGGCCCGCGACGGCGAGCCGGCCGTGGACCGGACCTGGTCGATCGCCTCGCCGCCCACCCAGAACCGCACGCTCGAGTTCCACATCCGGCTCGTCCCCGGTGGCCGGGGCACCGCGGGCTGGGTGTTCGCCGACCTCACCGTCGGCGAGACGGTCCGGGTGTCGGGGCCGTACGGCCGCTTCGTCCTCAAGCTCGACGACGACCGGCACGCCATCCTCGTCGGGGGCGGCACCGGGCTGGCGCCCCTCAAGGCGATGGTCCGGCACGCCCTCGAGAACGAGGCCTACGAGGGGGACCTCACCCTGTATGCCGGGGCCCGGACCCGTGAGTGGCTCTACGACGTGGCGGCCTTCCGGGCGCTGGCCGAGGCGTACCCGCAGTTCACCTACCGGCCCTGCCTGTCCGAGGAGACCGCCGAGGAGGTTGCGGCCGGCGGCGACGACCCGGCGGCATACGGCTTCGGCATGGTGACCGACGTCATCGCCGAGGACCACGCCGCCCTGTCCGGGTGCGCGGGCTACCTGTGCGGACCACCGCCGATGGTCGACGCCGCGCTGAAGACCCTCATGTCCAAGCGGCTCTTCCCCCGGGACATCCATCGGGAGGACTTCTTCAACGAGTCCGACAAGGCCAGCGGCGGGGTCAAGTCGCCCCTCATCAAGCGCTGATCCCTGCCGGGTCGGGGTTCGGCGGGGTCAGAGCCCGGACTCGCGCAGCTCACGGCTCAGTGACAGCGCGGCCGTCCGGACGGCCACGCCGAACCGCACCGGGTCGATCTTCGCCGTCGGTCCGGTCACCGACAGGCCGGCCCGGATCTTCCGGTCGTGTCCGAAGACCGGCGCGGCGACACACGAGATGCCGAGGTGGGACTCCTCCCGGTCGTAGGCCGTGCCCTGCGTCCGCACCTCACGCAGCTCCCGGATCAGCGCCCCCGAGGCGGCGATGGTGCGTGGGGTCGCGCGGGGCAGGCCGGCGTCGATCCGGGCCTTGACGACCGAAGAGGGCGAGTAGGCGAGGATCACCTTGCCCACCCCGGTCGCGTGCGCCGGGAGCCGTCCGCCGGTCCGTGACGCGATCGGCCGGCCGGCCGAGCCGAGGATCTCGACGTAGACGACGTCGACCCCGTCGAGGACGGCGAGGTGGACCCGCTGGTGGGTCGCCTCACGCAGGTCCTCCATGATCGGCAGCGCCGCGTCCGAGAGGGTCCGGTGCTGCGGGACGAGCTCGCCGAGCTCGAAGAGCTGCAGGCCGAGCCGGTAGCACCCGTCCTCGCCGCGCTCGAGCAGCCGCTCGTGGGTCATCTCGGCCAGCAACCGGTGGACCGTCGACTTCGGCAGGTCAGCCCGCCGCGAGATCTCGGCCAGGCTGAGGACCGGGCTGGCCGCGTCGAAGGACCGCAGAACCGCGAGGGCCCGCCCCATGACGCTCGTCACGTCGTTCCGCTCAGTGGAACGCATACGTTGATTGAACGTCATGACCACCGGCACTGTCATCCCTATCCCGACAGCAATGTCGTCGGGGCTCCCACCAGTCAGGGGATGGTCAATGTCGATCGCCGAGCACGAGCACGCGTTCTGCGCATCCACACCGAAGCGGTTCGGGGTGGAGGTGCTGCCGGGCGGCGGGTCCAGCCTGAAGTCGGTCGGCACGGCCCTCGACGTCCTCGAGTGCTTCGCCACCGACGGTGAGCTCGGGGTCTCCGACGTCGCCCGTCGGCTCGGCGTGGCCAAGAGCACGGCGCACCGCCTGCTGCAGACCCTGCTCTCGCGCGGCTTCATCGAGCAGGACCACGTCACCGGCGCCTATCGGCTCGGCATCCACATCTACGACCTCGGCCAGCTCGCCCAGGCCCGCAACGAGGCACGGCACGTCGCGATGCCGACGCTGCGCCAGGTCGCCCGTGCCACGGGCCACACCGTCAACTTCGCCGTGCCGGACGGCGCCGACGTCGTCTTCGTCGAGCGGCTCGAGAGCGTGGCGGGGGTGCACATCCTCGGTCACTTCGGCCGCCGGTGGCCCTCGCACTGCACGAGCGCGGGCAAGGCCATCGCGGCCTTCAACCCGGAGGCGTACCAGGCTCGGGTCGAGGCCGGCTTCCCCCCGCGGGTGAGCCACACGGTCCGGACCGAGGCCGACTGGCGCCGCGTCATCGCCCAGACCCGCAAGGACGGGTATGCCGTCTCGAACAGCGAGGCGCTCGACAACGCGTCGTCGGTGGCGGTCCCGATCCTGTTTCGCCGGGTCGCCGTCGCGTCCCTGTCGGTCTTCGGCCCGACCGACGAGATCGCGCCGCAGGTCGACAAGCTCGTGCCGTTGCTCATCACGGCCGGCAGCAGGATCAGTAGGGGTCTGACCGCCTGAGGGCGGTTCGTTCCCGGTAGCGGAACATCCCGGGCATGGGGCCCGTGGACGGTCGTAGCGTGCAGAGTGCCCGCCAGAAGGCGGCGCGTGTCGGAAGGGAGCCACCGTGGACCAGCTGTCCCGGTCCAAGGCTGCGGGGCGCCTGCTCGCGGCATACGAGTCACGGCGTGCGATCCCGCCGCTGACCTCGACGTACGACGGAATGACGCTCGAGGACGCCTATGCGATCCAGCTCCTCCAGATCCACGAGCTGACGACGGCCGGCCGGTCGATCAAGGGCCACAAGGTGGGGCTCACCTCGGCGGCGATGCAGCGGCTGCTCGGGGTCGACCAGCCCGACTACGGTCACCTGCTCGACGACTTCTTCTACCTCGAGCACGCACCGATCCCGGTCGACCGGTTCATCCAGCCGCGGGTCGAGCCCGAGGTCGCCTTCGTCCTCAAGAAGCCGCTCAGGGGCCCGGGCGTCACCGCCCACGAGGCCATCGCCGCGGTCGACTTCGTCCTGCCGGCCCTCGAGATCGTCGACAGCCGCATCAAGGACTGGAAGATCGGCCTGTTCGACACCATCGCCGACAACGCCTCGTCCGGTGCCGTCGTCCTCGGGTCCACCCCGACCGACATCGGGGCCGTCGACCTGCGCCTGGCCGGGGCCACCTTCCACCGCAACGGCCAGATCGTCGGCACCGGCGCCGGCGGAGCGGTGCTCGGCTCCCCGCTCAACTCCCTGGTCTGGCTCGCCAACACCGTCGGCGCGCGGGGGATCACCCTCGAGGCCGGTCACGTCGTCCTGCCCGGCGCCGTCTGCGCCATGGCGCCGGTCGTGGCCGGCGACACCTTCACGGCCACCTTCGCGGGCCTCGGCAGCGTCACCGCCCGCTTCGTCAAGGAGTAACCAGATGAGCACCCAGCCCGCGACCAGGAAGGCCACCGCGGCCATCGTCGGCCCCGGCAACATCGGCACCGACCTCATGTTCAAGCTGATGCGCCGCAGCGACATCATCGAGCCGCGCTACATGATCGGCGTCGACCCCGGCTCGGACGGCCTGCGCCGGGCCCGCACGCTCGGTCTCGAGGCCTCCCACGAGGGCGTCGACTGGCTGCTCGCCCAGGACGAGCTGCCCGACGTCGTCTTCGAGGCGACCTCGGCCAAGGCGCACGAGGCCAACGCCCCGAAGTACGCGGAGGCCGGCATCCTCGCCATCGACCTCACGCCCGCGGCGATCGGTCCCTACATCTGCCCGCCGGTCAACCTCGACTTCAACCTCGACGCGATGAACGTCAACATGATCACCTGCGGGGGCCAGGCGACCACGCCGATGGTCCACGCCGTCGCGTCCGTGGTGCCGGTGCCGTATGCCGAGATCGTCGCCTCGATCTCCAGCAAGTCCGCCGGCCCGGGCACCCGGGCCAACATCGACGAGTTCACCGAGACGACCTCCGACGCGCTCGTCAAGGTCGGCGGGGCCGAGACCGGCAAGGCGATCATCATCCTCAACCCGGTCGAGCCGCCGCTCATGATGCGCAACACCGTCTTCTGCGCCATCCCGCCGGAGGCCGGCGAGCCGGGAGCGCTGCAGGACGCCATCCTCGAGTCCATCCACGCGATGGTCGCGACGATCCAGGACTATGTCCCCGGCTACCACCTGCGCGCCGACCCGCAGTTCGACCACGCCAGGGAGCTGTGGAAGGGCATGGCCCGGGTCTTCATCCCCATCGAGGTCAAGGGGCGCGGCGACTACCTACCGGACTTCGCCGGCAACCTCGACATCATCACCTCGGCGGCCGCCCGGGTCGGCGACATCATGATCGCCCACCGGCTCGGCGTCGCCTCGTCCTGGAAGTCCTCGAGCGAGCTCGGCGAGGAGCCGGACGCCATCGTCGCGGGCGCCACCGAGAAGGCAGGAGTCTGAGCCATGGGTGACATGACCTTCACCGAAGCCGACGCCCCGGTCGTCACGCACGCGCCGACCGAGTCCGACGTCCTGGCCAACACCCCTGCCGGGGGTGGCGAGCGGGACCTGCGGATCACCGACTCGACGCTGCGCGACGGCTCGCACGCGATGCAGCACCGCTACACCGAGGCGCAGGTCCGGGGTGTCGTCCACGCCCTCGACAAGGCCGGCGTCCAGGTCATCGAGGTCTCGCACGGCGACGGCCTCGGCGGGTCGAGCTTCAACTACGGCTTCAGCCTGGTCGACGAGCTGCAGCTCATCCGGGCCGCCGTCGACGAGGCGACCCAGGCCAAGATCGCCGTCCTCATGCTTCCCGGGCTCGGGACCGTCCACAACCTCCGCGCCGCCCACGACGCGGGCGCCTCGGTCGCCCGGATCGCCACCCACTGCACCGAGGCCGACGTCTCCATCCAGCACTTCGGCGAGGCCCGCCGGCTGGGGATGGAGACGGTCGGGTTCCTCATGCTGAGCCACAAGGCCGCCCCGGACATGCTCGCCCAGCAGGCCAGGATCATGGTCGACGCCGGCGCCCAGTGCGTCTACGTCGTCGACTCCGCCGGCGCCCTCGTCCTCTCCGACGCCCAGTCCCGGGTCGAGTCCCTCATCGCTGAGATCGGGACCGAGGCGCAGGTGGGCTTCCACGGCCACCAGAACCTCAGCCTCGGCATCGCCAACTCGGTCCTGGCCTACCAGGCCGGCGCGAAGCAGATCGACGGCGCCCTGTGTGCGCTGGGCGCCGGGGCGGGCAACTCCCCGACCGAGGTCCTCGCCGCGACGTTCGAGCGGATGCAGATCCGGACCGGCATCGACCTCGGCGAGGTGCTCTCCGCAGCCGAGGACGTCGTACGGCCGTTCATCCCGCGGCTGCCGTGGATGGACCGCGCGTCGATCACCCAGGGGTACGCGGGCGTCTACAGCTCGTTCCTCCTGCATGCCGAGCGGGCCTCCGAGCGCTACGGCGTCCCGGCCCACGCCATCCTCCAGAAGGTCGGTGAGGCCGGCTACGTCGGAGGCCAGGAGGACATGATCATCGACATCGCCCTCCAGCTCGCCGAGGAGCGCGAGCAGGAGCTCGCGCTCGGTGACCTCGCCGGGATGGGAGTCCGTTGATGGCCGCCCGCGCCAAGAAGGCCACCTCCTGGGACATCGAGTCGGTCGCCCGTGAGCTGCTCGCCTGCGAGGACGAGCGGCGGGAGCGCGAGCCGTTCACCGACGAGTGGCCCGAGCTCGACCTGGCGACCGGCTACGCGATCCAGGACCTGACGCTGCAGATGCGCCAGGACCGCGGCGAGACCCTCATCGGGGTCAAGCTCGGCCTGACCAGTCGGGCCAAGCAGCAGCGGATGGGCGTGCACTTCCCGTTCGTCGCGTGGCTGACCGACGCGATGATCCTGCCGACCGGCGACCCGGTCCCCCAGGACCGGCTCATCCACCCGCGGGTCGAGCCCGAGATCGTCTTCGTCATGGGCGAGCGGCTGGCCGGCCCGGGCGTGACCGCCGCGCAGGCGATGGCCGCGGTCGACGCCGTCTACGGCGGCGCCGAGGTCATCGACAGCCGATACCGGGACTTCCGGTTCACCGCCGGGGACGTCGCCGCCGACAACGCCTCCTCCGGCGCGTTCGTCACCGGTGGGGTCGGTATGCCGCCGAGCGAGCTCGACCTGGCCCTCGAGGGCGTCCTCGTCGAGGTCGACGGCGTCATCGTCGACTCGGCGACCGGCGCCGCGGTCCAGGGTCACCCCGGCGAGGCGCTCGCCCTCGCCGCCAACGATCTCGCCTCACGGGGCCACGCCATCGAGGCGGGCTGGATCGTGCTCACCGGGGGGATGACCGACGCCGTGTTCGCCCCACCCGGGACGTCGGTCGGCCTGCACTTCACCAACCTCGGGTCGGTCTTCGTCAACGGTGGTGCGTGATGCCGTTCGTCGAGGTCACCCTGGCCGAGGGTCGCACCCCCGAGCAGCTCCGCGCCCTGCTCTCGGCGGTGACCGCCGCGGTGAGTGAGACGGCCGCCGCACCGGTCGACAGCATCCGCGTCGTCATCCGGGAGGTCCCACCGACCCATTGGGCCGCCGGGGACGTCACCCTCGCCGAGAAGCGCGCCGCCCAGGCCGCCCCCCCCACCACCCAGCCGAAAGGTCCATCGCGATGAGCGAGACCCCGTTCTTCGGGCACATCATCGACAACGAAGAGGTCGAGTCCCTCGACGGCCGACGGTTCGACACCGTCAACCCGTGGACGCGGGAGAAGTGGGGGGAGGTCGCCGAGGCCGGCGCGGCTGACGCCGAGCGGGCCATCGTCAGCGCGCGGAAGGCCTTCGACGAGGGTCCATGGCCGCGGATGGGGCGCACCGAGCGGGCCACGCTCATCCACCGCCTCGCCGACCTCATGGAGGAGCACGCCGACGAGCTCGCCCGGCTCGACGCCATGGACATGGGCAAGCCGATCACCCAGGCCAAGCACGACGTCGCCCGGTCGGTGTGGAACTTCCGCTTCTTCGCCGACCACCAGCGCGACCACATGGGCGAGGTCATGCCGATGGACACGGGGCACCACACCTACACCGAGTACGGCCCGGCCGGGGTCGTCGCCGCGATCAGCCCGTGGAACTTCCCGCTCATGATGGCCACGTGGAAGATCGCCCCGGCCATCGCCTGGGGCAACACGTGCATCATCAAGCCCGCCGAGGACACCCCCGCGTCGGTCAACTACCTCGGCAGGCTCGCCGCCCAGGTCTTCCCGCCCGGGGTTCTCAACGTGCTCAACGGCTTCGGCGTCCCGGCCGGGTCGACCCTCACGAGCGACTGGCGGGTCGACCGGATCACCTTCACCGGCGAGTCGACGACCGGCCGGATCATCATGGGCGCCGCGGCGACCCATCTGGCCCCGGTGAGCCTGGAGCTGGGCGGCAAGGGCGCGAACATCGTCTTCGACGACGCCGAGATGGACAACGCGGTCCACTGGGCCGGCGAGGCGATCTTCCGCAACGCCGGCCAGGTCTGTCTGGCCGGGTCGCGGCTGTTCGTCCACGAGCGGATCTACGACGAGTTCCTCGACCGGTTCAGGGAGCGGGCGGAGGGGATGCGGTTCGGCGACCCACTCGACCCGCAGACCGAGTTCTCCTGCCTGGCATCCGAGGAGCACTACCGCAAGGTCAAGTCCTACGTCGACACCGTCGAGGAGCAGGGCGGCAAGATCCTGACCGGCGGCGTGGCCGAGGACGGCTCGTGGGTCGTCAAGCCGACCATCATCGTCGACCTGCCCTACGAGGCGACCCAGTACTGCCAGGAGATCTTCGGCCCGGTGGTCGTCGTCAACAAGTTCTCCAGCGAGGAGGAGGTCGTCCACCTCGCGAACGACACGGCATACGGGCTCAACGCCATGCTCTTCACCGAGAACCTGTCCCGTGCCCACCGGGTCGCCGGCAAGCTCAAGGCGGGCACCGTCTGGGTCAACTGCTTCTTCATCCGCGACCTGCGTACCCCGTTCGGCGGGGTCGGCGACTCCGGCGTCGGCCGCGAGGGCGGCAACTTCAGCCGCGAGTTCTTCACCGAGCCCAAGGCCGTCGTCATGCAGATCAACCAGGCCTGAGGCGGCACCCCCCCGCCGGGACAACGCCCGGCAGGTCACCACGACGGGCCGGGCGGGTCGCGGTACGAGCGGTGGAGATGCGCCGCTCAGGCAACGGGCGCAGACTGTGGCGATGAGCCGCTCGTCTGGACCGTCCCACGTCGCGTCCAGCCCCGCGGGCGCCCGGTATGCCGCCCGGCCGATCACCCGGCATACCTGCTCCTTCGTGCCGCCCTACCTCTTCGAGGCCCTCATGGCCTCCGGCGACCCGCAGCTCCAGGCGCACGCCCGGCGCACCCTCAGCATCGACGCCGGGATCCGCGGCCAGCGGGTGTCTCTGCAGGGCTCCGGCGGTGGGCGGGCCCACCAGATGCCGCCCACGGCCGCCCAACGGGGCCCGGGCGTGACCCCGCCGGTCGCCCCGCCGTCCACCGCGCCGGCCCCCAGGACGTCCACCCCGGCGACCCCGTCGCCGACGGCAGCCGGCACCGGCCCCGACCGCACGATCTACGACGCCGGGCACGGCCACCACGCTGCCCGGCACCCGGATGCGCCGCGAGGGCGACCCGGCGAGCGGCGACATCGCGGTCGACGAGGCCTACGACGGGCTCGGGCGCCACCTTCGACCTCTACGTCGAAGGGATACGGGCGCAACTCCATCGACGACAAGGGCCTGGCGCTGGTCGCCAGCGTGCACTACGGCACCCGCTACGACAACGCCTTCTGGGACGGCACGCAGATGGTGTTCGGCGACGGCGACGGGACGATGTTCACTCGGCTTCACCGCGCGCATCGACGTCATCGGCCACGAGCTCACCCACGGCGTCACCCAGTACACCGCCGGACCTGGTCTACCCGGCCAGTCCGGGCGCGCTCAACGAGTCGATCTCCGACGTGTTCGGCTCGCTGGTCAAGCAGCGGGCGCTCGGGCAGAGGCGCCGACCAGGCCGACTGGCTGATCGGCGCCGGGCTGCTCGCCCCCGGCGTCAACGGGGTGGCGCTGCGCTCGATGAAGGCGCCGGGCACGGCCTACGACGACCCGCGGCTCGGGCAAGGACCCGCAGCCGGCCACATGGGCGGCTACGTCTACACCTCCTCCGACAACGGCGGGGTGCATATCAACTCCGGCATCCCCAACCACGCCTTCTACCTCGCGGCCACCGCGATCGGCGGCAACGCCTGGGAGGCGCCGGGCCAGATCTGGTACGACGTGCTGACCGGGCCGAACATCACGGCGGACTGCGACTTCGCGACGTTCGCGAACCTGACCTATGCCGCAACGGTGGCCCGGTTCGGCGACTCCTCCACCCCGGCCGCTGCCGTCGCCGACGCGTGGTCGCAGGTCGGTCTGCCCGTCTCGGGCGCGTCCGCCGGTGGCGGCGCCCCCGCCGGTGTCGGCAACGGCGTGGCCGACGGTTCCGGGAGTGCCTCGAGCGGTGCCGCCGGCCCGGGTGGCCGGCCCCCGGCCCCGGCCACCGCGCAGGTCAAGGTCCGGCGCACCGGCGGGTTCGCGGGCCTGGTTCTGGAGCGGACGGTCACCCTCGGCGACCTTCCGGGGCACGACACGTGGCGCTGGCAGGAGCTGTTCGCCAGTAGGCGGCTGCACGAGATGACCCAGGCGCCCACCCATCCCGACGCGTTCTGCTACGACATCGAGTGCTCCGAGCCCCCACTGCGGTTGTCCATCCCCGAGCCGGGGCTCCCCGAGGATGTCCGGCTGCTGCTCGAGCGGACCCTCGAGCCCTGACCTCGCTCGGCCCGGTCAGGACATCGGGCGGATCGACGCGATGAGCACCTTGGCGACGGCGCTCGCCTGAGCGTTCGTGGGGCAGGCCATGTCGATGTTGACGAGGCCGGCGTCGGTGTGCACGAAGACGCTGCGGCCCCAGGTGCGCTTGCCGGCGATCGTGACGATGTAGGACAGCTCGACACCGGTCCCGATGCGGGTCTTGACCGTCGCCGTCGACACGACCCTTCCCTTGTGGTCGGTGAACCGACGGCGCAGCGCGGCCTTGGTGGGCATGGGCTTGCCCCGGAACAGGGCGATGTCGACGTTGGCCCCGGAGGCGGTCGTCATGTAGGCGTCGAAGGCGTCGAACTCGGCCCGCAGCTGCGCGACGGTGTAGTTCGCCTGGGCGGCCATCGCCTTGGCGGCCGCCGGGTCCATGGCGTCGAGCCGGGCGAGCATGTCCAGCCCCTTCCACGCCGACGGCGCCAGGACGGCGACGTTCGCGTGGCTCGCCGTCACCCACTGGTAGCCCTTGGGCGCCTTCGGAAGGGTGGCCTTGGCCGTGGACGCCGTCGGGACGGCCATCGTCTCGTACACGTCTCCGCTGGAGAATCCGCAGCCCGAGACCAGCAGTGCGGCGGCTGCGGTGATGGCGAGCACGGCAGGAGCGGGTCGCCTGGTCACGCCTGGAGCGTAGTGAGCCCGCCCCGTCCCCGTCCGGCGTTCACCGCCCGGGTGGGCCGTTCGGGGGACCGGTGGCTACAGCGGGTGTCGCAGCGTGGCGAGGACCTCGTCGTAGACCCTCGTCGTGGTCGCCGGCGACAGCGACACCGTCGCGACGTCGGTCACGCCGTCGGAGGACGGCACGAGCAGGTGGTGGTAGTACGCGGTGAGGGGGCCGTCGGTGGGGCTTGCGGAGGGCGTGCCGGACGGGGTGGGGCTCGATCCGGCCGGCGTCGTCGGCGTGGTCGCGGTGCTCGGCGCGCCGGCGCTCACCCCGGACCCCGTCGTGTACTCGGTCGTGGTGTACCCCACGCCCTCGCCGATCGGGGTCTGGACCGCGACGGGCACGCCGTGGTCCACCCCGGCGTCGGTGAGGGCCTGGGCGACCTGCGCCGGGGTGGGGAGAGCGCTGAGCGGGACCGAGGTCACCCCGACCGCCGTGATGGCGCTGAGGTCGGAGTCGCGCACCAGCAGCTCGAGGGTGCTCCGCTGGGGTATGCCGCTCGTGGCGGCCTCGCCGGTGATCTCGCGCAGCCGCGTCCACACGCCGTCCGACGCGGTGGCCGCGGTTCCCACGGCGCCGACGACCGTCCACCGCACCGGGACCTGGAACTCCAGGTCGGCAGCGTCGGCGGTGACCCACTGCATCCCCGCGGCGGCGCCCGAGGTCTTCGGGGCGGTCACGATCCGGATCGTCATCATGACGACGAACGAGGTGACCACGATCCCGATGGCGGTCCAGGACCGCCACGACAGCCGCGAAAGCCGGTACCGGAGCCTCGAGATCACCCCGCGAGCCTATCCGCGCTCCACGTACGGTTCGGCCCCCTACCATCGGGCGCATGGCGGAGGCGGATGCGGTGGACCCGCGCACCCTGGTGCGCAGCGACTTCGACGAGGTCTGCCGGGTGAGCACCCGCTGGTCCGACAACGACATGTTCGGCCATCTCAACAACGCGGTCTACTACGAGCTGTTCGACTCGGCCATCAACGCGTGGATGATCCGCGACGCCGGGGTCGACGAGACGACCTCGGCGGAGATCGGTGTGGTCGCCGAGTCCGGGTGCCGGTTCCTGCGCGAGCTCGCGTACCCCGAGCCGGTCGACGTCGCGATCCGGGTGGCTCGGCTGGGTCGCTCCTCGATCACCTTCGAGCTCGGGCTGTTCGCCGCGGGCGAGGACCAGCTCGCGGCATACGGGCGCTGGGTGCATGTCTACGTCGACCGGGAGACGCGGGTGGCGGTCCCCATCCCCACGCCGGTGCGAGCCGTGCTCCAGGCCGCCGCGACGGCACGGGACGGCATACCCGAGAAGGCCCGCCAGGGCCGATAGGGGGGAGGTCGCGTGTGGGGAGTCGTGACGGGGGATTTTCCCAGGAATCGGCCCGCACGGGCCTCCTGAGGCGTGATACGAGTGGCCCGACCGGTAGAATGAAGGCGAACCCCGCGCCCAGAGCGTTTCCAGCTCTGGGCGCGTGCCATGAGCACCACCGACGGCTGGGGCGGCCGACCGGCAGACGCCACCATCGGGCCGCCACGTGCGTCATCGACGAAGGAGCACCGTGGCCGAGCAGCCGCATGAGATCGACGCCGACCCGCAGGTCCCCTCCCGGGCCCCCGTCCCGGTTGACGGGGGGTCCTACGACGCCTCCGCCATCACCGTCCTCGAGGGACTCGAGGCGGTCCGCAAGCGGCCCGGCATGTATATCGGGTCGACCGGCGAGCGCGGCCTGCACCACCTCGTCTGGGAGATCGTCGACAACAGCGTCGACGAGGCCCTCGCGGGCTACGCCGACACGATCGACGTCACCCTCCTCGCCGACGGCGGGGTCCGGGTCAGGGACAACGGACGTGGCATCCCCACCGACATCCACCCCCAGGAGGGCGTGAGCGCCGTCGAGCTCGTGCTCACCCAGCTGCACGCCGGCGGCAAGTTCGGCGGCAGCGGCTACAAGGTGTCCGGCGGCCTGCACGGCGTCGGCTCGTCGGTCGTCAACGCCCTGTCGACCCGGCTCGACGTCTGCGTGCGCCAGAAGGGCCACGCCTTCCGGATGAGCTTCGACCACGGCGTGCCGACGGGACCGCTCACCCGGATGGAGGAGACACCGGTCACCGGCACGACGATCACCTACTGGGCCAACGAGGAGATCTTCGACGCGGTCACCTACGACTTCGAGACGATCCGTGCCCGGTTCCAGCAGATGGCCTTCCTCAACAAGGGCCTGCGGATCAACCTCATGGACGAGCGCATCCCGGCCGTCCCCGAGGGCGAGGCCAAGGACATCGACCTCGACGACCTCGAGGCCGACATCGCCGAGGTCGAGGACTCCGAGGAGGCCGACGCCGGGGGTGTCCCGCGGACGACGACCGCCAAGAAGGTGAGCTACCGCTACGACGGGGGCCTGGTCGACTACGTCCACCACCTCGTCAGCTCCAAGCGGTCGGACCCGGTCCACCCCGACGTCATCTCGATCGAGGTCGAGGACGAGGCCCGCTCGTTCTCCCTCGAGCTCGCCATGCAGTGGACGACGGCCTACAGCGAGTCGGTCCACACCTACGCCAACACCATCAACACCCACGAGGGCGGCACCCACGAGGAGGGCTTCCGCGCGGCGCTGACCAAGCTGGTCAACGACTTCGCGCGCAAGAACAACCTCCTCAAGGAGAAGGAGGAGAACCTCACCGGCGACGACGTCCGCGAGGGGCTCACCGCCGTGGTGTCGGTCAAGCTGGCCGAGCCGCAGTTCGAGGGGCAGACCAAGACCAAGCTCGGCAACTCCGAGGTCAAGGGCTTCGTCCAGCGGGCGATGACCGCCGAGTTCGGCCACTGGCTCGAGACCCACCCCAACGAGGGCAAGGACGTCGTCCGCAAGTGCATCCAGGCGGCCACCGCGCGGATGGCGGCCCGCAAGGCGCGCGAGGCGACCCGCAAGCGGGTGCTGGAGTCCGGCGGCCTGCCCGGCAAGCTGCGCGACTGCCAGGCCCGGGACCCCGCCGTCTCCGAGGTGTTCATCGTCGAGGGCGACAGCGCCGGTGGCTCGGCGGTGCGCGGGCGCAACCCGCACACCCAGGCGATCCTGCCCATCCGGGGCAAGATCCTCAACGTCGAGCGGGCCCGGCTCGACAAGGCCCTGGCCAACAACGAGGTCCAGGCCCTCATCTCGGCGTTCGGCACGGGCATCGGTGAGGACTTCGACATCGAGAAGGCCCGCTACCACAAGATCGTCCTCATGGCCGACGCCGACGTCGACGGCATGCACATCCGCACGCTGCTGCTGACGCTGCTGTTCCGGTTCATGAAGCCGCTCATCGAGGCCGGCTTCGTCTACCTCGCCCAGCCGCCGCTGTACCGGATCAAGTGGAGCAACGCGAGTCACGAGTTCGCGTTCACCGACCGCGAGCGCGACGCCCTCGTCGCCGAGGGTCGGGCGAACGGGCGGCGCCTGCCCAAGGACAACTCGATCCAGCGCTACAAGGGCCTCGGCGAGATGGACTACCAGGAGCTGTGGGAGACCACGATGGACCCGGAACACCGGGTGCTGCTCCAGGTGACCCTCGACGACGCGGCCGCCGCGGACGAGATCTTCTCGATCCTCATGGGCGAGGACGTCGAGTCGCGACGCTCGTTCATCCAGCGCAACGCCCGCGACGTGCGATTCCTCGACATCTGATGGGTATGCCGGGTGCTGGGGCCGGTGGGGGCGCCGGCTCGGTGAGCACGCGGCATACCGACAACGGACCGAACCGAACGATGAAGACAGGTAAGGCATGAGCGAGCAACCGCCGATCGAGACCGACCGCATCGAGCTGATCGACCTCAACACGGAGATGCAGCGGTCGTACATCGAGTACGCCATGAGCGTCATCGTCAGCCGGGCGCTCCCCGACGTGCGTGACGGGCTCAAGCCGGTCCACCGCCGGGTGATCTATGCGATGTACGACGGCGGGTACCGCCCGGACCGGGGCTTCAACAAGTGCAGCCGCGTCGTCGGTGACGTCATGGGGCAGTACCACCCGCACGGCGACCAGGCCATCTATGACGCCCTGGTCCGGCTCGTCCAGGACTGGTCGATGCGCTACCCGCTCGTCCAGGGCCAGGGCAACTTCGGCAGCCCCGGCGACGACCCGGCCGCCGCGCCGCGGTACACCGAGTGCCGGATGGCGCCGCTGTCGATGGAGATGGTGCGCGACATCGACCAGGACACGGTCGACTTCGCCCCCAACTACGACGGCAAGACCCTCGAGCCGTCGGTGCTGCCGAGCCGGTTCCCCAACCTGCTCGTCAACGGCAGCTCCGGCATCGCCGTCGGGATGGCCACCCAGATCCCGCCGCACCACCTCGGCGAGGTCGCCGAGGCCGCCCAGTGGATGCTCGCCCGCCCGGACGCGACGCGGGACGAGGCGCTCGAGGCGATCCTCGGGATCATCAAAGGCCCGGACTTCCCGACCGGCGCGCTCATCATGGGCCGCAAGGGGATCGAGGACGCCTACCGCACCGGTCGCGGCTCGATCATCATGCGGGCCGTCGTCGAGGTCGAGGAGATCCAGAACCGGCAGTGCCTCGTCGTCACCGAGCTGCCGTACCAGGTCAACCCGGACAGCCTCGCCCAGAAGATCGCCGAACACGTCAAGGACGGCCGGCTCTCCGGCATCGCCGACATCCGTGACGAGACCTCGGGCCGCACCGGCCAGCGGCTCGTCATCGTCCTCAAGCGGGACGCCGTCGCCAAGGTCGTCCTCAACAACCTCTACAAGCACACCCAGCTGCAGTCGAACTTCGGTGCGAACATGCTGGCCCTCGTCGACGGGGTGCCGCGGACGCTGCCGATCGACGCGTTCGTCCGGCACTGGGTCGACCACCAGATGGAGGTCGTCCGCAGGCGGACCGAGTACCGGCTGGGCAAGGCCGAGGCCGAGATCCACATCCTGCGCGGCCTGCTCAAGGCCCTGGACGCGCTCGACGAGGTCATCGCCCTCATCCGGCGCTCGAGCACCGTCGAGGAGGCCCGTGAGGGCCTGATGGCCATGCTCGAGATCGACCAGCTGCAGGCGCAGGCGATCCTCGACATGCAGCTGCGGCGGCTGGCGGCCCTGGAGCGACAGAAGATCATCGACGAGCACAACCGGCTCGAGGCGATGATCCTGGACTACCAGGACATCCTCGCCCGGCCCGAGCGGCAGCGCTCGATCGTGTCGGAGGAGCTCGCCGAGATCGTCAAGCGGTTCGGTGACGAGCGGCGGACGAGCATCATGCCGTTCGACGGGGACATGTCGATGGAGGACCTCATCCCCGAGGAGGACGTCGTCGTGACGATCACCCGGGGCGGGTACGCCAAGCGCACCCGGGTCGACCTCTACCGCTCGCAGCGGCGCGGCGGCAAGGGCGTCAAGGGCGCCCAGCTGCGCGGCGAGGACATGGTCGAGCACTTCTTCACGACGACCTCGCACCACTGGCTGCTCTTCTTCACCAACCTCGGCCGGGTCTACCGCGCCAAGGCCTACGAGCTGCCCGACTCCGGGCGCGACGCCAAGGGCCAGCACGTGGCCAACATCATGGCGTTCCAGCCCGGCGAGGAGATCGCCCAGGTGCTCGCGCTGCGTGACTACGCCTCGGCGCCGTACCTCGTGCTCGCCACCCGTGACGGCCTGGTCAAGAAGACCCGGTTGCACGAGTACGACTCCCCCCGCACCGGCGGTCTCATCGCGGTCAACCTGCGCGAGGGCGACGAGCTCGTCGGGGTCGGCCTGGCGAGCGCAGCGGACGACCTGCTGCTCGTCTCGCGCAAGGGTCAGTCGGTCCGCTTCCACGCCGACGACCTGACGCTGCGGCCGATGGGCCGGGCCACCTCGGGGGTCACCGGGATGAAGTTCCGCGGCGACGACTCGCTGCTGTCGATGAGCGTCATCGACGAGGGCACCGACCCGGACGTCTTTGCCGTCTTCGAGTCGGGCCTGGCCAAGCGGAGCAAGGTCTCGGAGTGGAACGTCAAGGGCCGGGCGATCTACGGCGTCGCGGTCGCGAAGCTCTCCGACCGGGGCGGCGACCTCGTCGGGGCGCTGACCGTCAGCGAGGACGACGAGGTGCTCGTCGTCTTCGAGCGCGGCAACATCGTCCGGTCCCGGGTCGACGAGGTGCGTCTCACCGGGCGGAACACGATGGGCGTCAGCTTCGCCAAGCCGGGCAAGAACGACGCGATCGTCGCCGTCGCCCGCAACGTCGAGCGCGAGGACGAGGTTCCCGAACTCGGGACAGAGGATGCCGACACCCATGTCGATGCCGTACCGTCGTCCGGAGAGTTGAACGGCACCACACAGGAGGACAGCCCGTGAGTGCGGCCAAGAAGGCGGGGACCGTGACCCGGGGTGGCCCTGCGCCCGCTCCGGCGGTGAGCGCCCCGCAGACGCTCCCCGCGGCGTCCCGCCCGAGCACGACCGCATCCGCCACGGCGCCCGCGCCCGCCTCGACGCCGCGGCCCGCGGCCGCCGGTGCCCCACGCAGGGTCCGGCTCACCGTCTCCCGCGTCGACCCGTGGTCGGCGATGAAGCTGTCGTTCCTCGTGTCGGTGGCGCTCGGCATCGCCCTCGTCGTCATGACGGCGGTGCTGTGGATGGTCCTGGGCAGCATGGGCGTCTTCGACCAGATCAACAGCGTCGTCGGCACCCTCATGTCCAACGAGGGCCGGCCGTTCGACGTGCTCAGCTACGTCGGCTTCGGCCGGGTCGTGTCGCTGTCGATCGTCTTCGCCGTCGTCGACGTCATCCTCCTCACGGCGGTCTCGACCCTGGGGGCGTTCATCTACAACGTGAGCGCCAACCTCGTCGGCGGCCTGCACCTCACCCTCACCGACGACTGACCCCCGGGTCGCGTCTTCGGGCGGTGTTCCGGGGTGCCGCTCGGGCGGCATCGGGGTGGCGCGGCGAGTGGCGCGTCGGGTGGCGCGTCGGGTGGCGCGGCGGCGGCATACGGGCCGGTTCTCGGGCCCTGCTGGGTCGCGGAGGCCAGCGGTTGGGCCGTTTTGATGGGCGGTATGCCGGTGAGGTAGCCTCGGTTCTCGCGCCACCGGCTCGTGCGGGTGGCGCCGCCGGATCGGCGACGGGCCTATAGCTCAGACGGTTAGAGCGCTTCCCTGATAAGGAAGAGGTCACAGGTTCAAGTCCTGTTAGGCCCACCACCGGTCCACACTCGACGAAGGTGGTAGCCGTGAAGAAGCTCGTGGCGCTCATCCTGACCGCGACCGGTGCGGTCCTCATCCAGAAGAAGCTCAAGAGCCAGCAGGCCGAGAGCCGCCTCTGGGCCGAGGCCACCGACAGCGCGGCCGACTGAGTCCTCGCCCGCTGGGCGACCTTCGCGCCCCAGGCCGTCGAGCCGGCCGGGGGCGCACCCATCCGGGGCCATGGCGCAATTGGTAGCGCACCTGCTTTGCAAGCAGGGGGTTGGGGGTTCGAGTCCCCCTGGCTCCACCGCAGGTCAGAGGCCCATTTCCAGCTCTGGGAAGGGCCTCTGACCGTCGTTTGCAGCAGTAGTTTGCAGCAGCGCGGGGTCGTGCTCGGTGGGGCTCTCCGGCACGAAGGCCTTGCCGAGCTTGGCCAGGGCGGCGCGGGTGCTGGCGGGGGCGACCTGGGCGTAGATGTCCATCGTCACGGCGATCTGGCTGTGCCGGAGGATCTGCATCGTCACGCGGGGGTGGACGTCGAGCTCGACGAGCAGGGAGGCGCAGGTGCGCCGGGTCGAGTGGACGGGGATCACCGGGACGCCGGCGGCCGCGGCGCGCTCCTTGAAGAAGCGGTGGAAGTTGCGCGGGTCCATCGGCGTGCCGATCGACGAGGTGAAGACGAGTCCGGAGTCGTGCCAGACCTCGCCGGCCGCCTTGGCCGCGGCTGTCTGCTCGTCGCGGCGCCGGCGCAGCGCGTCGAGGCAGACGTCGGGCAGCGGGAGGACGGCCTCGGAGGAGCGGGTCTTGGTCCGGGTGCGCCGCAGCTCGTGGCCGACCCGCTGCAGCTGCCAGGCGATGCGGGCCTGGCCCTTGTCGAGGTCGACGTCGTCCCAGGCGATGCCGAGGACCTCGCCGCGGCGCAGCCCGAGGACGAGGAGGAGGACGTAGGCGGCATACATCGGGTCGTGGTCGGTCGAGGCGGACTGGAGGAACCGGGCGGCCTCGGCGGCGGTCCAGATCTTGGCCCGCGGGGAGCGCGGCATCGGCATCCGGACCAGCGAGGCGACGTTGCGGTAGACGAGCTCGTCGCGCTGGGCGGAGCTGAGCGCGGCCCGCAGGACCCGCCAGGCCTGGTGGACCGTCGAGTCGCTGGGCAGCTGCCCGCAGCACTTGCCGATGGCGCAGCACTCGGGGTGGGCGCGCCTGGCGTCCTTGCCCTGGGAGCAGCACTGGCAGGTGCGGCGGAGCTTGTTGACCCAGCCCTGGACGTCGCTGACGGTGAGCCGGTCGAGCCGGCGGGTCCCGATGAGCGGGGCGATGTAGAGCCGCAGGCACATCTCGTAGGCCTGGGTCGTGCTCGGGGCGAGGCCCGGGCGGACGACGTTCTCGAGCCAGCTGGTCATGTAGGACTGCACGGTCGGGGACTTGGGGACGACGGGCCCGCGTCGGGCCTTCTCCTGCAGGGCGGTCCACCTGGCCTGGACCTCCTCGCGGGTCTTGCCGTAGACGTACTTCCGGCGGCGCCGGCCGTCGGGGAGGGTGACCCACACGTAGGCCCGGTAGCCGCCGTTCTTGGCTCTGTAGAACGACCCCTCCCCGTTCAGCCGGCGCCGCGCGGTCATGCGATCGCGTCGGACTCTGCGCAGCGGCGCTCGATGTACTCGTCGACCCAGCGCGGCAGGACCCGGCGGGCGTGGCCGTCCTTGACCGACTTCAGGTCGCCCTGGGCGATGAGCATGCGGACCTTCGTCTCGCCGTAGCCGAGCAGCACGGCGACCTCGGGGACGGTGTACCACTTCGGGAACAAGCGGATCTCTTCCTCACTCATGAGCGGTGTCTCCTCTTCTACGGCGGCTCGAGCCGGTCGCGGAAGGCCGGTCGGCCGATCTGTGGATTACGTGTCAGCCTACCCGCGGCCGGGGTCACCATCAGTCGCGCGGTCCCGACCCTCTTGGCGTCCGGATAGACCACCGGGACGCCGAGCGCCACGATGGTGGGCATGAGCACCGAGTCCCTGCGGGCCGTCCGTGACCACTTCAGCGAGGTGGTCGACCGGGTGGAGCTACAGCACGAGCGGGTCGTCGTGACCCGCAACGGTCACGCGGCCGCGGTGCTCATCAGCCCCGATGACCTGGCCGAGCTCGAGGAGACCCTCGACGTGCTGAGCGACCCCGAGGCGCTGGCGGACATCCGCGAGGCCGACGCGGCCTACGCGCGCGGCGACGTCGTCCGCGGGGTGGACGCGGTCCGGCAGCTGCGCGCGTGACCGACCCCGGCCCGTTCGAGCTGGTCCTGACGCCGCCGGCCACCCGCGCCATCCGCGACGGGTTGCCCGAGCCGGTGGCGGCCGCCGTCATCGAGTTCCTCACCGTCGCGCTGGTGGAGAACCCGCGCCGGGTCGGCAAGCAGCTGCGGGGCGACCTCGCTGGGATCTGGGCGGCACGTCGCGGGACCTACCGCGTCCTATACCGGGTCAACGACGCGGCGCACGAGGTCATCGTCCTCCGCGTCGAGCACCGGCGCGACGTCCACCGGCCGCACTGACCCCTGCTGCCGACTCCTGGCGCGGCACTCCCACCGGCCGCCCAGGCCCTCTCCCCAGGCAGCCGGCCCGGCCCTCACTCGCTCCCGCCCACTGCCCCACCCCCGCACCGGTGCTCCAGTCCGCCGCCTCACCCGACATCGCCCTTCCCACTCGCTTCACACGTCTGGCACCTCGGTTCCGTGGTGGCCGGCGATGGTGCCCCCGCAACGCCCCTTGACCGGCCGTCAGGCGGGCTCGAACGGATGGGGTGTGGTGGGCGGTGACGATGTCGATCCGGCGGATGACCCTCGGCGCGGGCTACCGGTACCTGATGTCCTCGGTGGCCCGGGGCGACGTCGCCCGCGGCGCCTCGGGGCTGACCGCCTACTACGCGGCGACGGGGACGCCGCCGGGCTGGTTCCTCGGCTCCGGCCTGGCCGGCCTGGACGGTGGCCGCGGCATCCCCGAAGGCACCCAGGTCAGCGAGGAGCAGCTGTGGCGGATGCTCGGGATGCTCCAGGACCCGGTCACCGGCGCCCAGCTCGGCCGCTCCCCGGTCGGCGGGCACACCGCCTACGCCGACCGGGACGGGCAGGGGAGGCCGCGGCGGCCGGTGGCCGGGTTCGACCTGACCTTCAGCGCACCGAAGTCGGTGTCGGTGGCGTGGGCGCTGGCCGACCCCGCCACCCGGGAGGTCATCCATGCCGCGCACCGGCGGGCCCTGCGGCTGGTGATCGAGTACGCGGAGGAGCGGGTGTTCGCCTCCCGGTCGGGGAAGGGCGGGTGCGGTGCAGGAGGACGTGCGCGGGGTGGTCGCGGCCGCGTTCGACCACTGGGACTCCCGGGCCGGGGACCCGCAGCTGCACACCCACGTCGTGGTGATGAACCGGGTACAGACCCTGGACGGGGTGTGGCGCACCATCGACTCCAAGGCCCTGTTCCGGTGGACGGTCGGCCTGTCGGAGCTGTACCAGGGGGTGCTGTCGGACTGCCTGACCGAGGCGCTGGGGTGGGGGTGGGAGCCGCGGGAGCGGGCCCACTCGCCGGTCCCCAAGTGGGAGGTGGCCGGGGTGCCGCAGGCGCTGATGGACGAGTTCTCCCAACGCTCGTCGGTGATCGAGCAGGCCAAGGACGCGATGGTGGCCGAGTTCGTCGCCTCCCACGGCCGGCAGCCGACCGCCCGGGAGGTCATCCAGATGCGTCAGCAGGCCACCCTGCGAGACCCGTCCCGAGAAGAACATCAGACCGCTGGCCGAGCTGGTCACGGGGTGGCGCGCCCGGGCCGAGCGGTTCATCGAGGACCAGCAGACCGCGTGGGTGGCCGGGCTGGCCGAGCGCGACGCCGGTGCGGCCGCTGCGGTCCGACATGGTCGCCGACGAGATGCTCGCCGAGGTCGCCCGCCTCGCTCTCGGGGTCGTCGCCGGGCACCGGGCCACGTTCACCCGACCCAACGTGTATGCCGAGGCGCTGCGCCAGCTCCACGGGGTCCGGTTCGCCGGACCGGCCGAGCGGATCGCGGTGGCGGAGCGGGTGACCGACCTGGCGATGGGGCAGGCGCTGCGGCTCACCCCACCCGACATCGAGGTGCTGCCCGAGCGGCTGCGACGCCCGGACGGGACGTCGCGGCTGCGGCCCCGGGACAGCGAGGTGTACTCCACCGTCGAGATCCTCGACGCCGAGACCCGGCTCGTCGACGCCGGCCCGCGCCACCGACGGCCCGGCCGTCGACGCCCGCCGTCGCCCGGGCCGTGTGCGCCGCGCCGCTGGATGAGACCGGGCGGGTGCTGTCGGCCGAGCAGGCGTCCGCTGTCGTCCAGGTGGTGACCTCGGGTCGACCGCTCGACGTGCTGGTCGGCCCGGCCGGGAGCGGGAAGTCCACCGCGATGGCCGGGGTCCGCGCGGCGTGGGAGGCCCAGCACGGGGTCGGGCTCGGTGGTCGGGCTGGCCCCGTCCGCCGCGGCGGCCGAGGTCCTCGCCGAGGCGGTCGGGATCCCGACCGAGAACACCGCCAAGTGGCTCACCGAACAACACCGCCAGGCCGAACGCCAGGCCACCCTCGACGCTCTGAGCGCCCGGCTGCTGCGGGCCAGCCCGAACCTGACCACCCGGCGCCTGCTGGAGCAGGCGCGGTCGGTGTCGGCCGAGATCGACCGATGGCAGCTCCGGCCCGGGCAGCTCGTCATCATCGACGAGGCCTCCATGGCCGGCACCCTCGACCTCGACGCCATCACCACCCACGCCCAGCAAGCCGGGGCGAAGGTGCTCCTCGTGGGGGACTGGGCCCAGCTCGCCCCCGTCAGCGCGGGCGGCGCGTTCCACCTCCTCGCCCACGACCGCGACGACATCGCCACCCTGCACGAGATCCGCCGCTTCGCCCACCCCTGGGAACGAGACGCATCGGTCCGGCTCCGCGACGGCGACGTCGACGGTCGTCGATGACTACCTCGCCCACGGCCGCGTCGAAGGCGGCGACCGGGAGTCCATGCTCGACCTGCTCTACGAGGCATGGCGCCACGACATCGACGCCGGGCTTGACCTCGCTGATGGTCGCCGCCGACACCGACACCGTCCTCGACCTCAACCGCCGCGCCCAAGCCGACCGCATCCGGGCCGGCGAAGTCGCCGCCGGAGGTGTCTGCCTCGCCGACGGCACCACCGCCGGCGCGGCGATGTCATCGTCACCCGCCGCAACGACCGACGACTCGCCGCCCCCGGCGGGTATGTCAAGAACGGCGACCGCTGGACCGTCCTCGACACCGGCGACGACGGGGCCGTCACCGTCCAACGCCTCGCCGGTGGAGCGCCGGTGCGTCTGCCCGCGGCATACGCTCGCCAGCACGTCGAGCTCGGCTACGCCACCACCGCCCAACGCGCCCAGGGCCGCACCGTCGACCGCGCCCACGCCTACGTCTCACCCACCGTCGACCCGCGAGACGCTCTACGTGATGGCCTCCCGCGGAGTCCAGGAGAACAACCTGTATGTCGACACCCGACCCGACCGCGACGCAGAACCCGGCCACGACGACCAACCGGAGACGACGCCCGATCTGGTGCTTCGCGACGTCGTGGCGAACGACGGCATCGACCTGTCCGCCTCGGCAGTCCTCGCCGAGGAGTGGGCTCACCCCCGGCGACCTCGTGAGCCGAGCCCGTCCCTCGATGGCCCTGCAGCCGAGCCACGGCGTGAGGGGCCGCAGGTCGCTCGACCCACCCGGTGGACCGCCCCGGAGCGGCGGCAGGAACCGCCTGCACGAACAGGATCGCCGTCGCGTGGCATAGGGCGCTGAGCGCCAGCGGGTGGGACGCCCTTCTCGCCCACAGTGGGGAAGGCCACATAGGGCCCCTCCGCTCGCGCTGGGCTGGACTACTGACTGAAGGTTGGTTGACTCGCGCGAGGTCTGGGGCTGCAGAGACGTCGGGTCAGCGGGTCCGCCAGGCGTGAGGATGGTAGCGGGAGGTCACCTAATGATGGTTTGGACGGGCTCCAGAAAGAAGAGTTCCTGGGTGCTGTTGAAGCCTTCAACTTTGGCAACTACTCGAAGGTTCAGTCCAACGTCGATGGTATCCGGGATATTTGATCCGGTCAGATGGAGATCATTCGTGACATTCACGTCCTTAAACTGGAAGTTCGGCCCAATTGAGGATGTCTCGCTGAAGTCCCCAACACAGATGAGGATGTCGAACCTGGTCTTATAGTCCCCGTGCGTGTTCATGGCGCAGACGTTTCCGTCGAACTCAAGTGTCCAGCCGTCGTATTTGGTTGCGAACTTCTCGATCGTGCTGGAACCCGGATCCCTGATCGCCAGAAGGGCCGCGAGCTCACGGTTGTTAGCAGCGGTCAGGACCTCATCACTTGGCCCTTCGCTGATTGCGCCGTCTGACGTGGGTGGTGCCGAGGCAATTGTGGGACTAATCGCCGTCGGACTTGGCTCGTCGTTGCTGCATGATCGATCCACCGTCAGTCTTGGCTTGACGATGACGGTCAGCCCGGCGTCGGGGGTCTGGGAGCATACTTGCCAGTTGGACTTGTCGACTACTCCGAACAGGCCGCCGCCAACGACTTCGACCTCGCTTTCGACGCCGGCCCGTTTGATTTCGCCGAGAGCCACATCCAGTTGCTTGCCCTTAACGTCCGGCATCGTCGGCTTCTCGGATGACCCACACCCTATGAGGCCGAGCACCAAGGCGAAGGCGGCCACCGGTCGAACAGAACGCACTCCACACCTCCGCGCCTGGGGCCTCTGCCATGCACAGCGTAGTGGACCCACTCTCGCTCGCCCGCGCCAGCCGGGGCTCTGGGTGGCCGTGAGGCGATCAGGCGCTCGGCACGCCTCCCAGGGCCGCGAGCTGCGCGGTGCGGCATACCGCGATCTGGCGCAGGCGCGGACTTCACCCGGACTCGCTGAGGGACTGAATGCCCCGCATTTCTTGGCAGATCGGCACCACTGGCTACAGCCTCCGGTGGCCCCTCAATGGCCAGGCGCATCCAGCCTTGGGCCGGCGTCCCCGACTACGCCCACTGAGAGCTGAAGGCGTACGCCGCGGGGGCCGACGGGCGCGTATTCAGCTCGTCGGCGCCTGCTGGTTCGATTCGGCGGTCGTCGGTTACGCGTCAGAGATCGCGCCATCGGTCGCCGTGATCCCGTGCCGCTCGGCCCACCCTAGGAGCGTCCCAGGGTCCTTCCAGTACCGACGCCGGATCTCACCATCCAGGGAGAGTTGCCCCATCTCCGGGATCCCGAAAGACGTCCCCACCTCGTCCAACAGCCGTGCCGCGGTCGCCACGAGCGCCGGACAAGGCTCCGCGAGGTCATCGAGGGCCGCCGCGGTCTCCGCGATGGCGGCCGTCGACACGGCGTTCCCGCTACGCGAGTCCGCGAACCCGAAGTGCCGGGTGTGCCCAATCAGCACAGCGCGTCCGGGCGATGGCACAAGGTGAACCTGCACGATGGCCGACCCGGCCGCACCGGCGGTGTCCCGGGCGTGGGCCGCGAGGCGCCGAAGCCCGGTAAGGATGCCGAGTGCGAGCCCCTCGTCGGACACCATCTGGACCGCCGTCGGGTCCTCAGGCATCCCGTTGTTCTCCCTCCGGACGTCCGCCATGTCGATCAGCTCGATGGCGTACGAACCCGTGCCGTCGGTGTGAAGCTCAACGTATCCGTAGTGAGGGAGCGGGGAGTCTGAGTTGGGGTACGGGCCGTCCCCTACCGTGTACTTGCCCCGACCGGTTCGCACCCACTGGAAGTGCACGCCCGAACCGCCGGTGTCGAACAAGTCCCGGGAGCCGTACTCCTGCTGCATCTGGCGCAGCCGGGCCTGGCTGATCTCGAGGGCACCGGCGTGCTCTGGAATGAGGGCGACCAGAATCCACGGACCATGGTCCCGGTTCACACTCGCGAATGAACCGGCAACGACATCTGCGAGCTTCGCGGTGAGTTCCCCAGTGTGCTGGTCACGGTGCCGGTACCGGGCAGCCACTTCGGGCTCGGATAGGTAGCGGATCGTGGTGCCATTCCTGACAGGGAAGCGGAAACCCTCGTTCACCACCACCGCGTGCGGCGCTCGCGTCGACCGAGGCACCGCGAGCACGAACCACCCACGCGTCGGGTCGTCGGTCGAGGGTACGGAGATGACGTCGAGTGCGGGTAGCGGTGCGACACCAGAGGCGAGAGTCTGCAAGATCCGGTTCCGCTCCGCGTCGCCAAGTTCGACGCCCGGTGTGGCTGCCGCAATCGCATGCTCGTCTTCTTCGACGCCGACGATGATGGCGCCACCGGAGGTGTTGGCAAGAGCGGCGACGTCACCACAGAGGTCCCGGCGCTCTTTGTCGCTGCTGCCGTACAGAGTTTCCTTGAAGTCCAAGTCGAAGGCCTCCGAAACGCGGTTGCCTGCCAGCGCCTCGATGTCGCGAGCGCTCAGTTCGTCGACGGGTGCGCCGAGCACTGTCTCGAGCCGACGGGAGCGCAGAAGAGCCATACCACCATCCTGCCCGGCCGGCCCGACGATGTCTGGCTACCTGTCTTCGACCTCGCCGACGTCGGTCGGGTCGACCGCTCCCGCG
>CAVYRN010000006.1:0-400806 GCA_963771015.1 uncultured Actinomycetota bacterium
CGGTGTGGGGCAGGTGCGACCGGGGAACCGTGGGTGTCAACTGACCCTTGACAAGGCCTTGCGCGTCAAGACATCCTTGACGTGTGGAGATCCGGGCGTCCGCTCGCAAACACGGGATCCACGACGCCGACATCGACCATGCCTGGCGGCACGCCACCCGGCTTGTCGAGTACGAGTACGACGGCGAGGAGCGGCTCCTCGTCATTGGGCCCGACCGGCACGGCCTGATGCTCGAGCTCGTCGCCGTCCCGGCCGGCGAGCCGACCCGAATCATCCACGCCGACCGGCTCCGCCCCACGTTCTACGACTATCTGAGATGAGGTGACGCGCGATGACCAAGATCAAGTCCGACCACGACCGAACCGGCCTTGACCGGCTCGACCCGGCCACCACTCCAGCCCGAGACGCAGCGCACTTCCGACGCATCCTCGCCGCCCGCGAGAACCTCGCCGCCGCCGAACAAGAGCTGCGCGACGCGGTCCACGCCGCCCGGGACGCCGGAGACTCCTGGACCATCATCGGCGCCGCGCTGGATACCACCCGCCAAGCCGCTCAACAGCGGTTCGGAGCCTGACCGGTCCAAACACACCGCGCCCGTCTGGCGGCGGAGTGACGCACGTGCCGTCAACCTGGACCCAAGACGTTGCCGCCTCAGTCGCGCGTGATCTTCAGCAGGCTCTCGTCGAACCACACGTCTTCATAGTCGGGCGCAATCAGAAATCTCCAGCCCGGTGGCAGCTCGAGGTAGCGCTCCAGATCCTGAGCGATCGGACCCAGGTGGTCCAGGTGCCTCGGGAGGAAGAAGTCGGGGTCGTCCGAGAGCTCCTCGCCGGCCCAGATGTACCAACCGCACGTGCGGCCAGCCGGTGGGTGCCGAAGGCCGTTGATAGGCATGAGCCCAGTACCCACCTCGCGAGAGATGCCAAGGGTCTCGCCCGGCAATACGGGAGAGCGCGAGGCCCCGTGACGGCTGACCACGTCACCCGCTCGACCCAGCGACGGCTCGCTCATGACCCGAACACTAGACGTGGGTCAGGCTTGGGCGCCCCATGGAACTACGTCGGCTGGCGGCGGTGTGACGCGGGTGCGGATACACCGAATGGGTGTCTCTGCCGCTGCAAACACGGTTGTGGCTCCGTGTGGGCGTCTTGAATGCTGTTCGGGTGGACGACGACCCCGAAAGCATCTTGCGGCCGGCCTGGTTCGACCTACTGCTCGCGAAGGTCGACCGGGCATTCGAGGTGACTGGAGCACAGACCCCGGGATGGCCTGATCCGCATCCGAGCCGGGATCCACGCGAGGAGGAGTACTCGCGGGTCACAGATGCTGGGAAGTATCGGATCCTCGACAGTCGCGTAGACGCCTGGGTCGAGGTGTTGACGGGCGCCGGCATCGCAGCTGTCCTCGACGTCGGGGCCGAGACGTGGATCGCGGAGTGCCGTCCGCCAGACCAGCATTCGCGGGTAAGCCGGATCGAGCCGACGGTTTCAGGTGGACTCCGCCTTCTCCTCGCGACCACCCTGGTCGATGGACAGCCTTTCGGCCTCGACCTCGGTATCTGCGGTGACGGTGAGGTGCCGGTGCTCCTCACGCGGGTGCCCGACTGCGGGTGCGACGCCTGCGACAGCGGCTCGGCTGACCTGCTCAGCGAACTGGATGGGTGGATCCTCACGGTCGCGCGTGGAGGGGTCGTGCACGCCAGGCGAGGGGACGATGTCGCCACTCGTACGGTGCACGGCTGGTCAACGAGCAACGGAGGTGATCGTGCATGGCTCGATCGATCGACCTTTCTACCTGGCGGCGTCGAGCGCTGGGCCGGCACTCCGTGGGTCTAGACCCAGCGCTGCAGGCGGCGAAGCGACGCCCCTCTAGGAAGCCCTAACTGACCAGGCTCTCGACGCGGTTCAGGTCGTCTTCGTGGGTGTCGTGCTCGACTTCGATGTCGTAGTCGGCCTGGATGTTGATCCAGAAGCGCTCGCTGGTCCCGAACGCACGGGAGAGGCGCAGGCCGGTCTCGGTGGTGATCCGCCGCCTGCCTCGGACGATTTCTCCGATGCGGGTCTGGCTCAGGCCGGTTGCCTGGGCCAGTCGGTACTGGCTGATCCCCAGCGGCTCGAGGAACTCGGTGCGCAGGATTTCTCCCGGGGTGATCGGATCGTGTGCCTTGGTCATCTCGGTCCTCCTTCCTAGTGGTAGTCGACGATCTCGACGTCGGTTGGCCCGGCCGCGGTCCAGGTGAAGCAGATGCGGAATTGGTCGTTGACTCGGATCGAGTGCTGACCGGCTCGGTTTCCGGTCAGCTTCTCCAGGCGGTTGCCTGGCGGGACCCGAAGGTCGCCCAGCGTGCCGGCCGCGTTGAGGAGCGGAGCTTCTTCTGCGCGGCCCGCTGGATGTCCGCGCCCAGCCGGGCCGTGCGTTCGCGACGCCAGACCTTCTCTGTGTTCGCGTCAGCGAAGGACTGGATGGCCACACTCAAATACTATCGCATACCGATAGTATCGCCAACCAGTGGTATGCGTCCATCTGGGCGAAGTGACGCAACTCCGATCCGAGGAAGACGGGCAGGGCTGGGACGCCCGTGCGAGCGTCCACCGAGTCGCTGCCGGACGGCGGCAACTAAGCATCGAGAGGGGTCGTGTCGCCGTCCTCGCCGTTGACGCCGCTCGCTACGAACGATGCATAGCCGCTGCATCTGTGAGTCAAAGGCCCCTGACCTGGCGTTTCCGCAGGTCAGGGGCCTCTGATGGTGCTCCCCCGGTTGGACTCGAACCAACAACCTGCCGGTTAACAGCCGGCTGCTCTGCCAATTGAGCTACGGAGGAAGGTCTGCCACAGGATCGCTGCGGCAGCGCCCGGCAACGATAGCAAAACCCGGGCCGCGCCGAGAAAACGATGTTGGGGCGACCGGCGAGGGATCCGCCACATCCGGCGGCCGCAGGCTCGGCCAGCGCAGCGGCATACTCCCGGACGGGCCAGAATGGCACGGTGAGCACCCCGCGAGAGGACCTGCGCCGATTCGCGTGGCTGTCCATTGCCGCCGCCATCGCGACGATCATCCTGAAGTCCGGGGCATGGTGGATCACCGGGTCCGTCGGGCTGCTCTCCGACGCCGCCGAGTCGACCGTCAACCTCGCGGCGGCCATCGTCGCCCTCATCGCACTGACCATCGCGGCCCGGCCCGAGGACCTGGGGCACCAGTACGGCCACACCAAGGCGGAGTACTTCTCCGCGGCGGCCGAGGGCCAGATGATCCTCATCGCCGCGGCCGTCATCATCTGGACCGCCATCCAGCGCTTCCTCCACCCCCAGCCCCTGGAGAACGTCGGCGTCGGCCTGGCCATCTCGGTCGTCGCATCCCTCATCAACGGCTGGGTGGCCTGGGTTCTCATCAGGACCGGCCGGCGCCACCGCTCGCTCACCCTGACCGCCGACGGCAGGCACCTGCTCACCGACGTGTGGACCTCCGCCGGCGTCGTCGTCGGCGTCATCCTGGTCGCGGTGACCGGCATCGAGCGGCTCGACCCCGTCGTGGCGTTCCTCGTCGGAGCCAACATCATCGTCACCGGATGGCGGCTGCTGCACGAGTCGTTCGGCGGCCTCATGGACAAGGCGCTCCCCGTCGCGGAGTCGACCGCCATCGCCGAGGTGCTCACCGGCTTCGTCGACGAGGACGTCGACTTCCACGGCCTGCGGACCCGGGTGTCCGGGCACCGAGGCTTCGCCGAGGTCCACGTGCTCGTTCCCGGGTCGTGGTCGGTCCAGCGCAGCCACGACCTCGTCGAGCGGGTCGACCACGCGCTCGAGCAGCGCGTGGACAACGTCTCGCTGCTGGCCCACGTCGAGCCACGCGAGGACCCCCGGTCCTACGACGACTACCTCACCGAGATCCCGTTCTCCCCCTGGCCGACCCCGCCCCCCCCGTCCCCGGTGACGAACCCACCCCATAGGCAGCTGATGGACACGGCGACCCACGGATGGCCGTCAACACGTTGCCTCGAGGGTGAGACGTCGACGGGGTGCGGGCGAGCGTGGGGAGGTGGCGGGGCTAGTCGAGGCCGACCTGCTCCTTGAGATAGGCCAGGGCCGCCTCGGTGGTCTCACGTACTCCCGGGTCCTCGGCCCGGACGCCACGGCCCAGGATCGTCTGGCCGAGCAGCCCCCCGCTGGCCAGGTCGCGCCGCAGGACCACCCTGGCGCCGCGCCCCTCGCCCAGCTCCACCGCCTCGGACAGGACGACCGAGGCCTGGACCCGCTCGCGCAGCGCCTGGAGGAACGCCGTGGCCCCGTCGAGCGACCATCGGCTGCGACGTTCGCCGTCCACCCAGGTCACCGTCAGGGTCGAGGTGTCTGAGTTCCACCGCCCCGCGTCCACGAGGTGCCACGGACGGCGCAGGACGACGTCGGCGCCGGACACGGCATACAGGTGGGTGGCCGTCGCGACCAGGACGGTGCCCTGGGTGTCCGTGGTCCAGTCCAGGACCCGTTCTCCGCGAGGCAGGCCGAGAGCGGCCCGTATGCCGTCCGGCATCGCCGGGCGGCGCCAGTGGGACCTCATGCCAGCCGGTCCCGCAGCCGCACCCGCGCGAGCTCGAGCTCGTGCAGCCGTACCGTCTGGCCGCGCAGCGTCTCGGGCTCGGTGCCGGGGTCGTTCTGGAGCCGGCGGACGCTGGCGGTCGCGTCGGCGATCTGTCGCGACAGGGCCGCGTCCTGGACGCCGACGATGAGCGAGTCGAGATAGCGCCGCGGCGGCAGGCCGGTGGACTTGTCGAACAGCGTCGGCAAGGGGGCCACGGCGAGCTCGGCGATGAGCGGCGCCACCGCGAGCGGCGCCGCATCGCTCACGGCGGCGGCCCACCCCGCGGTCGACAGGGTCGAGGCCTGCCCGGCGACGGCACGGACCCCGTCGAAGACGGCTCGGTGGGCGGGGGCGGTGAACGCCACGGGGTCGACGGCGTCGACCATCGGTGCGCCGAACTCGGTGGGGTACTGCAGAAGCGCCTGGAGCAGCTGGCGCTCGGCGATGACGACCGGGTCGCGCAGGTTGGGCAGTGGCAGGGCGGCCCGGCCCTCCTGGTCGCTCGGCTCGGGCACCTCGTCGGTGCTCGCCGGGCTCGGGCGAGCCTCGGCGGCGTGCGCGTGCGCCGCGATCCGTCCGGCCCGGGCCACCTCGGCCGCGACCTGCTCGACCTCCACCCCGAGCCAGCCGGCCACCGAGCGGACGTACTCCGGGCGCAGCGAGGCGTCCCGGATCGACCCCACGATGGGTGCCGCCGCCCGCATCGCCTCGACCCGGCCCTCAGCGCTGTCGAGGTCGAACCGGCCGATCGTCGTCCGCACGGCGAACTCGAACATCGGCGTCGCGTCCTCGATGAGATGGCGAACCGCATCGTCGCCCTTCTCGATCCGCAGCTCACAGGGGTCCATCCCGTCGGCGGCGACCGCGACGAAGGACTGCGAGGCCCACCGCTGGTCCTCGCCGAACGCCCGCATGGCTGCCTTCTGGCCGGCGGCGTCGC
The DNA here is from genome assembly GCA_963771015.1 of uncultured Actinomycetota bacterium. GTDB lineage: Bacteria > Actinomycetota > Actinomycetes > Actinomycetales > Dermatophilaceae > CAVSJJ01. Next base: position 5,517 of record CAVYRN010000006.1, read on the forward strand.
CGTCGAAGGTGAAGATCACCTTGGCCGGGGCCAGCCCGGGCTCGTCGCGCATGATGCGCCGCAGGATCTTGATGTGGTCGACACCGAATGCCGTCCCGCAGGTTGCGACCGCCCCCTCGACGCCGGCCAGGTGGGCGGCCATGACGTCGGTGTAGCCCTCGACGACGACGGCTGTGCGGGTCGCGGCGATGGACTTCTTCGCCGCGTCGAGGCCGTAGAGGACGGTCGACTTCTTGTAGATGGCCGTCTCGGAGGTGTTGAGGTACTTGGCCGCGATCCGGTCGTCGTCGAAGAGCCGGCGGGCTCCGAAGCCGACCGTGTCACCGGTGATGTCTCGGATGGGCCAGACCAGACGCCCCCGGAACCGGTCGTAGAGGCCCCTGCTTCCCCGGCCGGAGAGCCCCCCTGCAACCAGCTCGTCGTCGGTGAAGCCCTTGCCCAGCAGGTGGCGTGACAGCTCCTCACCACCGCGCGGGGCGAACCCGACCCCGAACCGCTCCGCGGCGACCCGGTCGAAGGCGCGCTCCCGGAGGAAGTCCCGCCCGGCCCGTGCCTCCTGCCGGTCCACCAGGGCTGCGGCGTAGAACTCCTGGGCGACCCGGTGCGCCTCGACGAGCCGGGTGCGACGTCCGAGCCCGCCCTCCTCGCGGCCTCGGCCACCACCGGGGCCGTCCTCGTAGTGCAGCTCCATGCCGACCTTGGCGGCGAGCCGCTCGACGGCCTCGGTGAAGGTGAGGTGCTCGACCTTCTGGACGAAGGAGATGACGTCGCCGCCCTCGCCGCAGCCGAAGCAGTGGTACGCGCCGACGGTCGGACGGACGGTGAAGGATGGGCTCTTCTCGTCGTGGAAGGGACACAACCCCTTGAGCGAGCCCACCCCGGCGGGACGGAGCGTCACGTGCTCGCGGACGACGTCCTCGATCGACGAGCGCTCCTTGACCGCCGCGATGTCCTCGGCCTTGATCAGACCCGGCACGACCCCTCCTTGTCTGCGGCGAGTCTAGGTGCTGCCGCCGACCCACGGCTCGGCCCGCTCATCGGCACCAGCGGGCGTGCAGGTCGAGGGCTCGGACGTCGGTGAGGGACGCTACCTGGTCGACCACGACGCGCAGCGCCGCGGCAGCCGACCCGGCGGACTCGTGGTCGGCGCGCAGATCAGGGTCGAGCCGGCCGGGGTCGGCCCGGTACGCCTCGACGAGGTCCCTGACGATGTCCCGCTGGCCGGCCATGAGCTCGACCCGCTCGTCGGCGAACATGACGAAGTGCGCGGCCACGGCCTTGAGGACCGCGCACTCGGCCCGGGCCTGGTCCGGGACGACGAGGTCGGCGACGTGCCGGGTGTGCGGGCCCGGTCCGTGCCGATCTCTGGTGGCGGCCTCGACGGCCAGGACGAACCGTCCGATGAGCCGCGAGGTCATGTCCTTCAGGCGTGCCAGGTCGCGCCGGGACCCGTCGTATGCCGTCGGCACCGTCCCGGTGCTCAGCAGCCGCTCCAGCGCCATCCCGAGGTCGTCCGTCGTCAGGTCGGGGGCATAGACGCCGACAGCCACGGACAGGACCCCCGCGACGTCGTCGGGGTCGCGCAGCCGGCCCGGGTCCAGCCGTCCCGAGGCGATGGCGTCCTCGACGTCGTGGACCGAGTACGCCACGTCGTCGGACCAGTCCATCACCTCGGCCTCGAAGGCCCGGCCGCCCGACGGCGCTCCCTCGCGGAACCACGTGAAGACGGGCAGGTCGTCGGCATACACCCCGAACTTGCGGGTCCCACCCGGCCCTTCGCCACGCGGCCAGGGGTACTTCGTCGCGGCGTCGAGGCTGGCCCGGGTGAGGTTGAGCCCGGCGGGACGCCCGTCGGCATGGGTGCGTTTGGCCTCGAGGCGGCTCAGCAGCCGCAGCGTCTGCGCGTTGCCCTCGAAGCCACCGATGGCCGCGGCGACCCCGTCGAGCGCCTCCTCGCCGTTGTGCCCGAACGGCGGATGACCGAGGTCGTGGGCGAGGCACGCCGTGTCGACGACGTCGGCGTTGCAGCCGAGGGCCGCTCCGAACTCGCGGCCGATCTGGGCCACCTCGAGGGAGTGGGTGAGCCGGTTGCGGACGAAGTCGTCACTGCCGGGCTGGACCACCTGGGTCTTCGCCGACAGCCGCCGCAGGCTGGCGCTGTGGATGAGCCTGGCCCGGTCCCGGGCGAAGTCGTCCCGGTCGGCGCGCTTGACCGCGGGGTCCTCCGCGACCCAGCGTTCGCGGTCGCGCTCGGCATACGTCACGGACTCACCCTAGGCGCGTCGCCGCCTCCGCCGCGGCCGCGGCCCGCGCGACCCAGGTCGGCACGTCCCCGTAGCGTTGCGGTGGGATGAGCCGGCCGTGCGCGCAGTCCTCGACCAGCTGGGCGAGCCGCCTCGTGCGGGTCTCCTCGCGCTTGGCCGACAGGACCCAGTAGATGCACATCTTCCGGTAGGACGGGGTGGCCGTGTCCCAGAAGGCGGCCGCGGCCGGGTCCGCCCGCAGCAGGGACTCCTGGGCCGCCGGCATCCCCTTCTCGGCCTGCTCGTAGGCGTGGACGCCGGTCCGGTTGTCGTTCCGACGGGCATAGGCCGCCAGACCCGCCGGGTGCATCCGGCCCTCGGCGATGAGCCGTTCGACCGTCGCGACGTTCGTCGTCGACCAGATGCTCGTGGTCTTGCGGGGCGTCCAGCGTTGGCGCACCGCGTCGCCGTCGATGCGCTGGGTCGTGCTGTCGATCCAGCCGAAGCAGAGGGCCTCGACGACGGCGTCGGGATAGCTCAGCCCGGGAGGTGTGACGTGCTTCTTGTACAGGCCCATCCACAGCTCGGTCGCCGTGCCGTGGTGGGCCTCCAGCCAGGCCCGCCACTCCCCCGGCCCGCTGAAGAACAGCGCGGGCCGCTCGGGGGTACCCCCGGGCGTGCCGATCCCGCTGCGAGGCATGACGAGAGCCTGCCACGCGGCACCGACATCCACGAGCCCCTGGGCGCGGGCGCCTGCTGACGGCCGCCGCGGCGACCGGGTGCCCGAGGCGCCCGGCTCGGGCGCACCGCTCAGGCCGGTGACGGCACGAGCGGTGCCCGTCCCCGGGTCGCCTCGAAGATGAGCGAGGTCTCCACGTGGACGACGCCGGCCCGGTTGGCGAGGTGGTCGAGAACGAGGTTGCGCAGCGCGTCCGCCCCCGCGGCGGCGACATGGACGAGGTAGTCGTTGGCGCCGCTCGTGTTGTAGACGGCGAGCACCCCGGGCACCTCGACGACGTCGTCGCGGAAGACCTCGACCTGCTCGCGCCGATGCCCCCCGAACCGCAGGGCGACCATCGCCTCCACGCCGAGGCCCACGGCGGCCGGGTCGATGTCGGCGTGGATCCCCCGGACGACCCCCCGGTCGCGCAGCCCCCGCACCCGGTCCGCACACGTCGACTCCGCGATCCCGACCCGGCGAGCCAGGGCGGCGTTGGACTGGCGCCCGTCCTCGGCGAGCGCCGTCACCAGGGCGGTGTCGATGGCGTCGATGAGGGGCCGGGGCCGGGGGTCCGGGCCGGGCACGAGGGGGGAGGTGGTACTCATCGGTCCACCGTATGCCGCCGAACGTCCGGTGAACCAGCGCTCAGAGTGAGAAATTCCGCGAAATCCACGGAACACTTCCCCTCGATCCGGGGGAATCCCATCCTGAGGGGGACACCGTCGTCGAAGGGAGCGGCCATGACCACCGCCGACCGGCATACCGATACCGTCGCCGTCCACGCCGGGCGCGAGGACCTCCATGACCTCGGCGCCCACGTCCCACCCATCGACCTGTCGACGACCTACCCCCTCAACGACATCGAGGCCGGTGGCCACGCCTACGAGGTCATGGGTGCGGGCCTGCGTCCCGACCCCGGCATGCCGCTGGTCTACCAGCGGCTGTGGAACCCCGGGGTCGACCGGTTCGAACGTTCGGTCGCCGCCCTGGAAGGGTGCGACGAGGCGGTGGCGTTCGCCACCGGCATGGCGGCGCTGACGGCGACGCTCCTCGCCTGTGTCGTCGAGCGGACCCCGCACATCGTCGCGATCCGGCCCCTGTACGGCGGCAGCGACCACGTCCTGACGACCGGCCTGCTGGGCACGACGGTCACCTGGGCCACTCCCGAGACGGTGGCGGAGTCGATCCGCCCGGACACCGGCCTCGTCATCTTCGAGACGCCCGGCAACCCCACCCTCGACCTCATCGACATCAGCGCCGTCGTCGACGCCGCCGGCGGAGTCCCGGTCCTCGTCGACAACACCTTCGCCACCCCGGTTCTGCAGCAACCGGCCCGGCACGGCGCCACCCTGGTCATGCACTCGGCGACGAAGTTCATCGGCGGCCACGGGGATGCGCTCGGCGGGGTCGTCGCCGCCACCTCGGAGTGGGCCGCCCGGCTGCGCCGGGTCCGCGCGGTGACCGGCGCACTCCTCCACCCGCTCGCGGCATACGAGATGCACCGCGGCGTCCAGACCCTGCCGGTCCGGGTTCGGGCCGCGGAGCAGGGCGCGCTGCGGGTCGTCGAGTGGCTGCAGGGACACCCGGCCGTGGCTCGGGTCTTCTACCCGGGCCTGGACGACCCGACCGGCCTGGTCGGGGCTCAGATGAGCGGCCCCGGGTCGGTGGCGGCGTTCGCGCTGCGAGGAGGCTACGCGGCGGCCGCCGTCGTCGCCGCCTCGTGTGAGCTCATCACCCACGCGGTCTCGCTCGGCTCGGTCGACACCCTCATCCAGCACCCCGCGGCGCTCACCCACCGCCCGGTGCCCGAGGACGCGCGGCCGCACGCCGATGTCCTGCGCATCTCGGTGGGCCTGGAGGATCCGGCCGACATCATCGCCGACCTCGACAAGGCGTTCGCACAGATCGTCTGACCAAGGTCCCTCAGCCGCCCGAGACCGACAGCTCGGCCTGCGCGACGGTCGCCTGCTGCGCCGCATCGAGCTCCCGGCCGGCCAGCCAGCCGTCGGGCAGTGCCACGACGCGGGGTGACCCGGTCCGGCCGCGCGGACCCTCGGCGGGCTCCCCCGGCCATGGCGCATCGAGGTCGAGGGTGCCGATGAGGTCGTCGAGCTGCTGGAGGGACTCGACGAGCGCAAGGCTGCTGCGGATCTCGGAGCCGGCGGGGAAGCCCTTGAGGTACCACGCGATGTGCTTGCGAATGTCGCGGCACCCCCGCCGCTCGTCCCCGTCATAGAAGTCGACGAGGTATGCCGCGTGCCGCCGCAGGGAGGCCGTCACCTCGCGCAGGGACGGCCGGACCCGGGCGTCGGACCCGGCGAAGGCGGCGGCGAGGTCGGCGAACAGCCACGGCCGGCCGAGGCAGCCTCGGCCCACGACGACGCCGTCGCAACCGGTGCGTTGGACCATCCGCAGCGCGTCCTCGGCGGACCAGATGTCGCCGTTGCCGAGGACGGGGACGGTCGTCACGGCCTCCTTGAGCCGTGCGATGGCGCTCCAGTCGGCCTCTCCCGAGTAGGACTGGGCCGCCGTCCGGGCATGGAGGGCGACGGCGGCGACGCCCTCGCCCTCGGCGATGCGACCCGTCTCGAGGTAGGTGAGGTGGTCAGCGTCGATGCCCATGCGCATCTTGACCGTGACGGGGATGCCGTGGGGGTCCGCCTCCCGAACCGCCGCGGCGACGATCGACCGGAAGAGGCCCGTCTTCCACGGGAGCGCAGCTCCCCCGCCCTTGCGGGTCACCTTGGGGACCGGACAGCCGAAGTTGAGGTCGATGTGGTCGGTGCGGTCCTCGGTGGCGAGCATCCGGACGGCGCGACCGATGGTGGCCGGGTCGACGCCGTAGAGCTGGACCGACCGCGGGTTCTCGTCGGGGTCGTGGCCGACGAGCCGCAGCGTCTCGGGCCTGCGCTCGACGAGGGCGCGCGAGGTCACCATCTCGCTGACGTAGAGGCTGGTCGCCCCGCCGGCGCCGTCATGGTCGGCACCGTACTCACGGCACAGCCGCCGGAACGCCCGGTTCGTGATGCCCGCCATGGGGGCGAGGACGACGGGCGAGCCGATGACGAGCGGCCCGATCCGCAGTGGCTCGCGGACCGGCGTGGGCGTTGGGGCGGTACCCGCGGAGCGGGCTCGGGCGGCCGTCGTCGTGGTCGTCATGACCGTCCCATTGTCCCAGGCGTGACGATCGCGACGGACCCCCGCGTGGCGCCGGACGAGGCCCGCACCACCCGGGAGTACGGTCGAGGCCTTGGGAGGGCAACCATGAACGAAGCGCAGGGCTACGGACCACCCCGGCCCGGCCGGGGCGGCGGCCGGTTGGCGCTCCTCGAGCGCCGCGCCGGCGTTCTGCTCGGCCTGCTCGTGCTCATGGTCATCGCCGCCATCGTCATCCTCTGGCAGCTGGGGTCGTCGGGGCCCGACCAGGCCACGACCCCGACCGGCGAGATCACGGTCAGCGAACCCGCCGAGGGCCCGGCCGCATCGGGCGCCCCCACCACCCGGGTCAGCGTCAGCGGCCCGTGGCGGGTCTACACCGACGAGGGGAAGGCGACCGCCCTCCTCGAGCTCGCCTTCGAACCCGAGGGCTCGGCCGCGTTCGTCATGCCCCACGAGGGCTCAGGACGGCTCAGCGTGGAGTCGTGGAGCTATGCCCAGGCGCCCGACGCGGTCGAGGTCACGCTGCTTCTGCGGATGGTCGACCCTGCCTACGACGTGGACTACACGATGGACGCGTGGCTCCATCTTCGGCAGCGGGGCGACGGCACCCTCGGTGGCGCCTTCGAGCAGCACGTCATCGGGTACGAGACGGTCGGCGAGCACGCAGGTGAGCTCCATGACGCCGGGCGGCAGACCGTTCTGGAGTCTGTGGTGGCGGAGCCCGCGTCGTAGCCACGCGGCGGGCCGACGGCCTACGGCGAGAGGGCGACGTCGCCGGTGAAGCCGCCGACGGAGGGGTCCACCGGTCCGATCGCGCTGACCCGCCACATCCGGCCGTCGATGACGTCCCAGGCGAGCAGCCGGGTGGTCACGGCCGAGCCGGTCTCGACGAACGACGACGACGTGAACAGGACGACGTCCTGGGGCGCCCAGCCCCGTGCGACGAAGGCACCCTTGGGAACCCCCGGAACGTCCGGCGCGGCGAGCAGCCGGGCGTGCGCCTTGGCGTCGAACTGGACGGCATACAGGCCCTGGTAGGTGGCGGCGACGTCCTGCACAGCTGCGGGGTAGAACGCCCCGGACACCGTCCATCCCTCGAGGTTGGTGACCGGCTCACCCCACCAGCCGTCCGCGGCGGGGGGGACCTCGCGGCTGTCCGCGCGCGTACCGTCCGCACGGGCCGTCTCCAGGGCGGGTCCGCGTGAGGCGGTCGACACGAGCCGCGCCCAACCCGGGAACGCAGCTCCGCCCACCCGGCTCACGGTGCCGGTGACCGTGTCGACCCGCCAGGTGCCCCCTGTGCCGCCGACGACGACGCTCCGGTCGTCACGGGCCCACCCACCCGAGAGCAGGTGGCCTGGCACGGGGAAGGTGCGCACGGATCCGTCTGCGGCGTCGAGGACGACGACCGAGCCGTCCTGGACGAAGGCGAGGCGGTGCCGGTCCGCGGCGATGGTCGTGGGGCCAAGGTAGGCGAACCGGAAGCCGTCCGCGTTGGTCAAGGGACCAAGGTGCACCGGGTCGACCTCGACGTAGGCGCCGCGGGACCGGCCGGGGACGTAGAGGACGGGTGTGTAGCCGCCGGACCCGTCGTGCCGCAGGAGCACGGCACGGACGGAACCGGAGACGCCGCCCAGGTCGGAGATCCGCGGCAGCACCACGTCGGCGGCGAAGCCCAGCCGGTTCGGCAGGGCGACGTCGGCGACGTTCGGCAGCAGCGGGAGCGCGCGCTCCTGGTTCGGGGTCGGGGCGAGGTCGACCGTCGTCCCGTCGACGGTGAGATGCGCCGGTCGGTATGCCGCAGTGGGGCCCTCGCGACCCGGCATCGGTGCAGCAGAGGGCGCGGATCCGAGGTGCGTCGCGACGACCGCGAGCACGCCCGCCGCAGCCGCAAGCGCGACACCACCCGCAACGGTGTGTCGGCGCCGGGCCACCCGCCGGCCCTCGGCCCAGGTCCGGTCGGCGAGGTCCGGCTCGGGGACCTCGGCCGCGAGGTCGCGCAGCAGTGGTCCCATGGGCCCGTTCATGAGGCACCTCCGGTGAAGGTCGACCGCGCCGGACGCGACGGGGGCTCCTCGTCGGCCGAGCCGTCGACGAGGTCGGGGACGAGGCCGCGCAGCCGCTCCAGGGCCGCATGCGTCTGGCTCTTGACGGTGCCCGTGCTCACCCCGAGGACTGAGGCGGTCTCCTGCACCGATCGGTCCTCGAAGAACCGCAGGACGAGGACGGCCCGCTGCCGGGCGGTGAGCCGGGCCATGGCGCGTTCGAGGTCCACGCGGTCCACGACCCGGTCCGTCGGCCTCGGCTCGGCCGGATGGCTCGTCCCGGGCAGGCCGACGACCTCGCGGTGTCGCTTGCGCCAGGCGGAGACGGCGTCGCGGTAGAGGATCGTGCGCACGTAGGCGTCGGGATACTCCCCCCGCAGCCGCGGCCAGCGCTCGGCGAGCTTGACCAGGGCACCCTGGAGCAGGTCCTCGGCGAGGTGGAGGTCACCGCAGACGAGGTAGGCCGCGCGGAGCAGGGCGTGCTGGCGAGCCCGGACGTACTCGGCGAAGTCCGGGTCCACGGCATACCCCCGTGTCATCCGCGCCACCTCCTGACGGTCCCTGCCCACTGGACAACGCGTCAAGGGGGGCCCGCGGTTGGGACGCCCGGCGGATTTCTTGGGCCACCCGTCCTCGTCGAGGTGCCCGCCCCTCGGTTCGAGGTATTCCAGTCGCGTCTGATGGCACCGGGTTACCTCGAACCGGCTCACCCACCCGGCATTCGAGGTATTCCAGTCGCGTCTGATGGCACCGGATTACCTCGAACCGAGAGGAGAAGCGGCGCAAGGTCAGGGAGGGGCGTGCCGATCTCGGTCGGCGACCCCGACCGCTCGAGGCCACCCCTGTCCAGGTCGCTCACCTCAGAGCCAGCCGTTCTCGTCGGCGATCCGGGCCGCATCGGCACGGTTGCGCCCGTTGGTCTTGCCGATCGCGGCCGAGAGGTGGTTGCGGACGGTGCCCTCGGTGAGATGGATGAGCTTGGCGATGTCGGCGACCGACCCTCCGCGTCTGGCCGCCCGCAGCACGTCGGCCTCCCGTGCCGTGAGCGGCGACTCCCCCGACACCAGCGAGTCGGCGGCCAGGCTGGGGTCGACAACCCGGATGCCGGCGTGGACCCGGCGCACGGCATCGGCGAGCGAGCGGGCCGGAGTGTCCTTGACGACGAAGCCGTCGGCCCCGGCCTGGAGGGCACGACGCAGGTAGCCCGGACGGCCGAAGGTCGTGACGACGAGCACCCTGGTCCGGGGGAAGGCCGCCCGCAGCGCGGCGGTGGCCGAGATCCCGTCGAGGCCCGGCATGTCGACGTCCATGATGACGACGTCCGGCCTGCGCTCCGCAGCGGCCGGGACCACCTCGTCACCTCGTCCGACCTCGCCGACAACGGCCATGTCGGGCTCGAGGTCGAGCAGTGCGGCGAGGGCGCCCCGGACGAGGGCCTGGTCGTCCGCCACAAGCACCCGGATCTGCCCGCTCACGGTTTGACAACCTCGCGGGCGGGAGGCGAGGTGCGGGCGATACCGGGCACGGTCACCTCGAGGCGGGTGCCTCGGGGCTGCTGCGGCCCCACACCGAGGTCGACGCCGGCCAGGCGAGCCCGCTCCAGCAGCCCCTGCAGGCCGTTCCCCGCCGTCGTAGCGGTCCGGGCCCCCATCCCGCGGCCGTCGTCGGACACGACGAGGCGGGTCGGGCTGACCGAGATCACGCAGTGCGTAGCCCTGCTGTGCCGCAGCACGTTCGTCACCCCCTCGCGGACCGCCCAGGCGAACATCTCGTCGACGTCCGAGGGCAGAACGGGCAGTTCGGTGGGTGTCTGGGTGTCGATGCCGCCGCTGAGCAGGGCGCCGCGGGCCCGGTCGATCTCGTCGGCCAGGGTGATCTCTCGGTACCCCGCCACGGCACGGCGGACGTCGGCGAGGGCCTCTCGCGCCAGCTCCTCGAGATCGGCGACCTCCGCACGGGCCCGGTCCGGCGCCACGTCCAGCAGTCGACCGGCGAGCTCGGCCTTGACGGTGATGACCGTGAGGCTGTGCCCGAGGATGTCGTGGAGGTCACGGGCGAAGCGGTCGCGCTCGGAGATGACGGCGAGCCGGGCCTCGACCTCACGGGCCCGCGACTGGTCGGCACCCCGCTGGAGGACGAGAACGAAGCCCCAGACCGCCATCCCCGCGGCGATCGTTCCTGTCGCCAGGCCCAGGTTGTCCGCCCAGGCGTGGGCGAGCCACCGGTAGAGGAGCTCGACGACGACCGCGACGGCGGCGACCCACGCCACGGCCCATCTGCCGAGGACGATCGGCCCGATGACGGCGACGTACGGCGCCGTGCTGAGGCCGGGGACCCCCAGCAGCGCGACCGAGACCACCGACAGGACGAGCATCGCGACGACGGACACGAGGACCGTGCGGCGGCTGCGCCGCTCCCGGGCGATGACCGCCCGGAACTCCCGGACGACGACGAGATACATCCCTGCGAACACGACGAGGACGGCGGCACCGGCATACCCGCGGAGGGTCCTCAGCTGGACCGCTGCGACGAAGGGCTGGACGAGGAATACCAGCCACACCCCGGCGAAGAGAGGACCTCGCCGGCGCGACGAGCGCCAGCCGACCTCGGCTGGGGCACGGGGTGCGGTCTCGGTCATGTCCATCACGCTACAAGCGGCACGGGGGCTCAGGTCACACCCGGGCGGTGTCCTTGCGGAAGCGCCAGACCGCTCCTGCGACGAAGACGGCACCCCACGCGGCGAGGTTGAGGACCCACCACCAGCTGAACGCGTCGAGAGTTCCGGTCGTGGTCCGGCTGAGCGGCCAGTGGGCGATCTGGGACAGCCCGTAGATGGGGGTGAGGGACTGGATCCGGCCCATGATGCTGCCCGTGTCGACCGGCCCCTGGAACAGGCCGCCCAGGAAGCCGAGGACCGCCATGAACGGGCCAAGGACCTGCATGACGTTCTCGCTCGGAATGAGGTAGCCCATGAACAGCCCGAAGGCCGCGAAGACGAGCGAGCCGACGATGATGATCGCCCCGGACTCCAGCCAGGTCTGGGTCGCCATGTGCGCCTTGCCGGAGACGCCCGCGACGACGAAGGTCGCGAGCAGTGCGACGGCGCCGAGGACGAATGCCGTCACGACCTTGAGGAGGATGTACGCCAGCGGGTTGAGCGGGGTGAGCCGCAGCTGGCGGCTCCAGCCGCTCGCCCGCTCGACCGAGACCGACGCCCCGCCGGACGTGGCCGCCATGGCGCTGCCGTAGAGGGCCATGCTCACGGCGATGTAGGCGTTGACGTCGGCGATGACGCCTGCGCCCATCGACTGCTGGTCGGTGGGGATCGAGCTGCTGACGAGCAGGAACATGACGACGGGGAAGATGAGGGTGAAGATCATCGTCCGCCGGTTGCGCAGGACGCGGCGCAGCTCGATGGACGCGATGGTCGGGTTGAGGCCGCCCCAGACCGGAGCAGGGCGGGTGGACAGGTCGATCGTCGGGGTCCTCATCGGGTCATCTCCCTCGTCGCGGTGGCATCCGGGTTGTGGGCGGCGTCGGGCAGGTCGCGGAGGCCGGGCTCGGGCTCGGCCGCGTCGGAGGTGAGCGCGACGAAGGCGTCCTCGAGGCCTCGGGCGACGACCTCGAGGTCGCGCGCCGGGGTCGCCGTCAGCAGGTGCCGGGCCACGGCATCGCTGTCGCTCGCCCGGATGATGACCTGGTCGCCACGGGACTCGGCGTTCTCGACCCCGGCCACACGCCGCAGTGCCGACAGGTCCGCGGCCGGCCACGTCGCGCGGACCGTGCGGCCCGCCCCGAGCGCCTTGATCTCGGCGGCGGTGCCGTCCGCGACGATCCGGCCCTGACGGACCAGGATGATCCGGTCGGCGTAGGCGTCGGCCTCCTCGAGGTAGTGCGTCGCGAAGAGCACCGTGCGACCTTGTTGGGCGTCGGTGCGGATGCTCTCCCAGAAGCTGCGGCGGGTCGCGACGTCCATGCCGCTCGTCGGCTCGTCGAGGATGACGAGCTCGGGGTCACTGACGAGGGCCATGGCGAAGCGGAGTCGCTGCTGCTCACCCCCGGAGCACACCATGACCTTGCGGTCGGCGATCTCGGCGATGCCGGCCGCCTCCATGACCTCGCCGACCGGCCGCGAGTGCGCGAAGAGGGCCGCCGTGTACCGGACCGTCTCGGCGACCGTGAGGTCCCGCAGCAGACCCCCGGTCTGCATGACGGCCGCGACGAGGCCGTGCCGGATCGCCCGATGTGGCTCGATGCCGAAGACCGAGACGTCGCCGGTGGTGGGCTCGGACAGGCCGAGGATGATGTCGATGGTCGAGGTCTTCCCCGCGCCGTTCGGACCCAGAAACGCCACGACCTCACCCTGGGTGACGGTGAGGTCGATGCCTCGGACGGCCTGCACCGGTCCGAAGCTCTTGGTGAGAGCCCTGAGCTCGATCGCTGTGGTCATGTCGACCACGGTGCCACCCGCGGGCGGCGCGCCCTCACACGCTCGTCATGACTCGCCCATGACCTTTGTCAGGGACCCGACAGCCGGGGACCCGGCTCCATCGGCCCATCCGCGCACACCCGGCATTCGAGGTATTCCGGTCCCGTCTGATGGCACCGGATTACCTCGACCGGACGCGCACACCCGGCATTCGAGGTATTCCGGTCGCGTCTAGAGGTACCCGAATACCTCGAACCGGGAGGAACCGGGGGGAGAGAAGCCGGGACGGAGAGCTGGGGAAGAACCGGGAAGGAGCCTGGCCGCGTCAGCAGCCGACCAGCCGCTGGGCGAGCCAGCCCTCGACCTGGTCCAGGGCCACCCGCTCCTGGGCCATCGAGTCCCGGTCGCGGATCGTCACCGCATGGTCGTCGAGGGTGTCGAAGTCGACGGTGATGCAGTAGGGCGTGCCGATCTCGTCCTGGCGGCGGTAGCGCCGGCCGATGGCGCCGGCGTCGTCGAAGTCGACGTTCCAGCTCCGGCGCAGCGCGGCCGCGAGGTCGCGGGCCTTGGGCGAGAGGTCGGCGTTGCGGGACAGCGGCAGCACCGCGGCCTTGACCGGCGCCAGCCGCGGGTCGAGCCGCAGCACGATGCGCTTGTCGACCCCGCCCTTGGTGTTCGGCGCCTCGTCCTCGCCGTAGGCGTCGACGAGGAACGTCATGAGCGAGCGGGACAGACCGGCCGCCGGCTCGATGACGTACGGCGTGTACGACGTGCCGGCCTCCTGGTCGAAGTAGACCAGGTCGGTGCCGGAGTGCGTGCTGTGCGTCGTCAGGTCGAAGTCGGTGCGGTTGGCGATGCCCTCGAGCTCACCCCACTCGCTCCCCGCGAAGTTGAACCGGTACTCGATGTCGACGGTCCGCTTGGAGTAGTGGGAGAGCTTCTCCTGAGGGTGCTCGTAGTGGCGCAGGTTCTCCCGCTTGATGCCGAGGTCGACGTACCAGCTCGTCCGCTCGTCGATCCAGTACTGGTGCCACCGCTCGTCCTCGCCCGGCTTGACGAAGAACTCCATCTCCATCTGCTCGAACTCCCGGGTCCGGAAGATGAAGTTGCCGGGGGTGATCTCGTTGCGGAAGCTCTTGCCGGTCTGGGCGATCCCGAACGGCGGCTTCTTGCGGGTGGCCTGCATGACGTTGAGGAAGTTGATGAAGATCCCCTGGGCCGTCTCGGGCCGCAGGTAGTGCAGGCCCGACTCGTCCTCGATGACGCCGAGGTAGGTCTTGAGCATCATGTTGAACTCGCGTGGCGCGGTCCACTGGCCGCGGGTGCCACAGCCGGGGCAGGCGATCTCCTCGAGGGTGACCTGGTCGGGGTCCACCTCCTTGCCCTTCTTGGCGGCCCGGTCGGCGATGGCCTCCTGGAGGTGGTCCATCCGGAACCGCTTGTGGCAGGACAGGCACTCGATGAGCGGGTCGGTGAACTCGCCGACGTGGCCGGAGGCGACCCACGTCTGGCGGGGCAGGATGATCGAGGAGTCCAGGCCGACGATGTCGTCGCGACCGGTGACCATGGCCTTCCACCACTGCCGCTTGATGTTCTCCTTGAGCTCGACGCCGAGCGGCCCGTAGTCCCACGCCGACCTCGTCCCGCCGTAGATCTCCCCGCATGGGAAGACGAACCCGCGCCGCTTGGCGAGGGAGACGACGGTGTCGACGGTCGAGGTGGGCGCAGCCATGTCGCCCAGGGTATCCGGGCGCCCCCGTCCCCTGTGACGGCCACCGGCAGCCGGACGCCGAGCCGGTATGCCGCGCCCGTCGGCTAGCCTGTCCGCCGTGTCGTCCCCCCTGCGTGCGTCCGTCGAACGGGCCAGCCTGCCCGCCGTCACCCGGCTCAGCACCCTGCCGCGGTTCGTCCCGTTCGTCGTGGTCCTCGCCCTCGTTGTCGGCGGCATCTGGATCTCCGGCTGGGGCTGGGTGCTGCTCGCCGTCGTCACGCTCTTCCTCGGGTGGATGCTCTACCTCACCTGGCCCCACCTGAGCTCCCCGGAGAGGCTCTTCCGGGTGGCCGTGCTCGTCATGGCTGTCGCCATGACGGTGACCCGGGCCAACCCCCGCCGCTGACCCCGCCTCCGTGGCGCCGGCTTGACACCAGTGACCATTCAAATGAGAATGGTTTTCATGTTCGCCAGGAAGACCCGCGCCCTCGCCGGCGTGGCAGCCGTCGCCGCTCTCACCCTCGCCGGCTGCGGCGGCACCGCCGGCTCGGCCGAGAGCCCGGGGGGGCAGATCGGGGTCACGGCCGCGTTCTACCCGCTCCAGTACGCCGTCGAACGGGTCGGCGGCGACCACGTGCACGTCACCGGCCTCACCAGGCCGGGTGCCGAGCCGCACGAGCTCGAGCTCACGCCCCGACAGGTCGCCGACATGACCAAGTCCACTCTCGTGGTGTACGAGAAGGGCTTCCAGCCCGCCGTCGACGACGCGGTCGCCTCGGTCGCGAGCGATGCCGGGTTCGATGTATCGGCCGCCGCCCGGCTCACCCTCCAGCTGCCACACGAGAGCGGCGCCCAGTCGACGCTGTCCGTCGACCCGCACTTCTGGCTCGACCCGACGCGGTATGCCGATGTCGTGTCCGCCCTCGGGGCCGAGCTCGCCGCGAAGGACCCCGCCAACGCCGCGGCATACACGGCCAACGCCGACACCCTGGTGGCCGAGCTCACCACCCTCGACAAGGAGTTCGAGACCGGGCTGGCGCACTGTGCGAGCACCGACATCGTCACCGGCCACGCGGCCTTCGGCTATCTCGCCGAGCGCTACGGCCTCAACCAGGCCAGCGTCAGCGGCATCTCCCCCGACATCGAGCCGACCGCGGCGCAGATGAGCTCGATCGTCTCGCTCATCACGTCCAAGGGCGTCTCGACCGTCTATGCCGAGACCCTCGTCAGCCCCGCGCTCGTCGAGACCATCGCCAAGGAGACCGGCGCGAAGGTGGCGGTCCTCGACCCCATCGAGGGGATCACCGGCGAGTCCGCGGGAACCGACTACCTTGAGGTCATGCGCGCGAACCTCGCCATCCTCGAGAAGGGGCAGCGGTGCACATGACCGATCCCGCGGTCATCTCGCTGCGTCAGGCGTCGTTCGGCTACGGCGACGTCGAGGTCGTCTCGCGCGTCGACGTGGCCGTCCGGCCGGGCGACATCGTCGCCCTGCTCGGTCCGAACGGCTCGGGCAAGTCGACCCTCGTCAAGGGCATCCTCGGCCTCGACGAGCACCTTGGTGGTGACATCGAGCTGTTCGGGGTGCCGCGGGACCACTTCCGTGACTTCACCCGGATCGGGTACGTCCCGCAGCGCCACTCGCTCTCGGCCTCGGTCCGGGCCACCGCTGCCGAGATCGTCGAGGTCGGACGGCTCCCCCACCGCCCGTGGTGGCGGCCGCTGTCCCGCGAGGACCGGCGCATCGTCCAGCAGTCGCTCGAGGTCGTCGGCCTCGGCGAGCGGGCGGGCGAGGACGTCAGCACCTTCTCCGGCGGCCAGCAGCGGCGGGTCCTCATCGCCCGGGCCCTCGCCTCCCAGCCGGACGTCCTCATCATGGACGAGCCCACGGCCGGCGTCGACGCCGGCAGCCAGCGCGTCCTCGTCGACGTTCTCCACCGGCTGGCCGCCCGGGGCACGACCATGGTCATCGTCACCCACGAGCTCGAGGCCCTCGAGGACCTCGTCACCCGGGTCGTGTGCCTGAGTGGCGGGCGCGTCGACTTCGACGGCCCGGCAACGGCATACGCCGCTCACTGCGGCGTCCACAGCCCGGGCGACGACCACCACCCCAACCTGGCTCCGGAACAACCCGGACCGGGCCACGACACGGGCGTGACGGGCCCGCTGGACGCCCCCCGCTCCGAGGAGGCGGTCCACCGTGCCTGATGTCCTCGCCCTCGACTTCATGCGCCAGGCCCTCATCGCCGCCCTCCTCGTCGGGATCGCCGCGCCGCTCGTCGGCGTCTTCCTCGTCCAGCGGCGGCTCTCGCTCATCGGCGACGGGCTGGGCCACGTCTCCCTCGCCGGCGTCGCCATCGGCATCCTCACCGGGTCCGCGCCGGTCCTCACCGCCCTGGTTCTGGCCGTCCTCGCGGCGGTCGCCATCGAGCTGATCCGGGTGCGGGGAAAGACGAGTGGCGACATCGCCCTCGCCGTCATGTTCTACGGGGGCATCGCCCTCGGCGTCGTCCTCATCTCGATGTCGACGGCGTCCAGCCCGGCGAACCTCACGGCCTACCTCTTCGGAGCGATCCTCACGACGAGCACGGCCGACCTGCAGGTCTTCGCCATCCTCGCGGTCGTCGTCCTCGCGGTCACCCTCGCCCTGCGGCCGCGCCTGTTCGCCGTCGCGAACGACGAGGAGTACGCCCGGGCGACCGGGATGAAGGTCACCGCGCTCAACCTCACCCTCGCGATCCTCACCGCCGTCACCGTCGTCGTGTCGATGCGGGTCGTCGGGCTGCTCCTCATCAGCGCCCTCATGATCATCCCGAACGCGACCGCCCAGGTGCTCGCGTCGAGCTTCCGGACCTCGGTCCGCTGGGCGGTTCTCGTCGGCGTCATCTCCAGCATCGGCGGGGTCGTGGGGTCCTACTACGCGGGCACCCCGTCCGGCGGCAGCATCGTCCTGTTCGCCATCGCCCTGTTCCTCCTCGCCACCGCCGCCTCGGCAGCGCGGACGCGTCTGGGTGCGGCTCGGCACCGTCGCGCCGAGGCCCACGACCACGAGCACGGCCCGGGCTGCGGGCACCTGTCCGTGCCCCACGAGGACCACCTCGACTACGTCCACGACGGCCACCGCCACGCGCCCCATGGCGGCCACTGGGACGAGCACGCCGACCCCGGCACCGCGTCGGGTGCCGCCGGGACCACCTCGACCGCCGCCACCACGCCGGTGGCCCACGGCGACGAGGCGGTGACCCCACGGTGAGCACCCCACCGCCGGTTCACCAGGAGCGTCGGGCGACCCGGCAGCGGGCCGCCCTCGCCCAGACGCTGGCCGGGACGCCGGTGTTCCTGTCGGCCCAGGACATCCACGCCCGGCTGCGCGACGCCGGCACCAGCGTCGGGCTCGCCACGGTCTACCGGAACCTCCAGGCGATGGCGGCCGACCACGAGGTCGACGTGCTGCGCACCGAGGATGGCGAGTGCGTCTACCGAGCCTGTGGGAGCGACGCCCACCACCACCACCTCGTCTGCCGCGAGTGCGGACGAGCCGTCGAGGTCGCCGAGCGCAGCATCGAGAAGTGGGCCGAGCGGGTCGCCGCCGAGCACGGGTTCACCGACGTCCGGCATACCCTCGAGATCGACGGGCTCTGCGCCCGGTGCGCCTCGACCCGCTGACCCTCCCGGGTCGAGGTATTCCGGTCCCGTCTGCGGGTCCGGGAATACCTCGAACGGGCGAGAGCGGCTAGCTCGGCGCCGGCGCGTCGACCGCGCCGCCATAGCGACGGTCCCGCGCCACGTAGGTCTCGACGGCCTGCCAGAGATGCCGACGGTCGAAGTCCGGCCACAGCGTGTCGAGGAAGACCATCTCGGCGTACGCGCTCTGCCACAACAGGAAGTTCGAGGTCCGCTGTTCCCCCGAGCTGCGGACGAACAGGTCGACGTCCGGCATGTCCGGCTCGGGGAGGTGGCGCGCCACCGTCCGCTCGTCGACCGCGCCCGGCTTGAGCCTCCCGCGCGCGACCTCCTCGGCGATCCGGCGGGCTGCGTCGCCGATCTCGGCCCGCCCGCCGTAGTTGACGCAGAAGTAGAGGGTCAGCCCGGTGTTGTCCTTGGTCAGGTCCTGGGCGGTCTCGAGCTCCTTGATGACCGAGCCCCACAGCCGGGGGCGCCGGCCGACCCAGCGCATCCGGACGCCCCACTCGCCCAGCTGGTCGCGCCGCCGTCGGATGACCTCGCGGTTGAAGCCCATGAGGAAGCGCACCTCGTCGGGCGAGCGCTTCCAGTTCTCCGTCGAGAAGGCGTACGCCGACAGGTGCCCGACCCCGACCTCGATGGCCCCGGCCACGACGTCGAGGAGGGCGGCCTCGCCGGCCTCGTGGCCCCTGGTCCGGGGCAGGCCGCGGGCGTTGGCCCACCGACCGTTGCCGTCCATGACGATGGCGACGTGGTTGGGGACGCTCCCCGGGGGGAGGACGGGCGGGCGCGCACCACTGGGGTGCGGGAACGGCGCCGTGGTCACCGGTCCACCATACGGAGGCTGCGCAGCCCGCGTTCGAGATGCCACTGGAGGAATGCCGTGGCCAGCCCGCTCGCCTCGCGTCGGTGCCGCGGGTCGGCGGCGTCGGCGACCACCCAGTCGCCGGCGAGCAGCGCGGCGAGCAGGGCCAGCGTCTCCGGCGCGGGGGCCGCGGAGCCGGGGGGACGGCATACCGGACAGACCGCGCCGCCGGAGGCGACATGGAAGGCCCGGTGCGGTCCCGGCGCCCCGCACCGCGCGCAGTCATGGAAGCTCGGCGCGTAGCCCGCGATGGCGAGCGCACGCAGCAGGTAGGCGTCGAGGACGAGACCCGGGTCGTGTTCGCCCCCGGCGAGGGAGCGCAGCGCCCCGGTCACCAGGAGGAACTGCTGGACCGCCGGCTCGCGCTCCTCGGTGAGCCGGTCGCACGTCTCGAGGACGGCCGTGGCGGCGGTCCACGCCGGGTAGTCGCGGGCGATGGCGTCGCCCCAGGGCTGGATCGTCTCGGCCTGGGTCACCGTGTCGAGGCTGCGTCCCTCGTAGGCCTGGACGTCGATGAGCATCGCCGGCTCCAGCCGGGCCCCGAACCGGGACTTCGTCCGCCGCACGCCCTTGCCGACGGCCCGGACCTTCCCGAGCCGCCGGGTGAGCATGGTGATGATCCGGTCGGCCTCACCCAGCTTCTGGGTCCGCAGGACGACCGCCTCGTCACGGTAGAGCGGCACCCCACCATTGTCCGTGCTGTGACCGTCGATGCCGGTATGCCGGGCCGTGCGGAGGCGGGCGATGCCCCATCCCCGGGCGCGGCGACCTAGGGTGGCACCGTGACCTCGCCCGAGTCGTTCTTCGCGCCGCTGCCGGCTCCGCACCATCACGAGGCCGACCCGCAGCCGGTCTACCCCGACGTCCCGTGGCAGGTCCCGATGAACGTCGTCGGGGTGCCCATCGCGCTGCGGCTCGGCATGGCCCAGAGCGCCGACACCCTCGTCGTCCTCAGCCATGCCGTCGTCTTCCCCCGCGGCCTCACCCTGACCGTCGAGAGCTGGGTCCGCCCCGGCACCGAGCTCGCCGAGGCCGGCCGCTCCTGGGAGGCGCTGCGGCCGCGGTTCGGGGTGCTCCTCGACGACGGGACGAAGGTCGGGCATGACCCCTCGCGGGCCTGGACGCAGACCGAGGACCCGGTCGGCCCCGGCGGCGAGGTCGTCCCGGGCCTGATGCAGGTCGACGGCTCCGCTGGGCTGCTGACGACGAGCACGACGTGGTGGCTCTACCCGTTCCCCGGCGGACTGACGATGGATGTCGTCGTTGCCTGGCCCGAGCGCGGCATCGCCGAGGCGTTCACCTCGGTCGACCTCGCTCCGATGCACTCGGCGGCCATGCTCGCCGAGCCGCTGTGGCCGCTGCCCGCGCCGCCGCGGGAGTCCGGATGGGTCACCTTCGGCGCGCCCCTCGGGTCCACCGAACCGGAACGAACGGGCGGCCGCGTACCCGGCACCGACCCCGCCGACCCGGGTATCCCCCCCTCCCTCTGACCCCGACCGGGCCTCGGAGCGGACCACCCCGGGGCGTCACGCCGCAGGCGGGCGACATACGGTGGGCCCATGGAGTACAGATACCTCGGCAACAGCGGTCTGAAGATCTGCGAGATCACCTACGGCAACTGGATCACCCACGGTTCGCAGGTCGAGAACGACGTCGCGGCCCAATGCGTGCAGGCCGCCCTCGACAACGGCATCTCGACGTTCGACACGGCCGACGTCTACGCCAACACCAAGGCCGAGAGCGTCCTCGGCGAGGCGCTCAAGGGCGAGCGCCGAGAGAGCCTGGAGATCTTCACCAAGGTCTACTGGCCGACCGGCCCCGGCGGGAAGAACGACACCGGCCTGTCCCGTAAGCACATCATGGAGTCGGTCAACGGGTCGCTGCGGCGCCTGCAGACCGACTACGTCGACCTCTACCAGGCCCACCGCTTCGACACCGAGACCCCGCTCGAGGAGACGATGCAGGCGTTCGCCGACGTCGTCCGCCAGGGCAAGGCCCTCTACATCGGGGTCAGCGAGTGGACCGCCGAGCAGATTCGCGAAGGTCACCGGCTCGCCACCGAGCTGGGCTTCCAGCTCATCTCCAGCCAGCCGCAGTACTCGATGCTGTGGCGGGTCATCGAGGACGAGGTCGTCCCGACGAGCGCCGAGCTCGGCGTCTCGCAGATCGTGTGGAGCCCGGTCGCCCAGGGCGTCCTGACCGGCAAGTACCTCCCCGGCCAGGCGCCGCCGGCCGGTTCCCGGGCGACGGACGACAAGGGTGGCGCCGACTTCATCCAGCGGTTCCTGCGCGACGACGTCCTGGAGCGGGTCCAGCGTCTGGCCCCGATCGCCGCCGAGGCCGGGCTGACGATGGCCCAGCTCGCCGTCGCCTGGGTGCTCCAGAACGACAACGTCGCCGCCGCCCTCGTCGGCGCCTCACGGCCCGAGCAGGTCGCCGAGAACGTCAAGGCCGCCGGCGTCCGCCTCGACACCGCCCTCATGACGGCGATCGACGACGCACTCGGCGACGTCGTCGTCCGCGACCCGGCGATGACCGCCGCCACCGCGCCCCAGGCCCGGGTCGCCTGACCCACCCGGTGGTGCCCATCGACCCGACGGGCACGCCGAGCACCGGAGTCGAACACCTGTTCGACTCCGGTGCTAGTCTTGGGCCATGGCCGGACTCCAGGGCTCCCTCCTCGACGTCGCCGACGACCTGGCGTTGCGCCACCTCGAGGGCCACGTCGAGCGCACGCCGCTCGGCCAGGGCGCCTGGGTCGACATCCGGCGGGGCTGGCTCGCCGGGGCCGACGTGCTCTTCGACAACCTGCGGCATGGCGTGCCGTGGCAGGCCGAGCGGCGGCAGATGTACGACGCCGTCGTCGACGTTCCCCGGCTCACGTGTTTCTACGCCGAGGCCGACCCGCTCCCCCACCCCACCCTCGACGAGGCCCGCGACCGGTTGAGCACCTACTACGAGGCCGAGCTCGGTGAGCCGTTCGTCACGGCCGGGATGTGCCTCTATCGCGACGGCCGCGACTCGGTGGCCTGGCACGGCGACCGGATCGGGCGAGGTCTGGACACCATCGTCGCCATCCTGTCCGTCGGCGCCGACCGGCCGCTCGTGCTGCGGCCGAGAGGAGGCGGGCCGTCTCGGCGGGTCGCCTCGGGCCACGGCGACCTCGTCGTCATGGGCGGTTCGTGCCAACGCACCTGGGACCACGCGGTCCTGAAGACCGCGCGGAGCGTCGGCCCGCGGATCTCCATCCAGTTCCGGGTCCGCGGCGTCCGCTGACCCTGAGGCCCCGTCACAGCCGAGACCCGGTCACACCCGGCACACCGTCGCCGGTGCGGCCCACCGGCTCCCGCGGCGGTATGCCGTCAGGGCCGGCTCGTGTAGACCGCGGGTCGCTTGTCCAGGAACGCCGCGATGCCCTCCTGGGCGTCCTCGTGCACGGCGGCGGCGGCCATCATCTCGATGGCCAGGTCGTAGGCCCGGCGCTGGTCGAGGTCGACCTGGGCATAGAACGTCCGCTTGCCGAGGGCCTTGCTCCACGCGCTGCCCCGGGTGACCCGGTCGACGAGCGACGCGACGGCCTCGTCGAGCTCCTCGGGCGGGACGGCGCGGTTGACCAGTCCCCAGTCGACGGCGGTGGCGGCATCGATGACGTCGCCGGACATCGCCATCTCGAGGGCGCGCTTGCGCCCGACGTTGCGCGCGACGGCGACGAGCGGGGTGTGGCAGAACAGCCCGCCCTTGCCACCGGGGATCGCGAAGCCGGCGGTGTCGGCCGCGACGGCGAGGTCGCACGACGCGACGAGCTGGCATCCGGCCGCGGTGGCCAGGGCGTGCACCCGGGCGATGACCGGCTGGGGGATGGACTGGACCGTGTCCATCATCTCGGTGCACTGGATGAACAGGTCGCGCGCCTCCCGCAGGTCGGCACCGCGCATGTCCCCGAAGTTGTGCCCCGCCGAGAACACCGGCCCGTCCGCGGCGAGGACGACGGCGAGCGCGTCGGAGCGCCCCGCCTCGCGCAGCGCCTCGGTGAGATCGGCCATGACCTCGGCGGAGAGCGCGTTGCGCTTCTCGGGCCGGGTCAGGGTGATCGTGGTCGTCGTCCCGTCGCGTTCGACGCGCACATTGTCGCTCATCGGCCCAGCATGCCAGCCGTTCCCGACAGGTCGGACGACGGACCCGGCCGACCGGAGCCGGCCGCCACGCCGAGACCTCCCCGGCGCGCCGCGGTGGCGGCGGATCGAGGAGGTGTCGGCCGGGGGGCACACGGCATACCCGATCGGGGTCAGACCCCGCGCGCCCACCCGGCCGGTCCGTGGTACCGGCTCGCCAGGGTCAGGCGACGGGTACCACCGAGGTCTGCGAGGTCTCGTCGGCCATCTCGTCGCGCTCGGCGCGGTTGACCGCGGACATGATCGCCCGGAGCGAGGCCTTGACGATCGACTCGTGCAGGCCGACGCCCCAGAGGACCCGGTCGCCGACGGCGCACTCGACATACGCCGCCGCGCGGGCGTCGCCACCGGCGGACAGCGCGTGCTCCGCATAGTCGAGGACCCGGACGTCGACCCCGAGCGGGCCGAGGGCGTCGATGAACGCGGCGATGGGCCCGTTGCCCGTCCCGTGGATCGTCACCTCCTGGCCGCGGTCGGTGATGATCGACTCGATGTGGTCGCCGCCCTGGTCCGAACCGCTGATGCTCGAGCGCACCGGGGCGAAGCGACCCCATCGGCGGTCGGCGTCGATGGCATGGAGGTACTCGTCCTCGAACATCTCCCAGAGCTGCTCGGCCGACAGCTCGCCGCCCTCGGCGTCCGCGCGAACCTGGACGACCTTGGAGAACTCCACCTGGAGACGGCGCGGCAGGTCGAGGCCGTAGTCATGCTTGAGCAGGTAGGACACGCCGCCCTTGCCGGACTGGCTGTTGACGCGCACGACCGCCTCGTAGGTGCGGCCGATGTCATGCGGGTCGATCGGCAGGTACGGCACCCCCCAGTCGATGTGGTCGATGTCGGTACCCGCAGCGACCGACCGGCGGTCCATGTCCTCCAGGCCCTTCTTGATGGCGTCCTGGTGGGAGCCGGAGAAGGCCGTGTAGACGAGGTCGCCACCCCACGGGTGCCGCTCGTGGACGGGCAGCTGGTTGCAGTACTCGACGGTGCGCCGGATCCCGGCCATGTCGGAGAAGTCGATCATCGGGTCGATGCCCTGGCTGAACAGGTTCATGCCGAGGGTGACCAGGTCGACGTTCCCGGTGCGCTCGCCGTTGCCGAACAGGCAGCCCTCGATGCGGTCGGCGCCGGCGAGGTAGCCGAGCTCCGCGGCCGCGATGCCCTCGCCCCGGTCGTTGTGGGGGTGCAGGGACACGACGATGGACTCGCGCCGGGCGAGGTGGCGGCTCATCCACTCGATGGAGTCGGCGTAGACGTTGGGCGTGGCCATCTCGACCGTGGCCGGGAGGTTGATGATCATCTTGTGGTCCGGCGTCGGGTCGATGACGTCGATGACCTCGTTGCAGATCCGCACGGCGAACTCGAGCTCGGTCCCGGTGTAGGACTCCGGCGAGTACTCGTAGTAGACCGTCGTCTCGGGGACCGTCTCCTCGAGCTTGCGGCACAGCCGCCCGGCCTGGACGGCGATGTCGACGATGCCGTCCTGGTCCAGCCCGAAGACGACGCGCCGCTGCAGCACCGAGGTCGAGTTGTAGAAGTGGACGATCGCCTGCCGGGAGCCGCGGATCGCGTCATAGGTTCGCTCGATGAGGTGGTCGCGGGCCTGGGTGAGGACCTGGATCGTCACGTCGTCGGGGATGTGGCCACCCTCGATGAGCTCGCGGCAGAAGTCGAAGTCGGTCTGGCTGGCGCTGGGGAAGCCGACCTCGATCTCCTTGTAGCCCATCGAGACGAGGAGCTTGAACATCCGCATCTTGCGCTCGGTGTCCATCGGGTCGATGAGGGCCTGGTTCCCGTCGCGCAGGTCGACGGCGCACCAGCGCGGCGCCGTGGTCATCACCCGGTCCGGCCAGGTGCGGTCGGGGAGGTCGACCTGGATCTGGTCCTGGAATGGGAGGTACTTCTGGATCGGCATGCCCGAGGGCTGCTGGGGA
This sequence comes from uncultured Actinomycetota bacterium, assembly GCA_963771015.1. GTDB lineage: Bacteria > Actinomycetota > Actinomycetes > Actinomycetales > Dermatophilaceae > CAVSJJ01. Next base: position 30,477 of record CAVYRN010000006.1, read on the forward strand.
TGGATCATCGGTGCTTCTCGCCTCGTCTGGGGGTCTGGTCGGGTTCAGCCGGGACAGCAGCGACTCCGCGACGAGGGGCGGCCGATGTCAGGCCCCGCCGCGGCACCGAAGGAGGAGGCGCGAGAAACGCACGTCAGCAGTATGCCGCCTGCCCCCCGCCACGGTCCACCTCCCGGACGGCGTCGCCCACGATCCGGACGCGTCGCCTACCCGCGCAGCCGCACCGACAGGCAGGTGACGCAGCCCTCCATCTTCTCGAACTCCGAGATGTCGACGGTGGTCACGGTGTGACCCTCGCCGCGCAGCTGTTCGGCGGTCCGCACCGCGCTCGCGGCCATGAGCAGGTGGCCCTCCCCGAGGAGGACGACGTGCGCTCCTGGCTCCTCGAGGGCGGTGCGGTACCGCGGGAACGCCTCGGCATCGTCGACGACCGGCGGCCAGCCGATGACCGTCCCGTCGGGTAGCGCGGTCAAAGCGCTCTTGAGGTGCAGCGCCCTGGTCACCGGCACCGCCTGGACGCGGACGCCGAACTCGCGCAGGTGTCGCGCGAGCTGCTGGATGCCGACCCCGTTGGTGCGGCCCCCGAGGCCGACGTAGGCCGTCCCGCCGTGTTTGAGGACGTCGCCACCGTCCAGCGTGCCGGGGGCCTCGATCCGGGCCACCCGGTAGCCGAGGTCCCGGACGACCCGTTCGACCGCCACCGTCTCGGGCCGCCGCGACGCGGCACCGGGGCGGGCGATGACGGCGAGGTCCCCGTAGACGACAACCGGGTCCTCGATGAAGACGGCGTCCGGGCACTCGTCGGCCGGACCGACCTCGGTGGTCGTCCAGCCGGCACCCGTCAGGGCCGCGACGTAGCCCGCCCACTGCTCCATGGCGAGGTCGACATCGACGGGCGAACGGTCGAGGTGGGTGACCTCCCCCTCGGCGAGGCGGGGGCCGGGGCGACGGACGAGGGCGCGGGTGCCGTTCATGGGCCCTGCCTACCACGGCGGGTGATCTCAGCAGGTGGCCGGGTCCCGGGGGCGCACAGGACGGCGGCCCCACCGTTCCGTAAGGTGTGGCCTACCTCACTGACGAGGGAAAGGACGACGGTGATGAGCGCGGACACCGAACACGAGAACGGGACCGGCCAGGTCACCGAGCAGCAGGCCCGCGAGGTCGCCGAGGCGGCCCGGGAGACGACGTGGACCCGGCCGAGCTTCGCCAAGGAGCTCTACCTCGGCCGGTTCGACATCGAGCTGGTCCACCCCCACCCGCGCGCCGACCCGGAGGACGAGGCACGCGCCGAGGACTTCCTCGCGACGCTGCGCGAGGTGCTCAACGGCGTCGACGGCGCCCGCATCGAACGTGAGTCACGGATCCCCGACGAGGACGTCGCCCGGCTTGCCGAGATCGGGGCGTTCGGGATGAAGATCCCCCGTGAGTACGGCGGGCTGGGTCTGACCATGTCCGCCTACAGCCGCGCCCTCATGCTCGTCGGCTCGGTGAGCCCGAGCCTGGGCGCCCTCTTCTCCGCCCACCAGTCGATCGGCGTCCCCGAGCCGGTCAAGCTCGTCGGCACCGAGGAGCAGAAGCAGCGGTTCCTCTCCCGCTGTGCCGAGGGTGCCATCTCGGCCTTCCTCCTCACCGAACCGGACGTCGGGTCCGACCCGGCCAGGCTCGGTAGCACGGCGACACCCACCCAGGACGGAACGGCATACGTCCTCGACGGGCTCAAGCTGTGGACGACGAACGGTGTCGTCGCCGAGCTGGTCGTCGTCATGGCCCGGGTCCCGGCACACGACGGCGGCCCCGGCGGGATCAGCGCGTTCGTCGTCGACGCCGACAGCCCGGGCATCACCGTCGAGCGACGCAACGCCTTCATGGGACTGCGCGGGATCGAGAACGGCGTCACCCGCTTCCACCAGGTGCGCGTCCCGGCCGAGAACCGGCTCGGCGAGGAGGGCGACGGCCTCAAGATCGCCCTGACCACCCTCAACGCCGGACGGCTGTCCATCCCCGCGGTGTGCGCCGCGGCCGGGAAGTGGTCGCTGAAGATCGCCCGCGAGTGGTCCGCCGCCCGGGTCCAGTGGGGCAAGCCGGTCGGCGAGCACGCGGCCGTCGCCGAGAAGATCGCCTTCATCGCCGCGACGACCTTCGGCCTCGAGGCCGTCGTCGAGATGTCCGCCCAGCTCGCGGACGCCCACACGAAGGACATCAGGATCGAGGCCGCGCTCGCCAAGCTCTGGTCGAGCGAGATGGCCTGGCGGATCGCCGACGAGCTCGTCCAGATCCGCGGTGGTCGCGGTTACGAGACGGCCGAGTCACTCGCTGCCCGTGGCGAACGGGCCGTGCCGGCCGAGCAGCTGCTCCGCGACCTGCGGATCAACCGGATCTTCGAGGGCTCGACCGAGATCATGCACCTGCTCATCGCCCGGGAGGCTCTCGACGAGCACCTCAAGGCGGCGGGAGCGCTCGCCTCGCAGGACGCTCATCTGCTCGCCAAGGCCAAGGCGGCCGTCGACGCGAGCGGCTTCTACGCCAAGTGGCTCCCCCACCTGGCGACCGGCAAGGGCGACATGCCCAGCTCGTACACCGAGTTCGGCGCCCTGGGCACGCACCTGCGCTTCATCGAGCGTTCCTCCCGCAAGCTGGCCCGGCAGACCTTCTACGGCATGTCCCGGTGGCAGGCGCGGATGGAGTACAAGCAGGTCTTCCTCGGGCGGGTCGTCGACATCGGGGCCGAGCTCTTCGCGATGGCCTGTGCGGTCAGCCGGGCCGAGATGCTCCGCACCGACCCGGCCGGCGAGCCCCAGGTCCAGAGCACGGCATACGGACTGGCCGACGCCTTCTGTGCCCAGGCCCGGCTCCGCGTCGAACGGCTCTTCGACGCCCTGTGGACCAACACCGACGACTCCGACACCGAGCTCGCCCGGCGAGTGCTTGCCGGCGAGCTCACCTGGCTCGAGGACGGGGTGCTCGACCCGAGCGAGGGCACCGGCCCGTGGGTCGCCGACTGGGACCCGGGTCCGAGCCAGGCCGAGAACGTCCGGCGCCGGGTGCGCTAGGGCCCCGGCCCCCCTCGGCAATCGAGGTATTCGAGGACCACCAGACGGCACCGGATTACCTCGACTCCCGGCCCCCCCTCGGCAATCGAGGTATTCGAGGACCACCAGACGGCACCGGATTACCTCGACCGAGCGATGGAAGGCGGGGACTCAGCGGCGCGCGAACAGCTCCTCGGCGACCTGGACGGCGTTGAGGGCCGCGCCCTTGCGCAGGTTGTCGCCGACGACGAAGAGCACCAGGCCCCGGCCCTCCGGAGCCGCCTGGTCGCGCCGCACCCGGCCGACGAACACCTCGTCTCGCCCCGCCGCCTCGAGCGGGTTGGGCACGTCGGCGACGACGACACCGGGCGCCTTGTCGAGCAGGGCGAGGGCGTCCTCGGGGGTGATGTCCGAGGCGAACTCGGCGTGGATGGCCAGGGAGTGCCCGGTGAAGACCGGCACCCGGACGCACGTCCCGGAGACGAGGAGGTCGGGGATGTGCAGGATCTTGCGGGACTCGTTGCGCAGCTTCTGCTCCTCGTCGGTCTCGCCCGAGCCGTCCTCGACGTAGGACCCGGCGAGCGGGACGACGTTGAAACCGACGGGCACGGCATACACGGCCGGGGCCGGCAGCCGCACCGCGTCGCCCCGGAGCCTCAGGTCGCTCGGGTCACCCGATGCGTAGCCCGCGCGCAGCTGGGAGTCGAGCTCGACGACGCCCTTGCCGCCCGAGCCGGAGACCGCCTGGTAGCTCGCGACGGTGAGCCGGACCAGGCCCGCGTGGTCGTGCAGCGGCTTGAGGGCCGGCATGGCCGCCATCGTCGTGCAGTTCGGGTTGGCGACGATCCCCTTGGGGATGACGTCCAGGTCGCCGGGGTTGACCTCGGCGACGACGAGCGGCACGTCGGGGTCACCCCGCCAGGCGCTGGAGTTGTCGATGACCGTCGCACCCGCCGCGGCGACCGTCGGAGCCCACCGCCTCGACGTCGAGCCACCGTTGGAGAACAGCGCGATGTCGAGACCCGCGAAGTCGGCAGTGGCGGTGTCCTCGACGACGACCTCACCGTCGGCCCACGGCAGCGTCGTCCCGGCCGAGCGCGCCGAGGCGAAGAAGCGGATGCCGTCGAGCGGGAAGGACCGCTCGGCGAGGAGGGTGCGCATGACCGAGCCGACCTGACCGGTGGCTCCGAAGACTCCGACTCGCATGCGGCCAAGTCTAGGCAGTGGTCCGTATGCCGGGCGCCGCGCTCAGGATGTGACCGCACCGCTCACCGCCCGGACCGCCGCCACGGTCTCGGTGGACGTCAATGACGCCTCCCTGGGTCCCGACGATCCTCCCGCGTGGTGGGCCGGCACGGGCTACGTCAGGACGCGACGCGGCCCCGCGGAGACTCGGCCACGCCGATCCGCGGCATGGCCAAGGGCCGCAGGCCCACTGGGTCCTGCCCGGCGGCGGCACGGCAGAGGACGTCATAGCCCTGGGCGGCCGCGGCGAGCATCGCCACGTCGACGTCGTCGGCGTGCCCGACGAGCTCGACGGAGACGAGCGTGTCGGCCACGCGGCGCTGGCTGGCCGTCAGCGACGGCGCACCGGCGACCGCACCCAGCGGACGCCCGCAGACCTCGGCCACGACCCCGATGACGTCGGCGATCGGCCTCGGGCCCCCCTGGAGCAGGTCGTGGACGGCAACGGCCACACCCGCCTGCCACAGCTCGCCCGGATGACGCACCGCACGTCCCGAGCCGAGGAACGCCGCCGCGGCCCGCCTGGCGGCCCGGCGGTTCTCGGCACCGTCGGTGACGGCCGAGTCGAGCACGGTGACCTCGAAGCCCTCCGGCAGGTCCCCCGGGTGCAACACGATGACGCGGAACAGGTGTTCCATGGCGGTCCCCCTTTCCCCCTCGGGGCAGCGTACCCCTTCGAAGGTAAGGACAGCCTCACCGCGGGTCTGATACGCGCCGAGTGGTCAGAAGCCGAGCCGCTGGAGCTGCTTCGGATCGCGTTGCCAGTCCTTGGCGACCTTGACATGGAGGTCGAGGTGGACCCGTTGGCCGAGCAGGGCCTCGATACCGCGCCGCGCGTTGGTGCCCACCTCGCGCAGCCGCGAACCTCCACGCCCGATGACGATCGCCTTCTGCGAGGAGCGCTCGACGTAGACGTTGACCCGGACGTCGAGCAGCGGCCTCTCCAACGGCCGGCCCTCGCGAGGCACCATCTCCTCGACGACGACGGCGAGGCTGTGCGGCAGCTCGTCCCGGACGCCCTCGAGAGCCGCCTCGCGGACGAGCTCGGCGATCATGACGGCCTCGGGCTCGTCGGTGAGCACCCCGTCCGGGTACAACGGGCCCGGCGAGGGCGGCAGGTGGGCCATCAGCTCGTCGGCGAGCTCGTCGACCTGCGCCCCCGACGTCGCCGAACACGGCACGATCGCGGCCCAGTCGGCGAGCCGGTCGATGGCGATGAGGTGCTCGGCGAGGCGCTCCCGGTCGACGAGGTCGGACTTGGTCGCGATGGCGACGACGGGGGTGTGCCTGGCCCGCTGGACCTCGGCGAGCTCGCGGGCGATGAACGTGTCGCCCGGCCCGATCCGTTGGTCGCTCGGGAGGCAGAACCCGATGACGTCGACCTCGAGGAGCGCCTCGCGCACGAGGTCGTTGAGCCGCTCCCCGAGCAGCGTGCGTGGCTTGTGGAGGCCTGGCGTGTCGACGAGGATCAGCTGCCGCGTGTCCGTGGTGACGATCCCGCGGATCGTGTGCCGGGTCGTCTGGGGCTTGCTCGACGTGATGGCCACCTTGGCCCCCACCAGGGCGTTGGTCAGGGTGGACTTGCCGGCGTTGGGCCGACCGACGATACAGGCGAAGCCGGCGGCATACCCGTCGTCCCGGGTTCCCGGCCCGCTCATCGGCCCTCCCCCCGTGCCTCGCCCAGAACGGCTCCATCCTCGCCGTCGTCGACTCCGCCGGCCAGCCGTTCGACGATGACGCTCGCGATGCGGTGACGGCGGCCGGCCATCTTCTCGGCGGTGAGGCGCAGGCCGGCGACCTCACAGGTGGAGCCCACGATGGGCACCCGCCCGACGCTCTTGCCGATGAGACCGCCGACGGTGTCGACCTCGTCCTCCTCGATCTCGATGCCGAGGTAGTCGGCGAGGTCGTCGATGTCCATCGTCGCGTCCACCCGGAGCAGCCCGTCGTCCAGTGGCTCGATCTCGGGGTTCTCGCGGTCGTACTCGTCGGCGATCTCTCCGACGATCTCCTCGAGGATGTCCTCGATGGTCACGAGCCCGGCCGTTCCGCCGTACTCGTCGACGACGACGGCGAGATGGGTCTGGTCACGCTGCATCTCGGCGAGCAGGTCGTCGACGGGCTTGCTCTCGGGCACGAAGGGCATCGGTCGCATGAGCTCGGTCACCGGCACGGTCCACGCGTCGGCATCGGCCGTCGTGCGACGGACGACGTCCTTGAGGTAGAGCAGACCGAGGATGTCGTCGGAGTCCTCGCCGACGACGGGGATCCGCGAGAACCCCGAGCGGATGAAGAGGTTCATCCCCTGGCGGGCGTTCCGGTCGGCGTCGATCGTCACCATGTCGGTACGGGGCACCATGACCTCACGGGCGACGGTGTCGCCGAGCTCGAAGACGGAGTGGATCATCGCCCGCTCACCCGCCTCGATCAGCGCCGACTCGCCCGCGAGGTCGACGAGGTCACGCAGCTCGGACTCGGACTGGAAGGGCCCGTCGCGGTATCCGGGACCGGGCGTGACGGCATTGGCGATGGCGACGAGGAGACGGGCGACCGGCCCGAGCACCCGGCGCAGCCAGATGGCGACCGGCGCGGCGACGAGGGCCACCCCCGTGCTGTGCTGGACGCCGATCGTCCGCGGCGAGACGCCGACGAGGGCGAAGGAGACGACGACCATGATCGCCGTGGCGAGGAGTACCCGACGCCAGGTCTCGGTGACACCCTGGACGACGGCGATCGTCACCATGACGGCCGTCACCGTCTCGAAGACGACGCGGACGAAGGCGAGCACGGACAGGTAGGACCCGCCGTCCCCGACGACCTTGACGAGGGCCCCGGCACCCGGACGGTGGTCGTCGAGGAGCTCCTGGGAACGGACCCGGGACATCCGGGACAGGGCCGCCTCGAAGGCGGCAAGCACGAAGGCAACGACGACGCCGAGCGCCGACAGGACGAGAAGACGGACCATCGCCGCTGGTCAGCCCGCTCGCCCACGGGTGGCGAGGAAGGTGAGGAGCAGCTGCCGCTGGAGGTCGAACATCTCTCGCTCCTCGCCCTCCTCTGCGTGGTCGAAACCGAGGAGGTGGAGGATGCCGTGGGTCGTGAGCAGAAGCAGCTCCTCCTCGAGCGCGTGGCCGGCCTCGACGGCCTGCCGCGCGGCGACGGTCGGGCACAGCACGATGTCGCCGAGGATGCCCTCCTCGGGATCGACGTCCTCCCGTCCCGGGCGGAGCTCGTCCATCGGGAAGCTCATGACGTCGGTTGGCCCGGGCAGGTCCATCCACTGGACGTGGAGCGTCTCCATGGCCGGCTCGTCGACGAGCCGGATGCACAGGTCCGCGGCCGGGTGAACGCGCATCTGGGCCAGGACGTAGCGCGCGCAGCCGACGAGCTCGAGCTCGTCGAGCTCGACGTCAGTCTCGTTGAGAACGTCGATGCTCATGTCCGCCCCCCTCATGCTCGGCGTCGTCGATGGTGTGCCGCCGTGCGCCGGTCCGGGGTCGGCCGCGGTCGCGCCGCACCGCGTCCCACCGGCCATAGGCGTCGACGATGGCCCCGACGAGTGGGTGGCGGACGACGTCGTGCGCGGTCAGCTCGGCGAAATGGACGTCGCCGAGCTCGCCGAGGATCTCGCGGACGATCCGCAGCCCGCTCTGGGAGTCGCCGGGCAGGTCGACCTGGGTGACATCGCCGGTCACGACCATCGTCGACCCGAAGCCCAGTCGGGTGAGGAACATCTTCATCTGCTCCGGCGAGGTGTTCTGTGCCTCGTCCAGGATGATGAAGGCGTCGTTCAGCGAGCGTCCACGCATGTATGCCAGGGGGGCGACCTCGATCGTCCCTGCGGCCATCAGGCGGGGGATCGACTCGGGGTCGACCATGTCGTGGAGGGCGTCGTACAGCGGGCGCAGGTAGGGGTCGATCTTGTCGTTGAGCGTCCCCGGGAGGAAGCCGAGCCGCTCCCCCGCCTCGACGGCCGGGCGGGTGAGGATGATCCGGTTGACCCGCTTGGCCTGCAGCGCGGCGACCGCCTTGGCCATGGCGAGGTAGGTCTTGCCCGTCCCGGCCGGGCCGATGCCGAAGACGATGGTGTGCTGGTCGATCGCGTCGACGTAGCGCTTCTGGCCGAGGGTCTTGGGCCGGATGGTCCGCCCGCGGGAGGAGACGATGTTCATCGTCAGGACGTCGGCCGGCCGCTCGCTCGTCTGCGCCCGCAGCATCCCGATGGAGCGCTCGACGGCGTCCCGGTTGAGGGCCTGGCCGGCGTCGAGCACGGCGAGAAGCTCGTCGATGAGCCGCTCGACGAGGGCGACGTCGCCGCTCGACCCGGAGATGGTGAACTCGTTGCCGCGGACATGGATCGACGTCTGTGCGAACTGCCGCTCTATCGTCCGGAGCAGCTCGTCGTGCGGTCCGAGCAGCGCGACCATCTGGACGTCCGGGGGGACGACAACGGTGTGCTGTGGCACATGGACCGCGGCCGGGCCTGCGGCCGCAGCGGTATCCGGGTGGCTCTCTGTCATCGTCAGGTCAGTCTACGGTCGCCGCCCGACCGCGCGCCTGCCGATACCGGCCTCGCGCGGCGCACCTCAGCCCGGAGGCCAGCCGAGGTCGCGGCCACCCAGCAGGTGCAGGTGGGCATGGAACACCGACTGCCCCGCCTGCGTGCCGGTGTTGAAGACGAGCCGGTACCCGTCGGCCAGCCCCTCCTCCTCGGCCACCCGGCGGGCCGTCGCGACGATGTCGGCCAGCTCACCGGCGTCGGCGGCAGCCAGCTCACCGGCATTCTCGACGTGGCGGCGCGGCACGACGAGCACGTGTGTCGGGGCCTGCGGGTTGACGTCACGGAAGGCCACCGATGATGCGGTCGTCGCGACGACGGTCGCGGGGATCTCGCCGTCGATGATCCGGCAGAACAGGCAGGACGGGTCGGTGGCGGTCATGGCCCGACGATAGCCACCGTGCCCGAGCCGGGGCCACGGGCGTCCCGCCGGACCACTCAGCGCCAGCGGGCGGCGGCGGACAGGACGGCGAGCGCGGCGGGGCCGGCGCTGGAGGAGCGCAGCACATGGCGGCCGAGCCGCACCGCCCGGGCGCCGGCCCCGGTGAGCATCGTGAGCTCCTCGGGCGCGATGCCGCCCTCAGGTCCGACGACGAGGACCACGTCACCCGAGGCGGGCAGCATGGTCGTCGCCAGGGCGTCGGTCGCCTCCTCATGGAGGACGTATGCCGCCGCCGCTCCGGCGACGCGCCCCGCCAGGTCGGCCGTGGTCGCCATCGGAGCAAGCCGGGGCCGCCACGCCCTGCGGGACTGTTTCGTCGCCGCGACGAGCACCCCATCCCACTTGTGCCATGACTTCGCGCCCCGGTCGCCGCGCCACTGGACGATGCTCCGCGACGCCTGCCACGGGACCACCTCGTCGACGCCGAGCTCGGTCGCCGCCTCGATGGCCTGCTCGTCGCGGTCTCCCTTGGCAAGCGCCTGGACGAGGACGAAGGACGGGTCGGCGGCCGGGACGTCGGCGACCTCCTCGACCCGCAGGTCGAGGGCCCCCGAGACCACCGCGAGAACCGCGCAGGTGGCCAGACGGCCGGCCCCGTCGCCCACGAGCAGCCGCTCGCCCGCCGAGGTGCGCCGCACCGTCGCCGCGTGCCGACCCTCGGGCCCGTCGAGCCGCAGCGTTGTTCCACGGACGGCCCGGCCGAGCGCCGCGGCATCGACGAGATAGAGCGGGAGGGTCATGACGGCATGCCGGAGCGGCGCGCCGCCGCCTCAGTGGGCCTTGAACGCATCGCGCAGCTTGCCGAACAGCGAGCCGTCGCCGGGTGTGGCGACCCGCGCCTCGGGCTTCTCCTCACCGCGGAGCGCGGCCAGCGCTCGGAGCAGCCCCTCCTGCTCGGCGTCGAGGCGGGTCGGAGTCTGGACGAGGATGTGGACGACGACGTCCCCGCGGGCGGAGCTACGCAGGTGGGTCACCCCGAGACCGCGCAGGGTGGTCCGGTCGCCGGACTGGGTGCCGGGCCTGACGTCGATCTCGCGGGGGCCGTCGAGCGTGTCGAGGGTGAGGGTCGCGCCCAGCGCGGCGGCCGTCATCGGCACCTCCAGCGTGGTGTGCAGGTCGTCCCCGCGCCGCTGGAACGTCGGGTGGCCCTTGACGGCCACCTCGACGTAGAGGTCGCCGGCGGGCCCGGCGCCGTGGCCGACCTCGCCCTCCCCGGCGAGCTGGATGCGAGTGCCGGTGTCGACGCCTGCCGGGATCCTGATCGTCAGGGTCCGGCGGGTCCGCACCCGGCCGTCGCCGGAGCACTCGAAGCACGGGTTGGGGATGACCGTGCCGTACCCGTGGCAGGTCATGCACGGGCGGCTGGTCATGACCTGACCGAGGAAGCTGCGCTGGACCTGTCGGATCTCGCCGGCCCCGCCACAGACGTCGCACGGGCGCGGCGACGTGCCGGGCTGGGTCCCCGCACCATGACACGAACCGCACGCGACGGCCGTGTCGACCGTGAGGTCCTTCTCGCCGCCGAACACGGCGTCGACGAGGTCGATATCGAGACGGACGAGGGCGTCCTGGCCCCGGCTGCGCCGCGACCGCGGTCCGTGCGTTGCGCCCGCCCCGGCACCGGCTCCGGCGCCGAAGAACGCGTCCATGATGTCGCTGAAGGAGAACCCCTGACCGAAGTTGGCACCGCCGGCGGCATACGGGTCGGCGCCGACGTCGTATGACCGCCGCTTCTCGGGGTCGGAGAGGACGTCGTACGCCTGGGAGACCTTCTTGAACTGCTCCTCCGCCTCCGCCCCGGGGTTGACGTCGGGGTGGAGGCGACGGGCGGCCTTGCGGTAGGCACGCTTGATCTCCTCGGCGCTGGCGTCTCGGTCCACGCCGAGGTCGGCGTAGTAGTCGTTCACGAACGAGTCCTTCGCAGGGGGTCGGGGCTGGTGGGGGTATGCCGCGCGGCGCGGCGCGACGATGCTGTCGGGGTCATTCTGCGAGCAACCGGGAGACGTAGGTCGCGACCGTGCGGACCGCGGCCATCGTCGTCGGGTAGTCCATCCGGGTCGGACCGACGACGCCGAGCCCGGCGACGAGCTCGGCCCCGGTGCCGTAGCCGCTGGTCACCATCGACGTCGCGTGCAGCCCGGCGAACGGGTTCTCGTGACCGATCCGCACCGCGACGTCACTCTGCTCGTGCGCCACGCCGAGGAGCTTGAGCAGGACGACGTGCTCCTCGAGGGCCTCGAGCACGGGTCCGATCGAGGCGGGGAAGTCCGACCCGAGGCGGGCCAGGTTCGCCGTCCCGGCGAGAACCACCCGCTCCTCGCGCTCCTCGACGAGGGCGTCGTCGAAGGCCGCAGCGATCTCGCGGACGAGGTCACGGTCGTCCGGGTCGAGGGCCTCCGGGAGCCCCGCCAGTCCGATCGCGGCCGCCCGCAGGGACTGCCCCGCCGTCGCGACGTTGACCTCGGCCCGGAGCCGGGCCAGCAGAGCCTCGGCCTCGGCGTCGAACAGGTCGGTGGACGTCTCGATCACCCGCTGCTCGACGCGACCGGTGTTGAGAATGAGAACGACCAGCAGCCGGTCGCTGCCGATGGGGACGAGCTCGATGTGCCGGACCGTCGACCGGGTCAGCGAGGGGTACTGGACGACGGCGACCTGATGGGTGAGCGAGGCCAGCAGCCGGACGGTCCGGTCGACGATGTCGTCGAGGTCGACGGCGCCGTCGAGGAAGTGCGCCACGGCGCGGCGCTCCGGGGGGCTCATCGGCTTGATGGCACTCAGCCGGTCGACGAAGAGCCGGTACCCCGCGTCGGTCGGGATCCGCCCCGCGCTCGTGTGCGGGGCGGCGATGAGGCCCTCCTCCTCGAGCGCCGCCATGTCGTTGCGGATCGTCGCTGCCGAGACACCGAGCTGATGCCGGTCGAGCAGCGCCTTCGACCCGACGGGCTCGGAGGTCTCCACGTAGTCCTGGACGATGGCGCGCAGCACGGCGAGACGTCGCTCGTCGCTCATGGGGGCACCTCCTCAACCGCGTCGGCACCGCCGGCCACCCCCGCGATCCGCGCTGGAGCCGGCCGGCGCATGGGCTGGCACTCGCCTGCCTTGAGTGCCAATCCTACGTCGTCCGGCCGAGATGGACCCACTCGTACCTACCGGGGCGCTTGTGACGAGAACGCGGGCCGTCGGCGCGCCGGACGGGGATGCCCTCCACCCGCGTCTAGCCTCGGGAGCCGTGACCGACCGTTCCCCCGCCGACCGGTACGGCGCCGATGTCCTCGCCGGGGACTGGCGGGTGCCGCGCCGCGGACGAGCCGTCCCGACGCCCGCCGAGCTCGGTCTCGTCGTCGAGGATGTCGAGACCGGATGGTGCGGTGCCGTCTCCCGCGTCGAGAAGGCCGGGGGCATCCATGTCGTCCATCTCGAGGACCGCCGGGGCCGGCTGCGGGCCTTCCCGCTGGGGCCGGGCTTCCTCCTCGACGGCGCCCCCGTCGTGCTCACCCCGCCTGCCGTTGCCCAGCGGGAGCGCCTCGCTCGGGCCCGGGCGGCTGCGGCGCGGACCGCCAGCGGCTCCCGCACGGCCGAGCAGACCACCGCCAGGGTGGCGGCGGCGTCGCGGATCTTCGTCGAGGGCCGCCATGACGCCGAGCTCGTCGAGAAGGTCTGGGGCGCGGACCTGCGGGCCGAGGGCGTCGTCGTCGAGATGCTCAACGGGGTCGACGACCTCGAGGACGCGGTCCGCGCCTTCGCGCCGGGGCCGGGCCGGCGGATGGGGGTGCTCGTCGACCACCTCGTCCCGGGCACCAAGGAGTGGGCCGTCGCCGAGCGGGCCCGCCGCCTCCGGCCGTATGCCGCCCACGTCCTCATCGTCGGTCACCCGTTCGTCGACGTGTGGGAGTCGGTGCGCCCCGAACGGCTGGGGATGCCGACCTGGCCGCACGTCGCGCGCGGAACCCCCTGGAAGGCCGGCATCGTCGCCCACCTCGGCTGGCCGAACCGGACCCAGGCCGACCTGGCCGGGGCCTGGCGGCGCATCCTCGGCTCGGTCCGCGACTACGCCGATCTCGAGCCGGCGCTGCTCGCCCGGGTGGAGGAGCTCATCGACTTCGTCACCGCGCCCGAGGACGACGGGTAGCCGGGCCGACGGGGGGACCAGCCGTCCGGACCCGCCCCCGGTCGGTCGAAAGGCCGACCCTGCACCAAACGTCGGACAGGTGCCACCCCCGTGTCGTCTACTGGGGCCCAGAACACCCCTCAAGGAGGAACGACCCATGACCGAGGACGCCAGCGGCGCCGTCGCCACCCCGCGCCACTCCGCAGCGCGGGGTGGACGCCCCCCGGCGGCCCCCGCGACGGATGACCAGCGCACCGCGGCAATGCTCACCCACGGGCTCACCGCCATCGTCGCCGTCGTGAGCGTCGGCTCGTTGGGGTTCCTCACCTCGCTCATCGTGTTCCTCATCCACAAGGACAAGTCCGACTTCGTTCGTGCCCACGCGGCCAGCGCCGTCAACGTCCAGATCATGACGGCGTTCGGGCTGTTCCTGGCCATCATGCTGTCGGCCGTCGACACCGGCGCCGCCATCACGGCGGCCGCCATCATCCTCGCCGTCGCCGTCGCCATCCACCTCATGGGCGCCCTCCACGCCAACCGCGGCGAGTGGTGGACCCCGCCCCTGACGCCGCGGCTGGTCAGCTAGACCCGCTCACCCCTGCCAGAGAGGGCGGCCACCGTCATCGGTGGCCGCCCTCGGCCTGGGAGCGGGTCACACCCCACCGGTGAGCAGCAGGCCGCCGTCGACGACGATGGTCTGGCCGGTGACCCAGGCCGCATCGTCCGAGAGCAGGAAGGCGACCGCGCCGGCGACGTCCTCAGGTACCCCGAGACGCCTCAGGGGGTACGCGGCAGCCACCGCCTCCTCGCGGCCCTCGTACAGCGCGGCGGCGAACCGGGTCTTGACGACCGCCGGAGCGACGGCGTTGACCCGAACGTCGGGCCCCAGCTCGACGGCGAGCTCCTCGGTGAGGTGGATGACCATCGCCTTCGTCGCCCCGTAGAAACCGATGCCCGGCGCCGGACGCAGTCCCGCGACGGACGCGACGTTGACGATGGCGCCTCCTCGCTCCCGCAGACCCGCGGCACACACCCGCTGGGTCCATGCCAGGGCGGCGAGCGTGTTGACCTCGAGCATCTTCCGGGCGGCGCCGAGGTCGAGGTCGAGGAGCGGACCGAACGCCGGGTTGATCCCGGCGTTGTTGACGAGCAGGTCGACCGGCCCGAACGCCGCGGCGCCCGCCGCAAGGGCAGCATCCTGGTGCTCGGGGTCGTCCGCGGCCCCGGCAACCGCGACGGCGTGCTCCGGCCCGCCGAGCTGCGCGACGGCGGCCTCGAGCGGGTCGGCCTTGCGCGCGGTGACGACGACGCGGGCCCCCTCCTCGACCAGTCGCTGGGCGATGCCGAGGCCGATGCCTCGGCTGGCTCCAGTGACGAGGGCGGTGCGGCCGGCCAGGCGAGGCGTGCGTGATGGCGTCATGTCGCCACTCTCGCCGCTGCGACGCGACGGGGTCAACCGGCCATCCCGAGCAGCCGGCGGACGACGGCGTCGGCGAGCAGCCGGCCCCGCAGGGTGAGGACCGCACGCCGGTCGCGGACCGCCGCAGGGCCGTCGAGGAGCCGGTCTGCGACCAGCCCCGCCACCGCCTGGCGACCGGGGGCGTCGAGGGCGTCGAGGGCGAGACCGTCCCGGACGCGGACCCCGAGGAGGACCCGCTCGTCGTAGCGCTGCCGGTCGGTCAGCTCCTCGCGGCCGGCCCCCGGGGAGAGCCGGTCCGTCAGGCGGGCGGCATACGTCCCCGGGTGCTTGACGTTCCACCACCGCACGCCGCCGACATGGCTGTGAGCTCCGGGCCCGACCCCCCACCAGGCCCCGTCGCCCCAGTACCCCTCGTTGTGGCGGCACCGCGCGGCGTCCTCCCGGGCCCAGTTGCTCACCTCGTACCACCGGTAGCCCGCGTCCGTCAGCACCTCCTCGGCGAGCTCGTACTTCTCCGCCTCGTCGTCGTCCTGCGGCGCCGGGACCTCACCTCGGCGGACCCGGACGGCGAGCCGGGTGCCCTCCTCGACGACGAGCGCGTAGGCCGAGACGTGGTCCGGCGCGAGGGCCACCACCGCCTCGAGACTGGCCCGCCAGTCCGCGGCGCTCTCGCCGGGCGTGCCGTAGATGAGATCGACGCTCGTCCGCAGGCCGACCGCCCGGGCCGCCTCGACCGCAACCCGCACGGCGTCGGGCCGATGTGTCCGGTCGAGGGTGGCCAGCACGTGCGGCACCGCGGACTGCATCCCCAGCGACACCCGGGTGACCCCTCCAGCCGCGAGGGTCGCCAGGGATGGTCCGGAGACCGAGTCCGGGTTCGCCTCGACGGTGACCTCGGCGCCGGGCGCGAGACCGAACCGGTCCCGGATGCCGTCGAGCAGCCGGACGAGGTCGTCGGCGTCGAGCATCGTCGGCGTCCCCCCGCCGACGAAGACCGTGTCCGCGGCGGGCGCGCGCGGGCCGAGCACCCGAGCCGCGAGGTCGAGCTCGGCCAGGGCCGCGTCCCGGTAGACCCGGGTCGCCTCGACCCCCGCGCCGAGCTCACCGAGGGTGTAGGTGTTGAAGTCGCAGTAGCCGCATCGGACCGAGCAGAACGGGACATGGACGTAGACCCCGAACGGGTGCCCGGCGAGCCCGGCGAGCGCCGCCGCGGGCAGCTCGCCGCTCGGCGGAGCCGGGTCGGCGTCGGGCAGCACGGGCATGCCGGCCATCCTGTCACCCGGGTCGCCGAGCGCCTGCAGCGTGACGCCTCACACACTCGACGGGAAAGTCCGCGATACGGGTTGCATGGGGCGCCGGAGAGGACTACACATACACCTACGCGATCACCTCGGTGAGAGCGTCGACCAGGGTCTCGGCTCGGGTCGCCGAGGGCCTCGGGAACTCATACTTCCCGGGGCCCTCACCCATGCCCGGGGGCCAGCGGGACGCGAATTCACTTGTGTCACAACGAAGTCGGCGTGTCGTCGCGACACGCCGGGGCCGCCAAGAAAGGCCGGTGGATTCTCGCCAAACCCCTTGCGCGGACCGCCCGACGCGACTAGACATACACCCGTAGCCGCCGCAAGGCGGGTGCGGGACCGGGGTCTAGGCTCCGGTTCGGACCGGGGGCTTCGGCCCGCGGTCAGGCCAGGGTTTCGGCTCTGGTCAGGCCAGGGTTTCGGCTCTGGTCAGGCCAGGGTTTCGGCTCTGGTCAGGCCAGGGTTTCGGCTCTGGTCAGGCCAGGGTTTCGGCTCTGGTCAGGCCAGGGTTTCGGCTCTGGTCAGTCCGGAGGCCTCGGTCTCGGGACCACGGTTCGGGCCTTGGCCCGAGCCGAGGTCGGCGCTTCGGTGCCGGCCACCGGTGGAGGCTTCGGCCGTCGCCGGGAGAGGGCCCCGGGAACTCATACTTCCCGGGGCCCTCACTTCTCTGCCGGGTGTCTCCCGGTCCGCGGGTGCCCTACCGTGTGGCGGGTGCGCATGCTCTCCGACGACGATGTCCAGGCCCTGCTGCCGGCGCCCGGCGTGCTCGTCGACCTCGCCGAGGAGGGGCTTCTCGCCCTTGCCGAGGGCCGAGCCGACGTCCCCCCCAAGCCCGGTGTCCGCACGGCCGCCAACCTGCGCGCGCACGCCATGCCCGCGGCGTTCCCCGAGCGCGGCCTCCTGGGCTGCAAGTGGATCGCGGTGGCCCCCGACAACGCGCTGCGCGGCCTGCCGACCACCTCCGGGGTCATGATCGTCAACGACTCCACGACCGGGATCCCCCGCTGCGTCATGTCCGCCGCCGCCCTCACCGCGGCGCGCAGCGCCGCCGTCTCGGGGGCCTGCCTACGTGCCCTGGCGCCGCCCGGCGACGTCGCCGTTCTCGGCGCGGGCGTCCAGGCGCGCTCCCACCTGCGCATGCTCGCCGCCCTCGGCCACCTGACGGCGCGGGTGTGGGCCCGGCGTCGGGAGCCCGTCGACGCCCTGGCGAGCTGGGCCGCCGAGCAGGCACCCGGCATCCGCGTCATCCCCGCGCGGTCACGGGAGGCAGCGGTCCGCGACGCCGGCAGCGTCATCAGCGTTCTCGCCCTCGGCCTCACCGACACCCGGCTGCCGTCGGCCTGGGTGCGCGACGACGCGCTGCTCCTGCCGCTGGACTGGGCGAGCACCGTTGGGCCGGACCTCGCAGAGACGGCGCTGCTCGCCAGCGACGACGTGCGCCAGTTCGTCACCGTCGCCGCCGAACGCACCGCCCTCGGCACCTACCCCGCGGCGACGACGTGGACCGGCCACCTCCTCCATGCACCCCGCCCGCGGGGCAGGGTCGTCGTCCACAACCTCGGCAGCGGACTCCTCGACCTGCTCGTCGGGGCCGCGGTAGCCGACGCCGCCGACCGTGCGGCCCGCTGAGCCGACGCTCCGGCGGACGCCGGGCAGGTCGAGCGGCCTACCATGACGAGGTGACTGCCGAGCGCTGGGTCGACCTCGATGGCGTCGTCAACATGCGAGATCTCGGCGGGCTCCCCACCGCCGACGGCGGCCGGATCAGGCGTCGACGGCTGATCCGCTCCGACAACCTCCAGGACCTCACGCCCGGCGCCGTCCGGACCCTCGTCGAGGAGCTCGGGGTGACCGACATCGTGGATCTGCGCAGCGACACCGAGCTGCACGAGGAGGGCCCGGGGCCGCTCCTGCGGGTCACCGACCTCACCCACCACCATCACTCGCTCCTGACCGAGAAGGGGCGTCGGGCGACCGTCGAGGAGGCACTCGCGATGCCGTGGGCCCGCGCGTCCGACGCCGGCAAGCGGGATGTGTCGTACTGGGCCGGCCACTACCTCGGCTACCTCTCCGCCCGGCCCGACTCGGTCTCGGCCGCGCTGCGGGTCGTCGCGACGAGCACGGGGGCCACCGTCGTCCACTGCGCCGCGGGCAAGGACCGGACCGGCACGGTCGTCGGGATCGCCCTCGACGTGGCTGGGGTCCCCCACGACGAGATCATCGCCGACTATGCCCTCTCGGGCGAACGCATCGAGGCGATCATGGCCCGTCTCGCCGACCGCCCCCTGTATGGCCCGGCGCTGCGGTCCCAGCCGATCGCCGACCAGACCCCCATGCCGGAGTCGATGTCCGCCATCCTCCGGGCCCTGGCCGAGGGCTTCGGCGGCTCGGCGGGCTGGCTGGCCGCCCAGGGGTGGTCCGCGGACGAGGTCGCCGCGCTGCGGCACCGGCTCCGGGACTGAACCCCGCGGACCCGGGGCCCGGACGTCCGGTCAGCGAGCCGGCCGGTCGGTCACCCGGATCCGGATGGTTCCCTCGACGACGGCGGTCCCATCGGTGCGTTCCGCCCGAACCCGGACCGGCACGATCTCGCCGTCCCAGTCCTGCGGGTCCGTGTCGGCGAGACAACGCAGGTCGCTGCTCGCCTTGGCCGGGTAGGACACCTCCATGCCGACCGGGATCCACCGCCGGTGCGCCGGGGTCGTCGCCTCGGCGAGCAGCCCCATCGCGGCCTCGAGCCCGTTGCAGATGGCGATCACGTGGACGGTCCCGATGTGGTTGAGCACCGTGCGGCGCTTGCGGATCGTCACCTCGGCGTGGTGCGGCCGGAGGTCGGCAACCGTGGGCCGGACGGTGCGGAAGTAGGGCGCCTTGCGCGCGAAGGCGATGGAGAAGGCCCTCCGGCCGAGGGGTCGCCCCACCATCCGGTGGTACAGGGCGTAGGTATCCGGCATGGGCAGATGTTACCGGTCGGTAGCGCCGGTCGGTAGGACCGCTCGGTAGGCCCGCCGCTACCGGCGGGTCTTCTCCCCCGTGCCGTCACTGGAGAGCGCCGCGATGAAGGCCTCCTGAGGCACCTCGACCCGGCCGACCATCTTCATCCGCTTCTTGCCCTGCTTCTGCTTCTCGAGGAGCTTGCGCTTGCGGGTGATGTCCCCGCCGTAGCACTTGGCGAGGACGTCCTTGCGCATCGCCCGGATGTTCTCGCGGGCGATGATCCGGGCGCCGATGGCCGCCTGGATCGGCACCTCGAACTGCTGACGCGGGATGAGCTCCTTGAGCTTGGCCGCCATGGCGACGCCGTATGCGTAGGCCTTGTCCTGGTGGACGATCGCACTGAACGCGTCGACGGTCTCGCCCTGGAGGAGGATGTCGACCTTGACGAGGTCGGCGACCTGGTCGCCCTCCGGCTCGTAGTCGAGGGATGCGTAGCCCCGGGTGCGGGACTTCAGCTGGTCGAAGAAGTCGAAGACGATCTCGGCGAGCGGCAGCGTGTAGCGCATCTCGATCCGGTCCTCGGACAGGTAGTCCATCCCCCGCAGGCTCCCACGCCGCGACTGGCACAGCTCCATGATCGCCCCGACGTAGTCGCTCGGCGCGAGGATCGTCGCGCGGACGACGGGCTCGCGGACGTCGGCCACCCTCCCCGCGGGGAACTCGCTCGGGTTGGTCACGACGATCGCGGAGCCGTCCTCCGTCGTCACCTCGTAGACGACGTTGGGCTGGGTGGAGATGAGGTCGAGGTCGAACTCGCGCTCGAGCCGCTCGCGGACGATCTCGAGATGGAGCAGCCCGAGGAACCCGCAGCGGAACCCGAACCCGAGTGCGGCGGAGGTCTCCGGCTCGTAGACGAGCGCCGCATCGTTGAGCTTGAGCTTGTCGAGGGCGTCGCGCAGATCCGGGTAGTCCGAACCGTCGATGGGGTACAGCCCCGAGAAGACCATCGGCTTGGGGTCCCGGTAACCGCCCAACGCCGTCGTCGCCGGCTTGCCGGCGTTGGTGACGGTGTCGCCGACCCGAGACTGGCGCACGTCCTTGACACCGGTGATGAGGTAGCCGACCTCGCCGACACCGAGCCCCTTGGACGGCACCGGATCCGGCGAGATCACCCCGATCTCGAGGAGCTCGTGGGTCGCCCGCGTCGACATCATGACGATCCGCTCGCGCGGGTTGAGGTTCCCGTCGATGACCCTGACGTAGGTGACGACCCCGCGGTAGCTGTCATAGACCGAGTCGAAGATCATCGCCCGGGCCGCGGCAGCGGGGTCGCCCACCGGAGCCGGTATCTGGCGGACGATCTCGTCGATCAGGGCCTCGACCCCCTCGCCGGTCTTGCCGGAGACCCGGAGGACGTCCCCGGGGTCGCAGCCGATGAGCCCGGCCAGCTCGACGGCATACTTCTCGGGCTGGGCCGCAGGGAGGTCGATCTTGTTGAGCACCGGGATGACCGTCAGGTCGTTCTCCATCGCGAGATAGAGGTTCGCCAGCGTCTGTGCCTCGATCCCCTGTGCCGCGTCGACGAGCAGGACGGCCCCCTCGCAGGCGGCGAGCGAGCGGGACACCTCGTAGCTGAAGTCGACGTGCCCCGGTGTGTCGATCATGTTGAGGATGAGCTCCTCGGTCCGTCCCGCGGCGTTGACCGACCCCCAGGGCATCCGCACGGCCTGGGACTTGATGGTGATGCCCCGCTCGCGCTCGATGTCCATCCGGTCGAGGTACTGCGCCCGCATGGCCCGGCCGTCGACGACCCCGGTGATCTGGAGGATCCGGTCGGCGAGGGTCGACTTGCCGTGGTCGATGTGGGCGATGATGCAGAAGTTGCGGATCGCCTCGGGCGGGGTCGCGTGCGGGGGCAACGCGGCAGTGGCACGGGGGGACACGGGGTGGTGGGCTCTTCCTCGAGGGGCCGGCGGTTCGCCCTCCAGTCTCCCATGGCGCCCAACCGCGTCCGACCAGGCGAGGCGGCGGTATGCCGCCCGGCCGGTCAGCGGTGCGTCCGACGGCGGGGGGCCCCGGCGGCCCCGGGCCGTGGGGCCTAGGACAGCCCGAAGTAGTTCCTCAGCGAGACCGTCCCGGGGTCGGCGGCATGGCCGAGCGGCGGCAGACCGAGCATCTCCTCCATGCCCTTGAGCGTGGAGTAGTGGTTGAGCGCGGCATCGGTGGAGTATCCCGCTGGGGTGTACGGCGAGACGACGATGAAGGGGACCTGGTCGTGACGCTTGTTGCCCTCGTCCCACGTGATGATGAGGACTGTCTTCCCGGCCTGGTACTCGGGCGTGGCGAACACCTTCGGGAGGTACTCCGAGGCCCACGTGTCACCCGACCGGGTGCGCTCGGCCTGGGTGCTCTTGGACGTGGCATCGGGCTTGTGCATGATGTGCGTCTTGTTCGGGGTCAGCACGGTGAAGGCCGCACTGATGTCCGGCGTCGCCGGCATGGGAACGTCGTTCGTCTGGCACGTGCTGGCGATCCGGGTGTAGTACGGCGCCGGGTTGTGGTTGACCGTGTAGTCCGTCGCGTGGTGGATGAAGCAGTTGCTGGGCATGCTCTCGGCGAGCCCCCGCCAGTCCGTCCCGAGCTGCTCGAAGATGCTCTCGGACGACTGCGGCCACGTCTTCGGGTTCCGGTTCGACGTGATGTGCGTCGGGTAGCCGGTGTAGCCGGAGGTGAGCGCGATGTAGTTGGGCAGGCTCGTGGCAGGGTCGACCGTGGTCATGTCCATGGCGCGCCCGCATGCGGCGGCCAGCGACTGGAGGTACGGCGCGTTGCTGCCCCGGTAGATCTGGTCCCGCCACTTGTTCTCGAAGACGAGCAGGACGACGTGGTCGAACTGCGCCGGCGGCGCCCCGGTGGCCCACCCGCAGACCGGTGTCGTTGCCGCCGAGGCGGCGGACCGGCCGCCGACGGCCGGGGCGACCGCGGCAGTGACGGCGAGGCCAAGGGCGGCGGCGGCGGCGAGAACGGTACGGCGATGTGGACGACGGCTCATGAGACTCCCCCAGATGGCGGCTGGCTCGCCCCGGCGAGCCCGGACATCACGCTCCAGTATGTGCGCCGGATGCCGGCAGTGGGGGCCTTGGGGGCCCACCTTTCGCCGGCTTTGCCCGCGTCTCGCCGGCTCGGCCCGCGTCGGACACGGCCGCCGCACGCATGGGGTCGCCTCCCGCTGTGCGTGTGGAGGTCCGGCCGAGCCGATCCAGCGGGCACCTGGGGACACCCCGCCGGCACCTCGGGACACGACGAGGGCCCGCCCCCGCGTCGTGCGGGTGACGGGCCCTCGTCGGGGCGGGCCGGCCTCAGAGGCTGCTGGCCCGCCTGGCCATGGCCGACTTCTTGTTCGCGGCCTGGTTGGCGTGGATGACGCCCTTGCTCACGGCCTTGTCGAGCTTGGTGGAGGCGACCTTGAGCGCCTCCTGGGCCTGCTCGACCTGGCCGGAGTCAGCGGCCTCGCGGAACCTGCGGATCCACGTCTTCAGCTCGGACTTGACCGCCTTGTTGCGCTCGGTCGCCTGCCGGTTCGTCTTGATCCGCTTGATCTGGGACTTGATGTTTGCCACGAGTTGTCTGTGCTTTCTGGTGGGTCGGTATGCCGCTGAGGGCGGCAGACGCGCCTCGGGACCGGGCGTGGGGATGCCCGTGGGTGAAGCGCTCTGTGGATCGTCGGGCGCACACGACCTCAGCGCGCACGCAGGCACACAAGGTACCAGTGTGCGGGGCTCCGCGACAAAACGGGACGGACCGGTCAGCCGGTGCCCGAGGCGTGCTCCCGGGTGATCGTCAGCACCGCGCGCTCGACGGCGTAGACGGGGTCCCGTCCCCCGCCCTTGACCTCGAAGTCGGCGAGCGCGACGGCCCGGATGCATCGGCCCAGCGCCTCGGCGTTCCAGCCGCCCAGCGCGCGCCGGGCCTTGTCGACCTGCCACGGAGCCAGGCCGAGGTCGCGGGCGAGGTCGGCCGAGCGGCCGCGGCCGGCCGAGCCGACCTTGACCAGCTGACGGAGCTGCCCGGCCAGCACGGCGACGATGGGGACCGGGTCGACGCCGACGGCGATGGCGTGCCGGAGCAGCCGAAGCGCCTCCCCCGCGTCGCCACCGACGGCCGCGTCGGCCACCCGGAAGCCGGTCGCCTCGACCTTGCCACCGTGGTACGTGAGGACGACGCGTTCGTCGATCGTCCCGGTCGTGTCCTCGATGAGCTGGGCGCATGCCGCCGCCAGCTCCCGGAGATCCCGGCCGACGGCCTCGACGAGGGCGTGCACCGCCTCACCCGTCGCGCGGCGCCGGGCTCGACGGAACTCGTGCGTGGCGAAGTCCACCTTGTCGCGGTCGCTCTTGATGGCCGGTGCGTCGATGACCCGGGCACCGGCCCCCCGGAGGGCATCGAGGGTCTTCCTGCCCCGGTTGCCGCCCTTGTGAAGGGCGATGAGGGTGACCTCGGGATCGACGGGTCCGGCGACCAGGGCCTGGACGTCGACCTGGAGCTCGTCGGCGCCCTCGTCGAGGTCGTACACGACGAGGATCTTGCTGCCACCGAAGAGCGAGGGGCTGGCGTGGATGGTGAGCTCGCCGGGCTCGTAGGCCGCGGCATACAGCCGGATCACCTCGAGGCCGGGGCTGCTCACGCGCAGCTCGTCGATGAGCTGCGCCACGGCCCGTTCGGCGAGGACCTGTTCGGGCCCGAGGACCAGGACGAACGGCGGCACCCCGCGACGGTCGGGCTGGTCCTGGCTCACGGTAGGACAGCCTGCCACGGGGCCCGGACACCGACGAGCCCGGTCGGCGGACCGACCGGGCTCGTGCGGCGGGGGGCGGTGGCGGGCCGGCGGACCGACCCACCACCGCCGTCCGTCACGGGGTGACCGTGATGGGGGTGCGGACGGTCGTCGTCCCGGCCACGACGTCGGACGTCATGTCCGTGGTCAGCGACCGAGCGCCGGCCCGGTGGGCCTTGACGGTGAGGGTGTACGACAGCTGCTCACCCGGCTCGCCAGGAGTCGTCGTGATGACGTAGCTCCCGGTCGGCGGCCCGGTGATCTGCGCACCGGCCGTGCCGGAGAGGTTCTCCGCGCCGACCGTCGTGCCGTCCGGCGAACCGAGGGCACCGAGGGTCGCGTCGGCGTAGCCGTACGAGATGTCCTCGACACCGTTGTAGCCGATCCACACCTGCATCGAGCGGTGCTCTGCGAGGTCACCGAACACGTGGACGTCCCACTGGACGACGACCCAGTTGTGGACGCCGTCGGAGAGCGACACGATCCGACCGCCGTCCTCGCCGGTCCCGTCCAGGTCGCTCCAGAAGGGCGCGAGCACCCCGTTCGGGGCCGCCGCGTCCGGCAGGTGCTGCGGGATGTAGGAGATGTCCTGCTGCCCGTGCGCGCCGTTGATGACGATGTAGCCGTTGGACACGACCCCGATCGAGTTGTACATCCGCCCGCCGAAGTCGAAGGCCGGAACGTTGAAGTTCGTGGCCGTCTCGTCTCCGAGGGCGAACACCGTGGCGGACGAGAAGCCCCGCAGGTCGAGGAAGCCGCCCGCGGGCGTGTCGCCCGAGGTGATCGCCGGAATGGCGTCCTTCGGCGGTGCGAGCACCGTCGGGCCGGCAACGACCTTCCGCCCGTTCAGGCGGGTCGCGTCACCGGTGACGTCGGTGATCTTCAGCAGCGGCGAGACCGTGCTGGTCAGGTTGACCGTCGCCGGAGCCGCCGCCTTGTTCTCGGCCGTCACCGTGCACATCGTCGCGTCGCCGACCGAGACCGTGCTCGGGTCACAGGTCGAGGTCAGCGAGACGGCGCCCTGCTGGTTCTTGAAGGCGACCGGCAGGTGAACCGTCGGGACCCTCTTCGCCGTGAACCGGAGCTCGCCGAAGTACTGACCGGTGGGCGCACTCGAGGTGATGGTGATCGCGAAGGTCCTGCTCTGCCGGGGCGGGATGACGCCCGAGCGCGGCGAGACCTTGATCGTCGTGTCGGCCGGAGCCGTCGTGTGTGCCGTGAACTTCCAGGCCTTGCCGGAGACGTTGGTCGCGGTCCGGTAGACCGTCACCGTGCCCGGCATCGTCGGGACGTTGATCGACGGCAGGTTGAGGTCGAGGGCCGTGATGGGGTTCTGACCCAGGTTCCACATGTTGGCCGCCGTCTCGTCGAAGACGACCGGAGCCTTGCCGGCCTTGCTGAGGTCGACCCGACCGGCACCGTCGTCGAACGGGTCGGCAGGTGTGGTCTCGTCCTCCTTGACGACCTTCGTCGTCGCCGTCGTCATGAGGGCGGACTTGACCGCTCCCGGGGTCCAGCCCATGTGGGCAGCCTTGACGAGGATCGCCGAGCCGGCGATGTTCGGCGAGGACATCGAGGTACCCGCAATGGCCTGGTAGTACTCACCAGCGGGGCCGCTCGGGAGCTCGTCCGGCGTGGGCGTGTTGCCCGCGAGGACCTGCACACCGGGAGCGGTGATGTCCGGCTTGAGGAACTGCCCGCCCGGGCCGCGCGACGAGAACGCCGCCATGACGTCACCCTGGGCCGGTTGCTTGCTGCCCTCGGGCCACGACGCCATCGAGTCGGGGTGGGCCGCCATGAACGCGACGAACGCGGTCCCGTCGGCCAGGTGAACGGCCGGCAGGAAGTGGTTGTCGGACTCGGTGTCGGCCAGCGTCGGGTTGTAGAGGATCATTCCGGCGGCGCCGCCCTGAAGGACGTTGTAGCCCTTCTCGACCCGGGCGTTGCTCCCGCGCCGACACGCGACGACGTCACCGTCGACGGCGCCCGCAGGCACCGGCGTGAGGCAGAGGGCGTCGTTGTAGCCCGGGATGTTCTCGGCCATGACGATCGGTGCCGGCGTCGTGACGCCCGGCGTGAGCGAGGTGCCCTCGAAGGTCGCCGAGTCGGTACCGCTGGTCACCGTGAGCGTCGTCGAGAACGCGCGCGCCATCGTCGAGGCCGCGACGGTCGTCACCCACGGGCTGTGGTGGTCGGTCGTCCCGGCGCCGGGGCCACTGTTGCCCGCGGAGGCCGCAACGAAGATCCCGGCGTTGTAGGCGTCGAGGAACGCCAGCTCGACCGGGTCGCCGAACGGGTTGGACCCACCGGAGATCGAGTAGTTGATGACGTTGGCGCCGTCGGCGATCGCCTGCTGGACCGCGGCCACCGAGTCGGAGCTGTAGCACCCTTCGACGCCACAGACCTTGTACTCGAGGACCCAGGCACCGGGAGCCACGCCGCTGACCGGTCCCTGGTCCACGCCGAAGATCGGCGCGTGCTGGACGCGGTTACCCGCGGCCGTCGTCGTCGTGTGCGTGCCGTGGCCGCCGCTGTCACGGGCGGAGTCGGCGTACACCTGGTCGCCGTTGACCGCGTTGTACGTGTCGATGAACGGCGCGCCACCGATGACCTTGTGGTTGCACTGGAAGACGTCCGTCGCCGGGGTCAGCGGGTTGTCGCCGAAGACGCACGGACGCGGCTGACCGCTCGGGGCGGGCGGCGGGGTGCCGAGGGCGGGGTTGTCCGCGAGCATCGGGTGCTCCGGCCAGATGCCGGTGTCGATGTCGGCGAAGATGACGCCCTTGCCCGCGAGGTCCTGGCCGCCGAGCTGCCTCCACAGCGTCGGCGCACCGATGAACTGCGCGGCCTCCTGGATGGCGGCCGGCTTGTTGAGGCTGTCCTCCTGGACCGCGGCGACGCCGGGCATGGAGAGCAGCTTGCTCGCCTGGTTCGCCGGCAGTCGGACCGCGACACCGCCGTAGACCGTCGTCAGGCTCTCGCCCGCTCGCGCGCTCGGGAGCTTGCTCCTCAGGGCGGACCGGAAGGTCCGGTCCATCGAGCCGATGTGGCCCTGGTAGGCCTTCTCCGCCGAGGACTTCCCCGTCAGCCGCTTGCCGGTCACGCTCGGGCTGGTCGCGGCCAGGCCGTCGATCCCCCCGCGGTAGCTGGCCATCGCGTCGTAGTCGAGCTTGACGACGACGTTGACCATCTTGGAGTCGGTTCGCTTCAAGAGGGCCTTGTCCGACTGGGCAAGGCGCCCGCTGTCGGACTTGGCACCCGTGATCGTTGAGCTGGGACTCAACGCTGTTGCCGTGAAACCATCAGGACCACGCGTAGCTGCTCCGGCCTGGGTTGGTGCGGCGAGCAATGCCGCTGCCAACGCTGCCGTCCCCAAGCTTGCCCACGCGCGCCGCGAAGAAACCTGCATCTAGGCGCTCCAATCAAGGGTTATCTCCCTCGAGCCGATCAGGCCCGATGCAGATGGACTGTAGCCATACTTTCGGCCGGGCGCCTCCTCTCACGACGATCTGTTTCCCAAGAGGCCGCCCGGACGCAAAGAAGGACTGACCCGCGGGTAGCACATGCCTGGCTACCGAAGGTCCAGGGTGGGCGGCTGCCCCGCGGCCAGCCCGAGACCGTCGAGCCGGGCCTGGACAACGGGCTCCGGGAGCTCCAGCGACTCGGCGAGCTCGGCCACGGTCAGACCGAGCTCCACACCGTCGCGCAGCTCCTCGTCGGACTCGGCGCTCCACGGGTGTCCCTGGGTGACGGCGGTCCGGCTGGCCGTCGCCGCCGGGGGCGCTGCGGCGACGGGGCGGAGCGCCTCGGCGGCGACCGCGGTCGGCTCGTTCTCGACAAGGGATGCCGCGGTGGCACCGCCCCCCCGCGGCGCGGGCTCGGCGACGGGGTCGGGCGGGTCTGCCGTCTCGTCCAGGCGGCGCAGGGCGCCGAGCACGAGGTCCCGGTCGACCGTGGGCCAGAACGGCGGCAGCGAACGCTGGAGGAACCCGGCATACCGGGCGGTCATCATCCGTGAGTCGAGGAAGGCGACGACACCCCGGTCCGAGCCCCGCCTGATGAGCCGGCCCGCCCCCTGGGCCAGGCGCAGGGCGGCATGGGTGGCCGACACCGCCATGAAGCCGTTACCGCCCATCCGGGCGATCGCCTGTGCTCGGGCCGAGGCGAGCGGGTCGTCCGGCCGCGGGAAGGGGATCCGGTCGATGAGGACGAGATGGCACGAGGACCCGGGGACGTCGACTCCCTGCCACAGGCTGATCGTCCCGAACAGACAGGTTCCCGGATCCTTGGCGAACTGCCGGACGAGCGTGGCGATCTGGTCCTCGCCCTGGCAGAGGAACGTGACCCCGTCGTCCTCCACGAACCGGTCCCGCATCGCCTCGGTCGCCTCGCGCGCGGCACGCATCGACGAGAACAGCCCGAGGGTGCGACCGCCTGCCGCCCTCACCAGCGCCTCGATCTCGTCGAGCGTCGCCTCGGCCGTCCCGTCCCGCCCCGGCGCGGGGAGGTGGCTCGCGACGTAGGCGATGCCCTGCCGCGGGTAGTCGAAGGGGCTGCCGACGTCGAGGCCGGTCCACGCCGGGGCGTCCTCGCCACGCAGGCCGATCGTGCCCGCCAGCGCGTCGAAGGTGCCGCCGAGCTCGAGGGTCGCCGAGGTGAGGACGACGGTGCGCTCGTCGAAGACCTTGTCCCGGACGAGCATGGCCACACTCATCGGGGCGACCCGCAGCGCACTCCCCCGCCGGATGTCCTTGCTCACCCAGGCGACGTCGAGGTCGCGCTGCTCGAGGACGCGCTCGGCGGTCTCGAAGACCTCGTCGACCGCCGCGCGGGCCACCTGCCGCGTCGCGTCGACCTCCTCGCCCGCGACCGGCTTGAGCTCGCTCTGGACCGCCCGCGCGGTGTCGCGGACCCGGGCCAGGGCGAGGGCGAGGGTGTCCGGGATGCCGGTGAGCCGTCCCTCGGGAAGTGCCTCGAGCACCTCCTCGAGCAGGCCGGCGGCGTCCTCGACCGTCTCCCCGGCGTCCGACCGCCGCCCGGCCCGCTTGGCAGCCGCCCGGATCACCCCCGGGGTGAGCTCGTCGGTGATCGTCGAGGTCACCCGGTCGACGAGCTCGTGGGCCTCGTCGATGATGAGGAGGTCGTGCGGGGGAAGCATCTGGCGGCCCTCGAACGCGTCGATCGCCATGAACGAGTGGTTCGTCACGACGATGTCGACGTCGCGGGCCGCCTCGCGGGACCGTTCGACGAAGCATTCGGCAAGCGCGGGACATCGCTGCCCCAGGCACTCCTGCGCGCTGACCGAGACCTGACGCCAGGCCCGCTCCGAGACGCCCGGCACGAGCTCGTCGCGGTCACCCGAGACCGTCTGCTGGGCCCAGTCACGCAGCCGGACGACCTCGGACCCGAGCCGCGAGGCCGCGGCGTCGACCTCGGCCACCGACAGCAGGCCCTCGTCCTCCTCGGGGTAACCGCCGGCGAGCTTGTGGGCGCACAGGTAGTTGCGCCGCCCCTTGACCAGCCCATAGGTCGGCCGCCGACCGAGCAGTGGCTCGACCGACTCGGCGAGCCGAGGCATGTCCCGGTCGACGATCTGGGCCTGGAGGGCGAGGGTGGCCGTGGCGACCACGGCCGTCCGGCCGGTATCCATGGCGTGCCGGAGCGCCGGGACGAGGTAGGCGAGCGACTTGCCGGTGCCGGTGCCGGCCTGGACGACCAGGTGCTGCCCGGTGTCGATCGCCTCCGCCACCGCCCGGGCCATCTCGACCTGGCCGGGCCGCTCGGTCCCGCCGACGCCGGCAACCGCGGCGCTCAGGAGGTCGTCGAGCGAGGGCACCAGAGCAGGGTATGCCGCGGGGGCGGGGAGGGCGGCATATCGTCCACAGCCCGACAGTGCAACGATGGCGCCGTGAGCCTCAACGACGAGTCCCCCGCCCCGTTCCCCAGCGACCTCGAGATCGCCTCGGCCGCCACCCTCGCGCCGATGGCCGAGATCGCCGCCTCGATGGGCCTGACCGAGGACGACATCGAGCCCTTCGGCCGCGATGTCGCCAAGCTCGAGCTCTCGCTCCTCGGCCGGCTGGCGGGCCGGCCCCAGGGCAAGTACGTCGTCGTCACCGCCATGACGCCGACCCCGCTCGGCGAGGGCAAGACGACGACATCGGTCGGCCTGGCCCAGGGGCTGGCCAAGCTCGGCCGCACCCCCGTCGTCGTCCTGCGCCAGCCGTCGATGGGACCGACCTTCGGCATCAAGGGCGGCGCCGCGGGCGGGGGCTACAGCCAGCTCGTGCCCATGGAGCGGTTCAACCTGCACCTGACCGGCGACTTCCACGCGATCGCCGCGGCGCACAACCTCCTGGCCGCGATGATCGACAACCACCTCCACTTCGGCAACGAGCTCGACATCGACGAGCGCAACATCACCTGGCGCCGGGTCATCGACGTCAACGACCGGTCGCTGCGCGACATGGTCATCGGGCTCGGTGCCCGCATCGACGGCGTCCCCCGCCAGACGGGGTTCGACATCACCGCCGCCAGCGAGGTCATGGTCCTGCTGACGCTGGCGACCTCGCTGGCCGACCTGCGCCGGCGGCTGGGCCGGATCGTCATCGGCTACACGACCACCGGCGAGGCGGTCACGGCCGAGCAGCTCGGGGCGGCCGGCGCGATGGCGGTGCTCCTCAAGGACGCGCTCAAACCCAACCTGCTGCAGACCCTCGAGGGCGGCCCGGCCCTGGTCCACTGTGGGCCGTTCGGCAACATCGCGACCGGGACGTCGTCGGTCATCGCCGACCTCATGGCCATCCGCGCCGGGGACATGGTCATCACCGAGGCCGGGTTCGGCGCCGACATGGGGGCCGAGCGGTTCTTCAACGTCAAGTGCCGGGTCAGCGGCCTCTCCCCCGACGCCGCCGTCATCGTCGCGACGATCCGCGCGCTCAAGGCCCACTCCGGCAGGTTCGACGTCAAGCCGGGCCGCCCGCTGCCCGCCGAGATGCTCGCCGAGAACCCCGGCGACGTCGCGGCCGGCATACCCAACCTGCGCAAGCACATCGAGATCGTCCAGCGGTTCGGGGTGACGCCGGTGGTCGCCATCAACGCCTTCCCGAGCGACCACGAGTCCGAGTACGACGTCGTCCGCGCCCTCTGCGAGAAGATGGGCGTCCGGTATGCCGTGAGCACCCACTTCGCCGAGGGTGGCGAGGGGGCGTTGGACCTGTCCAGGGTGCTTCTCGAGGCGATGGAGGAGCCGACGCACTTCGACTACCTCTACACCCTCGACATGCCGCTGGCGCAGAAGATCGAGACGGTGGCCCGCGAGGTCTACGGTGCCGACGGCGTCGACATCGCCCCGGCCGCGGCCGCGGCCCTGGCCGACTATGAGCGGCTCGGCTTCGGGACGCTCCCCGTCGTCATCGCCAAGACCCACCTGTCGATCTCGTCCGACCCCACCAAGCTGGGTGCGCCGACCGGGTGGCGGCTGCCGGTCCGCGAGGTCCGGGCCGCCGTGGGCGCCGGCTACGTCTACGCGATCTGCGGCGAGATGCGGATGATGCCAGGGCTGGCCCGGCACCCCAACGCCGAGCGGATCGACATCGACGAGCGCGGGAACACGGTCGGGCTCTCCTAGCGGGGGGCGACGAGGTCGCGAGCGGCCGGCTCGCCGGGCCGCGTCCGCGGGCCGGCGGGAGCCGAGCCGGTCACGGACCAGCCCCGGCGGTGGCCTCGGCGATCCGGTCGCGGAAGGCCGACATCGTGAACCCCGGGACGAGCTCCTCCAGCTGGTTGAGCGGGGTGGCCGGGTCGATCGAGGCCGGGTCCGGCGCGCCGGTCAGCTCGGCCACGGTCGCGACCGGAAGCCCGGCGGCGTCCGCCGCCTCGGCGAGGGTCATCCACCCCTTGACGACCTGGGTCGACCCCTCGCCACCTCCTGCACCGGCGCCACCACCACCACCGCCCTGGCCGGCCCCGACCGTTCCGCGACCGGTGCTGGCCCACAGGCCGGTCGCCTGGGCCGCGCCGATGACACCTCCGAGCAGGACGAGGACGAGAACGGGCATGACCCACCGGTTGACCTTCATCGTGATGCCTCCTCGGGCGTGCGCTGGAACAGGTCGGCCAGCGGGATGGTGGCCTGGACGCTGAGGGCGCCCCCGACCGGGCATGTCGTGACGCAGTCGAGGCAGCCGATGCAGTCGGTGCTCATCGAGCGCTTGGTGGCCGAGACGTCGATGCCGACCGGACACGGCGTGTTGCAGAGCGAACAGCCGGTACACGAGTCCGCCGACCGACGGATCCGCAGGATGCTGAGATGGCCGAGGACGGCGAACACCGCTCCGGCCGGACACAGGTAGCGGCACCAGAACCGCTCGACGAGCAGCGAGCCCACGACGATGACCGCGAGGATGGCCAGGGCCGGCCACATCGTCGCGAGGTTGGGCTCGAAGAGCCACCGCAGGCTGAAGGCCGTGACGTAGGGGTCGTAGTCGGCGAACCAGAGGTTCGCGGTGACGGCGCTGGCATAGACGATGACGCCGAGGACGACGTACCGACCCCATCGCAGCGTTGCGTCGAGCCGTGGCGGGATCCGCAGCTGGGGGATGTGCAGCCGTCGGGCCAGCGCGTGTAGCCCGTCCTGGAGGGTCCCGAACGGGCAGATCCAGCCACAGAAGGCGTTGCCGGCCAGGAGCACCCCGGCGAGGACGCCCACACCGAGGACGAGGTTCGAGGGGTGGGTCTTGCGGATGAGCTCGCCGGTCGTCAGCCAGGTCCACAGGGTCTCGACCCCGCCGAAGGGGCAGAGCGCGTCGGTGGAGGCGGTCGCGCCGCCGGGCTGGCCGGCGTGCCGAACGGCCGCAACGATGATGAAGACGGCGAAGCCGAGCTGGACGACCCGCCGGGCGCCCCGCACGGTGCGGATCGACCGTCGGCGACGCACCGCCGCACTGGGGCGGCGCCGCCCGTCGGGAGGCTGGAGGATCGTGCGGAGCGAAGCGGGGGTTCCACCGGTCGTCATGAGGGCAACCGTGCCGTGGACGTGTGAAGCGCCTGTGAAGGAGCCGGGAAGCTCCCGTGGCGCCGTCCGAACTGGCGCGGCGACGGGCCACGTCGGCATCGACCCGTTGCCCCGGCGGACCCCGACGCGGGGTCCAGGGTCGTCAGGCCGGGCGCGGCCCGGGCGACGCCGGCACGAGGAAGCGGCGCATGAGCCGGGCGAGGCGCGGCATGACGAGATAGGTCATGCACGCCGTGATGAGGCCGGTGTTGACGAGGGTGATGATCAGGAACGGCAGACCCAGCCGCCCCAGGAGCGGCGCCACCGCCCAGAGGAAGAGCGTCGCGGTCGGCCAGATGCCGAGCCAGGTGACCAGGGCCATCCGATGCCGGGGCGGGTGCATCGTGGCCGGGACGACCGCCGGTTCGAACCAGGCCTCCAGGCCGGAGAGCCGCCGGTGCTCCGGCTCGCCGACGGCGTGGGCCCGCATCCGCTCGTGGATCCGCGCTCGGTCGGCGCTGGCATCCCATCCGCCCAGGGCGTCCTCCGCCGCGAAGTGCACGACGACCTGGTAGTCCCCGCCCGGAGCGTCGGGCGGGATGAGGTCGGCGGCGACGAAGCCCGGGTGTGCCTTCATCGCGCGGAACATCTCGCGGACGAGCTCCTCGTAGGCCGCCTCATGACCGGGAAGTGCGCGGCGGCGGGCGATCCGGGTGACGTGTCCCGGGCCGGTCGCGTGGTCGGGGATCTGGTTCACCCTCCCATGATGGCGTACGCCGCAGCGGCTACCCGACGGCGTACGGCGCCAGCTCGGCCGCGAGGTCCGGGCGCACCCGGGCGGTCAGCCGGGAGCCCTCGGCCACGTGCTCGCTGGTGAGGATCTCGCCCTCCTCGTGGAGACGGCTGACCAGGTCCCCGCGGTCGTACGGCACGAGGACGGTGACGTTGACGTCGGGCTGGGGCAGCTCCCCGGCGACGACCCTGCGCAGCTCCTCCAGGCCCTCGCCGGTACGAGCCGAGACGACGATGCAGTATCGCTCGGCGCGCTTCAGCCGGTCGATGACCTCGGGTTCGGCGATGTCCGCCTTGTTGACGACGATGACCTCCTTGACGTCCGTCGCGTCGACGTCGGCGAGGACGGACCGGACGGCCGAGATCTGACCCTCGGGGTCGGGGTGGGCTCCGTCGACGACATGGAGAAGGAGGTCGGACCCGGCGACCTCCTCGAGCGTGGACCGGAACGCCTCGACGAGCTGGTGCGGCAGCTGACGGACGAAGCCGACCGTGTCGACGAGCGTGTACTCGCGGCCGTCCGGCGTCTCGGCCCGACGGACGGTCGGGTCGAGGGTCGCGAAGAGCTGGTTCTCGACGAGGACCCCGGCGCCGGTGAGCCGGTTGAGCAGCGAGGACTTGCCGGCGTTGGTGTAGCCGGCGATGGCCACGCTGGGGATGTGGTGGGCCCGGCGGCTCCCGCGCTTGGTGTCGCGATGGGTCTTCATGTCCTTGATGTCCCGGCGCAGCTTGGCGATCCGGCTGTTGATCCGCCGCCGGTCCAGCTCGATCTTGGTCTCACCGGGTCCGCGGGAGCCGATCCCCTCACCGCCGGCGACCCGGCCGCCGGCCTGGCGGGACATGGACTCGCCCCAGCCACGCAGCCGCGGGAGGAGGTACTGGAGCTGGGCGAGCTCGACCTGGGCCTTGCCCTCCCGGCTCTTCGCGTGCTGCGCGAAGATGTCGAGGATGAGCGCGGTGCGGTCGATGACCTTGACCTTGACGATGTCCTCGAGTGCTCGGCGCTGGCTGGGGGCGAGCTCGCCGTCGCAGATCACCGTGTCGGCGCCCTCGGCGATGACGACGTCGCGCAGCTCCTCGGCCTTGCCCTTGCCGAGGAAGGTCGCCGGGTCGGGGTGTGCCCGGCGCTGCAGCAGCCCCGCGAGCACCTCGGAGCCTGCGGTCTCGGCCAGCGCGGCGAGCTCACGCATCGAGTTCTCGGCGTCGGCCGAGGTTCCCTCGGTCCACACGCCGGCGAGCACGACACGCTCGAGGCGGAGCTGGCGGTACTCGACCTCGGTAACGTCCTCCAGCTCGGTGGACAGGCCCGAGACGCGGCGCAGCGCCGCGCGTTCGTCCCGGTCGAGCTGGTCGCCGTCGTGGCTCGCCCGGCCGTCCCAGACGGGATCGTTCCCGGGAGGGTCGGTGGCGGCGTCGGCGTCATCGGTGATCGCCGTGGCGCGGGCGGAGACGAGGTCGGGTCGTGATGTCATGTGACATCCAGGGTCTCATCCCCGTGGGGCGCGGACCAATCCCTTTCCGCCCCGCTCGGCTAGCGTGACCGGTGCGATGACCGAGCGACCCGACCACTACTTCAGCGCGCAGCCCGCGAGCGCCGGGGACCGGCGGTCCCTGCGGGTCGTCCTGGCGGGCCGCCCGGTCGAGGTGGAGGTGGCCGGGGGCGTGTTCAGCCCGCGCGGCCTCGACAAGGGCACGGCCGTCCTGCTCCGCACGGCCCCGACGCCGCCCCGCACCGGCACCTTCCTCGACCTGGGCTGCGGCTGGGGACCCGTCGCCCTCACCCTCGGGCTCGCCTCGCCCGAGGCCACGGTGTATGCCGTCGACGTCAACGAGCGTGCCGTCGACCTCACCGCCCGGAACGCCGCCGCCCTCGGGCTGGTCGGCATCCGCGCCGCGGTGCCCGACGGCATACCGGCAGGGCTCGCCGTCGACCTCATCTGGTCCAACCCGCCGGTCCGGATCGGCAAGCAGGCCCTCCATGGGCTGCTCCTCGCCTGGCTGCCCCGGCTCGCACCGGGCGGCGAGGCCTACCTCGTCGTCCAGAAGAACCTCGGCTCCGACAGCCTGCAACGCTGGCTGGCCGACGCGCTCGGCGACGGGTTCGAGGTGGACCGCCACGCGACGGACAAGGGCTTCCGGGTGCTGCGGGTGAGGCGCTGCTGAGGGACGCCCCGAGGATGCGGCGGCCGTGACCGACCGGACCTCCTGCGAGGATGCCGACCATGGCTCCCCGACTCGGTCTCGCGTTCGTCCCGTCCCTGCCTCCGGAGCGCCTGCCCGCGCTCGCGGCGACCTGTGAGGTCCACCTCGACGAGCTGTGGGTGTGGGAGGACTGCTTCCGCGAGAGCGGGATCGCCAGCGCCACCGCGGCCCTGGCCCGCACCGAGCGGCTGACCGTCGGGCTCGGACTCATGCCCGCTCCGCTGCGCAACGTCGCCCTCACCGCGATGGAGGTGGCGACGGTCCAGCGGATGTTCCCGGGGCGGTTCCTGCCCGGGATCGGGCACGGCGTCCAGGAGTGGATGGGGCAGGTCGGAGCCAGGGTGGCCTCTCCGCTCACCCTGCTCGAGGAGTATGCCGTCGCCCTGCGCGGCCTGCTCGACGGCGAGGAGGTCACGGCCAACGGCCGCTATGTCCGGCTCGACCGGGTCCGCCTCGAGTGGCCGCCGGCGGCTCCGGCACGACTGTTCCTGGGTGGCACCGGGCCGCGCACCCTGCGGCTGTGCGGCCGGCTCGGCGACGGGGTTCTGCTCGGCAACACGCACCCGGCCGACGAGGTGGCGGCCGCCCGGGACCACGCCGCCGCAGGACGAGCGAGTGCGGGGTGCACCGGTCCCGCCCCCGCGCTCGTGACGACACTCATCGCCGCCACCGGCCCGGGCGCGCAGGCCCGGGTCGACGCCGAGCTGCCCCGCTGGGGCGCCCTGCCGTCACCGGATCTCGCCGCGGCCGGGGACGCGTACGCCATCGCCGATGCCGTGCGCCGCCTCGCCACCGCGGGCGCGACGAGCGTCGTCATCCAGCCCACCCAGGACGAGCCCGACCTCGAC
Organism: uncultured Actinomycetota bacterium; assembly: GCA_963771015.1. Classification (GTDB taxonomy): domain Bacteria; phylum Actinomycetota; class Actinomycetes; order Actinomycetales; family Dermatophilaceae; genus CAVSJJ01. The sequence goes on from CAVYRN010000006.1 coordinate 67,188, forward strand.
GGCCTCGTCGCGTTCCTCGGCGAGCAGGTCCGCCCGCTGCTCGGCTAGGTCGTCAGCGGCCGACGAGGGCGTCGAGGTCGACGGTGCCGTCCGCGACAAGGACCGCCGGTCCGGCCAGCTCGACCTCGCGGCCGGGGAGCGCGCGAACCCGCAGCCGACCGCCCGGCACGTCGACCGTCCAGTCCCTCGTCGGCTCGGACGCCCCGGACCAGAAGCTCGTCGCCAGCGCGGCGGCACACGCCCCGGACCCGCAGGAGCGGGTCTCGCCGACCCCGCGTTCGTGGACGCGCATGACGATGTGTCCCGGGGCGACGGGGCGCACGAGCTCGACGTTCGTTCCGTGCGGCGGCAAGGGGTTGACGACCGGCGGGCGAGTGAGGTCGACGGCCGCGAGGTCGACCGACTCCGGGAGCGCCACGACCGTATGCGGGTTCCCCAGGTCGACGGAGAGGGCCGAGTACGGGTCGCCGTCGACGAGGTGGACGAGCGAGTCGAACCCGTCGGCCTTGGCCCGGGCCTCGTCGACGAGGCGCCAGGGGCCGAGGTTGACGGCGACGACGCCGGCCTCGAAGCGCACCTGCTTGAGACCGGCCCGGGTGGCGATGGCGAACTCCTGCGCCGTCTCCAGCCCCTCGCGACGCAGGTACGTCGCGAACACCCGGGCGCCGTTGCCGCACATCTCGGCCGTCGACCCGTCGGCGTTGCGATAGTCCATGAACCAGCGCGCCTGACCGGCGAGAGCGCGGACGTCCTCCTCGACCGCGGCCTCGGTCGGCACCACGGCGATGACACCGTCGCCGCCGATGCCGGCGCGTCGGTCGGCGAGCCGCGCCGCCAGGTCCGCGCCCAGCCCGCGGGCACCGTCGAGGTCCGGCACGAGGACGAAGTCGTTCTCGGTGCCGTGCCCCTTGGTGAAGGCGACTCGCTCAGCCATGGTGACCATTGTCCTGCACGGCGGCCCGGACCAGGGCCGCCGCCCGATCCAGCTCCTCGGGCCGGGTGGGGTCGACCCAGTGGATCCGCTCGTCCGGGCGGAACCACGACTCCTGCCGGCGCGCGAAACGACGGGTGGCGGCGGCCGTGGCCTCGATCGCCTCGGCCTGAACGATCAGCCCGTCGAGCTCGGCGAGGGCCTGGGCGTAGCCGAGGGCCCGGCTCGCCGTGCGTCCCTCGCGCAGGCCGACCCGCTCGAGGGCGCGGACCTCGCCGAGCATGCCGACCTCCCACATCCGGACGACCCGCGTGTCGATGCGGTGGTCGAGGGTCTGGCGAGGCGGCCCCAGCCCGATGACGATGGTCGGCAGGACGTACTCCCGCACCGGCATCGCCGCCGAGAACGGCATACCGGTGAGCTCGACGACCTCGAGGGCGCGGACGATCCGGCGCCGGTTGTTCGGCTCGATGCGATCCGCCGCGGTCGGGTCCTTCTCGCGGAGCACGCCATGAAGGGCCGCGGTCCCCCGGGTCGCCGCCTCGTGCTCCCACCGGGCCCGCACGGCCGGGTCGGTCGGTGGGATGTCGAGCCGGTCCAGGGCGGCCCGGACGTACAGCCCCGAGCCCCCGACGATGACCGGGTGCGCGCCCCGGCCCCGGATCGCGGCGATGTCGACCCGTGCCGAACGCTGGTAGGCCGCGACACTCGCCTCCTCGGTGACCGAGAGGATGTCGAGCTGATGGTGCGGGATGCCGCGCCGCTCGGCCACCGGGAGCTTCGCGGTCCCGATGTCCATGCCCCGGTACAGCTGCATGGCGTCGGCCCCGACCACCTCGCCGCCGAGCTCCTCGGCGAGCCGCAGCCCGAGCTCGGACTTCCCGCTCGCCGTCGGGCCGACGACGCCGATGACGAGCGGACCGCCCTGCGTCTGTTCGCTCACGCGTCGTCGCGCCGAGCCGGGGCGCCCTCGACGTGCTCGTCGGGGTGAGCGGCCACATCGGACTCGTCGACGTCGTCGTGGCCGAACGGGTCGCGGTCCACGCCGGGCATCCAGGACAGCCCCGGGACGCCCCAGCCGTTGGCCCTGACCACCTTCTTCGCCTTCTTCGCCCACCGCCCGGACAACCGGTCGACGTAGAGGAAGCCATTGAGGTGGTCATACTCGTGCTGGAGCATCCGCGCGAACCACCCGCTCGCGGTGTACTCGATGGGCGAGCCGTCGAGCGCGGTCCCGGTGAGGGTCGCCGTCAGGCCGCGGCGGAGCGGGAAGGACTCCCCGGGAACCGACAGACAGCCCTCGACCTCCTCGTGCGGGTCGGGATCGCCGGGGGGCGGCTTCGCCGCAACGAGGTAGGGGTTGATGACGACCCCCCGCGAGGGGACGCCGTCGTCGTTACCGAGCTGCCAGGTGAAGATGCGCAGGCCGGCGCCGATCTGCGGAGCGGCCAGGCCGACGCCACGGGCCAGGTCCATCGTGTCGAACATGTCCTCGACGAGCCCGCGGATGTCGTCGTCGATGACGTCGACGTGCTGGGCTCGGCGGTGCAGGACGGGTTCACCGGTGATGACGACGGGGCGGATGGCCATGCCCGGATTCTTTCAGAGCCGGCGCGCCGGTCCGCAGGGACGGGTGCGGTCCACCGGGGTCCGTTGGCGGTGCACGCCGAAAGGGGCCAGAGTGGAGCCGACGGGCCGGACGCCGGCCCGGGCACGCCGCCGAGAGAGAGGAGAGCCGCATGGGATTGTTCGACAGCGCCAAGAAGAAGGCTGAGCAGCTCATGAGGGACAACCCCGACAAGGTCGAGGAGCTGAGCGACCAGGCCATCGACAAGGCCGGCGACGCAGTCGACTCCGCGACCGACGGGAAGTTCTCCGACCAGGTCGACGCCGCGCAGCAGAAGGCTGACGAGGTGATCGGCGAGGGCTGAGGCCCCTTCGAGACGCGCGAGGGCCCGACCTGCCTGGCAGGTCGGGCCCTCGTCGCGTCGCTCAGTCCGCCGCGGCCGCGCAGCCCGGGGCCGAGGCCACCGGGGTGGGGGGGCGGCCCAGCGACGGCATGCCGAGGCTCACGGCGGGCTTGCCCGGGACGGGCGCGTCCTGGAGCGCGGCCCAGGCGTCTCCCCCGGCGGTACGGCGGACGGCATACGTCCCGTCGCCCAGGGCGGAGTCGGCCACGAGGTGGTGCGGCGCCCCGTAGGTCACGGCCACGGTGACGGCGTCGCCGGGGCGAGGCACGTCGCCGCCCTCGGGCACCGAGAGGTGGACGAGCCGGTTGTCCCGTGCCCGGCCGCTCAGCCGGGCGGTCTCGCCGTCCTTGCGTCCCTCCCCCTGCGCGACGAGCACCTCCACCTCGCGACCCTCGAGAGCCCGGTTGCCGGCCCACGACACCTCCTCCTGGAGGGCGATGAGCCGGTCGAATCGCTCCTGCACGACGGCCTTGGGCAGCTGGTCGGGCAGGTCGGCCGCGGGGGTGCCGGGTCGCTGCGAGTACTGGAAGGTGAAGGCACCGGAGAACCGGGCACGCTCGACGACCGCAAGCGTCTGCTCGAAGTCGGCGTCGGTCTCGCCGGGGAAGCCGACGATGATGTCCGTCGTGATCGACGCGTCCGGAATGCGGTCGCGGACCGTCTCGATGATCCGCAGGAAGCGCTCGGCCCGGTAGGACCGGCGCATCGCCTTGAGCACGGCGTCGGAGCCGGACTGCAGCGGCATGTGCAGGCTGGGCATGACGTTGGGCGTCTGCGCCATGGCGTCGATGACGTCGTCGGTGAACGCCGCAGGATGTGGGCTGGTGAACCGGACCCGCTCGAGGCCGTCGATCTCGCCGCAGGCCCGAAGCAGCTTGCCGAAGGCCAGCCGGTCGCCGAAGCCGACCCCGTAGGTGTTGACGTTCTGTCCGAGCAGGGTGACCTCGACGACGCCCTGGGCGACGAGCGCCTCGACCTCGGCAAGGATCTCGCCGGGGCGCCGGTCGACCTCCGGACCGCGCAGGCTCGGAACGATGCAGAACGTGCATGTGTTGTTGCAGCCGACCGAGATGGACACCCAGGCGCTGTATGCCGAGTCGCGCCGGGTCGGGAGCGTGGACGGGAAGGTCTCGAGCGCCTCGACGATCTCGACCTCGGCTCGCCTGTTGTGCCGGGCCCGGTCGAGGAGCGCGGGAAGCGAGCCGATGTTGTGGGTGCCGAAGACGACGTCGACCCAGGGCGCCCGGTCGACGATGGCAGCCCGGTCCTTCTGGGCGAGGCACCCGCCCACGGCGATCTGCAGGTCGGGGTTGGCGGTCTTGGCCGGCCGCAGCTGACCGAGGTTGCCGTAGAGCTTGTTGTCAGCGTTCTCGCGGACCGCGCACGTGTTGAAGACGACGACGTCGGCCACCGCGGGCCGCTCCCCCGGCGGCAGGCCGGCGACGTCGAGGTAGCCGGCGGTCTCGAGCAGGCCGGCGAGCCGCTCGGAGTCGTGGACGTTCATCTGGCACCCGTGGGTACGGATGTCGTAGGTCCGTGCGGTCGGCGTCGGGGCCGGGCCGGTGGGCGCGCCCGAGGGCGCTGCGGGGTCGGTGGTCTGCGTCATGGCACCGTCCAGGGTAAGCGAGGCGGGCGGCGGACCCGAGCGACGTCCGGGGCCGGCCCCCGCCGGTCCCAGGTCGAGTGGCCACGAATCGCCGTCCGAGGCAGGCGGCATACGGCGGTTCGTGGCCACTCGACGGGGAGTCCGGACGGCTCGGCCGACCCGGGCGGCCACCGGGGCCTCAGGCCAGGCTGGTGGTCGTCACCTCGACGTCGAGCCGGGCGACGCCGCGGCCGGAGTAGACGCCCTTGAACGGCGGCACGTCCTCGTAGTCCCGCCCGCGCGCGAAGACGACATGGTCGACGCCGACGGGGGGGCCGTTCGTCGGGTCGGCGGGTAGCCAGTCACCGTCCCAGAACTCGACCCACGCGTGGCTCTCCCCGAGCTCGTCTCACCGACCTCGCTGTCGCGCTTTGGGGGCGAGGTAGCCCGAGACGTACCGCGCCGGGATGCACCGTGGCCTCGGGTCGGCTACGGACTCGCCCACGACCAGTCGCGGTCGGCGGTCAGTCGCGCTGGTGTTCCGGAGAGTCGGCGATCGCGTCGCGGACGACCCGCATCGCGAGGTCGGCGGGGTAGCCCTTGCGAGCCAGCATGCCGGCCAGCCGGCGGGTCTGGACGGTGATGTCGAGCCCGTGGAGCTGGCGGAGCCGCCGGTCGACCAGGCGGCGCGCCTCGTCCTCCTCGTCGGCGTCGCCGACGGTGGCCAGGGCCTCGCGGGCGACCTCGTCGTCGACGCCCTTGGATCGCAGCTCGCGGGCCAGCGCCGGCCGGGCGAGGCCGCGGCCGGCCCGCTGGGACCGGACGAGCATCTCCGCGTAGGCCGCGTCGTCGACGAGGCCGACCTGTTCCATCCGGTCGAGGACGGCCGTGGCGACGTCGTCGTCGCAGCCTCGCCGGCGGAGGACTGCCTCGAGCTGGGACCGGCTCTTCGGCGAGCCGGTCAGCTGACGCAGGACGATCTGCCGGGCCACCTCGTGCGGGTCCGGCTCCGGATCCTCGGTCGCGCCGTCGGGCGGCGGGGGGACGAGCCACAGGGACCGCTCCCCGGCCGCCCGACCACGACGGTGACGCGTCGCCACGGTCAGAAGTCGACCGGAACCTCGGGTACGGCCGCGAGGGCGGGCTTGTCGACCTGCGGCCCGATGCCGAGCTTCTCCTTGATCTTCCTCTCGAGCTCGTCGGCGAGGTCGGGGTTGTCCTTGAGGAACTGCCGGGCGTTCTCCTTGCCCTGCCCGAGCTGGTCGCCGTCGTAGGTGTACCAGGCGCCTGCCTTGCGGACGAAGCCGTGGTCGACGCCCATGTCGATGAGCCCACCCTCGCGGGAGATCCCCTGGCCGTAGATGATGTCGAACTCGGCCTGCTTGAACGGCGGGGACACCTTGTTCTTGACGACCTTGACCCGGGTGCGGTTGCCGACCGCGTCGCTGCCGTCCTTGAGGGTCTCGATGCGGCGGACGTCGAGCCGGACCGAGGCGTAGAACTTCAGCGCCTTGCCACCGGTGGTCGTCTCGGGCGAGCCGAACATCACGCCGATCTTCTCGCGCAGCTGGTTGATGAAGATCGCCGTCGTCCCGGTGGTGTTGAGCGCGCCGGTGATCTTGCGCAGCGCCTGGCTCATCAGCCGCGCCTGGAGGCCGACGTGGCTGTCGCCCATCTCGCCCTCGATCTCGGCGCGCGGGACGAGAGCCGCGACCGAGTCGATGACGATGATGTCGATGGCACCGGAGCGGATGAGCATGTCGGCGATCTCGAGCGCCTGCTCGCCGGTGTCGGGCTGGCTGACCAGAAGGTTGTCGGTGTCGACGCCGAGCTTCTGCGCGTAGTCGGGGTCGAGGGCGTGCTCGGCGTCGATGAACGCGGCGATGCCACCGGCCCGCTGGGCACTGGCCACCGCATGCAGGGCGACCGTCGTCTTGCCGCTGGCCTCGGGGCCATAGATCTCGACGACCCGGCCGCGGGGCAGCCCGCCGATGCCGAGGGCGACGTCGAGAGCGATCGACCCGGTGGGGATCACCTCGATGGGGAGACGCACATCGTCGCCGAGGCGCATGACGGCGCCCTTGCCGTGCTGCTTCTCGATCTGACCCATGACGACGCTGAGCGCCTTGTCCTTGTCAGCGGCGGCTGGAGCTGCCATGACGCACCTGCACTTTCTTCTCGTTCGGCGAGCGCGCCCACCGGCGACCGGTTCTCGCGGTCGGTCTCGTCGCGATCCTCGGTCAGACGCTAGGTGCCGGCTCCGACATCGGCCCGCAGGTGCCGTCGTTCTGTGGACAACCAGATGTCGGGGCCGTCACCTGTGGACGACCCTAACCGAACATCTGTTCGATCGCCGGGTGGCGACGCGCCGACACGCCGACCGTGCTGCGCGGGCCTGCCCCACCCACCTCCGCCCGGCCGACCACTGCCCCACCTCGGGCCCGCTCCACTACCATCACGCCCGTCAGGACGCTGCCGCGACCGGCCGCGTCGAAACGGACCGACAGGGACGATGACGGGATGACGGTGCCGACCAGGCCTCGCCTCCACCGCGAGGTCCTCGACCGGCGCGTCCACGTCGTCACGGCGGGGCCCGGGTTCGGCAAGAGCACCCTCATCACCGACTGGGCCGAGCGGGTTCCTTCCGTCGTCGTCGCTCTCGGCCCGGTTCACCGCTCGACGGGCACCCTCGCCCGAACCCTCCTGGACGGCTTCCGCCTGCGGGTGCCGGCCCTCGGACCGCCGCTCGGCACCGTCGTCGCGGCGCTCGCCGACGGGGCTCCGGACCCGACCGCTCTCGCCGCGGAGTTCGGCGAGCTGCTTCAGGCTCACCTCGCCCGGGATGTCGCCCTCGTCCTCGACAACGTCGAGGAGCTCGAGGGCTCCGAGGCAGCGCTCCTCGTCGACGCCCTCATCCGGCACGCTCCGGACCGGCTCCACTTCGTCCTGGCCGGTCGCGCGGAGCCGCCGGTCCGGCTCTCCCGGTTGAGGGTGGCCGGAGAGGTCGAGGACCTCGACGCGGGCGACCTCGCCTTCACCCCGGGCGAGACGGCCGACATCCTCGCCCACGAGCTCGGCGAGGCCGGGTCACAGCTCGCCGACCGGGTTCAGGCGGCCACGTCGGGATGGCCGGTGGCGGTGCGCCTCGTCTGCGAGACGATGCGGCGCGCCGCGTCCAAGGACGCCGCCCGCGTCCTCGACCCGATCCGGCATCCCGGCGGGACGCTCTTCTCCTATCTCGCCGAGGAGGTCCTCGCCACCGAGTCCGTACCGGCACGACGAGTGCTCGAGGCTGCCGCCCTCGTCGGCGGCATGGACCCTCGGCTGGCCACCGCCCTCGGCATCGCCGATGCCACGACGGTTCTCGACACGCTGCGCAGCCGAGGGCTGTACTTCGACGAGCACGAGGAGCCCCTCCGGCTCACCCCGCTCGTTGCCGGGCACCTGACGATGACGAGCTCCTTCACCGAGACCGAGCGGCGTCGTGTGCTCGGCGAGGGGGTCACGTGGCATCTCGCCCAGGCGCGCTGGGTCGAGGCCCTCACCCTCCTGCGGGACCTCGCCGACCCCGAGCTCGTGACGAGCACCGTGCTGGCCCACGCGACGGCCATGCTCGACGGCGGTGCGGCGAACGCCCTCATCGAAACCGTCGAGACGGTGCCCGCCGTCCGGCGCTCCGCGGATCTCGAGCGGGTCCATGCCGAGGCCTACCGCCTCACCGGACACGGCGACCACGCGCTGGAGATCCTCACCCGGCTGGCCGGCGACGATGACCCCGTCGACCCGGCCCTGGCCTGGCGCATCGGCGTCATCCACCACCTCCGGGGGGAGCTCGAGCGCGCCCTGGCGGCCTATGGGCGCGGCGCGCAGGCGGGACCAGCGGGCGATGTCGCCATGCTGCTGTCCTGGCACGCGTCCGCGGTCTGGGCCACCGCCGACCTCGACCGGAGCCGAGCCCTGGCCGAGCGAGCCCTCGACGCGGCCCGCGAGGCGAACGACGACCGCGCGTTCGGAGCAGCCCACACCGTCATGGCCATGGTCGCCGCGCTCGCCGGCGACCGCTCGGGCAACGAGGCCCACTACCTCCGCGCCCTCGAGCACGCCGAACGAGCCGGAGATCTGTGGCAGCAGATGAGGATCCACACCAACCGCGGCTCCCGGCACGAGGAGGAGGGCAGCTATGCCGAGTCGATCGCCGAGACCGAGCAGGCGCTGCGGCTCGCGGAGCTGACCGACGACGGGGCGTTCGAGGCCCTGGCCCTCCTCAACCGGGGGCAGGCCCGCCTGCACCTCGGGGCCGTCGATGAGGCGGCCGCCGACTTCGCTGCGGCACGGCTTCGCTGGGATGCGATCGGGTCGCGGCACTCGGCGTACGCCTCGGCCGCGCTGGGGGACGTTCACCGGATCCGGGGCGACCGGGCCCAGGCTGTCGCGGCGTACCGGTCGGCCCTCACGACGAGCGAGCCCGAGGGTGACGTCCAGGGCCTGGTCCCCGCCCTCGTCGGTCTGTCGCGGGCACTCCTCGACGACGACCCCGATGAGGCGCTCGTGCTGGCCCGCCGCGCCGTCGCCCACGCGGCCGCGCTGGACGTCACCGACGCCCACCTCGCCCTCGGCCGGGCGCTGCTGGCCCGGGGCGACCGGACGGGTGCGAGGGCCGAGGCCGAGACGGCCGTCGACCTGGCGGGCGCCCGACGGGACCGCCGTGGGCTGGCCCGCGGGCTCGAGCTCTCCGCCGAGTGCGCAGGGCCCGGCGTGGGAGCCGGGGCCGACCCACGCCTCGACGAGGCCCTCCGCCTGTGGCGCGAGCTCGGCGACCCGCTCGGGGAGCTCGTCAACCGGCTCACCCGGGCCCGGCTGGGCGGCAGCGCCCCCGACGAGATCGCGGACATCGTCGAAACCGCGTCTCGCCTCGGCGCGCGGGGACTGGTCGCCGCCGCTCGCGACCTCGACGGGCACGACGGGCCCCCTCCGGCCGTGCGGATCCGGACCCTCGGTGGGTTCGGCGTGGACCTCGACGGCGAACCCGTGCCCCTGACGGCCTGGCAGTCGAAGAAGGCCCGGGACCTGCTCAAGATCCTGCTCGCCCACCGTGGCCGGGCCGTTCACCGCGAGATGCTCATGGAGGCGCTCTGGCCCGGCGGGCCGCCGGCCAGGACGTCCAACCGGCTGTCGGTGGCGCTGTCCACGTTGCGGGCCGTCCTCGACCCCGGTGGGCGTCATGCCGATCCCGTCGTCCACGCCGACCGGACGAGCGTGCGGCTCGACCTCGGCGTGGCCGCGGTCGACGTCGAGCTGTTCCTGGCGGACGCCGCCGCCGGGCTCGAGCGTTTCCAGGCCGGCGACCCGCGCGGCGCCCGCGCGCTGCTCCTGCGGGCCGAGACGGCATACCTCGGGGATGTCCTGCCGGAGGACGCGTACGACGAGAGCGTGGGCCGGCTGCGGGACGAGGCGCGCACCGCATTCATGTCCACCGCGAGGGCCTTGGCCCGCCTCGCGGCGGACGCCGGCGACCACGATGCCGCCGCCCGCCACCACCAGCGATTGCTGGCGGTCGACCCCTACGACGAGGCCGCGAGCCTCGGCCTTGTCGGCGCCCTGACGCGCGCCGGGCTCCACGGGGAGGCGCGGCGGGTGTACGGGCAGTACGCCGGTCGGATGACCGAGCTCGGCCTCGAGCCCGCCGCCTTCCCCGCCACCGTGGCGGCCGCCCGCCGACCTTAAGGCCACCTTCAGCCCCGCCGGGACGATGGCGGTGACCCAGGGAGGCCCTCATGACCAGGCACCACCTCGGGCCGCCGGCCGCGGTCCTCGCACCGGTCGCGCTCGTCGCCGCCATCCTCACCGGAGGCTGCGGGTCGGCGGACTCGGGCGCCCCTGCGGCCGATGGGTCGATCGCCGCCACGTCGGGCGCGGGCGCGGCCACGACACGGCAGGACGCGCCGGCCGCCCTGCCCGACCCGTGCAGCCTCCTGACGACGGCCGAGATCGCCGCAGCGTCGACGCTGGAGTTCGGGGCGGGAACACCGAGCACCGTCATCACGGGTGAGGACCGGGCCGCCTGCGACTGGGTGAGCACCGGGTCGACCTTCGCGACCGCACAGGTCCTGCTGTGGCGGACCTCGGCCGGTTCCTACGACGATGCGCGGAGCGGAATGACGGACGCCTTGGGGACCGACGTCTCCGACATCACGATCCCCGGGACCCGGCATGCCTTCACCGTGACCGGCGGAACCATCATCGGCATGGACATGGGCGGCCTGTACCTCCAGGTGTCGTTCCTCCCGTCGAGCAACGAGGACGTCCTCACGACGACGACGGGCCTGGCAACGAGGGCCGCGGGCCGGGTGACGTGAGATGCCCGGCCGGAGGGGACCTGGCGGTTCCGGCGCTGCACCGGGGCCGGCACACGGGCACCCCGGCCCCGGGCGGCGGGGGGCCCGGCGGCTGGGCGCCCTCGTGACGGCCGCCCTCCTCGCGGGGGCATGCACGGCAGGCTCGACGGGGTCGCGGTCCCCCGCCGGGTCCGGCGCGGGTGTGGCATCGATCCGACCGCCCCCACCGCCCGCACCGGTCGTCCCGCTCCTGCGGATGCCGGTTGGGCATCGGCCGGCCGTCGTCGGTCGCCAGGTGGCGCTGACCGGGTATGCCGTCGCCGACGCCCCGCTGGCGGGGCTGGAGCTGTGGGCGGACGGGGCCCTCGTCGATGCGGTCGCCGCAGGGGGCGGCCGCACCGACGAGGGCCACGTGTTCGGTTGGACGCCCGGTGCTCCCGGGCTGCACGCCCTGTCGCTGCGCGCCGTCGACGTGACCGATCGCTCGGCCCGCTCGGCTCTGGTCTGGGTGCGGGTCGTCGGCCGGGCGCCCGGGTCGGTGGCCGCCCCGGCCGCCTGGCCGGCCGATGGGGCCGCCCCGGCCGCGACGCCGCGACCGCTCTCCGAGACCCCCGCCGCACCGAGCGTCTCGCTCGACGCAGGCGGGTGCACCGCCACCCTGACGATGCGAGCGCAGCCGGGCGCGGACGGCATCGCCCTGCTCTCCGCCGGGTTCGGCGCACGTGGTTTCCGGGCACTCGACCTCGTCCCAGCCGGTGGGGGGACGGTGAGCGTCCCGCTTCTGCCGACCCCCCGGATCGTCTATGCCGACGTCTACCACGGACGCATCGAGCACTCCTCGGCCCCGGTCCTCGTGCCGGGGCACGACTGCGCCGTGGGCGAGAGCACCGGGGAGCTCGGCTTCGACGCCGGGATCCTCACCGCGTCCCGTGACGCGCAGGCGGCATACCTCTTTCTCCACGTCGACGGCGAACCATGGCGGCGCGTCCCGGCTCGGGACCAGACCTTCGTCGCCGCCGGCGCGGACGGCTCCTTCGACTTCTCCACGGCCCTGCCGCCCCTCACCGTCGACCGGGGGTACACCGTCGAGGCCTGGGGCCGGTCCGGCGGTGCCCTCGTCGCGTTGGGGTCCGTCGCGTACCGCCCCAAGCAGCACCCCGCCACCGGGGCCGCCCTGGTTCCCCAGACCGTCACGGAGAGCAAGCTCGGGATCGTGGGAAACGGGGCCCTGCCGGACGGCGGCTTCGGGGAGGTCCTCTCCTCCTTCGCCAAGGTGTGCCTCTACCCGCAACCGACCGGAGCCCCCGGCTCGCAGGTCATCGGCACCTACCCGGAGGACTGCCTCGCGGTGAGCGACGTACACACCCTGCGCTGGACCGCCTTCTCCGGAGTCGACCACGGGATCCTCCAGATCTCCACGAAGCCCTTCCCCAGCGGTCCGGCCCTCGACCTTCCCGGGCTGATCGAGAGCCGCTCCGTCTCGCCGGGCCTCATCCCCATCGACGTCGCAGCCATCCTCGACCCACCGACCGCCGCCGGGTCCGGGAGTTCCACCCTCATCGACTACCAGACGCTCAAGGACCTGGTCGGCACGCCGGGGACGGTGGTCCCCGGCGGCGGAACGGCGCTCGCCCAGGAGGACGCCGCGCTGCCCTGGCTGCCGCCCGAGCCCGGGCACCTGTACCTCCGGGTCGTCGCCTCCGACGGCACCAAGCCGGTGGCGGGGACCTCCAACACCGTCGCGGTCGAGCTGCGCCGGACCCCACCTGCCGGGACGTTGAAGATCCCGCACCCCGAGGCGATCTCCGTGAAGGTCACCTCGGCCATCGCACCGGGTCTGCCGAACCCCGCCTACGCCCGATGCGTGCGGGTCGTCGACACCCCGTTCACGAACGGCGCCAACCCGGCACCGGCGGCGCAGCCAGGGTGGCCGAGCCTGCAGCCTCTCTACGACCAGTTCGCCCCAGCCATCCCGGGCGCCACCATCTGCGCGAAGTACGACCCGCCGGAGGAGGACTGGTGGGACATCATTGCTGACGCCGTCGCCTTCATGACCGATGTCTGGGACGCCTTCGTCGACTTCTACGGCAACCTCAAGTCCGCCGTCGTCAACGGCATCGTCTCGATCACCGGCTGCCAGCCCAAGGACGTCTGCGCGGCCGCGGTCGGTGCCCTGGTCGACACGGGTCTGGCAGCCCTCGGTGTCCCCCCGACGCTGCCGAAGTGGGAGGCGGTCGTCAGCGCCGCCGAGGGCCACCTCCAGGACCTCGCGGTGGCGACGCTCGCGGCCGGCGGGATGGACTGCGGCGTCGCCCAGGAGGCGTGCGAGAAGATGGCGGGCCAGCTCACCGGCGAGCTCATCAAGGCCGTCCACCAGCACGTCAGCCAGGCCGCCGTGGCCGCCGCCGGCGGGGGCGACTGGTACATCTACCTCAACCCGAAGATCATGGTGGTCCCCGAGCCCGTCTCCACCCTTCAGCCCGGGATCTTCCTGCTCACGGTGACCCGCTCCGCCAGCGCCCTGGCCAAGCCCGTCCAGCCCTGCACGGTCTGGGGACACGTCACCGGGTCCCAGCCGGCGTGGACATGGCACAACGAGAAGCTGAAGGCCTACGTGACCGGGCCGGTCTCGGGCGAGTTCATGGTGCCGGTCGAACAGGAGCTGCAGCTGTCGGCCCTCGCCCCGGGGGCCTCGACGACGGTGGCCATGGCCGTTCCGGACCTGAGCGAGTGGTACCTGCCCGGACAGAGCCTGGTCGAGGTGGGGTGGTCGAAGTACCACCCCTCGCCCTGGATCTTCTTCCAGAAGGGCAGCACCATCACGATGACGCTGCACGGCTGCGGCGTCGACTTCACCCAGAGCTTCCCCCAGGACGGGACCTACGTCCTTCCCGCGGAGTACCCCTACCCATGAGCCCCACCCACCGGCTTCTCCCCGTCCTCGCCGCCGCGGTCGTCGCGCTCGCCGGACTCACCGCCTGCGGCCCCAGCGGGCCCGGCCCCACCGCCTGGGTCGACGACCCGCTCGGCGGGACGGTCGTCACGGCCGGCCCGGTCCACGTGGTCGCCCACGCCGCACACCCGGACGGGGTCGCCCTCGTCCGGCTCGCCGTCGCCGGCCGGGTCGTCGGCGAGGCAGACCACCCGGTCACGACCGGTACCCTCGCCCGGGCGGAGTTCGACTGGGCGCCGACCGCGTCGGGCACCTATGAGCTGGAGGTGACCGGGAAGAGCGACTCCGGCGCCTGGGGACGACCCGGGGTCGCCGTGGTCACCGTCGACCTGGGCGCCGAGCCGCATCCGGCACCGACCCCGACCGTGTCCCCGACCGAGCGGTCGTCCCCGACCCCGTCCCCGACCTCGACGACGCCGCCGGCGCCGCCCCGGGGGACCGCGGCGTCCCCGACACCGGCGCGACCCACGTCCCGGCCGCCGAGCAGCCGCCCTCACCCCACGACACCGACACCGACACCGACACCGACACCGACACCGACACCGACCGTATGCCGGGTCGGGCGGCCGGTGCCCGTCGGTCCGCGCAGCACGGCCGACCTCACCCCGACGCTGACCTGGACCTATGCCGGCTGCGCGCCCGGCTCGTTCGAGATCCAGGTCTCGCGCGACCCGTCCTTCCCGGCCGGACGCAACGTCGCCCAGGGCACCGTCGGTGGCAGCGCCCGCGACTGGACGAGCACCCGGCTGTCCTGCGGGACCTTCTCGTGGCGGGTCCGCGCCGTCTCGCCGACCGCCGTCCCAGGGGCCTGGGGCGGACCGATGTCCATGGAGGTCAGGGCCCGGGTCTGCCCGTGAGGCGGCCACCCCGACCGGGGCGGGTCAGGGGTCAGGACAGGAGCAGCCGCTCGAGCCGGCGGGCCGTGCCCAGAACTCCCAGCAGGCCGAGGACCAGGAGGTAGCCGACGTGGGTGAGCAGGCCCCAGCCGACCTCGCCGAGCATGAGCCCGCGCTCCAGGGCGACCCCGTGGTAGAGCGGCGTGGCCCGAACGAGCCACTGGATCGGGCCGGGGTAGGTGGCCAGCGGGAAGAAGGTCGCCGAGAACAGGAACATCGGCTGGATGGCCAAGGTGACGTAGTCGAAGTCGACCCACGAGCGCATGAAGGTCGTCGCGAACATCCCGACCGCCGCGAACGCGAACCCGATGAACACGGCGGCCGGAACGGCGAGCACCGCCCACCACGAGCCGACCGAGCCGGTCGCGAGCGCCACGAGGAGGAACGCGGTCGAGTAGAGCCCGCCGCGCAGCAGCGACCAGGACACCTCGCCCACCGCGATGTCGCGAGGGCCGAGAGGGGTGGCCAACATCGAGTCGTAGAGCTTGGCGTACTTGAGCTTGAAGAACACGTTGTAGGTGCTGTCCATGACGGCACCGTTCATCGCGGACGCGGCGAGCAGCGCCGGGGCGACGAACGCGGCGTACGGGACCTCCAGGCCACCCGCCGTCGTCACCGTCCGCACGAGGGCGCCGATGCCGATGCCGAGCGAGAACAGGTAGAAGACCGGCTCTGCGAACCCGGTGGCCAGCGCGATCCAGCCGTGCCGGAACGCCGTCACGTTGCGCTCGAGGACCCGGCGGGACAGTCCGGCGCCCGCGGGCATCGGCGCGAGTGCCGCCAGGCGGGACACCCAGGCCGGCGGGGTCCGCCGGGTACCGGAGTGCCGCGTCGTCGTGCTCACGGGGTGAGCCTGCGGGTGAAGATCCGCACCGCGAGCAGCCAGCCGATGACGACGAACGCCACCAGCGCGGTGGCATGCAGCAGCGCCCACCCCGGCGACAGTCCGCCGGTCGAGGCACCCCGGGCCAGCTCGACGCCGTGCCAGAGCGGGGTCACCCAGGCGACCGGTCGCATCCATGCCGGGAGCTGACCGATCGGGAAGAAGGTGCCCGAGAAGAGCATGAGCGGGGTGATGACGAGCCGGAAGAGGATGTTGAACCCGTCGTCACCGTTCTGCTTGCCGGTGTACGCGAAGATCGGCACGGTGAATGCCATCCCGGTCAGCACGCCGATGGGGATGCAGAGCAGGGCCCACCACGACCGGAACCCGCCGAAGAGGGCCGCGATGGCGACGAAGATCGTCGTCCCGAGGGTGAGGTGGCCGGCGACGGCGAGGAGGTGGCCGCGCAGGACCTCGCTCACCCTCAGCGGGGTGGCGAGCATCGCGGCATACATCTTGTTCCACTTGATGTACGCGAAGACCTGGTAGGTCGACTCGTTCATGGCGATCCACATCGCCTGGGTCGCCACGATGCCGGGGACGACGAAGTGGAGGTAGCTCTCGCCCGCCACGCCACCGGCCCGCGCGTCGACGAGCGAGCCCAGCCCCAGACCCATCGAGAGCAGGAACAGCAGGGGCGAGAGGAACCGGCCGATGATGCTCCCGCGCCAGGTGCGCCGGTAGACGGTGCCGAAGTAGCCGAGGACGCCCAGGTGGCTCTCGGTCGGGGTCATCGGCCGGCGGCTGCCGGGGGCCAACCGGGAGCGCAGGGCCCCACCGGTCACGAGGGGCGAGTCGACGGCCATCAGTCCACCAGGCTGCGGCCGGTGAGGTGGAGGAAGACGTCCTCGAGGGACGATCGGCGCACGAGCGAGGACATCGGCTCGATGCCCCGCGCGTGGACGGCCGCCATCGCGTCCTCGCCGTCCTCGGCATAGACGAGCAGCCGGTCGGGCAGGACCTCGAGGCGCGCGCCGATCCCGGCCACGTCGTCGGCGTGGTGCGCGTGGTCGTCGGTGTCGAAGCGCAGCTCGAGCACCTCACGGGTGGAGTACTGCTCGATGAGGGCGCGCGGAGACCCATGGGCGACGATCCGGCCACCGTCCATGACGACGAGCCGGTCGCAGAGCTGCTCGGCCTCGTCCATGTAGTGGGTCGTGATGACGAGGGTGACCCCCTGGCGCTTGAGCCGGAACAGCCGGTCCCAGAGGATGTGCCGAGCCTGCGGGTCGAGACCCGTCGTCGGCTCGTCGAGGAGGAGCAGCTCGGGGTTGTTGATCAGCGAGCGGGCGATCGTCAGGCGCCGCTTCATCCCACCCGAGAGCGGCTCCACCCGGTCGTGGCGACGCTCGGTGAGCTGGGCGAAGTCGAGCAGCTCGTCGGCCCGCTCCCGGACCTCGCCGCGGGTCAGGCCGAAGAACCGGCCGTAGATCCACAGGTTCTCCTCGACGGTGAGCTCCTCGTCGAGGTTGTCGGTCTGCGGGCAGCTGCCGAGCCGGGCCCGGATCGCCGGCCCGTCGGTCGCCGGGTCGAGCCCGAAGATCGTCAGCTCGCCGTCGCTGACCGGTGAGACCGCCCCGACCATCCTCATCGTCGAGGACTTGCCGGCCCCGTTGGGCCCGAGGAAGCCGAACGACTCGCCGCGGCGGACGTCGACATCGATGGCGTCGACGGCCGTGAAGTCACCGAACCGCTTGGTCAGCCCGCGGGCGCGCAGCAGGACGTCGTCAGTCACCTCGCCGACGCTACCTCGCGGTGAGGACAGCCTTCACCCCCGATGGTCGCGGGTGGGTCCCCCGCTGCGCGGACCGCGGGGCACGAGGGGTGGGGATCCGCCCTGTCAGCGGACGTGAAGGGGCACATCGCCACCTCTCAGCGGGCGCCGGTTGCCGGTTCCGTATGCCGCGGAGCCGGCCGTCACCGCCGACGGGAGGGGCGGTCCCGGCCGAGGCGTCGCTCGTCGGGGACGTCCATGTCGCCGCACAGGGCGAGCCACACGGTCCGTGGCCGCTCGCCGGCCTCGAGAGCCTCCTGCGCCGTCCGGCCGCCGAGGGAGCCGAGGACGTGGGTCCGGGCGAGCAGCCGGGCATAGGCCGCACCGAACTCGTCGTCCATGAGGACCCAGAACTCCGACAGGCGCATCCGGGCAGTCTAGGTCGCCCACCGTCGCCCACCGTCGCGAGGCCGACGGCATACCCGACGTCGGGGCCGACGACGCCGACGAGGGCGCGTCGCGGACGACCGCCCCGGGGCGTCGGTGCCGGGTGAGAGGCTGGGTCGCGTCATGGCCTCCTCCTCCCGTATGCCGCCCGAGCCGCCCGCCGACCCCACCGGCGACGCGGCCGACCGCGACGTCCTCGGCCGGTTCTCCCCCGCGACGGCCGCCTGGTTCCGCGGAAGCTTCGCCGCGCCCACCCAGGCCCAGGCTGGAGCCTGGCGGGCCATCAGCTCCGGGCGGCACACCCTGGTGGTGGCCCCGACCGGGTCGGGCAAGACCCTCTCGGCGTTCCTCTGGGCCCTGGACCGGCTTGCCTCGACAGCGCCGCCGGCCGACCGGCTCCGACGCTGCCGGGTCCTCTACGTCTCCCCGATGAAGGCGCTCGCCGTCGACGTCGAGCGCAACCTGCGCTCCCCGCTCGTCGGGATCGGCCATGCGGCGACCCGGCTCGGCCTGCCCGGTCCCGACATCTCCGTCTCGGTCCGCTCCGGCGACACCCCGACCGACCAGCGGCGGGCGTTCGCCCGCACCCCGACCGACGTCCTCATCACGACCCCGGAGTCGCTGTTCCTCCTCCTCACCTCGGCCGCGCGCGAGGCGCTCACCGGTGTCGAGACCGTCATCGTCGACGAGATCCACGCCCTGGCCGGCACGAAGCGGGGGGCCCACCTGGCCGTGTCCCTCGAGCGGCTCGACGCGCTGCTCGAGCGGCCGGCCCAGCGGGTCGGCCTGTCGGCCACGGTCCGGCCGGTCGACGAGGTGGCCCGCTACCTCGCCGGAGGACGCCCCGTCGAGATCGTCCAACCCCGGTCGACCAAGGCGTGGGACCTGCGGGTCGTCGTCCCGGTCGCCGACATGTCCGATCTCGGCGAGCCGACCGGCGACCTCAGCGGCGCGGCCTCGGGCGCCGAGCGGCGGACGTCGATCTGGCCGCACGTCGAGGAGCGGATCGTCGACCTCGTCGCCCAGCACCGCTCGACCCTCGTCTTCGCCAACAGCCGCCGGCTCGCCGAGCGGCTGACCGCCCGCCTCAACGAGATCTGGGACGAGCGCCTCGCCGCCGCCGAGCTCGCCGCACGAGGAGCGCCCGACGCACCCGACGAGGGCCCGGCGGTGCCCGCGCCGGGCGGGCGGACCACCGGCCACCGACCCACCGCGAACCGGACGCCGGCCGAGATCATGGCCCAGGCCGGGGCCGGCCGCGGGGCCCCCGCCGTCCTCGCCCGGGCCCACCACGGCTCGGTGAGCAAGGAGGCCCGTGCCGAGATCGAGGAGGAGCTGAAGTCCGGGCGGCTGCCCGCCGTGGTTGCGACGAGCAGCCTGGAGCTCGGCATCGACATGGGCGCCGTCGACCTCGTGGTCCAGGTGGAGTCGCCGCCGTCGGTCGCCTCCGGGCTGCAGCGGGTCGGCCGGGCCGGTCACCAGGTCGGCGCGGTGAGCCGCGGGGTCCTCTTCCCGAAGTTCCGCGGCGACCTCGTCCAGACCGCGGTCGTCGTCGAGCGGATGCGCGAGGGGGCCATCGAGGCGCTGTCGGTGCCGTCGAACCCGCTCGACGTCCTCGCCCAGCAGGTCGTGGCGATGTGCGCCCTGGACGACTGGAGCGTCGGCGAGGTCCACGACCTCGTCCGCCGGGCCGCCCCGTTCGGCACCCTGTCCCGGGCGGTCCTCGAGTCGGTGCTCGACATGCTCGCCGGGCGGTACCCGAGCGACGAGTTCGCCGAGCTTCGACCCCGGCTCGTGTGGGACCGGCTCGCCGACACCCTCACCGGACGCCGGGGGGCCCAGCGGCTCGCGGTGACGAGCGGCGGGACGATCCCCGACCGGGGCCTGTACGCCGTCTTCCTCGCCACCGGGGAGGGCCCGGGACGGCGGGTGGGCGAGCTCGACGAGGAGATGGTCTACGAGTCGCGGGTCGGCGACCTGTTCACCCTCGGCACCTCGACGTGGCGGATCGAGGACATCACGCACGACCGGGTGCTCGTCACGCCGGCGCCGGGGCTGCCCGGCCGGCTGCCGTTCTGGAAGGGCGACTCGCTCGGCCGACCCGCCGAGCTGGGCCGCGCCGTCGGCGCCTTCGTCCGCGAGGTCGCCGGCCTGTCGGCCCGGGCCGCCCGAGAGCGGGTCATGGCCTCGGGGCTCGACGCCTGGGCCGCGGACAACCTCGTCGACTACCTCACCGAGCAGCGCGAGGCGACCGGGCACGTCCCCGACGACCGGACGGTCGTCGTCGAGCGGTTCCGCGACGAGCTCGGCGACTGGCGGGTCGCCGTCCTCAGCCCGTTCGGTGCACCCGTCCACGCGCCGTGGGCGCTCGCGGTGTCGGCGCGGATGCGCGAACGCTTCGGGGTCGACGTGCAGGCGATGCACGGCGACGACGGCATCGTCTTCCGGCTTCCCGACCTCGAGCTCGCGGGGGACGCCGGGAGCGGAAGCACCGGCATCGGCGCCGAGCTCCTCGAGCTCGTCACGATCGCCGCCGACGACGTCCACGACCTCGTGACCGGCGAGATCGGCGGGTCGGCGGTCTTCGCGGCCCGGTTCCGGGAGTGCGCGGCCCGGGCGCTGCTCCTCCCCCGGCGGCGGCCGGACCGCCGACAGGCCCTCTGGCAACAGCGCCAGCGCGCCGCCCAGCTGCTCGAGGTGGCGAGCCAGTACCCGACGTTCCCCATCGTGCTCGAGGCGGTGCGCGAGGTCGTCCAGGACGTCTTCGACGTGCCCGGGCTGACCGGGCTCATGCGCGATGTCGAGGCCCGACGGGTGCGCCTGCTCGAGGTTGAGAGCACCCAACCCAGCCCGTTCGCCCGGTCGCTGCTCTTCGGCTACGTCGCCCAGTTCCTCTACGAGGGCGACAGCCCGCTCGCCGAGCGACGGGCTGCGGCCCTGTCCCTCGACCCGGCCCTCCTCGCCGAGCTGCTCGGCACCGGCGACGGGCTGGCGCTGCGCGACCTCCTCGACGCCGAGCAGATCGCGCGGACCGGGGCCGAGCTGCAGAGACTCTCCCCGGAACGGGCCTGCCGCGACGCCGAGGACGTTGCCGACCTACTCCGTGCACTCGGCCCGCTGCCGACCGAGGCCGTCGGGGCCAGGTGCGTCGCCGCGGCGAGCGCCACCGAGGTGGGTGGCTGGCTCGTCGACCTCGAGGGGGCCCGGAGGGTCATCCGGGTGGGCCTGGCCGGCGCCGAGCACTGGGCGGCCGTCGAGGATGCCGCCCGCCTGCGCGACGCCCTCGGCGCTTCCCTGCCGGTCGGCCTGCCTCAGGCGTTCCTCGACCCGGTGTCCGACCCACTCGGCGACCTCGTCGCCCGCTACGCGCGCACCCATGGTCCGTTCCGCGTGGCCGACGTGGCCGGGCACTTCGGGCTCGGCACCGCCGTCGCCCACGCCGCACTCGTCCGGCTGGTTGCCGTCGGCCGGCTCGTCGAGGGCGAGTTCCTTCCCGAGGAGTCCGGGGCCACCGAGTACTGCGACGCCGAGGTTCTGCGGCTGCTCCGTCGCCGGTCGCTGGCGTCGTTGCGGGCCGAGGTCGAGCCGGTGACGACGCGCGACCTGGCGCGGTTCCTGCCGGCCTGGCAGGGGATCGGGCAGGGCCTGCGCGGTCGCGAGGGCCTCCTCCGCGCGGTCGAGCAGCTGAGCGGCGCCCTGCTGCCGGCGAGCGCCGTCGAGTCCCTGGTCCTACCGAGCCGGGTCGTCGACTACACGCCGGCCCTCCTCGACGAGACCATGGCGACCGGTGAGGTGCTCTGGTGCGGGCACGGTGCCCTCGCCGGCGACGACGGCTGGGTATCGCTCCACCTCGCCGAGACCGCGCCGCTCACCCTGCCCGTTCCCACCCGCGGGGCCGAGGCGACCGAGGTGGCCGGGGCGCTGCTCGACGCGTTGGCCGGGGGCGGCGCCTACTTCTTCCGGACGCTGTCCGACGCCGTCGACGGCACCGACGACGTGACGGTGGCCGGGGCGCTGTGGGACCTCGTGTGGTCCGGACGGGTCACCGGCGACACCTTCGCTCCGGTCCGGGCGGTGCTCGCCGGGGGACGGAGCGCGCACCAGCAGACCCGGGGCGGCCCGCGGTCCGGCCGGTATGCCGGCCGTCGCGGCTCGCTGGGGGCACTCGGCGCTCGAACCGGCCGACCGGCCATGCCCGTCCGCTCCGGCCCACCGACCGTCGTCGGCCGCTGGGGCCTGCTTCCCGAGCGTGACCTCGACCCCACTCGACGGGCGTACGCCCTCGCCGAGCAGCTCCTCGACCGCCACGGGGTCCTCACCCGCGGGGCCGTCGCCGCCGAGGACGCGCCCGGCGGGTTCGCCGCGATCTACCGCGTGCTCGCCGCGGCCGAGGAGGCCGGCCGGATTCGCCGGGGCTATTTCGTCGAGTCGCTCGGCGCCTCTCAGTTCGGGACGACGGGTGCCGTCGACCGGCTGCGCGGGTCGGCCAGGGGCGTCGGGGACGCCGCGCTCCGGCCGGTGGGCGGGGCCACGGTCCTGGCCGCGTGCGACCCGGCCAACCCCTTCGGGGCGGCGATCGGCTGGCCGCCCCGCCCCGAGCGCGAGAGCACCGACGGCGCGGTCGGCGCCCGGAGCGGGCATCAACCCGGGCGCAAGGCCGGGGCCCTCGTCGTCCTCGTCGACGGTGGCCTCGTCCTCTACGTCGAGCGCGGCGGCCGGACCCTGCTGTCGTGGGGAGCCGACGGCGATGCGCTCCAGTCCGCCGCCGATGCCCTCGCGCTGGCGGTCCGGGAGGGCGCGCTCGGGCGTCTCACCGTCGAGAAGGCCGACGGTGGCCGGCTCCTCGGCTCCGACCACCCCCTCGTCGCGGCCCTCGAGGCGGCCGGCTTCCGGGCGACCCCGCGCGGGCTGCGGCTGCGGCGGTGACCCGATGAGGGCTCCCCGCGTGCCACCCTGCGCACCCTGGACGAGGTTCCCGACGAGGGGGGACGCCGGTGCCGGAGGGTGACACCGTCTGGCGAACGGCGCGCCGGCTGCACGCGGCCCTCGTCGGTGAGCCGCTGGTCCTGGCCGAGCTGCGCTGGCCCGGTGTGGCCGACCTCGACCTCGTCGGGGCCCGGACGGCAGAGGTCCTCAGCCGCGGGAAGCATCTCCTCCACCGGCTCGACTCGGGGATGACGGTCCACTCGCACCTGCGGATGGAGGGACAGTGGCGAGTGGCCCGCGCCGGAGTCGACACCGCGTCGTTCCTGCGGCGTGCCGACCTGAGGGCGGCCCTGGGGACCGCCGACTGGACGGCGGTGGGGCTGCGGCTCGGCGTGCTCGACGTGGTCCCCACCAACCAGGAGGCGGACCTCGTCGGCCATCTCGGACCCGACGTCCTCGGGCCCGACTGGGACCCCGCCCGGGCGGCCACTGCCGTCTCGGCGCATCCCGCGACGGTGGGCGAGGCGCTCCTCGACCAGCGCACACTCGCGGGCGTCGGCACCTTCTGGGCCAGCGAGGCACTCTTCCTCGAGGGCATCCTGCCGTGGACACCGGCCGCCCAGCTGTCGGCGGGCCGGGTCGCGGCGCTGGTCGGCCGGGTTCAGCGACTCATGGACGCCGGCCGCCGGTATCCCGTCATGTCCAGCACCAGGATCCACCGACGCGGCCAGGAGAGCTACGTCCATGCCAGGTCCGGTCGCCCCTGCCGTCGCTGCGGCAACCCGGTCCGGGTCGCGGCGATCGGCTACCCGCCGACCCAGCGGGTGCTCTTCTCGTGCCCGACCTGCCAGGGCGGGCTCGCACCGACCGACGACGGACACCCCCAGCGCCCGCTCGGGTCACGGTGACCGCGGTTGGCGCCGGTCAGGCAGCGGAGGCGGAGACCTCGGCCGTCGCCGGGAGGGGCAGCGCGAGCGGTGCAGACATCGCCTCGGTCTCGGCGACCCGCTCGGAGACGGAGCCGAGCACGTCGGACAGCGAGAGGCCGAGGGCGACGCACACCGAGAAGAGCAGCTCGGAGGATGCCTCCTTGGTCCCGCGCTCGATCTCGCTGAGGTAGCCGAGGGACACCGAGGCTGCGGCCGAGACCTCGCGCAGGGTCTTGCCCTGGGCCTGGCGGCGCTCACGCAGGACGTCGCCCAGCTCTCGACGCAGCAGAATCATGACGCCTCCTTCACGCGAACGGCCACCCGTGTTCATGCCCCACCGTACCTCCCTGAGCAGGCACCGCGAGGGAAATACCCGGCGAGTGGACGCCGACCCGGCGGGCGGACGGCCCACCGGAGCGAGGGGGCGGCCCACCGGGCGGGGCGAGGCGGAAGCCGGCCCCCGGCGTCAACACCCGGATCGGCTGCGGCTTTCCCCGGTCACTCCAGCGCCTCTCCGAGCAGAGCGATGGCGGCATCGACCGTCGCCGCCCGGATCCCCGCCCGGTCACCGCTCAGGGCGAGCGACCGCACCGTCACCGCATCACCGACGGCGACGGCGACATACACCGTCCCGACCGGTCTGCCGTCGGCCGGGTCGGGTCCCGCGACCCCGGTCGTCGCGACGCCGACATCGGCTCCGAGGGAGCGGCATACCCCGAGCGCCATCTGCCGCGCCACGTCGGGGTGCACGGCGCCCTCGCGGCCCAGCAGCGCCTCGTCGACCCCCAGCAGGGCCGACTTGACGTCGGTCGCGTACGACACGACCCCGCCCCGGACGACGTGCGAGGCGCCGGGGACGTCGGTGAGTGCGCCGCACAGCAACCCCCCGGTGAGCGACTCGGCCGTCGCGACCGTCCGGCCGTGGTCCCGCAGCAGGTGGATGACGGCCTCCGCCGCCGAAGCGGTCATGCCCCCGGGCCGGTCCGCCGCGCCCGCTTCAGCCGGGCCCGCTCGCTCGTCTGCCGAAGCCGGAGCGCCTGCTGCAGGTAGTCGGCGCCCGTCACGACGGTGAGCGCGACGGCCACCCAGAACAGCGACCACGCGATGACATCCCACAGCAGCGGCAGCGGCATCGTCCACCGCGGCATGAGGAGGAAGCCCAGTGCGAGGGCCTGGACGAGGGTCTTGACCTTCCCGCCGCGGCCGGCCGCCATGACCCCGTGCCGGATGACCCAGATCCGGACCGCCGTGATGCCCCACTCGCGGACGAGGACGACGATCGTGGCCCACCACGGGACGCCGGCCGTCATCGACAGGCCGACGAGCGCCATCGAGACCAGCGCCTTGTCGGCGATGGGGTCGCTCACCTTGCCGAAGTTCGTCACGATGCCACGGCGGCGGGCGATGCTCCCGTCGACGCGATCGGTCACCATGGCGACCGTGAAGGCGAGGAAGGCCCACCACCGGAACGCCGGGTCCGTCCCGCCCTCGGCGAGAAGCAGCGCGCCGAAGACGGGGACGAGGAGGACGCGAAGCACGGTCAGCCCGTTGGCGATGTTCCAGACGCTGGGGTCCGCGCCCGTGCCCGACGCACTGCGTGGCTCGATCACGGGGCCCCCACCTGGTCCCCGGTGACGGCGGCGACCAGGTCGATGCCCTCGGTGCCGACGACCACGGCGTCGACGAACATCCCCATGATCGGCGGCACCGGCCGACGGCCCCCCGGACCGCCCAGGGACAGGATGGTCGCGCCGTCCACCTCGGGCCCCTGGTGCTCGGCCCGCCCCACGACCTCGCCGGCCCCCTCGTCGACCTCCTCGACGAGGACGCGGACCCGCGAACCGACCCGGTCCGCGGCCCGCTGCGCGGTGAGCTCCTCGACGAGGTCCCCGATCCGCGCCGCGCGCGCCGCGACCTCGTCCGGCGCCAGCGCACCATCCAGCCGGGCAGCCTCGGTGCCGTCCTCGTCGGAGTAGCCGAAGACCCCGACGACGTCGAGCCGGGCCGCAGCGAGGAACGCCTCGAGCTCGGCGATGTCGGCGCCGGTCTCCCCCGGGAAGCCGACGATGACGTTGCTGCGCACCCCGGCGTCCGGTACCCGCCTGCGGATGTCGTCGAGCAGGCCGAGGAAGGACTCGGTCCCGCCGAAGCGGCGCATCCGGCGCAGCAGGCCGGGTGCGGCGTGCTGGAACGACAGGTCGAAGTACGGCATGACCCCCGGGGTCGACGTCATCACGTCGATGAGCGAGGGGCGGACCTCGGCGGGCTGCAGATAGGAGACCCGGACCCGCTCGATCCCGTCCACGGCGGCGAGATCGGGCAGGAGGGCCTCGAGCAGGCGCAGGTCACCGAGGTCCTTGCCGTACGAGGTCGAGTTCTCGGAGACGAGGAGCAGCTCGCGCACCCCCCGCTCGGCGAGCCACCGGGCCTCGGCAAGGACGTCGCCCGGGCGGCGGGACACGAACGACCCGCGGAACATGGGGATGGCACAGAAGGCACACCGCCGGTCGCACCCGCTGGCGATCTTGAGCGGGGCCCAGGGGGCGTCGGCCAGCCGGGTGCGGATGACCGGCCCTGACGCCGGGACACCCGCGGGGACATCGGGGTCGGTCGCCGCGGGCGACCACCCATGACCGGGAACCGCAAGGGTCGACGCCGGGACGGCCCGGTCGACCGGGGTCAGCGGCAGCAGGGTTCGCCGGTCGGTCGGCGCGTGGGCGGCCGGGGGGTGCCCATCGAGGACGGCGCGCAGGTGGTCGGACAGGTCGGCATACCTGTCGAAGCCGAGCACGGCGTCGGCCTCCGGGAGCTCCTCGGCCAGCGTCGCGCCGTACCGCTCGGCGAGGCACCCGACGGCGACGACGGCCCGGGTCCGGCCGTTCTCCTTGAGGTCGGCGGCCTCGAGAACCGCATCGATGGAGTCCTTCTTCGCCTGCTCGACGAAGCCGCAGGTGTTGACGACGGCGACATCGGCCTCGGCCGGGTCGGCGACGAGCTCCCACCCGGAGGAGGCGAGCCGGCCGGCGAGCTCCTCGGAGTCCACCTCGTTCCGGGCACACCCCAGGGTCACCAGCGCGACCCGACGCGCGCCGGACGGGGTGGCTGCCATGTCCGACACTCTAGTTCGAACCTGCGTCGCCCCCGCGCCGCTCGATAGAGTCCGCCGTATGCCGACCGTCGTCGCCTCCCGAGTCCGCGCGCTGTTGGCCGAGCACCCCGTCCTCGACGGCCACAACGACCTGCCCTGGGAGGCTCGTGAGCGTGCCGGCAACGACCTCGACCGCCTCCACCTCGACGAGGCCGCCCCCACCCACACCGACCTGCCCAGGCTACGGGCCGGCGGGGTCGGCGCGCAGTTCTGGTCGGTCTTCGTCCCCGCCACGCTCGCCGGGGACGCGGCCGTCGCGGCGACCCTCGAGCAGGTGGACCTCGTCCGTCGGATGGTCGACCGCTACGACGCCGACCTCGTCCTCGCCACGACCGCCGACGACGTGACGTCCGCCTGGTCCTCCGGCCGGATCGCCTCGCTCATGGGCGCGGAGGGCGGTCACAGCATCGCCTGCTCGCTCGGCACCCTGCGGATGCTGCACACGCTGGGGGTGCGCTATCTGACCCTCACCCACAACGCGAACGTCCCGTGGGCCGACTCCGCCACGGACCGGCCCCGCCTCGGCGGCCTGTCCGCCTTCGGGCGCGAGGTCGTCGCGGAGATGAACCGGCTCGGGATGCTCGTCGACCTCTCCCACGTCTCGGCCGGGACCATGCGTGACGCCCTCGACGTCACCGAGGCGCCGGTGCTGTTCTCACACTCCTCGGCGCGAACGGTCGTCAACCATCCGCGCAACGTCCCGGACGACGTCCTGGCGCGCCTGGCGGCCAACGGCGGGGTGTGCATGGTGACCTTCGTCCCCGCCTTCGTCTCCCCCGCCTGCCGGGAGTGGGACCGGACGGCCCGGACCGCCGCGGCGGCCGAGGGCGTCACACCCGACGACTACCCCGCCAGCGCGGCCTTCCTGCACCGATGGCGGTACGACCACCCCGAGCCGCCGGCGACCGTCGAGGACGTCGTCCGCCATGTCGAGCACGTGCGGGAGGCGGCCGGGGTCGACCACGTCGGCCTCGGCGGCGACTTCGACGGGATGGAACGCCCCCCCGAGGGGCTCGATGACGTGTCCGGTTATCCCCGGCTCCTCGAGGCCCTGGCCGAGCGCGGCTGGTCCGACGCCGACCTGGCCCGCCTGACCAGCGGCAACGCGATCCGGGTGCTTCGCGATGCCGAGGCGGTGGCCCGCGACGCGCAGACCCAGCGGGGCCCGAGCACGGCGACCTTCGCCGCCCTCGACGGGTCGGCCGACACGGCCACCTGACGACGGCGGCGACGACCCGAGCCGGGTGCCGCGAAGCCGCCGTGCCGAGCCGCCTGCGTCCCGCTCCTATGCTGGCGCCGTGACGACCGCCCCGCTCCTCGTGCCGTCGTTGGTGCTCGCGGCCGTCCTCGTCGTCAGCGGCCTGGCCAAGGTGCGCGCCCCGGACGCGACGGCCGACGCGGTCGTCAGCCTCCGCCTGCCGACCCTGCTCGTCGCCGCCCGGGTCCCTTCGCTGCTGCCGTGGGCCGAGCTGGGCCTGGCCGCCGCCCTCGTCCTCGCCCCGCAGCCGGCGTATGCCGCCGCCGCGGCACTCACGCTGGTCCTCCTGGGGGGCTACCTCGTCGTCATCGCCCGGGCGCTGCGCTTCCCCGAGCCGGTCACCTGCGCGTGCTTCGGCCGGCTCTCCCCCGGCCAGGTCACCGCGGTCACCCTGGCGCGCAACGTCCTCCTCGTCCTGCTCGCCGTCGCAGCACTCGTCGACGCGGGCCGCGACGACGCTGTCCTCCCGCGCCTCGCCACCCTCGGTGCCACCGACTGGGCGTGGCTGGGCATGGTCGCCGCCGCGGCGCTCCTCGCCGGGCTCGTCGTCCATGGTGGGCGGGACCCTCGTCAGGACGGACCGTCGGGACGTGCCGACGCGACCGCCGAGGACTACCTCCGGAGCCCGATCCCCGATGCGGCCCTGGTCACCCTCGACGGCGACTCGGTGACGCTGCGCGAGCTGGCCCGGGACCGGGACCGGCTGCTCGTCTTCGTCAACCTCGGCTGTGGGTCGTGCCTGCGGGTCATCGACCGGCTCCCGGCATTCGTCGCCGCGACCCCCGAGCTGGCCACGCATGCGGTCATCGGGACGCCGGAGGCCGCCGAACAGCTGCCCGGCGGCCTCGCCCCGCTGCTCGACCCGGGCCAGGCGGTCCAGGGCCTGTTCGAGGTGCGGACCCCCGCGGCGGTACTCCTCGGCGCCGACGGCCGGCTCGCCGCAGGGCCGGTCGTCGGCTTCTCGGCCGTCACCGACCTCCTGGCCGGGATCGTCGACCAGCTCGCCGAGCGGCGCCTGCCGTAGGCCGACGGCGCACCCGGCGCCGACCCGGGGGCGCCGGCGGGCTATCGACGTCCGGTCAGGTCCCAGGCGTCCTCGGACGGGCCGTCGTCCCACCCGGAGGCATCGTCCGTGTCGTTCCAGGTGTCGACGTTCTCGCCCTCGATGACGCCGCCGATCACGGGGATGTCCTCGGTCCGGTCGACGGAGTCGTCCGTCACGGCTGCCGGGCCCACCGGCGCCGGGTCCGCGAGCTCGGGGACCTCCTCCCCACGCATGAGCGCCAGCGTCGTCGGTAGGTCGTCCGGCTTGACCATGACGTCGCGGGCCTTGGACCCCTCGGACGGCCCGACCACCCCGCGCGACTCGAGCAGGTCCATGAGCCGTCCGGCCTTGGCGAAGCCGACCCTCAGCTTGCGCTGGAGCATCGACGTCGACCCGAACTGGGTCGTGATGACGAGCTCGGCCGCCTGGAGGAGCAGGTCGAGATCGTCGCCGATATCGTCGTCGACCTGCTTCTTCGTCGTGACGACCGTGACGTCGTCGCGGTAGCGCGGCTTGAGCTGGGCGGTGACATGCGCGACAACCGCGTGGATCTCGGGCTCGGTCACCCAGGCGCCCTGGACGCGCATCGGCTTGCTCACGCCCGTCGGGAGGAAGAGCGCGTCGCCCTGCCCGACGAGCTTCTCGGCGCCCGGCTGGTCCAGGACGACCCGGCTGTCCGCCAGCGAGCTCGTCGCGAAGGCGAGCCGCGACGGGACGTTGGCCTTGATGAGCCCCGTGACGACGTCGACGCTGGGCCGCTGGGTCGCCAGAATGAGGTGGATGCCGGCGGCCCGGGCCAGCTGGGTGATCCGGACGATCGACTCCTCGACGTCGCGCGGGGCGACCATCATGAGGTCGGCGAGCTCGTCGATGATGACGAGGAGGTACGGGTAGGGCGTGATGACCCGCTCCGACCCCGGCAGCGGCTTGACCTTCCCGGCCCGCACCGCCTTGTTGAAGTCGTCGATGTGCTTGAAGCCGAACTGGGCCAGGTCGTCGTAGCGCGTATCCATCTCGCGCACGACCCATTGCAGCGCCTCGGCGGCCTTCTTGGGGTTGGTGATGATCGGCGTGATGAGGTGCGGGACACCCTCGTATGCCGTCAGCTCGACCCGCTTGGGGTCGACGAGGACGAGCCGGACCTCGTCCGGCGTCGCTCGCATGAGGATCGAGGTGATCATCGAGTTGACGAACGAGGACTTGCCCGAGCCGGTGGCTCCCGCGACGAGCAGGTGCGGCATCTTCGCCAGGTTGGCGATGACGTAGCCGCCCTCGACGTCCTTGCCGACGCCCATGACCATCGGGTGCTCGGTCGTCCGGGCGATCTGGCTGCGCAGGACGTCGCCGAGGCTGACCTTCTCGCGGTCGGCGTTGGGAATCTCGATGCCGATCGCCGACCGCCCCGGAATCGGGCTGAGGATGCGGACGTCGGCGGAGGCGACGGCATACGCGATGTTCTTCGACAGCGCGGTGACCCGCTCGACCTTGATGCCGGGGCCGAGCTCGACCTCGTAGCGGGTCACGGTCGGGCCCCGGGTGAAGCCGGTGACCTGGGCGTCGATGTCGAACTGGTCGAGGACCGTGGTCAGCGCCTCGACGACGTGGTCGTTGACGGTGCTGCGGGCCTTGTGCGGCGACCCCACCTCGAGGAGCGACGAATCGGGAAGGGTATACGTGATATCGCCGGCGAGGGCGAGCTGCTCGACGCGCTGGGGCAGCTGCGAGGTGGGCGGCGCCTCCAGGACGGCCTTCGAGGCGGCGGCGCCGGACGGCCGTCCGGCCGCGGGAGACGTCTCCGTGCCGGGGGCGAGCACGCCCGGTGCGGTGGGGCGCTTCTGACCGGGGCGCAGCCGCCTCCCGGTCGCCGGGTCGACGACGGCGGCCTGGTCGAAGGCCTCCCGGCCGTTGACCGGGGTCCAGTCCCCCGACCGCGCGGCGTCGGTCCCGGGGGCCTTGCGGCGACCGGAGCGGGTGGGCCGAGCCGACGGCGCCGCACCCGCGCCGTCCGCCGGGTCGGCGGGGTGCTCACGGTGCAGGGCCAGGTCGAGAACGTGCTCGAGCCGGGCCGGAAGGTCCCGCACGGGGGTGGCGGTGAGGACGAGCAGCCCGTAGGCGCCGAGCAGGACGAGCAGGGGGATCGCCCCGTAGACGGACACGGCCGCCGCGAGGGGGCTGGCACCGAGGAAGCCGATGATGCCGCCGGCCGCACGCATGGCCGCCGCGCCGTCCGGGGGCTCGGGGATGCCTGCGGAGATGTGGACCAAGCCGGTGGCCGCGAAGGTGAGCGCGGTTCCGCCGACGAGCAGGCGCGAGCTGGCGGCGTCATCATGGGGAACCCGCAGCATCCGGATGCCGGCGGCCAGCAGGGCGAGCGGCAGGGCGTACGCGACCCGGCCGAGGGTGCCCGCGACGACCGCGTGGACGACCTCGCCGAACCACCCCGGCATCCCCCACCACTCGCGGGCCGCGACGACGACCGCCAGGGCGACGAGGAGCAGACCCACCCCGTCCCGGCGGTGCTCCGGCTCGAGGTCGCGGCCGGTCGACCCGATCTTGCGAACGACCGACCCGGTGGCGTGCGCCAGGCCCATCCACGTCGTGCGGAAGGCCCGCAGCGGCAGCGGGAGGCCGCCCGAGGCCTTGCGCCCGCGGGGGGCGGCACCGCGGACCGGAGCCCGACGGTTGGCCGGACGCGTGGAGCGCGTCGAAGACCGACGGGTGCGAGACGTGGTGGATGGACGGGTCGCCATGATGGCGAGGCTACGCGAAAGTCACGACAGAAACACGCGTCACACGCGCACCACCTGGCGCGGAACCGGTTCGAGCGGCCGCGGAGACCCTTCTCCGAACGTGTCAATAGTGGATCACGGGCGCCCGGACCAGCCCGGAGGAGGTCGAGGACATCGCCTCACAGGTCGACGTAGGCGACCGCCGGCTCGACGAGGCTGCCCAGCCAGACCCGCCCCTCGTGCTCACGCACCCCGGTGGCCATGTGCCAGTCGCTCGGGTCGAGGTCGAGGTCGTGGACGAGCCGGCCCTCGGGGTCGTATGCCGCGACCCGGGCGGTCCGCTGGGGCGCGGGCTTGACCGCCTCAGGAGCGATCCTCACCAGGGTGCGCAGCGGGCCGGGGGCGCGCTGGATGAGGCCGAGGACCGGGTCGGTCGGCGAGGCATAGGTGACCCAGATGAGCCCGTCGCTCCCCCTCGCGATGTTGTCGGGGTAGCCGGGCAGGTCCTCGACGAAGGTGTCGACCTCGCCGGCCCGCGCCCCGGTGAGCCAGAGTCGCCGCACCCGGCGCAGCGCCGTCTCGGCGACGAGGACACACGAGTCGTCGGACGGAAGGGCGACCCCGTTGGCGAAGGCGAGCCCGCCGAGAAGGACGGTGACCTCGCCGTCGGGCCGACGACGGAGCAGCCGGCCGCTGCGGGTGTGCTCGATGAGGTCGCTCTTCCACTCGAAGACCCCGAAGCGGTCGCTCGTGTCCGTGAACCAGATGGTCCCGTCCGTCTCAACGGCCGCGTTGTTGCAGAACCGCATCGGCACGCCCGCCACGTCCGCGACGAGGACCTCCACCACCCCGGACCCGGTGTCGACGGCGAGCAGCCCTCGCAGCGCGTCGCACACAAGAAGTCGTCCGTCGTCGAGGAGCTCCAGCCCCAGCGGGCGCCCGCCGGTTCGGGCGGCGACCCACGCCCGGCCGGTCCGCGGGTCGACACCGATGACCGCTCCGTCCTCGGTCCCGGTCCACACCGTGCCGTCCGGGGAGACGACGACGTCCTCGGCGCCGGTACCGGGCACCGGGATGACGTGGAGGGTGGGGGCCGGGGGCGTGGCAGGCATGGCTGCGACGCTAGCGCGAGGCGTCACCGATCGGAGTGAATGAAGCATGCAGATTGATATTGCGCAAATTAAGCTATGCTCTTGATATGGACCCGATGAACCCCTCACCTTCATCCATGGCCGTCCTCATCGGCGACGTCGTGCGATCCCGGGATGTCCCTGACCGCCGCGCCCTGCACGACCGCCTCCTCCGCGCGCTCACCATGGCGAGCGCTCGCACCGGCGCGGTGGACCCGATCCGGATCACGGTCGGTGACGAGTTCCAGGGCGCCTTCCGCCACCTCGGAGCGGCCATCGAGGCTGCCCTCCTGCTCCGCCTCGAGCTGCTCCCCGACGTCGACACCCGCTACGGCCTCGGGTGGGGCGGCGTCACCCGCCTCGATGCTCGCACCCAGGACGGCCCGGCGTGGTGGTCGGCGAGGGAGGCCATCGACTGGGTCAAGGAGGCCGAGGACCGGTCCGGGACCCGGCACGCGCGCACGGCCTACCGCACGGCCGATCCGAGTGCCCCCGAGCCGGCGGCCGTCAACGCCGCCCTGCTCTGTCGGGACCATCTGGTGGGATCGTGGGACGAGCGAAGCCGCCGCATCATGAGAGGGCTGATGTCCGAGCACACCCAGGCACAGCTGGCCGAGGCCGAGGGCATCACGCCCTCGGCCGTCTC
Source organism: uncultured Actinomycetota bacterium (assembly GCA_963771015.1). Lineage (GTDB taxonomy): Bacteria > Actinomycetota > Actinomycetes > Actinomycetales > Dermatophilaceae > CAVSJJ01. The sequence goes on from CAVYRN010000006.1 coordinate 100,713, forward strand.
CCAGCGGGTCGGCACCGACGGCGTCGGCGCGGTTCTCCTGTCCGCAACGTGGCTGCGGGAGCTCCCGTGAGCCTGCTCGCCGTCCTCGCCCTCGCCATCGGGACCGCCGACCTGGCTCGAGGTCGGATGCTCCAGGCCGGGCGGTATGCCGCGCCGCTCGGCGCGGGGGCGCTGGCGGCCGTCCTCGCGGCGGGGCTGGCGTCGTTGAGCTCCGGCGCCGACCAGCTGCTCCTCCTCGTCGTCCTCGTCGTCCTCGTCGGCTGGGTCGTCCTCGTCGACCGGGCGCTGCGGGAGCCGGCGGGCCCGGCGCGAGCCGGCGGCGCCATGGCGTTCCTCGCCGTCGGGATCGCCGTCCTCGTCGCCTTCTCGGGGGCGGCCGGACCGGTCGGTGGCCCGCTCGCCGACTGGCTGGCCTGGACCGCCCTTCCCCGGCTTCCCGGCGCGGACGCCGACCGCACGCTGCTGCTCGCCGGCCTGCTCATCGTCCAGCTGTCGACGGGCAACCTCCTCGTCCGGCTCGCCCTCGGGTGGGGTGGCGCGCCCGAGCCGCCCGGCACGGCCCGAGCCGCCGACCGGCTCAGGGGTGGGCGGCTGCTCGGACCGATGGAGCGGGTGTTCATCCTCGGGCTCGGGCTGGCCGGCCAGGTCACCGCCGCCGGGATCGTCATCGCCGCCAAGGGCCTCATCCGGTGGCCCGAGCTGCAGGCCGTCCGCCAGGGCGACACCGACCCCGGAATCGACGCCGTCACCGAGTACTTCCTCGTCGGCAGCTTCGTCAGCTGGCTCGTCGCCCTCGGCTCCCTCGCCCTCCTCCGGGTGAGCTAGCTCATCGACGCGGATCCCCTCGCGGTGGCAGCGCTCGAGGGACCTGGGTACCGGAGCGGCCGCGGCTCCCTCGGCGGCGACGAGGTCACCGAGCGATGCCGCCGTCAGCTCTCGATGACCGTCGGGATGATCATCGGACGCCGGCGGATCTTGCCGCCGACCCACCCGCCGACGGTGCGTCGGATGACCTGCTGCAGCTCGAACGGGTCGGTGACCCCGTGCCCGATGGCGTCCTCGAGGGCAGCCTGGATCCGGGGGCGGACCTCGTCGAAGATGTCCTCGTCGGGCGCGAACCCCCGGGCGGTGATCTCGGGCCCCGCGACGACCTTGCCGGTCATCGAGTCGACGACGGCGATGACCGAGATGAACCCCTCGTCGCGAAGGATCCGACGGTCACGCAGCAGCGTCTCGTCGGCGTCGCCGACCGAGGAGCCGTCGACGTAGACATAGCCGCACGCCTCCGCACCGGCGACCGATGCGACCCCGTCGACGAGGTCGACGACGACCCCGTCCTCGACGACGACGACCCGGTCACGGGGCACCCCGGTCGCGACGGCGAGCTCGGCGTTGGCCGCAAGATGGCGCCACTCCCCGTGGATCGGCATGACGTTGCGTGGCCTGACGATGTTGTAGAGGTAGAGCAGCTCACCGGACGCGGCGTGGCCCGAGACATGGACGCGGGCGTTGCCGCGATGGACGACCGACGCGCCGAGCCGCATCAGCCCGTTGATGACGCGGTAGACGGCGTTCTCGTTCCCCGGGATGAGCGAGGAGGCGAGCAGGACCGTGTCGCCCGGCCCGACCTCGATCTTGTGGTCGCCCTTGGCCATCCGGGCCAGTGCCGCCATCGGCTCGCCCTGGCTTCCCGTGCTGAGCAGAACGATCCGGTCGTCGGCCAGGTCGGAGAGCGCCTTGACGTCGACGAGCACTCCGTCCGGCACTCGGAGATAGCCCAGGTCGGCGGCGATCCCCATGTTGCGCACCATCGACCGGCCCACCATGGCGACCTTGCGGCCGGCCTTGTCCGCGGCGTCGAGGACCTGTTGGACCCGGTGCACGTGCGAGGCGAAACAGGAGACGATGATCCGCCGCTCCGCGTGCCGGAAGACCTTGTCGATCGCCGAGGAGACGTCCCGCTCCGGCATCGTGAAGCCCGGCACCTCGGCGTTCGTCGAGTCGACCATCAGCAGGTCGACGCCCTGCTCACCGATGCGCGCGAAGGCGCGTAGGTCGGTGAGCCGGCCGTCGAGGGGGAGCTGGTCCATCTTGAAGTCGCCGGTGTGCAGGATGGTGCCGCCCGACGTACGGATGCAGACGGCGAGGGCGTCGGGGATGGAGTGGTTGACGGCGATGAACTCGCAGTCGAACTCTCCCAGCTGCTCCCGGCCCCCTTCCTGGACGGTCATCGAGTAGGGGGCGATCTTGTGCTCGCGCAGCTTGGCCTCGGCGAAGGCGAGAGTGAGCTGCGAGCCGACGATCGGGATGTCGGGCTTGAGCCGGAGCAGGTACGGCAGGCTGCCGATGTGGTCCTCGTGGCCGTGGGTGAGGACGATGGCCTGGACCTGGTCGAGCCGGTGCTCGATGCACGAGAAGTCCGGAAGGATGAGGTCGATGCCGGGATGGTGCTCGTCGGGGAAGAGGACGCCGACGTCGACGATGAGCAGCTGCCCGCGGTGCTCGAAGACGGTCATGTTCCGGCCGATCTCGCCGAGTCCGCCGAGCGGCATGATCCGGACACCGCCCTCGGCCAGGGGCGCGGGGGATCCCAGCTCGGGGTGGGGATGGCTCATGTCAGGTCTGTCAGCGCGAGTGCCCGGTCCAGCGCCGCGCGCTGTTCCGTGGTCGCCTCGAGCAACGGCAGCCGCACCGCCGTGCTGGTCAGCACGCCGGTGGCGACGAGGCCGGCCTTGGCCATGATCGCCCCCTGGGTGATGGTCATGACGGCCTCGACCAGCGGCACGAGCATCCGGTGGAGCTCGCGGGCCCGCGCGAGGTCGCCGTCGACCGCGGCGCGCACCATCGCGGCATACGGCCTCGGGGCGACCTGGGAGGTGACGCCGACGATGCCGTGGCCGCCGTTGGCGAAGTGGTAGAGGTTGGCGGCGTCGTCGCCGGAGTACCAGAGCAGGTCCGTGGCGGCCATGACCTTCGTCGCCGCCCAGTAGTCGCCCTTGGCGTCCTTGACCGCCCGGATGCGCGGATGCTCGGCGAGCCGCAGCATCGTCTCGGGCTGGATGGGTGTGCCGGTCCGTCCCGGGATGTCGTACATCATCAGCGGCAGGTCGGTCGCGTCCGCGACGGCGGTGAAGTGGGCGATGAGCCCGGACTGCGGCGGCTTGTTGTAGTAGGGGGTGACGACGAGCAGGCCGTGGGCACCGGCCGCCGCGGCCTGCCGGGCCAGCTCGACCGTGTGTGCCGTGTCGTTCGTGCCGACCCCCGCGACGACCCTGGCCCGGTCCCCCACCGCGCCGAGCACCGCGTGGAGCAGCTCGATCTTCTCCTCGTCGGTCGTCGTCGGCGACTCGCCGGTCGTCCCGCTGACGACGAGGCCGTCGTGCCCCGCGTCGACGAGGTGCGCGGCCAACGCCGCCGCCGCGTCGAGGTCGAGCGAGGCGTCCGCTCGCATGGGAGTGACGATCGCCGACAGGACGCGGCCGAAGACAGGGCTCTCGGGCATGAGGGAAGGCTATCGCGGGCCGGCGCGATGCTAGTTTGCGAGCGTGCGCGCCTACCTCGACCTCCTCGACCACGTCCTCACGACCGGCGTCGACAAGTCCGACCGCACCGGCACGGGGACCCGCAGCGTGTTCGGCTACCAGATGCGGTTCGACCTCGGCGCGGGGTTCCCAGTCCTCACGACGAAGCGGCTGCACCTGCGCTCGATCATCGGCGAGCTGCTGTGGTTCCTCCGCGGCGACACCAATGTCCGGTGGCTCCGCGAGCGTGGCATCACGATCTGGGACGAGTGGGCCGACGAGAACGGCGACCTCGGCCCGGTCTACGGCCACCAGTGGCGGTCGTGGCCGACCCCGGACGGGCGGCACGTCGACCAGATCGCGGCCGTCATCGCGTCGATCCGCACCAACCCCGACAGCCGGCGGCACATCGTCAGCGCCTGGAACGTCGCCGACGTCGACCGGATGGCCCTCCCGCCGTGCCACACGATGTTCCAGTTCTACGTCCGCCCCGACACCGAGGGGCCCTCGGGCTCCGCCGCCTATCTCGACTGTCAGCTCTACCAGCGCAGCGCGGACATCTTCCTGGGCGTCCCGTTCAACATCGCCTCCTACGCGCTTCTCACGATGATGGTCGCCCAGCTGACCGACCTCGTACCGGGACATTTCGTCCACACCATCGGCGACGCCCACCTGTACGCGAACCACCACGAGCAGGCCCGTCTCCAGCTCACCCGCGAGCCCTTCCCGTTGCCGACGATGCGGATCGCCCCCAAGACGGCGATCGACGATTTCGACCTCGAGGACTTCGAGCTCGTGGGGTACGAGGCACACCCGTCCATCAAGGCGCCGATCGCCGTCTGAGCGGCCGCGTCGACCGTGACACGGACGACCTCGGACCGACCCCACGGTGGCCCCCCGGGCGGCATACAGTGCCCTCATGACGCGAATCACCCTCATCGCGGCCGTGGGACGGAACCGGGTCATCGGCCTCGGGGGCCAGATCCCGTGGCATCTCGGTGAGGACCTCGCCCACTTCAAGGCGACGACGATGGGCCACCCGCTCGTCATGGGCCGGGCGACCTTCGACGCGATCGGTCGGCCCCTGCCCGGGCGACGGACCATCGTCATCACCCGGTCCCGGGCCTGGCAGCACGCCGACATCGAGGTGGCCCACTCCTTCCCCGACGCCCTCGCGCTCGCCGGGCCGGCCGACGAGGTCTTCGTCGCGGGGGGTGGACAGGTCTACGCCGAGGCGCTGCCGTGGGCGCACCGGATGGTGCTGACCGAGGTCGATGCGACACCGGAGGGCGACACGCACTTCCCGGAGTGGGACCACCGCGAGTGGACGGAGGTGGAGCGCTCGCCGCACGACGGCTTCGACATCGTCGTCTACGAGCGTCGTTAGGCTGACCGGGTGCCCATCCACGCCGAGACCACCGACCGCGTCGCGCTCATCACCATCGACCGTCCCGAGCGCCGCAACGCCCTCACCCTGGCCGCGCTCGATGACCTGCACGCTGCCGTTGTCGCCGCCCTCGACACGGGCGCCCGCGCCCTGGTCCTCACCGGAGCGGGCGGTCACTTCTGCGCCGGGGCCGACCTCACCGAGCTGGAGGACGTGACGTTCACCGAACGGCTCGCCGAGGTCCTCGAACACCTGGCGGCGGCTCCGGTCCTCACCGTCGCCGCGATCAGCGGCTCGTGCATGGGCCTCGGGATGCAGCTCGCCGTCGCCTGCGACGTCAGGGTGGCCACCGACGACGCCCGCTTCGCCGTCCCCGTCGCCCGGCTCGGCCTCATGGTGAGCCGCTGGACCCTCGAGCGGGTGTCCCGGTTCTTCGGCGAGGGGGCGGCGCGGCAGATGGTCCTCACCGGCGAGGTTCTCGACGCCAACGACGCCTGGCGCCTCGGCTTCGTCCAGCGCCGCGGGGCGCTCGACGTGGCCCTCGCGGTGGCCGCCGACGCCGTGCCGCTGGCTCCGTTGTCGCAGGCCGGGTCGAAGATCGGGTTCGACGCCCGGGCCGGCACCGCCGCGGAGGTCGCCCGGTACGACGCGGCGTTCGCCGCAGCCTGGGCCAGTGCCGACCTGGCCGAGGGACAGCGGGCCTTCGCCGCGCGCCGGCCCCCGCGTTTCGAGGGCCGATGAGCGGCCCGCTGGCGAACGTCTCGGTGCGCGCCGCCCGGCCGGGCGATGTCGCGTCGGTCGGTGCGGTACAGGCCGTCGTCTGGCGGGTCGCGTATGCCGGGCGGGTGCCCGACGAGGTCCTGGCCCGGTTCGACGCCGAGACGTTCGCCGAGGTCTGGCGCCGCTCACTGGCCGACCCGCCCGCCGGGGTGTACCGGCTTCTCGTCGCCCTCGACGGCGCCGAGGTGAGCGGGTACGCCGCGATCGCGCCGAGCCAGGACCCCGACCTCGGGAACGCCTCCGGCGAGGTGACGACGCTCGGCGTCCACCCCGACGCCCGCGGGCGGGGCCACGGCTCGCGGCTGCTCAATGCGTGCGTCGACCTTCTCGTCGAGGCCGGGGCCGAGCTCGTCACCGTGTGGCTGCCGGCGTCCGACGAGGCGACCCGGGCCTTTCTCCATGCCGGCGGCTTCGCCCCGGACGGGGCGTTCCGCGACCGCGTCGTCGCCGCCGACGGTGGGACCCTGCGCGAGGTGCGCCTCGTCGCCGCCGCGCCGGCCGACGGATCGGATGTGGCGACCGACCCCGGCCAGCCCGCCCCGTGACCGCCGCCGTCGAGTCCGGCGACCTGCCCGCGAGCCGTCGCCGCGAGGTCGTGCGGCAGTCGCTCTACATCGGTGCGGCCACCGGCGCCTACGGCATCAGCTTCGGGGCCCTGTCGGTGGCCGCCGGACTCAGCATCCTCCAGACCCAGGCCCTCTCGGCGCTGCTCTTCTCCGGTGGCTCCCAGTTCGCCGTCGTCAGCATCCTCGGAGCCGGCGGGTCGGGTGCGGCCGCGGTCGCGACGTCGACCCTGCTCGGCATCCGCAACGGCCTCTACGGGCTGCGGACGTCCCGGATCCTCGGCGTCGGTGGCCTGCGACGGCTCCTCGCGGCGCAGGTGACGATCGACGAGTCGACTGCGGTCGCGGTCGCCCAGCCCGAGCCGCGGGCCCAGCGGATCGGGTTCTGGGTCACCGGTGGCACCGTCTTCGCCCTGTGGAACCTCATGACCCTCGTCGGTGCCGTCGTCGGCGATACCCTCGGCGACCCGCGCCGCTACGGCCTCGACGCCGCTGCCGCGGCGGCCTTCCTCGCGCTCATCTGGCCGCGGCTGCACAGCGGTGACGCGCGCGCCACCGCCGTGCTCGCGGCCTTCGTCGCCCTCGTCACCGCGCCGGTCCTCCCGGCGGGCCTGCCCGTCATCCTCGCCGCCCTCGCTGCCGTCGTTGTCGGGCTGCGCCGGGCAGGGGTTCACGAGGAGCCCCTCGAGGGGGCCGACGGCGCGCTGCCCGGTTCGGACCCGACGCCATGACGACGTGGGTCGCGGTCCTCCTCGCCTGCCTGCTGGCCTACCTGCTCAAGCTCATCGGCTACGTCGTGCCGGCCAGGTGGGTCGAGGGGCCACGGATCTCCCGGGTGACGACGCTGCTGCCGGTGGCTCTGCTTGCCGCCCTCGTGGTCACCCAGACCGTCATCGGCGACGGCGGCGCGGTCGTCGTGGACGCACGCCTCGTGGCCGCCGGCGTCGCGGTGCTGCTGCTGCTGCTCCGGGCGAACTTCCTCGTCGTCGTCTTCGGCGCCGCCGCCGTCGCCGGGGTGCTCCGCGCGCTGGGCTGGGGCTGAGACGTCAGTCGGCGAGACCGATGTAGTGCTCGAGGCCGACCGTCACGCCCGGGTGGGCCGCGACGGCGCGGACCGCCGCGATGACCCCGGGCATGAACGACACCCGGTCGACGCTGTCGTGCCGGATCGTCAGGGTCTCGCCCTCGCCCCCGAACAGGACCTCCTGGTGGGCGACGAGCCCGCGCAGCCGGACGGCGTGGACGGCGATCCCGTCGACCCGGGCACCCCGGGCGCCGCCTGGGTCGGACTGGGTCGCATCCGGAACGGGCCCGAGGTCCGCCTGAGTGCGGGCTGCGGCAATGAGCGAGGCGGTCCTCGCGGCGGTGCCGGAGGGGGCGTCGACCTTGTTCGGGTGGTGGAGCTCGATGATCTCGGCCGACTCGTAGAACCGGGCCGCCTGGGCGGCGAACGCCATCATGAGGACCGCGCCGAGGGCGAAGTTCGGGGCGATGAGAACACCGACACCCGGGTGCGCCGCGACCATGTCCCGCAGGGCGGCGACCCGCTCCTCGGACCACCCGGTCGTGCCGACGACGACGTGGGTCCCGCGCTCCACACAGGCGGCGACGTTGCCCGGCGAGGCGTCCGGCACGGTGAACTCGACGACGACGTCGGCACCGCAGAGGTCGCCGAGGTCGTCCCCGACGTCGTACCGCCCGACGAGGTCCAGCCCCTCGGCCGCCTCGACGGCCCGACACACCTCGGCGCCCATCCGCCCGGCCGCACCGATCACCGCAACGCGCCTCACCTCAGCCACGCGAGCACCCTACTCGGCTGGCCGCGCACGGGGCCGCACTCGATCAAGCTCCCCTCCGGCCGGCAGGACGACAGCGGCGTCGCCCGCGTCTCCCCGGGACGACCCGGCGCCTGGGCCAGGCCCCTGACCAGGCCCGATACCCCGATATTGGGAGGTGAGTATGGAAAGCCTGCCCATGTCAACCGTTTGGCTGATGGGCGTGTCGGTCGTCCATCACCAAGCCGAGCCCCAACGGCGGATGTGGCGGCGGATGTGGTTCGCGAGGCTGATGTGCAGTTTCTTCTGCCCCTGAGAGAGGAACCCCATGCCCGGCACACGCGTGGCTGCCCTGGTCGCAGCCGGCTGCGTCGTGCTCTCCGGGTGTGCCGTCGCGAGCGACACGTCCGGCGCAGCGCGAGCCGTCACCCCGCAGAACCCGACCACGTCCCTCGACGTGGTCCCGGTGGCCTACACCAGCACGATGAAGCCCGCCGTCCTCGGCAACTCCAGTCGCAGCCTCGGCGCGATCTCCGGCTCGACCGCGGCGCTCAGCGCCCGCGTCAACGCCGTGACGGTCAGCCTGGACTGGAAGAACCTCGAGCCGACCGAGGGCAGCTTCAACGACACACCGATCAACAACGCCCTCGCGTCCGCAGACGCCAAGGGGCTGACGATCAGGCTGCGGGTCATCGCCGGCACCCAGGCGCCGGACTTCGCCAAGCGGGTCGGCGGTTCACCGATCCCCTTCTACGACCACCAGGCGAAGCAGGACTCGACGATCGGCCGGTTCTGGACCAGTGCCTACCAGGCCAAGTGGCAGGCCTTCATGACCCACCTGGCCGCCACCTACGACGGCAACCGGCTGGTCCGTGAGGTCAACATCTCGGGCACCGGCGCCATCTCGGCCGAGACGATGCTGACCATGGGCAACGACACGCTGACCGGGTCCACGATCACGAACAACGACCGACTGCTCGCCGCCGGTGCCACCGAGACCGCGCGCCGCACGGCCCTCATGAATGACATCACCTTCATGCAGCGGACCTGGAAGCAGACCCACACCACACTCTTCTGCAGCCCCTACGTCACCCTCGCCCCCAAGCCGAAGTCGAGCCTGGCCACCACCGAGGAGATCGTCGCCGCGACCTACGCGTCCGACCCCGGTCACACCGTCTTCGGGCACACGGGTGCGTCCTCGACCACCCTGCGCGGCATCACCCACGCGACGGTCCTCGAGATGTACGAGTTCTTCATCGCCAACCACTACCCGTTCATGGCGCAGACCCAGGCCTACAGCGGTGGCGCGAAGAACGAGGGCGTCGGCGACCTGTCCTACGTCATCACCTGGCTGGCCGCCCACGGGGCGTACTCGATCGAGCTCCCCTCCGGCTGGCAGTACGACAGCGGCGCCCTGCGGGTCATGCCCGGGACGACCCGGCGCATGGTCGCCTCGTCGACCCGCGGCGGCCTGGCCTCGATGCACGGCGCCTGACAGACCCCCCCCCCGCCGGCGGGCTCCCCCCACCCCCTTCGCCCACCGGCCATCACGAAGCGGGGCGGCATACCACCTGGTATGCCGCCCCGCTGGCGTGTGTCCGGTCGGTCCGGTCAGTCCTCGCTCGAACCCTCGCGGTCGCCGCCCTCGCCGCCACCGCGGCGACGCCGACGGGGCCGCCGCTCGCGCCGCTCGCCGCTCTCCTCGCCCTCGGGGGTGTCGGCGCCCTCAGCGGTGTCGCCGTCGTCCGAACGCTCGCTCGCTCCGCCCCGCTCGGCCGAGGCGTCAGCAGCCTCGGAGAGCACGGCAGCCAGGCTGAGCTTGCCGCGGGGGTCGATCTCCTTGAGCTCGACCTGGACCTTCTGGCCGACCGCGAGGACGTCCTCGACGGCGTCGATGCGCTTGCCACCGACGAGCTTGCGCACCTCGGAGATGTGCAGCAGCCCATCCTTGCCGGGCAGCAGCGAGATGAACGCCCCGAAGGTCGTCGTCTTGACGACGGTCCCGAGGAAGCGCTCGCCGATCTCCGGCATCTGCGGGTTGGCGATGGCGTTGATCTGCGCCCGGGCCGCCTCGGCCGACGGGCCGTCGGTGGCGCCGATGTAGACCGTGCCGTCGTCCTCGATGGAGATCTGTGCGCCGGTCTCCTCCTGGATCTGGTTGATCATCTTGCCCTTCGGCCCGATGACCTCGCCGATCTTGTCGACCGGGACCTGGACGCTGATGACGCGGGGAGCGAAGGGGCTCATCTCGTCGGGCGTGTCGATGGCCTCGTTCATGACATCGAGGATGTGCAGGCGGGCGTCGCGGGCCTGGGTCAGCGCGCCGGCCAGCACGTCGGCGGGGATGCCGTCGAGCTTGGTGTCGAGCTGGATGGCCGTGACGAACTCACGGGTGCCGGCAACCTTGAAGTCCATGTCGCCGAAGGCGTCCTCGGCGCCGAGGATGTCGGTGAGCGCCGCGTACTGGGTCGTCCCGTCGACCTCGGCGCTGACCAGGCCCATGGCGATCCCCGCGACCGGGGCGCGCAGCGGCACACCGGCGTTGAGGAGCGACAGGGTGGAGGCGCACACCGAGCCCATCGAGGTGGACCCGTTGGAGCCAAGGGCCTCGGAGACCTGACGGATCGCGTACGGGAACTCCTCGCGGGTCGGCAGCACGGGCATCAGGGCCCGCTCGGCGAGCGCGCCGTGGCCGACCTCGCGCCGCTTGGGCGAGCCGACCCGGCCGGTCTCCCCGGTGCTGTAGGGCGGGAAGTTGTAGTTGTGCATGTAGCGCTTGCGGGACACCGGTGACAGCGTGTCCAGCATCTGCTCCATGCGGAGCATGTTGAGCGTCGTCACCCCCATGATCTGGGTCTCGCCGCGCTCGAAGAGCGCCGACCCGTGGGTGCGGGGCAGGACCTCGACCTCGGCGGAGAGCGCCCGGATGTCGGCCAGGCCCCGCCCGTCGATGCGGACCTTGTCGCGGAGGATCCGCTCGCGCACGAGCTTCTTCTGGACCGCCCGGTAGGCCGCCGACAGCTCCTTCTCGCGACCCGCGAAGGCACCGGACTGCTCGTCCGTGCCCGCCAGGGCGGACCTCATCGCGTCCTTGATCTCGTCGAGCCGTCCCTCCCGCTCGGCCTTGCCGGCGATGGTGAGCGCCTCGGCCAGCTGGCCGGCCACGGCGCCCTCGACGGCGGCATACGCGTCGTCCTCGTAGTCGAGGAAGATCGGGAACTCCTCGACGGGCTTCGCGGCCGTCGTGGCGAGCTGGGTCTGCGCCTCGCAGAGGACCCTGATGAACCGCTTCGACGCCTCGAGGCCCTCGGCGACGACCTCCTCGGTCGGCGCCTGCTTGCCCTGGTTCTTGACCAGGTCCCACGTGGCGTCGGTCGACTCGGCCTCGACCATCATGATCGCGACGTCGTCGCCCGCGACCCGGCCGGCGACGACCATGTCGAAGGTCGAGCGCTCGCTGTCGGAGAAGTTCGGGAACGCCACCCAGGTGCCGTCGATGAGCGAGACGCGCACGCTGCCGATCGGACCGGAGAAGGGCAGACCGGAGATCTGCGTCGAGGCGCTCGCCGCGTTGATGGCGAGGACGTCGTACTGGTGGTCGGGGTTGAGCGAGAGGACGGTGATGACGACCTGGACCTCGTTGCGCAGACCCTTGGTGAAGGTCGGGCGCAGCGGGCGGTCGATCAGGCGGCAGGTGAGGATCGCGTCGGTCGACGGCCGGCCCTCACGACGGAAGAAGCTGCCCGGGATCTTGCCCGCGGCATACATCCGCTCCTCGACGTCCACGGTGAGCGGGAAGAAGTCGAAACCCTCGCGCGGGTGCTTGCCCGCGGTGGTGGTGGACAGCAACATCGTGTCGCTGTCGAGGTAGGCGGTCACGGCGCCCCCGGCCTGCCTGGCCAGACGTCCGGTCTCGAACCGGACCGTGCGGGTGCCGAAGCTTCCGTTGTCGATAACGGCTTCGGCGACAGTGATCTCTGGACCCTCCATGGGCCCTCCATTCCTGGTGAATACCAACGAACCTCGTGCATCGTCGTTGTGCACGGGCTTCCAACTGGTCTATCCCTTATGTAGTTGTGACCTTCATGCGAGAGGAGCGGCCCTCGGGTGAGGACCGCTCCCCTGGCGAAGCGTTATCGACGCAGACCGAGGCGCTTGATGAGCGAGCGGTAGCGCTCGACATCGATGCCTTCGAGGTAGCGCAGGAGCCGGCGGCGCTGGCCCACGAGGAGCAACAGGCCGCGGCGGCTGTGGTGGTCGTGCTTGTGCTCGCGAGAGTGCTCGGTGAGGTACTGGATGCGCGCGGTGAGGAGGGCGACCTGCACCTCCGGGGAGCCGGTGTCGCCCTCGGACGTGGCGTACTCGGCCATGATCTTCTGCTTATCGTCGGTGCTGAGCGGCATGGGGCGGCGACTCTCCTTCTCTGGGATATTGCTGCGCGGCGCTCCCGGGCTGGTTCACCGGGGCTCTCTGGATCCGCGGCCGAGTTCACGGCAGGGCTCAAGGCTACCAGCGGGCCCGCGGGTCTCGCTAATCCGGTCCAGTGGCCACGACTCGCCGTATGCCGCGTGCTGCACGCGGCGTTTCGTGGCCACTCAGGTGCCGGCCCGGGCCCCGGGGGACTCCCCAGGACCGGTCGTAGACTGCCCTCCTGGTCGCTCGGTGTCGAGGAGGTCTGGTTCCATGGAGGACTCACCCACGCTCGACGCGCCGAGGCCCTCCCCCGACCGGACCGACCGTGCCCGCCATCCGGAACAGCCCGACCGAGCGGCCGCCGTGCGAGCCATCGCCGGCGGACACCTCGACGAGCGGGGGCCGCTGCTGCCGATCCTGCACGAGGTGGTCGACCGGCTCGGCTGGGTGGCCGACGAGGACGTCCCCGTCATCGCCGACGTCCTCAACCTCAGCCGGGCCGACGTGCACGGCGTCGTGTCCTTCTACGCCGACTTCCGCACGACCGCCCCCGCGGACCATCGCATCGCCCTGTGCCGCGCCGAGGCCTGCCAGGCCGTCGGCGCCCAGGGTCTCTACGCGACGACGCGCGAGCACTTCGGCGACGCCGAGGATGTCGAGGTCGACGAGGTGTTCTGCCTCGGGAACTGCGCCCTCGGACCGTCCGGCACGATCGACGGACGGCTGCACGGACGGCTCTCGTCCGCCCGGATCGTCGAGCTCACGCAGGAGTGGGCCCGATGACGACGGTGTGGGTCCCTGGTGACGCCGCGGCCGGGTCGGTCGGCGCCGACGACGTCGCCCGGGCTCTCTCCGTCGTCGGCGACGTGACCGTCCGCCGGAACGGCTCCCGGGGGATGCTGTGGCTCGAGCCCCTCGTCGAGGTCGAGACCGACCGGGGCAGGGTCGGCTACGCGCGCGTCCAGGCCGACGAGATCCCCCACCTGGTCACCACCGGCATGCTCCACGGGGCGACCACGGGGACGTCCGTCGGCCTCGTCGACGACCACCCCTGGCTCACCAGCCAACACCGGGTCACCTTCGCCCGGGTGGGCCGCACCGAACCGGCCGACGTCGCCGGCTACGTCGAGCTGGGCGGCTTCCGTGGCCTGGAGCAGGCCCTCTCGCTCTCACCCGCCGAGGTCGTCCGCGAGGTGACGACCTCCGGCCTGCGGGGCCGCGGCGGGGCCGGTTTCGCCACCGGCCGCAAGTGGGAGACGGTGCGGACCGCCCCGGCACCGACCCGCTTCGTCGTCGCCAACGCCGACGAGGGCGACAGCGGTACCTTCGCCGACCGGATGCTCCTCGAGGGCGACCCGCTGTCACTGATCGAGGGGATGACCATCGCCGGGTATGCCGTCGGCGCCCGCGAGGGTTACGTCTATGTCCGCAGCGAGTACCCCCACGCCGTCGCGACGCTGCGCCGGGCCGTCGAGGCCGCTCGTCGGCAGGGGTGGCTCGGCCAGGACATCGTGGGGAGCGGGTACGCCTTCGACATCGAGGTCCGGGTCGGCGCGGGGGCCTACATCTGCGGCGAGGAGACCTCGATGCTCGAGAGCCTCGAGGGCCGGCGTGGCGAGGTCCGCGCCAAACCGCCGATCCCGGCGCTGGCGGGCCTGTTCGGGATGCCGACGGTGGTCAACAACGTCCTCACCCTCGCCAGTGTCCCGGTCATCCTCGCCGACGGGGGCGAGGCGTACGCCGCGCACGGCACCGGCTTCTCCCGAGGGACCCAGGTCTTCCAGCTCGCGGGGAACATCCGCCAGGGTGGGGTCGTCGAGGCCGGCTTCGGGGTCACCCTGCGAACGCTCATCGAGGACTACGGCGGCGGCACGCTGAGCGGGCGGCCGGTCCGGGCCGTCCAGGTCGGCGGCCCGCTCGGGGCCTACCTGCCGGCAGACGCCCTCGACATCCCGATGGACTACGAGGCGCTCACCGCGGCGGGGGCGATGCTCGGGCACGGCGGGATCGTCGTCTTCGACGACACCTACGACGCCGCCGCGATGGCCCGCTTCGCCCTCGAGTTCTGCGCCGCCGAGTCGTGCGGCAAGTGCACCCCCTGCCGGATCGGCTCCACCCGCGGGGTCGAGCTCGTCGACCGGATCCGCTCCGGCGTCGACGTGTGGGCCGGGCTCACCCTCCTGCAGGAGCTGTGCACGACCATGGAGAGGGGCTCGCTCTGTGCGATGGGCGGCCTGACGCCGATGCCGGTCCGCAGCGCGCTGCGCCACTTCCCCGAGGACTTCCACCCGCGGACGACGAGCGCCGCCACGCCTTCCGCAGGCGGCCCGGCGGAGGGAGACGCATCATGACGACGCAGTCCGACGGCCGCGACCTGGCGGGCGAGGTCGACTATGGCACGCCCGCCGTCACCGGGGTCCCCGCCACCGCCCGGGTGACGGTGGACGGCCGGGAGGTTCTCGTCCCGCCGGGCACGTCCGTCCTGCGCGCGGCCACCGAGGCCGGCATCGACATTCCCCGGCTGTGCGCGACCGACTCGCTCGCGGCGTTCGGCTCGTGCCGGCTCTGCCTCGTCGAGGTCGAGGGGTCAACGGGCACCCCGGCCTCATGCACGACGCCCTGCAAGGACGGCATGGTCGTCTCGACCGACACCGACCAGCTGCGCTCGTTGCGCCGCGGGGTCATGGAGCTCTACCTGTCCGACCACCCCGCCGACTGTCCCGGCTGCGCCCGCGGCAGCTGCGAGATGCAGGGGCTCGCCCGGCGTCTGGACGTCACCGAGGTGCGCTACGGCCTCGGCGGCGACAACCATCTGGCCGACGCCGCCGACCGGTCGAACCCGTACTTCGACTACGACCCGGCCGCCTGCATCGTCTGCTCGCGGTGCGTCCGGGCGTGCGGGGAGGTCCAGGGGACCTTCGCCCTCACCGTGCAGGGCCGCGGCTTCGCCTCCCGGGTCACGGCGGGCGGCACCGACTTCCTCGGCTCGGAGTGCGTGTCGTGCGGGGCCTGCGTCCAGGCCTGCCCGACCGACGCCCTCACCGAGCGCTCGGTCGTCGAGCTCGGAATGCCGACCCGGTCGGTCCTCACGACGTGCGCCTACTGCGGGGTCGGCTGCTCGTTCCGTGCCGAGGTGCGCGACGACCCCGGCGGGGTCCGCGTCGTCCGGATGACCCCGTGGAAGGACGGCAAGGCCAACGAGGGGCACAGCTGCGTCAAGGGCCGGTTCGCCTACGGGTATGCCGTGCACGACGACCGCCGGCTCGAGCCGATGGTCCGCGAGAGCATCGATGACCCGTGGCGGACGGTGTCGTGGGACGAGGCGATCGCGGCGGTGGCCCACGGCTTCCGTGACATCCAGGAGCGGCACGGCGTCGGGGCCATCGGCGGCATCTCCTCCTCGCGGTGCACCAACGAGGAGGTCTACGTCGTCCAGCGGATGGTGCGGGCGGCATTCGGCAACAACAACGTCGACACGTGCGCCCGGGTCTGCCACTCCCCCACCGGTTACGGCCTCGGCCAGACCTTCGGGACATCGGCCGGCACCCAGGACTTCGCCTCGGTCGACCGGGCCGACGTCGTCCTGCTCATCGGCGCGAACCCGACCGACGCCCACCCCGTCTTCGCCTCGCGGCTCAAGCGGCGGCTGCGCGACGGCGCCCGGATCATCGTCGCCGACCCGCGGCGGATCGAGCTCGTGCGCTCGCCGCACGTCGAGGCGGCCTACCACCTGCCGGTCCGGCCGGGGACGAACGTCGCCTTCATCAACGCCATGGCCCACGTCGCGGTCACCGAAGGACTCGCCGACGGAGACTTCCTCGCCGAGCGGTGCGAGAACGTCGAGGACTACCTCGCCTTCATCTCGGGCCCGGAGCACGCTCCCGAGGCCGTCGAGGAGGTCACCGGCATCCCCGCGGACGACCTGCGCGCCGCCGCCCGGCTCTACGCCACCGCGCCGAACGCCACCATCTACTACGGCCTCGGGGTGACCGAGCACAGCCAGGGCTCGACGATGGTCATGGGGCTGGCCAACCTGGCGATGCTGACCGGGAACATCGGGCGCGAGGGCGTCGGCGTCAACCCGCTGCGCGGTCAGAACAACGTCCAGGGCTCGTGCGACATGGGCAGCTTCCCCCATGAGCTACCGGGCTACCGACACGTGTCGATCCCCGAGGTCCGGGCGATCTTCGAGGACCGGTGGGGCGTGACGATCCAGCCCGAGCCCGGGCTGCGGATCCCCAACATGTTCGACGCCGCCCTCGGCGGGTCCTTCAAGGGCCTGTACGTCCAGGGCGAGGACATCGCCCAGTCCGACCCGAACACCGCCCACGTCGAGGCTGCGCTGCGCTCGATGGAGCTCGTCGTCGTCCAGGACCTGTTCCTCAACGAGACCGCGCGCTTCGCCCACGTCTTCCTGCCCGGGACGAGCTTCCTCGAGAAGGACGGGACGTTCACGAACGCCGAGCGTCGGCTCGGCCGAGTACGTCCGGTCATGCCCAGCCTGGTCGGCAAGGCCGAGTGGGAGGTCGTCTGCGAGATCTCCACCGCGATGGGTCACCCCATGGCGTATGCCGCCCCCGCCGACATCATGGCCGAGATCGCTGCGACGACCCCGACCTTCGCCGGGGTCACCCACGCCAGGCTCGACGAGGTCGGCTCGATGCAGTGGCCGGTCACCGACGCCGCGCCGAACGGCACGCCGACGATGCACGTCGGCTCCTTCGTCCGGGGTAAGGGACGGCTCGTCGAGACCGTCTACGTCCCGACGACCGAGCGGACCACACGGCGCTTCCCGCTCGTGCTCACGACCGGGCGCATCCTCACCCAGTACAACGTCGGCGCGCAGACCCGCCGCACCTCGAACTCGACCTGGCACCCGACCGACGTCCTCGAGATCCATCCGGCCGACGCGGAGGTCCGTGGCATCCACACCGGCGACATCGTCGAGCTGGCGAGCCGGGTCGGGGCGACCACCCTGCCCGCACTCGTCTCGGATCGGATGCCGCCGGGCGTCGTCTACACGACGTTCCACCACCCCGTCACCGGCGCGAACGTCGTGACGACCGAGAACAGCGACTGGGCGACGAACTGCCCCGAGTACAAGGTGACGGCCGTCGAGGTGACCGTCGCCAACGCGGCCCGGCGGGAACCGGTGCCGGCGGGAGAGGCGCCGTGAGTGCCGGCGAGCCGGCCGTGCTCCGGATGGGTCGGGACATAACCCGGCAGTTCGCGCACCTGCCGGCCGAGGTCGCCGCCGACGAGGTGGCTGCCCACATAGCTCGCTTCTGGGAGCCGCGGATGCGCCTCGAGCTCGCGACCTTCCTCGCCGACCACGGTGTCGAGATGGACCCCGTACTCCGCGCCGCTGCCGAGCGCATCGGGACCGACTGAGCGCAGCGGCCTACAGCGCGAGGTGCGTGGGACGTCCACCGACGAAGGTCGCCGCGACCGGCATCCCGCGCAGGTGGGCCGCGAGGGCAGCGGTGTCGTCCCCCGGGCCCGCCAGCGGGTCGGCGTCGAGGAGAACGATGTCGCCGCGGCTGCCGGCCCCGAGAGTCCGCTGGCCGTCGGTCGACGCGGCGAGCGCCTCCAGCACGGTGATGGCCTGCTCAGGGTGCCAGGGCTCACGGTCGTCGGCACTGCGATGCACGGCCGCGGCGATGGCCAGCCACGGATCGAGTGGTGAGACCGGTGCGTCCGAGCCGAGAGCGAGCCGCACTCCGGCGTCGAGCATCGACCGGAACGCGTAGGCCCGCCCGGCACGATCCGGCCAGCACTGGTCGGTGACGTCCCGGTCATCCCACACGTGGGCAGGCTGGACACTGGCGACCAGCCCGAGCGCGGCCATCCGGGCGACGTCGGAATCGGCGACCAGCTGAGCGTGCTCGATGCTCCCGTGGGCTCCGGCCCGCTCGACGGCGTCCAGCGCCGTCCGCACGGCGCAGTCGCCGATCGCATGGACCGCGACCTCGATCCGGGCTGCCGTCGCCTCGACGAACAACGCGACGAGCTCGTCCAGGCCGGTGTTCTGGACACCATAGGGATGCTCGAGCTCGGCACCTTCGGAGTAGGGCTCGCAGCAGTGAGCGGTCCGCGTGTTGAGGGAGCCGTCGGAGATCACCTTGAGGGGGCCCATGGTCAACAGCCCCGCGCCGCCCGTGAGTGCGTCGCCGGTCGCCAGCCCGGCGGCGATGACGTCCGCGAGCCCGTCGGCATACGTCGCCGCGCGGACCCGCAGCGACCGCACGCCCGCCGCGAACCGGTCCGGCCAGGCGCGGTGGTTGGCCGCGAGCTCCATGTCGACGATGCCGACCACCCCTCGGGCCGCCGCCCGGCGGACGACCCCCACGACGCCGGCCTCGGCCGCCTCGGCGGCACCGGGCAGCTCGGCCAGCCTGGACCATGCGGGGAACCAGTCGAGCTCCTCGAGAATGCCGTCCCGCAGCGGGATGCCGAGGGCGGCGAGGGCCGCGCTGTTGAGCCATCCGTGGTGGCCGTCTCCGGAGATGAGGACGACGGGACGGGAACCGGTGACGGCGTCGAGCTCGGCCACCCGAGGCTGGCGTGCCCACGGCGCGGTGCGGTGACCCCAGCCCTGCACGACGGAAGGCCCTGGCCCGATCCGAGCGAGGTGGTCACGCACGAGGGCGAGGACCTCGTCGGGCCCACCCGTCCCGGACAGGTCGAGCCGGGTCGCGGCCAGGCCCCACTGGGTGAGGTGGACGTGCGCGTCCCAGAGGCCGGGCATGGCCCAGCGGTCCGCGGCCTCGTGGACCTCCTCGTCGAGCCGAGGGACCAGCCCCGGGGCCACCTCGGTGACGACCCCGCCACTGATGCGCAGGTCGACCGGGGCGTCGGGGGCCGGACCGGCCACCGGCACCACCCGGACGCCCCGGATGAAGGTGCCCGGGTAGACCTCGTTCACCGACGGGTCAGAGGTTGATCATGTGGCCCGCGATGCCCTCGATGGCCTCCTTGACCGCCTCGGACAGGGTCGGGTGGGCGAAGACGTTGCGGGCGACCTCGTCGGCGGTGAGGTCCCACTTCTGGGCCAGGGTGAGCACGGGCAGGAGCTCGGTGACGTCCGGACCGATCAGATGGGCGCCGAGGATCTCGTTGTGGGCCGCGTCCGCGACGATCTTGACGAAGCCGACGGGATCGCCGAGGCCCTGGGCCTTGCCGTTGGCGCTGAACGGGAAGCTGGCCGTCTTGACGTCGTAGCCCTTCTCGCGGGCTTGGGCCTCGCTGTAGCCGAAGGAGCCGATCTGGGGCTGGCAGTAGGTCGCCCGCGGGATGAAGTCGTAGTCGACGGGCATCGTCTCGGCCCCGGCCATGGTCTCGGCGGCGACGACCCCCATCGCCTCGGCGACATGGGCGAGCATCATCTTGGCGGTGACGTCGCCGATGGCGTAGACGCCCGGGACGTTGGTCCGGCAGTACTCGTCGATCGCGATCGCGCCGCGCTCGGTGAGCCCGACACCCGTCGACTCGAGCCCGAACCCGTCGACCCGCGGGGCGAACCCGATGGCCGAGAGGAGCTTGTCGGCCTCGAGGACCTGGCTCTCGCCGCCCTCGGCGGGTGACACCGTCACCCTGACGCCGGACCCGGTGTCCTCGACACCCTCGACCTTCGTCGACAGCAGGACCTTGACGCCGAGCTTCTTGTAGTGGCGCAGCAGCTCCTTGGAGACATCGGCGTCCTCGGTCGGGACCATCCGGTCGAGGAACTCGACGATCGTCACGTCCACGCCGAAGTTCTTCATGACGTAGGCGAACTCGACCCCGATCGCACCGGACCCGGCGATGACGATCGAGCCGGGGAGGGTGTCGTCGAGGATCTGCTCCTCGTAGGTGACGACGTTCTCGCTGACCTGGACGCCAGGGAGCATCCGGGTCACCGACCCGGTCGCGATGATGAGGTTGTCGAAGGTGAGCGAGCGAGCGCCGCCGTCGGTGAGGGCGACGTCCATCGTCGTCGGCGAGGTGAGGGTCCCCCAGCCGTCGATCTCCTCGATCCCGTTCTTCTTCATGAGGTAGTGGACACCGCGGACGATGTTCGCCGACACCTTGCGCGAGCGCGCGTGCGTCGGGCCGTACGACATCGACACCTCGCCCTCGATCCCGAACAGGTCCTTGTCGTGGGCGAGGGTGTGCGCGAGCTCGGCATTGCGCAGCAGGGCCTTGGAGGGGATGCAGCCCACGTTGAGGCAGACGCCACCCCAGTACTTCGCCTCGACGACGGCGGCCTTGAGGCCGAGCTGGGAGGCGCGGATCGCCGCGACGTAGCCGCCGGGACCGGCACCGAGCACGACAAGATCGAAGTCAGACATGGTGCCAACCTTAGTCGGCGCGACGCGGACCTCGGGCCGCGGCATCCGCCCGCGGGTCCGGGCGCTCACCCGGCCCGACGGCTCAGAGGGAGGGGAACCAGATCGCGATCTCGCGGGCGGCGGACTCCGGCGCGTCCGAGCCGTGGACGATGTTCTGCTGGGCCGGGGTGCCCCAGTCCCGGCCGAGGTCCCCCCGGATCGTGCCGGCAGCCGCCACCGTCGGGTCGGTCGCGCCGGCGAGGACGCGGAAGCCCTCGACGCACCGCTCCCCCTCGATGACGACGGCGGTGACCGGACCGGAGCTCATGAAGTCCAGAAGGGCCTCGTAGAACGGCTTGCCCTCGTGCTCGGCGTAGTGACGGGCGAGCACCTCGTGGGTCGGGGTGAGGATCTGCAGGGCCACCAGGCGGTAGCCCTTGGCCTCGATCCGGCGCAGCACCTCCCCGGTGAGACCACGGGCGAACCCATCGGGCTTGACGAGGACGAGGGAGCGTTCGGTCACGGCGGCCAGCCTACTCAGGTCGACCGGTGCCCTGGTCCGGGTCTGCGGAGTCGGCGGGGTCGACAGAGTCGGCGGGGTCGGCCGCCTCGCGCTGCGCGACGAGCCGCTCGGCCCGCTGGCCCTGGCCCATGAGGAGCAGCCACAGGCCGGTGAAGATGACGCCCACGCCCAGCATCGCCGGCAGGACGACGCCCGCGAGCCAGGTGAGCAGCTGGACGAGCCAGCCCAGGGTCACGCCGTAGGGGCGCCGCATGAGACCGGCCGCGACGAAGGCGAGAACCGCGAGGACGGTACCGAGCCAGAGCAGGACGGCCGAGCGACCCTCGCCACTGGCGTCGGACAGGCCGCGGGCCAGGGTCGCGCCGAAGAAGATGACAAGCCCCTGCCCTGCGAGAACGACGGCGAGCAGCCGCCAGGTGAAGGGCCCGAGGGTGCCGTAGAGCGGAAACCGGCGCATGGCGCCCAAGGGTATGCCGCCCTGCTCCCGTCGGCGTTCTCCTGGTTCAGCAAGCCGAGACGCTGTCGCTGGGCCGGGCCGCCCCGGGGACGACGCAGCCCTTCGGCCCTGGGTGCCTCAGCGGACGTCGGAGGCGGGGGTCGTCCGAACGGGTGGGACTGGTAGCGAGCATCACACTGCGGCCCGTCGACGCTCATAGCCTCGCCATAGGTCGCAGACCTCCCTGGTGCCGTCCACACAGAAGGTGACTGATGTCGAAGCTCTCCGCCCGTCTCACGCGTCAAGCCCTCATCGCGGTGGCGGCCGTGTCCGGCGCCGCCCTCATGAGCATCACCCCGGCGGTGGCGTCACCGGCCCCGCAGGCCGCCATTCCCCAGAACGTCGGGACGGTCGTGCAACCACCGGAGAACGGCATCGTCGGCTCGTTCTCGTCCGAGCGCATCTACGACAGCCGGGCCGCCGGCGGGCATTTCCTGCCGAGGGAGGCGCGCCAGATCTGCGTCACGACGCCCTCGGTTCCCGCCGACGCCGACGCCATCGTCGTCAACGTGACGGCGGTCGCGCAGGGGTCGGGCGGATACCTCACCCTCTACCCGGCGGGCACCACCCGCCCCGCCACCTCGAACCTCAACTACCGCAACGACCGCATCACCCCGAACCTCGCGGTCGTCAAGCTGAGCGCTGGGCACTGCATCAGCGTCTACAACGGTGGCGGCAGCTATGTCGACGTCATCCTCGACGTGCAGGGCTACCTCACCGGTGGCACGGCGACGGCCCCGGGGACCGTGACGAACCTGGCAACGGCCCAGCGGCTGCTCGACACCCGTGAGCGGGGCTACCCCGTGCCGGCGAACGGCACGGTCGACGTGCAGATCACCGGGGCCGGTGGCATTCCGGCGAGCGGCGTCGACGCCGTCATCCTCAACGTCACCGTCACCCAGACGGACACCACGGGCTGGCTGCGCGCCTGGCCCTCCGGAGAGCCCGAACCCACCTCCTCCTCGATGAACTACGTCGCGCGGGACACCCGCGCAGCCCTCGTCGTCAGCGCCGTCGGCAGCACCGGCAAGGTCAGGATCCGCAACGGCTCGACCGGATCGGCCGAGGTTATCGTCGACGCCTTCGCCTACACCAGGTCTGGGGATGCCGCACAGACGCTCGCCGCCCTGCAGCTCCAGTCGCCCACCCGCGCCTGGGACACCCGGTACTCGGGTAGCCGCGAGCCGCTCGGCTCGGGCGACACGCTCACGCTGAGCGAGTCCCAGCTGGGCCTGCCCACGGGTGGCGCGTCGGCCGCGATCGTCACGGTCACGGCAACGCGAGCCGTGAGCACTGGCTACCTGCAGGCCTACACCGGTTCCACCCCACCGTCGACGTCGATCATCAACTACCGGCCGGGCCAGTCCGTGGCGAACCTCGTCGTGGTGCGCGAGTCCGGTGGCATCACCATCAAGAACTCCTACACCGGCAACGTCGATGTCATCGTCGACGTCATCGGCTGGGTCACGGCCGAGCGTGGCGCCAAGGGCGTCATCACCTCCAGCAGCTCCGGTGACCCGCTGTACCGGGCGCCGGTCGTCACGTACAGGCCGAGCTACACCGGCGGCCTGACCAGCTCGCTGACAACGGCTTCGGACGGGTCCTACCGCTACACCCAGGGCATCAGCACGAGCTCGTTCAAGATCTGCGCCGGCAGCCCGGAGACCGTCGGTGGCAGCGGCACCTATGACTACGTCCCGAACTGCTACGGCTCGTACAGCTCCCCGACGATGACCACCGCTCCCCCGATGGGGAGCTGGGTCACCGGCGTCGACATCGCCCTCGATCCGGCCGCGACGATCGCCGGCGTCGGCTACGACGCCCACGGCACCATCAGCGGAGGCACCGTCTACGCGACGCGGATCTCCGACGGGTGGACCTTCCACGACGGCCTCGACGGCAGCGGCGCCTACCTCGTTCGCGGGCTACCGGCCGGCTCGTACCGCCTCAAGCTCCTGAGCCCGTCGGGCGGCGGAACCCACCCCTTCGGGATGGCCAGCGAGTGGTACGACGGCGTGGGCATCAGCCAGGGCGGCGACAGCGAGGCCGTCCTCACCCGCGCCGGTGCCCAGATCATCGAGGTCTCGACCGGCGCCGCGGTGACCGGGAAGAACTTCGGGATCGACGGCAACGGCCACTACGCCGGGGTGGTGACCAACTCCCTGGAGCACGGCGTGTCGGCCTACCTGACGATCTACCGGAGCACCGGCGACGTCATGGCGACGACCACGTCCGCGACGAACGGGACCTGGTCGGCCGACCTTCATCCCGGCACCTACACGATCTGCGCCTCGGCGACCTCGGGGTCCACGCAGTACTGCTACAACGGCAACGTCTCGCCGGGCAGCGCCACACCTGTCGTGCTCGGGTCGGACGACCCGGACACCTTCGTCGACATCCAGCTGCCGTAGCCGGGCCTCACCACCCCCTGATCTGTGGACGCGGCCGCATGAGCGGTCGCGTCCACAGCCCTGTCCGGGGTCGCGCGCCGAGGGGCATGCCGGGGGCCGCCCCTACGCGTCGGTGCGGCCGAGGAGCATCCGTACCTCCGCGGCGGTGACCACGGAGCCGGTGGCAAGGACGCCGCCGGTCACGCCACCCTCGTCGGCGAGGCCGGCGGCCCGGTCGAGCGCGTCCGGCAGGCTGTCGACGACACTCACCCGGTCCTCACCGAAGATGTCGACGGCGAGCTCGCCGAGCGCCGCTGGACGCATGGCGCGCGGAGAGGTGTTCCGGGTGACGACGATCTCGTCGAGGGCGGGCTCGAGGATCTCGAGCATGGCCGCCGCGTCCTTGTCGGCGAGGATGGAGATGACGCCGACGAGCCGGCCGAAGGTGAACGAGTCGTCGAGGGCCGCCCGCAAGGCGCGGGCACCGGCCGGGTTGTGGGCGGCGTCGACGAGGACGGTCGGGCTGCGCCGGACGATCTCGAGCCGTCCCGGCGAGGTGGCCGCGGCGAGACCGGCACGCAGCACCTCGAGGTCGAGCGGCTGCTCGCCTCCCCCGAGGAACGCCTCGACGGCCGCGATGGCCAGCGCGGCGTTGTCGGCCTGGTGCGCCCCGAAGAGCGGCACGAACAGGTCGGGGTAGTCCCCGGCGAGCCCGCGGACCGAGACCAGCTGGCCGCCGACCCCCACGTCACGGGCCAGGACGCCGAAGCCGGCGCCCTGGAAGATGATCCGTGCACCGACGTCCTCGGCTCGCGCCAGGAGGATCTCGGCGACGTCGGGCTCCTGCGCACCGGCCACGGCGATGCCATCGCCCTTGATGATGCCGGCCTTCTCGGTGGCGATCTCGGTCTCACTGGTCCCGAGGAAGTGGGTGTGGTCGATCGCGATCGGGGTGATGACGCAGACCTCGGCATCGACGACGTTCGTCGCGTCCCAGCTGCCGCCCATCCCGACCTCGACGAGGGCGACATCGACCGGAGCATCGGCGAACGCGGCATACGCCACCGCGACGAGGACCTCGAAGAACGTCATCCGTGGACCGCCATCGGCGGCGGACGCGGCGTCGACCGTCTCGACGAACGGAATGACCTCGGCATACGCGGTCAGGAACCGTTCCTCGTCGATGCTCTCCCCGGACAAGGTGATCCGCTCGCGTATCGAGTGCAGGTGCGGGGAGGTGAACCGCCCGGTCCTCAGACCCATCTCGCTCAGTATCGCGTCGATGATGCGGGTCGTCGAGGTCTTGCCGTTCGTCCCGGTGAGGTGGATGACGGGGAAGCTGCGTTGCGGCTCGCCGAGCAGGTCCATGACCGCCTGGATGCGGTCGAGCGAGGGCAGGAGGTCGTGCTCGGGGGCACGGGCGAGGATCGCCTCCTCGGTCACGCGCATCCGCCTGGTGATGTCGAGACGGCGTGCGGCCTCTCGCTGGGCGGCATCGGGTGCGGGGGTCACGGGGTCAATCCTGCATCAGGTCGGGGCCTTCCCCAGACCGACACCGACGTCACGAGGCCGAGAGCGTGCTCGGCCACCGTCCGTCGTCGGCGCCAGCACCCGACCGCGAGGGGAGGGTGGACGGTGGACCCCGGGCGCCGGCGGTGGGTGGCCCAGCACGTCGCGTCGCGAAAAGGGTGCATACTGAAGGTGATGGCAACTCGACCCGCAGCGGCACCCCGGTACTCCCCCGGGAGTCCCTTCAGCGCAGGACCGGCTCCCGTGATCGAGCGGTTCGCGGTCGAAGATCGGGTGACCCATGACAAGTTCGGCCTCGGCCGGGTCATCGCGCTGGAAGCCTCGTCTGTGGTCGTCGATTTCGGTTCGCAGCACGTCCGGATAGCCAGCCCGTTCCGCAGGCTCACGAAGCTCTAGGCACACCCTCGGCCGCGGCCTCGACCGGGTTCGACGGCACCGCATCACCGACACCACCTCACCCGGCCCGCCCGCCTCACCCGGCACGCCCGACCGACGCGTCAGGCCCGGACGACCCTGATCCGCACCGGCAGCCGTTCGTCCCCGACCTCGGCGACGGCCACCCCGGAGCCTGCGGGCAGGTCGTCGAGGTTGGTCATCACGCTGAGGTGGGTCGCCAGCGTCTCGCCCATGACGAGGTCGCGGTGCTCGTGCAGGGCGTTCTGGACCAGCTCGGCGCCGCTGACCGACAGCGTGATCCGGTCGGTCACCTCCAGACCGGCATCACGTCGGGCCTGCTGCGCCGCCCGGACGAGGTCACGGGCCACCCCCTCGAGGGCGAGCTCCAGGGTCACCTCGGTGTCGAGGACGACGAAACCTCCGCCGGGCAGCATCGCGGTCGCGTGGCTGCCCGAGGCGGACTCGTCGACGACCGTCTCGAGGATGTACTCCCCCTCGACCAGGGCGATCCCGCCCGAGACGACCGCGCCGCCCTCCCCGACCGACCAGTCGCCGGACTTGCTGCCCCTGATGGCGACCTGGACGTCCTTGCCGAGCCGCGGACCGGCCGCCCGGGCGTTGACGGTGAGCCGCTGGGTGATGCCGAAGTCCGACTCGTGCGCCGACTCGACGGCGAGGACGCGCACCGACCTGACGTTGACCTCGTCCGCGACGATCCCGGCATACGCCTCGAAGGCCGCGGCCCCGGAGGTGACGACGGTGAGCTCGCGCAGCGGCAGCCGCACCCGCAGCCCCTCGGCCTTGCGCAGCGACGACGCCGCCGAGCACACCGCGCGCACCTGGTCCATCGCCGCGACGAGGGCGTCGTCGGAGGGCAGCGACGACGCGTCCGGCCAGTCGGCCAGATGCACGGACCGCCCACCGGTGAGGCCGCGCCAGATCTCCTCGGAGAGCAGCGGCAGCAGTGGTGCGGTGACCCGGGTCAGCGCCTCGAGGGTCGTGTAGAGGGTGTCGAACGCCGCCCGCGCGGACTCCGCCGACGCGCCCTGTGAGGTGTCCCAGAACCGTTCCCGCGAGCGGCGGATGTACCAGTTCGTCAGGACGTCGACGAAGGTGCGCACCGACTCCGACGCCCCCGGGATGTCGTAGACGTCCATCTGGCCCTGAACCGTCACGACGAGGTCGCGCAGCTTGGCGAGCAGGTAGCGGTCGAGCGGGTCGGCCGACTCCGTCGACCAGCGTGCCTCGTAGCCGCCGTCCCCGCCCACCGACAGGGCGTTGGCGTAGAGCGAGAAGAAGTACCAGCTGTTCCACAGCGGGATGATGACCTGCCGGACGCCCTCGCGGATGCCTTCCTCCGTGACGACGAGGTTGCCGCCGCGCAGGATGGGTGAGGACATGAGGAACCAGCGCATCGCGTCGGCGCCGTCGCGGTTGAACACCTCGGTGACGTCGGGGTAGTTCCGCAGCGACTTGGACATCTTCTGCCCGTCGTTGCCGAGCACGATGCCGTGGCTCATGCACGAGCTGAAGGCCGGGCGGTCGAAGATGGCCGTCGCGAGGATATGCAGCGTGTAGAACCAGCCGCGGGTCTGCCCGATGTACTCGACGATGAAGTCGCCGGGGAAGTGGTGCTCGAACCAGTCGGCGTTCTCGAACGGATAGTGCACCTGGGCGAAGCTCATCGACCCCGAGTCGAACCACACGTCGAGGACGTCCTCGACGCGACGCATCGTCGAGTTGCCGGTCGGGTCGTCGGGGTTGGGCCGGGTGAGGTGGTCGACGAACGGCCGGTGCAGGTCCGTGACCTTCACCCCGAAGTCACGTTCCAGCTCGTCGAACGAGCCGTACACGTCGATCCGCGGGTATGCCGGGTCGTCCGAGCGCCAGACCGGGATCGGGCTGCCCCAGAACCGGTTCCGCGAGATCGACCAGTCACGTGCGTTCTCGACCCACTTGCCGAACTGGCCGTCCTTGACGTGCTCGGGCACCCAGGTGATCTCCTGGTTGAGCTCGCCCATCCGGTCCTTGAACGCGGTCACCGCGACGAACCAGCTCGACACGGCCATGTACATGAGTGGCTCGCGGCAGCGCCAGCAGTGCGGGTAGGAGTGCTCGTAGACCTCCTTGCGGAGCAGCACCGTCCCCTCGGTCGTCGACCCCACCTCGACCTCGCCGCCGAGACCGTCGGCGTAGGTGCGACCCTTGAGGTGCTCGACGACCATGGCGTTGGCGTCGAAGACGTGCAGCCCCTCGTAGTCGTTCACGGGGTAGGTGAACCGCCCGTCGGCGGCCACCGGCACGACGGGCACGATGCCGTACTGGTCGGTGAGCAGCTTGTCGTCCTCGCCGAAGGCCGGGGCGATGTGGACCAGGCCGGAGCCGTCGTCGGTCGTCACGTAGTCGGCCGGCAGGACGACGTGGCTCTTGGGGTGGCCGAGGTAGTACGAGAACGGCGGGGTGTAGTGGCGCCCGACGAGGTCGGTCCCCTTCATCCGCTCCAGCACCCGGGCCTGGAGGTCGTCCCGGCCCATCTTGGCGTCACCGAACAGCTCGGCGGCATACGTCCCGAGCCGGGCCTCGGCGAGGATGTAGCGCTCGGCGCGACCCGAGTAGTCGGACTCGACGACGACGTAGTCGATGTCCGGGCCGACGGCCGTCGCGAGGTTGCTCGGCAGCGTCCACGGGGTGGTCGTCCACACCAGGGCCAGCTCGCCGGTCTCGAGGCGGCAGCCGACGGTGACCGCGGTGTCCCTGCGGATCCGGTAGCTCTCCTCGTCCATCCGCAGCTCGTGGGTGGACAGCGGGGTCTGGTCGTTCCAGCAGTACGGCAACACCCGGAAGCCCTCGTAGACCAGCCCCTTGTCGTAGAGCTGCTTGAAGGCCCACATGACGCTCTCCATGAACTGCGGGTTGAGCGTCTTGTAGTCGTTGTCGAAGTCGACCCACCGGGCCTGCCGGGTGACGTAGGACCGCCACTCGCCGGTGTACTTCATCACCGACTCGCGGCACTTGGCGTTGAAGGTCTCGATCCCCAGCTCGAGGATCTCCTCCTTGGTCTTGATGCCGAGCTGGCTCATCGCCTCGAGCTCGGCAGGCAGGCCGTGGGTGTCCCAGCCGAACCGCCGCTCGACGCGGTGGCCGCGCATCGTCTGGTAGCGCGGGACGACGTCCTTGACGTAGCCGGTGAGCAGGTGGCCGTAGTGCGGCAGTCCGTTGGCGAACGGCGGGCCGTCGTAGAAGACGAAGTCGTTGCCGCCGTGCTCGCCGGTGGGCCGGTTCTCGACCGAGGCCCGGAAGGTGTCGTCGGCCTCCCAGTACGCGAGGACCGCCTCCTCGATCTGCGGGAACCGCGGGCTTGCGGGCACCCCCGAGGACGCGGCCGGCGCCGTCGACTGGTGATCTGCGGTCGTGGAGACCTTGGGGTAGGCCATCGGTGGTGCTCCTGAGGCTCGTCGCGGGTCGTCGGGCTGCCTGCCACGAGGACGACGACGCCCACCCGGTATGCCGGGCGGCGGCACCGCGGTACCACCTCGCTTGCCGCACGCGCCGGCCCGAATGGGACGACGGCATACGGCCGCTCGTTCGCGGGCTGTGACGGGCCCATCCGTCCGGTT
Organism: uncultured Actinomycetota bacterium; assembly: GCA_963771015.1. GTDB lineage: Bacteria > Actinomycetota > Actinomycetes > Actinomycetales > Dermatophilaceae > CAVSJJ01. The sequence goes on from CAVYRN010000006.1 coordinate 130,413, forward strand.
CTAGTAGGCGAGCGAACCCGCCGTTCTTCCGGAGGCTCGCCGCTGATGACGGCTCGAACGCCTTCGGCGCAGGAGTCTACCGGGCGCGCGCTGCGGCGTCGGCCGACATTCCGCCGCGGTGACCCCCGGGCCGGGGAGTAGAGTGACGCCGTCGCCGTGAGGCGGCACCACACGCGCAAGCGAGGGGAAGCCGGTCCAAGTCCGGCGCTGACCCGCAACCGTAGGCCACCGCGAGGTGGCGAGCCGGAATGCCTTGCGAGCGCGAGCGGCTCCATATCACCGTCGAGGAACGCGGGACGGAGCCCAGGCACGCTGGGTCCAGCGGTCGGGGCAGACGTCTTGAACCGCTCTGGAAAGGGACCCATGCCCTTCGTACTTCCCCGCGCCGGCGCCGCCGTCGCGAGCCTGCTGATCGGCCTGTCGACCGTGCCGGTGTTCGCGTCGGCCGCCGAGGCCGACGCGGCGCCCTCACCCACGACGACGGCCACCGGGGCGGTGACCGCCACGCCCAGCGCTACTGCTGCGGCCAGCGCTACGCCCGCCGCGTCCGCTGCAGCCACGGCCACCGCGACCACCACTGGCACGGCACCCACGGCGTCGCCCAGCGCGACGGAGACGAGCCCGGGCGCGCCCACCGGCACGGCGACCGCGCACCTGTCCCCGCCGGCCGTCACCGGTGCGACCGGCCAGCAGGCGCAGGATGCCGGGGCGTTCATCGCCGCCACCCTCGCCGCCGGCGGCCACCACTACGTCTACCCGGGGACGACCTATCTCGACGGCGGCAACACCGTTGACGCGATCCTCGCCCTCGACGGCGCGGGGGTCGGGCGGAGCGAGGCGGGCGCCGCCACGGCATACCTCGTGGCGCACCTCGGCGACTACGTCGGCAGCGGCGGCGAGACGTATGCCGGCCCCACCGCCAAGGCGCTGCTCGCCGTCCTCGCCCAGGGACTGGACCCGCACGACGTCGGCGGCACCGACCTCGTCGCCACCCTTGCCGGGCTGGAGACCCCCAGCGGCCGGTTCTCCGACGTGTCGGCCTACGGGGACTACTCGAACACCATCGGCCAGGCGCTCGCGATCATCGCGCTGGCCCGTGCCGGTGCGCCCGTCTCGGCCGCCGCGGTGACCTTCCTTCGGGACCAGGCGTGCTCGGACGGCGGCTTCCGCATCGACCCGAGCGCCGAGGGCTGCGCGAGTGACCCCGACGCGACGGCGTTCGCCGTCCAGGCACTGCTCGCCGTCGGTGCGCCGACACTGGACACCTCGTCCCCGGCGTCCGCGGGGCTGGACTTCCTCGTCGGGATCCAGGGGCCGGACGGTGGCCTCCCGAGCGCCACAGGCCCGATGAACGCCAACACGACCGGCGTCGCCGCCCAGGCGTTCGCCGCGGGTGGCCGGGCCGCCGCGCTCGCCGAGGCACAGGGCTTCCTCGCCGGCCTCCAGTACGGCTGCTCCTTCCCCGCCGGGCTCCGCGGCGGGATCGCGTTCACCACGGCCGACCGCGCCGGCTCCAGCGCCACAGCCCCCCAGGACAGCGACCTGCGCGCCACTCCTCAGGCCGCCCTCGGCCTCGCCGGTGGCACCCTCGCGTCGGTGACCGCCGACGGAGCCGCCGCCGGAACCACCGCCATGGTGTGCGCGGCGCCGACCACCTCGACGGGCTCGTCGTCCTCGACCTCCACCGACGCGTCCGCCCCGGCGACCTCGGCGAGCGCCGGAGCCGACGCGGCGTCGGGTGAGCTCGCCTACACCGGCGCCTCGGTGGCCGAGCCGGTCGGGCTGGGCCTGGCGCTGCTCGGATCCGGGATCGTCGCCCTCGCCATGGGATCGCTCATCCGCCGCCGAGGGGTACACACATGACCCGACACGCGATGCCATGGCGGGTTCTGCTGGCCGGGATGCTGCTCGCGTCCGCCCTGCCGCTGCTCGGCCCGGTCGGTCCGGCCGCCGCCGCGGCCTGCTCGGGGACGAGCGGCGTCACGGTCGTCGTCGACTCGTCGGTCGGCTGCGCACCCGGCGACCCGTCCTCGGCACTCGCCGCACTCCATGCGGCCGGTCACTCGACGACCATGGTCGCCCCGCCCAACACGGCGTTCCTCTGCCGGATCGACGGTGCGCCGGCTTCGGACGCGTGCATGCGCATCCCTCCCTCCAGCGCCTACTGGAGCTTCTGGACCGCCCGGCGAGGCGGCGGCTGGACCTACGCGTCGACGGCGGTGCCCGAGCTCGACCCGGCCCCCGGCACGGTCGTCGGGTTCTCCTTCGGCAGCGGCGGCCCACCCCCCATCACCCCGCCGGCCGCGTCGGTCGCACCCAAGCCGAAGCCCACGGCGAGGGCGAGCACGCCGACGACGACCACCGCCCCGGGGGTGACGGCGACCCGAACAGCAACCCCGACGCACGGGTCGGCGGCTCCTGCGACGCCGAGCCGCGGCACGGCCGCCCCGACCGTGTCACCCACGGCGACCGCGTCACCGGAGGTCGACGCACCCCCGTCCCCGTCGCCGATCCCGCTCGGCCCCACCGAGCCCACCTCGGCCACGACACCGCTGGCCTCCTCCGGAGTGCTGTCGCTCGGCCTGGGTGGGGCGCTTGTCGCGGCGCTCGGCGCCGCCACGGCATACGTCGTCCGACGCCGCCGGGCCTGACCCACCCACCGCCATGTCGATCCTCCCCCGCCACCTCCATCCCGGGGCCTGGTGGCTCTGGGCGCTCGGGATGGCCGTCGCCGGAGGCGCGAGCACGAACCCGGTTCTGCTGGGTCTCGTCCTCGCCGTCCTCGGACTCGTCGTCGCGAGCCGGCGGGGTGACTCGCCGTGGGCCCGGGCGTTCCGGCTCTACCTCATGCTCGGGGCCGCGGTCGTCGTCGTCCGGGTCCTCCTGCACGTCCTCGTCGGGCTCAAGACGGGCGAGCATCTCCTCATCCGGCTGCCGAGCCCCACCCTGCCGTCCTGGGCCGCCGGGATCACCCTCTTCGGCCCGGTCTACCTCGAGGGGCTGCTCGGCGCCGCCCTCGAGGGACTGCGGCTGGCGACCGTCATCGCGGCGGTCGGCGCGGCGAACGCCCTGGCCAACCCCAAGCGGCTGCTCCGCGCGATGCCGGGGGCGCTCGCCGAGATCGGCACGGCGGTTGTCGTGTCCGTGACCGTCGCACCCCAGCTCGCCGACAGCGTCCAGCGGGTGCTCCGGGCCCGGACGCTGCGCGGTCAGGCCGGCCACGGGCTGCGGGCCATCCGCCAGGTCGCCCTCCCCGTCCTGCAGGACACGCTCGACCGTTCGCTCCTTCTCGCCGCATCGATGGATGCTCGCGGGTACGGCCGCCGGGCCACCCGGTCCCCCGCCGCCCACGCCCTGGCGTCCGCCTTGTCGCTCGGCGGCCTGCTGGGGGCGGCGGTCGGGATCTACGGGGTGCTTGACACGAGCGCCCCGGTCCTCCTCGGGCTGCCGATGCTCACCGTCGGGCTGACCGCCGCCGTGGTCGGCGGCTGGCTCGGCGGGCGAGATGTCGTGCGGAGCACCTACCGCCCCGACCCCTGGGCCGCACCCGAGTGGCTGACCGCCGCTGCGGGTGCCGCTGCCGCGGCGGCGGTGCTCGTGTCCGCCCACCTGGACCCGGCGGCGATGCAGATGCCGCTGCAGCAACTCGCGCTGCCGGTCATCCCCTGGCCGGCGGTCGCCGGGATCCTCCTCGCCGCACTTCCCGCCGTCCTCACCCCCTCCCCGCCGGCGCCACGCGCCCGGGCGCCTCGACGGGCCGCCGATGTGGCGCCCGACCCGACCCCCGCTCGGTCACCAGGCCTGGTACCGAGCCGCGACGAGGTGGGTCATGCCTGACCCGGCCGTCGTCGTCCAGGGTGCCACCGTGACGTATGCCGGCGCCTCCCGCCCCGCTCTGCTCGACGTCGACCTCGAGATCGACGAGGGCGAGCTCGCCCTCGTCGTCGGTCGCACCGGGTCGGGGAAGTCGACGCTGCTCGGGCTCGTCAACGGCGCGGTCCCGCACTTCACCGGCGGCCGGCTCCACGGCCGGGTCCGCCTCCTCGGCCGGGACACCGCGACCCATCGCCCCCGCGACCTGGCCGGCCTGGTCGGCGTGGTGGGGCAGGACCCGCTCGCCGGGTTCGTCACGGACACGGTCGAGGAGGAGCTCGCCTACGGAATGGAGCAGCTCGCCCTCCCGGGCGACGTCATGCGCCGGCGGGTCGAGGAGGCCCTGGACCTCCTCGGCATCGCCGAGCTGCGCGACGCCCCGCTCCGGGAGCTGTCCGGAGGCCAGCAGCAGCGCGTGGCCATCGGCTCGGTGCTGACCGCCCACCCGCAGGTCCTCGTCCTCGACGAACCCACCTCCGCCCTCGACCCGACCGGAGCCGAGGAGGTGCTCGCGGCCGTCACCCGCCTCGTCCATGACCTCGGCGTGACCGTCGTCCTCGCCGAGCACCGCATCGAGCGGGTCATCCAGTACGCCGACCTCGTCGTCCACGTGGGTCCCGAAGGGCGCGTCCGGTCCGGGTCGCCCGCCGAGATGATGGCCACCTCGAGCGTCGCACCGCCGGTCGTCGAGCTCGGCCGCTGGGCCGGTTGGTCCCCCCTCCCGCTGTCCGTCCGGGACGCCCGGCGGGCCGCTCACGCCCTGCGCGAGGCAGCGGCCGGGCCGGCGTCCGCGGGCCCGGGCCCGGGCTCCCACTCCGCCGTTGCATGCCCCGTCGCCTCGCCGGCCCGGGCCGGGGCGGCGACCGGCACGGCCGAGGTGCCGGCCACGCCTGGGGCGACACGTGGGGCCATCCTCGAGGCCCGGGGCATCGTCGTCCGACATGGAGACGTCGTCGCGGTCGCCGGTGCCGACCTGAGCCTGGCTCCCGGCGAGATCGTCGCCCTCATGGGCCGCAACGGCTCGGGCAAGACCTCGCTGCTGTGGGCGCTCCAGGGGTCCGGACGCAGGCAGGGCGGGAAGGTCCGCGTACCAGCCGGTGCGGCCGACCGGCCCGGCAGCCGGCCCGGCAGCCGGCTCGGCAGCCGGACCCGAGGACCACCCGGTGGACCCTCGCGACATGGCACCGGACCGCCGTCGCCGGCTCGTCGGCCTCGTGCCGCAGTCCCCGGGCGACCTGCTCTACCTCGAGTCGGTCGCCCACGAGTGCGCCCAGGCCGACCACGAGTGCGCAGCCACACCCGGCACCTGCGCGGGGCTGCTCGCGGCCATCGCCCCCGGCATACCGGCCGACCGGCACCCCGCCGACCTCTCCGAGGGCCAGCGCCTGGCCCTCGTCCTCGCGGTCCAGCTGACCGCCGACCCGCCCGTCCTCCTCCTCGACGAGCCGACCCGCGGCCTGGACTACGACGCCAAGCGCGCGCTCGCGGCCGTCCTGCGCAGCCTCGCTGAGCGGGGCCGCAGCATCGTGGCCTCGACCCACGACGTCGAGTTCGTTGCCGGACTGGCAGAGCGGGTCGTCGTCCTCGCCGGCGGGGAGGTCGTCGCCGACGGTCCGACCGCCGACGTCGTGCGGTCCTCCCCCGCCTTCGCACCTCAGGTCGCCAAGATCACCGCACCCAGCCCGTGGCTGACCGTGGCCGACGTCGAGGCCGCGCTCCCGGACGGGCCGCCGCGATGACGGCCGCCGCTCCGTCCGCCCGCCGGGCCGCCATCGTGCTGCGGCCCCGGTCCGGGCTGGCCGTCCTCCTCGTCTCGGTCGCCGGCGTTGCCGCGTTCGGGTGGCCGCTCCTCGTCGCCCCCGGCTCGGCCCTGTCCGAGGGGGCCACGGCACCGCTGTTCTTCGCCCTGCTCCTACCGCTTCTGCTCGCCATCGTCCTCGTCGAGGTCTCCGACGGCGGTCTCGACGTCAAGGCCGTCGCCCTGCTCGGGGTGCTCTCGGCCATCGGGGCTGCGCTGCGTCCGCTGGGGGCCGGTACGGCGGGCCTGGAGACCGTCTTCTTCCTCCTCGTCCTCGCCGGCCGGGTGTTCGGCGCAGGGTTCGGGTTCGTCCTCGGGGCGACGACCCTCTTCGGGTCGGCGCTGCTCACCGGCGGCGTCGGCCCCTGGCTGCCGTACCAGATGCTCGGTGCGGCCTGGGTGGGGCTGGGCGCCGGCCTCCTTCCCCGCGCCCGGGGGCGGGCCGAGGTGGCCATGCTCGCGGCATACGGGGCCTTGGCCGGGCTCGGCTACGGCATCGCCCTCGACTTCGCCTTCTGGCCCTTCACGGTCGGTCTGGGGAACCAGCTGTCGTTCGTCGCCGGGGCACCGGCCCTGCAGAACGTGCACCGTTTCGCCGTGTATGCCGTCTCGACCTCGCTCGGCTGGGACATCGGCCGGGCGCTCACCAACGCCGTCCTCATCGCCCTGACCGGTCACGCGGTGCTCGGTGCCCTGCGCCGCGCCGCCCGCCGCGCCTCCTTCACCACCCCCGCCACGCCCGCCACCCCCACGACCCGTCAACATCTCACCCAGTAGGCGACTCCTTGACGGATCGGCGCCACCGGGAGCGGTCAGGAAGTCGCCCCGTGGGTGGGTTCCGGACCGGGGGGAGAGAACGGCGGGCGGCCGGGCGCGCGGACGGAGGGGTCGGACACCCGACGGGTCGGCTGTGCCAAGATCGGGCGGTCGAGAGTGGGCCCGATCGAGGGTGGGACCCCTGGGTCCCCGCCGCGGATCGCCGCGGAGGGTAGGAGGAGCGATGAGCACGACGGACCTGGACCGCCGCGAGGGATGGCTGAGTCGCGAGGAGCTCGAGTCGGCCCGAGGGCAGCTGCCCATCCTCTATGTCGACGCGGTTCCGGTGCGAGTCGGCCCCAGCGGCGCCATCACCGAGGTGGGGCTGCTGCTGCGCGTCACGGGGCACGGCACGATCCACCGTGAGCTCGTCTCCGGCCGGGTCATGTACCACGAGCGAGTACGCGACGCCCTCCTGCGGCACATCGAGAAGGACCTCGGCCCGGTCGCCCTCCCGCAGGTACCGCCCGCGCCGCAGCCCTTCACCGTGGCCGAGTACTTCCCCACGCCGGGCATCACGCCCTTCCATGACCCTCGCCAGCACGCCGTCTCGTTGGCCTTCATCGTCCCGGTCGCCGGCGACTGCGCGCCTCAGCAGGACGCCCTCGAGCTGACCTGGCTCAACCCGGCCGATGCCCTCGACCCGGTCCTGCTCGCCGAGATGACCGGTGGACACGGGGTGCTGCTGCGCCAGGCGCTCGCTCACGCGGGCTTCGCCATCTGAGCCCGCCCTGGGGCCCCGCCACCCGCCACGTCCCTCCCAGGGTCGGGGATCCGCCCCATCACGCACCATGAAGGGGCGGATCCCCACCCCTCACCGCAGCGAGGTGGGGGCGGCGACGAGACCGTCAGCCGGTGAACTCGTCCCGGGTGCGCTGGCGGTCGTGCTCGTCGCGGTGGTGTGCCTCCTCCGGCGTGGGAGCCCTGCCGCCCAGCCGTGCCGGAACGAACACCAGCTCGGCGGGGCCGAGCGGAGGGTATGCCTCCTGCTGGGCGTGCAGCTGGGCGGTCATCCGTTCGTGCAGCGCAACGTTGGCCGCCTCGGCGTCCTCGCCCCGGGCGATGCCCATCGGCTCGCCGACGGTGACGAAGATGTCGACGTTGGATCGGCCCATCCGCTTGGGCTGGTCCTTCGTCCAGACCCGCTGCGACCCCCAGATCGTCGTCGGCAGGACGGGCACGCCGGCCAGCTGGGCCATCCGCACCGTCCCGGACTTGAACTCCTTGAGCTCGAAGGACCGTGAGATCGTCGCCTCGGGGAACACCCCGACGATCTCACCCGAGCGCAGCGCATCCACGGCCGCCCGGAACGAGGACGCACCGCTGTGCCGGTCGACGGGGATGTGCTTCATGCCCCGCATCACCGGTCCGGCGTACCGGTGACCGAAGATGCTCTGCTTGGCCATGAACCGGACGAACCGGCGGGACCGGCGGGCCACGAGACCGGCATACGTGAAGTCCATGTAGCCCGTGTGGTTGATCGCCATGACCGCGCCGCCGGTCCGGGGCACGTGCTCCTCGCCCACCATCGTGAAGCGCAGGCCCTGGAGGAAGAACACCGTACGGGCCAGGCCGATCACCGGTTGGTACACGGGCTCCATGGACCGAACCCTACGCTGCCGTAGATTCCCGTGACGAGCCGTTCGGAGCCGGAACCGATGCGCGTGCGCGGGCCCGGATCTGCGAGGATTCTCCGCATGACCGAACGCCTCTCCCCATCCCGTGCTGCCTCCATCCCGGACCGGCCGTCCCTCGACGGCCTGGAGGAGAAGTGGGGCGCGGTATGGGGCGAGCAGCAGACCTACGCCTTCGACCGTGACGCGGCACTCGCGGGGCCCCGCGAGGCGGTGTTCTCCATCGACACGCCGCCGCCGACGGCCAGCGGGTCGCTCCACATGGGGCACGTGTTCTCCTACACCCACACCGACTGCATGGCCCGCTACAAGCGGATGGCCGGGTTCAACGTCTTCTACCCCATCGGCTGGGACGACAACGGGCTACCCACCGAGAAGCGGGTCCAGAACTTCTACGGGGTGCGCGGCGACGCGACGCTTCACCACGACCCGGACTTCACGCCGCCGCACCACGGCGACACCACGAGCATGCGGGCCGCGGACCAGCTGCCCATCAGCCGACAGAACTTCATCGAGCTGTGCGACGAGCTCACCGTCAAGGACGAGGAGGCCTTCGAGTCCCTCTTCCGGCGGATGGGCTTCAGCCTCGACTGGACGATCTCGTACCGCACCATCGACGACCACTCCCGAGCCACGGCCCAGCAGGCGTTCCTGCACAACCTCGCCCGGGGCGAGGCCTACCAGGCCGAGGCACCGGGGCTCTGGGACGTGACGTTCCAGACGGCCGTGGCCCAGGCCGAGCTCGAGGCCCGCGACTACCCCGGCCACTACCACCGGGTCGCGTTCCACCGCAGCGACGGCACGCCGGTCTACATCGAGACCACCCGCCCCGAGCTCATCCCCAGCTGCGTCGCGCTCATCGCCCACCCCGACGACGAGCGCTACCAGCCGCTGTTCGGGACGACGGTGTCGACGCCGCTGTTCGGCGTCGAGGTGCCCGTCGTCGCCCACCCGGCGGCCGAGATGGACAAGGGTGCCGGCATCGCGATGTGCTGCACCTTCGGCGACCTCACGGACGTCCTGTGGTGGCGCGAGCTGCAGCTCCCGACGCGGTCGGTCATCACCCGCTCCGGACGGCTCCAGCACGACATGCCGGAGTGGCTGGCCGGGTCGGCGGGCGAGCAGCTGTATGCCGCGGAGCTGGCCGGCAAGACCCCCTTCAGCGCCCGTGAGGCGGTCGTCGGTGCGCTGCGCGAGAGCGGTGACCTCGACGGCGAGCCCACGGCGACCCAGCGCAAGGCGAACTTCTACGAACGGGGCGAGAAGCCCCTCGAGATCGTGACCTCGCGCCAGTGGTACATCCGCAACGGCGGCCGCGAGTCCGACCTCAACGCCCGGCTGGTCGCCCGGGGCGAGGAGATCGACTTCCACCCGCCGTTCATGCGGGCCCGCTACGCGAACTGGGTGAGCGGCCTCAACGGCGACTGGCTCATCTCGCGGCAACGGTTCTTCGGCGTGCCGATCCCGGTCTGGTACCCCATCGACGCCGACGGCGAGCCCGACTACGACCACCCGGTCACCCCGGCCGAGGCGGACCTCCCGGTCGACCCGGCCTCGGAGCCCCCGCCCGGGCACGACGAGTCCCAGCGCGGCGCGCCCGGCGGCTTCGTCGGCGACCCCGACGTCCTCGACACCTGGGCCACGAGCTCGCTCAGCCCGCAGATCGCCGGCGGCTGGCGGACGGTCGCCGACGACGGCTCCATCGAGCAGGGCCCGCTCTGGCCCAAGGTGTTCCCCATGGACATGCGCCCGCAGGCGCACGACATCATTCGGACCTGGCTCTTCGCGACCGTCGTCCGGGCCCACTTCGAGCATGGCACGGTGCCGTGGACGAACGCCGCGATCAGCGGCTGGATCCTCGACCCGGACCGCAAGAAGATGAGCAAGTCCAAGGGCAACGTCGTCACCCCCGAGGACGTCGTCAAGCAGCACAGCGCCGACGCCGTGCGTTACTGGGCGGCCAGCGGCCGGCTCGGCACCGACGCGGCATACGACGTGGGGCAGATGAAGGTCGGCCGCCGGCTGGCCATCAAGGTCCTCAACGCGAGCAAGTTCGCCCTCGGCTTCGGGGACGTGGCCGGCGACCTGTCGGCCGCCGTCACCGACCCCCTCGACCAGGCCCTGCTCGCCGGGCTCGCCGACGTCGTCGACCAGGCCAGCACCGGGTTCGAGGCGTGGGACTACACACGCAGCCTCGAGGTGACCGAGACCTACTTCTGGGCGTTCTGCGACGACTACCTCGAGCTCGTCAAGGACCGGGCGTACGGCGCCCGAGGCGAGGCCGTGGCGGCGAGCGCCCGGGCCACCCTGCGGATCGCGCTGGACGTCCTGCTGCGCCTCCTCGCGCCCTTCCTCCCCTACGTGACCGAGGAGGTCTGGTCGTGGTGGCACGAGGGCTCGGTGCATCGGACCACCTGGCCGGCGCGGGACGAGCTCACAGCCGGACGGGACGGTGACCCCGAGCTCCTCGTCGCCGTCGGCGAGGCGCTGGCGGCGATCCGCAAGGCGAAGTCCGAGGCGAAGCTCGGCATGCGGGCCGAGGTGGCCCGAGTCACCGTCGTCGGGCCGATGCGGGCCCTGGACGACGTCCGGGCGGCCGAGGCGGATCTGCGGGCGGCCGGTCGGATCACGGGGCCGGTGGCCTATGCCGAGGGTGACTCCGTGGGTGCGCACGACATCGAGCTCATCCCCGTCGCCAAGCCCGGGGCCTGAGAGTCAGGTCGGGGCCGAGGCCCTGGGCGCCCGGGCCAGGACCCGCGCCCAGGCGGACAGCCCGCCGACACGGATCGGCTCGGCGCCGTCGGGCTGGACCGAGAACCACGGCACGTCCCAGCCGGCCAGCCGCAGCCGCCGCTCGACCAGGGCGTCCCGGCGCAGGTGGCCGACCCTCCCGTCGTGCGGGTCGTAGACGCTGAGGGCACTGTCGCCGTCACCTGGCAGGACGAGCGTCACGTGACGGGGTAGCAGGGAGTCACCGACGTAGAGCAGGGCCGGGGCGCCCTCGGCCACGACGAGGAGCAGCCGCTCGAAGGCGCCCGCCAGCGCCTCGGCATCGACGGGCCGGAGCATGACGACCTGGTAGCGCGCCCCGGCCCGGGCCGCGCCCCGCTCGAGCTCGCGCCGGGCTCCCCACGGAGGGGTGCCGAGCCGCCTGGGCCAGGGGAGGTTGGGGGCACCCCCGGACCCGATGAGGCCGTTGGTACGGCGCAGGACGAGCTGCTCGTATGCCGCGAACCGCGCCTCCTCGGTCGCCGCCGCCGGGGCTCCTGGCGGGTGAGGATGCCCGGTGCGCACCCACGAGGCGAAGACCGGGTCGGCCGTCATCCGGGCAACGGTGAGGCAGGCCGCACCGCAGCTCACCGGGGTGCGCTGGATCGGGCCGGTATCACCGGCTCGGAGCCGATAGGGCGTCAGCACGTCCCCCATCGTGTCGAATGAGCGGGTCCGAGGCCAGCAGGCGGGCCGACCTTGCGGGCTGGGAGCCCGAGGTCCACGGCCGGGACGGCATGCTGCCGGCGCCACGGCACCGGACGGACCCGGTGGACTCCTGGTCGATGTCAGGCCGTGCGACGGCGGGTGGCCCGTTTGCGGGGGCTCTCGTCGTCGCGGCGCACGATCGTCGGCAGGACGTTCTTGAGGACGACGTCCTTGGTGATGACGACCTTGGTGATCTCGCTGTCGCTGGGAACGTCGAACATGACCGGGAGGAGGACCTCCTCCATGATCGCCCGCAGCCCGCGGGCGCCGATGCCACGGGCCATCGCCTGCTCGGCGACGGCCTCGACGGCCGCCGACTCGAACTCGAGCTCGACCCCGTCGATGCCGAACATCTTCTGGTACTGCTTGATCAGGGCGTTGCGCGGCTCGGTGAGGATCGTGACGAGTGCGTCGGCGTCGAGCGGGCTGACCGTCGTGATGACGGGGAGCCGGCCGATGAACTCGGGGATGAGGCCGAACTTCATGAGGTCCTCGGGCATGGCCTCGTGGATCGACTCGGCGAGGTCCTTCGGCGTGTGCAGCTCGGAACCGAAACCCAGGCCCTTCTTGCCGTTGCGGGACTCGATGAGCTTCTCGAGCCCGGCAAAGGCGCCGCCGACGATGAACAGGACGTTCGTCGTGTCGATCTGGATGAACTCCTGGTGCGGGTGCTTGCGGCCACCCTGGGGCGGGACCGAGGCCGTCGTGCCCTCGAGGATCTTGAGCAGCGCCTGCTGGACGCCCTCACCCGAGACGTCCCGGGTGATCGAGGGGTTCTCGGACTTGCGGGCGATCTTGTCGACCTCGTCGATGTAGATGATCCCCGTCTCGGCCTTCTTGACGTCGTAGTCGGCGGCCTGGATGAGCTTGAGGAGGATGTTCTCGACGTCCTCGCCCACGTAGCCGGCCTCGGTCAGTGCCGTCGCGTCGGCGATGGCGAACGGGACGTTGAGCATCTTCGCAAGGGTCTGCGCGAGGTAGGTCTTGCCGCAGCCGGTCGGCCCGATGAGCAGGATGTTCGACTTGGCGATCTCGACGTGCTCCGGGTCCTTCTTGGCCGCGCCCGAGTCCCCCGCCTGGATGCGCTTGTAGTGGTTGTACACCGCCACCGAGAGGGCCCTCTTGGCGACGTCCTGGCCGATGACGTAGTGCTCGAGGAACTCGAAGATCTCGCGCGGCTTGGGAAGCTCGTCCAGGCCCAGGTCGCTGGACTCGGACAGCTCCTCCTCGATGATCTCGTTGCACAGGTCGATGCACTCGTCGCAGATATAGACACCGGGACCGGCGATGAGCTTCTTGACCTGCTTCTGCGACTTGCCGCAGAACGAGCACTTGAGCAGGTCACCGCTCTCACCCATGCGTGCCACGTGCCCGTCCTTCCGTCCGCGTCCAGGGCCCTGGTCGAACGTGTATGCCGACCGGGACGACGTCCCCGACGGTACCCGCCGGAGACCTGCACGTAGGTCATTCAACGCCCGGTGACGGGGGCGAGTCGCGCTTGTCCGCTGTCAGCGGAACAACGCGGTCCCGGGGATCCGCGGATGCGCCGTCCCAGGTCAGCCCCGCCGACGTGGGTGTTCCACCGTCCAGAGGGGGTCGCTAGACTCCGCCGGTGGCGGACGTACCCTGACGTCTCGTCGCTCGTCCGACCGCGTCGATGGAGGTTCCTCTCGTGTGCCGGGGAACCGTCCATCCGTCCGGCATGCCGAGCACCCCGATCCCTGCGCCGGCTCCCGTTGTCCGCCGGGTCGCCATCGTGTCGGGGAGCTTCGGGGCCGGGCACGACGCCGCCGCCCGCGAGATCGGGATCCGGCTGGCCGAGCACGGCATCGAGTCCGACATCCACGACATCGTCGACATGTTCCCGCCCGGGCTCGGCGGCGCCCTCAAGGCCGCCTACCTCCGCCAGCTCCGCAGCGCCCCCACGACCTGGGGCTGGCTGCTGAAGTCGCTCGACTCGGCCGGCGACCGCGCCCACTCGACCCTCCTCGCCCGTCTCGCCACGGCCGTGGCGGGCGCCGCAGGCCGGCGGGTGGCCGAGCGGACGGTCCGTGGCGCGGATGCCGTCATCGCGACCCACCCGTTCGCCAGCCAGGCGCTCGGCCAGCTGCGGCGCAGAGGTCGGCTGACCCAGCCGGTGTTCACCTATCTCACCGACCTGTCGGTGCACCGGCTGTGGGTCAACAACTTCGTCACCGCGCACCTGGCCCTGCACGCCGTCGCCGAGGCGGACGCCCGGGCGCACGGCGCGCACAGCGTCCAGCTGGTCCGTCCGGCGGTCCGCCGCACACCCCTTGGGGCGCGACCCGAGAGCCTCCCCGACCGCGACGCCCTGCGGCGTGAGCTGGGGCTGCCGGTCGAGGCGCGCCTCGCCCTCATCACCGGCGGCGCGGAGGGGGTGGGTCGGCTCGCCGACGCCGCGCGCGACGTCCTCGCCGTCGGCGGATGCCACCCCGTCGTGCTGTGCGGCCGCAACGAGCACCTGCGCCAACACGTGCTGCGCCTGCCCGGGGTGAGCGCCCTCGGCTGGGTCGACGACATGCCCGCCCTCTACGCCGCGGTCGACGTCGTCATCCAGAACGCCGGAGGAAGCACCTCGCTGGAAGCCCTCGACGCCGGGCTCCCCGTCATCAGCTACCTCTGCATCCCCGGTCACGGCGAGACCAACGCCAACGCTCTCCACCGGGCTGGGCTCGCCCCGTGGGTCCGCAGCAGGAGCGACCTCGGCGCCGCCCTGGGCGGGATCGTGACCGGACCGACCGCGACGACGACGTCAGCGGTCACCCAGCTGGGGGCGCTGGCGTGCGTGGGAGCCGTCGTCAGCGCGCTGGTGGAGGCCGGGTGAGGCGCCCTGCCCCGGGTCGCCCGGCGCTGGCCGCCGGCGTCGTCCTGGCCGCCCAGCTCGCACCGGCCCTGACGTCGCTGGCCCCGCGGCGACGCCCGCTGGTCCTCCCCCGCCTGTGCGGGGTCTCCCCGGCGCACCACCTGGCCCTGACCTTCGACGACGGACCGGACGGAGTGGGCACGCCTCACCTGCTCGACGTCCTGGACCGGCATGGGGTCCGGGCGACCTTCTTCCTGCTCGGCTCCCACGTGGCGCGGCACGCCGACATCGTCGCCGAGATGACCGGGCGCGGCCACGAGCTGGCCGTGCACGGCTGGGACCACGTGGCGGCGCCGGTGAAGCGCCCGGGTGCGCTGCACCGGGAGCTGGGCCGCGCGGTCGAGGCGATCACCCACGCCTCTGGCGTGGTTCCCACGTGGTACCGCCCGCCGTACGGCGTCCTCACCACCGAGTCGCTGCGGGCGGCCCGTGCCGCCGGCCTGCGCACCGTGCTGTGGTCGGCGTGGGGTGTCGACTGGGCCGCCGGCGCCACGTCCGAGACGGTGGAGCGCCGCGTGCTCCGAGACGCCCGCCCGGGCGGCACCGTGCTGCTCCACGACAGCGACCGCACAAGCGCGCCGGGGTCGTGGCGGGTGACCGCCGCGGCCACCGACGTGCTGTTGCGAAGGTGGGCCGGCCTGAACGTGCCGGTGGGCCCGCTGGCCGACCACGCCCTCTGACGCGAGTCTCAGCCCTCCGGTTCAGGCCTCCTCGGATGCCTTCCGGGAGTCCAGCACCTCGTCGATGAGGCCGTACTCCTTGGCCTGCGCGGCGGAGAGGATCTTGTCGCGCTCGATGTCCTTGCGGACCTCCTCGATCGTGCGTCCGGTGTGCTTGGCCAGGGTCTCCTCCAGCCACTCACGCATCCGGATGATCTCGTTCGCGGTGATCTCCAGGTCGGACGCCATCCCGCCGGCACCCTCCATCGCGGGCTGGTGGATGAGCATCCGTGCGTTCGGCAGGGCGAACCGCTTGCCCTTGGCGCCGGCGCCGAGGAGGACCGCGGCGGCCGAGGCGGCCTGGCCGATGACGAACGTCTGCACGTCGGGACGGATGTACTGCATCGTGTCGTAGATGGCCGCCATCGCCGTGAACGAGCCGCCGGGGCTGTTGATGTACATGAGGATGTCGCGGTCCGGGTCCTGGGACTCCAGGACGATGAGCTGGGCGATGACGTCGTCGGCCGACGCGTCGTCGACCTGCACCCCGAGGAAGATGATCCGGTCCTCGAAGAGCTTGGTGTAGGGGTCGAGTCGCTTCATGCCGTAGGAGGTGCGCTCCTCGAACTGCGGCAGGATGTAGCGGCCCGTCGGGCTCGGCACGTTCAGGCGGCCGGTCGGTTCAACGTTCATGGGGATGGGGTTCCTTCGCACGGTCTCTGGTCGCTCGGTCAGTCGGTGACGGGGTTGCTGACGGTCGGACCGGCCTGGGTCGCCGTCCGGATGACGTGGTCGACGAAGCCGTACTCCTTGGCCTCCTGCGCGGTGAACCAGCGGTCGCGGTCGGAGTCCTTCTCGATCTGGTCGATGGTCTGCCCCGTGTGCTCGGCAATGAGCTCGGCCATCTGCTTCTTGATGTGCAGCAGCTGCTCGGCCTGGATCTTGATGTCGCTCGCCGTGCCTCCGATGCCGCCGGAGGGCTGGTGCATCATCACCCGGGCGTGCGGAGTGGCGTAGCGCTTGCCGGGGGTTCCGGCGGAGAGGAGGAACTGGCCCATCGAGGCCGCCATCCCCATCGCCACGGTGGCGACGTCGTTGGGGACCCACTGCATGGTGTCGAAGATCGCCATGCCCGCCGTGACGGAGCCGCCGGGGCTGTTGATGTAGAGCCAGATGTCCCGCTCGGAGTCCTCGGCGGCGAGCAGGAGCATCTGCGCACAGATCGCGTTGGCGTTGTCGTCGCGGACGTCCGAGCCGAGGAAGATGATCCGCTCCTTGAGGAGCCGGTTGTAGATGTGGTCGTCGAGGCCGAACTGGGGGCCCTCCCCCGCTGCGGTGATCTCGGTGCTGCTCACGCTGGTTCGCTCCTTCGATGGCGATCGGTGTCGGCGGTCGGGTCCGGGGACACCGCGTGGACGCCGTCTGCTGTCAGTGACCCTAACGCGGAGGCTCGCCCCGGCACTCCCCGCCCCCGGGCCTGTTCGCCCTGAGCACAACGGCGGGCACCGGCGATGCCTACCCGGGGGCGGATGCCGCACGCCCCGGTTCGCGAACGGCGGGGATCACCGCCTGGACGAGGACGGCCATGGTTCCGACCGCGAGGAGGGCGTTGAGGACGCCCACGCGGTCGCCGAGGAACCCCAGGACCGGTGGTCCGGCGATGAAGGCCAGGTACCCGATCGTCGCGACGACCGACATCCGCGCCGGGGCGCGGGCCGGGTCGTCGGCCGAGGCGCTCATCCCCACCGGGAACCCGAGCGCGACACCGACCCCCCAGATCGCGGTGCCGGCATACGCGAGCCAGACCGGGCCATAGATGACGAGCAGCGAACCCACGATGGCGATCCCGAAGCACCCGCGCAGGACGGGGACCCGCCCGTAGCGGTCGAGCAGGCCGGTCCCCACGACGCGTCCGATGGTCATCGAACTGAGGAAGGCCGCGAAGGCGAGGACCCCGGCCCAGGCGGGTAGGTGGTGGCCGTCGACGAAGGCCACTGCCATCCAGTCGTTGGCCGTGCCCTCGGTGAAGGCGGCGACGAGCGTGACGAGGCCGATGAGCAGGGTCCGACGTTCCCGCCACGCCGAGCGCTGAGGTGGCCCGGGGGACGTCCCGACCGCGACGTGGTCGTCCTCGACGGTGCGCGGCAGGAAGTACCGGAGGGACCACCATCCCCCCACGAGGACGGCGCCGGCGGCCACCGCGAGGTGGACGACGATGCTGATCCTGGCCCAGGACATCGCCGCCGCGACGAGCGCACTCACCACCGTGCCCGCGCTGAAGGCGGCGTGGAAGCGGGGCATGACGCTCTGGCCGAGGAGCCGCTCGACGGTCGCGGCCTCGAGGTTCATCGCGACGTCCCAGATGCCGACCCCCATCCCGAGGAGGACCAGACCGCCGGCGACAACGATCCGCCGGTGCCAGACGTCGACCCCGAGACCGAGGACGAGCGACCCGGTGGCCGCCACGGCGATGCCGCCGAAGATGGTCCGGACCACCCCGAACCGGTGCGCGATCCGGCCCGCTGATGGCAGCGACACGAGGGAGCCGAGCGAGGCGGCGAACAGCGTCGCGCCGAGCTGCCCCGGAGTCAGGTGCAGCTCGGCCTTGGCGTCGGCGATCCGCGAGGCCCAGGCGGCGAACTCGATGCCGGCCAACGTGAAGACGGCGAACACCGCGTTCCGTGCAGCGAGCACGGTGGGGCGCGGCGGGGCGGCGACCGGCATGCCCCTATTCGACCACCCGGACGAGGGCGAGTCTCGGCGTGGGGTCACCCCCTGCTGACGATGACCTTCGACAGGGGCACCGAGACCGGCGTCGAGTCGGTGGGGCGGGTCCGGAACAGGCCGCCGACGTCGACCGCCACGTTGACCGACCCGGCGGCGTTGTAGATCTTGAAGGTCCGGTCGGGCCGGATCGGGATGAAGGCCGAGCTCGCCACGATGTGTCCGGCCGCGACGTTGGTGTTGCTCACCCAGGGTCGGGTCGTGGCGCCGTTCCAGACGGTCAGGTAGGTCCTCCGCGTCGGCTTGATGGTCGTGAGGTTCGTGGCGAGAGCTGCGACCCCGACGCCCCAGTCGGGCGACGGCGCGCCCGCCAGCCGAGCCTCGCCCGGGCCGATGGGCCGACGAGCCGTCCCCGTGCCCGTCCGCGAGTCGACGGCGCGGACCGGGGCAACGGGCTCGAACCGGTAGCCGGGCACGGTCTGGTCCACGAAGACACCGACAAGGTCGACGATGACCTGGGCCTTGCCGCCGGAGGCGTTCAGGATCCCGATCGTCGTCCATCCGCTCGTGGGTTCACCGAGGGTGTAGTTGATCGAGGCCGGGGTGACCGCCATGTTGGCCACGGTGCTGTGGGGCCCGAAGTTGACCGTCGAGGTGCCCAGCGGGACCGACCACCCGTCCCAGACCTTGACGTACCCCTTCGACGTCGCACCCGTAACGGTGACGTTGACCGCGAGCGACCACACCTGCTTGTTGCGAGACCCGAAGTCCAACCGCAGGCGGATGTCCTCACCGGCCTTGAGCGCAGAGCTCTTCCGGCTGTCGAAGATACGCCGTGGCGTCATCGGGTGGTAGAGCGCTCCCCGGGTCGCCGTCGAGGTACCTGGGCCGCGGTAGTAGCCGAGAACGTCGATGACGACGTTCGTCGTACCGGCGGAGTTGTAGAGCCTGAACGAGCCGTCCGTTGCCAGGGGGACGGTGACCATGTTCGCGCCGGTCCACCCCGCCGGGAAGTTGATGCTCGACGCCAACGGCCGGGCCGGGCCTGGGTAGGCCGTGAGATAGCCGCTCCGGGTGGGCCGCACCAGGGTGAGGTTGACCACCAGGGCGGTCACGCCCGCGACCCCGACGAAGGGATCGTCCGCGGTCTGGACGGCACGCACCTCCCTGGGCCTGAGCGCGTTGCCGCCGAGGCCGACCCGGGTGTCCATCAACCGGTGCTGACCGACCGTGCTGTATGCGCCGTCGGTGTCGTAGGCGGCCGCGGCGGCACCCTCGGCCGGGCCCGAAGCGGCCGCCGGCGCCATACCGGCCGCAACGGCCGCAACGGCGATCGCAGCGAGCAGGGTGTGTCGGCGCATGATCACGTCCTCGAGTCGGCGGGGCGACGGGTGTCCGGGAGGCGACGATAGCGAACGGCGGTGGCGGCCGACGCGCCTACCGGCGAACGGCCGACACGACGCCGGGTACGGCCGACGTCGCCGGCTCCACGACGAAGCATGACGGTCACGTCCTTAGGTGAGGGCTAAGGGTGAAGCCGTCTGCACGGTAGGCAGGTCGGGACGGGGGTCGGGCGGGGGGGCCTCCGGCGCTGCCGGCGGCCGGGGGTCAGGCCTCGGCGGCGCCGTCGGCCGGGTCGCCCTCGGCCGTCGTGCCCTCGGTCTCACCGGCCGGGCCGGCCTTGTTCGCCGCGGCCGACTCCGGGAAGGCCTCGTCGAGGTCGACGGGCTGGCCGTTGCTGTCGGTCACCACGGCCTTCTCGAGGACGACGGCGAGCGCCTTGCGGCGGGCGACCTCGGCGACCATGGACGGGATCTGGCCCTGCTGGTCGATCGCCTGCGCGAACTCGTTGGGGTCCATGCCGTACTGCTGGGCGCTCATGACGAGGTACTCGATGAGCTCGGGCTGCTCGACCCGGACCTCGAGCTTCTCGGCCAGGGCGTCGAGGAGGAACTGCGCCCGCAGCGCCTCCCGCGTGTGCCCGTCGACCTCGGCCCGGTGCTCGTCGTCGTCGAGGCGGCTCTCGCCCTCGAGGTGGCTGTGCACCTCAGCCTCGACGATGCCGTCCGGCACGGGAATCTCGGTCACCTCGAGGAGGTGCTCGAGGACCTTGTCGCGGGCCTGGATGCCCTGCTCGCGCTTCTTGGCCTCGGTGGCCTGACGGGCGACATCCGCCCGGAGCTCCTCGAGGGTGTCGAACTCGGAGGCGAGCTGGGCGAAGTCGTCGTCGAGCGTGGGGAGCTCACGGACCTTCACCGAGCCGACGGTGACGGTGCAGTCGGCGTTGACGCCCTCCTGGTCGCCGCCGGCGAGCGGAGCGACGAAGTCCTTGGTCTCGCCCGCCGTCATGCCGAGGAGTGCCTCGTCCATGCCGTCGAGCATCGTCGCCGAACCGACCTCGTAGGAGACGCCGGAGACGGCGTCGACCTCCTCGCCGTCGATCTCGGCCTTGAGGTCGATGGAGACGAAGTCGCCGTTCTCGACGGGGCGGTCGACGCCGGCCAGGGTGCCGAAGCGCTCACGCAGCGAGGTGAGCCCCTCCTCGATATCCTCCTCGGCCGCCTCGACGGCGTCGACGGTGACGGCGATGCCCTCGGTCTCGGGAAGCTCGATGTCGGGGCGGACGTCGGTCTCGACGGTGAACTCGAGCTCCTGCCCGTCCTCGAGGGGCACGGCGGTGACATCGACCTCGGGCTGACCGATGGCGCGCACCCCCTCGGTGTCGACGGCCGCGCCGAAGAGGCGCGGGAGGGCTGCGTTGACGGCCTCCTGAACGACGGCTCCCCGTCCGACGCGCTGGTCGATGACCCGCGCCGGGACGTGGCCCTTGCGGAAGCCGGGGACCTGGATCTGTCCGCCGATGCTCTGGTACGCCGCGTCGAGGTCGGGCTTGAGCTCGTCGAAGGGAACCTCGACGTGGAGCTTGACCCGGGTCGGGCTGAGGGTCTCGACGGCACTCTTCACTTCAGGCACTCCGAACTGGCGGTGGGGATCGGTCTGGGCGTCGGTCTGGTCGTTGCGTGCGGGACGATCGACCACGGTCACCCCGGCGCGGCCGGCATACCGGTGATGTTCCGGCGTCCTGCCTGGCAGCCGGCGTGGCTGTCCTGGCAGGCGCCACCGGCGCAGGCGTGCGACGCGGGATCCATGGTAGCCGGAGCACCGCCCCCGGCCGAATCCCTCCCTCCCGCCACCGTCCCCTCCCGCCACCGTGCCCGCATGACCACGTCCTCGCCCAGGTGTTCGCCGGGGCCGTCGGCTACCGGGTCACGCCGGTCCCGGCGGACATGCCGCCGCCGGAGGCCAAGCGGCGGCCCGCGTGCGGTTCCAGAGCGGGTCCGTCCTGCGGATGGCCGGGCGGCGAGTCGGTGGCGATCCTCGCCCTCGTCCTCTCCTTCGTGACCGATCCGCCCAGCGTGCTCACCTACCTCGTCGGCGGCGCAGTGACCCTGCTTCTCTTCAGGCTGCACGTCTGGCCGTCGGCCGAGGTGGTCGCGCGGAGCGAGCGGGCCCTCGACGCCGCGGGAGGTCGCTCCTATCTCGGGGGTGCCCTGGCCGGTCATGAGCCAGGGTCGTCGGCCCCGGGGGACCAGCGGTTCTGAGGGCGTGGCGGTGTTCTCTAGCGGGTGACGGTGTTCTCTGGCGGGTGACGGCGTTCTCTGGCGGGTGACGGCGTTCTCTGGCGGGTGACGGCGTTCTCTGGCGGGTGACGGCGGTCTGGAGCGGGTGACGGCGGTCTGGAGCGGGTGACGGGAATCGAACCCGCATGGCCAGCTTGGAAGGCTGGGGCTCTGCCATTGAGCTACACCCGCGCGCTCCTCGGGCCCGACCTTCACCGGTCGATGTCCGGATGGGCGAAGAGCAGGCGTTAGCCTAGTGGCCGCCGTCTCGGGAGCCGAAATCGACCGCCGTGCCGTGCGGGTTGACCCCGCCCGTCATCGTCGTATGCGGCCGGCCCGCGGCGACGGGGTATGGCGCAGTTTGGTAGCGCGTCCGCTTTGGGAGCGGAAGGCCGCCGGTTCGAATCCGGCTACCCCGACGAGGACGCCGCACGCGGCGCCCTGGCGGGGTGTGCGGGATGCCGGGAGCCCAGGGTGTGCGGGATGCGGGGAGCCGGCGCGGGCAACGAGGCACGAGCGCACCGCGACGGCGGCCCCCGCCTCCTCGATGGCCCGGCTCCCTCGATGGCCCGGCCACCTCGATGGCCGGCTCCCTCGATGGCCCGGCCACCTCGATGGCTCTCGACCCCCCGCGACTCCCCGACGTCCCGACGGCTCCGCCCCGAGCCCCTAACCTCTGCTAGCAGAGACTCAGCCACTCAGCAGAGGGCGGAACCTCTGCTGAGTCAACAAAGGTCTGCTAGCAGAAGTTGGGTCTCTGCTAGCAGAAGTTGGGTCTCTGCTAGCAGAAGTTGGGTCACTCGGCAGAAGTTGGGTCGCTCAGCGGACCAGGGTGGCGCGCAGGTCGGTGATGGGCCGGCCGGCGGCCAGGCCCTTCGCCTCGAACCCGTCCACCGGCCGCCACGCCGGGCGCTCCCCCTCGACCACCGCCCATCTCCCGTGCGCGGCGAGCTGCCGACGGGCATGGCCGGCATAGCCGTCGTGGTCCGTGGCGAACAGCAGGTAGCCGCCGGCCACGAGCCGGTCGGCGAGCAGGTCGAGGATGTGCTGCTGGACGAACCGGCGCTTGGCATGCCGCTTCTTCGGCCACGGGTCGGGGAAGAACAGGTGAACTGCGGCCAGGGCATCCGAGGGGATGCGGTCCCGGAGCAACGGAAGTGCGTCACCCGGCTCGACCCACAGGTTGTCCACCCCGGCGGCCTCGGCCGCGGCGAGCATCCTGGCGACGCCGGGCACGTGGACCTCGGCGGCGACCAGGTCGACGTCGGGATGGGTGGCGGCATACGCGATGGCTGCCGCACCGTGCCCGGACCCGATCTCGAGCGCGACCGGCGCGGTCCGGCCGAAGGCGACCGGGGGGTCCAGCGGCCCCTCGGGGACCATCCGCGCGGGTAGCAGGGTCGCCATCCGCTCCGCCGTCAGGGGGGACCTGCGCCAGCGCGGCGCGTAGGTGCGAACGCCGGCGTGGTCGCCCACGCCGGACACGTCGGACACGCCGGACAGGTCTGACACCGGGCCTGCTCAGAGCCGCTGGATCGAGAACGCTGCCCGGTCGTCCATCCGGCCCGAGCGCGCCGATCGGCAGACCGCGTCGGCCAGGCCCACTCCGCCGCCGACCATGACGTGGCTGGCGACGCCGAGCATCCGGTCGATGCCGTCGTCGAGGTCGTACTCCCGCGACTCGACGACCCCGTCGGTGTAGAAGAGGAGCGCGTCACCCGCCTGGAGCCGACCGGAGGCCCGGGGGAAGAACACCCGGTCCATGACGCCGAGCAGCGGACCCTGGGTGCCGACCATCTCCCACGTCGCCGTTCCCGCGTGGTAGTGCGCCGGAGCGGGGTGGCCCGCGAGGCCGACGCTGTAGGCCCCGGAGTCGAGGTCGAGGTCGAGATGCGCCGCGGTGGCGAAGCCCTCACCCCAGCGCTGACGCATGAGGAAGGAGTTGGCGGCGCTGAGGAACGAGAACGCCCCGACCGAGCCGAGGATGCCGCTGAGCGCCCCGGACAGCAGCAGCGAGCGGGCGCCGGCCCCCCGGCCCTTGCCACTCACGTCGACGACGGCGACCTCGAGCCGTCGCTTGTCGCCGCTGAGCGAGGTCACCATGAAATCGCCGGAGAAGGCGTCCCCGTTGGCCGAGTGCAGCGCCGAGTCGGCGAGCCAGCCCTCGGGCAGCTCGGGGAGGGAGCCGTTGCGCTGGATGCGGTCGCGCAGGTCGACGAGGAGGTTGTCCCCGGTGAAACCCTGGGTCCCGAGCCGGGAGCGGGACCTGCCGACCAGGTACATGAAGACCATGACCGTCGCCAGGGCGAGCTGCGACAGGAAGAAGGGGTCGCTGCCGCGCGGGAAGAGCAGGGCGACGATGAGGAGGGCCCCGGCGATCGGGGTATAGACGGCGAGCAGCCGGCGCACGGTGAGGAACAGCCCGGCCAGCACGATGATCGGCGCGAACGCCGCGACGGGAATGTGCTCGGGGAACGCGAGGATGACGACCGCGACGAACGCCGTCGCCGACAGGAGCAGGATGAACTGGACGATGTCGGACTCACGCAGGGTCGGGTGCGAGCGCAGCCAACGACGCACTGCCGTGCGTCGGCGTCTACGCAGCACGACGCTGACGTTGCTTCCCACCGCCCCACCCTTGACAGTCCAGTTGTTCCAGCCCAGCGTAGGGCCTGATCCAAGCGGCCGACGACGAGACGGGAAAACCCGGCCCGGCGGACCGCTTACCACCTCGAACGCCCTGCGCGGGATCGGGGTTCCGCCCACGGCGCGCGGGGTTGGGCCCGCGCCCGGGCCCGTGGCCACCCGCTCCGGCGCTGCCGCTCGGCCATCGGGGGTCGGCTACGGCAGCTCGGGGCTGACGCCCTCGGCCTCGTAGCGGCTCACCATCTCGATCCGGCGGCGGTGTCGCTCATCCTCGCTGAACGGGGTCGAGAGGAAGACCGTCGCCATCGACCGGGCCTGCTCGAGGGTGTTCATCCGGCCGCCGATCGAGAGGACCTGCGCGTCGTTGTGCTCCCGCGCCAGGCGGGCCAGCTCGTCGTTGTAGCAGAGGGCCGCCCGGATGCCCCGGACCTTGTTGGCCGCCATCTGCTCCCCGTTGCCGGAGCCGCCGAGGACGATCCCGAGCGAGCCCGGGTCGGCCGCGACGGCGCGGGCGGCCGCGAGGACGAAGACGGGGTAGTCGTCCTGCGGGTCGAGCTCGTGGGGCCCGTGGTTGACGACCTCGTGCCCCTGCTCCTCGAGGAAGCCGACGAGGTCGACGAGCGTCTCGTATGCCGCGTGGTCGCCGCCCATGTGTACGCGCATGGCGTCACCTCTCTTCAGTCGAACTGCGGGCCCACCGTCCGGGACCGCTTGAGCTCGTAGAACCCGGGGGTGTGGGCGACCAGCAGACACCCGTCCCACAGCAGCCCGGCCGCTTCGCCGCTGGGCGCCGGAGTGACGACGGGCCCGAAGAACGCCGTGCCGTCGACGGCGACGACGGGGGTGCCCACCTGGTCGCCGACGAGGTCGAGCGCCCGCTGGTGGCTCGCCCGCAGGGCGGCGTCGTGTGCCTCGCTCGTCGCGGCATCCGCGAGGTCGTCGGGCAGCCCCACCTCGGTGAGGGAGGCGCGGACGACGGCCTCGAGGTCGGTCTCGGCGCCGGGGTGGATCCGCGTGCCCATCGCGTCGTAGAGCGGCTTGAGGACTCCGGGTCCGTGCTCCGCCGCGGCCGCCGTGAGCACACGGACGGGGCCCCAGGCTCGGGTCAGGAAGTGCGTGTAGTCCGCGTCGAGGTCGCGTCCCTCGTTGAGGACCGCCAGGCTCATGACCGACCACGTCACCCTGACCGGACGGACCCGCTCGACCTCCATCATCCAGCGCGAGGCCATCCACGCCCACGGGCACAGCGGGTCGAACCAGAACTCGGCGTCGTGCAGGGCAGCGTCGGTCGGCGGCATACGCACATCCTGCCATCGCGTCGCGGCGGCCCCGAGTCCGGTGCAGCCGTCGCCCGACGTGCGAGGATGGACCCGGTCCCGGGGCTGCGCGCCCGCCCTCCGGACCGCCCCTGCCACCCGAGACGTCCGCCACTGCGACCATGACATCGACACCGAGCTCAACCGCGCGCGACGACGAGCCACCCCGCCAGCAAGGAGACCCCGTGCCCGGCACCAACCTGACCCGCATCGAAGCCGAGGCCCGTGCGGCGATCGTCGGCGACGTCACCTACGAGGTGACCCTCGACCTGACGACCGCCGACCGCACCTTCGCCACCACGAGCACCATCCGCTTCACGTGCACCACGCCGGGAGCGAGCACGTTCGTCGACTTCGTCGGCGAGTCGGTCGGGTCGGTGACCCTCAACGGCACGCCCCTCGACCCGACCGAGCAGTACGCCGACTCACGGATCACCCTGCCCGGGCTCGCCGCCGACAACGTCGTGACGATCGAGGCGACCGGGCTCTACACCAACACCGGCGAGGGGCTGCACCGGTTCGTCGACCCCGTCGACAACGAGGTCTACCTCTACTCCCAGTTCGAGGTCGCCGACTCCCGGCGCATGTACCCCGTCTTCGAGCAGCCCGACCTCAAGGCGACGTATGCGTTCACGGTGACCGCTCCGGCGCACTGGCAGATCGTCTCCAACTCCCCCACCCCTCACGCCGAGCCCGCCGCCGACGGCGCGGCCGTCTGGCGGTTCGCGCAGACCGAGCGGCTGTCGAGCTACATCACGGCCCTCATCGCCGGCCCGTACGACGTCGTCGAGGACACGGTGACCTGCCGGGCCGGCGAGATCCCGCTGCGGATCCTCTGCCGCAGGTCGCTCACCCGGTACCTCGACGCCGACGGCCTCTTCGACCTGACCAAGAAGGGCTTCGCGTTCTTCGAGGCCGAGTTCGACCGGGCCTTCCCGTTCCCCAAGTACGACCAGATCTTCACGCCGGAGTACAACGCCGGCGCCATGGAGAACGCCGGTGCGGTGACCTTCAACGAGATCTACGTCTTCCGGTCCAGGGTCACCCAGGCGATCGTCGAACGCCGGGCCCTCACCCTCCTCCACGAGCTCGCCCACATGTGGTTCGGCAACCTCGTGACGATGCGCTGGTGGGACGACCTGTGGCTCAACGAGTCGTTCGCCGAGTGGGCCTCGACGACCTGCCAGGCCGAGGCCACCGAGTGGACCGACGCCTGGACGACCTTCGGCACCTATGAGAAGGACTGGGCCTACCGCCAGGACCAGCTGTCCTCGACCCATCCCATCGTCGCCCCCATCCGCGACCTGCGCGACGTCGAGGTGAACTTCGACGGCATCACCTATGCCAAGGGCGCGTCGGTCCTCAAGCAGCTCGTCGCCTACGTCGGACGGGAGCCGTTCTTCGCCGGCCTTCGCGCCTACTTCGCCAAGCACGCCTGGGGGAACACGACCCTGGACGACCTCCTCGACGAGCTCGAGGAGACCAGCGGACGCGACCTGCGCGCGTGGAGCCGGGCCTGGCTCGAGACCGCCGGCGTCAACACGCTGCGCCTCGTCGTCGAGACCGACGACTCCGGCACCATCACCTCGGCCGCCATCGAGCAGTCGTATGCCGTGGGCTACGAGACCCTTCGTCCGCACCGCCTTGCCATCGGCCTCTATGCCGTGGCGGGTCCCGACCTCGTGCACACCGACCGCATCGAGCTCGATGTGGCGGGCGAGCGCACCCAGGTGCCCGAGCTCGTCGGACGTCCGGCCCCGGACCTCCTCCTCGTCAACGACGACGACCTCACCTACGCCAAGATCCGTCTCGACGACCGCTCCCTGGCCACGGCCCTGGCCCACCCGCGCGGGTTCACCGACTCCCTGCCCCGCTCCCTCGTCCTGGCCTCGGCCTGGGACATGACCCGGGACGGCGAGATGGGGGCCCGCGCCTTCGTCGAGCTCGTCCTCGCCTCGCTGCCGGGCGAGGAGGACTCGACGCTGCTGCGGACCCTCCTCGGCCAGCTCGAGACCGCCGTCTTCTCGTACACCGCGCCCGAGCACCGGGAGGTGACCCGCGGGCACACGCTGGCGGCCCTCTGGGACCTGGCCCGGGCCGCCAGCCCCGGCGGCGACGCCCAGCTCCAGCTCGTCACGGCGGCCGCCGCCCTGACCACCCAGGGCGACGACACCGCATACCTGGCCGGCCTCCTCGACGGCAGCGAGATCCTCGACGGTCTCGACGTCGACACCGACATGCGGTGGACGCTGCTCACCGGCCTGGCCGGGGCGAACGCCGTAACCGAGACCGAGATCGACGCGGAGAAGGCCCGGGACCACACGGCGACCGGCCGCGAGCGCGCGGCGCGCGCGCTCGCCGCGATCCCGACCCCGCAGCTGAAGGAGGCTGCCTGGCGATCGGCCGTGGCCGAGGACGGCATGCCGAACTCGGTCGTCGACGCCGTCGCCCTCGGCTTCGGCCGGGCCGGGGCACCGGAGGTCCTCGCGCCGTTCGTCGAGCGCTACCACGCCATGCTCGACCACGTCGAGGACAAGAAGTCGCACGCGATCATCGAGGCGATCGTCACCGGCTTCTACCCGCGGGCCCTCGCATCCGCCGCACTGCGCGACGCGACGCAGGCCTGGCTCGACGCCCACCCCGAGGCCGAGGCGGCCCTGGTCCGGCTCGTCGCCGAGAACCGGGACGGCGTGGCCCGCGCGCTCGCCGCCCAGACCCGCGACGCGCGGGACTGACACGCGCGGGACTGACCTGGGCCGGCCGGGAACACCGCAGGCCCGGTCGGCGTAGAGCAGACTGACGACCACCGACGACACTCCCCGGGACCGACCTAGGAAGGCATGACCGCTCTGATAGCCCCCCTCACGACCAACCCGACCGCCGTCCTGAGCAGGGTGACGATGGACTCGGTCCGCGACTGGCTGCTCACCGACGGCCTGCGGATCCTCGTGACCATCGTCCTCGCCATGCTCGTGCGCTGGCTGCTGCATCGGTTCGTCACCCGGATGGTCCGGGTCATGACGGCCAAGTCGACCCACCGCAAGGACGAGCTCAACCGGGCCGGACGGCTGCTCGCCGACGTCTCGGTGACCACGAGCGAGCGCTACATCCAGCGGATGACGACGCTCGGGTCACTGCTGCGCTCGATCATCAGCTTCGTCGTCTACGGGATCGCCGCGCTCACCGTCATGGCCCTTGTCGGCATCCCGCTCGGCCCGCTCCTCGCCTCGGCCGGGGTGGGCGGCGTGGCCCTCGGGTTCGGCGCGCAGAGCCTCGTCAGGGACTTCCTCTCGGGCATCTTCATGATCCTCGAGGACCAGTACGGCGTCGGCGACGTCATCGACACCGGCCAGGCGACCGGCACCGTGGAGGAGGTCTCGCTGCGGGTGACCCGGCTGCGGGACCTCGGCGGGGTGACGTGGTACATCCGCAACGGCGAGATCGTCCGCATCGGCAACATGACCCAGGTCAGCTCCAACGCCGTCGTCGACATCCCGGTCGCCTACGACGAGAACCTCGACAAGGTCCTGTCCACGATCCGCAGCGTCGCCGAGGAGCTGGGTGCCGACTCGGCGTGGGCCGACAGGGTCATCGACGCCCCGACCGTCCTCGGCGTCGAGACGATGACCGGCGCGATGATGACGATCCGGGTGCTGGCGGCCTGCGCCCCCGGCCAGCACTGGGCCGTCCAGCGCGAGCTGCGCCAGCGCGTCAAGATCGCCCTTGACGCCGCCGGCGTCAAGGCACCACCGGTCGCGCTCTACGGCGGGCCGCGGTGAGCCTCTATGACGAGGTCGGCGGGGCGCCGACGTTCACCGCGCTCGTCCACGGCTTCTACGAGGGGGTCCGCGCCGACCCCGAGCTGCGGGCGCTCTATCCCGAGGCGGACCTCGGCCCGGCCGAGCGCCGGCTGCGGATGTTCCTCGAGCAGTACTTCGGCGGGCCCACGGCATACTCGGCCGAGCGCGGTCACCCCCGGCTGCGGATGCGACACGCACCCTTCCCGGTCACCGAGGAGATGCGCGACCGGTGGCTCAGGCACATGCTCGGGTCGCTGGACCGGCTCGCGCTGCCCCCCGAGCACGACCGCGCCATGCGCGACTACCTCGAGCGGGCCGCCCACATGATGGTCAACTCGGATACGACCCCGCCCGGCTACTTGGCCGAGCCCCACGCATGAGGGAGCATGGCGCGGGTGACGTCAGGTAACCCTCAGAGCGCCGTGGCCGCCCCGGCGGTCGACATCGAGCCCCTCACGCTCGTCCATGCCGCCGAGGACGAGGACGCGCCATGGTGGCGGTACGCGGTCATCTACCAGATCTACCCCCGAAGCTGGTCCGACAGCGACGGTGACGGCATCGGCGACCTGCCCGGCATCGCCGCCCGGCTGCCCTACCTGCGCGACCTCGGTGTCGACGCCGTCTGGCTCAGCCCGTTCTACGTCTCGCCGATGAACGACGCCGGCTACGACGTCGCCGACTACCGCGCCGTCGACCCCCGGTTCGGCACCCTCGCCGACGCCGACGCCCTCATCGACACCGCCCACGACCTCGGGCTCAAGGTCCTCGTCGACCTCGTCCCCAACCACTCCTCGAGCGAGCACCCCTGGTTCCAGGCCGCGCTCGCCTCCCGCCCGGGGAGCCGCGCGCGGGCCCGCTACCTCTTCCGGGACGGCCGCGGCGAGAACGGCGAGCTGCCGCCGAACAACTGGCCGTCGGTCTTCGGCGGGCGCGGCTGGAGCCGTGTCACCGAGGCCGACGGCAACCCCGGCCAGTGGTACCTCCACCTCTTCGACACGACCCAGCCCGACTACGACTGGAACAACGCCGACGTCCGGGCGGAGTTCCTCTCGATCATCTCGTTCTGGGCGTCCCGGGGTGTCGACGGGTTCCGTGTCGATGTCGCGCACGGCCTGGTCAAGGAGGCGGGGCTGCCCGACTGGGACGGTCCGACCCGGATGGCCCAGGACGGGTCCGAGGAGCCGATGCGGGTCCACGACGCGGGTCCCGGCCACCCCCCGATGTGGGACCAGCCCGGCGTCCACGAGGTCTACCGGTCCTGGCGGGCGCTGCTGGAGTCCCTCGACCCCCCGGACCGGATCCTCTGCGCCGAGGCGTGGGTGCGGCCCGAGTCCCGGCTGGCCGAGTACGTCCGGCCCGACGAGATGCACCAGGCCTTCAACTTCGCCTTCCTCGACACCCACTGGTATGCCGACCGCCTGGCCTGGGTCGTCGAGGAGTCGTTCGGGGCGAACGACGAGGTCGGCGCCCCGACGACGTGGGTGCTGTCCAACCACGATGTCGTCCGGCACGCCTCCCGGCTGGGCCTGGACCAGACCCACCCGCGGCCCAACGGCATCGCGGCCGGGGACCCCCAGCCCGACCGTGTGCTGGGCCTGCGCCGGGCCCGGGCAGCCACCACGCTCATGCTCGCCCTACCCGGCGGCGCCTACGTCTACCAGGGTGAGGAGCTCGGGCTGCCCGAGGTGACCGACCTGCCCGACGAGGTGCGCCAGGACCCGACGTTCCACCGGACCCACGGGGCGGAGACGGGGCGGGACGGGTGCCGGGTCCCCATCCCCTGGGTCAAGGAGGCGCCGTCGTTCGGCTTCGGCCCGACCGAACGGACCTGGCTCCCGCAGCCGGACGTCTTCGGCGACCTCGCCGTCGACCAGCAGTCGGGCGTCGAGGGGTCCACCCTCGAGCTGTACCGCCGCTTGCTCTCGACCCGCCGGCACGAGCGGCTCGGCCATGGCGGCCTCGCTCGCCACCCGCTCAGCTCCGACGACGTCGTCGCGTTCGTCAACGTCTCGCGCGACGGCGCGCGGCACACGCTCGTCCTGGTCAACACCGGCGCGGACCCGGTGGAGCTGCCCGAGGGGGCCGTCGTCACCGTCTCCTCCGGGCCCCTCACCGCGGACGGCCGGGTGCCGACCGACACCGCCGTCTGGGCCCGACTCTGAACGATGGCCACCGCCACCGACTTTCCCTACCTCGCCACCCGGACGCCGATCGCCATGGCGCACCGGGGGGGTGCAGCCCACCCGGCCAACGTCGGCCTCGAGAACACGATGGTGGCCTTCAGGGCGGCGGTCGCGCTCGGCTACCGGTATCTCGAGACCGACGTCCACGCCACCGCTGACGGGCGGGTCGTCGCCTTCCACGACCCGCGGCTGGACCGGGTCACCGATGCCGAGGGCGCCATCGCCGCGCTGCCGTATGCCGCCGTGCGCGAGGCCCGGATCGCGGGGCGCGCGTCGGTGCCGCTTCTCGAGGAGCTGCTCGAGGAGCTGCCGAACACGTTCGTCAACATCGACATCAAGGCCGACCGGGCCCTGGAGCCGACCATCTCCGAGATCCGCCGGCTCGGTGTCATCGACCGCGTGTGCGTCGGGTCGTTCTCGGAGCGTCGGGTCCGGGCGGTCCGGGCGGCGCTGGGGCCAGGTCTGGCCACCGCCGCCGGGCCCGTCGGGGTCGCCGGCCTGCGTCTCTCCCCGCGGCTGATGTCCCGCTACCTGCACACCCCGGCGCCGGTGCTCCAGATCCCCGTCCGGCATCGCCTGGGCGGGGTTGAGATCACCCTGGTCACCCCGCGTCTCGTCGACACCGTCCATGCCCTCGGCAAACAGGTCCACGTGTGGTTCCACGGGTGGAACCGGGAGGACGCCGCCGAGATGAACCGGCTGCTGGACCTCGGAGTCGACGGGATCGTCACCGACCACATCGGCGTCCTCGCCGGGGTCCTCGCCGAGCGCGGCACCCCGTTGTGACACCGGGTGCCGGGCTCCCAGGCGCCTCGATTCGGCCTCCCGAGCGGCACCGGCTACGGTGACGGGCGTGCCCGCGACGACCCCCACGACGGCCCCGGGTCCGCTGTCGGCGCAGTACGCCGCGGTCACCGTGTCGATGCTCGTCCTGGTGACGATCGTCGCCTTCGAGTCGCTGGCCGTGTCGACGGCGATGCCGACCGTGGCGGCCGACCTCCACGCGGTGCGGTCCTACGGCCTGGCCTTCTCGGTCATGCTCACCGCCCAGCTGCTCGGCATCGTCCTGGCCGGCGTTTGGGCCGACCGGTCCGGCCCGCTTCCGGGAGCGTTCGCCGGGCAGGTGCTCTTCGGCCTGGGCGCGGCGATCTGCGGGTCGTCGAACCGGCTCGACGTCTTCCTCACCGGGCGCGTCCTCACCGGTCTGGGCGGGGGCCTGCTCGTCGTCATGCTCTATGTCATCGCCGGCCGGGTCTTTCCCGAGGAGGCCCGGCCGCGGCTGTTCAGCCTCATCTCGGCGGCGTGGGTGCTGCCGTCCCTCATCGGCCCCCCGCTGGCCGCCTGGCTCACCCACGTGTGGACATGGCGGCTCGTCTTCTGGGTCGTCGTCGCCCCCGTCGTCGTCACCCTCGCAACGATGCACCACCTCCGGGGACGGATCCGTGCCTCGCACTTCAACGGCACGGCGAGCACCCGTGACCACCGCACCCACGTCCGGGTCGCCTGGGCCGGGCTCGGGATCGCCCTGGCCGCCGGTGCCGTCCAGCTCGGGACCTATGACCTCGTCATCGCCTGGTCACCGCGGACGGTCCTCGGGATCCTGGGCCTCCTCGGTGTCGGTCTCACCGCACCGATGCTCGTGCCGCGCGGGACGTGGCGGATGGCCCGCGGGCTCCCGTCCGCGATGCTCGCTCGAGCCTTGTTCAGCGCGTCCTTCGCCGCGGCCGTCAGCTACGTGCCGCTCATGCTCGTCAACGAACGGGGGACGACACTCGGCTTCGCGGGGCTCATCATCGCGGTCGGGTCGCTCGGCTGGGCCGCGGGCGCCTGGGTCCAGGGACTGCCCCGCTTCGCCGGGCACCGTCCCGCCCTGGTCTACGTCGGCGCGTCGCTCCTCGTCGTGGGGATGGCGCTGCTCGCCCTCAACGCGTGGTTCGGCTGGTCCTCGGGGCTCGCAGCACCCGCCTTCGTCCTCAGCGGGCTGGCGATGGGCCTGGGGGTGACGAGCACGACCGTCCTCGTCCTCGCGCTCAGCCCGGTCGAGGAACACGGCGAGCACTCGTCGGCGATCCAGCTCGCCGACGTGCTCGGCGGTGTCATGGGCGTCGCGGCGGCGACCGCGATCTTCGCCGCCCTGCACAGCGCGGCGGGCCAGGACCGAGGCGTCTTCACACTCATCTTCGTCGTGCTCACGGCGAGCGCGGCCGTCGCCGTCCCGGCCGGCCTGCGGATCAGGACCTGAGGGCGCGGCGTAGGACCCGCCAGGCGGTATACGCCGCCAACGGTGCCACGAGGTGCGGGAGCAGCCACAGCCGCCCACCGGGGTCGTGCCGGCCAGGGGTGACGACGGTGTCGACCTCGGCGCCCCTCCTGCCCGTCGTCGGGAGGGCGACGATGCGGACGACCGGCCGGCCGGCGAGCCGCTCGCTCAGCTCGTCGTCGCTCGCCGTCACCGGGTTGAGCCCTTCGAAGACCGTCGCGAAGCCCGCGTTGTGCGCGACCGCGACGGCCGCCCGGATGGCCTCGTCCGGGTCGTCGACGACCTCGGCGAGCCCGCTGATGGTCCGACCCGGCAGGCGGACCAAGACGTGCGGGTGGTCCCGCAGGTTCGCCAGCCAGTCGGTCCGAGGCCCGAAGCCGGCGAGGAGATAGACCGAGCCGTCGAGGATCGCGTAGTTGAGCGGGGTATGCCGCTCCCGGCCGGTCCTGCGCCCCGTCGTCGTGAGGACCGCCAGGTAGCCGACGACCGGGCTGCCCACCCACGACCCGAGCGGGCCGCGCAGCATCGGCACCATGACCCGGTTGAGGCGTCCGAACGCCGAGCGCAGGGTCTCGCGTCCGGGAACCCCCGTTGCGGCGCTCACGACGCCCCTCCCCGGCGGTGCCAGCGCAGCGGGACCGGGTCGCCGAGGTGGGGCAGGAGCGCCTCCCGCACGTCGCCGGTGACCCGGCGCGGCCGTGACGCCTCGAAGTCATAGAGGACGAGCCCGGTCTCGGCGACGGCATACAGCTCGGAGCCGACGGTCTCGATGTCGCGGACAAGGTAGCCGAGGTCGAACCCCGCTCCCCCGATGGCCGTCACCCACATGTCGACCTCGATCGGCGCGTGCCGGAAGGTCAGCGGGGCACGGTACTCGATCTCGTGCCGCGACACGATGACCCCCTCGTCGAGCAGCGACCGGTCCCGGCCGAACCACTCGCGGAAACCGATGACCCGGGCATCCTCGAGAAGGCGGAGGTACTGGACGTTGTTGACGTGGCCGTAGGCGTCCATGTCGCTCCACCGCAGCGGGACCTGGACGCGGTACGGCCGGGGGCCGCTCTGGGCAGGGTCCATGAGGGCAGTGTGTCAGTGCGGACTGGGACCGCCCGGGCACCGGTCCGGGAGCACCTAGGGTTGGCTCGTGCCCATCCACCCCCGCACCACCGCCCACCTGGACCATGTCCTCGCCTCGGCCCAGCGCGACGGACGGCTCCCCTCCGTCGCCGCCGGGCTCGTCCGCAACGCCTCGCTGGTCTGGCAGGGGGCGCTCGGCACCCTCGACGGACGCACCGACGGCGCCGCCGCCGACGACGACACCCAGTACCGGATGGGGTCGATCACCAAGACGCTCGTCGGCGTGGCGGTCATGCGGCTGCGCGACGCCGGGCGGATCGCCCTCTCGGACCGTCTCGAGGACCACGTGCCCGGGTCACGCCTCGGGGCGACGACGATCGAGCAGCTGCTTTCGCACGCGGGCGGGGCCCAGGCGGAGACGCCGGGCCCGTGGTGGGAGCGCACGCCCGGCGGCGACTGGGATGCGCTGGTGGCCGCGCCCGCCGACCTGCGGTTCCGGCCCGGGCGTCGCTTCCACTACAGCAACGTCGGGTATGCCGCCCTCGGGCGCCTTCTCGAGGTCCACCACGGCCGGGGCTGGTTCGACGTCGTCCGGAGCGACCTGCTCGAGCCGCTCGGGATGACCCGGACGACGACCCGGCCCTCCGGTCGGGCGGCGCAGGGCCTGGCGGTGCACCCCTTCGCCGACCTCCTGCTGCCGGAGCCCGAGCACGACGCGGGCGCCATGGCCCCGGCCGGACAGCTGTGGAGCACGGTGCGCGACCTGTCCCGCTGGGCCGCCTTCCTCGGCGGGGACACCGGTGGTCTGCTGGCGGCGGGCACCCTCGCCGAGATGCTCGAGCCGCACCACGTCGTCGATGAGCCCGGGCAGCCGTGGACCGGCGCCCACGGTCTGGGGTGGCAGGTGTGGAACGTCGACGGCACCCGCTATGCCGGGCACGGCGGCTCGATGCCCGGCTTCCTCGCCGGGCTGCGGGTCCGGCTCGACGGTGGCGATGGGGTCGTCGTCATGGCGAACACGACGTCGAGCCCGGCGATGCGCGCGCTGGCGGGCGACCTTCTCGACGCCCTCGGGGACCTCGAGCCGGCGCCGGTCATGCCGTGGGTGGCGGCTGCCGACCCCGGGCTGCTCGACATCCTCGGCACCTGGCACTGGGGCCCGTCGACCGAGACCGCACGGATGGAGGGTGAGCACCTCGTCCTCGGCGAGCCGGGGCAGCGGCGAGGGTCGCGGTTCGCCCGGGTCTCGTCGGACGAGTGGGTCGGGCTGGACGGGTACTACACCGGTGAGCCGCTGCGTGTGGTCCGGCGGGGCGACGGGTCGGTCTCGCACCTCGACCTCGCCTCGTTCCGGTTCACCCGAGCCCCCTACGACCCGTCGGCCGACGTGCCCGGTGGGGTCGACGAGGGCGGCTGGCGCTGACCACCCACGACGTCGCCGGTGTCCCGCCGTGTCGGCGCGGCGGCATACGGTGGCGGGGATGCCGACCATCGACCCGGACGCCGTGACCGCCGCCGACGCCGCCCCTTCGCCCGCACCCGACCTCGTCGAGATGGCGGCCCGCGCGTTGCGCCGCCTCGTGGGCGACCCGGGCGCGGCCTTCCGCGCGGGCCAGCTCGAGGCGGTGGCCGCCCTCGTCGAGCGGCGGGCCAGGGTGCTCGTCGTCCAGCGCACCGGGTGGGGCAAGTCGGCGGTCTACTTCGTCGCGACCGCCCTGCGCCGGGCCGAGGGCGCCGGGCCGACCCTCATCGTGTCGCCGCTGCTCGCCCTCATGCGCGACCAGATCGCCGCGGCCGAACGGGCCGGCATCCGGGCCGTGACGATGAGCTCGGCCAACCCGACCGACTGGGACGACGTCCGGGCCGCCCTCGCGGCCGACACGGTCGACGTCCTGCTCGTCAGCCCCGAACGGCTCAACAACCCGCGATTCCGCGAGGAGCAGCTCCCCGACCTCGCACGCCGCTGCGGCCTGCTCGTCGTCGACGAGGCTCATTGCATCAGCGACTGGGGTCACGACTTCCGGCCCGACTACCGGCGGATCCGGGACCTCCTCGACGGGCTGGACGACGTGCCGGTCCTCGCGACGACGGCGACCGCCAACGCCCGGGTCGTCGAGGACGTCGTCGAGCAGCTCGGGGTCGGCGGCCGCGAGGTGACGACGATCCGGGGTGGCCTGGCCCGCGACTCGCTCCGGCTCGGGGTGACCCGGTCGATGTCCCCCGAGCAGCGGCTCGGCTGGCTGCTGGCCCACCTCGACAGCCTCCCCGGCAGCGGGATCGTCTACACGCTCACCGTCGCCGGCGCCGAGGACGTCGCGAACGCGCTCGCCGAGGCCGGGTACGTCGTGGCGGCCTACACCGGGCGGACCGACCCCGCCGAGCGTGAGCAGCTCGAGGAGGCGCTGCGGGCCAACGAGGTGAAGGCGCTCGTCGCGACCTCGGCGCTGGGGATGGGGTTCGACAAGCCGGACCTCGGCTTCGTCGTCCATGTCGGCGCCCCGTCCTCACCCGTCGCCTACTACCAGCAGGTCGGCCGGGCCGGGCGGGCGACCGAGCGCGCCGACGTCCTGCTGCTGCCGGGGCCGGAGGACCGGGACATCTGGTCGTACTTCGCCTCGGTGTCCATGCCCCGCGAGGACCAGGCCGCCGCCGTGCTGGGGGCGCTGGAGACGGCCGGCCGACCGCTGTCGACGGCCGCGCTCGAGACCGTCGTCGACGTGCGGCGGACCCGGCTCGAGCTGCTCCTCAAGGTCCTCGACGTCGACGGCGCCGTGTCCCGGGTGTCCGGCGGTTGGGTCCGGACCGGCCACGAGTGGGTCTACGACGCCGACCGGTACGCCCGGGTCGCCCGGGCGCGGCTCGACGAGCAGCAGCTCATGCTCGACTACGAGCACGCGACGACGTGCCGGATGGCGCTGCTCCAGGGCTTCCTCGACGATGTCACGGCCACCACGTGCGGCCGGTGCGACGTCTGCGCGGGGACCTGGTACCCCACCGACGTGCCCGAGCGGGTCATCGGGGCGGCGCACGCCCGGCTGGCCAAGGTCGGCGTGCCGATCGAGCCCCGCGCCCAGTGGCCGACCGGGATGAGCCGCCTGGAGGTACCCGTCTCCGGGCGCATCGCGGCGCAGGAGTCCATGGGCCGCGGCCGCGCGCTGGCCCGGCTGACCGACCTCGGCTGGGGACAGCGGCTGCGCGCCCTGCTCCGTGAGGACGCCCCGGCGGAGGCCGACCTCGTCCGGGCCTGTGTGCCGGTGCTCGCCGAGTGGGACTGGGCCCAGCGACCGGTGGGCGTCGTCGGTATGCCGTCGCGGCGGCATACGGCGCTGGTCGCCTCACTCGCCGAGGGCATTGCCGGCGTCGGACGGCTGCCGTTCCTCGGGACGCTCTCACTGGCCCACGGGGGACCGACCGGGGAACCCGGCGGCAACAGCGCGTTCCGGCTGGCCTCGGTGTGGGACCGCGTGGTCGTCGGGCCCGAGCTCGCCGCGGCGCTCGACGGGGTCGCCGGTCCGGTGCTCCTCGTCGACGACCTCGTCGACTCGCGATGGACGCTCACCGTGGCGGCCCGGGCGCTGCGCCTGGCGGGAGCGCCGGCGGTGCTGCCGTTCGCCCTCGCCGTCGCAGGGTGAGGTCCACCCCGAGACGGCCGGCGCACCCGGCTAGGGTTTCGTCCGTGAGCAGCGACTTCCCGGCGGGGCGCCCGGACCAGATGGCCGAGCTTCTCGAGGTCCTCGACCTCAAGCAGGTCGGCAGCGCCCACGCCGACGTCCGGCCGGTCCTCACGGCGTCGGCGGCCGAGTCGGGCGCGGAGGCCGGGTTGGCCGACGTCTTCGCCGAGAACATCATCGTCTTCGTCGGCCAGAGCCAGAAGATGCCGCACGGGCGGGTGTTCGGCGGCCAGGTGCTCGCCCAGGGGGTCATCGCGGCGGGGCGGACGGTCCCGCCGCAGCCCGGCGAGCCGGGCCGGGTGCTGCACTCGCTCCATGCCTACTTCATGCGGCCCGGCGACGACACCCGGCCGATCCACTTCTCCGTCGAGACGATGCGCGACGGGCGGTCGTTCTCGACCCGGCGGGTCCACGCGATCCAGCACGGCAAGCCGATCCTGTCGATGATCGCGTCGTTCCAGGAGCCGGCCGGCGGTCTCGACCACCAGGACCCGATGCCGGACGTGCCCGGCCCCGAGGGGCTGAGGTCGCTCAGCGACGTGTTCGCCGGCATCGACCACCCGGGCGCGCGGCACCTCGCCGAGGGTCGGGCCATCGAGCAGCGGCACGTCGAGGGGAACCTCTATCTCACGCCCGGCCCGGAGCGCGTCGCCCGCCAGCATGTCTGGCTGCGGGCCATCGGCGCGCTCCCCGACGACCCGCTGGTCCACAGCGCGGTGCTCGCCTACGCGTCGGACTACTCGCTCCTCGAGCCCGTCATCCGGCGGCACGGGATGGTCTGGACCGACCGTCGGCTACGCCCGGCCAGCCTGGACCACTCCATGTGGTTCCACCGTCCGGGGCGGGCCGACGAGTGGGTGCTCTATGCCTCGGAGTCGCCGTCCGCCCAGGGTGGGCGCGGGCTGGGGCTCGGGAAGATGTTCGCCGCCGACGGCACCCTCATCGCAACGGTCGCCCAGGAGGGCATGATCCGCGTCCGCGAGGGCTGACCTCGGCTGGGGTTCCCACCTCCCGGTCGGCCGGCGAGGGTGCAGCGCACCCGGACCTCGTGGGCGGCCGTCGGTCCCCCCTCGCTCGCCGGTGGATGCCGATGGACACCGCTGGGGAGGGGCCGTCAGGTCGCGACGGTGATGACCGCGACGGAGTCGGCCGGCAGGCGTATGCCGCAAGCCCCATCCGAGTCGGACCGCACCGTGGCCTCCTCGTCCCAGGCGAGGACGACCTCACCGGACACCGACCCGAGTGGCACGATCTGCTCCGCGTCACCGAGGTTCGCCCCCACGACGAGGTCCCGGTGCTGCATGACGACCCACCGGGCATCCTCGTCGACCGACACCGAGACATCCGCAAGCCGCGTCGGCCCCTCGAGGTGAGCCCGACGGAGCCGGATCAGCGCGGCATACCAGCGCAGCATCCGCGCGTGCGGCGCCGACCCCACCTCCGCCCACGCCAGCACGCTGCGGTCCCTCGTGGCCGGGTCCTGCGGGTCGGGTACCTCCGAACCGGCCCACCCGTGCCCGGCGAACTCCGCACGGCGCCCCTCAGAGACCGCCGAGGCGAGCCCCGTATCGGGGAAGCTCGTGAAGAACTGCCACGGCGTCGTGGCGGCCCACTCCTCGCCCATGAAGATCATCGGCGTCCCGGACCAGAGCAGATAGAGCGCCGCTCCGGCCGCCTGCCGCCCCGGACCAGCCAGGGCCGAGATCCGCTCCCCCAGCGCGCGGTTGCCGACCTGGTCGTGGGTCTGGAGGTAGCCGAGCAGCCGGCGCCCGTCGAGCCCAGCACGATCGACCCGCGCGCCCCACACCTGGCCGCGGAAGCTCGACCAGCGTCCGTCGTGGAGGAACCCGTCGGTCAGCACCTTGGCGAGCACCCCGAGCGGACCGAGGTCGGGCACGGCCGAGCAGGCCCCGGCGAAGTCGGCGTAGTAGCCCTGGCTCTCGCCGGTGAGGACGACGTGCAGCGCGTGGTGGACGTCGTCGTCCCACTGGGCCCGCATCCCCCGGCCCCCGTCGGCGGTCGACGTGACCATCGCGACGTCGTTGAGGTCGCTCTCGGCGATGAGCCCGAGCGGACGGGCGACCTCTGACTCCAGGGCTGCCACCGCGTCGGACAGCTCCTCGAGCAGATGCTCGTCGCTCTCGTCGCGCAGCTCGTGGACGGCGTCGAGCCGCAGGGCGTCGACGTGGAAGTCGCGCAGCCAGTGCAGCGCGTTGTCGATGACGAAGCCTGCGCACCTCCGAGTTGTGTCGGGCATCGAGGTTGACCGCCGGTCCCCACGGCGTCTGGTGCTCGTCGGTGAAGTACGGGCCGAACCGGGCGAGGTAGTTGCCGCTCGGGCCGAGATGGTTGTGGACGACGTCGAGGCACACCCCGAGGCCGAGCCCGTGACATGCATCGACGAACCGCTGGAACGCCTCCGGCCCGCCGTAGGGGTCGTGGACGGCATACAGGTCGACCCCGTCGTAGCCCCAGCCCCACCGCCCGGGGAACCCGGCGACGGGCATGACCTCGACAAGGTCGACGCCGAGGTCGGCGAGGTGACCGAGCCGACCGATGGCCGCGTCGAAGGTCCCCTCAGGCGTGAACGTCCCGACGTGCAGCTCGTAGACCACGCCGCCGAGCACACCCTCGCCGCCGCGCGTGCCCAGCCAGCCCGCGTCGGTCCACGCGAAGGCCATGGCGTCGAACACCCGGCTCGGCCCGTCGACACCGTGCGGCTGCCAGGCGCTGCGCGGGTCGGGCACCGCCGGCCCCTCCCCGTCGAGGACGAAGGCATAGTCGAGAACGTCGTAGGTCGTCTCGTCGTCGCCCGCCCAGCGCCACCAGCCGCCGCCGTCCGGGCTCATCGCGTCGCGGTGGTGCGCACCGTCGGGCGATCCGACCTCGATCTCGACCTTACGACGGCCCGGCGCCCATACCCGGATCGTCACGCGCGCACCAGGAGGGCCACCGGCAGGGTGCCGAGGACGTCGGCGACGAGGACCCCCTCGTCGGGCGCGGCAGGCCCGTCGACGACGGCTCCGGAGAGCTGGTCCCGCCATCGGCCCGGCGGCAGCGCCAGCCGGGCCCCGCCCCACCCGCCGTGCCGCGCGAGCCGGGTCGCGAACCGGGTGACGACCGTGACCGCACCCGGGCCGGTGTCGTCGCCTCGGGCGAAGGCGAGGACGTGCTCGCTACCGGAGGGGACGGCGGCATACGTCGCCTCCTCGCCGACGAACCACTGCGGATGGTCGCGGCGCAGCCGCAGTGCCCGCGAGGTGACGAGCAGCTTCTCGTCGTCGAGGTCGGTGGGCGCCGCGCCGCCGTCGAGCCGCTCCAGCCGGGCCAGTCGCTCGGCGTAGTCGACGGCCCCTCTGTTGTCGGGGTCGACGAGGGCGAGGGTGACCAGCTCGGTGCCCTGGTAGACGTCGGGGACCCCGGGCATGGTCAGCTGGACGAGCTTCTGGGCGAGAACCGTCGCCCGGGTGCTCGACGCCGAGTCCGACCCCCAGCGATCGAGGTGGGTGGCCACGGCGGGGTCGTCGAGAAGCGCCACGGCGAACGAGGTGACCTCCTCCTCGTATGCCGCGTCCCCGTCGACCCAGCCGGTGTGCGTCGCGGCCTCGCGGACGGCCTTGACGAGGTAGTCGACGAGGCGGTCGGCACCGATCGGCCACGTCCCGACGAGGGTCTGCCAGATGAGGTACTCGGTCGGCGGGTCCACCAGGTCGCCGCGATGCCGAGCGCCGATCCGGCTCGCCTCGAGCACCCAGGGCTCCCAGTCGCGCGCGCGCTCCGCGAGGACGGACAGCCGGGCCCGGACGTCCTCGGACCGCTTGGTGTCGTGCGTCGACAGGGTCGTCATCGACACTGGCCAGTCGGCCAGCCGGTGCGCCGCGTCGACGTGGAAGGCGTCCACGCTCATCGACAGCTCCTCGGGGTGGCCGCCCACCTCGTTCGCCCCGGCGAGGCGCCACCACCGGTAGAACGCCGTGTCCTCGATGCCCTTGGCCATGACGGGTCCGCAGGTCTGCTGGAAGCGCACGACGAGCTCGGCGAGCGACTCCGCTGCCGCACCGTCCGCGGCGGCCAGGCCGCCCCGCGCGGCCTTCTGGTCCTCGCCGATGAGCAGCAGCTCGAGGTCGGCGAGCACCTCGTGGTCCGCGGCGTCGAGCGTGACCCGGGCGCGGGCCACGGCATCGCGCAGCACCGCCACCTGCTCTGGTGGGGCCGGCTCGCCCGGGACGATGTAGGCGCGGTAGCGGTCCATGGCGACGAGGAGCGCCGCCAGGCACCGTCGGTAGGCGACCAGGTCCGCCTCCGGGCGCAGCCGGCCGACGAGCCGGACCAGCCGGTCGACCTCGGCGCTCAGCTTCTGGTCGACGACCTCGCGCTTGGCTGCCGTGACCACCGCGGCGAGGTCGGGTGAGGCAGGGTCGTGGCGCCGCCACAGCCGGTCGAGGTCCGGTCCGCCCGTCGGGTCGGTGAGGACCTGCTGGACCCGCAGCAGGGCGTCGTAGCCCGTCGTCCCCGCACACTGCCAGTCCGTCGGCAGGTCCTCGCCCGGCGCGAGGATCTTCTCGGCCACGACCCACGAGCCGCCGGTGGCCTCGGCCAGCCCGGCGAGGTAGCCACCGGGATCGGCGAGCCCGTCGGGGTGGTCGATCCGGAACCCGTCGAGCGATCCCTCGTGGAACAGGTCGAGGAGCAGCGCGTGCGTCGCCTCGAACACATGGTGCTTCTCGACGCGCACCGCGATGAGCGAGGTGACGTCGAAGAACCGCCGGTAGTTGAGCCAGGACTCGCCGCTGCGCCAGCCGGCGAGCCGGTAGCCCTGCGCCGCCACGAGATCAGGCAGGTCGAGGTGC
Source organism: uncultured Actinomycetota bacterium (assembly GCA_963771015.1). GTDB lineage: Bacteria > Actinomycetota > Actinomycetes > Actinomycetales > Dermatophilaceae > CAVSJJ01. Next base: position 173,701 of record CAVYRN010000006.1, read on the forward strand.
TCGGTGCCGGGCCGCACCGGGAACTCGTGGTCGTGGTAGCGCAGGACGGTCTCGTCGCGGGCCGCACCGCCGTCGCGCGGCGAGCGCGAGCTCACCACTGGCGAGGACGACGTCGAGGGGCTGGCCGAGGACCGGCATGAGGATCCGGCCGTCGTCGACGTCCCAGGCGATGTCGAACCAGGGTGCGTACGACGAGTCCGCCCCGTACTTGAGGAGCGACCACAGCGGACCGTTGAGGTGGGCGGGAGTGGGGACGGCCATGTGGTTGGGCACGACGTCGACGACGAGGCCGAGTCCGGATGCGCGCGCCGCCGTGACGAGCCGGTCGAAGCCGGGGAGTCCGCCGGCCTCGGCGCTCAGCTGGTTGTGGTCGACGACGTCGTAGCCGTGGACCGAGCCGTGCATCGCCTGGAGGATCGGTGAGAGATAGAGGTGGGTCACCCCCAGCGCGGCCAGGTATGCGGCCTGGTCGGCGGCCTGCGCGAAGCCGAAGCCGCCGTGCACCTGGAGCCGGTAGGTCGACGCCGGGACCACCCGCCCGGTTGCGGGGCGGTGGGTCGAGGTGGATCCGGGCACCGGCATACGGCTCAGCTCCTCGGCTGTGCGCTCGGACGGGTACGGGACCGTTCCGCCGCCGACCCGGGCGAGGGCTTGGGGGTCGCCGTGACCATGATCGGCGGCGCCGGGACCTCGGCGGGGTCGCGCGGGTGGCGCAGGACGATGAGCGAGCGTGCCTCGACGACGAGGTCGGCGGCGGCCTGGTACCAGACCGGCTCGAGCAGGTCGGGCGCCGTGTCGACCTCCGTCTGCCACCAGTCGCCCCACTCTGACGGAGGCAGGACGAAGGGCTGGGCGTCGCGCGCGGCGTTGTAGAGGATGAGGAAGTCGTCGCCGACGATGGACTGGCCGCGGGCGTCGGGCTCGGGGATGGCCTCGCCGTTGAGGAAGACCATCATCGTGCGAGCGGCACCGTCGGCCCAGTCCTGCTCGGCCATCGACTCGGCGGCCGGGTTGAACCAGTGGATGTCGCCGAGGGAGGACTCGCCGCCGTGCTCGGCGCTGCCGGCGAAGAACCGGCGACGCCGGAAGACGGCGTGGCTGCGGCGAAGTCGGACCAGGCCACGGGTGAACTCCAGGAGGGCCTTCTGGTCGGGGCCGAGGTCCCAGTCGACCCACGAGATCTCGTTGTCCTGGCAGTAGACGTTGTTGTTGCCGCGCTGGGACCGGCACATCTCGTCGCCGTGGGCGATCATCGGGACGCCCTGGCTGACCATGAGCGTGGTGAGGAAGTTCTTCTGTTGGCGCAGCCGCAGGTCGTTGACCTCACGGTCGTCGGTGGGCCCCTCGACGCCGCAGTTCCAGGACCGGTTGTGGCTCTCGCCGTCGCGGCCGTCCTCACCGTTCGCCTCGTTGTGCTTGTCGTTGTAGGAGACGAGGTCACGCAGCGTGAAGCCGTCGTGCGCCGTGATGAAGTTGATCGAGGCGATGGGCTTGCGGCCGCTGTGCTCGTAGAGGTCGGAGGAGCCGGTGATCCGGGAGGCGAACTCACCCAGGGTGGCCGGCTCGCCGCGCCAGAAGTCACGGACGGTGTCGCGGTACTTGCCGTTCCACTCGGTCCACAGCGGCGGGAAGTTGCCGACCTGGTAGCCGCCGTCGCCGACATCCCACGGCTCGGCGATGAGCTTGACCTGGGAGATGACCGGGTCCTGCTGGATGAGGTCGAAGAACGCCGACAGCTTGTCGACCTCGTGGAACTGCCGGGCCAGGGTGGCCGCGAGGTCGAACCGGAACCCGTCGACGTGCATCTCGGTCACCCAGTAGCGCAGGCTGTCCATGATGAGCTGCAGAACGTGCGGGTTGCGCATGAGCAGGCTGTTGCCGGTGCCCGTCGTGTCGTAGTAGTGCTCCTTGGCGTCGTCGACGAGGCGGTAGTAGGACGCGTTGTCGATGCCCCGGAAGCAGATGGTGGGGCCCTTGTCGTTGCCCTCGGCCGTGTGGTTGTAGACGACGTCGAGGATGACCTCGATGTCGGCCTCGTGGAGCGCCTTGACCATCGCCTTGAACTCGGTGACCTGCTGTCCCCGCTGGTCCCGGGCGTAGCCGTTGTGGGGCGCGAGGAAGCCGATGGTGTTGTAGCCCCAGTAGTTGGACAGCCCCTGCGCCTGGAGCGAGGTGTCCTGGACGAACTGGTGTACCGGCATCAGCTCGATCGCGGTGACGCCGAGCTCGGTGAGGTGGTCGATGATGGCCGGGTGGCCGATGGCCTCGTAGGTGCCGCGGATCTCCTCGGGGACGTCCGGGTGGGTCATCGTCAGGCCCTTGACGTGGGCCTCGTAGATGACGCTCTCGTGGTACTCGTGGCGGGGTGGGCGGTCGTGGCCCCAGTCGAAGAAGGGGCTGGTCACGACGCCGAGCAGGGTCTTGCCGAGGCTGTCGTCGGTGTTGCGCTTCGTCGGGTCCTCGAAGTCGTAGGAGAACAGGGCCGGGTCGTTCTGGATCTGCCCGTCGATGGCCTTGGCGTAGGGGTCGAGGAGGAGCTTGTTCGGGTCGCAGCGGTGCCCGTTGCTCGGGTCGTAGGGTCCGTGGACCCGGTAGCCGTAGAGCTGCCCCGGGCGCAGACCCGGGACGTGGCCGTGCCAGACGAAGCCGTCGACCTCGGGCAGGTCGAGCCGGGTCTCGGCGCCCTCGTCGTCGATCAGGCACAGTTCGACCCGCTCGGCGACCTCGGAGAACAGCGCGAAGTTGACACCGCTCCCGTCATACGTCGCCCCGAGGGGGTATGCCGTTCCAGGCCAGATCTCCATGGCCGCCTTCCGCTGCGCCGGGGGTATCCGGCCTCCAGTGTGGTCCAACCGCGCCGGTAGGCGCGGGTGGGGACCACGCCGTCCCCACCGTGGCGCGCGTCTCGGACGGCGCCGGTGTGCCGGCCCTCGACGCTGGTCTATGGTCAGCACACCTGAACGCACAACCTACCGAAGAACGGGAAGGAATCCCGATTGTGAGCACCGAGCGAGTTGCCATCGTGACTGGAGCGGCCCGTGGGATCGGCGCGGCGACGGCCGCCCGACTCGCCGCCGACGGACACGCGGTCGCCGTGGTCGATCTCGACGAGAGCGCCTGCGAAACCGTCGCCGCGTCGATCCGCGCCGCGGGTGGGCGGGCCGTCGGGGTGGGCGTCGACGTCTCGGACGCCGCCCAGGTCGCCGCTGGGGTGGCCCGGGTGGCCGAGGAGCTCGGCCCGCCGGTCATCCTCGTCAACAACGCCGGGATCATTCGCGACAACCTTCTCTTCAAGATGACCGAGGACGACTGGGACGCCGTCATGAACGTCCATCTCAAGGGGGCGTTCCTCATGTCCCGGGCATGCCAGGCCTACATGACGAAGGAGACCTACGGCCGGATCGTCAACCTGTCCTCGTCCTCGGCCCAGGGCAACCGCGGCCAGGCCAACTACTCGGCGGCCAAGGCCGGCATGCAGGGGTTCACCAAGACCCTCGCCATCGAGCTGGGCAGGTTCGGGGTGACCGCGAACGCCGTCGCGCCGGGCTTCATCCAGACCGACATGACCCGCTCCACGGCCGAGCGGCTCGGGGTGCCCTTCGAGGACTTCATCGCCTTCTCCGCCCAGCAGATCCCCGTCCAGCGGGTCGGCCAGCCCGAGGACATCGCGGCCACGATCAGCTTCCTCTGCTCACCGGAGGCCGGGTTCGTGTCCGGCCAGGTCATCTACGTGGCCGGCGGCCCGCTCGACTGAGCCCTGGACGAGGCCGACGGCCGGCCCACCCGGTCCACCACTCCGTCGGGGTCAGGGAGCCGGGCGCAGGGCGAGCATGGGCAGGTCCTCGACGAGGCGGCGGCGCGCGTCGTCCGACCCGTCGTAGGTCCAGCCCAGCAGCCGGGACAGGACCGGGCGGAAGAGCGGCATGAACGCCCGGTTGCGCCGCTCGTAGTCCACGAAGACGGTGATCGCCTCGTCGGTGTCGAGCACCCGGTGGGCCGCCCGACGCGGCCCGCTTCCGAAGTCGACGTAGGCCGGGCCGCCGGCGGTGATGTTACGGAACCAGTCGGCGCTCCGGCCGAAACCGGACACGACGACCGCCTCCCCCGTGCCCCTGTCGTAGCGGACCACCTCGACGACGACGTGGAACTCCCTGCCGGACGTCCGCCCGGTGTGGGTGAGCCGGACGAGGCGGTGGCCGAGGACGCGTCCGGCGCCGACGGCATACAGCTTGTTCGGGAGGACGAATGCCGCGTGCAGCCACGACGGCATCTGCTGCGAGGGGGTGGCCATGCCCCCCATCACAGCACACCCGGCCACGAGCGCCGCGGGTCCGGCCGGGTGCGGGGTCGGGCTCAGAGGCCGAGGTCGCGGCCGATGAGCTCCTTCATGATCTCGTTCGAGCCGGCCCAGATCTTGGTGACGCGGGCGTCACGCCAGGCACGCGCGACCCGGTACTCGTTCATGAAGCCGTAGCCGCCGTGCAGCTGGACGCACTCGTCGAGGACGTCGTTCTGGACCTGGGCGCTCCACCACTTGGCCTTGGCTGCGTCGATGGCGCTCAGCCTGCCCTCGGCGTGCGCCTCGATGCAGTCGTCGACGTAGGCCTCGGCGACCTCGATCGCCGTGACGAGCTCGGCGATCTTGAACTTGTTGTGCTGGAAGGACCCGATCGGCTGGCCGAAGGCCTTGCGCTCCTTGGTGTACTCGATCGTCTCCAGCAGGATCTGCTTGGCGTGCGCGACGTTCGAGCAGGCCGCGCCGACCCGCTCCTGGGGAAGTCGCTGCATCATCGCGATGAAGCCCATCCCCTCGGGGCCGATCCGGTTCTCGTCGGAGACCCGGACGTTGTCGAAGAACAGCTCGGCGGTGTCGGACTCCTCCTGGCCGACCTTGTCGAGCTTGCGGCCGCGGGTGAAGCCGGGCATGCCCTCCTCGATCATGAACAGGGTGATGCCCTTGGCGCCCTTGGACGGGTCGGTCCGGGTGGCCACGATGATGAGGTCCGCCTGGTAGCCGTTCGTGATGAACGTCTTCGACCCGTTGATGACCCACCCGTCACCGTCGCGGACGGCGCTCGTCTTGAGCGCCGCGAGGTCCGAGCCGCCGCCGGGCTCGGTCATCGCGATGGCGCAGATCTTCTCGCCCGAGGCCATCGGGGGGAGCCAGCGCTGCTTCTGCGCCTCGGTGCCGAGGTCGACGATGTAGGGCGGGCAGACGTCGGAGTGGATGCCGAAGCACGAGGACACGGCCGCGTTGAAGCCCGAGATGACCTCGGCGGAGACGGCGTTGAACCGGTAGTCCCCCGCCCCCATGCCGCCGTACTCCTCGGGGATGTCGAGGCCGAGCAGGCCCTGCTTGCCGGCCTCGAGCCAGATGTCGCGCTCGATGGCGTGGACGTCGATCATCTGCTGGGCGCGCGGCTTGAGGGTGCGCTCGACGAACTCCGCGACCGACTCGCGGAACGACTCGTGATCGGGACCGTAGATGTTCCTGGGCATGACTCTCCTGAGGGGCGGCTCCGCCCGAGCCGGGGCGGGATGGCTGGCTCATCACCGTGACTAAGCGCTTGCTTAGTTTCCCGTCCCTCCGGCATGCTGTCAACCATGACCGCCACCGCGGGAACCCCGACCGCCGCCACCCCACAGTCCGGGCGGGCGGCCGCCTCGCCCCTCGGCACGGGCGGCGCCGAAGGTCCCGGCGACACCCAGACCCGGCTCATGATGGCGGCGGCGGACGCCTTCGCCGTGCACGGCTTCCACGCCACGACGACCCGCGACATCGCCGCGCGTGCCGGGCTCTCCGCCGCCGGGGTCTATGTCCATTTCGCCTCCAAGGAGGACCTGCTCTTCGAGCTGTCCAGACGGGGCCACCTCACCGCCCGCGACCTGCTCGTCGAGGCCGCCGAGCGGGCCGCGTCGCCGACCCAGGCGCTGCGGGCCATCGTCGGCGGCTTCTCCCGGTGGCACGCCGAGCACTACCAGGTAGGCCGGATCGTGCAGTTCGAGTTCCGGCACCTCGGCCCGGAGCATCGCGACGAGGTGCTGGCCCTGCGCAAACAGATCGACCGGGTCGTCCAGGACGTCCTCACCGCGGGGGTGGCGGCCGACGAGTTCGAGGTCGCCGACGTCCCCGACACCGCGCTCGCCCTGCTGTCCATGGCGGTCGACGTCGCCCGTTGGTACGAGCCGGCGGGGCGGCGCACCCCCGAGGACATCGAGGCGTCATACGGCGCCCTCGCGGTGCGCCTCGTCGCCCGCCGCTGACCACCAGTCGGCCACCCGCCACCGCGCCGTCGCCTACCGCGACGGCATCCCCGTCGGGTGGTGCGACATCGGCGCCCGAGCGATCTCCCGCGGGGCGCCCGGGATGCCCCGCCTCGTCATGCGGCGGACGCTCAGCGGCCTTCGGGGGTGATGCCGTCGACCTGGCCGACCACCTCGGCGACGAGCTCGTAGGCCGCGTCGTCGGTGTCGTTCGCCATCCCGACGATGACCTGGTCCGTCCCGACGGCCGCGAGCGCGCCGAGCCGGTCGACCGCCTCGCCGACGGACACGAACGAAGCGCCGCTCGGCTCGCCCCCGCCCGATCGGGACAGCGCCATCCGCGACAGGACCGTCCTCTCGATCTCGCGGTCGTCGCGCCCCACGTCGGCGCAGTGCTGCCGGATGACGTCGAACTTCGCCCGGACCCGATCCGGGCCCATGTCGAAGATGTTGCACGCGTCGGCGTACCGGGCGACCAGACGCAGCGTCTTCTTCTCACCGCCGCCACCGATGAGGATCGGCGGGTGGGGGCGACGGACGGACGGCGGGTGGTTCATCGGCCGCTCGAGGGAGTAGTGGGCCCCGGCATACGGCTGCTCGTCACCCGACCACATCTGGTGGGCGATCTGGAGGGTCTCCTCGAGCCGCTCGAACCGCTCCTTGAGCGGGGGGAAGGGGACGCCGAGCCCGCGGTGCTCGTCCTCGTTCCACGCCGCGCCGATGCCGAGCCAGGCCCGTCCCCCGGAGAGGGCGTCGAGGGTCGTCACCGTCTTGACGAGCAGCCCGGGATGCCGGTACGTCACCCCGGTCACCATGGTGCCGAGGTCGATCCGCTCGGTGACGCCGGCCGCGAACGCCAGGGCGGAGTAGCCCTCGAGCATCTCCGCCTCCGGCGGCCCGATGGGCCCGATCTGGAAGAAGTGGTCCATGACCCACAACGACGCCATGCCGGCCTGTTCGGCGTTGCGGGCGATGCGGGCGAAGGTCGGGCCGATGGAGGCGGGCGCGTCCGGCCACGAGAAGTTGGAGACCTGCAGTCCGAGTCGCATCGGGCCATCATGGGCACGACACCCCCGGCTCCGGCAAGCCCATTCGAGGCTGTGGACCCCGCGAGCCTAGGATGCCCGCGTGAGCGAGCGAGGTGGACACGGCGGGTCCCCGTCCATCGTGACGCCGGACTACTGGTGGTACCAGGCCCGCGCCGACCTCCTCGAGGCGGCCCTGTCCCGGTATGCCGCCGACGCCGCGCTGGCGCTCGACCTCGGCAGCGCCGACGGGCCCAGCGTGGCCTGGCTGCGCGACCGCGTGGCGCACACCGTGGCCCTCGACATCGACGTGCGGGGGCTCGGGTCCTCAGGGGTATGCGGGTCGGCACTGTCCCTCCCCTTCGCCGACGACACCTTCGACCTCGTCACGGCGTTCGACGTCATCGAGCATCTCGAGCCGGAGGGCGCGGCGCTGGCGGAGGCTGCCCGGGTGCTGTCACCGGGAGGGCGCCTGCTGCTCGCCGTGCCGGCCTACCAGTGGGCGTGGAGCGACTTCGACGACAAGAACGGCCACCACCGCCGGTACACGCGCGGCCGGCTCGTGGCGGCGGTCGAGGACGCCGGGTTCGTCGTCGACCGGGCGACCCACGCCTTCGCGTCGGTGTTCCCGCTCTTCGCGACCGAGCGGCTCACCCGACGGGTGCTGCGCTCGCGTCAGACCCATGCGCCCGCCGACATCGTGGAGGTCCCCGCCGTGGCCCGGTCGGTGCATCAGCTCCTCATGGCCCTGTCCGCCCTCGATCGGCGGGTCCTCACCCGCCGCGACCTGCCGTTCGGCTCATCGGTGTTCCTCGCCGCCACCCTGCGCCCGAGCTGAGACGCCCGGGATCCTCACAGGGCCAGTCGGAGCACGGGACGGGTCGGCGCGGTTCGGCCCACCTCGGTGAACCCGGCTGCGGCGAACGTCGAGGCGACCCCGTGGTAGAGCTCGGCGCTGGACACCGTCCCGGTTCGAGCGGCAGTGTCGACGGGCTGCGCCTCGAGGATCCGGGCGCCGTGGCCCCGGGCGAAGCCGACCGCTCCGGCGAGGAGCGCCGCCGCGACACCGCGGCGCCGCCAGCCCACCCGCACGACGAAACAGGTCACCGACCACACGCCCGCATCGTCGAGGTCGGTACCCGCGACCGCGGCCAGGCCCCGGCTCGCCACGAGCCGCGGGTAGGTCGGTCGCGGCGCGAGGGCCACCCACCCGACGGGGCGGTCATCGGCATACGCGATGAGCCCCGGCGGCCGGGCGTCGCCGGTGACCTGACCTCGCAGGGCCGCCCGGTTGCCGGCGGTGTCGGTGTAGTCCCAGTCGCGGCCGACCCGCAGGAAGAACTGGCACCAGCAGTGCGCCGGGTCCCCGCGCGTTCCGAAGAGCTCCGCGAGGTCGTCCCACCGCTGCGGGGTGGCCGGCTCGACCCTCAGGTCCCCGACGCCCGGGTTCCCCACGCTCGCCTCCCCGATGCTCGGGTCATCGCTGCTCGGGCCGTTCACGCCGACCATGGTCAGTCGCGGGTCAGCTTCCGGTAGGTCACCCGGTGCGGGCGAGCGGCCTCCACGCCGATCCGCTCGATCTTGTTCTTCTCGTAGGCCTCGAAGTTGCCCTCGAACCAGTACCACTTCGAGGGGTCCTCGTCGTCGCCCTCGTAGGCGAGGATGTGGGTGACGACCCGGTCGAGGAACCACCGGTCGTGGCTGATGACGACGGCGCAGCCCGGAAACTCCAGCAGTGCGTTCTCGAGGGACCCGAGGGTCTCGACGTCGAGGTCGTTCGTCGGCTCGTCGAGAAGCAGCAGGTTGCCGCCCTCCTTGAGGGTGAGCGCCAGGTTGAGCCGGTTGCGCTCGCCGCCCGAGAGCACCCCGGCCCGCTTCTGCTGGTCCGGCCCCTTGAAGCCGAACTGGCTGACGTAGGCGCGGGACGGGATCTCGACGTGGCCGACGTTGATGTAGTCGTGCCCGCCCGACACGACCTCCCACAGGCTCTGGTTCGGGTCGATTCCGGCGCGGCCCTGGTCGACGTAGGAGATGCTCACCGTGTCGCCGACGTCGACGACCCCGGCGTCGGCCTGCTCGAGCCCGACGATCGTCTTGAACAGGGTCGTCTTGCCGACCCCGTTGGGGCCGATGACACCGACGATCCCGTTGCGGGGCAGCGTGAAGCTGAGGTTGTCGATGAGGACCCGGTCCCCGAAACCCTTGCGGAGGTCCTTGACCTCGATGACCTTGCTCCCGAGCCGGGGGCCCGGCGGGATCGCGATCTCCTCGAAGTCGAGCTTGCGGGTCCGGTCGGCCTCGGCCGCCATCTCCTCGTAGCGGGCCAGCCGGGCCTTCGACTTCGTCTGCCGGGCCTTGGCGTTCGAGCGCACCCACTCGAGCTCGTCGGCGAGTCGCTTGGCGAGCTTGGCGTCCTTGCGGCCCTGGACCTCGAGCCGGGACTGCTTCTTCTCCAGGTACGTCGAGTAGTTGCCCTCATAGGGGTAGGCCCGGCCCCGGTCGAGCTCGAGGATCCACTGGGCGACGTTGTCCATGAAGTACCGGTCGTGGGTGACCGCGACGACGGCCCCGTGGTACGCCGCGAGGTGCTGCTCCAGCCACAGGACCGACTCGGCGTCGAGGTGGTTCGTCGGCTCGTCGAGGAGCAGCAGGTCCGGCTTCTGAAGGAGCAGCTTGCACAGGGCGACCCGACGCCGCTCGCCACCGGAGAGGACCGCGACGTCGGCATCCGGCGGCGGGCACCGCAGCGCGTCCATCGCCTGCTCCAGCTGGTTGTCGAGGTCCCACGCGTCGGCGTGGTCGATGTCCTCCTGGAGGTGTCCCATCTCGGCCATCAGGGCGTCGAAGTCGGCGTCGGGCTCGGCCATCTCGGCCGAGATCTGGTTGTAGCGGTCGACCTTGGCCTTGATCTCGCCGAGCCCCTCCTCGACGTTGCCGAGGACGGTCTTGTCCTCGTTGAGCTCGGGCTCCTGCATGAGGATGCCCACCGAGTAGCCCGGGGTCAGCCGCGCCTCGCCGTTGGACGGCTGGTCCAGCCCGGCCATGATCTTCAGCACCGACGACTTCCCGGCGCCGTTCGGTCCGACGACGCCGATCTTGGCGCCGGGGTAGAACGAGATGGTGACGTCGTCGAGGATGACCTTGTCGCCGTACGCCTTGCGGGCACGCGACATCACATAGATGAACTCGGGCATGGGGGAAAGGCTATCGAGTCACCGCCCCGTGCCCGAATCCGCGCGCCCCCCGGCCGGTCAGGGCGCCCCCCCGGCCGGTCAGGCCGCGCTCTCCGTCCGGGGCCCCGTCGCCCCGGCGCCGCGGCCCGGCCCCCCCGGGGGCTGGTCCGGGCCGTCGACCACCTCGTACGGGTCGGTCTCGGGGTCGCCCGTCCCGGCAGCGGCGGGGGCCTCCTCGGCGCGCTCTCGGGGCTGGGCGTCGGTCGGCCGGGCCGCGGCACCCCCGTCACCGGCCGCCTGGGCCTCGAACGCCCCCTGGATCACCGGGTCGGCCATCCGGTCGTTCTCGTCTACCTGGGTGCGGGAGACCTTGGCGAAACGGGTCATGCCGTACGTCAGGTCGTGGCCCACGGCATACGCGTCGATCTCGGCCGTCGTCCCGTGCGAGCCGTCGGCGCGGGTGAACTGGTTGATCCGCAGCCGGCCGTACACCGTCACCGGCTCACCCTTCTTGAGCGACCGGGACGCGTTGACGCCCAGCGAGCGGAAGGCGCTCACGTTGAAGAAGCTCGTCGGGCCGTCCTGGTAGCCGCCGCCGGGCGCCGGGCGACGCACGGTCGTGGCGACGCGGAAGACGGCGACGGCGATGCCCGTCTTGGTCTCCCGCAGCTCTGGGTCGGCGACCAGCCGGCCCTGGATGCTCAGATAGCTCTCGTTCATCGGTCGTCCCCTTCTCCCTCCGGACGGCGACGCCGCCCGGCACGGACCCAGCATCGACGTCACACCCCGACACCGGGAGGGACGCCGTCGAGGCTGTGGACGGTGGGCGCCGGTATGCCGACCCTGTGGACAACCGCACGCGCGAGAGCCGGGCCCCGGCCCCGGGAAGCCGGACCCGCTAGACGGCGGCGGCCCGGTCGATGTGCTCGCGGGTCTCCCGGTGCCGGTCGAGGACCTGGGCCACCGGGGCGACGATGTGCTCGTCGGCGACGTCGGCGATGGACTCGCGCAGCCGCTTCTCCATGACCTTGGCCCGCCGCCGGCCACCGACCCGCGCGAGGAACCGGGCCCCGAGGGCGAGCAGCAGCCCGGCGACAAGGCCCGCGGCGAGCAGGAGGAACGGGATCGGGAACGGCCCCCACAGGGGTGCATGGATGTCGGGGAACTGCAGCCAGGTGAGCAGGACGAGAACGACGGTCCACCCGAGCCCGGCGAAGGCCGCCAGGGCGAGAAGGACCTGCAGCCAGTTGACGGCCCGCCACCACCTCGGGTTCCGCGCCCGCAGCGAGGTCCCGACGACCGCCTGGTCGAGGGTGTCGGCGAGATCCGGGCCACCCGGGCTGGCGGCATCCGCGACGGCATCGGCCCAGGGCAGCGGTAGGCCCGAACCCGCACGCTCCGCGAGCTGGCGGGTCGCGAGGGTCACCGCCGCCCGTGCGGCCGGCGTGGGCGGCGGCAGGGAGGAGCGGCCCAGGACGGAGCGCACGTCGGCCTGGCTGATCTCGGCGTGGTCGCTGTCGAGACGCAGCCGACGGAGCGGGCGTGGGCGGAGGTTGCCGGCCCATCGGGTCAGCGGCCAGCCGATGCGGCTCGCCGCCTCCATCCGGTAGTCGCGGTCGACCGCGCCCACGACGACGGGCACGCCTGCGGCCCGGGCGAGCGCGTCGACGAGGTCGTCCTGGCCGGTGGCCGCGAGGCGCGGCTCGGCGTCGCCCACCGCCGCGCGCAGCAGCCCCGCCGCGGCTCGGACGTCGGCCGCGAGGCGGGCCCGGGCCACGCTCCGGGAAGCGACGGCGTTCGCGAGGCGCTGACGCAGCTCGTCGAGCCCGGCGCCGGAGCGCACCGAGGTCGACAGGACGGTCGCGTCGGGCAAACCGTCGCGCGCCATGAGCCGACGCAGGTCCTCGGTACACGTCTCGACCCCGGCCGGGTCGAGGTGGTCGATCTGGTTGAGGACGACCATCATGACGGCATCGTGGGTCGACAGCGCGGCGACGTAGTCGTCGTGGAGCCGGGCGTCGGCGTACTTCTGCGGGTCGGTCACCCAGACGAACAGGTCGACGAGCTCGAGGATCCGTTCGGCCTCCTCTCGATGGGACATCTCCCGCGAGTCGAAGTCCGGCAGGTCGAGCAGGACGAGCCCACACAGGTCGCCGACGGCGCCGTCCCCCGCCTCCCCGCAGGAGGTGTCGACGTGGTGGCGGGCCCTGACCCCGAGCCAGTCGAGCAGCTCCCCCACCGGCTCGTCGCCCCACACCGCGCCCGTGGGCGCGGCCGTCGTGGGACGCCGGGCCCCGACGGTGGCGACCTCGCTGCCGACCAGGGCGTTGAAGATCGAGGACTTCCCCGACCCGGTGGCCCCGGCCAGGGCGACGACGAGGTGACCGCCGCGCATCCCGGTTCGCTCGCGCAGCTTGGCCACGACCGCCGCGGCATGCTCGGCCGGCTCCTCCGGGAGCTGACCGTTGCCGGACGCGATGGCGGCCGCCAGCTCGGCGCCCGCGGCGGCCAGGTCCTCGCCCGAGGGGACGGGAACGGTCGCGGAGCCGCGCCGCAGTGGGCTCATCGGTTCACCTCTCTGACCCGCTCGGCGGCCTCGGCGAGCCGGCCCGCCTGCTGGGTCGACACGGACAGGCTGTCGACGGCGGAGGTGTAGCGGGCGAGCTCGGTGGTGTACAGGTCACTGGCGTGGCCGAGCAGGAGCTCGCGGGCCTTGTCCGCCATCGTCCGGACCGCCTGGTCTCCGAAGATGGCCTCGAGGATCTTCTGCGCGAGAACCGAGGTCCCTCCGGCGATGGCGATCTCGCCGCCGACGAGACCACCGGTATGGGCGAAGCTGACGAGCATGAGGAACAGCCCGATGCCGTTGACTCCGTATGCCGCGATGCGCGCATTGGTCCGCCGGCTGCCGCCCTCTCCCCGGACCAGATCGAGGACCTCGCCCTGCCAGTCCCGCACGAGTCGCTCGATGCGGGCATCCACGTCCTCGGAGGCGCGCGCCAGCTCGGGGCTGCTCCCCAGCAGCGTGTCGCCGCCGGGCATCCGGCGCCAGGCACGACTGGTCTCGATGGCGGCGCTGTCGGCGTGCGCGCGCAGCAGGGCGGCGACCCCGGTCTGGAGGGCCTCGTCGAGGTGTTCGCCGGATGGGGGGACCTCGCCCTTGACGGCAGCGGCGACCCGGTCGCGCCACTTGCCGACCGTCGACTCGACCTGGCGGAAGAACTCGCCCGTGCCGACGAACTCCTGCCATCGGGCAAGCACCTCGCCCCGGAGCAGCGTTCCGTCGGTCATGCCCTCGCGGACAGCGGCCTCGGCGGCCTCGAACTCGCCGGCCGCCACCTTGAGAAGCTGGCCACTCGCGGCTGCCTGGGCCTCACTCGCGGCCTCGAGGCGGGCGGTGCGGTCGCCCAGCGACTCCACGGCACCGCGCAGGGTCTGCTCGACGATGATCGCCCGGGCCCGAGCGTCGCCCGCCAGGGCGTGCAGCCAGGCCCGGAGACGGCCCATCGCCGAGTCCGGAAGGGCGCCGTCGGCGGTGAGCGTCGTCTCGGGGATCGTGAAGATCGGCGTCGTCGCCAGCCCCTGGTCGCGGAGCATCTCCACGAGGTGCGGACGAACCTCGTCGACGATCTCGGGCGGCACCCGGTCGAGGACGATGGCGACGGCGGTGCCCCGCTCGGAGGCGGTGCGGAGCAGCTCCCACGGGACGGCGTCGGCATACCGGGCGGCGGTCGTGACGAAGAGCCAGAGGTCGGCCGCCGCGAGGAGCTGGGTGGCGAGCTCACGGTGGGCGTGGACGACCGAGTCGATGTCGGGGGCGTCGAGCAGGGCCATCCCCGGCGGCAGGTCCGTCGAGGACACGAGCTGGACGGTGCCCGGCTGGGGCTCTCCGGTGGCGCTACCGGTGACCCGGGCCAGCCCGGGCAGGATCCGCCGGTCGGCGAACCAGGGGGTGTCGTCGGGACAGTGGACGAGGACCGGGCTCGTCGTCGTCGGGCGGATGACACCGGAGCGGCTGACCTCGGAGCCCACGATCGAGTTGACGAGGGTCGACTTGCCCGCGCCCGTCGAACCGCCGACGACGGCGAGCAGCGGGGCCTCGAGAGAGCTCAACCGGGGCAGGAGGTAGTCGTCGAACTGGTCCAGGAGCTCCTGACGGGTCGCCCGAGCGTCGCCGCTCCCGGGCAGGTCGAGGCCGAATACGGTTTCCTCGACCTCGGCACGCAGACGGGAGACGGCGTCGATGAGCGCGGCCGTGCCTGGCTCCTCCGTCACGCGTCACAGACTAACGACACCTGCCCCTTCCCCCTACGCAGGAACACCCCACGGGATCCGGGGTGTCATCGGCGTCGCACGAGGTGGGGGGTGTCGCCGCGCCGCTCACCGTCGCGACCGCCCCGGTGAGGCACGATCGGGACATGCGGCTGTTCGTGGCGATCGTCCCGCCCGAGGACATCCTCGAGGACCTGGCCGACTACCTGGGGCCCCGGCAGGAGGCCGGTCCCGCCCTGCGGTGGACCGACCCCCACCAGTGGCACCTCACGTTGGCCTTCATGGGGGCGACACCGGAGCGGGTGCTCGACGACCTCACCGAGCGTCTCGCCCGGGTGGCCAGACGCTTCTCCCCGATGGTCCTGCGGATCGCCGAGGCCGGATGCTTCCCGCACGTCGCCCGCGCCAGGGTGCTGTGGTGCGGTGTCTCCGACGAGCCGGGCGCGCTGCCCCCACTGGCCCGGAGCGTGCGCGGCGTCGCGGCCAAGGCCGGCGCCGAGCCCGAGGGTGGCCGGTTCCGGGGGCACATCACTCTCGCTCGGCTCCCGCGGCCATCCGACGCGACCCGGTGGGTCCGGGTGCTCGAGGCGTATGCCGGCCCGTCCTGGACCGCTCGCGAGATCACCCTGGTCCAGTCCCACCTCGGCGAGGGTCGCGGCGGCCGGCCGAGGTACGAGGAGGTCGGCAGCTTTCCCCTGGGCCGCCCCACGAAGTGACCTCGGGCGGCCCCCGAACCCGACTCACCGGGCTCCTGCCGACTCATCCGTTCGGCTGATGGGGGGATCGGGCGAACGGCCCACTCGGCAAGGAAGTGTGTTCTACCCGTTGCGACCCGGGCGCGGATGCCCGAGAGTAAAGACGGGTTAAAGAGCGGCTCTCGCGCAGGCAAAGTCGCTCGATGGCCCGAATGCCCTGCGGGGGCCACGAGGGGGGCGTCCGCGGCGGGATTCATACGGGACGGAGGGAGCGGGCGGCACTGGGGGGACGTGCCGCCCGCTCAACCTCGTCATGCAGACTCAGCCCTGAGGGGGGGTCGTGGCTGAGCCTTGTGCGAAGCACAGGCTAGCGCAGCAGGCGCCCCAATGGTCCCGAACGACGCACTTTTCTCAGTTGTCACATTGTCACCGCCTGCCGTGCCACCCCCGACGTGCCCGCTGCGCCCCGGGGTGGCTCCCGCTCCTGCCGTGGACGCCGTCCTCGTGACCGACTCGTGTCGGGTCCGCGTGACCGACTCGGGTCGGTTCAGCAAGGGGCCCGGAGCTCTGGGTGATCCACCCCACATCTGACCCGACGACGGGTCACGGGCGCGCGTCACCGATAGCGTCATCACGCCCACGCCGGCTCAGGCCGAGACCGGGCACCCCGCGGGGACGCTCGGGGTATTGCCGTCTGCTGACCTGCGATCGCGGACACCCATTCATGGGCCCGCAATGGAGCCACCGTGTCCACACCACCGCCCACCCACTGGGGCATCCCCGACGTCACCGCCCTGGACCAGATCCGTGGGATCTACCTCGCGGGCGCCGGCCTCAAGACCGACGACACCATGGTCCTGTGGCACCAGTGCGCCGGCGTCGGCTGGCCACCCCGGTGGATCGGAACACCGGTCGGAAAGGAGGTCGTCGCCCAGCGCGCACCGTGGACCATCACCACGACTCTCGGATGCGCGGCGTGCGGCCTCAGTGGGGAGATCCGCGACGGCCGCTGGCTGCCCACCATGGCCGACTCGCGGATCCGCTAGGCGCCAGCGCCACGGCGCTCGCTGCTTGGCGCCCCCGCCGCGGCTCTCACTCCCGTTCGACCCGCTGTTACCTCTGCCGGGGGCGCGCAGGTGAGCCCAGCAACGCTGTCGCGCGGCCGGGCTCACCTGCGCGCCCCCGGCAGGACTCGAACCTGCGACCTAGAGATTAGAAGGCTCTTGCTCTATCCAGCTGAGCTACGGGGGCCCAGGCCCCAGACGCCGAGACGACGGCCGAGGCCGAGACGAGTGTAGTGAGCGGAACGACGCTCGCGGCGGACCGCGGACCTCAGCCGCGGCAGCGGCGCAGCGCGAGCTCGGCCAACAGCGCCGCCACGTCGGGGACGACCGCGTCGTCGAAGACGGCCCTCGGCGAGTGGTTGTCGGCCGCGGCCATCGGGTCCTCATGGGCACAGGCCGACACGTTGAGGTAGGCCCCGGGCACCTGCTCCAGGACGAACGCGAAGTCCTCCGACCCGGCCTCGGGTTCGGGCATCTCGTTCCAACGCTCGGCCCCGAACAGGTCGACGACGACCCCCTGGGCGAAGGCGAACTCGGCCTCGTCGTTGACCGTCACGGGGTAGCCGTGCACGATCTCGACCTCGGCCGTCAGCCCGTGTGCGGCCGCCACCCCCGTCGCGAGCCGCTCGATCTCGATGTGGGCCTGCGCCCGCGAGGCCGCCGAGTAGGTCCGCAGCGTCGCCTCGAGGACCGCCTCGTCGGGGATGATGTTGTCCTTCGTGCCGCCCGCGATCT
Organism: uncultured Actinomycetota bacterium; assembly: GCA_963771015.1. GTDB lineage: Bacteria > Actinomycetota > Actinomycetes > Actinomycetales > Dermatophilaceae > CAVSJJ01. The sequence continues at coordinate 190,929 of CAVYRN010000006.1, forward strand.
TGCCGACCGTCAGGACGACCGGGTCGAAGATGTCGAAGCGCCGGGTGACGAGCGACTGGAACGCGAGGACGATCTCGCAGGTCACCGGCACCGGGTCGAGGGTCCGGTGCGGGGCCGACCCGTGGCCCCCGCGCCCGCGCACCGTCACGTGCACCTCGTCGGCCGCGGCCATCTGGGGGCCCGGTCGACCGAACCACACCCCGAACCGCTCCTCCGAGGAGAAGACGTGGACGGCGTATGCCGCGTCGACCCGGCGCCCCGCGACCTCGAGCAGCCCCTCGTCGATCATCGGGGCCGCCCCGCCCGGGCCCTCCTCCCCCGGCTGGAACATGAGGACGACGTCGCCGGCCAGCTCGTCGCGCACCTCGTCGAGGATCCGCGCGGCACCGACGAGACCGGCCATGTGGAGGTCGTGACCGCAGGCGTGCATGGCGCCGGGCCGCTTCGAGGCGTAGTCCGTCTCGACCTCCTCGAGGACGGGGAGCGCGTCCATGTCCCCCCGAAGCAGAACGACCGGACGCTCGACGCCGGCGGGGGGCGCGCCGCCGCGCAGCACCGCGACGACCGAGCCGAGCGAGCGGCCGAGGGTGATCTCCAGGTCGATCCCGTCGAGGGCCTCGAGGATCGCCCGCTGGGTGTCGGGCAGGTCCAGCCCGACCTCGGGCTGCTCGTGAAGCCGTCGGCGCAGGGCGACGAGGTCGTCGGCCATCGCCGTGGCGAGCTCGCGGGTCCGGGAGAGGGGCGCAGGGGTGGGCATCATGGGGGGCTCCGTGGGTGGGGGTCGGTCGGGTGGTCGGCTGAAGCGGGCCGTCAGGTCATCGGGAGACCGAGGAAGGTCCGGCGCTTGGCGACCAGGGCGTCGAGCAGGCCCCGCTCCCCCTCGATGGCCTGGGCGTCGGCGGCCGCATGGGACATGCGCCGCCGCAGGAGCGCCAGCTCGCTGGCGATGTCCTGGAACTCGCGCATCGCCGCCAGCCCGGCCCGGCCGGTGTTGGTGCGGGCCCACATCCGGGCCTCCCGGCGCCTGGCCATCGACGACAGCATCGACACCTCACCCGCCGAGATCCAGCCGGCGTCGGCGTACGGCCGGAGGAAGCGGCCGATGAGCAGGCCCTCGTGGCGCCGGGCCCACACGATGAGGCCGATGAAGGCGAGGAAGATCGGCACCTCGACGAGGAGGTAGACGACGAGCAGGCCCGACCCGCCCGTCATCGCAGCGAGGTTCCACATGGAATGGGCGACGACGGCGAGGGCGTACCCGCCGAGCGGCGCGAGGACCCTCATGACCCGGGAGCGAGTCGTGGCGGCGACGCCGATCCCGACACCGGTCAGCACGGTGAACATCGGGTGGGCGAAGGGCGACATGATGCAGCGCGACACGAACGTCGCACCGAGGGCGTCCTGGCCCCCGTTCGTGTACGCCATCCCGAGGTACTGGATGTTCTCGGTGAAGGCGAACCCGGCCGCCGACAGTCCGCCGTACACCATGCCGTCGGTCATGCCGTCGAACTCGGCACGCAGCAGCAGCCAGACGAACAGCACCGGCAGGGCCTTGAGGGCCTCCTCGACGAAGGGCGCCACGAAGATCGCCGTCGTCGCCAGCGCCGCCCCAGGGTCGGTCGTGGAGCGGAAGACGGCCACCGCGCCGGTGTTGAAGACCGCCGCCAGGGCGGAGGCGACGAGGGCACCCCAGAGGAAGGCCAGGACGAGGAAGCGCGTCGGCTCGGACTCGAACCGGTCGAGCCACAGGAACGTCGGGATGACGACGCCGAGGGGCAGCGCCGCGAGGAGGAGTGCGAGCAGGGCGGTCTGGACGCCGAGCGCCGCCCCGAGGTAGGTCGCGACGACGAGGGCGGCGACGGCGAAGCCGACGAACGCGACACCGAGGACGATCCAGGTGCGGATCGCCGGCCGGCTCGTCGTCCGACCACCGTGTTGTCCGCCACGCCGGCCCTTGGAGGGTCCGGTCGGCCGCTGCCCCGAGGGGGCCGGGGGCTGGCCGGCATACCCGGTCGGCGACGGCCCACTCATGGACGTGACCCTAGTGCAGTCCGCCCACCCCGACCCCGGCACTCGGCGCCGACCCCTAGAGTTGGGTCCATGTCGACGCCACTCTCGGCCCGGGCGCACACCGACCGCATCGTCTGGATCGACTGCGAGATGACGGGGTTGTCCCTCGAGTCGGATGCCCTCATCGAGGTCGCCGCCCTCGTCACCGACTTCGACCTCAACCAGCTCGGCGACGGCATCGACGTCGTCATCGCGCCACCCGCCGAGGCGCTGGAGCAGATGGGCGACTTCGTCCGCGAGATGCATACGAGCTCGGGGCTGCTCACCGAGCTGGCCGACGGCCTCGACCTCGACGAGGCGCAGCGGCGGGTGCTCGACTACATCCGCGAGTGGGTGCCCGAGCCACGCAAGGCCCCCCTCGGCGGCAATACCGTCGGCACCGACCGGGGCTTCCTCGCCCGCGACATGGCCGAGCTCGAGGCCCACCTGCACTACCGCGTCATCGACGTCTCGTCCGTCAAGGAGCTCTCCCGCCGGTGGTACCCCCGCGCCTACTTCAGCTCCCCGGCCAAGAGCGGCGGCCACCGGGCCCTGGCCGACATCCGGGAGTCGATCGCGGAGCTGCGCTACTACCGGGAGGCGGTGTTCGTCGCACCGCCCGGGCCCAGCTCGGAGGAGCTGCGCACCATTGCCGCGCGCCATGTCGTCGACCACGAGGCACTCGGTGCCGCCGCCTCCGAGGCGGCGCAGTCACCCTCGTCCGGCGCGACCTGAACCTGGTCGGAAGCACCCCCGAGGAACGGGTACGCTTGTCGTCGCTGTGCGCTGGCGGGATGCCCGGGCTCACCCTCGTCCCTGAGGTTCGAACCCGGTCCCGGTATGCCGTCCGCTCACCGTGGTGGGTGTAGCTCAGCTGGTAGAGCACCTGGTTGTGGTCCAGGTGGTCGCGGGTTCAAGTCCCGTCACTCACCCCAGTCCACGAACCCCCCGGCCCGCTCGGCCGGGGGGTTCGTCGCATCCCCGGCCCCGCGGCCCACCCCGGATGCGCCGCACCCAGCCCCGGACGGCACACTGAGGACGTGATCAGGACCACCCGGCATACCCTCGTTCGCGCGGCCCTCACCGCCCTCGTCGGCGCGCTGGTCGCCCTCGTCCCGGCGAGTGTGGCGTCGGCCCATTCCGTCCTCATCTCCATCTCGCCCAAGGACGGCGCCACCGTCACGACCCCGCCCACCCGGGTCGTCCTCACCTTCAACGAGGACGTCAACCAGCAGTTCGACCTCGTGCGGGTCGTCGACGGCTCGGGCGCTGATGCCACCGAGGGCGCTCCGGCGGTGAGCGGCTCGGTCGTCACCCAGGCGCTGCGGTCCGGCCTGGGCCCGGGGACGTACACCGTGACCTTCAAGGTCGTCAGCTCGGACGGGCACCCCATCTCCCAGCGGTCGACGTTCACCGTGGCCGACCCGGCAGCCACCGCCTCCGTCCCGGCCTCGGCAACGCCCCTGGTGACACCGACCACGTCGCCGACCGACTCCCCGACCGCCACGACCTCGGCTCCGCCGGCCGCGGCCGCGGACAGCGCTGCCTCGTCCGGCGGCTCGCCGGTAGGGCGGTGGGCGCTGGGCGGCGGCGTCGTCCTGATCGCCCTCGCGGCCGGGGCCTGGGCGCTGCGCCGCAGCAACGGGTCCGGCTGACCCGCCCGGCAGCGCGCCCGCGGGCAGGCTAGCCTGATTTCACGGGGACCGGCCCGGCCTGCTAACGTCTCCGGTCGCGCGCCATTAGCTCAATTGGCAGAGCAGCTGACTCTTAATCAGCGGGTTCGGGGTTCGAGTCCCTGATGGCGCACCATCACCGCGGGTCACGGGCGTGCATCGCCGAGGACGGTTTGCGTTTGCCCTCCGCGCCACCGGCCTTATATCATACTTAGTACAGCCCTACGGATGGCTAACCAGGTCGCTCGACCGCTGCGAACGTTAGTGAACGCCGTCAGGCCCCCAATGATCCCGAAGAGCACACCCTCTTTCTCCGTGCCCAGAACCTCTCCCCACAAGAAGCGCAAGCCTCTCGTCGTCCTCCTCTCGGTCGTGGCGCTCGTCGTCGCAGCAGGCGCGGCGTTCGCATACTGGACCGCCGACGGGTCGGGCACCGGGGACGCAACGACCGGCGTAGGCGGCTCATCCGTTGACGTCGTGCAGGCCAGCGTTGTCAGCAACCTCCGACCGGGAGGGACCCCCCAGGAGCTGTCCGGCACCTTCACCAATGCCGGCGACTCGACGGCGTACGTCGGAACCGTCACCGTGTCGATCGCCTCGGTCGTCAAGGATGCAGGCGCTCCCGCAGGTGACTGCGACGCAAGCGACTACACGCTGACGCACGCCGCGATGGTCATCAACGCCGAGGTCCCGGTCGGCACCGACCAAGGCGCGTGGGGCACCACCGCGCCCGAGATCGCGACCATCGAGTTCAACAACAAGTCGACCAACCAGGACGGCTGCAAGGGCGCGACCGTCAACCTCGCGTACGTCGTCAGTTGACCGCCGCAAGGCGAGCCGCGATGAGGTGATGGCCGATGAGCCTTCGCACGCGTTGGCGAGCTTGGGCTGCGCTGACCGCGGCCGTCGTCATCGCCGTTCTGGTCCTGAGCCTCTCCCAGTGCTCGCCCGACTCCGCCGATCCGGGCGCCGGGCCCGCGTCGAGGGGTGGGTCCGCGACCGTCGGCACGGGTCACCTCGGCACGTTCACCGTCACCGGCCACACCGTCCGCGAGATCTCGCCGGGAGTCTCCGCGCCCTTCAACGTGGAGCTGGAGAACTCCTCCGGCTATGCACTGGTCATCACCGAGATCAGGATCAGGATCCGTGAGGTCCTCGCACCACACGCAGATGCGCGACATCCCTGCACGACCGAGGACTTCGCGGTGGTCCAGGGCTCGCACGACCTGCGCATCGCCCTCGGAGTCGGCGCGTCGACGTCCCTGATGGCGGCGGGCGTCGACCGGTCCGACTGGCCGTCGGTGGGCATGACCAACACGTCGTCCGACCAGGACGGCTGCAAGGGCGCCGTCGTGCGCTTCGACAACACCGCCACGGGCAGACAGGCTCCCCCATGAGCTCCGTCGCCCCACACCGACGTGGGCTCAGCGTGGCCGTCGCCGTCCTGATGCTCGGAGCGCTCGCCGGGGCAGCCTTCGCGTTCTGGTCCTCCCCGGGCTCGGGCGTGGGGAACGGAGCCACCGGATCGACCGCGCCCGTCACACTGCTCCCGGGAACACCGGCATCAACGCTCTATCCCGGCGGAGCCGCCGACGTGACCCTCACCATCAGTAACCCGAACCCGACGCTCGTGACGGTCGAGGTGCTCGCTCTCGACGTGTCCCAGGGGGTGGCGGGGTTCAGCGTGGACGCCGACCACAGTGGCTGCGACACGGCGGCACTGAGCTACGCGCCTCAGACCAACTCCGGCAGCGGCTGGTCCGCCCCCGCACGGGTGGGTGGAGTCGACGGTGTCCTCCCCGTCACCCTGAGTGGAGCGCTCTCGATGAGTCCCGACGCCGCCAGTGCGTGCCAGGACGCCACCATCTCGGTGCACCTGATGGCGACCACCTGACATGGGACGCTCGCGGATCGCCTTGCTCGCAGTGGTCGTCCTCGCCGGCGCGACCCTCTCGCAGGCCGCGCCGGCGTCGGCGTACTGGAGCGCCCCCTCGATCGACGGCGGTGGCGGTGGCGCCTCGGCGACCAGGGTTGACCAAGGCTCCAGACCGGTGCCCGCGGCGACCCAGAGCGCCGTCAGCCTCACCTGGCAGGCAACCACCCTCGCCACCGGCCAGCCGGTCGCCGGCTACGTCGTCAGGCGCTACGACAGCACGGCCTTGAGCGAGCAGGTCGTCGGTGACGGGTGCTCAGCGACCATCACCTCGACCTCGTGCGTCGAGACCGCGACACCCAACGGCTCGTGGGTCTACACCGTCACCCCCCGGTTCGGGACCTACTGGCAGGGCGCCGAGAGCGATCCGAGCGAGGTCGTCGTCGTGGACGCCGATGTCGTTGCACCCGTCAACAACCTGACGGTCGTGCCGATCACCGGTGGCACAGCACTTTCCGGCACCACCGTCTACTACCGGGGTGCCGCGGCCGGGTCGATGAGCCTCGCGAACGCGGTCAGCGACAACGGGTCCGGACCGGCCTCGAGCCGGACGCACACCATGACCGGGGACGCGGCCGGCTGGACGCACTCCGCCTCGACGGTCTCGACGCCCACCGGAGGTCCGTACGAGTCGAACCCGTTCGCCTGGACCGCCGGCACGTCTGGCACGCCGGGCGAGCTGGTCACGGGCAGCGACATCGCCGGGAACACGGCCGACACCACCCTCACCTTCAGCAACGACAGCACGCCCCCGGCCGACGGCACCCTGAGCTACCCCGACGGCACCCAGACCGACCTCACCGTCAGTGTGTCGTTCACCACCGGCAGCGACTCCGGATCCGGGATCGCCTCGCGTCGCCTGCAGGTTGGTTCGAGCACCATGACCGGGCCGTCGTGCGACGGGTTCGGCGCCTTCGTCGACCTCGGCGCGGTCGACCCGGTGGCCCCGGTCATCGACACCGCCCTCGTCGCCGGCCACTGCTACCACTACCGGTACGTCGTCCTCGACCGCGTCGGCAACCAGCGGATCACCATCAGCGCCAACGTGGTGACCGTCATCGAGCCGAGCGACGGAGGCCCCCCGCTCGGCTCGAGCAGGAGCTTCTCCGTGCTCGGGGGGACCGGCGTCGCCAATACGGGACCGACAACGATCAGCGGCGACCTCGGCGTCAGCCCCAGCATCGTCATCTCCGGCTTTCCACCGGGCATCGTGGCGGGCACGACCCACACCGCCGACACCGTCGCCGATCAGGCCCGCGCCGACTTCCTCGTCGCCTACGACGACGCTGACGGCCGGGTTCCGGACACCGAGTTCTCGGGCGACCAGAACGGTCGGACGTTCCTGCCCGGGATCCATCACAGCACCGCCGCCTTCGCACTCACCGGCACCATGACGCTCGACGGCCAGGGCGACCCCAACGCGCTCTTCATCTTCCAGGTCGACGCAGCGCTGAACACCGCGGCCAACAGCCACGTCGTGCTCGTCGACGGCGCCACCGCCTCGCACGTCTACTGGCAGGCCCTCGGCGCCGCCGGCACCGGTGCGGACTCGAGCTTCGCCGGCACCATCCTGGCCAACGGCGCCATCACCCTCGGTGCGGGCTCGGAGCTGATCGGCCGCGCCCTGTCCGCCGGGACGGTCACGCTGGCGAGCAACACGATCCGTTTCACCAACGCACCCCCGCCCCTGATCACCATCGACGGAGGGGCCAGCGCAGTCACCAAGGACCCGACCCCGACCATCTCGGGCACGACCGACGCAGTACCCGGCACCGTCGTGCGGGTCGCCGTCGAGGGTCAAGCTCTCACCGCGTCGACCCAGGTCGACGGCACGTGGACCGCCACGGCAGCAGCCCTGACGTCCGGGGTCCACCAGGTCGTGGCGTCCGTCGGGGATGCCGCCGGCAACGCAGCGAGCGCGTCGCAGATGCTGACCGTCGAGATCAACCCCGACCCTGTCGACCTGCGCTCGGCCGCCTCCTTCTCCGTCGTCAGCGGTGGCGCGGTGGCGAACCTCGGAGCCAGCGAGCTCGCCGGCGACCTGGCCGCGCACACGTCCGTCAGCGGCTTCCCGCCCGGCATCGTGTGGGGCGCTGTCCACGTCGGCGACGCGGGCTCTGACCAGGCGTCGACCGACGTCTCGGACGCGTACGACGAGCTGCAGGCCCGGGCTCCCGACCTCGAGCTCAGCGGGGACCAGATCGGCAAGACGTTCCACGCGGGGATCTACCACTCGTCCGCGGCCTTCGCCCTGACCGGCACGATGACCCTCGACGGTGAGGGCAACGCGGACGCCATCTTCATCTTCCAGATCAGCGCCGCCATGAGCCCCGGCGCGGGCAGCGAGGTCGTGCTCGTCAACGGGGCGCAGGCCGGCAACGTCTACTGGCAGGTGATTGGAGCAACCTCCGTCGGCGCCGCATCGACGCTCGTCGGCACGATCCTGTCGAACGGCGCGGTCACTCTCGGGGCCGGTACCAACCTGACCGGGCGGGTGCTGTCGTTCGGCGACGTCTCCCTGTCGTCGAACGGCATCTAGGCGTCACCGGGGCCGGAGCGCGGTCGGTCGATGCGCGGGAGCCGGCCTGCCGACTGGCCCCGGGGCTTGAGAAGACGGTCCTCGACCGACCCGGATCCGGGGGGCGGCGGGGCTGCGCACCCGTCGCGTCACAGGTAGAGGCCGGTGTGGTTCTCGCTCACCCGGGCGGCCGCGACGGCGTGGATGTCGCGCTCGCGAAGCAGGGCGTAGGCCGTGCTCTGGATCTCGACCTCGGCCCGGTCGGCGGGGTCGAAGAGCACCCGGTCGCTCACCTCGACCTGCCGGACGTTGGGGCCGACGGCGACGACGACGGCCCAGGACAGGCGGGTGCCGACGCTCGCCGTCGCCGGGATGACGATGCCGCCGCCGGAGCGGCGCTCGCCCTGCTCGCTCTCGGTGGAGACGAGGACGCGGTCGTGGAGCATCCGGACCGGCAGCCGCTCGCCGGCGCCGCGGGAGGTAGGCACGGGGTCCTCGGGCCGACCGGGCGCGGACCGGCCGGCGTCAGCGACGACGACGGCGACGGCCCAGGGCGACCCTGACGCCGACGACGAGTGCGAGGATGACGACGGCAGCGGCGATCCGCTCCACCCGCAGGTCGCCCTCGGGGGTCATCGTCGCGTCGATGAACCGGGCCTTGGCGGCATCCTTCTGGCGTTCCAGGATCGCCTTCGGGGTGGCCCGGCGGGTCAGCTCGTCGACCGTGTGGGCGAGCCGGTCGCGGCGGGCGGCCAGGTCCGCCTCGAGGGCGGAGATCGAGGTGGGGGTCGAGTCGGTGCTCATCGTCGTCCTTCAGTCGAGTCCGAGGTCGCGGCGCAGCTTCGCCACATGGCCGGTCGCCTTGACGTTGTACCACGCATGCGTGACGACCCCGGCCTCGTCGAGAACGACCGTGCTACGAATGACGCCCTGGACGGTCTTGCCATAGAGCTTCTTCTCCCCGAACGCGCCCCACGCGCCGAGGACCTCCTTGCCGGGGTCGGACAGGAGCGTGATGGTGAGGTTCTCCTTGTCGCGGAACTTCGCGAGCTTGGCCGGGCCGTCCGGCGAGATGCCGACGACGGTATAGCCCTCGGCCGTGAGCGACTCGAGGTTGTCGCTGAAGTCGCAGGCCTGTTTCGTGCAGCCGGGGGTCATGGCTGCCGGGTAGAAGTAGACGATCACCTTGCGGCCGCGCAGACCCGACAGCGAGACCTCGGCGCCGGTGTCGTCGGCCAGCATGAAGTCGGGTGCCTGGTCACCGGGTTCGAGACGCCCCACGAGTCCTCCTCGGTCCACTCCCCCGGCGATGACGCCGAGTGCCATCGGGTATGCCGTCCCGGCGGTTGCATCGCGCCGCCGGGTCCCTGCCAACCTACCAGCGGGTCGGCGCGCGCGGAGCGGGTGCGAGGCGGCCCCCGGACGCGGGCGGCATACAGCACGATCGGCGGAGGCACTCGTGCGCAAGGGGGGACTCGAACCAGAGGGGCTCGCCCTTAAGTCAGGCGTAGTCGCCTGTGATGAGCACGAATCTGGGGTTCCGTTGCCTCCGTTTGGACACCGTTTCCGGGGGGTCGTGCTACACGGGGTAGCACCAGCGCTGTTTGCCAGTTTCGTCCGACGGGAACCCACCGGACCGCCTCCAGGATAGCGATTCCGGCCGAGAACCGGGCGAGGGGACGTGGTCCCCCCTGACGCTTCTCCCAGGAGCGCACTCTCACCATCAGGGAACACTCGCCCACGAGATGGGTCAGATCTCGGGGGGCCGGACACGGCGAACGCTGCGTGGGTCGCCGACACCGTGATCGCCTTCAACCTCGCCAGGGCAGCCTGCGTCGTGGCCGAGATGCGTCTCGCCCGGTGGGCCAGCCTGCGCACCCGGCTCACCCACCCCCCGGGACGGATCGCGACCACCAGCCGCCGCCAGGTCCTGCACCTACCCCAGTGGTGGCCCTGGTAGGACGCCTGGCACGACCTGGCGGCCGCCGCCACCGGCCCGCCCGCCGCAGCTCTTCCCTGACCACCCAGTCGGCGACGGCGCAACCCGAGGACCCTCATGTGGAAGAGCCGGCAGGCCGGCGGTCCCTCCTGCCCGGGTCTCCGATTCGTGCCGTCTCAACGTGAACGACCCGAACCGAGAAACTCGGTCCGTGGATCAGGGCTCAGCGGCCTTTGGCGCACCACTCTTGGTTCACATTCACGAATTCATTCTGGTTCACATGGTCCTTCCCAGCGAATGAATAGGAGGCAACCACCAATTCGTCGCGCGCTAGGTTCTTGGGGACGAAATACGTGGACTGCCAGCCCACCTGGTCGCCCAAATAGACCCGGGCGTCCAACTGCTGCGCCGATCTGACATCCACAGACCCAACTGTCGCCCAACCCTGAGCGGTTCCTCCGTCGGCCCTTACAACAACGAGGCCGTCAAAGGCGCTGCTCGATGTCGCGCTCCACAGCTGCTTGAGCCCGTCCTGGTCCGTTATCTCCATCTTGCTTGGCGCAGCCTTGCCGCAGGCATACGACACAACCTCAACCCCACCGTCGTCACTCAACCTCACACCGATTCTCGCGGAGGAGTAGACCCGGTTCCCTTCGCAGCCAGCAAGCAAGGGAGAGACAAGCGTCAGCGCAAGGATCGCAGCAACGAGGTTCGTGCATCTATGCCACATCATCAGTAGCCTCCCGCATCAAGACCGGCCCACACCTCGAACGGATTCAAACTTTCGCGTCGGCAACCTGTTAGCCTGTTGCCAGCCCAGTCGACCGCTTGGGCCGCGAGGTAGTCTGCTGGGAAGCTGACTTGAAACAGGGCCCACTGATCGGTGTGCTTTAACTCATGTGAGAAGAGCTGCCCATTGTTGTAGGCCATGAAGTCCTTGTAGTTGAGCCTTGTGTTGATAACGGTCCCGAAGGTCGTCGCCGTGGCATCGCCGAAAGTAAAAGCGCGCGTGCAAACCGCGACCCATTGAGCGCCATCTATTCGACAATCCTTCCCGGCCCATTTGTTCGCAGCAAACACGGATAGGCTAACCGGCGCCGTAGCGACAGCCCGCAATGGGTGATAGGCATTGTTCCACACCTCCTTCTTCCCGTTGCAGATCTCCCCTCCTGAGGAGTTGTGGCCGGCCACGCCCGTCATGCAGAAAAGGCCTGATGCGTCGGACGCGTTCAAGGGGTCTCCGTATGTGTAGCCGTAGGGGCTCTGGGTCAATGACGCGAGCGGATCCAGTGTCGTGAATTGCGCGGTGTTGGGGTCGTAGTAGCGGTGGATGAGGTAGATGAACCCGGTTTCGGGGTCGGTGTATCCGCCTCCGTAGAGCAGCGGGGTGCTGGCGGTGGGGTTGGCTTGAGTCTGGGCCGCTTGGCCGTATGGGGTGTAGGTGTAGGCGGCGGCGATGGTGCCGGTGGTGGTGGTCAGGGCGCGGGTGTCGCCGTGTTGGTCGTGGATGTAGTACTGGGTGTCGCCGCTTGTGATGGCGATTTGTTCGAGGGGGGTGGCGTCGGGTCCGTAGATGTAGTCGTGGGCGCCGTCGGTGAGGAGCTTGGGGACGGTGCCGCTGGTGTCGTAGACGCAGTGGGTGGTGGTGCCTGCGGTGGTCTTGGTGAGGCGGAGTCCGTCGCCGTTGTAGGTGTACTGGCTCTGCTCGGGCGGGTCGGTGAGGGTGTAGCCGGTGACGTCGACGTAGAGGGTGGTGCCGCCGTAGGCGTGGTTGTAGATGTTGATGGTGCCGTCGGCGCCGACCGGGACGAGGGCGAGGTTGGTGACGTACTGACCGTAGGTGTAGTTCAGGGTGGAGGTGCCTGGAAGGGTGGTGCCGCCCTGGTAGGCGGTCAGGTATCCGCTGTCGTAGGCGGTGTAGGCGGTCAGGGCGACCACGACGGCGGAGACGCCGCTGGCGGGGACCCCGCCGTGGCCGGCGACCGGGATGGCTGCGGGTTTCGCCGTACCCGATGCTGCTGGTGGTGTGGGTGTCGTAGATCCGGGTGGGAGTGAGGGTGAACGCAGGCCGCCGTCGGCGGCGGTGCCGGCGGTGAAGTAGCCGGTGACATCGAGGGCGAGCTGGACGGTGCCGGTGCTGTGGGTGGCGATGGTGATGTGCCCGTCGGTGCCGACCTTGGCGATCACGGTGTCGGTGACCTGCCTGCCGGTGGTCCAGGTGAGGTTCGGTGGTGCCGGGGTCGGTGATGCCCGAGGAGTAGACGGCCGCGTTGCCGCTGCTGGTGCCGGCAGAGGTGGTGAGGGTGACCGCGACCGCGTCGACTCCGCTGGCCGGGACCCCACCCTGGCCGAGGACCCCGACGTCGACGGTGCCGTTCGCCGGGATGGGGCCGACGGCGCCCTGGCCGGTGCTGGTGTCCAGCAGCCGGGCCCCGGCGACCGGGATGTAGGCGCCGCCGGCGTTGGTGGATCCGTCGGTGTAGTAGCCGGAAATGTCGGCGACGAGCTGGACGCTGCTGGTGAGCCGTGGTTGGCCAGGACGACCTTGCCGTCCGCGCCGACCGGGGCCAGGATCAGGGCGGCGTTGGTTTTCGTTGGCGGCCCAGGACAGGCTGGGGGTGGCTGGTGCCGTGGCTCTCCGGACGGGTAGACGGTCAGGCTGCCGGTCGCCGACGGCGAGACGGCGATGACGTTGAGCGCGACCGCGCTCACCCCGGTGGTAGGTACTCCGGCGACGCCGGTGACCTGCACGTTGGACGGTGCCGCCGGCGCGGGGCCGGCCGGGGGCGCGCCGAACCCGCTGCGGGTGTCCATCAGCCGGGTCGGGGTGGCGGGCTGGACGGGCCGGCGGCTCGTCGGGGCCGAAGAACGTGGCACTGGTCAGCTGGGAGGCCTGGTCGTAGCCGTAGTCGAGGTGACCTTCCCCGGTCGTGGTGGCGAGGTGCGGTCGCCGTTGGCGTCGTACCCGAAGGTCTGTATCGACTCCACGGCGGTGGAGGTGGCGAGGCGCGCCGGAGGCGGTGAAGGTCTGGGTGGTGGCGCCGAGCCCGGTGGGGTTGCCGGCCAGGTCGTACCCGAACGAGGTCGACCCGGCGGCATCGAGGCGGTTGTTGGCGGTGTACCCGTAGACCCCGCCGCTGGTGGCGGCGCCGGTGCGCGGTCTCGGAGGCGACCTGCCCGGTGCCGGTGCGGGTGTAGCCCAGGCCCAGCAGGGTGGTGTCGGCGCTGTCGGTGGCGGTGGTGCCGGTCATCGCGCCGGTGGCGTCGAAGGTCGAGGTGATCGACCCGGCGCTCCCGGGGAGGGTGGTGGTCGGTCAGGTTGCCGTAGGGCTCGACCCAAGCCGGTGATCATCACCCGGACGCGGCGTCGGTGATGGCGGTCAACTCGCCCGCGGTGTCGAAGGTCTGGGTGACGACCCGCCCGTCGGGGTAGGTGATCGTGGTGACGTGGCCGGTGTTGTCGCGGCCGTAGGAGATGGTCGAGTCGGTGGTGGTGCCGGTCTTCTGGGTGACGTCGCGAGCAGGCCGAGGTCGCCGTAGGTGTAGTCGGTGGTGTGGGCGGGGCTGGTTGCCTCGCTCATCGACGCGCGGCGCCGTCGGTGTCGTAGGTGTAGGTCACGTCGGCCGGGTTGTTGGTGGAGTGGTCCTTGGTAGCAGCCGCCCGGCGTCGTCGTAGCCGTAGGTGAGCGTCGAACCGTCGGGGTTGGTGACCACGTGGGGGCGCCCGGCCAGGTCGTACCCGGTCGTGGTGACCTGCCCGCCGGGCAGGACGGTGGCGATCTCGTGACCGGCGGCGTCGAACGCGTGCACGCTCACCCGGCCCTGCGGGTCGGTGACCGTGGTGCACCACGACACCCGGTCGTGGCCGGGCAGGCGCCGGTGCCGGCCGCCAGGTAGTACCCGGTGGTCGTGGTGGCGGCGGTGGCGGTGCCGTACCCGCTCGTCGAGGTGTTCGCGCTGTCCGGGTCGAGGACTGGCCGGGTGACATGGTTATCGGCATCCGTGACGGTCGTGGTGCGCCCGTCGTACGCGGTGGTGGTGGTGTGGCCGAGGGCGTCGGTGCGGGAGGTGACCCGCCCCGACCCGTCATAGCTGACCGAGCTCGCCCCGGCCGGTGGGGTGCCGGTGGCCGGGCAGCGCAGACCGGTGGCGTACTTCTGAGGCGAGATCGTGCACACGACCCGACCGTCGGGTCGTAGCCGTTCTGGCTGGTCGAGACCTGGCCCTGGCCGTTGGTGACCGACGAGGTGGCGACATGGCCGTGCGCAGTGTGGGTCAGAGTGGTGACCCGGACGTCGGCGTCGGTGAGCTGGTGACGTCGCTCGGGTGGGCGCTGTCGCCGTACGTGTACGTGCTCGTCCCGATCACGGCGCCGGCCGTGTCCTTCGTGGTGACCGACTGGAGCAGGTCGGTCAGGGTGGCGCCGCTGGTGTAGGACCAGTCGGTCTCCCGGCCCGAGGGCAGCACCTGGGAGGTCTTGTGGTCCCACGCGTCATACGTGGAGATGACCGTCCCGCCCGTTGGGTCGGAGCGGATCAGCACGGTGCCCCGGGCATCGAAGGTCTGCCGAGTGACATGCCCGAGGGGATCGGTGGTGGCGGCCACCCCCATCGTGGCCGGGTCATACGCGTACGTCGTGGTCGCGGCCGCGGTCGTGCCGTAGCCGGTGGTGGTGCCGACCAGCTGCATCAGCCGGTACCGGTGCACGCGTGACCGCGCCGTGGCCGTCGGTCATCGTCGTGGTCCCGGCGTTGCCGTTGCCGTCGCCCATCGGGGTCCCGGCATAGACCAGCGTGGTGACCAGCCCGGCCGGGTCGGTCTGCTCGGTGACCTGCCCGGCTGTGTACACGTTGTGGGTGTGGTTGCCGTACGGGTCGGTGATATCGGTCAGCTGGTGTGCGGCGTCGTACCCGAACGTCGTGGTCCGGTCGCCGCCGTCGGTGACCGTGACCAGGTTCCCGGCCGTGTCATACGTGTAGGTGGTCGTCAGCCCGGCCGGGTCGGTCACCGTGTGGATCCGCCCGTCCAGCCAGGCCACCGCCAGCTGCCCACCTGCATCATCGGTGACCGTGGACAGCTCACCCGAGGCTATAGGCCAGCGTGGTGGCCAGCCCGGATCGGTCCCGGATCGCGGACAGCACGCCCCGGAGGTGAACTCCCACGTCTCCCCGGTCCCGTCCCGGGTCAGGGTGAACGTGCCGTCCGGGTTCTCGTCAACGACGCCAGCACCCGCGCCGCGGCGCCCCACGACCCGTCGGCCGCGCGGGTGAACGTGGTCCGGGCGTTCCCGGCGTCGACGAACACCGCCTGGTCGCCGGACACCTCGAGCCGGGACCCGTACTCCAAGGACCAGCCGAACCCCAGAGGGCCGTCGGTGGCGGCCTGGGAGGAGACATACGTGCGCGACCACGACAGGCCCGGCCCCCGGGAGGGGACGCTGACGTCGGTGAACGGCTCGACCAGGGTGCCGGTCATCGAGTTGACCGGGTCAAGCGGGAAACACGACGTGCAGTTCTCCAGCGCCGACGTCGCCCCGCCCTGCTCATCCAGCCGTCGGCACCGAGTACGTGTTCGCCAACAACCCCGACGGGAACGGCCAGTTCGACAGATCCGCCCACCGTCGCCGCATACGGCCCGATCCCCGACCCGATGTGCACACCGTCCCCGAGCTACAGAACTTCAGGTACCCCGTCGTCGTCCACACCGACCACGTCAGGCCCAGGTCGAAGATCTCCGTATACACACCCGCGGCGCCCACGTCGTAGTTCGTCGTCGCCGTCGTCCCAGACAGCGCAGCGTCCAGGCGGCGGGGACACCACATCGGACTCGGCCACCTTGTCGAGCCTGCGGGTAGTCCAGGTAGTTGTTCGTCAGGTCGCGCCCCAGCACCGCGACGATAGCTGCCCCACCGTCGCATGGGGCGCGGTCGGGCCCTTCGAGCATGAGGTTCCGGTTGTGCACCACCCCAGACTACATTCGCACGGTGCCCCGGCATGGTCAGCTCGAACAGCTCCAGATACAACCCCGACCCATCCAACGGCTGATTCACCGTCGCCGTAAACGTCAAGGACGACGTCCCCGTGTACGACAAACCCACACTCCACCCACCACTGGAAAACCCCGCCGGCACCACCGACGCCACCGACGCCGACGCCAGGCTCGGCGCCCTCACCGCGGCCGGGGAGTCCCCTCCCCGCGGCACCATCGCGGCAGCCACCGGAGCGGCCGACACCACAGGCGCGCCAACCGCCGGCCGGGCGACCACCGGGGCCGCGACCGAAGGGCCTGCCAACCCCACCACCAGGCCCGCCGCCACCCCCACCACCGCACCCGCGAACCACGACGACCGTCGAGAACCCAACGCACGACCAGCACGCATCACAAGCGCTCCGACCCCTTCACTGCCCACTCCCCGAATGAGAGGCAACCTGAATCGACACTGGCCCGCCCTCGTTGCGCCCGCAACGAACTTGACCAACTATTTACCGGCGGTTACCTGTGGCGGTGGTCACACCCTCAGCGATCACTGGATCGTCGCGGCCGACGCACGGCCGGCCCGCTGACGACCGGAACCCCAACCGCAGGGCCACGCCAACGACCCGTCCGTCACCCCGACGCCATACCCGCGCGACGCGCCCCCCTGCCGAGGAGTCGTTCACCCCTTGAGGACCTCACCCCCGAGACGCCCTCCACTGGTTCGCGCCGTCCTCCTCGATGCCCTGTGACGTGCTGTGACGAGTCCGGAAACCCACCGGTCGACCGACGCCTTGAAGGCCCCGGATCGAGCGGCACGCATGCTACGAAGGTCGATAGATCGGTCCGCCCGTCAGGGCGGGCCGAACGTCGTTTCCAGGGTAGTTGACGAGCAGTGACGGGCGGTGGGACCGGGTGCATGGTGGGGTGAAGTTCTACCGGGGGTCCGCGGCCGCGGCCCGCTCCTACGTCGAGGCCGACCGGTCCCGCGCCGATGACTACTACCTGGCCGAGGGCACCGGGCTGGCCACCCGGTACGTCGCCACCGCGCGGGGGGACGCCGGTGGGGACGTTCCCGGGGACGTCCCCACCGGCGTCCCCCCACGGTAATGGTGGCGGGGGTGGTGGACGGTCCGGCGTACGAGGCGTGGGTGGCCGGGTACGACGTGGACACCGGGGAGCCGAAGGGCCGGCTGCGGACCGACGCCCGCGGGCTGCGGTTCGTCGAGGTCGTCGTCAACGGCCCGAAGACCTGGTCCTGGCCGCCTCCCTCCACCCGCAGATCGCCGCCGCCTACGACGGCGCGCAGGAGCGCGCCGCGACGGAGGTCATCGGCTGGCTCGCCGCGCACGCCACGACGCGGGTCGGGCCGCGGGGCCGGCAGGTCCAGATCCCCGTCGACCGGGTGGAGGCGGTGGTGGTGCGGCACTACACGCTCGCGGGCCGGGGACCCGCACCGGCACCTGCACCTCCAGGTGGGCGCCCGGGTGTGGGCGGCTGGTCGGTGGCGGGGGCTGCACTCGGTCGGGGTCGTCGACAGCATCGAGGCGATCAACGGGATCGGGCACGCCGCGGTGGCCTGCGACCCCGGCTTCCGCCGGACCCTGGCGGCGCACGGCTACACACCTCGACCCGACCACGAGCGAGATCACCGAGCTCGCCCCCTACGTGGGGGCGTTCAGTGCCCGCGCGAGCGCAGATCACCGCGAACAGCGACCGGTACGAGGCCGCCTGGCGCGCGCGAGCACCCGGGCGAGGAACCCGGGCCGGTGCTGCGGCGGGCGTGGGACCGGCGGGCGTGGGCGCAGGCCCGCCCCGACAAGGTCACCCCCACCGGCGGGGCCGACCTGGCCGCCCGGTGGCGCGACGAGCTGGACGACCTGGGCTTCACCCCACCGGTCCCGGACCCCGCCGCCGGCGCGGCGCTGCGGGGACGGCGGTGGGGCGGGTCAACCGGGACGCCGTCGCCGACCTGGTCCTGACCCGGCTCGGCGCCCGCCGGTCGGCCTGGAACGGCGCCGACATCCACGGCGAGGCCGAGAAGATCATCGCCGGCCTCGACATCATCGCCGCCGTCCCCGGTGCGGCGCGAGCTGGTCGAGGACCTGGCCGCCCGCACCCGCACCCGGTGCGTGCCCCTCCTGGACCGCGCCGATGTCCCCGAGCACGTCCGGGCCCTGACCTCGGCGCGGGTGCTGCGGCGTCGAGGCCGACCTGGTCGCCGGCCTGGCCGCCCGGGCCGAGCACCCCGCCATCCCCGACCCGGTCGGCGACCGGGTCGGGCATCGGGTGCTGGACCCCGGCGCAGCGGCGCGTCGTCGCCGCCCTGACCGGCACCGCCCGTCTCCTCGTCATCGAGGGCGCGGCCGGCGCGGGGAAGACCACCACCCTGGCCGCCGCCGCCGACCTACTCGACCGGCAGCGCCGCCGGATGATCGTCGTCACCCCCACCCTCAAGGCCGCCCAGGTCGCGCAGGCCGAGACCGGCACCGACGCGTACTCCGCCGCCTGGCTGATCCACCACCACGGCTACCGCTGGGACACCGACGGCCACCACTGGCAGGTCCGCACCGGCCAGCTCGACCCCCTCGCCCGGCTGCTCCCGGCGACCTGCTCGTCGTCGACGAGGCCGGCATGCTCGACCAGGACACCGCCCGCGCCCTCCTCACGATCGCCGACCGAGCCGCCGCCCGGCTCGCCCTGGTCGGCGACCGCCACCAGCTGCCCGCCGTCGGCCGCGGCGGCGTCCTCGACCACGCCGCCCGCTGGAGCGCCACCCGACGCGCACCACCTGCTCGACGGCATCCACCGCTTCACCGACCCCGCACTACGCCGCACCTCACCCTGCTCATGCGCACCGGCGACCGACCCCGCCCAGGTCTTCGACGCCCTCGTGGAGCGCGGGCAGGTCGTCATCCACCCCAGCGACATCGAACGCACCGCCGCCCTCGCCGCCGTCGACGGCCTGGTCATCGCCGACACCCGCGAACAGGTCGCCACCCTCAACGCCGCCATCCGCGACCACCGCCACACCACCCGCCCCACCGGCGCCGCCGCCCCCGGACCCGCGGTCACCACCGGCGCCGGGGAGAGCCTCTCGGTCGGGGACCTGGTCGCCACCCGCCGCAACGACCCCCACCTGGACGTCGCCAACCGCGACCGGTGGACCATCACCGCCGCCCGACCCCGACGGCGCCCTCACCGTCACCGGACCCCGCGGCACCCGCGTGCTGCCCGCCGGCTACGTCCGCGACTATGTCGAGCTCGCCTACGCCACCACCGCCCACGGCGCCCAAGGCGACACCGTCGCCCGCCGCCCACCTCCTCCTCGGCGAGACCACCGGCGCCGCCGCCGCCTACGTCGCCATGACCCGCGGCCGCCACCACAACACCGCCCACCTCGTCGCCGACACCCTCCACGACGCCCGGACCCAGTGGGTCGACACCTTCACCCGCGACCGCGCCGACCTCGGCCCCACCCACGCCACCGCCCGCGCCCTCGACGACATCAACCGCTACGGCCCCCAACCCCCACCCCCCCGCAGGCCCACCCCGGCCACCCCGCAGCCCCGCCGGCCCGCCGGCGACACCTCCTGGCACCCCACACCCCCCGACCACACCCCGAGCATCGGCCGGTGACTTACCCGGACACACCCCGACAGGAGCAGCCAACCCCCCGTCCACGTGGCCACCAGGACCACCGAAATCCGCTTACGGGGGATGACAGCCCCCCACCGACCAAGGACCCCACCCATGGACCCCATCCACATCCCCACCCACTGGGACGACACCGCCCTACTCACCTTCGAACAGTTCTGCACCCTCATCCACACCCCCCAACGCACCGTCCGCGACTGGCGCCGCCGCGGCACCGGCCCCCACTGGTGGCGCCTCAACGGCACCGGACGCCTCTACACCACCGTCGCCGAAACCCGCCACTGGCTCGGCATCACCCGCCCATGACCACCCCACCACCCGCCCGGCCACCCAGCACCACCCCCGCCGACACCGACACCCGAGC
The DNA here is from genome assembly GCA_963771015.1 of uncultured Actinomycetota bacterium. Taxonomy (GTDB): domain Bacteria; phylum Actinomycetota; class Actinomycetes; order Actinomycetales; family Dermatophilaceae; genus CAVSJJ01. The sequence goes on from CAVYRN010000006.1 coordinate 211,035, forward strand.
CGGCCGGCGCCCCCTGCTGACCATCGACCAGGCCGCCGCCTACCTCAACGTCCCCGCCCGTTGGGTCGCCGACGCCGTCCGACAACACAAGATCCGCTGCACCCGCATCGGCAAACACGTCCGCTTCCGCCAAGAACACCTCGACGAGCTCGTCAACGCCTGCGAACAACCCGTCACCACACCACCCCAGACCCGACCCCTCGCCCTCCAGCCAAGCCGACACGGCGGGCGCTCCCGGCTATGACCGCCCTACCCGCCGCCGGCCCCCTTCGGCCGGATCGTGCCGCCAGTCAGAGCCGTGTCGATGATCCCGGAGATCAGCTCGTCCCCGGCCGGCAGCAGATGCCCGTACGTGTCGATGGTCGTGGTGATCGACTCATGGCCGAGTCGGGCCTGGATGTGCGGCAGCGGCGCGCCCCCGGCGACCAGCCAGGCCACATGGGTGTGCCGCAGGTCGTGGAACCGGAACGGAGCCACCCCCTCAGCCGCCAGGGCCGACATCAGCTTGCGCCACACATGCGCATAGAAGATGCCGTTATGCAGGGGCCGACCGGTGCGGGTGGTGAAGACGAAGTCGTCCGCCGCCTTGCCCGCCACCCGGCCCGCGAGCACCTCGGCCACGGCCGGCGAGACCGTGACGGTGCGCCGCGACTTCGGCGTCTTCGGGTTGCCCAGGTGATGGTCATACATCGCGTGCTTGGGCTTCAGCTGCTTGGCGAGCCACCCCGGGATCTCGGTCTCGCCGTCTTCCCCGTTGCGCTTCCACGCCTTGTTCACCCGCACCGTGGCCCGGGCCAGGTCGACGTCGCCGACCCACAACGCGGTGAGCTCCCCGAACCGCAACCCGGTCCCCACCGCCACCACCAGCAGGTCGCCGTAGGCGCCGGCCAGCCGCGCCGCCGTCGACAGCTCGGCCTCGGTGAGGAACCGCAGCTCGGGCCGGGACTGCCGCACCCGGGACTGCCTCGGCGCCGTCCCCACCGCCGGGTTCGCCGCCAGGTACCCCCGCTTCACCGCATACCCGAACACCCCGTGGACCAGGCCGTGGTAGTTCGCCTTCGTCTTCAGCGACCGGTCCCACCCGATAAGCCAGTCCTTGATGTCCGACTCGTGGATCCCGGTCACCGGCCGGGTGAACACCAGCGAGCCGCGCACCCGGGTCCGCGCCAACACCCCGAGCTGCCCCAGGTACCGCTTCCGCTGACCCGGGGAGAGGTCAACGATCTGCCGGACATACTCCTCACCGATCACATCGAACCGCGGAGGCGCCGTCAGCGGATCGGCCCCCGCAGGTCGGACGAAGCCCTCGCCCCTGACCCACCCCTCCGGCCAGTGCTGCCCGGCCGCATCGACCATCCTCTTGAACCCATCAGCCCGCGCCAGGTTCTGGGCGTCCGTGCCCGCACCGAACGTCTCCGCCTGGTACGCGCCGTCCCGGCTGCCTCCAAGGCGCCAGACAACCCGCGCCGAGACGCCCCCGTCGCCTCGGGTGCGCTTCTCGATCCACGCCATGAACTGCCCCTTCCGAGTGGGGCTGGTGCTACCACCGTGCTACCCGAAGAGGCCAGACTACGCCTGACAAGCACGAAACCCCAGGTCAGACCCGGGGTTTCTGAGTGCGCAAGGGGGGACTCGAACCCCCACACCCGAAGGCATCAGGACCTAAACCTGACGTGTCTGCCAGTTCCACCACTTGCGCGGGCGCACCCAGCGTAGACGCTGGTCAGGCCGGAGGGAGGAGCCGGCGGACGGCAGGGGCGAGGGCGCGGAAGGCCCGCCCGCGGTGGGAGATGGCGTTCTTCTCGAGGTCGGTCATCTCGGCCGTCGTCCGGGTGTCACCGTCGGGGACGAACACCGGGTCGTAGCCGAACCCGTTGGTCCCGCGCGGGTCGCGGATGAGATGACCGATGACCCGGCCCTCGGCCACCTCGACCCGTCCGTCCGGCAGCGCGAGGACCGCCGCGCAGATGAATGCCGCCCCTCGGTGCTCGTCGGGGACGTCGCCGACCTGCTCGAGGAGCAGCCGCAGGTTGGCCGCGTCGCGCTCGGCCCGGCTCGCGTCGGCGCCCGCGAGCGACCCAGACCAACGGGCCGAGAACACCCCGGGTGAGCCGCCGAGGACGTCGACCGACAGGCCGGAGTCGTCGGCGAGAGCGGGCAGCCCGGTCGCCTCGGCGAGAGAGACGGCCTTGAGCATGGCGTTGCCGGCGAAGGTCACCTCGGTCTCGGGCACGTCCGGGGCGTCCGGGAACGCGGCTGCGCCGACGATCTCGAGGTCGAGCTCGTCGACGAGGTCGGCGAGGATCTGGCCGAGCTCGTGCACCTTGTGCTCGTTGCGGGTGGCGAGGACGACCCTGCGACTCACTGGCGGCTCCGCGGCGGCTCGGTGAGCGCGGCCTGCTGGGCGGCGCTGAGGACGCCGCACCCCGCGACGGCGAGGTCGAGGAGCCGGTCGAGCAGGGCGCGGTCGAACGGCTCCCCCTCGGCGGTGCCCTGAACCTCGACGAACCTGCCGTCGCCGGTGAGGACGACGTTCATGTCGGTCTCGGCGGTGGAGTCCTCGGGGTAGTCCAGGTCGAGGACGGGCTCGCCCCCGACGACCCCCACGCTCACGGCCGCCACGGACCCGGTCAGCGGCTGGGCCCCGGCGGCGATGAGCCCCTTGGCCCTGGCGTCGGCGATGGCGTCGGAGAGGGCCACCCAGGCACCGGTGATCGACGCGGTCCGGGTGCCGCCGTCGGCCTGGAGGACGTCGCAGTCGAGGACGATCGTGTTCTCGCCGAGGGCCTTGGTGTCGATGACGGCGCGCAGGCTCCGGCCGATGAGGCGGGAGATCTCGTGGGTCCGTCCGCCGACCCGGCCCTTGCGGGACTCCCGGTCGTTGCGGGTGTTCGTCGAGCGCGGCAGCATCTCGTACTCCGCCGTCACCCACCCGACGCCCCGGCCCTTGAGCCAGCGCGGGACGCCCTCGGTGAACGACGCGGCACACAGCACCCGCGTCCGCCCGAACTCGACGAGAACGCTCCCCTCGGCGTGGTCGAGCCAGTTGCGGGTGAGTCGCACCTCGCGCAGCTGGTCGGGCAGTCGTCCGTCGTGTCGAGGAGTGGGCATGGCGGCAAGCCTAACCGCCGGCCAGGTCGTGCCGCCGGGGTGCTCAGACCCGGCTGCGCGCCTGACGGACCCTCTGCAGGGCGGTGTGGACGGGCCCTCGACGGCGGGCGGGATCAGAGGTCGTATGCCGTGTCCGGCTGCGCCAGCTCGACCTCGCCGGGCCAGACCGCGGCGGCCTGGGCGCGGCATACCTCCGGGTCGTTCCACGCGGGCAGGTGGGTGAGCATGAGCCGGCCCACTCCCCCGGCGTCGACCGCGGCGCGGGCGGCTCGGCTGCCGCTGAGGTGGATCCCCGCGAGGTGGTCGCGGCCGTCGACGAAGGCCGAGTCGGCGAGCACGAGGTCGGCTCCGGCCATGAGGGGGGCGAGGTTGGCGCACGTGTCGGTGTCGCCGGTGTACGCCAGGGTCGACCCGTCGGCCTCGACGCGGAAGCCGAAGGCCGGGACCGGGTGGCTGACGGCGAACGGGGTCACCGTGAACGGCCCGACAGCGACCGGCGCGGCATCGGCGAGCGTGCCGAAGTGCAGCTCGGCCGCCATGCCACCCGGGCGCATGCCGATGTACATCCCCTCGAGCCACTCACCGGTGCCGGGCGGGCCCCACACCGGCAGTGCGTGGGAGAGGTGCCCCTGGGGCCGGTACCTGCGCGAGACGTAGAGGCCGAGGACGTCGACGCAGTGGTCGGGGTGGAGGTGGCTGAGGAACACCGCGTCGAGCGCCGCCGGGTCGAGGTGGCGCTGAAGCGCACCGAGGGCCCCGCTGCCCAGGTCGAGGAGGATGCTTGCGGTCCGGCCCTCGTGCTCACTCTGGACGAGGTAGCTCGACGAGGCCGAGCGCGGACCGGAGAACGACCCGGCGCACCCGAGCACGGTGAACCTCATGCGGCACCCCCCTCGGAGACCTGGGAGGAGGTGAAGACGACGTCGATGTCGGGGCTGAGGCCGAGGAACCGCTTGGCGAGGCGCCGGAAGGTCTCTGCGTCGCCGGTCGTCGTGAAGCCGTGCCCCGGCGGGGGCAGGTCGTCCGGACGCAGCAGGCCCCGGTCGGCGAGCACCCGGTAGACGTCCTTGGCGGTCTCCTCCGCCGAGGACACCAGCGTGACGTCGTCGCCCATGACGTAGGAGATGACGCCGGTGAGCAGCGGATAGTGGGTGCAACCGAGGACGAGGGTGTCGACGCCCTCCTCCTGGAGGGGCGCGAGGTACTCGCGGGCGACGGAGAGCAGCTCGGGCCCGTTCGTGATCCCCTCCTCGACGAACTCGACGAAGCGCGGGCACGGCCGGCTCAGCACGTCGAGGTGGGGCGCCGCAGAGAAGGCGTCGAGGTAGGCACGGGACTGGTGGGTACCCAGCGTCGAGATCACGCCGACCCGGCCGTTGCGGGTGGCCGCCGCGGCCCGGCGCACCGCCGGGTGGATGACCTCGATGACCGGGAGGTCGTAGCGCTCTCGCGCGTCGTGGAGGACGGCCGCGCTCGCCGTGTTGCACGCGATGACGAGGGCCTTGACCCCGTGGTCGACGAGCCGGTCGAGACACTCCAGCGCGAAGGCCCGGGTCTCGGCGATGGGGCGCGGACCGTAGGGCGCGCGAGCCGTGTCACCGAAGTAGGCGATGGACTCGTGCGGGAGCTGGTCGAGCACCGCTCGGGCCACGGTGAGTCCACCGTAGCCCGAGTCGAAGATCCCGATGGGTGCGTCGGCCACCGCTCAAGACTAGGCACCCGCGGCGATCGACCGGCCGCGACACCCCCGTCTCGTCGATCACACGAACCCCCGGGGTGAGGCCGCCCGCCCCGGCAGCCCGGATGAACGAGGCCGGCACGCCCGGACGTCGACGTGTTCCTCGACGCCTGCTCGCTCAGCGGGAAGCCCTGCTCGCTCAGGGGCTCGTCGTCTCCGGCCGAGCAGTCGGCTCGGCATCCCGGCGCGAGGTCCGGCGTCGCACGACGAGTGCCGCCCCGGCCCCGAGGACGGCGCCGAGGGAGTTGGCGACGACGTCGGACCACGACGGCACCCGGCTCGGCAGCGCGAGCCGCTGCAGGAGCTCGATGGAGCCGCTCGCCAGTGCCCCGGCCCAGGCCCACCACCAGACCGAGGTCCCCCGGGTGACCAGGGCCACGGCGAAGACCGGCGGGGCGAAGAGAAGGACGTTGAGGGCGAAGGCGTAGTGCTCCGCCGTCACCGCCGGCGGTACGCCGAGGCGGAGGAAGAACAGGTAGAGGTCGAGGTTGAGCCGACGGACCTGCCCGCCGTTCGGCCACAGCAACAGGACCGCGAGCCCGCCGAGGTAGGCCACCCCGACGCCGGTGACCCACCAGCGCACCCGCGGGGTCATCGACGCTCGCCCGGAAGCAGGGCGTGGGCGAGCGTCTCCTGGAGCCAGGTGAGGAACTCGTAGACCGCGAGCGCATAGGTCAGGGGGTGGTCCCCGTCGAGGTCGGCGACGACGGCCTCGAGTCGATCCACGTCGTCGTCCTCACGCAGGCCGAGCCGCTCGCCGATGACGAGGCGTACGTCGGTCAGCCCGACGACCATCGCCACGGCCGTCGGCTCGTCGAGCTCGACAGCATCGCCGGGGCGCCGCAACGCCGCCACCGCCCGCTCCAGCTGCTCCGCCTTGCGCCGCCGCAGGCCGTCCTCGGTGAGCCGCCGGTACTCCGCAGCCACCTGGTCGTCGGCGCGGTTGCCCGCGGGCAGCAGCCGCTCCAGCGCGGGGTCGCGGTCGCCGTAGGACCGCGCGGACTCCGGCACCGGGCCGGTGTCCGGCCAGTCCGGGGAGTCCGGCCCCAGCTCGACCTCGCGGCCGAGCCCACCGAGCCCCGCGACGATCTCGTCGAAGGCGTCGTCACCGGTCGGCTCGTTCACGGCGGAGCCGTCCTCGGGAACGAGCATGTCGCGCACCTGCTCCATCAGCCCCGCGACGAGCGAGCGCTCCACCTCGTCGAGCCGTGCGGCATACCGCAGGGACGCACCCTTACCGCGCCGACGGAAGCCCTTCGCCACTCACTCGTCCTTCTGGAACGTCGCCCACAGCCCGTACCCCTGCAGGGCCTCGGTGTCGATCTCCATCTTCTCCCGCCCGCCCGTCGAGACGACGGCACGTCCCTCGGTGTGGACGTCCATCATCAGCTTCTCCGCCTTGGCCTCGGAGTAGCCGAAGTAGGACCGGAAGACGTAGGTGACGTAGGACATGAGGTTGACCGGGTCGTTCCAGACGATCGTCACCCACGGGAGGTCGGCGTCGACGTCCGTGGCCGAGGAGGCGCTCTCCTGATGCACGGGCGCGATGGACACGCCCTCCACAATAGGCCGCCGGATTAGGCTGCCGGGTATGCCTGCCCCGCTCTCGACGGCGCTGCTGACCGATCACTACGAGCTGACGATGCTCCGCAGCGCCCTGGCCTCCGGGACCGCCTCGCGCAGGTGCGTCTTCGAGGTGTTCGCCCGGCGGCTGCCGGACGGGCGGCGCTACGGCGTCGTCGGGGGCACCGGTCGCCTGCTCGAGTCCATCGAGGCGTTCCGCTTCGGCCCGCCCGAGATCGCCCGGCTGCGCGAGGCCGGTGTCGTCGACGAGGAGACCCTCGACTTCCTCGCCGGCTACCGCTTCACCGGGGACATCTGGGGGTATGCCGAGGGCGAGACCTACTTCCCCGGCTCGCCCGTGCTCGTCGTCGAGTCCGACTTCGGCCACGCGGTCCTCCTCGAGACACTCGTCCTGTCGGTCCTGAACCACGACAGCGCCATCGCCGGCGCGGCGTCGCGGATGACGGCCGCCGCAGCGGGCCGGCCGTGTATCGAGATGGGCGGGCGCCGCACCCACGAGGAGGCGGCGGTGGCGGCCGCCCGGGCGGCATACGTCGCCGGCTTCGCCTCGTCGAGCAACCTCGAGTCCGGGCGCCGCTGGGGCGTGCCCACGGCGGGTACGGCCGCCCACGCCTTCACCCTCCTCCACGACGACGAGCGGTCCGCGTTCGCGGCCCAGGTGGCGTCGCTGGGGCCGGGGACGACGCTGCTCGTCGACACCTACGACGTCCGCACCGCCGTCGCGACGGCGGTCGAGGTCGCCGGGACCGGGCTCGGCGCGGTCCGACTGGACAGCGGGGACCTCCTCGTCCAGGCCAGGGAGGTGCGGGCGCAGCTGGACGCTCTCGGAGCCACGGGGACCCGCATCATCGTCACGTCCGACCTGGACGAGCACGCCATCGCCGCTCTCGGCGCCGCCCCGGTCGACGGCTACGGCGTGGGAACGGCCCTCGTGACCGGCTCCGGGGCGCCGACGGCGGGGTTCGTCTACAAGCTCGTCGCCCGGGAGGGCGCCGACGGCACCCTCGAGGGGGTGGCGAAGGTGAGCACGGGCAAGGCCAGCGTCGCGGGCCGCAAGTACGCCCTGCGTCGACGGGACCGGTCCGGCGTCGCCCAGGCGGAGGTCGTCGGCATCGACGCCTCGCCCACCGACGACGGTGCCGACCGCCTGCTCCTGGTCGACCTCGTGCGCGACGGCGTGGTCGTGGGCGCCGACGCCTGCCGGCTCGATGTGGCACGGGCGCGGCACGACCGGGCGATGGCCGAGCTGCCGCCCCGGGCCCACCAGCTCTCGCGGGGCGAGCCCGCCATCCCCACCGTCTTCCTCGGCACCGAAACGCGAACGTAACCTCGGGCTCCCTCCTCGGAAACCCCGGCGGCCGACGATGTGAGCAACGGCCACGACGCAGAGAGGGAGGGACGAACCATGACGGGACCGCAGCGGAACCGTTCGACCGTCGGGATGACCAGGCTGCTGGCGCCCCCCGCTCCGGGCCGGCACGTCCTTGTCGTGGGCGGCGGCCCGGTCGCGGCGCGTCGGGCCCAGGCGTTGTCCTGGGCCGGCGCGACCGTGGTCGTCGTCGCCCCCCGCCTCTGCGACGCGATGTTCGACCTGCTGGTCGAGCGACGGATCACCTGGGAGAACCGGCCGGTTCGCGAGACCGACCTCGACGGCGCATGGCTGGTCCACGTCGCCGTCGGCAACGAGCCCGCCGAGGCCATGGTGCGCACCTGGGCGTGGCGCCGTCGGCTCGCCACCGAGATGCGGGCGCTGCAGCGACAGGTCGGTTGACGCCGTCCCCGGGTCCAGGGGATTGCTATAGGGTCGCCCCGTGCCGAGCAGGACGGGCGGACCGGCTGGGAGCCCGAGCATCATCTCCGCCTTCCGACAGCGCTCCCGCCGCGCTGTCGGGACCCTGGTGCGTGGCGCCCGCACCCTCATCGCCGATCCCGCCGCCGACGGCACCGACCGGCGGACCCGTGAGCGCGCGACCGGGCCTCAGGCTCGTCTCGGCGCGATGCTGAGCTCACACACCTTCGCCCGCTCGGACCGGCCCCGGCGGGTCGTCATCCTGGCCGACGCCGCGAGCCCCGTCCGTGCCTGGCTCGAGGTCTTCCCGAGCGGGACGGCCACCGTCCTCGCCGCGACCGCCCCCGCGGCCTCGGCCCTGGGTTCCCGCGAGGCGGCGTTCCGCCAGGTCACCGACCCTGCGGAGCCCGACGACGCACTGGCTCGGCTCGGGCCGGTCGACGTCATCGTCGACCTCCTGCCCGGTGGCATCGAGGCCCATCACCGGATCTTCCGGCTGGCGTTCCTCCACCTGGCTCCCCAGGGCCTCTACGTCCTGGACTGCGCGGCGAGCGGGACGGACCCGTTCGGCGTCGGCGGCGCCGCATGGTTCGGGCCGCTGCTCGCCGCGGGCGACACCGACGCACCCTCCCCGAACCGGCACCTGCGCGAGCTGTCCAAGGCGGTGGCGGCGGTGAGCGTCACCCGCGAGATGGTCGTCGTCGAGAAGCAGCTGCGGCACTTCTACAAGATCCCGGAGGCCCGGGCCTCCGAGGTCCTCGCCGAACGCGAGCCCGACCTGCAGGTGAGCGAGCTCGAGACCCGTCCCGGTGGGGTGTTCGACATGGCCGGACGGCTCGTGTCACACACCTCCTCCTCGCCGATGCGCAGTCTGGTGACCAGGTTCGAGTACCCACCGCTCCACCTGCGCCACTACCGAGGCGAGATCGCCCTCGTCTCCAACTCGCTGGTCCACACCCGGCGGTCGATGCTGCCGGACAGCTTCCGTCACCACCTCGACGTCAACCCCAAGAACCCCCGCGTCACCAGCTCTTCGCTCCACCACGGGCGGATCCTGCCCAAGCACCGGCCGAAGCGGACCCTGCACGGCAGCTACTACCTCCTCGACTCGGAGAACTCGGGCCATTACGGGCACCTCATGACCGAGGTGGTCTCGAAGCTCTGGGGCTGGCAGCGCGCCAAGGACGAGATCCCCGACCTCAAGGCGATCTTCCGGATCCGCTTCGAGGGCGAGCGCGACCCGGTCCTGGAGAGGCGGATCCTCGGCGCCTACGGGATCGCCGAGAACGACATCGTCTGGGTCGACGAGCCGGTGATGCTCCAGTCCCTCGTCGGCGCGACGCCGATGTGGCACAACCAGCGGCCGCACTACGTCCACCCCGAGATCGCCGACGTGTGGCGACGGCTCAGCGCGGGGCTGCGGGACCCAACGGCACCGGCATACGACAAGATCTTCGTCTCGCGGCGGTCGGGCCGGAAGAACCGGGACTGCCGCAACTCGGCCGAGGTCGACGAGATCTTCGCCGCCCACGGCTTCACCGTCGTCTATCCCGAGGACCACGACCTCGCCGAGCAGGCCGGGATCTTCGCCCACGCCAGGGTCGTCGCCGGCTACGGCGGGTCGGGGATGTTCAACGTCCTGCACTGCGACCACCTCGAGACGATGGTCGTCCTCACCAGCGAGGCCTATACCGCCCGGAACGAGCTGCTGTATGCCGCCGCGCTCGGCTGCGACATCCACTACTTCTGGAGCCCGTCCGACATTGCCATGCCCGAGGAGGGCTGGGACAAGACGGCGTACTACAGCTCGTGGGCGTTCGACATGGACCGCAACCGGGCCGAGCTGACCCGGCTGCTCGACTCCCTCTGACCGGCCCGAGGGCGCGCTCCGAGGGGGGACGGCGGCTGCGCCGCGGGCCAGGTGCCCCGGGACCGCCGGTCAGGTGCCGACGAATGCCTCGCCGAGGCTCTCGCGCAGCGGCCGGGCCACCCGGTCGCGGATGGCGGCCGGGGCCTCGTCGCGGCTCGCCGACGCCAGGACCTCCCAGATGGGGCTGCCCAGAGCCCGCGTGGGGTCGACGGCGGTGAGCCGGTCCAGGAGGGCCGGCGGCACCGGCTGCGGGTCCGGCCTACGGAACTCGGCCATGATCGCGTCGTAGTTGTCGGCGAGGACGGTGTTGTCCGGATCGAGGCCGAGGACGATGAGCATGCCGGTCGGGGTCGTCCCGACGGGGATGACCGTGAGCTCGGGGCGGTACTTCGCGAAGACCTCGATGATCGGGTAGACGTCCCCGGTCCACGCGACGGTGTGCCGCACCCGGGCAGCCTCGTCGACGTCCCGCGGGAGCACGTCATCGATGATGATGACCGAGGCGCCGGAGCACAGCCGCTCGACGTTGATGAAGTCGCGCAGGGCGAACTCGAAGATGTGCAGCCCGTCGATGAAGGCGAGGTCGAACGGTTCGCCCCCGGTCTCGGCCGCGTGGTCGGGACGGGCGAAGAACTCGTCGCTCGTCGTGCGGAACAGCCGCACCCCGGAGCAGTTGAGCTCCTTGGTGATCTCGAAGTCCGGGTCGATGCCGACGCACCGGCACCGCGCCTGGGACATGCTGTTGCCGTCGCGGACCCCCACCTCGAGGTAGGTCGCCGGCCGAAGCAGGTCGTGAACGGCGCGCAGGAAGGGCAAGTAGTTCACGGCGGAAACCCTAGCCGACGTCCCGCGGGACGTCCGCCACGCACGGTTCGGTCAGCGCAGGCCGGTGAGCGTGCGGTACAGGCGCTTGGCCGTCGGGTTCTGCCGCACCTTGCGCACCACGGGCTCGAGCGGAGCCGGAACGGCGCGCCGGATCGACTGCAGCGCGCCTCGCGCCGAGGAGCTCGTCGCCGGCCCCGCGGCCGGCTTGGCCCGCAGCGCCTCCGGCGGCGTCGGCGAGACGGACATCTGACCCACCCCGTCGATCGTCACGTCGAGGCCGCACGGCGCGAGCACCTTTCCGAACCGGGTCGAGATGGTGTTGGTCCCGGCCAGGCCACTGAGGTAGCACTCGAGGACGGTCGTGCCGTCACGGCCGACGAGGTAGCCGGGCAGGATGAACCGGCCCAGCTGGATGCTGCCCCGGACGCGGCCGGCGCCGGTCGACGGCATACCGGGGAGGACGGCCTCCATGAGCGTCCCCGTGGCCGACTCGGTGATCCTCACGGCGTCCGGGGTGAGACGTGGCACCGGCGAGGCCGTGGTGGCTCCGATGTCGAGGACGAGCGCGGGGGTGTCGTCCGCCACGGCCACGACGATGTCGTCGACGAGCGCCGAGGACAGGCCGGGGGACGGCACGGCCATCCGCGGCGACCAGGAGTCGCCGCCGTGGACGCCGACCGAGACCGTCCACCGACCGGTCGGGAGAGGGTCGCCGAGGGCGGCGGCCCGCACGTCGAGGCGGGCCGTGGCCATGAACCGGCCGTCGGTGGCGTGGCCCTCGCCCGGCAGCCAGTACTCCATCCGCGAGCGGCGATGCCGGATCGAGAGGAGGACCGGACCGGAGGACGCCGAGGTGCCGCTGACCTCGACGAGGAGGACGCCGTCGGACCACCGGGCACTCGCCGTGGTGACGTCGAGGCCGCTCGTCGTCGAGGGGGCGGCCGGGATGGTGAGGCTCTCGTGGGCGCCGGCGGCACCCACCCGGTCCGACTCGGCCAGGGCGGCGGCGACGTCGGCGGCCGACATCGGCACCCCCTGCGCGATGGCGAACTCCCGGCGCAGCAACACCAGACCCGGCGAGAGCGCCGCAGCGGTGATGCCGGTGATCCGAGGCGCGTCGGCGATGAGCGGGTCGGCGATGCGGGAGCCGCCGTCGACATCGACCCGGGCGATGACCGCCTCGCAGTCGTGGTCGTCGCCGAACGCCGTGAGCCGCTCGATCGCGTCGGGCTGGAGCAATGCGCCGGCCCGGGCGAGGCCGGGCCCGAGGGCGAGCAGCCAGGTGCCGCGACCAGCGGCCGCGGCATCCGCCGCGGAGCCGGGGATGACCGAGACGTTGGGGCGGCGCCTGGCCAGCTCGTCGAGCCGGGTCCGGGTCTTCTCGGAGACGCCGGCGGCCGGGACGAGGACCTCGACGTCCGCGCTCGCCACGCTCTGGGCGTCGACGGAGTGGACGAGCTCGACGAGCCCCTCCCCGTCGCGGTCGGGCTCGAGTACGACAGTGGTCACCACGGGCATGGCAGACATGCTCTCATCGATCGCCGGCTGCCGCCGACCTCGGCTCACCCGCGCGCCCGCCCCACGCGGCTGGCATGCGTCGCGAGCCGACGGCCCGACCGGACCGTGGGTTAGCGTGGTGGCCGTGACCGACCCAGCTCGCCGAGCACTCGTCATCGTCGATGTCCAGAACGACTTCTGCGAAGGTGGGTCGCTCGCCGTCACCGGGGGGGCCGAGGTCGCCAGGCGGGTCGCGGAGCTCGTGGTCGCCGACCCCGGTCGGTATGCCGCGGTCGTCGCCACGGCCGACTGGCACGAGGACCCGGGCGAGCACTGGGCGGCTCCGGGAACCGAACCGGACTTCAGCCAGAGCTGGCCGGTCCACTGTCGGGTCGGCAGCGGCGGCGAGGACTTCCACCCCGCGCTCGCCCCGGCCCTGCCGCACGTCGCAGCCGTGTTCCACAAGGGGCGCCGGACCGCGGCATACAGCGGGTTCGAGGGGTTCACCGGCGAGGAGGACGCGACGGTGGGCCTGTCCGAGTGGCTGCGGCATCGGAGCATCGACGCCCTCGACGTCGTCGGGATCGCCACGGACTACTGCGTCATGGCGACGGCCGTCGACGGGGCGCGGGCGGGCTTCGACACGACGGTGCTCGTCGACCTCACTGCCGGGGTCACCCCCGAGTCGACGCGGGCCGCGCTCGACACGATGCGCCACGCCGGCGTCCGCCTCGGCTGAATAGTCGCCTCTTGGATGAGATGTCGACGAGGGAAGGGTCTGGGATGATGCGGCCATGGACGCAGCCACCCCACCTCCTGGCCCCGGGACGCCGACGACCGGACCGACGTCGGCGGACGGCACCCCCGCGCACGACGAGGTGATGGAGGCCATCGGCCGGGCCCAGCAGCTGGCGACCGGAGGCGAGCGGGAGCGGGCCAGGGCCGAGTTCGCCAAGATCTGGGACCGGATCGGGCCGGAGGGAGACCCGCTGCACCGGGTGTCGCTCGCGCACTACATGGCCGATGTCCAGGACGACATCTCGGCCGAGCTCGGCTGGGACCTTCAGGCGCTCGAGGCCGCCGATGCCCTCACCGACCAGCGGGCCAAGGCCTACCACCACACCCTCGCCGTACGCGGTTTCTACCCCTCGCTGCACCTCAACATCGCCGCCGACTACGACCGGCTGGGACGCCCCGACGACGCCCGTGCCCATCTCGACGAGGCGGAGTCGTCGCTGGTCCACCTGCCCGAGGGTGGCTACGGCGACCTGATCCGCTCCGGCATCGCCCGGCTCCGCGAGCGCCTCGGCTGAGCCGGGGCACGACACCGCGTCCCCAGCCCATGGAATAGCCGGCCCGGCCGAGCCGTTGGAGCCGCACGGTAATCCAGCCCCGCCCGCCCCCCCGCGAAAGGCCGCCATGTCCGGCTCGTCCACCACCGCGCCCACGACCGCCCCCCGGGAGGTCCGTCTCGTCTCCCGCCCCGTGGGGTGGCCGACGCACGAGAACTTCGAGCTCGCGCGCAGCGAGGTGCCGGAGCTCGCCGACGGGCAGATCCGGGTGCGCAACGTCGCGATGTCGGTCGACCCCTACATGCGCGGCCGCATGAGCGACGCGAAGTCCTATGCCGCGCCGTACGAGCTCGGCCGGGCGATGTCCGGGGGCGCCGTCGGCGTCGTCGAGGAGTCGCGGGCCGACGGGTATGCCGTGGGCGACCATGTCCTGCACGGGTTCGGCTGGCGTGAGGTCGCCGTCCTCGACGCCACCGGCGCGAGGGTCGTCGACGTGTCGGCGGTCCCGGCGTCGGCCCATCTCGGCGTCCTCGGCATGACCGGGCTCACGGCCTACGTCGGGCTGACCCGGATCGCGAAGATCCAGCCCGGCGACGTCGTCTTCGTCTCCGGCGCCGCCGGCGCCGTGGGCGGTGCGGTCGGGCAGATCGCCAAGACGCTCGGGGCGAGCCGGGTCATCGGCAGCGCCGGCTCCGCCGAGAAGGTGCGGCACGTCGTCGAGGACCTCGGGTTCGACGCGGCGTTCAGCTATCGCGACGGGCCGGTCTCCGGACAGCTGCGCAAGGCCGCCCCGGACGGCATCGACGTCTACTTCGACAACGTGGGCGGCGAGCACCTCGAGGCGGCCATCGGGTCCCTCCGCCGGGGAGGCCGGATCGCCGTCTGCGGGATGATCTCGGTCTACAACGCCACCGAGGCCACGCCGGGCCCGCGCAACCTCGCCCGGCTCATCCAGACGCGCGGCCTCATCCAGGGCTTCCTCGTCGGGGACCACGGGGACGCGGCGGCGGAGTATGCCGCCAACGCCGCCGGGTGGCTTGCCTCCGGCCGACTGACCTCGCGCGAGACCTTCGCCGACGGGATCGAGAATGCCGTGGACGCGTTCCTCGGCGTCCTGCGTGGCGAGAACACCGGGAAGATGGTCGTCCGCCTCTGACCGGTATGCCGCGACCCGCCGACGGCCGCGGCGTACCTCAGCTGGTGCCGCGGACCCAGGACAGCTGGTACTCGCCGTCGTCGACGGCCCGGCCGGCCTCGCCGAGCTCGAGCGGGCGGAACGTGTCGACCATGACGGCGGTCTCGTCGAAGAACTCGACCCCGATCGAGGCCTCGCTCGCCCCCGGCTGGGGGCCGTGGGAGTGCCCGCCGGGGTGCAGCGAGACCGAGCCGAGCCCGATGCCCGACCCCCTGCGGGCCTCGTAGTCGCCGTCGACGTAGAACATCACCTCGTCGGAGTCGACGTTGGAGTGGTAGTACGGCACCGGGATCGACAGCGGGTGGTAGTCGACCTTGCGGGGCACGAAGTTGCACACGACGAAGTTCCAGCCCTCGAAGACCTGGTGGGCCGGCGGCGGCTGGTGGACCCGCCCGGTGATCGGCTCGAAGTCGTCGATGTTGAAGACGTACGGGTAGAGGCACCCGTCCCAGCCGACGACGTCGAGCGGGTGGAAGGGCACGACGTGGACCGTGCCGACGATCCCTCCCGAGCTCCCGGTACCCGAGCCACGGTGCTTGATGTAGACCTCGGTGCTCTCGTCGGGCCGGGCACCGACCTCCTCGGCGAGCAGCGGTCCGCCCGGCAGCCGGAGGTCACGCTCGCAGTAGGGGCTGTGCTCGAGGAACTGGCCGAACTTCGACAGGTAGCGCTTCGGCGGGGTGATGTGGCTGTTGGCCTCGATGCAGTACGCCCGCAGCGGGTCCTTGGTCGACCGCTTGGGGATCCAGCGGTGGGTCGTCGCCCGCGGGATGACGACATAGTCGCCGCGGCCCACCTCGAACGCCCCGAACACGGTCTCGACCCGGGCCCGCCCGCGCTCGACGTAGACGCACTCGTCGCCGATCCCGTTGCGGTACCACGGGCTCGGGGCACCGGCGACGGCATACGAGATCCGTACGTCGCCGTTGCCGAGGACGAGCCGCCGCCCGGTGACGACGTCGGTCCTCGACACGGCCTTCGGGTCGACCAGGTCGTGGAGCCTGAGGTGCCGTGCCATGAGCGGGTGGTTCGCCGTCGTCGACAGGTCCCCGACGGCCCACTCGCGCGCCTCGGTGACGGCCGACGGGATGTTCCGGTGGTAGAGCAGCGAGGAGTCCGAGGAGAACCCCTCCTCCCCCATGAGCTCCTCGTAGTACAGCTCCCCCCCGGCCCCGCCGCGAGCGCCGCGGCCGGGTCGGCGGTGCTGGGTATGCCGCTTCGCCGGGATGCTGCCCATCGCCTGGTAGTGCGCCACGTGTCCACCTCGCTGTGGTCGGTCTTCCCCGCAGGGTGCTGGTCGGTCGGTGCTCTGGGTCGGTGCCCAGGGTCGGCGTCCCGGTGGGGCCGCCGCATCCGGTCACTGTAATCCGCCGCTTTGGGCACGCGGGCGCGCGAGGGCTAGCCTGCGGGGCATGCCTTCGACGCCCACGACGGTCGCCGACCGGCTCGCCGAGCGCGCGCTGTTCGCGCACCTCATCGACGACGCCGCGGTCTTCCCGCCGGCCCGCACCCCGCTCGAGGCGGCGGTCGCCGCGCACGCCCAGCACCGGAGGAGCGGGTATGCCGACCTCGTCGGCCCGCTCCTCGTCCCGGCGGCGGCCGCACGCGACCTGCTCCGGCTCGTCGAGGGTCCCCGCGAGCCGTTGCGGGTCGGGCTCATCGCCCGCCCCGGGACCGATCCCGAGGTCGTCATCGACGCCCTCGGGCTGCTCCGCGCCGGCGAGGCGGTCGACGTCGTCGGGGTCGAGATGGGCTGGACCCCGACCTGGCGGGAGGTGGGGATCGGCGGGCTGCCGCTCTCGCTCGAGGTCCCTCGCGGCGACGCCCAGGCCGAGGCGATCGCCGATATCGCCGCCGACACCTCCGACGCCGTGCCGCTGCAGGCGAAGTTCCGCACCGGGGCGACGCCGGAGTGGGCCTGGCCGGATGCCGTCGAGCTCGCGAGCTTCATCCGCACCGCCATCGACCACGACCTCGGGTTCAAGCTCACCGGCGGGCTCCATCACGCCGTGCGCGGCGACCACCCACGACCCGGAGGCGGCACCGAGCCGCAGCACGGCGTGCTCAACGTCCTCGTCGCGACCCGTTCGGCGCTCGTCGGAGCCGAGGTCGACGAGCTCGTCCTCGTCCTCACCCAGCACGACCCCGCCGAGCTCGTCCCGCACGTGACCCGGATGAGCACGGCCGACGCGGCGATCGTGCGGGCCTTCTTCACGGCATACGGCTGCTGCGAGGTCACCGACCCGATCGGCGAGCTGGCCGGCCTGGGCCTCCTGGAGGTGCAGGGATGAGCCCGGCGACATCGTGGGCCGACGTCCCGGCCGACCACCCGTTCGGGATCGCCCACCTCCCCTACGGCGTCTTCTCGACGCCCGGTACCCCACGCCGGGTGGGCGTGCGGATCGGCGACCACGTCCTCGACGCCTCGGCCGTCGCGGCCCTCGGGGGCGACCCCGGCGACGGACCGCCGCTGGCGCGGGTGTGGGCGACGGGGTCGCTCAACGCGTTCCTTGCGCTCGGCCGGCCCGCCTGGCAGGCCGCCCGGGCCTGGCTGACCGAGATCCTCACCGGCGAGGCGCACCGGGCCGGCATCGAGCCGCACCTCGTGCCCGTCGCGGACGTGACGATGCACCTGCCGATCGAGGTGGCCGACTACGTCGACTTCTACGCGAGCGAGCACCACGCGACCAACGTCGGGCGCATCTTCCGGCCCGACTCCGAGGCGCTCACCCCGAACTGGAAGCACCTGCCGATCGGCTATCACGGCCGGTCCGGGACCGTCGTCGTCTCGGGCACCGAGATCGTCCGGCCCAGCGGGCAACGCAGGCCTCCGGCCGCGACCGCCCCGGTCTTCGGCCCGAGCGCGCGGCTAGACATCGAGGCCGAGCTCGGCTTCGTCGTCGGTGGCGCCACCCGGCTCGGCGAGCCGGTGTCCGTCGCCGACGCCGACGACCACCTCTTCGGGGTCGTCCTGCTCAACGACTGGAGTGCCCGCGACATCCAGGCCTGGGAGTACGTGCCGCTCGGGCCGTTCCTCGGCAAGTCCTTCGCGACGTCGGTCGCCGCCTGGGTGACCCCCATGGAGGCGCTGTCTGCCGCCCGCGTCCCGCTCCCGGGCCAGGACCCCGTGCCGCTCCCCCACCTGCGCGGCGAGCCGGGCGCCGACGGCGCCGGGACGGCATACGGGCTGGACATCCACTACGAGGTCGACTGGAACGGCACCGTCGTATCCCGTCCGGACTTCCGCGACATGTACTGGTCGCCGACCCAGATGCTCGCGCATCTGACGAGCAACGGCGCGACGCTGCGTGACGGCGACCTCTTCGGCTCCGGCACGGTCTCCGGTCCCGCCAAGGACACCCGAGGCTGCTTCCTCGAGCTGACGTGGAGCGGCACCGAGCCGGTCACCCTCGCCGACGGCGCGACCCGGACGTTCCTCGAGGACGGCGACACGGTGACGCTTCGGGCCTGGGCCCCCGGCCCGGACGGCGCCCGGGTCGGCCTGGCCGAGGTGGCCGGCACGGTCCGCCCGGCCCGGTAGGCCTTCGCCCGGTTACGGGGCGTCCCGACGCCGGGGCGCCGGACGCCAACGGCCTAGCGTGCGGTGACCAGAGCCACTGACGCGGACAGGACGAGCATCGACAGCACGCCGATGCGGAACTGCCTCGGGCTGAGCCGGTGGAACACCAGAGCGCCGAGGCGCCAGCCGATCGGCAGGGCGACGGCATACGTGATCACCAGCAGCCCCACCTCACGGTCCACCAACCCGGAGGCCGCGAACAGCCCGACCGCGACCACGCCCTGCAGGCCGAAGATCGCCTGGAGCGTGGCACGGAACCGTGCGGGCGGGAGGGCGCGAGCGTCCATGCCGATGACGATCGGCGGTCCGTTCATCCCGGTCGAGGTGAGCAGCGCCCCGCCGAGTATCCCCGCCGCGATCTGCCAGCCCCGGCCGGAGACGCGGAACCGGAGCAGCATCCCCGCCACCGCAAGCAGCACGACGACTCCCACGAGGATCTTCAGGGCTGAGGATGGGACGACGAGCAGCACGAGCAGGCCCACCGGCATGCCGAGCAGGCCGGTCCACGTGTAGCCGATCACCGCCTCCCGGTCGAGCGCCGCGCGGTGGCGCCATCCCACCCAGGCCGAGAGGAGCAGGCTGACGGCGGTCACCGAAACCACCACCCGCTGCGGCTCCATCACCATCGCGAGCAACGGCACCGCGACGAGCGCGAACCCGAAACCCGTCGTGGACTGCACGAACGCGGCGAGACAGATGATCAGCCCCGACACGAGGAGGGTCTGGACCGCAGGCACGATCCGTAGCGTAGAGGGCGGCTGCGGCGCGTAACCTGCCCTCATGCTGATCCGGGATGACCCCTTCACGCTGATACGGGATGTCCCGGCGCACGCCGACAGGCTCCCCGAGCGGAAGCGGGGCCTCCAGGGTCGGGCGTCGAGCTTGTCCGGGCGACGACCGTGATCGAGGTCGATGGGCTGACCCGCCGCTTCGAGGACGTGACGGCCGTCGAGGACCTGACGTTCTCGGTGGGCCAGGGCGAGGTCTTCGGCCTTCTCGGGCCCAACGGCGCCGGCAAGACGACGACGGTGCGCATGCTCGCCTGCCTCATCGGGGTCAGCGGGGGGAGCGCCACCGTCGGCGGCCACCGGGTCACCGACCCGCGGCAGGCCCGCGAGGTCAGGGCGATGGTCGGCCTGGCACCGGAGGATGTCGGGCTCTACGGCGAGCTCACCCCGGTGCAGACCCTGGACTTCTTCGGGAAGCTCTACGGCCTGCCCGCCGCCGCCCGTCCTGACCGCATCGAGGAGCTGCTCACCAGGTTGCACCTCTGGGACGTGCGTGACCGCCGGGTCGCGACGTTCTCCAAGGGGATGAAGCAGCGGCTGGCTCTCGCGCGGGCCCTCGTCCACGACCCGCCGGTTCTCTTCCTCGACGAGCCGACCGCCAACCTCGACCCCGAGGGGGCCAAGGACGTCCGCGAGATGCTCCTCGCGCTGCGCGAGGAGCACCGGACGATCATCCTCAACACCCACCACCTCGAGGACGCCGAGAGGGTCTGCGACCGCGTCGCCATCCTCGACACGCGGCTCGTCGCCCTCGGAACGCCCGACCAGCTCCGGGGGTCGACGTCACGGCACACGACGCTGCGACTCGACGTCGTGACCCCCGCCGTGACGCAGTCCGTCGCCGCGCTCGGCCACACCGACGTCACCGTCGAGGGCACCCGGCTCACGGTGGCGCTCGAGGACCCCGACCGGGACACACCCGACCTCGTCGCGGCGGTCGTCGCCGCGGGGGGCCGCGTCCACGAGGTCGGCAGCGGGGCCGCCTCGCTCGAGGAGACCTACCTGGCCGTGCTGAGGGAGGGACGACCATGAACGGCCTCGACCCGATCCTGACGATCGCGGCCAAGGACCTGCACCTGTTGAGGACCAAGCGCAGCGTCGGCGTCTCGATCATCGCCCTCCCGCTCGCCGCCGGGGTGGGGCTCCCGTTCGTCCTGCGGTTCGCCGGCCGCAAGGCGTCCGGGGGCATCCCGCCCGATGCGCTCATCGCATTGCTCGACGCGTTCCTCTTCTTCTTCACCATCGCGGCCGGGGTGCTGCCCACCGCGATCGCCGCGTACTCGATCGTCGGCGAGAAGATCGAGCGAAGCCTCGAACCGCTCCTTGCGACGCCGGCCAGCGACCTGCAGATCCTCGTCGGCAAGGCGGTCGCCGCCGTCGTCCCGCCGCTGGTCGCCGTCGAGCTCGGCGCCGTCGTCTTCATGGTCACCTCCGACCCGCTCGCGCGGCAGCAGCTGGGGCACAGCTACTTCCCCAACACGACGATGTGGCTCATCCTCCTGCTCGTCGTGCCACTGTCGGCTCTGCTCGCCGTCGAGTTCAACGTCATCGTCTCCTCGCGGGTCAACGACGTGCGCACCGCCCAGCAGGTCGGGGCACTGGCGATCCTCCCCTTCGCCACGCTCTACCTCCTGCTCGAGATCGGGGTCCTCACCCTCACGACGACGTTGCTCTGGCAGCTGTCCGGGGCACTGGTCGTACTCGACGCCCTGCTCTTCGTCGCGGCCAGGGCGACCTTCCGGCGCGAGGAGATCCTCACCCGCTGGAAGTAGCGCCGAGCACGCCCACGTCGAGACAGCGACCCGGACGCACCAACCCGCGCTGCTCCCCATCGCTACCCAGCGGATCCGAGCTCGTCCACGGAGGCGACCCGAACGAGGTTCTCTGCTTTGCCAACCACGTCCCTATCCACGGTGGCGAACGCATCGGCCTGCAGCACGGCGACGGCGAGGTACTCCGCGTCCCGGAGGGACTCCCAATGCCGCTCCCGCGCGATCCGCCACGCGGTGCGGCGCGAGACTCGGTCGCCGAGCAGGCCGGCCTGTCCCTTTGCGCCGCGTCAGGACGTCACGAAGCGGAGCTCGAGATCGGCCCGGATCTGGGCGTACCGCAACAGGAAGGCTCGCTCATCGAGTCGCTTGCGCCGCAGCCACGCGGTGACCTCGTCGCTGCACTTGCTGGTGTTGCACGACCGACAGGCAGGGACCACGTTGCCGAGGGTGTATCGCCCACCCCGGGAGATGGGCAGGACGCAGTCGCGCTGGAGGGGCCGGTCGGCGGCGCCGCAGTACGCGCATCCTCCCCACGCGTCCCGCAGCGCCGTCCACTGGGCGTCGGTCAAGTCGTGAGCCACTCGCGCCATGCGGCGCTTGCGGCGCCGGGCAGCCCGGACCTTGCGACTGCCGCCCACCGCCATGTGGGCAGCCTAGGTCCGTCGCCCATCGGACCGCGTGACATCGAGGCCCGACACCGCCTGGCCACGACGCCTGTCGCAGGGGGTGCGGCATACCGCCGCCGGCCGACCATCCGTGTCCACGGTACGTGAGGGCGTTCACCCCATCGTGCGCAGGCCCGTGCGTGCTTGGGCCGCTCGTCGTGTCGGGTTCGTGGGGTGACCGACCTCGGCGACGACAGACTCCCCGACATCAGGCCTACCGGCCTCGCCGACTGCCCCCATGACCACCCTGTCCGCCCGCGCTATGGGACATGGGGAGGCCCGGAGACGGGCCCATGGCCGCCCCCTTCGCCGGGACCATGGATGGTGATGACTGGCGCCGCCGCGTACCCGACGACGCCCGCCCACCATTGGACGGCCTGCGCTCCTGCCTGGGTGCTGCACCACGCGCCGCGAGCGCTCCCCGGCACACCGGGGAAGGCGTCAGCGAGCGGGATCGTGGGCTGTGGGCCGCCGTACCGATAGGCCCGGAACTGGGCGACGGATCCCGGTGCCCACTGGAGCAGAGCCGCGGTGCCCAGCACCTTTCGACAGATCTGCTCAGGGCTCGCGGTCCCAGCCCCCGGCGCTGCGACCGACGTCGCCGGTGGGGAAGTCGTGTTCGGCGGAGCAGCAGGGTTGCTCGACGGCGAGGTAGCCCCCGTCCCGGCACTGCCGCACGCCGTCGCAAGCCCGACGACGGCTGCGGCTGCCGCCCCGACAAGGGCATCCCTCATGTCTGTCAATGTGTTCGTCCGCAGTGGGTGATGGAGGCAGGAAACGGCGCCGCGGTTTGACGCTGACGCTCGGCCTGGTGACCGGCGTCCTCGGCTCAGGCGCTCGTCCGCCCGACCGGTGGCCATGGCACGGGTGCGGACGCCGGCGCCGGCGTGCGTCGTGGCTGCAACGAGCCGTGCTTCGACGTCGTGGGCACGGTTCGGTACACCTCCAACCCGGTTCTCATGAAGACCGACGTCGGCGAAGGCTCGCCGCTAGAAGGGCAGCTTGCTGTCCAGCGACCGAGCAAGGTTGTTCGCCCACGCCATGTTCTTCGATCTGGCCGAGCTGAATGCCGCCGTTCCGGTGACAGACAGTATGCCGACCAGGAAGATGGCGAGCTCAAGACCGCCAGGCGCCTGGACGAACGGAAGTGGCAGCGTCGCTACCCCGATTCCTAGGCTGACGATCCCGGCGTGAAGCGCCCACGAGCGCGCCCACACGCCACCGAAGCACCAGGTCATGAAGGTGATGAGACGCGTCTCGGCTATCTGGCCGCCGAGACCGGTGGGCAGGAGCGCGAGTACCGCCATCTTCCGTCTGAACATCGCGGCGTAGATGGCGACCAAGAACAGCGAGAGCCCCAAGAAGAGGGCAGGCATCACAGCGACGAGCGTCAGCTGTCGACCCTTGCCCGACTCGGACGCGTAGACCAACCCCAGAAGACCCGTATAGATGGTGGTGATGGCGGCGACCGACCCGGTCACGACGTTCATCCGCGTCAGCGCGCGGTCCAACGACGACTGTGACGTGGCGATGTAGGCGTCATGGATGCCCTTGAGCAGGGCGGCTTCGGCCGCTACATCCGCGTCCTCACGAGCCTGGGAGACCGCGATCTCCTTGGCGGAGTCGGCCGCCCTCTGCTTCCACGCCTCGAGCCACCCATCGAGCTCCTTCTCATACCTGGCCCGCGCAGCACCTGACTCGTCGTCGCTACAGAGCCCATCTGGCAGCTGGGCCGGAGGGTTTGCAGGGGACGGCAACGCCTCATAGAAGTCCGGACGCGGCTCGGCCATCGCGCTACTCCTCTTCGGCAGCGACCGCAGGCGCGGCGAGGGCGCCGTCCGGGCCGGCGGGGGGGGCCATCGGTGCGGCAGGGCTCGAAATGCCGTGACGGATAGCGAGATTCGGTGGGTCGCCGTCGAGCAGCGTTCCACGAACAGTGTGCCAACCCTCGGCATTCTCATGGATGGTTCCGAACTCCGGCGAGGCCATCAACTCGGAACGCTCGATGTTCCGATGGTCAACAGAGCACCACATCGGCACGCACCCCTCTCGAGTCCTTCCCACATTGTCCAGCCGTCCTCGCCATCGTCAACCGACACGAAGGTGCGACGCAGTCGGCAAAGGCGCGTCCTCCGGCAAGCAGTTGCATGAGCGAACGCCGGTGACCAACGCCACGTTCCCCCTCGGCGGGTTGGCTTCTCGATGCTGACGACGTCGACAAGGAGCAACCGACCGGACCAAAGGCCACCAGGCGCGACGCCGGGCCGCCCACGGTTCACCAGTGCGGGTGCACCGACTCCCGCAGCAGGTCGTCGTAGACCTCGTGGACGAGGGCGTCGAACGAGTCGAGGTCGAACCCGCCGTCGAGCAGCCCGGCCGCCTCGACGTTGGCGGTCGCCTGCCGGACGTTCCGGGCGCCGGGGATGACCGACGTGACTCCCGGACGCGAGGCGATCCAGGCGAGGCTCGCGGCGGGCAGCGACACACCCGGCGGCAGCGCGTCGGCCAGCCGCGAGGCGGCCTCGAGGCCGACCTCGAAGTCGACCCCCGAGAACGTCTCCCCGCGGTCGAACGCCTCCCCGAGCCGGTTGTAGCTGCGGTGGTCGTCGGCCGCGAACGTCGTGGTCATCGTGTACCGGCCGGACAGCAGCCCCGAGGCGAGCGGCACCCGGGCGAAGACGGCGACCCCCGCCTCGAGCGCGGCGGGCAGGACCTCGTCGAGCGGCTTGAGCCGGAACGGGTTGAGGATGATCTGGACGTTCGTGACGTGCGGGCGGGCGATGGCGGCGAGGGCCTGCTCGCACGTCTCGACTGAGACGCCGTATGCGGCGATGGCACCCTCGCCGACGAGGGCGTCGAGGTCCAGGTAGGTCGCGTCGTCCTCGATGACCTGGCTCGGGGGGCAGTGCAACTGGACGAGGTCGAGCGTCTCGACCCCCAGGTTGTGGCGGGAGCGGTCGGTCCACGCCCGGAAGTTCTCCATCGTGTAGTTGTCACGATGCTGCTCCAGCCGGCGGCCCATCTTCGTCGCCACGGTGACCCCGTGGCCGGGGCGCTGCGCGAGGAACGCCCCGATGAGGGCCTCGCTCCGGCCATCGCCGTAGACGTCGGCGGTGTCGAGGAGGGTGGCCCCGCCCTCGACCGCGGTCTCCAGCACCGCCTCCGCGTCGGCCTCGCTGACCCGGCCCCAGTCGGCGCCGAGCTGCCACGTGCCGAGACCGATGACCGAGACGTCCCGGCCGGTGCGTCCGAGGGAGCGCTGTTCCATCGAGGTCCTTCCGTCAGCACGGCACGGCGGGGGCTTGCCGCACCTCGAGCCTAGCCACGACCCGCCCGCGTGTCGGCCCCGGGTCTGCGGGCCCGGAGGGGCCCGAGGAGCACGGTGTGGCACGTCGGCGCCCGCCGACCTGTGGGCCCGGCCGGCCCGGAAGCTGCTGCACCTCGACCCGCAGCCCCACCTGTGGTGTCGCGCACCATCCGGCGGCCGGGGACCGCCGCGGTCCTAGCGTTGACGGTGCTGGGATCTTGCACGTCGATGACCACTGCCGTGCCCCGGCGGGGAAGGGACCGGCCTGCCGGCCGGAACACACCATGGCGCACCTGACATCCACATCGACCACCTCCACCGGACCGCCCGACGGCGCGGGGCCTCCCCTCGCCTCGCGTCTCGGACCCTTGGTCGCGCTCACGATGAGCGGCGTCACCGTCGTCTCCTTCGCCCTGGCGTTGACGGCTGTCCCGGACGAGGTCCCCTATCCGTTCTCCAGCGACGTCATCGCGGCCCAGTGGCCCGGGGACTACCTGTGGATGTACCCCGCCATGCTGCTGATGCTCCTCTTCATCGCCGTCATCGCGTCGGTACACGAGCACGCACCTCCGGCCCGCAGGATCTTCAGCCTGCTCGGGCTGTCTTTCGCGATCATCGCGGCCGCGGTGCTGCTGATCACCTACTTCGTCCAGGTCACGGTGATGCAGCCGAGTCTTGACAAGGGCCGGCTCGACGGCTGGGCGATGCTCACCATGTACAACCCGAACGGCGTCTTCATCGCTCTCGAGGAGCTCGGATATCTCCTGATGAGCCTGGCCCTCGCCGTCCTCGCCCCGGCGTTCGTGAGGAGGAACAAGGTCGAGCGGACGATCCGCTGGCTCTTCGTGTCGAGCTTCGCCCTTGCCGTCGGCGCGCTCGCCGCCGTCTCGGCAACGCGAGGAATCGATCGGGGGTATCTCTTCGAGATCATCGTCATCTCCATCGTCTGGCTGACGCTGATCGTCGCCGGGCCGCTCGTCGCGGTCGTGCTCCGGCGCGCGCCTCTGCGGTCGCCCCTTCCGGATGTTCTCACCGAAGACGGAACGTGAGGGGTTCCGTCGCAGACGTGGCAGCAGCACCGGTCCCCATCCGTGCCGCTCCGCCCTACCCCGCGCGCGAGTCGACGAACCGCAGCCAGTTCCGCAGCTCCACCTGACGGATCTGCGGGTCGATGACATCGTCACCCACGTCGAGCTCGGCACGCAGCTCCGCCGAATCGGGGTTGGCAGCAAGCTCCTTCATCCTGGCGGCGTAGTGAGCGACCGCACGCTCGTCGGGAAAGAAGCCCTCCCGCACGAGCGCCGTGGCCCGTGCGGCGATCAGGCGGCCCATCTCGTGCAGGTTGTACTCGGGGTGGTACTGGGTGGCCCAGAACGTGCCGATGATGGCGGCCTGGACAGCGCTGTGCTCGTTGGTGGCCAGCAGGGGCGTACCGTCCGGGAGGCGGGTCACCTCGTCGAGATGCATGATGAAGGCGTCGAACCGGGCTGGCTTGCCCTGGTGCATCGGCGCGGTCGCGGCAGCCTCGGTCAGGCTGATGTTCCGGGCGATCCCCCATGCGCGACCTCGGGGGTTCGCCGCCACCTCGCCACCTGCCACCAGCGACGCGAGCTGGATCCCCCAGCAGCTGCCCCAGCAGACCTTGCCCGCGTCGAGCAGCTCTCCGGCGAAGGCGATCTGCGGTGCTACCCGGGGGTCGTCGGTGTGGTAGACGGTGAGGTCCGAACCGGTCCAGATGAACGCATCGAAGTCGTCGATCGTGGTGCCGGCCGGGAGCGCGAAGTCGGGATCCGCGATGTACACGATCTCAGTGGTCGCGTTGGGCGCCTCCTCCGCGAGGAAGGCCCGGAACAGATCGTGCGGGTGGCCGACGTCCGAGCGGTCGAAGTTCTCGCGGCTGGCCCTCGGGTAGCAGTTGACGATCAGGATCCGGTGCGCTCCGGTGGTGGTTGGCGAGGTCATGTTCGGGCTCCGCGCTGGGGGAAGTCGGTGATGATGCCGGTGACGCCGATCGCGATCAGCTCGGCGATCTGCTCGGGCTCGTTGGGCGTGTATGGGTTCACCTTGACCCCACGGGCCAAGACCTCGCGCAGCTCATCGACGGAGACCCGCGTGATCCGGGGGTTGAACGTGGTGAAGAACGGGTCGGAGAAGTCGATCGGATCCGCGGGGAAGAGCCCCAGGATGGCCTGGACCTCGAACTCGGGCCGGCAAGCCGTGAGCGCCTTCAGCCACTCGTGCCTCGCCGACGAGAACAGCAGGTGGTCCGGCCCGATGCCCACGTCGTCGACCAGGGCGAGGACCGTGCTCACCACGTCCACCGTGTCGTTGGGCTTCGGCTGGGCCTTGAGCTCGAGGTTCATCCGCCAGTCCAGCTCGAGCGTGAGCTCGAAAGCCTCGCGCAGGGTGGGGACCTTCTCGCCCTGGTAGGAGGCCAGCTCCGCCGCCGTGACCGCGCCGGCCGCGACCTGCCCGAACGGGTCTTCGCGCTCGAACCACGAACCCGCGTCGAGGGCGCGGATCTCGGCCAGCGTGTAGGTGGAGAACGGCGCCGGGACGCGGTCGGGGAACTTCACGGCCACGTCGGTCGTGCGCATCATCGCGTCGTCGTGCATGAGCACGACGTGGCCGTCGGCCGTGATGGCGGTGTCGGTCTCCCAGATCTCGGCTCCGAGCGCACGCGCCTTGCGCGCCGCAGCGAGGGTGTTCTCCGGCGCGAGGCTTCGCGCGCCTCCGTGGGCGATGATGGCGACCATTCCTGCTGCCTCGATGGCCCGGACGTGCCCGGCGGCCATCACTGGTCGCACGCGCGGCGGGGGCGGGCGGTGGACTCTCGCCCGGAGGGCCCGGACGCACTCGTTCACTATACGACCGGCCGGCTCCGTGCCACCGGGAGGGCCGGGCAGCGGCAGGATGTGGATCGTCACTGAGAGTGGGGTCGTCCGATGTTGCCGACAGTTGACCTGGCCTACCCGTTCGAGGGCCGTTGGCGGACCCAGAACAGCCCCGCGAATGCGGTGCCCAGCCACGGCACGACACTGCTGGCCACGTCGTTCGCGATCGACTTCGTCCCGCTGAACGAGGCAGGACGCACGGCGCCGATCACGGTCGGGTCGTTGCTGCGCCCCGAACCGGCCGAACGGTTCCCCGGTTTCGGGCGCAGCATCCTGGTGCCGGTCCCCGGAGTGGTCGTCGCCGTGCACCACACCGAGCCCGACCACCACGCCTTCCGTGGGCTGCCCTCCGTCGGCTACGCCCTCGGGCAGCGGCGTCGGGTATCCCTGGGTTGGCTGGAGCTGGCCGGCAACCACGTCATCATCGAAACGAGTCCCGGCCCGGTGGTCGCGATCTGTCACCTGCAATGCGGCAGCATCGAGGTGCAGCTCGGTCAGAGCGTGCGCGTGGGCGAGAAGCTGGGGCGCTGCGGCAACTCGGGGAACAGCACCGAACCGCACGTCCACCTTCAGGCCATGGACCGGCCGGACGTGCTCCACGCCAACGCCGTGCCCATCACCTTTGGTGGCCGACTTCCACAAGATGGCGAGATCGTCGACGGACGGTGATCTGGTCACCGGCACCCAGGTACGGCCCAGCGACCACTCCACGGCTTGCAGCGAGTTCGGAGGGCCAACCCGACCGACGGCCCCGGGGTCGCAGCACTGCGTCAGTCCACCGCCTGTCCACGGGGCTCGATCGGTCCAGCGGACCTTCTCGCCGAACCTTCAGACGAGCGCCGCGCCGAGGAGGCGGAGGGTCTCCTCACGAGCCGGGGACCGATCCGCCGGCGTACCACGAAGGGCACCGGCCACCGGGTGCACCATCACCTCGTCGACATCGAAGGTGGTCGCGAGCCGGCGCAGCTGCGCGGCCGCCGACTCTGGTGTGCCGACCACCCAGAGGTCCAGCATCTGCCGTGCCAGGTCGCCGCGGGCGAGGTCGAGGTCGTTCTCCTCGACCTCCTCCACGAGCTGCTGCGCCCGCAGCGGCTGCCCGGTGCGCAGCGCGACCATCGACCGCAGGTTCGGCAGGGCCAGCCGGTCGGCCTCCTGCTGCGTGGGGGCCACGACGGCGTTGACGGTCAGGAAGGTGCGCGGCTCCGGGTGGTCGGCCGACGGCTGGAAAAGGCTGCGGTAGAGCGCGAGCGCCTCGGCGGTGCCCCGGCCGGAGAAGTGGTGCGCGAAGACGTAGGGCAGCCCCTTCTCGGCGGCGAGCCGGGCCGAGTAGTCGGATGATCCCAGCAGCCAGACATCCGGCGCAGACGTCGCGTGCGGCGTCGCCCGGAGCACATGGGTCCCGCTGGCCAGGGCAAGCCCGACGCCGCCGGGCGAGAGCATCGCCGTGATGTTGTCGACGTAGTCGGGGAAACGCGCCACGGCGTCGTCCTCCACGCCGCCGCCGCCGTGCCGCAGCGCCCAAGCGGTGACCGGGTCGGTGCCGGGCGCCCGTCCGATTCCGAGGTCGATCCGCCCGGGGTGGGCCGCCTCCAGCAGGGCGAACTGCTCGGCAACGACGAGCGGCGCGTGGTTGGGCAGCATCACGCCCCCGGAGCCGACCCGGATGCGTTCGGTGACCGCCGCCACCATCGCAACGAGCACCGGGGGGTTGGTCGCGGCCACCGCGGGCATGTTGTGGTGCTCCGCGAGCCAGTACCGTCGGAAGCCGAGCTCGTCGGCCACGCGGGCGAGCGCACGCGTCGCGGCAAGGGCATCCGCGGTGCTCTGGTCGCTACGGACCGGCACGAGGTCGAGGACGGAGATGGCAGGGGACGGGGCGGTCACCTCGGATGCAGCAGTGACGCCGGCGGCCCTATTCCCACGCATGCCGATGACCGTCCGACTCTGGCGGCGTGACCTTGCCGCTGCGCGCGCACCCGGCGTCGGAGGACTGAGCCGTAAGGGTCTCGCAAGGTCGATCCGACCGTCCTGCCCCGAACGCTTTGGCAGGCTGACGGGATGCGAGTGGTCGTCACCGGCGGAGCCGGCTTCATCGGGTCGGCGGTCCTTCCCGCCCTTCAGGACGGCGGTGCCGACGTGTCAGTCGTCGACAGCCTGCGCCCCGATGTCCACCGCGACGGCGGGACCGCGGCGCGCGAACGGCTGGCGGCCCGCGGCATACCGCTGCGTACCAACGACGTCCGCGACCTGGTCGCTACCGAGGCTGCCGTCCGAGGTGCCGACGCGGTCGTCCACCTGGCCGCCAAGGTCGGCCTCGGCGTCGACCTCGACGACATCGACGACTACGTCTCCAGCAACGACCTCGGCACGGCCGTCGTGCTGCGCGCCGCCGCCCACGCAGGCATCCGCACGGTCGTCCAGGCCAGCTCGATGGTCGTCTACGGCGAGGGACGCTATCGCTGCCCGGAGCATGGGGAGACGGCGGCCCCGCCCCGCGCGGAGCACCGGCTCGCGGCAGGCCGCTTCGAGCCGGCCTGTCCGGTCTGCGGTGTCGACCTCGTCCCCGATCTCGTCGCCGAGGACGCCCCGATGGACCCCCGCAACACGTATGCCGCGACGAAGGTCCAGCAGGAGCACCTCGCCGCCATCTGGGCCCGGGAGACCGGCGGGTCGGCGGTCTCGCTGCGGCTGCACAACGTCTACGGACCGGGGATGCCCCGCTCGACGCCGTATGCCGGCGTGGCCGCGATCTTCCGTTCCGCCCTGGATCGCGGCGAGCCGCCGCGGGTGTTCGAGGACGGCGGCCAGCGGCGGGACTTCGTCCACGTCGACGACGTCGCCACGGCCTTCGCGGCTGCGGTGGCGGCAGCCGCGGCCGGGCACACGGCATACAACGTCGGTTCGGGAACAGTCCACACGGTCGGCGACCTCGCGGCCGAGCTGGCGCGGGCCGCAGGGGGGCCCGCGCCGGTCGTCACCGGGCAGTACCGGCTCGGCGACGTCCGCCACATCACCGCCTCCAATGCCCGGGCTCGCGAGGCGCTGCGGTGGACCGCCCGCGTCCCACTGCGCGAGGGCCTGGCCGGGCTGACCTTCGCCTGAACCTCAGCCGCGGGCGGGGTCCGGAGAGGCTGGCAGGTCGACCTCGAAGCGGCAGCCGCCCGGCACGTTCGCCACCGAGATCGACCCGGCATGCGACTCGACGATGCCCTTGGCGATGGCCAGGCCGAGGCCCGCGCCCGCGTCGGTCCCGCTGCGCGCGGGCTCGGCGCGCCACCCCACCTCGAAGACCCGGCCGAGGTCCGTCTCGGCGATTCCGCCGCACTCGTCCCGGACCGTCAGCCGGGTCCGCCCGTCCTCGGCCCGGTCGGCGAGGACGACGACCCGGCCACCCTGAGCGGTATGCCGCACCGCGTTGCCGACGAGGTTGGTCAACACCCTGGTCAGCTCGTCGCCGCTGCCCATGACGGCGAGCCGGTCGTCGGGCACCGGGGTCTGCAGGTCGAGCGCGACGTGTCGCTGCGCGGCGTGCGCCAGGAGCTCGCCGACGACGTCGTGGGCGACCTCGACGAGGCTGACGGGCGCCGGCGGTGCCGTCGGCGTGGCCGGGACGACGCTGACCCGCGAGAGGTCGAAGAGGTCCCCGACGAGGGTGTCGAGCCGGTCGACCGTCTGCCGGATCTGGGCCAGGGCCGGTCCCTCGTCGATGACCTTGTCCTCGAGACCCTCGGCCAGGGCGCGCAACCCGGCGAGTGGCGTGCGCAGGTCGTGGGACATGAAGGCGACGAGCTCACGCCGCGAGCTCTCGAGGGCATGCTCGCGGGCCTGGGACTGCGCGAGCCTGACCCGGGTGCTCTCGAGCTCGCGGCCGAGGGAGACGAGCTCGGCCGGAGCCGTGGTCACCGTGGGCGCTGGCTCCCACTGGTCCGAGTGCGGTTCCCCCAGCGCCCGCAGCGAGTCGGCCAGCGCCACCGAGCCGGCGGCCACGCGTCGCCCGAGCGCCAGGGAGAGGAGCACCGCCACCACGCCCGCGCAGCCCACCGCGACGAGGACGACGGTGGAGTCGTGGGTCGAGATGAACATCCGCTGGACGTTGACGACGACGGCGAGGCTGACGCCAGCGACGGGGACGAGGGCGGCGACGGCGACGAGCAGGGCCGTCGAGCGGCCCCGGAGCATGACGAGGACCACGGCGCCGACCAGGCCGACGGCGAGGGTGACGAGCGTCGTGACGACGACGATCTGCTGCATGGCGCTCACGGCATGCCTCCGTCGCCGTCGCTGACCTGGCCGCCGGGACCCGGGTCGCCCGCCACCGGCTCGCCGGGGTCACCGAACCGGTACCCCGCGCCGCGCGCGGTGAGGATGCGCACCGGGTCCGACGGGTCGGCCTCGATCTTCTCGCGGAGCCGGCGCACGTGCACGGTCACCGTCGAGGTGTCTCCGAAGTCCCAGCCCCAGACCCGCCGCATGAGCTGCTCCTTGCTGAAGGTCTGTCCGGGGTGGGCCACGAAGTAGGCGAGCAGGTCGAACTCGCGCGCCGTCAGCGAGGTCTCCAGACCGTCGACGCGGACGGTGTGCGCCCCCGAGTCGACACTCACCCCGCTGGCCTCGAGGACCCGCGGCAGCAGCGCGACGGCGCCGAGGCGCTCACCTCGGCGCAGCAGCGCCTCGACCCGGCCCACCGCCTCGCGCGGGCTGAACGGCTTGACCATGTAGTCGTCGGCGCCGAGCTCGAGCCCGAGCAGCCGGTCGTCCTCCTCGCCCCGGGCGCTGAGGACGATGACGGCGGCGTGGTCGTCCTCGGCCCGGCGACGGCGCAGCACCTCCAGGCCGGACATGAGCGGCAGCATGATGTCGAGGATGACGACGTCGGGGCGGCGTTCGCGCCACTGCTGCAGCGCGCTCACGCCGTCGGTGGCGAGCAGCGACTCGAAGCCCGCCCGGCGCAGGTAGGCCGAGAGGACGCTCGAGACAGTCGTGTCGTCCTCGACGACCAGCACGGTGGCGACCATGCTCCGAGGGTATGCCGCGGCCGCGTGGCGGACCGACCCGTGGGGGCTGCCGCCCCCTCCCCGTAAGGGTTTCGTCATCACCCGGCGCGCCTCGTAAGGGTTTCGTCATCGCCCGGCGCGGTCACCGGTGACAGCCCCGCCCTAGCGTCGAGACATGGTTCACGTCGACGTCGTCCTGCCGACCCTGGACGAGGAGCAGGCCCTGCCGTGGGTCCTGTCACGGATGCCCTCGTGGGCCCGTCCGATCGTCGTCGACAACGGGTCGACCGACCGGTCCGTAGCCGTGGCGCACTCCTTCGGGGCGGTCGTCGTCGACGCGCCGCAGCGTGGCTACGGAGCGGCCTGCCATGCGGGGCTGCTCGCTGCGGAGGCGCCGCTCGTCGCGTTCGCCGACGCCGACGCGAGCCTCGACCCGGGCGCCCTCGCGGACCTGCTGGCGGCTTACCGGGGCGGGCGGCACCTCGTCGTCGGCGCCCGCCGGGCGACCTCCCGCGAGGCCTGGCCGCTGCGGCTCCGGGTCGCCAACCGGGTCCTCGCCCGGCGCGTCGCGCGGCGGACCGGGGTGGGGCTGCCCGACATCGGGCCGATGCGGCTCGCACCGACGGAGCCGTTGCGCGGGCTCGGCATCGCCGACCGTCGTTCGGGATACCCCGTCGAGACGGTCGTCCGGGCCGCCGACGCCGGCTGGCTCGTCACGTCGGTGCCGGTCGACTACCTCCCCCGCGAGGGCCGGTCGAAGGTCACCGGCACGTGGCTCGGCGCGGCTCGGGCGGTCCAGGACATGAGCAGGGTGCTTGCGTCATGAGGCTCCAGGGTGCGGCGACGGCAGTGCTGGGCCGGTGGGCGGGCCCCTCCGCGGCCCCGACGCGGCCCGACCTCGACACGGTCATCGTGCTCGCCAAGTCGCCGAGGCCCGGACGGGTGAAGACTCGGCTCAGCCCGGTCTTCACGCCGAACGAGGCCGCACTGCTGGCCGCCGCCTCGATCCGCGACACGCTCGACGCCGCCCACGACACCGGGGCTCGCACCGTCGTCGCCTGGGACGGGCCGCGGACCCCCTGGCTGAAGGGCGACCGCGTCGAGGTCCTCGACCAGCGCGGCGACGGGCTCGGCGAGCGGCTCGACGCGGCCCTGCACGACGCGTTGGGCCACGCCACCGACCGACCGACGCTGCTCGTCGGGATGGACACCCCGCAGATCTCCGCCACCGACCTCCGGACCGACTGGCACGGCGCCGACGCCGTGCTCGGTCTCTCGCAGGACGGGGGCTACTGGGCGATCGGGCTGCGCCGCTATCGGCCCGGCCTCTTCGACGGCGTGCCCATGTCGACCGACCACACGGGGCCGGACCAGCTGGCCCGGCTCCGCGCGTGCGGGCTGACTGTCCACCTCCTCCCGCCGATGCGCGACATCGACGAACCCGAGGACGCCGAGGCGGTGGCCGCGCTCGTCCCCGGTACCCGGTTCGCCCGGACCTACCGCCGGATCGTCGCGGCGCCATGCGACCCGACGGCCCTGTGGGACGCCGCCCTCGCCGGTCGCGCCGTCGACGTGTTCCGTCCCGGGAGCGCGCCGCCCGAGCCCTCACCGCTCGACGTCGCCGCCTGGCGGAGCATGTCGCCCGTCGACGAGCTCGTCGTCAGCCGGTGCACCGGCCCGGTCATCGACATCGGCTGTGGCCCGGGACGGTTCGTCGAGGCGCTGGCCGCACGCGGCATACCGGCCCTCGGCATCGACCTCTCGACCGCCTCCGTCGGCCAGACCCGCGCCCGCGGCGGCAGCGCGCTGCTCCGCGACGTCTTCCGCACGCTGCCCGCCGAGGGGCGCTGGCGGACCCTGCTCCTCGCCGACGGCAACATCGGGATCGGCGCCGATCCGGTGGCGCTGCTCTCGCGCTGCCGCGAGCTGCTCAGCCCCGAGGGCGCGGCGGTCATCGAGGTCGACGAGGACGAGGGCCGCGACGAACGCTCCGACGTCACCCTGCATGGTCCGGTGGGTCGCACGTCGGTTCCGTTCCCGTGGGCGCAGGTCGGGTCGGCGGCCCTGACCCGGTATGCCGCGGCCGCGGGTCTGCTGCCGATGGAGGACTGGCGGGCCGCCGGCCGGGCGTTCGTCGTCCTGCGCCCGGCCGCGTGAGGCACGCGGGTGAGCCCGCTCTCGGGCGAACTCGCCGGGGCGGTGGGACCATGGGGAGGTGACCGAGATGACGTTGTCCTGGGACGTGGTGTCCGTCGACAAGCCCGACGACGTGAACGTCGTCATCGGGCAGGCGCACTTCATCAAGACGGTTGACGACCTGCACGAGGCACTGGTCGGGGTGAGCCCGACCCTGCGGTTCGGGGTCGCCTTCTGCGAGGCGTCCGGGCCACGGCTCGTCCGGCGGTCCGGCAACGACGCCGAGCTCGTCGACCTCGCGACGCGCAACGCGTCCGCCATCGCCGCCGGTCACATGTTCGTCATCCTCCTGCGGGACGGGTTCCCCCTCAACGTGCTCAACCCCGTGAAGGCGGTGCCCGAGGTGTGCACGATCTTCTGCGCCACCGCGAACCCGGTCGATGTCCTCGTCGCGGTGACCCCTCGGGGGCGTGGCATCGTCGGGGTGGTGGACGGGGAGCCGCCGCTCGGCGTCGAGACCGACGCCGACGTCACCGACCGGCGAGCCCTGCTGCGCACCATCGGCTACAAGCTCTGACGCCTGGTTGTGGGGCGTGGGCCCTCGCGGGCGTGGGCCATTGGCGGCCTCGGTGTTGGCGTAGGTTGTCAGCCGTCGGGTCCCGAGGTGCGCCAACGACCGGGAGAGGAACGCCATGAGGAGTCGACTCGCCAAGCTGGTGCTGCGAGCCGCCGGCTGGACGGCGGTCGGCGAGGTGCCCCGGACCGGGGTGCTCGTCGGTGCCCCGCACACGTCCAGCTGGGACTTCGTGATGATGCTGCTCATCATGTGGCGCGGCGGCGTCCCGCCCCGGGTGCTCATCAAGAAGGAGCTCTTCGCCGGGCCGCTCGGCTGGCTCCTGCCTCGGCTCGGCGGCATACCGCTCGACCGCGACAACCCGGCCGGCGTGGTCCGCGACCTCGTGCGCGAGGCCCGCAGCGGTGAGCCGTTCCTCCTCATCCTCGCAGCGGAAGGGACCCGCAAGAAGGGCGCGTACTGGAAGTCCGGCTTCTGGCGCATTGCGCGGGCGGCGAACCTTCCGATCGCCCTCGCCTTCGTCGACGGCCCCACTCGCACAGCGGGGTTCGGCCCCACCATCACCGCCACGGCCGACGTCGTCGCCGACATGGACAAGGTCCGGGAGTTCTACCGCGACAAGCGCGGCATCCACCCGGAGCTCCGCACCGAGCCTCGCCTCCGCGAGGAGGAGACGCGAGCCGGCGGCGAGCCCGGCTGACCTGGCCCGCTCCGCCCAGCCGGTCGCCGTCCCCCGGGGCTAGCCTGAGCCGCATGACCGACGACTTCGAATCCGCCGTCGCCGCGGTGTCCGC
Organism: uncultured Actinomycetota bacterium; assembly: GCA_963771015.1. Classification (GTDB taxonomy): domain Bacteria; phylum Actinomycetota; class Actinomycetes; order Actinomycetales; family Dermatophilaceae; genus CAVSJJ01. Next base: position 247,440 of record CAVYRN010000006.1, read on the forward strand.
CCTGACCAAGGACCCTGGCCCGGAGGCCAAGCTCGCGCTGTACGCCCTCTACAAGCAGGCGACCGTCGGAGATGTCTCGGGGAAGCGCCCGGGCTTCACCAATGTCGTCGGCCGAGCGAAGTACGACGCCTGGGCGGCGCTGGTCGGCACGTCCGCCGAGGCTGCGCGGGCCGACTACATCACCAAGGTCGCCGAGCTCAGGGCCCCCGAGTAGGACATGAGCCCCCAGTCCTGGGGCCCGCTCGGGCGAGAGCCGCGCGGCCCCAGGAACACCGCCGGCCGACGGGGTCTGCGCAGTGAGCGTACGGCCGCTCCGCGGCAGACCCGCGTGGCCTCGTCGCCTTTTCGTCCCGTCGCGACTCCGAACGACGACTCCGGGCGGCATAACCAGGAGGGGTGCTGCGAAGGCGACGAACGCGGCACCGACCGCCGATGCGATCACCCACGCCGGCGTGGAGTCGAGGCTGGGTTCGGAGTAGCCCAGGGCTGCGGTGGCCCCCTCGCCGACCAGCATGGCCGCCGCGACGGAGACCGGGAACAGCAGGAGTGACCACCACGCCCGTCGCACGTAGCGCCCGGCGGGCGCCTCCACCGTCTGGTGAGACATGGCGCTCATCATCGACACCCGCTCGGGGTTGGCCGGTGCGCCCTCACGCCTGTCGGAGGTGTCGCTCCGGACACTCACAGGCTCTGACGTGGGCGACGGGCAGGCATGTCCCGGATACTCATCTCCGAGTCGGAAACGGCCGTCCCGCGGCCGAGCCGGGCGAGGTCCCTCGGCGGGCCCGTGAGGCATCACCTCGACACGGGCCGAGCCGAGCCGTCATGGAAGGACCATCGGCGAGCCCGGGGCGCGGAGCCTGGCAGCATCCTGTGGACGGCCGCCCGGAGTGTCACCGGCTGCGTCTACCATCGAACACATGTTCGACTCTCCAACACCGATGCGCCCGCCGATCGACGGGCCGTCCACCGAGGCGCCCGACGATGGGCGATCGTCGAACGGGCTGTCCACGGACGCGCTCGTGGGCCTGGTCGCTCGGCTGGGGTCGATGGAGACCGCGACCGGCGACGCCGAAAGGATCGACCGCATCGCGGCGCTCGAGCGGCTCAAGGGCGCCGCGGCGGCCGCCCAGGCGCGTGAGAGCGTGCAGTTCGACGCCTCACAACGGGCCGCGCAGGTGGCTCGGGGGGTGGCGCCGGAGCTGGTCGGCCGGGGCATCGCCGATCAGGTGGCACTGGCGCGCAGCGAGTCCCCCCACGCCGGGTCCCGCTTGCTCGGGTTGGCCAAGGCCCTGGTACACGAGATGCCGCAGACTCTTGCGACGCTGACCACCGGAGAGACGAGCGAGTGGCGGGCGACGGTCATGGCGCGCGAGACCGCCTGCCTGTCGGTCGAGGATCGCCGGCGTGTCGACGCCGAGATCGGACCCCATCTGGCCGACCTGGGCAACGGTGCGGTTGAGCGGGCCGCCCGGATGCTGGCCCAGCGGCTCGACGCTGCGGCGGCCGTCGCCAGAGCTTCGCGTGCGGCCCAGGACCGCCGCGTCACGATCCGGCCCGCCCCGGACACGATGACCTTCCTGACCGCCCACCTGCCCGTCGCCGACGGGGTCGCGGTGTATGCCGCCCTCGACGCCGCCGCTCGCCGGCTGGTCTCCACGGGTGACGGTCGCGGGCGGGGGCAGATCATGGCCGACACCCTCGTCGAGCGACTGACCGGGCGGGCGCACGTCTCGGGTCACCCGGTCGAGATCGGGCTGGTGATGACCGACCGGGCCCTCCTCGGCGGTGCCGACGACCCCGCCATGGTGGCCGCCCCCGGGGTGGGCCCCGTTCCCCTGCCTGCCGCGCTGGCGCGTCGGTTGGTGACCCCGTCCGACCTCGGCGCGACGATCGAGGCGTCATCGCCCGAACGCGAGGCCGACGAGAGCGCGCGACTGCGGGCCAAGGTCTGGGTGCGTCGGCTCTACACCACACCCGACGGCCGCGACCTGGTGGCGACCGACTCCCGGCGCCGCAGCTTCGATGGGGCGCTGCGCAGGATGCTCGTACTGCGCGACCAGACCTGCCGCACGCCGCACTGCGACGCCCCGATCCGGCAGGGCGACCACGTCCGCCCATACCGTGCCGATGGCCCCACCTCTCTCGCCAACTCCGCCGGGCTCTGCCAGCGCTGCAACCAGGTCAAGGAGACACCTGGCTGGGCCACCCAGGTCGACTCGCCGGGGCCCACCGCTGCCGATGCCGGGGGCCTGCGACCGACAACTGCGCAAGACTCCACAAACCGGCCCACCACCGCTCATCGCACGACGATCACCACGCCGACGGGCCACACCTATCGCTCCGTGGCGCCTCCGCTCCTGCCCGGCCGGCCGACGAGCCAGCAGACGACCCCGCCGACGGACCCGACGCACACCCCGCCACGCCACCTGCCGACCCGCGCGGAGACCTACATCCGCTGCGCCCTGCGCCCGGCCCGTAGGGTCACCAGGGACCACCTCGCCACGACCGACTGGTCCCGGCTCCTGGCCGAGGACGACTGACCGACGCGGTCAGCGTCGGATCCCACCGGTCGCGAACAGTGGGACCGCCAGGAGGGCGAAGGTCAGCGCCGCGAGGCCTACGAACCGGATGACCGGGGCGAACCGCTCCGGCGTCCGGTTGCGCCGCAAGCGACCGAGCGTCACGGCCGCCGGGGCGAGAAGGCCATCGTGGACGGCGACGCCGCCGGCGAGCCAGACGACCACCCGCACCCACCCGGACACGGGGACGTCGGCGAAGAACACCCACGCGCCCACTCCCACCAGGACCAGACCGAACGCGCCGACGACCATGCGGGGCACACCGGTCCGGCTGTGCGACAGCGACTCTGCGGTCATGCCAGCACCTCCAGCCGGGCCACCCACTTGGTCTGGAGCACACCCGGCCGGTCCGGGGCGATGAGCCGCGCCGGGTAGCCATGGTCCCGGGTCAGTCGTCGACCGTTGAGCTCGAGGGCGAGCAGCGTGTCCGGGTGCTGCGCGTAGGCGCGCGGCAGGACGCTCTCCCGATACACGCCGTGGGCCTCGGCCGACACGACCCGCACGTCGCCGGTCACGCCTCCGGCAGCCGCCACGACATCCCGCAGCCGCACCCCGCCCCACATCGCGCCGGCGCTCCAGCCCTCGACGCACGCGATGGGCAGGCTCACGGTGCGCTGCGGCAGCGCGCGGATCGCTGAGGCGGACAGTGTCTGCTCGCCGGCCTGGCCGCGGACGACAACCGACCACGACTCGTCGTCGGCCTGGTCCAGCGACGCCGGGATGCCGGCCGCCGCAGCCGTTCGGTTGACCGGTACCCCGAGCGGGCTCGTGCTCGGCCGTCGGCTGCGCAGGATCGACAGTCCCTCGAGCGGACGGACCGTGGAGCCTACGGTGAGCAGAACGGCACCGGCGGCCACCCCGAGCGCACCGACGATGAACGCACGGCGCCCGTCCTCCTGGACGACCTGGCGGTCCGGGCGGGAGAACGCCTCGCGGACCGCCGGGAGCTTGACGGCGACGTGCACGGCGAGCGCCCCGATACTCACCCACGCGAACGCCCAGTGCACTCGGGTGAACCCGAACCCGAAGACGTACCATCGCGCGACGTTGGCGATGCCGCTGGTCACCATGAGGAGCGAGGACGCGACGAGCACGGCGATCGACCCGCGCTCCAGTGCCCGCAGCGGCGAGCCGAGGACCGGCCGCTCGAACAGCCGCGGGTACGCGGCATACAGCTTGGCCAGCAGCAGCGGCAGGCTCGCCGTCCCCGTGGCGACGTGGACGCCCTGGGTGAGCCGGTACCCCCAGGCCGGTGATGTCGGCAGAGGCAGCCACGACACCGGGTGCTGGTGGAGGTGACTGATGAGGCCGGTGGCGAAGCACACGGTGAACGCCACGCCGAGCCACACCCCCAGCCGGGCGACGACCGCACGGTGGTGCACCGGCGAGGTGAAGTCCTCCGGCGCGGGCGCGGAAAGGGTTGGGAGAGAGGCCATGCCATCGACGCTAGGCGCGACCGGCCGGCAACGCAGCCCCCCGGCGCTTACCGGACGATGACGTCCGGGGCGCCACCCTTACGGGACGATGACGAACGCGCCCGGACGCGTCCCGGGGCGCCTGCCGCCCGCCGCGATGGGCGAGAGTGGGCGGATGCGACGGCTGCTCGCCGGCACCACGGTGACCGGAACCCTGGCTGCGGCGTATGCCGCCGCCGGGGACCTTGACGTCTACCGGGGCCGACTCGTCGTCATCCTGCTGCTCTGGTGGGCCGGTTTCGTCATCGTGACCCGGTGGGCGACCAGCGGACCAGGGCGGCCGCTGACCCGCCCGGTCCTCACCGTCTTCGCCCTCGCCCTTGTCGTCCAGCTGCCCGGGCTGGCCGCCCCGCCCCGGTCCAGCAGCGACGCCTACCGCTACGCGTGGGACGGCCGGGTCCAGCTGTCCGGCGTCTCGCCCTACCGCTACGTCCCTCTCGATGACCGGCTGGCCGCGTTGCGCGACCCGGTCATCTTCCCCGGCCTCGGCCGGGGCGAACGCTCCGGCGTCGTCACCGAGCCACTCCCGACGAACCGGTCCCGGCTGCTCGCCGAGACCCGGAACGACCCCCGCACTCGGATCAACCGGCCGGAGGTACCGACGATCTACCCGCCCATCGCCGAGGCGTGGTTCGCCGCCGTCGCCGCGGTGACACCCTGGCGGTTCGGAACGCTCGGGCTACAGATCGGCTCGGCTCTGCTCGCCGCCGCGATCGCCGCGCTGCTGGCCGCCCTGCTGGGTCGCCGGGGGCGCTCCCCCACCGACGCCCTCTGGTGGGCCTGGTGCCCGACCGTCGTCGCCGAGGCGAGCAACGGCGCCCACGTCGACGTGCTCGCCGTCGCGCTGGTCCTCGGCGCCGTTGCCGTCGCGTGGGGCGCCCTGTCCCGGTCCCGGGCCGGCGCGGTCGTGCCCTGGGCCACCGCCGGCGTCCTCATCGGGCTCGCCGCGTCGGTCAAGCTCACCCCGCTGGTCCTGCTTCCGGCGTTCATGCCGTGGCACCGGCTGCGCTGGCGGGTGCTCCTCGCGCCCCTCGCCGCCATCGGCACGCTCGCGCTGACCTATCTCCCGCACGTCCTCGCGGCGGGGTCGCTCGTCCTCGGCTACCTCCCGGGCTATCTGCGGGAGGAGAGCGGCCCCAACCGCGCGTCGTCGCTCGCCCTTGTCCTGCCTCGCGACCTCGCGGCGGTGCTCGCCGTCATCGTCGTCCTGGCGGTCGCGGTCGCTGTCATCCTTCGACGACGCCCGGACCCGGCGGAGGGTGCGCTCTGGCTGTTCGGCGCCTTTCTGCTCGCCCTGACCCCGACCTACGGGTGGTACGCCCTCCCGCTCGTCGCCCTCGCCGTCCTCGTCGGTGAGCTCGGCTGGCTGGTCGTGGCGGCGGCGGCCGCCTTCGCCTACGCCGCCGCGTCGGTGCGCCCCGTCCCCGCGATCGTGTATGCCGTCGCCGCCGTCACCCTGGCCGTCCTGCTGAACAGGCGACGAGGGACGGCGCGAACGGCGACGAGGGACGCGGCATACGAGACGACGCCCGCGCACGGCTGACGGCCCGGCGGGAGCGGGGTCCTACAGCTTCTTGACGACGACGGTGCCGGCGACCTTGTCGTGGAGGCACTGGCGGCGCCCGTCCCAGAGCAGCCAGGCGCTGTCGACCGGGCCCACGACGAGCGCGACGATGCCGAAGATCGGGATGAACCCCAGCACGACGGGTGCCGAGCCAGATCAGCTGACGGCGCAGCGCAGCGACCAGGCCGGGTGGGCCGGGTCGGTCCATCCGGCGCACCCGGGTGCCCAGCAGGAACTTTCCCGGCGTGGCCCCCGCCGCCGCGACGAAGCCGACCTGGTAGACGAGCTGGATGGCGATCGCGATGAGCACGTAGGGGACGACCACGCCGCCGATCTGGTCGGCGAACGCCCGAGCCTGCACGTCGATGGCGGACTGGTCGGCCTGCGGGTTCGCGGCCGCCCACGAGACCAGCCGCCGGAAGGCGTCGAGGATGTCGGTTACCCAGGGCCACGCGAAGATGAGCGACAGGACGGACGTGACGACCCGGTCGATGAACCAGGCGACCAGCCGCTGCCACCACGCCGCAACGGGAGTGCCGTCCGGGGCGGTCGGTCCGGCCTGCGCCCACGGCGTGCTCTGCCACTGCTGCGGGACGTAGCCGGACGGCTGGCCGTATCCGGGCCCCGGGGCCGGTGGGTGACCCGGCGCCGGCGGGGCCTGGCCAGGGATCCGCGGCGCCTGGCCCGGCACCGGCGGGGCCTGGCCGATCGTCGACTGCTGAGCCGTCGGCGAGACCTTGGGGGTCGTCCGGTTCGTCCAGAGGATGCCGTCCCAGTACCGCAGCTGGTCCGGGTTGTGGGGGTCCTCGTACCACCCCGAGTGCATGGCCATGCGGACTACTGTGTCATGCGCTCCCGCGGCGGCCCGCTGGGCGTGGCCGCCCTCGAGGTCAGAGGTTGCCGCGCCGGGCCTGCTCGCGCTCGATGGACTCGAAGAGCGCCTTGAAGTTCCCCTTGCCGAAGCCGAGGGAGCCGTGCCGCTCGATGAGCTCGAAGAAGACCGTCGGCCGGTCGCCGAGCGGCCGGGTGAAGATCTGCAGGAGGTAGCCGTCCTCGTCGCGGTCGACGAGGATCCCACGGCGCTGCAGCTCCTCGATGGGCGCCCGGACGTTGCCGATCCGGGCCCGCAGCTCGGGGTCCTCGTAGTAGGCGTCGGGCGTGGCGAGGAACTCGACGCCCTCGGCGGCCAGGGCGTCGACGGTGGCGAGGATGTCGTTCGTCGCCAGCGCCAGGTGCTGGGCGCCGGGACCCCCGTAGAACTCGAGGTACTCGTCGATCTGGCTCTTCTTCTTGCCGAGCGCCGGTTCGTTGAGGGGGAACTTCACCCGGTGGTTGCCGTTGGCGACGACCTTGGACATGAGCGCCGAGTAGTCCGTGGCGATGTCGTCACCGATGAACTCGGCCATGTTCACGAAGCCCATGACCTGGTTGTAGAAGCCGACCCACTCGTCCATCTTGCCCAGCTCGACGTTGCCGACGACGTGGTCGAGGGCCTGGAAGAGCCGCACCGGCGCGCCCTCACGCCGGCGGTGGGTGGAGGATGCGGCGACGTACCCGGGCAGGTACGGGCCGGCATACGTGCTGTCGCCGACCGTGCGCTGGACAAGGGTATGCCGCGTCTCGCCGTAGGTGCCGATGGCGGCGATCCGCACGGTGCCGAACTCGTCGCTCTGGTCGTGCGGGTCCTGCAGGATCCTCGCGCCGGCCCGACGGGCCTGCTCGACGCACCGGTCGACGTCGGGCACCTCCAGGGCGATGTCGTCGACGCCGTCGCCGTGCTTGGCATGGTGGGCGACGAGCGGGCTGTCGGGAGCGACGGCGCCCCGCAGGACGAACCGGATCGAGCCGCTGCGCAGCACGAACGACTTGTGGTCGCGCTGGCCCTGCTCCGGTCCGCGGTAGGCGATGAGCTCCATGCCCCACGCCGACTGGAAGTAGTGAGCGGCCTGGGTGGCGTTGCCGACGACGAAGCCGACGGCGTCCCACCCGGTGACCGGGAAGGGGTCGGTGCTCTCGTCGTACTCGACGAGCCCGACGAGCTGCTTGAGCTGGTCGAGTCCGAGGCCGGCGGCGCGTTCGTCGGTCGTGAGGTCGAGAGTGGTGTCGCTCATTGCGCCACTGTGGGCTGCGTCACGTCGGATATGCAAACCTCACTCGGCACGCTGATCATGATGCGCACAGTGTTGCCTGGTTGCGGCGTGACGATAGACAATGTGCCATGACCTCACCACATGGGATCGACGCCCTCGATGCCCGGATCATCACCCTGTTCACCGAGCGCCCACAGATCGGCGTGCTCGGTGCCTCCCGCGAGCTCGGCGTCGCCCGCGGGACTGTGCAGGCCCGGCTGGACCGGATGCAGGAGCGGGGGGTGATCCGAACCTTCGCGCCCGAGGTCGACGCGGCGCCGCTCGGCTACCCGGTGACGGCGTTCTGCACCCTCGAGATCCGGCAGCGGCAGGGGCACGGGGCCGTCGTCGAGCATCTCTCGGCCATCCCCGAGGTGCTCGAGATCCACTCGATCACCGGCGTGGGCGACCTCATCATCCGGATCGTCGCCCGCGACAACGCCGACCTCGGCCGGGTCATCGACCAGATCATCGACGACACCCACGTCATCCGGGCGAACACGGCGATCTCGCTCGTCACCCACCTGCACCACCGCACCGGCCCGCTGGTCCAGGCGGCCGCCCGGGGGTAGCGCCGCCTTGCGACCTACTCCCCGCCGTCCTGCGGTGCGCGCAGGCCCTGGTAGATCTCCTTGCAGGTCGGGCAGACCGGAAACTTCTCCGGGTCACGACCGGGCACCCACACCTTGCCGCACAGGGCAACGACCGGCTCGCCGGACAGCGCGCTCTCGAGGATCTTCTCCTTGCGGACATAGTGCGAGAACCGCTCGTGGTCACCCGGCTCGGCCAGCTCCGGGACCGTCTCCTCACGCTCGAGGACCGCGGTCCGATGCTGGGGCTGGGTCTGCGGCTGCGGCTGGGGGGCGTTCGGGTCCTCAAGGGGGATCAGCGGCTCGCTCATCCCGCCATTGTTCCAGCCACGCGAGGGACAATGGCACGCCACGGCGTGTCGAACCGGCCGTCCCGGGTTGTGACCGTGGCGGGGACAGGACCGCCGCCGCCCGAGAAGGGAGCACGTCATGACCGCTTCCCTCCGGGCGCGCCCGCTCCTCCTCCTCGACGTCGACGGACCGCTCAACCCGTATGCCGCCCCCTGGTTCCGGACGCGGGAGCCGTCCGCGGGCTACACGTTCCACCTGCTCACCCTGCGCCGGGGCCGCAGCTACTGGGTAGCGCTCAACCCCACGCACGGCCGATGGCTGCGCGAGCTGGCGCAGCTCTGCGACCTGGTGTGGGCCACGACCTGGCGGGACGACGCGAACCGGCTCATCTCCCCGATCCTCGGCCTGCCGAGCGACCTGCCCGTGGTTCCGCTCACCATCCCCGCCGCGGGCTTCCCGGCCCACGGGTGGAAGACCGACCAGGTCGCCGAGTGGGTCGGGAGCCGCCCCTTCGCCTGGCTCGACGACGAGATCACCGACGCCACCCGGGAGCGGCTCGCCGGGACGGCGGGCATCGGGCCACACGCCGCCCGGTTCGTCCCGCCGGACGTGGGCCTCGCCACGGCGGATGCCGCCGCCGTGGCGGACTTCGCCAGAGCGCAGGCGGACCCCGACTAGCCGGCCGTCAGTTCATCGCCGGGTCGTCGGGGAACAACGCGACCCACGAGAGCGACCCGACCTGACGGCGCAGCACCCGCCGCCACAGCTCGCCCGGCTCGTCGGTGAAGGCATCGAGCACCTCGGCGTCGACGACGTACCAGCTCCCGGTCCGGATCTCGGCGTCGAGCTGGTCCGGGCTCCACCCGGCGTACCCGGCGAAGATCCGCATCCCCCCGATCTCGGGTGCGACGAGCAGCGGCGGGGTGTCGAGGTTGACCAGACCCACCGACCCGAACAGCCGCATGACCCCGGAGGGCTCCTTGACATCGCCCGGCACGGTGACGAGCCCGAGGGCCGAGTCGACCTGGACCGGCCCGCCCTGGAAGAGCGCGTGTGGCTCGCTGAGGTGCTCCTCCCACCCGGGCAGGACGTCCTCGATGTCGGCGTCGAGGGGCCGGTTGAGCACGACCCCCTGCGCCCCCTCCATGTCGTGGTGCAGGACGAGGACGACGCTGCGTTTGAAGACGCCCTCCTCGATCTGTGGCGTGGCGACCAGGAGGCGCCCGGTGGTGTACTCGGCGCTCACCCGCCCATTGTGCCTGCCCGGCCCGCGGGGGGCAGCCCTGCCCGCGACCTCACCCTAAGGGCGGCGGCGGGCGCCCTGGCGAGAGGGCGGCCGACGGCCGCCGCGGCCCCCGGCACCCCGGCGGGGCTGGCCCTCGAGGATCGGCCTCCACCGTTCCTCCGGCACCGGCACACCGCTGGGCTCGCCGCCTCCGAGGGACCGGATCGTCGCGTCCCCGGGGCGGGTGCGCGTCGTCGTGGCCTCCGCGCCGGCGGACTCGATGAGCCGCTCCATCATCCGACGCTGGTGGGGCAGAACGAGGGTGGCGACGGTTCCCTGCTCGCCGGCACGGGCGGTGCGCCCGGCTCGGTGGAGGTAGTCCTTGTGGTCGCGCGGCGGGTCGACCTGCAGGACGAGCCCGACATCGTCGACGTGGATGCCGCGCGCAGCGACGTCCGTCGCGACGAGGACCGGTACCCGGCCGTCGCGGAACGCTTCGAGCACCCGGTTGCGAACCGACTGGTTGAGCCCGCCGTGCAGGGCCGCGGCGAGCACGCCCCGCTCACGCAGCTCGTGGGCGACGCGGTCGGCGCCGAGCTGGGTCCGCACGAAGACGATCACCCGGCGGCGGCGGTGCGACAGCTGTGCCGTGAGCGCCTTCTTGTCCTGCGGGTCGATGAGCACGATGTGATGCGCCATCGTCGTCACCGAGGCCGTCGCGTCGTCGGTCGAATGAGTGACCGGGTCGACGAGGTAGCGCTCGACGAGGGTGTCGACACCCTTGTCGAGGGTGGCCGAGAAGAGCAGCCGCTGCCCGCCCGCCGGAATGAGGTCGAGAAGCGCCGACACCTCGGGGAGGAACCCCATGTCGGCCATGTGGTCAGCCTCGTCGAGGATCGCCGTCTCGATGCCGCCCAGGTCGACCGCGCCGCGCTCGACGAGGTCGGCCAGCCGGCCGGGGGTGGCGATGAGCATCTCGACCCCGCGGGCCAGTGCGGAGATCTGCGGCTCGTAGGAGAGGCCACCGGCGACGAGCCGGTGGCGCAGGCCGAGGACGTGGACGAGCGGCTCGAGGGCGTCACTCACCTGCATGGCCAGCTCGCGGGTCGGGACGAGGATGAGCACTCGAGGTCGCAGCGACTGGGCACGGCGGCCGTCCGCGGCGAGCCGGGCCAGGATGGGCAGCCCGAAGGCCAGCGTCTTGCCGGACCCGGTCTGCCCGCGTCCGAGGACGTCGCGGCCGGCCAGGGCGTCGGGGATGGTGGCGGCCTGGATGGGGAAGGGGTCGATGATCCCGTCCCGGGAGAGCCGCTCGACGAGGACCTCCGGCAGGCCGAGCGCCGCGAACCCGCCGTCGGTCGCGGTGCGCGCGTCCCTGGCGGGATGCCGGTTCGCGCGCGCGGCGGACCGCTGCGCAGCGCTCGGGTCGCGGTCGCCGAACCGGTCGACGTGACGACCCTCGTGGCGGTCCCGGCGTGCGGGGTCGGCGACCCGGCCGTGGCCGCCCCTCTCGAGACGTTCGGAACGTGCCGGGTGCGCGTCGGCCCGGGCCGGGCGCTCGGCACCACCCGAACGCTTCTCGCCCCTGGCGGGACGCTCGGCGGCGCGTGGGGGGCGCCGGTCGCCGGTCGGGGGCTTCTCGCCCCGCGCGGAACCGTACGTGCCGCGTGAAGTCGACTGGTCAGCCCGAGCCGGCTGCCGCTCACCCCGGGCGGGGGGCTTGGCGCCCCAGCCCGGCCGCTCCCCGGCGCGCGCGGGCCGCTTGTCGCCCGCCGAACGCTTCTCGCCCAGGGATCCCTTCTCGCCGGCCGACCGCCTGTCACCCCGCGCGGTCGGCTTCTCGCTCCGGGCCGGCCGCTCCGTCCGGGCCTCCCCGGACGTACGCCCCGGCCGACCGGTCGCGCCGGCGGTGGCCGAACCCGTGCCGGAGCGGCGGACTCGCTTCGCCTCGGCCTTGCGGTTCGCGCTCCACCGGGCCTTCTTCGGGCCGCGGGGGGTCTTGCCCTTGGGGGTGGGCATGGTGATCTCACTTCAGTCGTGTCGGGGGTGCCTGGGTCGTCCGGACATGCCATGGCGAGCGCAGGTGATCGCGACGGATGGAGACGGGCCGGGCCATCGGTGCTCCGGCGGCGAACCACCAGGATATCAGCGGCGGGCGGCGAGCCAGCGCGCCAGCGCCCAGCCGAGGCCCACCCCGACGAGGTCGGCCACCGCGTCCCAGACATCACCGTCGCGGTGCGGGAGGAACGTGTACTGGACGAGCTCGCTCACGGGTGCGTGCACCGCCGCCAGCCCGACGACGAGGCTGACCCGCAGCCGGGCCAGGAGCGCGGCGACGACCGGCACGGCGAAGACCGTGGCGTGGACGAGCTTGTCGGCGTTCGGGAACGGCAACGCGCCCCCAACACTCGGCGCATAGAGGACCACGACCTGCACCGCCAGGGCGAACGCCAACGCGACGAGCCAGTAGCGGCTGCTCTGCCTCGTGGCCGGACCCGAAGTCGCCGCCGCGTGCCTCACCGTGCCTCTCCGACCGGCTTGGCGGCCCGGCGGACCCGCCACTGCTGCAGCTCCTGGACCTGCTGGGCCAGCCAGATGCACGCGACCGCCACCGGAAGCTCGACCAGCACCGCCATGACGAGCGCCCACATCTTGTCCAGGCCCCGCGAGGTGACGATGTCGAACCACGCGTCGACGACGAGCATCGTCGCCGTGGACGCGGCCCACACCGGAAGCCACCGCGGTGAGCGGAACGCGGCATATGCGGCCGCGCCGAGGACGGCGATGAGCATGAGGTCGAACCCCGCCCAGGCCAGCGCGTAGTGGACCGCCACCGCCCTGCGGGGCAGGGTCACCGCGAGGTATGCCGTCCACGGGACGAGCAGGACGGCACCTCCCCCCAGCCCCCACGCCGCGACCCGCACTGCGCGGGCCACGGTCGTCGGGTCGGTCGTCTCGTGCGTCACCGGGTCATCATCCCCCGAGGACCTGTGCCGAGACCGGGTCCCCCACGCCGGCCGCGGAACGAAGGTGATCTCACTGACAGGCCCGCGCCGGCCCCGTTCCCCCGGGGCAGGCTGGAGTCATGGGAACCGCCTCCATGATCGACACGGCCCGGGCCCTCGTCGCTCCGGGCAAGGGCATCCTCGCGGCCGATGAGAGCCGGCCGACCATGGCCACGCGTCTGGCCACGATCGGACTCGAGTCGACCGAACCGCGCCGTCGCGCGTACCGCGAGATCCTCCTCACGACCGAGGGACTCGGAGACCACATCGGCGGCGTCATCCTCGTCGACGAGACGATCCGCCAGAGCGACTCCGACGGCGTCCCGTTCCCCCAGGTCCTCCGGGCCGCGGGCGTCATTCCGGGCATCAAGGTCGACCGAGGCGCCACGCCCCTCGCCGGCTTCCCGGGCGAGGTCGTCACCAGCGGCCTGGACGGCCTGCGCGACCGGCTCGCGGAGTACGTGGCCCTCGGCGCTCGGTTCGTCACGTGGCGGAGCGTCATCAAGATCGGTGATGGCCTGCCGACGGCCACCTGCGTGGCCTCGAACGCCCACGCCCTGGCCCGGTATGCCGCCCTGGCCCAGGAGGCGGGACTCGTCCCCATCGTCGAGCCCGAGGTCCTCGTGGACGGCGTCCACGACCTCGACCGCTGCGCCGAGGTCACCGGCGACGCGCTGTGGACCGTCTATGCCGAGCTGTCCCGCCACCGGGTCGACCTGGCCGGCACCCTGCTCAAGCCGAACATGGTCCTGCCGGGCAGGGACTGCCCCGACGAGGTTCGCGACGACGAGATCGCCGAGGCGACCCTCGACGTGCTCCGGGCCACCGTCCCGGCCGCCGTGCCGGGGATCGTGTTCTTGTCCGGCGGCATGGCCGCCCCGCAGGCGACGGCACGGCTCGACGCGCTCAACCGGCGAGGTCCCCACCCGTGGGAGCTGAGCTTCTCTTTCGGCCGAGCCCTGCAGGAACCGGTCCTGGCGGCCTGGGCGGGCGAGGATGCCAACCGGGCCGCGGCCCAGGCGGCGCTGCGCCATCGGGCGGGCCTCAACGGGGCCGCGCGGTACGGGATCTACCTGCCGGAGATGGAGTCGGCCACCCTGGCGCGCAGCAGGTAGCGCTCGTGGTCGACGGCGTCGTCGGAGATGCCCTGCCCGTCGTCCACCCCACGACCGTCAGCGGCCGCCACCTACAGTGGCGCATATGTCGATGGGCTGGTGGGAAGCGATCGGGTGGTTCGGGTCTGCGCTGTTGGTCTTCTCGCTCATGCAGGCCCGGGTGCTCCGCTTCCGCGTCCTCAACCTTGCCGCGTGCGTCATCCTCGTCGGGTTCAACGCCGCCGTCGCCGTCTGGCCGATGGTCGCGATGAACGTCGTCCTCTCCGGCATCAACCTCTTCTTCATCTGGCGGCTGTGGTCCCAGCGGCGGGACGAGGGCGCGTATGCCGTCCTCGAGGTCTCCGAGGACGACCGCTACCTCCGGCACTTCCTCGAGGTCGAGCGGGCCGACATCGCCCGCTTCTTCCCGGCGTTCGACGGCGCCCGCCCCAGCGCCGGCGAGCGGACGGCATACCTCGTCCAGCGCGGCAACGAGACCGCCGGCGTCGTCATCGTCGCGGACGCCGGTGACGGCACCGCCCAGGTCGAGCTCGACTACGTGACGCCCAGGTTCCGCGACTTCACCCCGGGCGAGTTCGTCTACCGACGCAGCGGCCTTTTCACCGGTCGCGGTTTCCGTCGGATCCTCACCCCGCCCGGAATGGTCCGCGCCTACTACGGCCGGCTCGGCTTCACCCGCCAGGGCGATCAGTGGGTTCTCGACCTGGCGGCGTAGCCGCCCGCCGGTCGGCGAGGCCCAGGGCCGCTGACCGGCCACCGGCTGAGACCGGAGGTGTGGGAACGTGTGGCATCGGTCACGCATGGCACCGATTCCCCGTTCCGGGGCAGAGAACCAGCCGAGTCGGCCGCATCCGTGGGTAATACGATTCTCTAGGTTCATCGATCACGAAGCCCAGGAGGCTGGCAATGGCGCGGTTCGTCTATGACTTCGAGGAAGGCAACAAGGACCTCAAGGATCTCCTCGGAGGCAAGGGGGCGAACCTCGCCGAGATGACCAACCTCGGCATTCCCGTTCCTCCCGGGTTCACCATCACCACCGAGGCCTGCCGGGCCTATCTCGAGACCGGCTCCGAGCCGACCGAGATGGCAGCCCAGATCGAGGAGCACCTGACCCTCCTCGAGACCAAGCTCGGCCGCACGCTGGGTGACGCGACGGACCCGCTGCTCGTCTCGGTCCGCTCCGGCGCGAAGTTCTCGATGCCCGGGATGATGGAGACCGTCCTCAACATCGGTCTCAACGACGCCTCGGTCGAGGGCCTGAGCGCCCAGACCGACAACCCACGCTTCGCGTGGGACTCCTACCGCCGGCTCATCCAGATGTTCGGCAAGACCGTTCTCGACCTGCCCGGCGAGCACTTCGAGGACGCCATCGACGACATCAAGAGCGCCAAGGGCGTCACCAACGACCTCGACCTCGACGTCGACGACCTCAGGGACCTCGTCGACAGGTACAAGAAGGTCATCCGCCAGGACTACGGCACAGACTTCCCCCAGGACCCGCGTGAGCAGATGCGGGCTGCCGTCATCGCGGTCTTCAACTCTTGGAACGCCGACCGCGCGATCCTCTACCGCCGCCGCGAGCGCATCCCCTCCGACCTCGGCACCGCCGTCAACATCCAGTCGATGGCCTTCGGTAACAAGGGCATGGACTCCGGCTCCGGCGTCGCCTTCACCCGAGACCCCGCCACCGGCGCGGTCGGCGTCTACGGCGACTACCTCCAGAACGCGCAGGGCGAGGACGTCGTCGCCGGCATCCGCAACACGCTCTCCCTCGCCGACCTCGAGGGGATCGACAAGACGTCCTACGACGAGCTCGTCGACATCATGGCGCGCCTCGAGGGGCACTACCGCGACATGTGCGACATCGAGTTCACCATCGAGCGCGGCAAGCTCTGGATGCTGCAGACCCGCGTCGGCAAGCGCACCGCGGAGGCGGCCTTCCGGATCGCGACCGACCTCGTCGACGAGGGCAAGATCAGCGACGACGAGGCGCTCCAGCGGGTCACCGGCGAGCAGCTCGCCCAGCTGATGTTCCCCCACTTCGACACCTCCGGCCAGCGCAGCCTCCTCGGCAAGGGCATGAGCGCCTCCCCCGGCGCCGCAGTCGGCCAGGCCGTCTTCGACTCGGCCACCGCGGTGAAGCAGGCCGAGGGGGGCACCCCGGTCATCCTCATCCGCCGCGAGACCAACCCCGACGACCTCGCCGGCATGGTCGCCGCCCAGGGCATCCTCACCAGCCGTGGCGGCAAGACCTCGCACGCGGCCGTCGTCGCCCGCGGCATGGGCCGAACCTGCGTCTGTGGCGCCGAGTCCCTCGACGTCGACACCAAGACCTGCCAGTTCACGACCTCCGACGGCACCGTCGTCAAGCAGGGCGACGTCATCTCCATCGACGGCTCCACCGGCGAGATCTTCCTCGGCGAGGTCTCGGTGAAGGACTCCCCCGTCGTCAGCTACTTCGAGGGGGTCATCAGCGCGGAGGAGGGCGGCCCGCTGGTCAAGGCCGTCGACCGGATCATGAAGGTCGCCGACGCCAAGCGCCGCCTGCGGGTGCGCGCCAACGCCGACAACGCACCCGACGCGGACCGGGCCCGCCGGTTCGGTGCCGAGGGCATCGGTCTGTGTCGCACCGAGCACATGTTCCTCGGCGAGCGCCGCGAGCTGGTGGAGCGCCTCGTCCTCGCCGACACCGAGGAGGCCCGCCAGGCGGTCTTCGACGAGCTGCTACCGATGCAGCGTCAGGACTTCGTCGAGATCTTCGAGTCGATGGAAGGGCTGCCCGTCACCATCCGGCTGCTCGACCCGCCGCTGCACGAGTTCCTCCCCGACCTCACCGAGCTGTCGGTCAAGGTGGCTCTCGCCGAGGCCAAGGGCCAGGTCGACGAGAAGGACGTCGTCCTGCTCCGGGCGGTCAACCGGCTGCACGAGCAGAACCCCATGCTCGGCCTTCGCGGCGTGCGGCTCGGCCTGGCCATCCCCGGCCTGTTCCAGATGCAGTCCAGGGCCATCCTCGAGGCGGCAGCCGTCGTGTCCGAGTCCGGCAAGGTGGCCCGGCCCGAGATCATGGTGCCGCTGGTCGGCGCGGTCCAGGAGTTCACCAACATCAAGAGCGAGATCGACGCCGCGGCCGTGCAGTCCCGCGAAGCCCACCCCGTCGAGGTCGAGCACCTCGTGGGCACGATGATCGAGCTGCCACGGGCGGCCCTCACGGCCGGTGACATCGCCGAGGTGGCCGAGTTCTTCTCGTTCGGCACCAACGACCTGACCCAGACGACGTGGGGCTTCTCGCGCGACGACGTCGAGTCCGCGTTCTTCGGGAAGTACATGGAGATGGGCATCTTCGGGGTCTCCCCGTTCGAGACCCTCGACACCACCGGCGTGGGCCGGCTGGTCCAGATGGGTACGACCGAGGGACGCGCAGCCCGGCCCGGCCTCAAGGTCGGCGTGTGCGGTGAGCACGGCGGGGACCCGGAGTCGGTTCACTTCTTCCACGAGACCGGCCTGGACTACGTGTCCTGCTCCCCGTTCCGGGTCCCGGTGGCCCGGCTCGAGGCCGGCCGCGCCGCGGGCGCCGGCGGCAGCGACACGCGCTGACCCCAGCGGCATACGGCAACCGTGGCCCCGGGGTTCCTACCGGGGCCACGGTGCGTTCTGCGCCGGGGGCCCCGGTAGGGCCCGACGCACCGTCACCCGGAGCCGGTGTGCGGTGACCACGGTGGCCACCCAGGCCAGACCGAGCAACCACCCGGCGATGACGTCGGTGAGCCAGTGGTGGCCGAGGAACACTCGCGACAGACCCATCGCGACGGCGAAGCACGCGGCGACGGCCACCGTCGCGACCCGCGCCCACCGCTGCGCCCAGTGGACGATCAGCAGGTATGCCGCGACGCCCATGACCACGGTGGCGTTGAGGGTATGCCCGGACGGGAAGGACGGCGAGGTCTCCAGTGGGGGCACCGCGAGCGACGCCGGAGGCCGGGTCCGGCCGACGAGCTCCTTGCCGAGCGTCGTCATGGTGAGGGACCCTGCGGTGGCGATGAGCATGAGGGTGACCGGCGTCCACCGCCGCCAGAGCAGGGCGACGCCAACGGTCAGGACGGTCGCCAGGACCGGCATCCCGATCGTGCCGCCGAGGTTGGTGAACCCCGTCACCGCGGTGTCCAGGCCCGGGGACCGCAGCCGGATCGCGCCGTCGAGCACCGGCTGGTCGAGGGCGGCCAACCCGTCGTTCTCGGTGACCGCCTCATAGACCTCCCCGGCCGCCCAGTTCAGGCCGAGGATGACCAGGCCACCGAGGACCGCCGTGCCGACCAGCACGAGGTTCGCCGCCGACCAGCGGAGCAGGTCCCCCACGAGCGTCGCGGCGTGCACGACGGTGGTGACCAGCGCTCGCCCGCCCGCCGTGCGCCAGTCTCCGACATCCCGGACGCCGATCCGCTCGTGGTCCGCCCCGGGACGCGAAGGGTCGCGCTGGACGGGCTGGGACGGCATACGGCATTCAACCGCACCGGTGCCGGGCCGAACCCGGGCCGGGCGGCCGACGGACCGCAGCGGCCCGCTCCTCGAGGCGAGGAAGGGGCCGCTGCGCGGACCGGCGTGGGTCGAGCCGATGGTGGAGGTGGCGGGAATCGAACCCGCGTCCACTGACGGGAAACCAGGGCTTCTCCGGGTGCAGTGCGCTATGGATTTTCTCGGCCCCAGGGCTCGCGCGCACACGTTCCCTGACAGGCCCAGTCGAGTGAGTGTCCCGCGTGCGTCCCCCGACATGACGACGCGGCAAGCTTCCTAGACGACGCCAGGAACTAGGCCGAAAGCAAACCTAGGCTGACGGACTTCGGAGCTCGCTCAGGCGGCGAGGGCGAAGTCGGTGCGCTTGGAATCGGCACCTATTGTGTTGCAAGGAGCGTTGACGAGATGACCTTGCGTCCTCGACCCGCTTCCCCTGACCAGCCGACCAATGTCGAAACCGATCACCCCCATGAGGGGCTCAAACCCACGCTGTTCAGTTGTCCGTCCGCCGGCCGTGCCGGCGACCTGCCTGGCCTCGCATGTCGTGAGGCCACGGGTCCCGCATGCCACGAGAACACGCGTCACACGTGTCACGAGGACCACCGGCCAGTATGCCGGTACAACGACCGGGGGCCCAACCGGATTCCCCCACCCCGCCACACCCATCCGTCGACACCCCACCCAAGAGGCCACCTCTTGACGGGGGCGAGCACCGTCGCCGACGCCTCCGCACGGTCGTCGACGCCTCCGCACGCGTCTCACGGCGCCCGCACTGCGGACACCCTCGGGCCGTTGTGACGTGGCTCATACGATTGTGGTTTCCCGACGACATCGGAGGCCCCCGTGTTCGAGAAGGTCCTGGTCGCCAACCGCGGAGAGATCGCCGTCCGGGCGTTCCGCGCCGCCACCGAGCTCGGTGCAAAGACGGTCGCCGTGTTCCCCCACGAGGACCGCACCTCCGAGCACCGCCTCAAGGCGGACGAGTCGTACGAGATCGGCGAGCAGGGGCACCCCGTGCGCGCCTACCTCGACCACCAGAACATCGTCCGGGTCGCCCTCGAGTGCGGCGCGGACGCGATCTACCCCGGCTACGGGTTCCTCTCCGAGAACCCCCGGCTGGCCGAGGCCTGCGCCGCCGCCGGGATCACCTTCGTCGGGCCACCCGCCGAGGTCCTCCACCTCACCGGCAACAAGGCCAAGGCCATCGCCGCCGCCCGGGCGGCGGGGCTGCCGACCCTCACGAGCGTTCCCGCGACGACCGATCTCGACCGGCTCGAGGCCGCCGCGGAGGACCTCGGCTTCCCCCTCTTCGTCAAGGCGGTCTCCGGTGGCGGCGGCCGCGGGATGCGCCGTGTCGAGTCCCCGGCCGGCCTGCGCGACGCCCTCGAGGCCGCCCAGCGCGAGGCCGAGTCGGCCTTCGGGGACCCGACCCTCTATCTCGAACAGGCTGTGCTCAACCCCCGGCACATCGAGGTCCAGATCCTCGCCGACGGCACGGGCTCGGTCATCCACCTCTTCGAGCGCGACTGCTCTCTGCAGCGCCGCCACCAGAAGGTCATCGAGATCGCCCCGGCCCCCGATCTCGATCCCGACCTGCGCGACCGGATCTGCGGCGACGCGGTGACCTTCGCCCGCTCCATCGGTTACGTCAACGCGGGCACCGTCGAGTTCCTCGTCGGCGAGGACGGGTCCTACGTCTTCATCGAGATGAACCCGCGCATCCAGGTGGAGCACACGGTCACCGAGGAGGTCACCGACGTCGACCTCGTCGTCTCGCAGATGCGGATCGCCTCCGGCGCCACGCTCGCCGACCTCGGGCTCGCCCAGGAGGACATCTCCACCCGGGGCTTCGCCCTCCAGTGCCGGATCACGACCGAGGACCCCGCCAACGGGTTCCGTCCCGACGCGGGGACGATCACCGTCTACCGCAGCGCGGCGGGCGGCGGCATCCGCCTCGACGGCGGCACCGTCTTCATGGGCGCTCAGGTGAGCCCTCACTTCGACTCGATGCTCGTCAAGCTCACCAGCCGCGGGCGGACCTTCCCCGTCGCCGTGGCCCGCGCCCGCCGAGCGCTCGCCGAGTTCCGGATCCGGGGCGTCTCGACCAACATCCCCTTCCTCGAGGCGGTGCTCTCCGACCCCGTCTTCCAGGCCGGCCGGGCCACGACGTCCTTCATCGACCAACACCCCGAGCTGCTGCGGGCGCGGATGTCCGCCGACCGGGGCACCAAGCTGCTCACCTACCTCGCCGACGTCACCGTCAACCGGCCGCACGGCCCGGCCCGCACCCACATCGAACCTGTCGCCAAGCTCCCCCGGATCGACGCCGCCGCGGCCCGGCCACCCGGGAGCCGCGACCTGCTCCTCGAGCTGGGACCGGAGGGGTTCGCCCGGCAGCTGCGCGAGCGGACCGACGTCCCGGTCACCGACACGACCTTCCGGGACGCCCACCAGTCCCTTCTCGCGACCCGGATGCGCACCCGAGACCTGCTCACCGTCGCCGACCACGTCTCGCGGCTCACCCCGCAGCTGCTGTCGGTGGAGGCGTGGGGCGGGGCGACGTACGACGTGGCGCTGCGGTTCCTCTCCGAGGACCCGTGGGAGCGGCTCGCGCTGCTGCGCGCCGCGATGCCGAACGTCCCCCTCCAGATGCTCCTGCGTGGCCGCAACACCGTCGGCTACACGCCGTACCCGCGGCACGTCACCGACACCTTCATCGCCGAGGCGGCCCGGACCGGGCTCGACATCTTCCGCATCTTCGACTCGCTCAACGACGTCGAGCAGATGCGCCCCGCCGTCGAGGCCGTCCTCGAGACCGGTACCGCCGTCGCCGAGGTCGCCCTCTGCTACACGGGCAACCTCATGGACCCGGGCGAGCGTCTCTACACACTCGACTACTACCTCCGGCTGGCCGAGCAGATCGTCGACACCGGCGCCCACGTCCTCGCCATCAAGGACATGGCCGGCCTCCTGCGCGCCCCGGCCGCCGCCCGGCTGGTGGCTGCCCTGCGCGAGCGTTTCGACCTGCCGGTCCACCTGCATACCCATGACACCGCCGGGGGTCAGGTCGCCACCCTCCTCGCCGCGATCGACGCCGGCGTCGACGCGGTCGACGCCGCCAGCGCGCCGATGGCCGGGACGACGAGCCAGCCCTCGATGTCGGCCCTCGTCGCCGCGACCAACGGCACCGGTCGCGAGACCGGCCTCGACCTCCCGGCCGTCATGTCGCTCGAGCCGTACTGGGAGGCGGTCCGCCGGCTCTACGCGCCCTTCGAGTCCGGCCTGGCCTCACCCACCGGCCGCGTCTATGTCCACGAGATCCCCGGCGGTCAGCTGTCGAACCTGCGCCAGCAGGCCATCGCCCTCGGGCTGGGCGACCGGTTCGAGGAGATCGAGACGATGTATGCCGCGGCCAACCGGATCCTCGGCAACATCGTCAAGGTCACCCCGAGCAGCAAGGTCGTCGGAGACCTCGCGCTCGCCCTCGTCGGAGCCGGGGCGGACCCGGACGACTTCGAGGAGAACCCGACGACGTACGACATCCCGGACTCGGTCATCGGCTTCCTCGAGGGTGAGCTCGGCGACCCACCCGGTGGCTGGCCCGAGCCGTTCCGCAGCAAGGCGCTCGCCGGCCGCAGCGCCAAGCCGCGGGTCACCTCGCTGACCCCGGAGCAGGAGCAGTCCCTCGCCGACGACCCGCAGCGCACCCTCAACGCCCTGCTCTTCCCCGGGCCGACCCGTGACTACGAGGCCTCCGTCGAGCAGTTCGGCAACCTCGGTGTGGTGCCGACCGTCGAGTTCCTGCATGGCCTCGACCTGGGCGCCGAGGTCGAGGTCGACATCGAGGCGGGCAAGCGGCTCATCCTCGGGGTGTCCTCGATCGGCGAGACCGACGAGATGGGCATGCGCACGGTCATGTGCACCCTCAACGGCCAGTTCCGGCCGGTCATGGTGCGCGACCGGTCGGCCGAGGTCCGGGTCAAGGCGGCCGAGAAGGCCGACCCGAACACGCGCGGCCACGTCGCCGCACCGTTCGCCGGCATGGTGACACCCGTCGCCGCCGAGGGGGACGTCGTCGAGGCCGGGGCCGTCGTGGCGACGATCGAGGCCATGAAGATGGAGGCGAACATCACGACGTCGGTCGGCGGCACGGTGGCCCGGCTGGCCGTCGGTGCGGTCCAGCAGGTCGAGGGCGGGGACCTGCTCCTCGTCGTGACCCCCGGCTGAGGGGGGCTGCGCGACCGTCAGCGGCCGGCTACCACGAACCGCCCGAGCTGCCACCGCCGCCGCCGCCGGAGAACCCTCCACCGCCGCTGAACCCGCTGCCGCCGGACGACCCCGGGGTGCTGACGAACGTCCCGGCCGCGGTCGTCGAGAAGGAGTCCATGCCCGCGGCGAGCCGGCCGAACCCGGCCGAGTCCCAGGCACCGGCATACCAGAGCGGCGCCGCGATGCTCTGGCCGGCGGCGGCCGCGGCGTCGGCAACCTCCTGGAACACCTTGGCCCACCGCTCGGCGACCCCGAACACGATCGCGTACGGAAGGTACCGGCTGAAGATGTCCTGGGCCTCCTCCCACTTGATCTGGCCGGCCTCGGCGGTCTTGAGGTACTGCTCGAACCCACGGCTCTGGGCGAGGACGGCGCTGCCCACGGCGGTGCGCGAGGCCATCCGCTTGCCGAGCGAGCGGACGATGAGCCCGGCGATGACGCCGCCGATCCCGAGGATCCACCCCGGGGGCAGCGGCAGGCCGGCGTCCTGGAAGGCACCGCCGCCGACGGCCGACACGAAGATCCCGCCCATGACCGACCCGACGATGAGGGCGAGGCCACCGGCGGTCCACATCCCGCGCTGGATCTCCGGAGAGGCCCGGAACCAGCCCCGGTCGACGGTCTCCTGGTACATCAGCCGCTGCACGTTCTTCAGCGTCGGGGCGAAGGTGTTCTTCAGCTCGCTCAGGGTGACGGTCGGACCGCTGACGAAGACCGAGTCGAGGAGAACCTGCTCGTAGGCGTTGAGCGACGGGCCACCGGCCGAGGGGGAGGTGCGGGTCAGCGTCCAGTCGTCCTTGACCCAGAAGTGGCTGCCCTCGACCTGTGCGATGACGAGGTACCCGCGCACCGCGAGGTCGATGAGCGTCGAGGTGACGTCCACGACGTTGGCCTCCTCGTCGATGATCGTCCCCAGCATCCCCGGCTGGACCCCTTCGGGCGGCGTGAACTGCACCGCGACGGTCGGCTCGCGGGAGGTGCGTACGACGGGGATCTCCTGGCCCATGCCGGGAGTGAGCCCCGGGGTGAGCCCGGCGTACTGCTCGTCCCGCCCGCGCTTCCAGACCAGGACGCCCATCGCGCCGGCCGCGAGCAGCGGCGCCAGCAGGCCGAGCCCGCCGGTGAGGTAGCCCAGGCCGCGCGCCGCGGTCGGCGACAGCGAGCTGCCGGACGAGGTGTCGGCGCTGCCCTCGCGTAGGTCCGGGGTGAGGTCTCCGAAGGCGTCCCGGGGGTAGGACGTGACGACCGAGGCGCCCTCGTCGGCCGAGAGGTCGGGCACCTGGAAGGTCGAGGTGTCGCCCGCCGCCGCGGTGCACGGGGTCGTCGAGCCACGGGCGCCGTAGAAGCAGGCCGCCTTCGTCGCGGCCACCGGGCCGGCCACCGTGGCCGAGAGTCTCTCCGTCGGCGTCGAGTTCGACGGGTCGATGACGTTGTAGTAGAACTCCGCCGTCCCGTCGCCGATGTCGTTGACGACGTGGGCGAGGTGATAGCGGACGACGTACTGCTGGGTGCCGGTCACCGTGCGGGACGGGCTGCCGATCCGCAGCTGCACGGTCGCACCCTCGTCGGTGATGGAGATGTCGCTCGGGGCGCCGGTCGGCGAGGACACCCCGACCTCACTCAGCGCGTAGTAGCGGTACTGCGTCGTGCTGTCCTGGTAGCCCGCGCGCACGGTGATGTCGCGGTAGATCCCGTGCTTCTCCTGCCCCGACGGGAAGGACCAGGTGATGTCCTCGACGACATCGACCGAGCCGTCGGCGTTGACCGTGTAGGCGGCGCCGAACCGGGTCGCGTTGTCCTTGGTCGCCACGGCGTAGGCGCGGCTCGGCGTGTCCAGCGGGTATGCCGCGGCCGACGCCGCGACCGCGACCGGCACAAGCACCCCGGCCGCGACCGCGGCATACGCGGCCACGGCAAGCATCCGAACCGACCTCGGCAGCGTGCGTCGGCGCATCATCGCCCCCTGGAGTTCAGGGCCCGCTCGGCCTCGCGCCGGTCCTGGCGCTCGCGCAGCGCGTGCCGCTTGTCGTAGGTCTTCTTGCCCTTCGCGACGGCGATCTCGACCTTGGCCCGCCCGTCCTTGAAGTACAGCGACAGCGGGACGATGGTGTGGCCGCTCTCGCGGGTCTTGTGGGCGATCTTCTCGAGCTCGGTGCGGTGGAGCAGGAGCTTGCGTCGGCGACGGGGAGCGTGGTTGGTCCACGTGCCGGAGGAGTACTCGGGGATGTGGACGCCCTCGAGCCACAGCTCGTCGCCGGTGAACGCGGCCCAGCCGTCGACGAGGGAGGCCCGGCCCATCCGCAGCGCCTTCACCTCGGTGCCGGTGAGGGCGAGGCCGGCCTCATAGGTGTCCTCGATGAGGTAGTCGTGGCGCGCCTTGCGGTTGCTGGCGACCAGCTTGCGCCCCTGCTCCTTGGCCACCGCCGTCCCTTCCGTCGTGTTGCGCGCGGGTGTGCGGTGGCAACGCTACCGGCAGGGCGCGGGTGACGCGGTATCCGTCGCGGCGCTCAGAGCCACTTGCGCGGGTCGACGGGCACGCCGTTCTCGCGGGTCTCGAAGTGCAGGTGGCACCCGTTGGACAGTCCGGTGGTCCCCTCCCACCCGATGACGTCGCCGCGGTGGACCCAGCCGCTCCAGACCTTGATCCGGTTGAGGTGGTTATAGGTCGTCGAGAGGTCGACACCGCCGTGGAAACCGTGGTCGATGACGACCCGGTTCCCATAGCCGCCCCCCCAGCCGGCCGAGATGACCCAGCCGTCGGCGGCGGCGTGGATGGGCGTACCGCAGGGCGCCGCGTAGTCGCGACCGGCGTGGAGACGGGAGTAGTGCAGGATCGGGTGGTAGCGCCAGCCGAACTCCGAGCTGATCCAGCCCAGGGTCGTCGGCGGCGAGAGGAAGCCCTGGCCGCCGGCGCCCGCGGTCCGGCCGGCGCGGCGGGCGGCCCGGGCCCGAGCCGCGAGGATGCGCGCCAGCCTGTCGGACTCGGCCTTCATCGCCCGGATCCGCTTCTTCTCGGCGGCGACCTGGGTCGACAGCGCGGCGGCCTGGCTCCGTTGGGTGACGGCGAGCCGGTCCAGGGATGCCTTGGCGGCCGCCGCCTCGTCGCGGGCGGCGTTCGCGGCGGCCAGGGCCTTGGCGGCCGTGCGCTGGGCCGCCGCCGAGTCCTGCCGCAGCGCGGACAGATGGGCCTCCTGGAAGACCTGGTCGGCCCGGGCGGTGGCGAGCCGGGTCATCGACTGGCTCTGCAGGTCGGCGACGGTCCCGACCAGGGCGAGCCGGTCGGCGAACTCCTGGGGGCTGCTCGAGGTCATCGCGACCGAGAGCTGCCCCATCCCCTGCTCCTGGTAGAGCTGCGAGGCGAACTGCGCGACCGCCAGGTGCCCGGCATCGATCTCGGCCTTGGTCGACACCAGCTCGTCCGCGGCCTTGGCCTCGTTGGCGCGGGCGACGGCGAGCTCCTGTTCGGCCTGCGCGTTGACGGCGGCGGCCTGCGCGGCGGCGGCCTGCGCGGCGGCGAGAGCGGTCTGTGCCGCGGGAATCTTCGCCTGGGTCGCGCGCAGCGCCGTATAGGTGGCGGCGAGGGTCTTGTTCGTCTCGTCGAGGTCGGCCTTGAGGTTCTTGATCGACGCGTCGACCTTCTTCTTCTTCGTCGTGGGGTCGCTCGCGGTGGGGGCGAGCGTCGCGTGCCCGGTGGTCGGCGCCGCCTCGGCCGCGGTCCCGCCCAGGACGCCCAACGCGCAGACGAGCGCGATCCCGCCGAGCACCCGCCGGCGCCGCGTGGGGTCGGCGAGGTCCGAGCGACGTCGTCTCACGAGTCACATTGGTAACACGGATCACCGACGATGGGAACCTCCGTCCCGGGCGATTCGCCGGATCGGGTCGAACGGCCGGCCCGCCGGCGAAGGTATGCCCGGGTCAGATCCGCAGGAAGCGGCGCAGCGCGACGATGCTCGTCAACGCCGCCACGAGGGCGGCGCCGAGGACCATCCACGGCGTGAGTACCCAGAGATCTGCCGTCCCGATCCAGGCCCCGCTCATCTGTGAGAGGCGTCTGTCGAAGACGAAGTACAGCAGGACCCAGAGCGCAACGCCGGCCAGGGCCACCCCGAGGATCGAGACGATGAGCATCTCGACGATGAAGGGCATCCGGATCGTCATGCTCGATGCCCCGACGAGTCGCATGATGGCGATCTCGCGACGCCTGGTGAAGGCCGCCTGGCGGATCGTCGTCCCCATGAGCAGGGTCGCGCAGAGGACCATGGCGGCCGCGAGGACGACGGCGATCCAGGTGACGACGTCGATGACGGTGAAGAGGGGCCGGAGCACCTTCTGCTGGTCCTGGACACTCGCGACGCCGGGGGCCCCCTCGAACTGGCTCGTCACGACGGCGAACTTCGTCGGGTCCTTGAGCTGGACCCGATAGCTCTGCGGGATGTCGCCGACCTTGAGGTTGTCGAGGACCGGGCTGTTGCGCATCTGCTCCTTGAACCGGTCGAACGCCTGCTGCTCGGACTCGTAGTAGACGGTCTTGACCTCGGGCATGGCCTCGAGCTGGGCCTTGATCGTCGTCTTCTGCCCCTCGGTGACGGCCTGGCCCTGACAGTTCGGCTGCACGGCGACGGCGTTACAGAGGAAGATCGTCACCTGGATCCGGTCGTACCAGTAGCCCTTCATCGTGTCGGCCTGACGCTGGGCGAGCAGGCCCAGGCCGAGCAGGAAGATCGAGACCATGGTCACGAGGACGACCGAGGCGGCCATCGACAGGTTCCGCCGCAGGCCGGTACGGACCTCGCCGAAGATGAACTGGGCCCTCATGCCTGACCCTCCCGAGACGCGGGCGCGCCCTCCGGGGACGTGGCCCTGCCCTCCCGGCGCGCCGGCCGTGCGTACTTCGCGTCGCGTTCGTCGCGGACCAGGGTCCCGCCATCGAGCTGGATCACCCGCTTGCGCAGGTCGTTGACGATCTCGTCGTCGTGGGTCGCCATGACGACCGTGGTCCCGGTGCGGTTGATCCGACCGAGCAGGTGGACGATATCGAGGCTGATCTTGGGGTCGAGGTTTCCGGTGGGTTCGTCGCACAGCAGGATCGCCGGCTTGTTGACGACGGCGCGGGCGATGGCGACGCGCTGCTGCTCACCACCGGAGAGCTCGTGTGGCAGCCGGCTGCCCATGCCCTGCAGGCCCACCATCTCGAGGGTCTCGGGAACGAGCTGGCGGATGGCGTGGCCGGGCTTGCCGATGACCTGGAGCGCGAACGCGATGTTCTGGTGGACGGTCTTGCCGGGCAGCAGCCGGAAGTCCTGGAACACCGCACCCATCTCGCGGCGCATCCGGGGCACCTGCCGCGCGGACATCGTGCCGAGGTTCTGGCCCGCCACAAGGACCTTGCCGGACGTCGCGAGCTCCTCGCGCAGGACGAGCCGGAGCATGGTCGACTTGCCCGACCCGGAGGGCCCGACGATGAAGACGAACTCGCCGCGCTCGATGTCGAGGCTGACGTCGCCGAGTGCGGCCCGGGCGGTCCGGGGATAGACCTTACTGACGTTCTCGAAGCGAATCATGCGCTGGGGTACGGCCTCGTCATGGGGGGAGGTGGACGGCATACCGGAGCACGCGGCTCCTCGCTCGAAGCATAGGTTCCCAACCCGACGATCCCGCACACCGGGCGGCCCTCGGCGCGCCTCGGCGTCAGCGGCGGGCGACGGTGAGCGACCCGGGGTCGACGACGCCGAACACGTCGCGCATCGTCCCCGCGACCGTCCGAGCGGCGCGGGCCGCCTCCGGAGCGGGCAGGTAGGGGCCCTGCGGCACGTCGTCGGGCCACCAGCGCACGTAGACCGCCCCGTCGCCGGACCCCGGATGATGCCAGCCGAGGGCGGTCAGCGCCGCGTCCTCGTCCGTGGAGATGGGGAAGCCGGACCCGTATGCCGCGGACCCGATGCAGCGGCCGGTCAGATGGTCCTCGACCCGGCGCAGCTCGACCCACGGCCGGGTGTCCTCGAAGGACGGGCCGACGAGCCCGAAGAACCGACGGGGCTTGGTCTGCCGGGGCCGGCCGACCTCGGGCGGGGCGGTGACGACGATGGTCGGGCCGCGGTCGGGCTGGTCGAGGAGCTCGGCCGCGAGGTCGGCCGCCCAGCGCTCCCAGGCCGCGGCATACCGCGGGTCGGGCCCCTCCGGCTGCTCGCTCACGCTCAGCCCTCGGCCCGCTCCTGCGAACGGCGCCACCGGACCCCGGCCTCGATGAAGTCGTCGATGTCGCCGTCGAAGACCGCGCTGGGGTTGCCGACCTCGTGCTCGGTCCGCAGGTCCTTGACCATCTGGTACGGCTGGAGGACGTAGGAGCGCATCTGCTCGCCCCAGCTGGCCTTGACGTCGCCGGCGAGCTCCTTGCGCTCCGCGGCCTCCTCGGCCTTCTTCAGGAGCAGCAGCCGGGACTGAAGCACCCGGAGCGCCGCGGCACGGTTCTGGATCTGGGACTTCTCGTTCTGCATGGAGACGACCGTCCCGGTCGGGATGTGCGTCATCCGCACCGCGGAGTCGGTCGTGTTGACGGACTGCCCACCGGGACCCGAGGAGCGGAAGACGTCGACCTTGATGTCGTTCTCGGGGATCTCGATGGAGTCGGTGTGCTCGATGAGGGGGACCACCTCGACGGCAGCGAAGCTCGTCTGGCGGCGGCCCTGGTTGTCGAACGGGCTGATTCGCACCAGCCGGTGGGTGCCGCCCTCGACCGAGAGGTTGCCGTAGGCGTAGGGGACGTCGACCTCGAAGGTCGCCGACTTCAGCCCGGCCTCCTCGGCGTAGCTCGTGTCCAGGACCTTGGTGGGATAGCCATGGCGCTCGGCCCACCGCAGGTACATCCGCAGCAGCATCTCGGCGAAGTCGGCCGCATCGACGCCGCCCGCGCCGGAGCGGATCGTCACGACGGCGGCTCGCTCGTCGTACTCCCCGGACAGCAGCGTCCGGACCTCGAGCTCACCCATCGACTTCTTGACGACCAGGAGCTCGCGCTCGGCCTCCTCGAGCGTGGCGGCGTCGTTCTCCTCGGTGCCGAGCTCGACGAGGGCCTCGAGGTCGCCGATCCGGGTCTCCATCCCGGTCACCCGGTCGTACTCCGACTTGGCCCGGGAGAGCTCGGAGGTGACCCTCTGTGCCTCCTCCTGGTCGTCCCACAGGTTGGGTGCACCGGCCTGGGTCTCGAGGTCGGCGATACGGACCAAGAGGTCGTCCAGACCGGTCACCTCGCGCACCGACGCCATCGTCGTGCGGAGGTCCTTGATCTCGGTCGCGAAGTCTGTTGCCACGTTGGGACAGCCTACGCGAGGGCGCCGGGGCCGCCGGGTATGCCGTTGGCGCCTCCCGCGTTCGACCCGCGTTCGAGGTATTCCGGTCCCGTCTGGGGGCCCCGGAATACCTCGAATGCGGGGAGGGAGGGGAGTCGCGGCACCCCGGACTCGGCGGACGAAGGGTCCGGCCCATCGCCGGACGACCCAGCCCGGCCGGGTACGGTGTCCGCCGCCGACGCCGGGGTCGGCACTCGGGAGGGATGACACGGATGAACCGCACGACACCGCTGCTCCGTCGGGCCACGACCTACCTGGCTGCGGCCCTCGTGGCCGTCGGCGGGACCACCGTGGCCCTGGCACCCGCGGGCGCCGCCGCGTCCCCGTCGACCGCTTCCCCGTCGAAGGCGGTGGGAGCGCTGCCGAGCGCCGCGCCCCTGGCCGTGGACCCGGGCGCCTACGTCGCGGTTCGCCCGACCCGCGCCCTCGACACCCGGATCGGCCTCGGAGCGACCGGCCCGGTACGAAAGGGTGGCACGGCCAACGCGACCGTCGCGGGCATCGGGGCCGTTCCGAGCACGGGCGTCGACGCGGTGGTCCTCACCGTGACGGTCACCGCCGCAACACACCGCGGATACGTCACGGTCTACCCGGCCGGAACCACGAAGCCCGCCACCTCGTCGGTCAACTTCCTGGCCAAGCAGACGGTGCCCAACGCCGTCCTCGTCAAGGTAGGCGTTGGGGGCAAGGTCGCCTTCACCAACGGCTCGTGGGGGACGGTGCAGATCATCGCCGATGTCGCGGGGTACGTCCGCTCCGGCACCTCGGGCAACCCCGGTGCGCTCGTCGCCCTGCCCCCGGCACGGATCCTCGACTCCCGGTACTCAGCCACCTTCGGCGGTCCGATCCCGCCGGCCAGCTCCAAGACCCTCCCGGTCGCCGGGCACGGGGGCATCCCGGCGACCGATGTCCACGCCGCCGTCGTCACCCTCACCGAGACCGGGGCGACCCGGGGCGGATATCTCACGGCGTACCCCTCGGGCGGCCACCGACCGCTCGCCTCGACGCTGAACTTCACCGCAGGGCGTTCCGTCGCCAACCTCGCCGTGGTTCCCCTCGGCCCCGACGGGTCGATCGCCGTGTACTCCTCGAGCGCGCAGCCGGTCCACGCCATCGTCGACGTCCTGGGCTACGTCACCGACGGGGCGGCCGTCGACACCGGGATGATGTCCCCCCTCGGACCCACCCGGGTCCTCGACACCAGGAGCGGGCTGGGCGGCTCCCACACCGTCAAGGCGTACGGCACGGTGAAGCTCACGGTCCGCGGCGTCGCGGGCGTGCCGTCCTCGCGGGTCTCCGCGGTCGTCCTCAACCTCACCGAGACCAGGTCGAGGGCTCGGGGCTACCTGACGGCATACCCGTCGGGGACGACCCGGCCGACGGCCTCCAACTCGAACTTCGTCGCGAGGCAGACCTCGGCTCACGCCGTCGTCGTACGGGTCGGCCGTGACGGGAAGGTGGCCATCTACAACGGGTCGGCGGGGACCATCGAGCTCGTCGCCGACCTCGAGGGCTACGTCATCGACGAACCGCCCGCCCCCGTGACCAGCGCGCCCATCTCGGTCGGCACCTACGGGTCGTGCGCCGTCACCGCCTCGGGCGGTGTGGCCTGCTGGGGCAACTACACCAGCGGCGAGCTCGGTGGCGGCACCGAGACGGACACGTGGGTCCCGTTCAACGTGCCCGGGCTCAGTGGAATCGTCTCGGTGGCCGTCGGGAGGACGCACGAGTGCGCCCTCGACACCACCGGCAAGGCCTGGTGCTGGGGCTCGAACTTCGCCGGGCAGCTCGGCGTGGGTACCAGCTCCTACACCAACACGACCACCCCCGTGGCCGTCCACCTCCCGGGCCCCGCGACCTCGATCGCGGCCGGGATCGACTTCACCTGTGCGGTGGTCGACCGGGCCGCGTACTGCTGGGGCTCCGGCGCCTACGGCCAGCTGGGCAACGGCGGCACGGCCAACCGGTTGATGCCGACGCCGGTGACGAACCTCAGCCTGGGTGTCGAGTCCATCGCGACGGGCGATCGTCATGTGTGTGCCATCGCGGACGGGGGCGCGTGGTGCTGGGGCGAGAACGTCCACGGGCAGCTCGGTAACGGCACGAGGTCCCGCTCCCTCGTCCCCGTCCCGGTGCGCGGGCTCGGCTCGGGCGTGGGCTCGGTCGGGACGAGCGACGCCACCAGCTGCGCGGCGATGACGAGCGGCTCGGTGCGTTGCTGGGGCGCCTATGCACCGGCCAGCCCGCCGTACGGTGTCGACTACACCACCCCCCGGGCCGTCTCGGGGATCGCCGACGCGACGGCCATCACCGTCGGCGCCGGCTTCTTCTGCGCCCGCACGACCGTCGGGCAGGCCCGATGCTGGGGCAACAACAACTACGGGCAGACGGGCACCGGGGCGACAACCACGTCGGTGACCACCCCGGCCGCGCCGCTCGGCCTCGGCGACCAGGTCCAGGGCATCGACGCCGACACCGACACCGCGTGCGCGGCCACCGGCCACGGCGTCCGCTGCTGGGGCTGGGGCGCCGACGCACGGCTGGGCGGCGGCATGCGGCTGGACCAGCCGACCACGGTCCCCGTCGTCGGTCTGACGACCGCCGTCACCGCCACATCGGCGGGCGATGTCATGGCCTGCGCGCTCACGAGCGATCAGAAGGTCTCGTGCTGGGGCTCGAAGGCCTATGTCGGGAACGGGTCCGCATCGGGGACGCAGTATGCCGCGACACCGGTCAGCGGCCTCACCAACGTCGTCGGCCTCAGCGGCGGGGCACGGTTCACCTGCGCCCTCAAGGACGACGGCACCGTCTGGTGCTGGGGCGAGGCGGGCAAGGACCAGGTCGGCGCGACGACCCGGCAGTACACCCCGCACCAGGTGACACCGCTCGGGACGGCAACGGCGATCGTGTCGGGGGCCGAGTTCACCTGCGCCCTGCTCCAGGACCACAGCGTGGCCTGCTGGGGCGATGGCGCGGCCGGTGAGCTGGGCGACGGCACCAGCACCGGCCCCAGCGCGACGCCGACAGCGGTGGCCGGTCTCACCGACGCGATCGCCCTCACGGCCGGCCACCAGCACGCCTGTGCCATCCGGTCCGACCACACCGCGGTCTGCTGGGGCTCCGACAGCGACGGCCAGCTCGGTGACGGCACGACGGGCAGTCTCAGCCGGTCCCCCGTCGCGGTGGCGGGGGTCTCGGGCGTCCAGTCGATCAGTGCCGGTACCAACCACACATGCGCGATGGCTTCCGGTGGCCCGACCTGCTGGGGCCACAGTGCGTTCGGCGAGATCACCGGAACCGGGTCCGCCATCTACGGACCCACCGTGCTCAGCTACCTGCCGGACACGACCGCGTCCGTCGTTGCGGGCAACCTCGAGACCTGCGCGATCGACGCCGACGGCACCCTGTCCTGTTGGGGCAGCAACGGCCATGGCCTGCTCGGCACCGGCCTCGTCGGTGCCTCGAACGCCACACCCGAGGTGGTGGAGACCGGTGGAGCGGGTGTCGCCCAGCTGACGCTCGGCTCTCCCGTCGCCTGTCTTGCCACGACGACGGGAGCGATGTGCTGGGGCGACCGTTCGTCGTCCTCCGGTGCCCTCGGCGACGCGAGCACGACGAGCTTCTCCCGGGTACCGGTGGCGCCGACGGGCCTTTGATCGCGGCGGAACCTCGGGCTCGCCGGGGCGGCTCGCCGGAGCGCCTCCCCGGCGAGCGGCCGGTTCAGCCGGCGAGCTCGCGGACGACGACGCCGGTACGCGGCTTGGGCGTGAAGAAGGTCGACTTGGGCGGCATGAGCAGCCCCTCGCGAGCGGTCCGCTCGATCTCGGCGATGGACACCGGCCGGATGAGGACCCCCGCCTCGGCGCGCCCGCCCGTGACCGCCGCGACGACCTCGTCGAGGCCGTGCTGGTACTCGACGTCGACGGCGACCCCGCTCAGGGCGGTCTCGAGCCAGGCCCCGTCGAGTGCCCGGCCGCCCGAGAAGGTCCCGGGCTTGGGGACGAGCCACTCCCCCGCTCCGTCGGGCCCGACGAGCACGAGCCGCCCGAGCTCGTCCATCGCCCGCAGCACCGACGGCTCGAGATCCGGTGCCGGCTCGAGGTCGAACCGCGCCGAGAGGACCTCGCGCAGGGCGGCATACGGCAGCCCGCGGTAGAGCCGGTGGATGGCCGCGACGCTCACCTGCTCGGCGACGAGCTCGCCGATGAGCGCGAGGGTGAGCTCGGCGGGCGTCCGGTGTGACCCGGTGGCCTGACGGACGGCATCCCGGTAGCGGCGGGCGACGCCGTAGCGGTGGTGTCCGTCGGCGATGAGGACGTCGGCGCCGGCGACGTATGCCGCGACCGCCGCCACCCGATGGGGCTGGGCGAGCCGCTCGACGACGTGGGTGACGCCGCCGACGGTGACCTCGCCCAGGGGTTCGCCGGGCTCCCGGAGCAGCTCGGTCAGGCCGGTCGCCAGCGAGAGACCCCAG
This sequence comes from uncultured Actinomycetota bacterium, assembly GCA_963771015.1. Classification (GTDB taxonomy): domain Bacteria; phylum Actinomycetota; class Actinomycetes; order Actinomycetales; family Dermatophilaceae; genus CAVSJJ01. The sequence continues at coordinate 282,014 of CAVYRN010000006.1, forward strand.
ACCGGCGAGAGGTTGGCCCGGGCGACCGCGGTGAGGTCGTAGCGGTCGGTCGATGCCTTCGGCGTCGTGCGCTCGTGCGGCAGCACGCCCCCGGCCCCCTCGTCGACGACCTCGAGGGCGCCGAGGACGCTGACGAGGTCCCGTTCTGCGCCGATCTCGTCGGTGAACCGGGTGCGGTAGATCGTCAATGTGGGGCTCTCGTCCCGGACGAGGATGCCCTCGTCGACCCACCGGCGCAGCAGCGCGCCGGCCCGGTCGTAGCGGTCGGGCCCACCGCGGGGCACGTCGACGTGGACGATGTTGTGTGCGTCGCGCGCGGCGTAGGCGTCGACGTCGGCCCCGGACAGGACGTCGTAGGGCGGGGCGAGGACGGCGTCGAGGTCGATGCCGGGGGCGTAGCGGAGTGCGGGGAAGGGCTCGAAGCGCGGCACGGCCCTAGCCTGGCACGGCTCCGGCCGACCCGGGCGGGCGATCGCCAGATGGGCAGGTCCCCGGCGGCGCGTGAGACTGCCGGCGAGCCGTGCCAGGCTCGAGGGCGGGCGGGCATCGGCGTTGTGCGACAACCGATTCCGGAGCTGCCCCGGTGATCGAGGGGGGTGAGGCAGCCCACCTCTGTAAGCCGGCCGCCCGGCGTATCCTGGAGAGGCAAGGGAGCCGTTCTGGCGCCGGTCGACCAAAGGAGGCCGGAAGGGTCATGACCCATGGACCGACAGCAACCGAGACCAGGCAGCGCGCCGCGCAGGCCGCCCTGGACGCCCTGGGGGGCGCGATGGCGGAGAACGAGCGGATGAGCGTCCAGTGCCCGCGCAGTCACCACGTGGCCGTCGTGTACGACACCGTGGCGGGGCCGGTCGTGCTCACCCACCCGGGACCGCACGCGCACGGGTCGAAGGACTTCGTCGACACCGGGCACCACGCGACGCGCCCGGCCAACCGGGTCGACCTGCTGACAGTCGGGCGCGGTGTCGGGGACGAGGTTCCGGCGTGGTGCGACTGCGGCCCGATCGAGCTGTCTCGCGCAGCGCTACTCGCCCGGCTGCGCGCCGGGGACCGGACGATGCGCATCGGCTAGGCGTGACGCCCCTGGCGTGGCAGACCCCGCGCCCCGTCCCGGCGCCCACCCTGTCACGGGGGCAGCACCTCGGCGCGGGCACGAGCGACGACGTGGATCGTCACCGACGTCCCGAGTGCGTCGAGGAGGCCGCCGACCATCGGCAGCTCGGCCTGACAGGACAGCGCCACGACGGCGGTACGCCCGTCCGGCGAGCCGGTGCCCGGGTCGACCTGCCACTCGGTGACCCCCGTCGGGAGCGGACGTCCGGCGAGGTATGCCAGCGCGCTGGCCCGTACCGTCTCGTCGCTGAGCGGCACCGCGTCGTCGACGCCGGAGGTGTAGGCGCCGATATCGAGGGCGTCGGCCGCGTCCAGCGCCGCCGCGTCCGCCGCATCGAGCAGCCGCATCCGGGACAGGTGCGCCGAGGTCACCGCCACCGTCCCGACCACGAGCAGCAGGGCGATGAGGGTCAGCCCGAGGATGAGCAGGCTGACCTGCCCCTCCTCACGGTGCCGCCCCGCCGCCGGCCGGGTGCCACGCCGTAGCCACGCGATGGCAGCATTCACCGCATTCACGGGAGGCTCCGGAACCGGTCGACCGTGACGAGGTGGTCCGCCTCGACCGGCACGACGACGGGGATGACCTCGCGCGCGAAGGACGGCACGAGCGGGAGTGGCACCGTCACCGTCGTGTGCATCTGGACGCGGCCGTCGGCCCGCAGGCACGGCGTGCCGTCGCAGGTGATCGTCAGCTCACCCGCCCCGTCGAAACCCTGGTCCGCGAACGCGATCGTCGCCGCCACCCGGGCCCGCCGCTCCGCCTGCGCGGGCGTCTCGGCCGTGACGAACGCCCGACCGGCCTCCCGCGCTGCGGTGGAGGCGGCATACGCCCCGGCCTGGACCCGGCCGAGCACCAGCACGAGGTAGACGAGCGGGATGAGCATGAGGACGGAGAGGAACACGAACTCGACGACCGCACTCCCCCGCTCGTCGCGAGGCACCGCCCACCACCTCACTGGTCCTCCTCGAACGCCCGGCCCATGACGTCGAGCCCGCCCTCGACGCCGAGCGGACCGAACACCGGCAGCGGTGCCCGGACCCGCAGCGTGACGACCCGCACGCCGTCGACGACCTCGATCCCTGCGGTGACGTCCTGGGCGAACCGCGGCGACAGCGACGCGGCAATGAGCTCGCGGGCGCGGGCCACCCCGTCGGACGGGTCGCTGCCGGAGCGGGCCCCGTAGCGGGCGCCCTCCGATGCGCACGAGATGAGGGTGTTGCGGGCGTACAGGGCGAACCCGAGCTGGAAGACCCCGAGGAACACGGCGAGCACGAGCATCGAGACCAGGGCGAAGTCGACGACGGCAGAGCCGCGCTCGCTGCTCGCTCGCCGCCAGGCCCGGCCGAGCGGCATGTCGGTCAGCCGGTGACCGAGCTCATGGCCCGGTGGAAGATGTCGACGAGCTCGGTGCGCGCCACCGCCCACAGGACCGTCACCAGCCCCGCCGTCATGAGCGTGATGAGCACCCAGCCCGGGACGTCACCACGTTCGTCCCGTCGGTCGCCCTGCGGCATACCCCCGCCGGCTGCCAGCCGGGCGACCGCAACGGCCCGAGTCATCGCATCCATTGTGCTGTCCTTCCTCCCGAAACCAGTGCCGTCACAACGTCAACCTGAGGAACGCGAACCCCGGGAACACAGCGAAGACGACGGTCACCGGCAGGATGAGGAACACCACCGGAACCATCATCGCGATCTCCCGCTTGCCGCCCTCGTCCATGATCGAGCGACGCCCCTCCTCACGGACGTCGGCCGCCTGCGCCCGGAGTACGTCGGCGAGCGGCGTACCCCGTTCGACGGCGACGATGATGCCGTCGACGAAGCGGGCCAGGCCCACCAGGCCGGTGCGGTCGGCGACACCCTGCATCGCCGTGGGCAGGTTCGCGCCGGCCCGGGCATCGGCGAGGGCCCGGCGCAGCTCGTCGGAGAGCTCGCCGCGGCTGAGGCGGCATACCCGTTCCAGGGCACCGACGGCGCCCTCCCCCGCCCCCACGGCGAGCGCGAGCAGCTCGGCGACCGTAGGGAACTCGGCGAGGATCCGCGCCTCTCGGCGGACCGCCCGTCGGGTGAGGGCGTAGTCGGACCACACGAGGCCGAGGCCGGCACCGATGAGCGTGAGCATGACGACCGTGACACTTCCGCTGTCCCGGTTGAGATAGAGGGCCATGCCGAATGCCGCCCCGCCGACGGCACCCGCGGCCGCCCACAAGACCTGACCGGCTCGGAACCGTTCGACATCGGGGGCCTCGCCGGCCCGCATCAGCCGATGCCGCACCGAGGTGGTACCGCCGAGCAGCCGGTCGACCCGCCGACCGAGATCGGCGACAACAGGAGCAGCCACCGCCGAGAGCACGCCACCGGGAGTCTTGGCCGCCTCCAGCAGCCGCGAGGGGCGGGGTGTGTCCTTGAGATAGGGCAGCACCCGGTCGGCCAGCCGGATGCGCCGGTGCATCGGCAGCCCGGCCCACACCAGGAGCAGGCCCAGACCCAGCGTGAGGCCGAGCAACGCGCCGGTGCCGGAGAGGACGGTACTCATCGCAGCACCCGCTCGTCCTCGGGGAGGCGGCCGATGCGCACCATGGCCCGGTAGGCGACGAGGGTGACCGCGGCACCCGCGACGAGGACAAGGACCCCGGGGCGGGTGGAGTACGCCTGCACCGACTCCGGACGCGTCGACAGCATGGCGAGAACCACCCAGGGTGCGGCGACGGCGAGGCGGGCGGAGTTGACCGTCCACGACTGGCGGGTCTCCATCTCGGCGCGGGTGCGGGCGTCCTCGCGCAGGAACGTCGACAGGGTGCGCAGCAACCGGCCCAGGTCGCTCCCGCCGACCTCACGGGCGATTCGCATCGACTCGACGAGCCGGTCGCCGACGGGGTCGCTGAGCCGGTCCTTGAGTCGGTCGAGGCAGTCCTGGAAACGGCCGGTGAGCCGGTAGTCCTCGGCGAATGCCGCGAAGGCCGGCCGCAGGTCCTCCGGGCCCCTCGAGGCGAGCTGGGCGAGTGCCTCGGGAAGGGCCAGGCCCGCCCGGACGGCCGAGGCGATGTTGTCGACGGCGTCGGGCCACAGGTCACGCAGCCGGCTCCGGCGATGACGGGCGCGCATCCGAACGAACGCCAACGGTGCGTACCCCGCCATGAGCGCGAAGCACGTGGCGATCGCGGGGACACCGACGAGCACATGGCCGAGCAGGAAGACCCCGCTGAAGGCGATGGCCCCGGCGACGCCGACGGTGCGCGGCGTCAACGTCGGGTACCCCGCGTGGACGAGGTCGTCCTCGAGCCGGACGACGAGGCGGGGCCGGCCGCGACGCGGACGCGGGTCCTGGTCCGGGGTCCAGAACGACCACCAGACGAGGAAGAGGCCGACGCCGAGCGTCAGCCCGAGCAGCAGCCCCGTCATGCCGCCCCCTGAGCGAGCAGGGCGGCGACGTCGTAACCCGCCCGTTCGAAGCGGTCGAGATGCGGCGGGAAGCCGTCGGCACGGGCGAGGACACCGCCCCGACGGACGAACAGGTCGGCGATCTCGACGACCTCGCCCTCCGCCCGGCCAGGCACGGCGACGATCTCGCGCACCTGGCGCCTCCCGTCCCGCTCGAGGGCCGCATGGACGACGATGTCGATCGACCCCGCCACGGTCGGGACGACGAACCGGCTTCCGACGTTCTCCCCGGCGAGGAGCGGCAGCGTGCACATCTTCGTCACCGCCTCGCGGGCGCTGTTGGCATGGATGGTGCACATGCCCGGCAGGCCACTGTTGAGCGCGATGAGCAGATCGAGGCTCTCGGCCTGGCGCACCTCGCCGACGATGATGCGCGACGGCCGCATGCGCAGCGCCTCCTTGACCAGGCGGCGCAGCGGCACCTCACCGGTCCCCTCGAGCGAGGGCTGCCGGACCTGCATCGACGCCACGTCGCGCAGCGGGATCTTGAGCTCGAAGACCTCCTCGCAGGTGACGACGCGCTCGCGCGGTGGGATGGCCGCGGCAAGGCAGTTGAGCATCGTCGTCTTGCCAGACTGCGTGCCGCCGGCAACGAGGATGTTGAGACCGGCAACGACCGCGGCCTCGAGGAATGCCGCCGCCTGCCGGGTCAGCGTGCCGAGGCGCACCAGGTCCTCCAGCGAGTCGGCCTTGACGACGAACTTGCGGATGTTGACCAGCCAGTGCTCCTTGGTGATGTCGGGGATCACCACATGCAGCCGCGACCCGTCCGCCAGCACCGCGTCGACGAACGGCGAGGACAGGTCCACCCGTCGCCCGGACGCCTTGAGCATCCGCTCGACGAGATCGCGCACGTCTTCGTGGGTGAGGATCGTCGTCGTCAGCTCGGCCACCCCGTCCCGCGCGATGAACACCTGCGACGGCTCGTTGACCCAGATCTCCTCCACCAACGGGTCGTCGAAGTACGGCTGCAAGGCCCCGAAGCCGGCAACGGTGTCCCACACCGCCTTCGTAGCCGCATCGCGGTCCCCCAGCAACGGCATACCCCCGTGCATCGACCGCTCGTCGTAGTCCGCCACCACATCACGCACCAGCGCCCGCACCGCCCCGGGCTCCCTCGACGGATCCAGCCCGGACCGGCGGATCAGCTCACGGACCTCCCCCTGCACCACCTGCACCGCATCCATCCCCCGCCAACCTCCCCTCCACGCGCGGCGGCGTCATCGGATGCCATAGCGAACCGCACCCCGGCCCGATCCGCACCCCGAACGGGTCCCCGCCTGTGGACAACCCGCCGCCGAGGACCCCTCGGCCGGACGGCCCCACCCCGGCCTAGGTCTTTCGTCGCCTTCTGCGACCACTGGGCGGGCTACCCTCGGTAGAACCCCATGTCGGGCGTAATGTCAGAAGTCCCTGCCACAGCCTGCGACCCCGCGAGGGAGACATGGTCCAGACCACACACGCGTCTCGGGTTGCCCTGCACGCCGATCCGCTCGCCTACCCGGGCTCGCCGGCCCAGCACGCCATCCTCCTCCTCCACGACTGTGAGCACCGGCTCGACGGCCCGGTATGCCGCGGCGAGGCGCGCACCGTGCCCTGCACCCGCTGCGCCGACCAGGGCGACCCGCAGGGTCTGTCCCTCAACGAGGAGCTGCATCGCCGTGGCGTCGCCGAGATGAGCGGGCGGATCCCCGTCGCGGCCGTCGGCAGCAACGGCTCGATCGATGTCCTGCGTGCCAAGCTCGCAGCGGTCAACGCCCTCGGACCGGTCGTCCCCGTCGTCCCGGCGACGGTGAGCAACCTCGGCGTCGGGCACTCTGCCCACGTCAGCTCGCCGGGCTACCTCGCGGCCGCGCCCTACCACTCCCCCGACTCGACGACGACCGTGGTCGTCGCCTGGCTGGATGAGGCCCAGACCGCCCGCCTCGACGCGACGGAGCCGAACTACATCCGCCGGATGCTCGCCGGCTCGGCATACCCGGTCCGGCTCACCGGCTCCGGCGAGGAGCTGCCGGACGTCGCCGTCTACGAGTCCGCCCACGGTTTGCTGGCCGACGGCGACGGGCCGGTGAGCCTGCGCAGGCAGATCGACGTCGCCACGTGGCTGCGCTCCGCAGCCGTCGCCCCGTGGATCACCCTCGACCCCCACGCCGCGGCGCACTCCCTCGCCCACGACTGCCTCGCGCGGACGGCCGTGCGCGACGAGCTGCTGCTTCGCGGGCTCGTCGTCCCGAGCAACCTTCTGGCCGCCTAGGCTCCCCTTCCGGGCGGCTGCTCACTCGCCCTTCGGCGGGGTGCTGTACTCGCCCCTGCTCTCGCGTAACGTCCGTCCGCGGTCCAGGACCTCCAGGGTTCTCACCCGCCGCTTCTCGAGGCTCCGCGTGCCCCACGGGGGCAGCTGCAGGACCTCCTCGGCCTTGATCCCCGCCTGGAGCTCGCGGACCCGCTCGATCTCGGCGTCGACCTCGGCACCGAAGAGGAGCGCGAGGTTCGTCAGCCACAGCCACAGCAGGAACACGACGGCGCCGGCGAGCGACCCGTAGGTCTTGTTGTAGGAACCGAAGTTCGCGACGAAGTAGCCGAACCCCGCCGAGCCCGCCACCCAGATGAGGATCGCGACAGCGGCGCCGAGGCTCATCCACCGGAACGTCGGCGGTCTGACGTTGGGAGTGACGTAGTAGAGGACCGCGACGATGACGACGACGACGGCCAGCAGCACCGGCCACTTGACGATGCCCCAGACCGCGACTGTCGTGGCCCCGAGCCCGATCGCCTCGCCCACGGCCTCGGCGATGCCACCGGACAGAACGAGGATGAGGGCGGCCACGCCGGCGAGGACGACCGTGACGAGGGTGACGAGCAGCATGAGCGGACGGAGCTTCCAGGTCGGTCGCCCCTCCTCGACCTCGTAGACCCGGTTCATCGCCCGCCCGAACGCCGCGACATAGCCCGACGCCGACCACAGGGCGAGGACGATGCCGAAGGCGAAGGTGAGCCCCGCCCCGCCACTGCGGCTGACCGACGTGAGGAGGGGCTCGACGGTGTCGGCGATCGAGGTTCCGCCGACCTTCTCGACGATGCGCCGGACCGCGTCGACGGTCGCCTGGCCCTGGCCGACGAGGCCGAGGAGGGACAGCAACGCCAGTGCCGCCGGGAAGATCGCGAGGACCGAACGGTAGGTCAGCGAAGCCGCGAGGTCGGTGCACTGGTCGTCGGCGAACTCGCGCAGGGTCCGCCGGACGGCATACCCCCACGATGCGCGAGTCATCGACCTCGCCCCCGGCTCCTCGGTCACCGGCGCCGGTGGCTCCCCGGCCGCGCCGGCCTCCCCGGCCTCATCGAATGCCGGGGGCTGCGCGGACCACGCGACCGACGGGGACCCTGGCGGAGGCGGCGACACCGGCGGGGTCCCGCCATCGCTCTCGGCGCTCACGTCCCACCCTCCTGCCCCGCGCTCGCGATGGTCGGGTCCGGGCCGGGATCCTCGCTTCAGCCAGCGGCGACCCTCCGGCGGCTTCACAGAACCTTCACACGCGCCACAGCACTGACACAACCCGCCGCGCGATGCTGTTCACAGATCGCCGAGCGCCCGACGAGGCGCCCGGACCGCATAGAGGAGAGAGGCACCGAGATGGGTTGGTACCACGAGAACACGTGGGGCGTCGGCAGCTGGATCGGCATGGGCTTCGGGATGCTCGTGTTCTGGGGTCTGCTCATCGTGCTGGTCATCGCCCTCGTCCGCTGGGTCGGCCAGGCGGGCAACAACCGGCCGCTCGACGGCGCGGCGGGCGGCACGCCGCCGCCGGTGACCCCGGGCCAGTCGGGCTACGCACTGCGCATCCTCGACGAGCGCTTCGCCCGCGGCGACATCTCCGAGGAGGAGTACGTCTCGCGCCGCGACATCCTGCTCGGCCGCTGAGCGCCACCCGGCACACCGGGCTGAGCCGGGCGGGTTCGTCCTGACCGGGGCGGGCCCGCCCGAGCGACAGGGACTAGTCACCGGCCACCGCCGTCCACAATGTGATCGAACCCACGAATTGAACAGCGGTTGACCAATTCTTTACCGGTCAACGGCCGGCCCACGTGAGGCGAAACTCGGGACGCCCGTAACGCATCACCCCCGCGACACCCGGGCCGGCACACGGCATACCCCGAACCGTGCTCAGCGGCACCGACGACGAGGCACCGACCCGGCTCCGCACATCGCTACCCGTCGTAACTCTGCAGGTCAGAGGCCCGCCGGGGCGACGTCCAACCGCATGGCGACCCATGACCCCGCCCTTACCGACTCTTGACGTTGCGGGGGCAGTTCCTGACTTTCTCCATACACTTACGGGGCTCGGAGAAGCGTATAAGCGCCCCGTTAGCGTCCCCTCCGACGCCGATTTCCCGAAACGCCGAAAAGCCTCCCTGAGAGCAGGTTAACGTCCGTACTGGAAATACCGCACAGGTGTTTCGGTGACCGTGTCGGACACCCCTCGCCCGACACTGAGCTTGGAGGTAGCCATGTCTCGGCATGGGCGTCATGCGAGCCCCGGACGCGTGGTCCGACCCCGGTGGATCTACCCCACCACGATCCTCGTCGGCGGCGCACTCATCGGATCCCTCAGTGTGCTGACGTCGTCAGGCACGCTCCTGCCACCTGCCTCTCCGGCGGCCGCCGGTCTGGATTTCGCCGCCTGTGCAACACCGGCCCACGTCGATGTCGTCGCCTCCCCTCGCATCTATGACGTCGTCGTGGCGGCCGCCACAAAGGCCGGCGCAAGCTCGTGCACGAGCATCAGCGTCATGAGCGAGGAGGCGGTCGTCACCGCCAACGCTCTCGCTGCCGGTGTGGGCCCCGACCTGTGGATCCCCGACTCGACGATGTGGGCCACAGATGTCAACAGTCGGGGCAGGGGTGAGGTCCAACAGGGCCCCTCACTTGCGACCTCCCCCCTGGTCGTCGCGGTGCCCAGCTCACTCTCCGTCACCAAGGCGACGTGGACGCAGCTCGTGGACGGCGGGGTGCCGATGCGCATCGCCGATCCGGTCAGCAACACCTCCGGCCGGCTCGCGATCGTCGCGGCACGCAAGGCACTCGGCGGTGACCGAGCCATGGGTGGCCCCCTCGGGGCCGGCCTGGTGGAGCTGAGCCGCACCGCGGCGACCTCGGACTCAGCGCTGCTCGACGAGCTCATCATGAGCCCGACGGCGGCACCCGCCTTCCCTGTCGAGGAGGCCACCCTCCTGGCCTACGAGAAGGCTCACCCCTCGGTGCGCGTCAGCGCCGTCGTCCCCTCCGACGGCACCGCGCGGTTCGACTACCCCCTCCTCACCCGCGCCGGCTCCTCGGCGAGCGTCACCCGGGCGGCGACGGCCCTCACGACGACCATGCTGAGCCCCGAGATGCGCACCCGCATCCGCGAGGCCGGCCTGCGGACCAGCATCACCGAGGCGATCCCCAATCCTCTGGGTACCGTGACGGTGGCCCCGGCCTATGCGAGTCTCCCCTCGGCCGACGAGACGAAGGCGATCTTCAACGAGTGGACCTCGGCACAGACCGACGCGCGGATGCTCGTCGTGATGGACACCTCAGGGTCGATGGCCCGGGCCGCGGGTGCCACGACCCGCATGGAGCTGGCCAAGGATGCGGCCGACACGGCGTTGGCCAACGTCCCCGACACCTCGCAGATGGGGCTGTGGACCTTCTCGTCGAGCCAGCGCGGCAAGATCGACTACCGCGAGGTCGTCCCGATGCGCGGGCTGGCCGACCCGGTGGCCGCCCAGACCCAGCGTCAGGCCCTCTCGGCCGGCTTCGCCGAGGCCGCCCGTTCGGTCAAGGGCGACACCGGCCTCTACGACACCATTGCGGCGGCCTACGCCCAGCTGCAGGACACCTATGACCCCACCCTCGTCAACACGCTCGTCGTCATCACCGACGGGACGAACGACGACCCGGACGGCGGACTCTCCCTCGCCCAGCTCGTCGCTCGGATCCGGGCCGGCGACCCGAGCAAGCCGATCTCGGTCGCGCTGGTGGGGATCACCAAGGACGCGGACGTCAAGGCGTTGCGGACGATCGCGAAGGCCACGGATGGACGCGTCTACCTGGCGGACCGCCCCTCCTCGATCAAGGCGGTGCTCGTCGATGCGCTCCTGTCCCGTCGAGCCTGACGGCCCGGCCGTCCGCCGCCACGGCGGATGGTGCCCGGCCACGGATCCCGCCAGGTATGCCGTGCCACGGCGCCGGCCGCGGCAGGCCCGCCGCCTCTGCCCGACGCTGATGTCGGACGAGAGTGGCGGGGATGACACCACGGGTGCCATGACGACCTGCCGGCGTCATCCGGTCGGGCGCGACGTGCCGATGGACGCTCAGATCGACCGCTTCGGTCGCTCGATCTGAGCCTGGCGCCCGCGGCACCGCCACCGTCCCGGCGGTGCCGCGGGCGTCTGTGCTGCGTCGGTGCACCTGACCGCGCGTCCGGCTGACACCTCGTGTGGATAACCCGGCGGCCCGGCACCACTGTTTCCCTACCGTGCGGGCATGCCGTTCACCCTCACGCTCCATCTGCCCCGCCGCCGCGCGACGCCGGTCGACGTCGAGGTCGAGGTCGACCCCGGGACGGGCGACGGAGCCGGGGTGGCCCGCGCCCGCGACCTGCGCACCCAGCTGGCCGACCTGCTGGGCGAGGCCGTGCCGGCGCTCATCGGGGCGGGCGGACCTGTCGACGACGACGCCGAGGTGGGCCGTCCACCGCTGGTCCATGGCGCAAGCCTCGTCATCGGCGCGGGCGCAGCCACGGAAGGAGCCGGTGCCGTCGGCGCGCGACCCGGGTCCGCGCCCCTCGACGTCGTCGTCGTGTCCGGCCCCGACTGCGGCCTGCGCCGACCCGTGCCGCCGGGCGGCCTCGTCGTGGGCCGGGACGGCGGAGCCGACCTCGTTGTCGACGACCCCGACCTCAGCCGGGCCCACGCCCGTCTCTGCGTGACACCGGCCGGCGTGACGCTCGAGGACACCGGATCGACGAACGGCGTCTATCTCGACGGTCGGCGCATCCCCCCGGGAGCGTGCCCCGTCGGCCCCGGCTCGAGCATCCGGCTCGGGTCGACGACCCTGCGCCTGCGCCGACCCGGCCAGGTCCGGGCCCCCACCACCGCGGCCGGCAGTGGCCTGGTCACCGTCCACCGCTCATCCAGGGTGCGACCACCGGAGGTGGACACACTCGTCGAGGAGCCGGCGGCCCCGGCCCGGCACGGTGCCCGGATCCCGTGGGTCGCCGCGATCGCGCCGCTGCCCGTCGCCGGCGTCATGGCCGCGATGCTGGGCCCCCGCTACCTCCTCTTCGCCGCGACCGGGCCCCTGCTCCTTCTCGGCCCAGCTCTGGCCGACCGCCTCGGGGGGCGGCACAGCGAACGCGCCCAACGGTCGGCGTACGAGGTCTGCGTCCACGACCGACGACGTCGGCTCGCCGCGGCGGTGGCCGAGGAGGCGAGACGGCTTCGCCACGACCACCCGGACCCGGCGGCGATACTCGACATCGCCTCCGGCCCGGGGCGGCGGCTCTGGGAGCGGTCCCGCGACTCCCCCGACCGGCTCGTCGTCCGGCTCGGCACCGGCGCCCTTCCCGCCCGGACCTCGTGGGTGCCGGCAGGCGGGGACCGGCGCGCCGAGCACCCACCCCTCGAGGACGTGCCGGTCACCGTGGACCTGGCCGCCGTCGGAGCACTCGGGGTCGTCGGCCCCCCGACGGCGGTCCTTGACGCGGCCCGTGGCATCGTCGGGCAGCTCGCGGTGCTCCAGTCACCCGCCGACCTGCGTCTGTGGCTCGCCGTCGATCACGACGGCGCGGACTGGTCGTGGTGCCGCTGGCTGCCGCATGCCGAGCCGGACGCGACGCCGGACCGGCTCGCGGCCCGCGCCCGCCCGCCGCTCGGCGAGGCCGCCGACATCGTCGCAGCCGCCAGAGCGACCGCCCCCTCCAGGCCGGACCGGTGGGACCTGCTGGTCATCGATGCCCGCGACGGCCGGGTCGTCCCCACCGGGCTGCTCGGCCTCGTCGAGTACGGGCTGAGCGTCGGGGTCGCCGTCGTCGTGCTCGCCTCGGACGCCGGACACCTGCCCGCCGGGTGCGCCGCGGTCCTCCAGCTCGCGGAGGGCGCCGGGAGCCGGCTGCGCGTCGACGGGGTCGCCGACCTCGACGGGGTGGTCGCCGACCGGGTGCGGTGGTGGTGGTCCGAGCGACTGGCCCGCGTCATGGCGCCGCTCCGCGACGGACGCCCGGACGACTCCCGAGCCCTGGACCCCCCGGACGCTGTCCGTCTCCCCGATCTCCTCGCCACCGACCCGTTCGACCCGCCGACCATCCGTTCCGGGTGGGCGGTCCCCGCCGAGCCCGTGGCGACCCTCGGCGCCACCGGCACCGGCCCGTGGCGGGTGCGGCTGCGGACCGACGGCCCCCACCTGCTCGTCGGTGGTACGACCGGGTCCGGCAAGTCCGAGCTGCTCCAGTGCCTCGTCGCGTCGCTGGCCGTCACCCTGCCACCTGAGGCGGTCTCCTTCGTTCTCGTCGACTACAAGGGCGGGTCCGCCTTCGCCGCGTGCGCCGGGCTCCCGCACACCGTCGGCCTGGTCACCGACCTCGACGACCACCTCGCCGCTCGCGCCCTCGCCTCGCTCCAGGCCGAGCTCACCCGCCGGGAGCGCGTCCTCGCTCGGGTCAACGCCCGCGACCTCGAGGACTACCTCGAACGGCGTCGGCCCGGGGACCCGCCCCTCGGCCGCCTCGTCATCGTCATCGACGAGTTCCGGCTGCTCGCCGAGGAGCTTCCCGACTTCATCGCCGGGATGGTCCGGATCGCTGCGGTGGGCCGCTCCCTCGGCGTCCACCTCGTCCTGGCGACGCAGCGCCCCACCGGCATCGTCTCGGCCGAGATCCAGGCGAACGTCAACCTCCGCGTGGCCCTGCGGGTCCGCGACCGCGCCGACTCCCTCGACGTCATCGACGCCCCCGAGGCCGCGCTCATCCCGGCCCACCGCCCGGGACGAGGGCTCGCACGTGCCGGCGGCGGCCCACTCGTCGCCTTCCAGGCGGCGCGCGTGTCGGCGCCGGCCCCCAGCCCCACGCCCCGCGGTCTGCGCGTGCGGATCGCCCCCCGACGGGGGGCCCTCCTCGACACCCCCGGGCTCGACCCGCCGACCCGCCCCATGGACCCGGCGCCCACCGACCTGGACCGGGTCGTGGAGGCCGTGACGGCGGCCCAAAGCGGCCGGGCGGCGGACGCACCGCACCGCCCCTGGCTCCCGCCGCTGCCCACCACGCTGCGGCTCGCCGACATCGAGCTCCCCTCCGGGTCCGCTCCCACGGCGCCCGTCGGTCTGGCCGACCTTCCCGACGGCCAGCGCCAGGAGCCGCTGTCCTGGGGCCCCGACGGTGGCCACTGGCTCCTGGTCGGCGCCTCCCGTTCCGGGAGGACGACCGCGGCCCTCACCGTCGCGCTCGCGGCAGCCGGTCGATGGGGTCCGGACCAGCTTCAGGTGTATGCCGTGGCCGCCGGCGGGGACCTGACCGTCCTCGAGCGGCTGCCCCACACCGGCACCGTCGCCGGCCTCGACGAGCCCGACCGGGTGGACCGGCTCATCGCCCGGCTGCGGGACGAGGTGCGCGCTCGCACCGGCACGCGGGCGGCGGCAGCCGGCCCGGCGATGTTGCTCCTCGTCGACGGTTGGGAACGCTTCGCGGCGCCCGATGTCCTCGACGGCGGGGTCGGCGAGCGGCTGAGCGAGCTCCTGCGCGACGGGGCCTCCGCCGGCCTGACCGCGGTCGTCACCGGGGACCGGTCCCTGCTGCTGGGCCGGACCAGCTCCCTGGCATCCGAGACGTTCGTCCTGCGCCTCGCCGACCCCGTCGACGCCGCCCTGGTCGGGTTGGACCGCCGAGCCCTGCCACCCGACCCTCCGCCCGGCCGGGCGGTCCGGGCCCGCGACGGCGTCGAGATCCAGTTCGCCCTGCCGATCCTCGGCGCCGGCGACCCAGCCACGGATCAGGCGCCGGCCCACGGTGCCGGCGGGGTTCGAGCCCCCGATCGGGCGCCGATCACGGTCCGCCGGCTGCCGTCGCTCGTGACCCTCGACGAGCTGGAGGCGGCGCCGCCGTGGACGGTCGGGCTGGGCGGCGACGACGCCCGGGCGGTCACCCTCGACCCCGACACGAGCGGCCGGCTCCTCCTCGTGTCAGGCGCCCGGGGAGCCGGCCGGACCACCGCACTGGCGGTCATCGGCGGGGCCGCCCTGCGGGCCGGCCGCCGGGTCGCGGTCGTCGCGCCGACCGCCGGCCCACTGTCCACCCATCTCGCCCACGTCGCCACGGGCGGGACCGGTCAGGTCACCGTGGTCACGGCCTACGACGTCGACGACCTGGTCGCCGCCCGCCGGGCCCACCCCGACCTCGTCGTCCTCGTCGACGACGCCGATGCGCTCCTCGACACCCCCGTCGAACCCCTCCTGAGCGAGATCGGCCGCCTCGTCGACCGGGACCACGGCCTCCTGGTCGCATCCACGACACCCTCGGGCGTGCTCGCCCAGGTGCGAGGCGTCGCTGTCGAGGCCGCGAGGCGCCAGCGCGGGCTGCTCCTCGGTCGCGCCGGGCCCGCCGAGGCCGCCGTCTTCGGCGTCCCCGCCCCTCGCGGGATGCCGCGCCGGCCGGGACGCGGCCTGCTCCTCGCCGGCGGAGAGCCGGTTCCCGTCCAGGTGGCCGTGCCCGCGGACTGGCCGTCGCGGACCTGACCCTGGCGGCGTGGCGGGGCGGCCCTTCAGTCGGCCACGCCAGGTCCGTGCCGCGACGGGACGGCCAGCGCGGCGCCCAGACCGACGAGGCCCGCTGCACCGACGACGGCCCCGAGGCCGGCCCGGTCTCCCTGGAGCAGGCCCCACGCGACCGGCAGGAGCAGCGCGCTCCACACCATGGTCGGGGTTCGCGGCCAGCGCTCGCCTCGGGCCCAG
Organism: uncultured Actinomycetota bacterium; assembly: GCA_963771015.1. Taxonomy (GTDB): domain Bacteria; phylum Actinomycetota; class Actinomycetes; order Actinomycetales; family Dermatophilaceae; genus CAVSJJ01. The sequence continues at coordinate 297,549 of CAVYRN010000006.1, forward strand.
GCGCGAGCCATGGCGCCGAGGCCGACCGCCGACAGCACGAGCAGGACGACCGACATGACGACCCTGGCCGGGCTCGCGCCATCGCCCAGGACAAGCTCATAGAGGTAGAAGGCGGCGAACCCCGCGAGCGCCAGCACCTGGAGGGCGAGGACTGCGGCAAGGACGAGGCGCACCCCGCCACGCGCGGCGGCGGCCCTGGGCTCCGGCTCGGTCACGCAGCGCAGCCTAGCCGCCTCACCATCGCTGACCTGCGCGGGAACACGCGGGACGGCCTGCACGTTAGGTTCCTGGTGGCCCGCTCAACGGCGAGCACGTACCCACTTGTACCCCCGCTGGATGGGTGCGCAATCGGTCGCTCCCCGATAGGATTCACCAACGGACGTCTGTGCGCTGACGTCCCTCGGGAAATGAAGCGCACACTGACCCGGAGCCCGCAGGCGACCGGCACGACGAACCGTCTCGAAGGAGCACATACTCATGGACTGGCGCGACCGCGCTGCCTGCCTCGACGAGGACCCCGAGCTGTTCTTCCCGATCGGGAACACCGGCCCGGCGATCCTCCAGATCGAGGAAGCCAAGGCCGTGTGCCGTCGTTGCGAGGTCGTCGACACCTGTCTGAAGTGGGCCCTGGAGTCCGGCCAGGACGCCGGGGTCTGGGGCGGCCTGTCCGAGGACGAGCGCCGCGCCCTCAAGCGGCGCAACGCCCGAGCGCGACGCGCCGGCTGAACCGCGTCCTCCCCGCCCGGCCGCCCGACCGCTTCCTCACTCCCGTCCACGCCCGACAGCCCGTCCACACCCGTCGGCGTCCAGCCACCTGTCGCCGTCGACGCCCGCTCCAGCCGTCAGCGGGTCATCGGTCGCAGCCGCGCCACGAACTCGACCCTGGTCCCCCCACCCTCGGCGTTCTCCCATCGGATCCGTCCCCCGAGGTCTTGGACGAACGAGGTGACGATGCGGGTTCCGAGCCCGGCCAGACCCGGCCGGAACCCTGCCGGGAGCCCAACACCGTCGTCGGTGATCGTCACCATGAGCTCCTCCTGAGCCGGCGAGACCCAGTCCCGCCGGGCGACGACCTCGACCTTGCCGCCGCGGTCGGCGAGACCGTGCTCCACCGCATTCTGGACGAGCTCGGACAGGACGAGCGCGAGAGGGGTCGCGTCCTCGGCGCGCAGCCGACCGAAGGTCCCGCGGATCGAGGACTCGACGGAGTGCTCGCTCGTCGCGACCTCGACGACGGCACGCAACCCCTGAAGCGCGATGTCGTCGAAGCTCACCGTCTCGTCGAACCCCTGGCCGAGCGTCTCGTGGACCCGGGCGATCGTCGCCACCCGCCGAACGGCCTCCTCGAGCGCCGATCGGGCGCCCTCCTCCGGCTGACGTCGCGCCTGGAGCCGGAGCAGCGCCGCGACGGTCTGGAGGTTGTTCTTGACCCGGTGGTGGATCTCACGGATCGTCGCGTCCTTGGTCATCAGCTCCTGCTCGCGACGCCGGATCTCCGACACGTCGCGTAGGAGGAGCAGCGCACCGACCCGGGAGCCGTGCTCGGTCAGCGGGATGGCCCGCATCGACACCGTCGCCGACCGTGTGCCGGCCTCGCTGCGCCACGGCGCCCGGCCGGTGAGGACGAGGGCCAGCGACTCGTCGACGGGGTTCGTGTCGCGCTGGAGCAGATCGGCGACGATCTGGGCGAGCACCTCGTCGACGACGTCGCCGATGTGGCCGAGCCGGTGGACGGCCGAGATGGCGTTGGGGCTGGCGTAGCGGACGACGCCCTCGACATCGAGCTCGATGACGCCGTCCCCCACCCGTGGGGCGCCACGACGCAACCCGGTCGGGTAGCCCGGCGTCGGAAACTCACCGGAGGCGACCATCCGGGCCAGCCGGTCACCCAGGGCACGGTAGGTGTGCTCGAGAACGCTGGGTCCACGGACCCCCTTCATGTGGGTATGCCGCGTCACGACGGCGATGGCTCGACCCGAGCGGCCGATGGGGATCGCCTCCTCGCGGATGACGACCTCGCCGTCGGCATCCGGTTCCGGGCCCGGCACGATCTCGCCTGCCCGAGACGCCTCGTCGAGCATCCATCGGTGTCCCGGTGCGCTCGCCAGCCCGACGATGTCCTCGGCGAAGACCATGGGGCCGGTGTTGGGTCGGATGTGGGCGACGGCGCGCCACTCCCCCTCGGCAGATGGGACCCAGAGGACGAGGTCGGCGAAGGACAGGTCGGCGATGAGCTGCCAGTCGCCGACGACATAGTGCAGCCACTCGACCTCGCCCTCCCCGAGGGAGGTCAGGTCGCGCAAGGCCTCGGCCAGGGTGGTCACGCGGAAAGCCTAGTAGCCGCTCCGCCGACCCGTGCTCCGTGCGGCTCAGCCTCCCGAGCTGCCCGCCCGGATGACCGACCGCAACGTTCGCAGGGCAACCGACAGAGCGGCGATGGTGGGGGTTTCGAGCCGGAGAATGCCGCCGAGCGAGGTCCGCGCCCGCTGGATGACATCGACGTTCGCCCCCGCCCACACCTCGAATGCCTGCGCCGGTTCGACGTCCGCCACGCCACCGGAGGCGTCGAGGACCGCGCGGGTCATCGACTCGAGAACGGCATACAGGTCGTCGCGCAACGCACCTCGAGCCAGGGCATCCCACCGGTCCTCGCGCGGCAGCTTCGTCACCTTCGTCAGCATCGTGTCGATCCCGAAGCTCTCCGAGACGAAGTAGTAGAGCGGCGCGATGGCCGTCGGCTCGTTCGAGGTGTCGGCGGCGATGTCGACGATGTCGAGGAGCGAGTACTGGTCGAGCAGACTGGCAGCGCGCGTGGCCATCTCCGGAGGCACGCCGCACCCCTCGTAGTCCGCGGCCCGTGCCTCGAGCCGCCGGCGCTCGTCGCCCCGCAGGAGGTCGGGCACCGACGGGCCGAGCTCGGCGACGATCTCGGCGAACCGGTCGATCTCGGCGCGGATGTCGACCGCCGTGGCCCGGGAGGCCAGGAACCAGCGGACGGCCCGGTCGAGAAGCCGCCGGAACTCGAAGTGCAGGCGCGTCTGCACCTCGGAGTCGACGGCGCTGTCGAGCTCCTCGACGGCCGCCACGAAGTGGGGCAGGCCGAACACCTCTCGGCTGACGACGAACGCCCGCGCGACCTGCTCGGCCGTCCCACCGGTCTCCTCCATCGCCCGGTAGACGAAGGTGATGCCACCGCGGTTGATCATCGCGTTGGCGACCGAGTTGGCGACGATCTCGCGACGCAGCGGGTGCTCCGCCAGCTCCTCGGCATACCCCTCACGCAGCGGCGTCGGGAAGTACGAGGCGAGCGTCGCGACGAGGAACGGGTCGTCGGGCAGGTCGCTGGCGAGGAGGTCCTTCTTGACGGCGAGCTTGGCGTAGGCGAGCAGGACGCACAGCTCCGGCGAGGTGAGACCCCGCCCCTCGTGGTGTCGCACATCGAGCTCGGCGTCCGAGGGGAGGAACTCGATGGATCGGTCGAGCTCGCCCCGCTCCTCGAGCCACCGCATGAGCCGGATGTGGACCGGCGCCATCGACGCCTGCTGCGCGCGGGCGTTGCCGATCAGGACGTTCTGCTCGAAGTTGTCGCGCAGCACCTGCTCGGCGATCTCGTCGGTCATCGACACCAGCAGCTCGTTGCGCTCCTCGAGCGACATCTCGCCCCGGCGGATGACGTCACCGAGGAGGATCTTGATGTTGACCTCGTGGTCGGAGGTGTCGACGCCGGCGGAGTTGTCGACGGCGTCGGTGTTGACCCGCACCCCGTGCCTGGCCGCCTCGATCCGGCCCAGCTGCGAGAGGCCGAGGTTCCCGCCCTCGCCGACGACCTTGACCCGCAGCTCGTCGCCATCGACCCGGATGGCGTCGTTCGCGCGGTCACCGACGGCGAGGTGCTCCTCGGTGCTCGCCTTGACGTAGGTGCCGATCCCGCCGTTCCACAGCAGGTCCACCGGAGCGAGGAGGATCGCGTGGATGAGCTCGGCCGGTGTCATCGCCGCCCGACCGTCGGGCAGGCCGAGCGCCTCGCGCATCTGTGGGGTGACCGCCACGGACTTCAGGCTGCGCCGGAAGACGCCGCCGCCGGCGCTGATGAGCCCCTTGTCGTAGTCGTCCCAGGACGAACGCGGCAGGGCGAACATCCGCTCTCGCTCCGCGAAGGAGGCGGCCGGGTCGGGATCCGGGTCGATGAAGACATGTCGGTGGTCGAACGCCGCGACGAGCTTGATGTGCGGCGACAGGAGCATGCCGTTGCCGAAGACGTCACCGCTCATGTCGCCGATGCCGACGACGGTGAAGTCCTCGCTCTGGGTGTCGACGCCCATCTCGCGGAAGTGCCGCTTGACCGACTCCCAGGCGCCCTTGGCCGTGATGCCCATGGCCTTGTGGTCGTAGCCGGCCGAGCCCCCGGAGGCGAACGCGTCGTCGAGCCAGAAGCCGTAGGCCTGGGCGACCCCGTTGGCGATGTCGGAGAACGTGGCGGTGCCCTTGTCCGCCGCGACGACGAGGTAGGGGTCGTCGGCGTCGTGGCGCACCGTGCGACCGGGCGGGATGATCTCCCCCTTGACCCGGTTGTCGGTGACGTCGAGCAGCCCGGAGATGAACATCCGGTAGGCCGCCTTGCCCTCCGTGAGCCAGGCGTCCCGGTCGAGCGCCGGGTCCGGCAGCTGCTTGGGGAAGAACCCGCCCTTGGAGCCGGTCGGCACGATGACGGCGTTCTTGACCATCTGCGCCTTGACCAGCCCGAGGATCTCGGTGCGGAAGTCCTCTCGCCGGTCCGACCAGCGCAGGCCGCCCCGGGCGACCGGTCCGAAGCGGAGGTGGACGCCCTCGACCCGAGGGCTGTAGACCCAGATCTCGAACTTCGGCCGCGGGGCGGGCAGGTCGGGGACCTGGGACGGGTCGAGCTTGAGCGAGACGTACTGCCGCATGGCCTCGTCCCGCGCGGCCGGGGACGGCGCCTCCTGGAAGTAGTTCGTCCGCAGTCCGGCCCGGACGACCCCGAGGAAGGCGCGGATGATCCGGTCATGGTCGAGCGAGGCGACCTCGTCGAGGGCCGCGAGGACGCGGGCGGCGATCTCCTCCTCGGCCTGGCTGCGTGCCCCGTCGGGCCGGCCCGCATACCGGTCGGGATCGAAGCGGGTCTCGAAGAGGGCGACGAGGTCGGCGGCGATGTGCGGGTTCGAGACGAGGCCGTCCTCGAGGTACTCCTGGCTGAAGGTCGACTGGGTCTGGCGGAGGTAGCGCGAGACCATCCGGAGGATGACGACCTGACGCCAGCTGAGCTGCGCGGCGAGGACGAGCTTGTTGAACCCGTCGGACTCCGCGAGCCCGTCCCAGACCGCCGCGACCGCACCCTCGAACAGCTCGCGCAACCGTTCGTGGCTCATCGCGTCCCAGATGGCAGCGTCGGTCACCCGGAGCCCGAAGTCGTAGACGTGCAGCCTCGTCCCGTCGGAGCGGTCGACCTCGTAGGGCTGTTCGTCGATGACCTCGACGCCCATGTGCGCGAAGATCGGCAGGATGTCGGTGAGCGAGAGAGGGTCGGTTCGGAAGAGCTTGAACCGACGCATCGTCGCCGGGGCGTCCACGGGGCGGTAGAGGGCCACGCTCGTGGGCCGCTCCTCACCCAGCCGGTCCAGGTGGGCCAGGTCAGCGACGCCCTGGCTCGTCGTGAACGTCTCCTCGTATGCCGTGCTGAAGCCGCGCCCGAACCGGGCCATGAGCCGGTCGCTCTCGGCCTCGCCGAGCTTGTCGAACACCGCGTCGGCGAGTCGGTCGCTCCACGTCCGGCTCACCTCGACCAGGTGCTGCTCGAGGGCGTCGCGCTCCTCGGGCGCCAGGGCGCGGACGCGCTCGCCCTTCGGCATCCGGATGACGTAGTGGATCCGGGACAGGGCGCTCTCGGAGACCCGGGCACTGAACTCGATGCTCACGCCCTCGAAGGCGTCCTTGAGGATCTCGGCCATCCGCAGCCGGACCGCGGTGTTGTAGCGGTCCCGAGGGATGTAGACGATGGCGGACACGAAGCGGCCGTAGTCGTCCTCGCGGAGGAACAGCCGCGTGTACCGACGCTCCTGGAGCCGGGTGACGGCGATCGCCACCTCGTACAGCTGCTCCACCGATGCCTGGAAGAGCTCGTCACGGGGAAAGGTCTCGAGGACGCCGAGCAGGTCCTTGGCGGTGTGTGAGCCCGGCGCGACACCGGAGAGCTTGATGATGGCCTTGACCTTCTCGGCGATGAGCGGCAGGCGGGTGACCGAGTCGGTGTAGGCGGTCGCGGCGTACAGGCCGAGGAAACGACGCTCCCCGACGACCCGGCCCCGCGCGTCGTAGGCCTTGACGCCGACATAGTCGAGGAACGCACGGCGGTGGACCGTCGAGCGGGAGTTGGCCTTCGTGACGATGAGGAGGGTCGGCTCGTGGGCCTTGAGCTGGGCCTCCTCGGTGAGCGGCGGGTGGGCCTCGCCGAGCACGGGATCCGAGCGCAGCAGCCCGAGCCCGGTACCGGTCACCGGGACGATGGCCTCGCCACTGCCCTCACCCTCGGCCTCCGTCTCGGCGAGGCGGTACTCGCGGTACCCGAGGAAGGTGTAGTGGTTGTCGGCCATCCACCGCAGGAAGGCGACCGTGCGGGCCACCTCTGCGGGCGCGACGCCGGGGGGTGGGCTGCCCTCGGTCTCGGCGGCGATGACGAGGCAGCGCGAGCGCATCTTCGGCCAGTCCTCGACGGCCTCGCGGACGTCGCTGAGGACCGCGCGGATCCGTGCGGCGATCTCGCCCTGGCGCTGCTCGTCGGTCTCGCGGTCGATCGTCAGGGTCATCCACGACTCGTGCACATCGCCCACCGACCCGGCCGGCCCGGTCGCGTCCTGGGGGTCGACCTCGAGGACCCCCTCGAGATGACCCAGGACGTCGCGACGGACCATGAACTGCGGGTGGACGATGAGGTGGACGTCGATACCTTCGGCGACGAGCTCGCCCGTCACGGAGTCGACGAGGAACGGCATGTCGTCGGTGACGATCTGGACCATCGTCCGCGCGTTCACCCAGAGCTCGTCCTTGGGCGCGGGGTTGAACACCGAGACGTTGGCGGTCCCCGGCGCCCGGTGCAGCGCGAGGGTCAGGTGGTTGGCGACGGCACCGCTGAGCACCTCGGCGGGCCGCTCGGCCAGCTCCTCGGTCGCGACATGCCGAAAGTAGCGCTCCACGAGGTCGAGCCGGTCCCCTCCCTCCGGCGTCTGCGCCAGGTACTCGGCCACCTGGGACAGGATCTGCTCTCTGGTGCGGACCAGGGTCTCGGACATGATGCTGGGGTATTCCTTCGTCACGACAGGCGCCGGGTTGCGGCGGGCGGCACGTCACTGTGCGCCACGAACGAGCCTATGCCCGTTCCCTGGTCACTGGCTGGTAGGCGTGAGCAACGCGCGGACGGTTCTTACCTGGCGAGGACGTCCAGGGTGCCGAGTGAGGGGTCGTGTGCGTAGGCGATCCGGACACCGTTGGCCTTGGCGTGGTGCAACGCCCCGACGACCGCCTCGGTCACCCGCTCGCCGGGCGCGAGGACCGGGACGCCGGGCGGGTACGGCGCCACGAGCTCGGCGCTCGTGCGGCCGAGCGCCCGGCCGAGCCGGACCCGCTCGCGAGCGGCGAAGAAGGCGTCCCGGGGCGGGCAGTCGACAACCGGGTCGACCTCCCAGACCGCGGCGGGCGTCACGAGCCGCGGGTCGCCGGAGTGCGACTCGACGAGATGAACCAGCGCGTCGCCGAGCGCGCCGATGCTCTCGGCGTCGTCGGCAAGGGTGACCATGGCGACGAGGGTGTCCCGGTCGGCCATCTCGACCGGCATCCCTCGTTCGACGAGCCCGGCCTCCACGGCGCGGCCGTCGGCGCCGGTGCCCGAGAGGACGAGGGTCAGCTTGACCGGGTCGACGCCGGGGCCGTCGAGGACGACGAGGCCCGGCACCTCGGCAAGCCGCTCCCGCAGGCCACGCACCGCCAGGATGACCTGGCCGAGGAGCGCCGGGCCGTCCTGTGCCAGCAGGGCCCGGGAGGCGTCGATGCTCGCCAGGATCGCCCCACTGGGGCTGGTCGTGTGCGTGGCGTCGACGCCGGCGGCGAGCCGCGCGGGGTTGATCCGGGCGGTCCGCGCCAGCACGAGGGCGCCCTGGGACCACGCAGGGAGCGTCTTGTGGGCACTGACGACCATCGCGTCGGCGCCCGCCGCGATGGCGTGTGGCGGGAGGTCGGGGTGGAAGCCGAAGTGCGCGGCCCACGCCGCGTCGACGATGAGGGGTATGCCGTGCCGGTGTGCCACGTCGGCCAGCCCGGTGACGTCGCCGACGGTCCCGACATAGGCCGGGTCACCGGCGAAGACGGCCACCGCATCCGGGGCGGCCTCGAGGGCCGCCGCGACGTCCGATGGCGCCAGCCCGAGCGGCAGCCCCAGGTGCGGGTCGACCCGTGGCCGCACCCACACCGGGGTGAGCCCGGCGAGGACGAGCGCAAGGAGCATCGACCGGTGCAGGGTGCGACCGACGACGACCCGGTCGCCGGGACTGCCCACGGCCAGGGCCAGGGCCTGGTTCCCGTGCGTCGATCCCCCGACCGAGAAGTAGCACGTGTCGGCCCGCCACAGTGCGGCCGCACGGCGCTCGGCGTCGGTGAGCACGCCCGCGGCGAGCGCCATCGAGTCGAGCCCTGCATAGAGGGGGACGTCGCCGGACACGACATCCCCGACGAGGTCGGTGCGGTGCTTGTGGCCGGGGATGGTGAACGGACGCATCCCCCGCTCCTGGAAGCGCAGCCAGGCGTCCAGGAGTGGGGCATCGCGACGCAGGCCTCGTGGGTCAGTCGCCATCCACCGCCCCTGCCGCCGTCATGGCCGCCACTGTAAGGGCTGACGGGCGCCCGTTGTGGGTAACCGCGCGGCCCCCGCTGTCGCCCACCTACAGTGGTCGGGTGCCCGCGTTCCCCCCCCGCGAGAGCGTCGCGCCTGCCGTGGCCGCCCTGCGACGCGTGCGCGACCGGGTCCTTGCCGTCGAGGACGACGTCCTGTCCGGCTTCGCGGTGCTCGGCGAACCGCTGGCCCAGCGGGTCCTCGACGACTGGCTCGACCACGCCGCCGACACGCTGCGCCTGCTGGCCGAGGAGGCCGCCGTGCAGGTGCGGCTGCTCTCCGACGACCTCCCGGTCCGACCGGCCGAGCACGATCCGGAGCGAGGGCCCGGTGTCGCGCGCCCAGACGCACGTCGGCCAGGAGGCGGTCGGTGAACGCCGTGGTCCCGGGCGACCCGGCGTCACTCTCGGCGGCGGGCGGCTCGCTCGTCCGTGCCGCTGCGGCCATGGCCGCCGACCTGGCCGCACTCGACACGGCATACGCCGAGCTCGGCCTGGAGTGGGGTGGCCGCAGGTCGGTTGCGGTCCGGCGTCGCGGCGCCGCCCTTGCCGGCGCCGGCGGCCTTCTCGCCGGCGAGCTCGGTGCCGTGGGGGCCGCGCTGCAGGAGCACGCGACCGACCTCGCCGAGCTCGCGGCGCGGGCCCGCGAGATCGCCGAACGTGCAGCCCGTGACGGCCTCCAGGTGCGCGAGAGGCGGATCGAGCTCGCCTACGGCGTCACGGGCGAGGCCGTGGCGGAGCTGGCCGATGCCCGGGAGCACCACCGGACCGGGCTGCAGGCCGAGCTCGATGTCGTCCTCATCCAGCTCGATCGACGCCGGCGTCGGCTCCTCGACCTCGTCACGGTCTCCACAGCTGCGCTGGCCGCCGTCTCGGCGGAGGTGCGGCTCCGCTGACCGGCCGTCGCGAACATCTGAGAGGATCCCTCCCACCGTTGCCCCGACGGCGCCGCCGTCCCCCGACCGACGAGGAGCAGGCCGTGCGACTGACGACCCGCGAGGAGTACAACGCCTCGCCGCAGGCGGTGTTCGCCATCATCGGCGACCCGGCGTTCCAGGCCGCCAAGTGCGCTGCCACGTCGACCGGCAAGTACACCATCGACGTGGCCGAGCACGGCGACCACACCGTCATCAGGTCCGAGCGGCACCTCCCGAGCGACGGGCTGCCCGACGCCGCCCGCTCGTTCGTCGGCCAGGAGCTGACCGTCATCGAGATCCAGGACTGGGGCCCTGCCGAGACCGACGGCTCGCGCCGCTGTGCGGTCGACCTGCACATCACCGGTGCACCGGTCACCCTCCGGGGTGAGGCGCTCCTCGCCCCGAGTGCACGGGGGTCCGTCGAGACCCTCGAGGGCGAGCTCAAGGCCAACATCCCGTTCATCGGCGGGAAGATCGAGAGGTCCGCCGCCGGCCCGATCCTCGGCGCCATCAGCATCGAGGCCGACACGATCCGCACGTTCCTGGACCGCTGAGCCCGGCGCGGCAGGACCGGGGCGCCGGCTCCCCGTCCACCTGGCTGACCACCTTGTGAGCGGACCCGACCAGAGTCCGCTCAGCTTCGGCTCACGACCTGTCAGCTGCCCATGTGCGGGTATGCGTGGCTCGTCGGCGGGACGAAGTTCTCCTTGATCGAGCGGGTCGAGGTCCACCGCAGGAGGTTCTGGGCGGACCCGGCCTTGTCGTTCGTGCCGGACGCCCGGCCGCCGCCGAACGGCTGCTGGCCGACGACGGCCCCGGTCGGCTTGTCGTTGACGTAGAAGTTGCCCGCCGCGAACCGGAGCGCATGGGTCGCCTCGGCGATGGCCTCCCGGTCCTGGGCGATGATCGCCCCGGTCAGGGCGTAGGGCGCGAAGGACTCCATCTGGTCCATGACCTTGGCGTACGAGCGGTCCGGGAAGACGTGGACGGAGAGGATCGGCCCGAAGTACTCGGTCCGGAACATCTCGTCGGTCGGGTCCTCGCCGACGACGACCGTGGGCCGGACGAAGTACCCCTCCGAGTCGTCGTAGGTCCCACCGGCGACGATGTCGAGACCGGCGCTCGCGCGGGCCCGGTCGATGGCGGCCTTGTGCTTGCCGAACGCCCGGTCGTCGATGACGGCGCCGAGGAAGTTCGTGAAGTCGCTCGGGTCCCCCATCGGCAGCTCGTTCGTCACGGTGACGAGGTCGTCCTTGATCCGGCGCCACACACTGCGCGGGATGTAGGCCCGCGACGCCGCCGAGCACTTCTGGCCCTGGTACTCGAACGCACCACGGACGAGCGCGGTCCGCAGCACATCGGGGTCGGCGCTGGGGTGGGCGAAGACGAAGTCCTTGCCGCCGGTCTCACCGACGATCCTCGGGTAGTGGCGGTAGCCCGACAGGTTCGCCGCGATCTGCTGCCAGAGCCCCTGGAAGACCCGCGTCGACCCGGTGAAGTGCAACCCGGCGAACTCCGGGTGGCCGATGACGACATCGGAGACGTCGACCCCGTGGCCGGTGAGCATGTTGATGACGCCCGGCGGCATCCCGGCCGACTCGAGGACCTCGATGATGACCTGCGCCGACAGCTGCTGGGTGTGGGAGGGCTTCCACACGACCGGGTTGCCCATCAGCGCGGGAGCCGTCGGGAGGTTGCCGGCGATCGAGGTGAAGTTGAAGGGCGTGACGGCATAGACGAACCCCTCGAGCGAGCGGTAGTCGATCCGGTTCCAGATGCCCTTGGCGTTGGCGACCGGCTGCTCCTCGAGGAGCTGCCGGGCGAAGTGGACGTTGAAGCGCCAGAAGTCGGCGAGCTCACACGCCGCGTCGATCTCGGACTGGTAGGCGGTCTTGGACTGGCCGAGCATCGTCGCCGCATTCATCCGCGCCCGGAAGGGACCCGCGAGCAGGTCGGCGGCCTTGAGCAGCACGGCCGCCCGGTCGTCGAACTCGAGGTCCCGCCAGCCGGGGCCAGCGGCCATCGCGGCATCGACGGCCGCCTTCGCGTCAGCCTTCGTCGCGTTGCGCAACCGACCGATCACCTTGCGGTGCGCGTGCGGCTGGCGCACGTCCATCCGCGCACCCTTGCCCTGCACCCGCGCGCCGCCGATGGTGTGCGGCAGGTCGTGGACGGTGCCGGCCAGGTCGGCCAGCGCCCGCTCGAGGCTCGCTCGCTCCGCGCTCCCGGGCGCATAGTCGAGGACCGGCTCGTTGACGGGCGTGGGAGGGGCGGTGACGGCATCCATGGATGGGGACTCCTTCGACGGCGATGGCGGGGTGTTCGTATCGTGTCACGGCTGCCCGCGGATGGTCAGCCGGGTGGTGTCGGCCGGCACGGACCGGGTATGCCGGTCAGCCCGCGCCGGTGCCGAGCCGGAGGACCTCGTCGAGCTCGGTGACGTCGTACCAGAGCAGGTCGCCGTCGTCCGTCCCACCCGGCACGTCGTCGATGTGGAAGGAGACCACGCGGCGGATCGGGACGGGGGCGTCGACCTCGACCCGGGTCGGGGACCCGGCAGGGTCGGCCGGCTCCTCGACGAGGGCCGCCTCGACGTCGGCGGCAGCGATGACCCGGCGGCCGCCCGACGTGCGCCGACCGGCGGCCGCCGTCGCGGCACCGAGCAGCGCGGCATACTCCAGCGTCTCGTCGTCGGTCGACGGGCCTCTGCCGCGCTGCGCCGCCGTGACGGAGTGGGCGGCCACCGGGGCCGGACCGATCTCGCGTCGGGTCCGCAACATCTCGAGGGACGCGTCGTCGAGCGGGACGTATATCCGGCGTAAGGGCATAGCTCCTCCGTGGTCGGGCGGCGCGGGGTCAGCGCCGTCCGGGATGGGGTGCGTCGAGCAGCTCCTGCAGTGCGTCAAGAATCGCGTGACCAAGAACGTCGGCGTCGGGAATGGCGTCGCGGTCGGTGTACAGACCGTAGTAGACCCCGCCGTCGTAGGACGTCAGGCCGATCGACAGCCCCTGGCCGGTGCTGAGTGGCATGACCGGGTAGGTCGACACCATCTTGGCGCCGGCGGCGTAGAGCGGCTGCTGGGGGCCCGGGACGTTGGTGATGACGACGTTGAAGAGGCGCCGGGAGACGGCGCCCCCGAGCCTGGCCCCGAGCGCGTGCATCGTCGGGGGGGCGAACCCGGTGAGCCCGGTGAGCGTCTCGGCCGGTACGGCGTGGCCACCCTCCATCTGCTGGCGCATGGCGAAGGCGATCTGGTGCAGCCGCATCGACGCCCCCGGCTCCCCGACGGGCAGGTCGACGAAGCAGGCGGCGAGCACCCGGCCGGTCGCCGCCCCGGGCCCGTCGTGGACGCTCACCGGCACCATGGCCCGCACCGTCGTCCCGGCGTGGACCGACTCCCCTCGGGTCAGCAGCCAGGTCCGGAAGGCCCCGGTGATCGTGGCGAGGACGACGTCGTTGATCGTCACCTCGTCGGCGAAGGTGCCCTTGGTCAGCCGGGTCCGGACCGTCCGGTAGTCCTCGAGGTCGGAGCCGATCATGACGTAGCGGCGGGCGCGGCCCACCGTGGCGTTGAGCGGCGAGGTCGGCGCCGGGCGGGAGGCTCGAACCAGGGTCGTCGCCACCTCGCCGGCCACCTGGGCGACCCGGCCCGCGGTGGCCTTCAGATCGCTGATGCCGGACTGGACCGTGTCGATGATCTGGCTCGGGGTGCGCAGGTTGTCGGTGAGTGCACCGACGACGAGGTCGAGGTCCGACGGTTCGCGATGCGGCCGCCACTCGGCGGCGGTCTCCTCGTCGATCTGGGCCGCGCCGTCGAGGATGACATGGGAGATGTCGACCGCGTTGACGCCGTCGACGAGCGCGTGGTGGGTCTTGGTGATGATGGCGAAGCGGTCCGCGGCCAACCCCTCGACGAGGTAGACCTCCCACAGCGGCCGGGCCCGGTCCAGCGGCCGGGGCAGGATCCGCGCGACGAGCTCCTCGAGCTGCTCGTCGCTGCCGGGACGCGGCAGCGCGGACCGGCGGACGTGGTAGGTGACGTCGAAGTCCTCGTCGTCGACCCAGACCGGGTTGGCGAGGCGGCCCGGTACCTCGCGGACCCGCTGACGGTAGCGCGGGACGAAGGAGATGCGCCGGGCGATGAGGGTGACGAGCTGGTCGTAGTCGAAGCCGGCGGTCGGGGCGTCGAAGACCATGACGGAGCCGACGTGCATCGGTGTCGTTGCGTCCTCGAGGTGGAGGAAGGACGTGTCGAGGGTGCTGAGTCGATCGGCCACGGCCCCATCGTGGCAGATCGTGGACGAGGCAACCGGATCGTCGTGACGGAGGAGACCTCAGACACCCCGGGCGCCGGCCCTGCGCCGCGGGCGCGGCCGATCGGGGTGGCCCGCGCGACCTGGCGGACCCATCCGCCCCTCGACCGCCGCGGCCAGGGCGACGATGGCCTCGGTCACGGACGCGTGTGGCGCCGACTCGACGAGGCTGCGGCCGGCCAACGTGGCCGCGTCGCACTCGGCGGGGGCCCACGGCACGAAGCGCGGGTTCTCGAGCCCGGCGAAGCGGGACAGCACCTCCCGGATCTGCCGCTGCGGGTGCGGACCCGCCACCGACGCGCGCACCTTGTTGACGACGACGAACGGCTCCGGCGCGGTTCGCTCGGTGAGGTCCTGGATGGCTCGGACGAGCCGTTGCAGCCCGACCGGGTCGCCTGCGCCGACGACGATGAGGTGGTCGGCCCGCTCGAGCCCGGTCAGCGTCGTCGCGTTGCGCCGTGGCGCCGCAGTGTCGTAGCTGAGCTCCTCGTCGTCCTCGAGCCCGAACCCGCAGTCGAGGACGACATGGTCGACGAGCGAGCGGGCCAGGGCGAGGATGTCCTCGACGACCGCACCCCGGACCTCGGTCCATCGGTGCGGCGTCGGTATGCCGGTCAGCACCCGAAGGTGCGGTGACACCACCGGAGCGAGGCGGGCCAGCCCGGGAACGTCGAGCACGCCGTTCTCCGACGCGCGGGCGGCGGCGGCCAGACCGGGCGCCTCGTCGACGAGGGCCAGAGCCTGGGCCACGCCCGCGCCGTAGGTGTCGAGGTCGACCAGGAGGGTTTCGAGGCCGGCGGCCGCAAGGGTCGCGGCGAGGGTCACCGCCACGGTGGTGCGGCCCGGCGCGCCCGTGGGTCCCCAGACGGCCGTGACGGCGCCCTGACCGGCCGCGCCGAGCCCGGGCCCGGCTCCGGCGGCGAGCGCGCCGTCCGGCGACCACGGACCGGCCGGGTCGGCGAGGACGGTCTGCAGCGGGTCGGCAAGCCGCGAGGTCGTCCCCGCCACCAGCGCGCGGAGCACCTCGGCCAGCCGGTCCGGTGCCGTCTGTGGGCCGACAAGCGCGGCGACCCCGAGCTGACGGAGCCGACGCTCGCCGGTCTCGTCGCTGCTGTCGACGATCCCCGCCACCCGCACGCCGTGCGCCGCCAGGTGCCGCAGCGCGTCACGGTCCAGGGACCGCAGGTCGGGCGAGACGACCGCCACCGCGGCCATCCCGGCGGCCGCGGAGGCGAGCAGGTCGGGGACGTCCGGGCAGCGCCGTACGACGGCGACGTCGGGCGCGTCCTCGAGGGCCGTGACGAGCCCGGTCTCGAGGCGATGGGTGACGGCGACGAGAACGGCGATCGTCACGACGGGGCCCCGAGGGTCGACCCCGGCACCGGCACGAGGGTGATCTTGGCGCGGCCGTCGACGTCGGCAACCAGCTGAGGGACCTTGTCACGGGGCACGAGCACCTGGACCGAGCGGGTCTGAGCCGTCGACCCGAGCACGCCGTCCTCCCCGCCGACCCGCAGGACGGCGACCCCGTCGAGGGTCCGTTCGGGACCGGCGTACGCCGTCGCCCCGACGCCGGCGACGCCGTCCGGGTCCGGGCGGTTGACGTAGACGTCGACGACCGAGCCGGTCCTCAGGACGGTGGCCGAGGTCGCGTCGACGAGGAGCGTGACGGGCTGGACGTCCACCTGGGCCTGCGACCCGACCGCCGACGCCGGGATGAGCTCGCCCGGACGCACCTCGCGCAGGACATAGCCGTCGGCGGCAAGGTCCGACGCCGCGGAGAGGTAGGCCGTCGCCGCCGGTCCGAGCCGGACGTCCACGCGGGCCACGTCGGCGGGGGTCAGCGGTTGTCCGGCGACCAGGACCGACCGGGCCGCGTAGACCGGGACGGTGTCGTCGGCGCGGGCGAGGGCCACCGAGCCGAGGACCGTCGAGACCAGGACGAGGAGCACCCCGATGACCAGACGGCTGTCCCGCCAGGAGGGCCGCTGCAGGCGGGTGGCGGTCGGCATGGGTAGGTCGGTCATCGCTCCCCCCGATGGGTGCATCGCGCGAGTCCGACGACACGGCTGTCGTGCCGTCAGCCGCGATTCTGGCGCAGCCGGGCCCGGTTCGCCTCCGGAACGACCGAGCATGTGGACAACGGCGGCCCCGCGATCGGGGGTGGCAGACTGGCCGCTGGCGGCCCGGCCCCGGGCCGTGTGGGTCGGCGAGAGGAGCCACGGGCGTGGCGCGGCGGTTCATCCCCCTGTCCGAGGTCTCGGAGGTGCTCGGCGTCTCCTCGGCCCAGGCCTACGCCCTCGTCCGCTCCGGCGACCTGCCGGCCATCAAGATCGGCGGCCGGGGCCAGTGGCGGGTCGAGACGACCGAGCTCGAGAGCTATATCGAACGGATGTACACCCAGACCCGCCAGTTCGTCCGCGCCCACCAGGGCGAGGAGGGTCCGGCCGAGACGGACTGACCCGGCCGGTCACTGGGCGGCGCGGGACTCGACGACGACGAGCGCCGCGAGGGGGACCGTCCACACCCCCCGGACGTCGGCGGAGCGCCGGGGAACCTCGACCGGGTGCTCGGCCAGGTCGAGGGCGTCCGCACCGACCGAGTCGATCGTGCCGGTGCGGGTGGCGCCGTCGACATCGGTGAGCCGGACGACGGCGCGGTCGCGGGAGAGGGCGCGCAGGGCGAGGCCGAGACCGAACCGCCGCGCGGACCCCGCCGCCGCGCTGCCCGCCGCGAGCCCGCCGATGGCCGTCACGGCGCCGAGTGGTACCAGTGCCTCCCGCGGGGAGGGGTCGAGGCGGACGAGCACCCAGTCGCGGCCGAGGTCGGCGACCTGCCCCTCGACCGCGAGCCCGGCACGCAGCCGCAACCGGACCGGCCTCCCCCGGTGGGCTGCCAGCCGCGCGAGCAGAGTGATCTCGGCGCGCTCGCGACGAGTGCGGTCGGCGACCTCGGCGTCGCGGTCTCGGCGCTCCTCGGCGTCCCACTGCGCGGCGAGGTCGTCGAACAGCCCCTCCCACCTCATGGCCGGGGAGCCTACCGCCGTCGGTCATCCCCACCCGGGTTGCGGCAGCAGCGCGGCACTTCTATGGTCAAACGCATGCAAACTGTCTCAAACAGCATCAAAGAGGGCCTCACGAGTCCCGCCGGACTCCCCACGCTCCCCCGCCTCGTCGCCGTGACGGCCGCCGTGGTCGCCCTGGCCGGTGGGGCGGTCGAGGTGGTGGGCCGTGTCGCGCAGGGCCGCGCCGACGCGGTGCTCGGCCCCGGACCGGCGTCCCCCGCCGACTTGGTCACCCTGCTCGTCGCCCTGCTCGCCCTCGCGGCCCTCGGCTGGGCCTCGCTGGGGGCGCTCGTCGGCGTCGTGGGCGCCTTCCCGGGCGCGGTCGGCGCCCGGGCCGACCTGCTCGCCGCCGCGGTCACGCCCAGGCTGGTCCGCCGGCTCCTCGTGGCGGCGCTCGGGGTCGGCATCGCCACGTCCCCGGTCGCGATGGCCGCGACGTCCGGCGCCGCGACCGTCCACGGCTCCGCTCAGCCGGCGGCCACGGGTGACGGCACCGTGCTCGGGTCGGCCCCCGACCCCGGCCTGCGGGCCATCACCGCCCCGGAGCCGGGGTGGGTGCCGACGGCGCCCACCCACCGGCCACAGCCCAGCCCGGACCTGCTCTCGGGTCCGCCGCCCCCGGCCCCGGTCGACCCCGCTGTCGTCGTCCGGCGGGGCGACACCCTGTGGGCCATCGCTGCCCGGCACCTCGGAGCGGGCGCGAGCGCCGCCGAGGTCGCGCAGGCCTGGCCCCGCTGGTATGCCGCGAACCGCGACGTCATCGGTCCCG
Organism: uncultured Actinomycetota bacterium; assembly: GCA_963771015.1. GTDB lineage: Bacteria > Actinomycetota > Actinomycetes > Actinomycetales > Dermatophilaceae > CAVSJJ01. The sequence continues at coordinate 315,508 of CAVYRN010000006.1, forward strand.
ACCCCGACCTCATCCGGCCGGGCCAACGGCTGCGCGCACCGGCGGCGACGCCGTGACCGGCCGGCCCGCATCGGGGAGCCCCCTCCCCGCCCTGCGCATCGTCCCGGAGCCCTCCTGGCGACCCCCTGCGCTGCCGCTCGGCGAGGCCCTGGCCCGAGCCCGAGAGGGCGCGAGCCGCACCGGCTATGTCCAGGACGCCCTGGCCGTCGACTTCTCCCGCGCCAGCGACCACCAGGTCTTCGGTCCGCAGAGCACCGCGCGGGCCGACCTGCCCGACCCGCACCCGTGGGCGGCCCAGCTCGGTCAAGCCCTGGTCGAGGTGATGATCGGCGCGCGGCCGGCCCCGCAGGTACTCCGCTGGACGACCCCCGAGGTGTATGCGGTGCTCGCCCGCCGGGGCGCCCTCGCGGCGCGTCGAGCCGGCGCGGCCCGGGCGTCGGGCACCGCGCCGCGCCGCCACCGGGTCCAGGTCCGCCGGGTGCTCGTCTGCGAGCCCGCGGACGGGGTGGCCGAGGCGTCCGTCGTCCTCGTCGACGGGGCGCGCGTCCGGGCGCTCGCGCTGCGGCTCGCCGGGCAGGACGGCCGGTGGCAGGTCGAGGCCCTCCAGGTCGGGTGACCCGCGGACCCCGACGGGCGAAGGCCGTCAGGTGCCCGTCAGCGGCGCTTCCCGTGGCACATCTTGAACTTCTTCCCCGACCCGCAGGGACACGGCGCGTTGCGCGGAGTCGTCGCCAGCTGGTCGTCGGTGAGGACGGCCGTCGCGCCCCCCGAGATCTCCCGTTCCTCGATCCCACCGGAGTCGCTGGGCGCCGAGTAGTGCAGCTGTCCCGCGGGACGTGGCCGCTCGAGCCCGTGCCCGTGGAGGGCGACGTGCTGGGCCTCGGGCCCGAGGGCCTCGGCGGGCTCGGGGGCCGGGGCAGGGCTGACGGCGGGCGGCATACCGCCCTCGGCCGGCGCTGCGCCGCTCAGACCGGCGAACATCTCCGAGACGTGGACCGGCTGGACCTGCGGCTCCTGGGGTTGGTCGATCTCGACCTCGACATGGAAGACGAGGCCGACGGACTCCTCCTTGACCGCCTCGTTCATCGCCTGCCATAGCTGGAAGCCCTCGCGCTGGTACTCGACGAGCGGGTCACGCTGGGCCATGGCCCGCAGACCGATGCCCTCCTGGAGGTAGTCCATCTCGTAGAGGTGCTCGCGCCACTTGCGGTCCAGGACCGAGAGCATGACCCGGCGCTCGACCTCGCGCATGACCTCTGGGCCGACGGCCTCCTCGCGGGCGTCGTAGGCGTGGTGGGCGTCCGAGGTGAGCTCCTCCTTGAGCTGCTCGGGTGTCAGCCCACCGCGACCGCCCGCGGCCTCGACGACCTGCTCCTGGGTGACTGAGACCGGGTACAGGGCACGGACGGCCGTCCACAGCCGGTCGAGGTTCCAGTCCTCGGGGATGCCCGCGGCGGTCTCGGCGTCGACATAGCCCTCGATCACGTCGTTGACGAACCCGCGCATCTGCTCGTGCAGGTCCTCGCCCTCGAGGACCCGGCGGCGCTCGGCGTAGATGACCTGGCGCTGCCGGTTGAGGACGTCGTCGTACTTGAGGACGTTCTTGCGGATCTCGAAGTTGCGCGCCTCGACCTGGGTCTGCGCGCTCTGGATCGACCGGGTGACCATCTTGGACTCGATGGGCTGGTCGTCCTCGAGCTTGGCTCGCTGCATGACGGTGTCGACGAGGCCCGCGTTGAACATCAACATCAGGTGGTCCTCGAGCGAGAGGTAGAACCGGGACTCGCCGGGGTCGCCCTGGCGGCCGGAGCGGCCGCGTAGCTGGTTGTCGATGCGTCGGGACTCGTGCCGCTCGGTGCCGAGGACGTAGAGGCCGCCGAAGCCGGTGACCTCATCGTGCTCGGTCGCAACGGCCGCCTCGGCCTCGGCGAACGCCTCGTCCCAGGCCGCCTCGTACTCCTCCGGGGTCTGCTCCGGGTCCAGGCCGCGGGCCCGGAGCGCCGCGACGGCGTTGAACTCGGGGTTGCCCCCCAGCATGATGTCGGTCCCTCGGCCGGCCATGTTCGTCGCGACGGTGACGGCGCCCTTGCGGCCCGCCTGGGCGACGATGGCCGCCTCACGCTCGTGCTGCTTGGCGTTGAGGACCTCGTGCGGCACCCCGCGCCGACGCAGCTGGTCGGAGAGGTACTCGCTCTTCTCGACGCTCACCGTGCCGACGAGGACCGGCTGGCCCTTGGTGTGGCGCTCGACGATGTCGTCGACGACGGCGTCGTACTTGGCCGCCTCGGTCCGGTAGACCAGGTCCCGCTGGTCGGCGCGGATCATCGGCATGTTCGTCCGGATCGGGACGACGCCGAGCTTGTAGATCGAGTGCAGCTCGGCTGCCTCGGTCAACGCCGTGCCGGTCATGCCGGAGAGCGTGTCGTACATGCGGAAGTAGTTCTGGAGGGTGATCGTCGCGAGGGTCTGGTTCTCGTTCTGGATCTCCACCCCCTCCTTGGCCTCGATGGCCTGGTGCATGCCCTCGTTGTAGCGGCGGCCGGCGAGCATGCGACCGGTGTGTTCGTCGACGATGAGGACCTCGCCGTTCATGACGACGTAGTCCTTGTCGCGGTGGAAGAGCTCCTTGGCCTTGATCGCGTTGTTGAGATAGCCGATGAGCGGGGTGTTGGCGCTCTCATAGAGATTGTCGATGCCGAGGTAGTCCTCGACCTTGTCGATGCCGGTCTCGAGGACGCCCACGGTCTTCTTCTTCTCGTCGACCTCGTAGTCGCCGTGGGACGGGATGCCGCGCATCGTGTCGGCACCCTCGCCCCGCTCGAGGAGCCGGACGATCTTGGAGAACTCCGTGTACCACTTCGTCGCCTGGTCGGCCGGGCCGGAGATGATGAGCGGCGTGCGTGCCTCGTCGATGAGGATGGAGTCGACCTCGTCGACGACCGCGAAGTTGTGGCCGCGCTGGACGAGCTCGTCGGTCGACCAGGCCATGTTGTCGCGCAGGTAGTCGAAACCGAACTCGTTGTTCGTCCCGTAGGTGATGTCCTTGGCGTACTCGATGCGCCGCTGGTCGGGGGTCATCGACGCGAGGATGACCCCGGTCTCGAGGCCGAGCATCCGGTGGACGCGGCCCATGAGCTCGGCCTGGTACTCGGCGAGGTAGTCGTTGACCGTGACGATGTGGACACCCTTGCCGCTCAGGGCGTTGAGGTAGGACGGCAGGGTCGCGACGAGGGTCTTGCCCTCACCGGTCTTCATCTCGGCGACGTTGCCGAGGTGCAGGGCGGCCCCACCCATGATCTGGACGTCGAAGTGGCGCTTGCCGAGGGTGCGCTTGCTCGCCTCGCGGACCGCGGCGAATGCCTCCGGCAGGATGTCGTCGAGCGTCTCACCATCGGCCAGCCGCTTCCGGAAGACGTCGGTCTCGGCCCGCAGCTCGGCATCGGTGAGCTTCTCGAAGTCGTCCTCGACCGCGTTGACCTGGGCCGCGATGGACTCCAGCTTCTTGAGGATCCGGCCCTCGCCCGCACGCAGCAGGCGCTCGACGATCTTGGCCACGTAGTACTCCTGAAGTCTGGTCCGGCCACCGATCTGGTCGCCGCGGTCCGCGGCGCTCGGCGCCGCCCGGGACGTGCTTAGGGTAGTCGACGGCCTCGGCGGCCACCGCCCTCCACCTGGCAACGGACCGCGGCGGGGGCCGAGTTCCCCCGCGGTCGTCCAGGCTCACCAGGGCACCCCATTGTGGTGAGCCCCCCTCCGTGCTGCACTGGATGCGGGGGAGCAGGAACCGGAGGTGCGTCCGTGGCCGGCATCATCAAGGCGTTCGCGACCGATCTCGACGGCACGCTGACCCACGGGGACGGCGTGGCACCGGAGACCCTCGATGCTCTTCAGGACGCCCGGGCGTCGGGCATCGCGACGATCCTCGTCACCGGGCGCATCACCGACGACCTCGACGACCACTTCCCCGGGCTGCGCCAGGCCTTCGACGCCGTCGTCACCGAGAACGGCGCCGTCCTCGAGACGCCCGAGACGATGACGCAGCTCGCCCCCGAGGTCGACCACGAGCTCGAGGCGCGGGCCCGGTCCCTCGGGATCGACCTACGCGCGGGGCGGTCGGTCATCGAGTGCTCGGCCCACCACGCGACGGCCTGCCTCGACCTCATCAGCGAGCTCGGCGTCGATGCGCAGCTGCTCCGCAACCGCGACCGGCTGATGATTCTCCCGGCGGGAGTCTCGAAGCGGTCCGGCCTGCTCAGCGCCCTCCACGAGCTCGGCCTCTCGCCCCACAACGTTCTCGCCGTCGGGGACGCCGAGAACGACCTGGCCCTGCTCGACACCGCCGAGATCGCGGTCGCCGTCGCCAACGCCGTTCCCTCGGTGAAGGACCACGCCGACCTCGTCCTCGACGAGGAGGACGGTGCGGGAGTGGTCTCGCTGCTGCGCGGCCCACTGCTGCGGGGGGGCCACCTCGTCCCGTCCAGCCGCCACGACGTCGTCATCGGGACCCATGCCGACGGCTCGCCGGTCCGGGTCCCGGCCACCCTGGCCAACGTCCTCGTCCGCGGTGAGAGCGGCTCGGGCAAGTCCCACCTCGCGGGCCTGCTCGCCGAGCAGTGGGTCCGAGCCGGCTACACGGTGCTCGTCATCGACGTCGAGGGCGACTACCACGGCCTCGAGCATCTCGTCGACGTCGTCGTCCTCGAGGGCAGCCCGCCGCCGGAGTCCCATGAGCTGTTGAGGCTGCTGCGACAGCGGTCCATCTCGGTCGTCCTCGACCTGTCCCTCATGAACCAGGACGAGGCGACCGACTACCTCCGTCATCTCGCCGGCATCATCGACGCCGAGCGCTCGGCGTGGGGGCTTCCGCACTGGGTGGTCATCGACGAGGCGCACACCCCACTCGGGCTCGGCGGCGCGATGGAGGGGCTGCTCCGTCCCGGCGACGAGGGCTACTGCCTGGTCACGTACCGGCCCGAGGACCTGCCCGAGGCCGTCCTGCGCGACATGGACGTCGTCATCACGACCCGCGCCGGCGGCCGCACCGACCGCCGGACCGCGCTCGTGCGCCGAGCGGGTGGGAGCGAGCGGAGCTTCACCGTCGCCGGTCGTCGCACGCCGCACGTCCGGCACTGGCACAAGTACCTCGGCGCGCCCCTCCCGCGGGAGCACTGGTTCCGGTTCGTCGACGAGCGAGGCACCATCATCGCGACCGCCGAGAACGTCGAGACCTTCCTGCGGACGATCGAGCTGCTCGACCCCGCGGTCCTCGACGGACACCTCGCTCGGGGTGACATCTCACGCTGGCTCGCCGGCTGCCTCCAGGACCACCGCCTCGCGACCGAGGCGACCGCCATCGAGCGCGACGTCCTCGCACAGCGCGCCCAGGACGTCAAGCGAGCGCGGGGCCGGCTCATCGCCGCGATCGAGTCCGTCTACGGCACACCGGACGAGCCGGGTGACTGAGCGGAAAACCGCGCGCCCGGCCGGGCCCGGCTCGGCGACAATCGCCGGTATGCCGTTCCCCCACACCGTGCCCGAGCTCGCCGACGACCGCGTCCGCCTGAGGGCCCACCGACCCGAGGACGTCGACCGGATCGTCGAGCAGAGTCGCGACCCCCTCTCGATGCGGTTCACGACGGTCCCCCGCCCGTACGACGAGGAGAACGCCCGGGACTTCCTCACCGTCATCGAGGAGGGCTGGACCGAGCCCGGTGGACGGCGGCACTGGGCGGTGACCGCCGCGGACGACCCCGACTCGGCGTACCTCGGCACGATCGACCTTCGCCCGGCGAGCGGCACCGGGGTGGCCGAGACCGGCTTCGGCCTCCATCCGGAGGGCCGCGGCCGGGGTCTGATGTCTCACGCCCTGGCTCTGGTGACCGGATACTGGTTCGAGGGGGGCGGGGTGCGTGTCTACTGGCGGGCGAACCGGGGCAACTTCGCCTCGTGGCGGGTCGCGTGGGCCTGCGGGTTCACCTTCCATCTCACCCTGCCGGACTGCCTCGACCATCCGGACGGTCCCGTCGATGCATGGGTCGCGAGCCTGGGCCGACAGGACCCGAGGACCCCTCGGGCACCGTGGTTCGAACCCCCGGCGCTCGAGGGCGACGGCGTGCGGCTGCGCCGGTGGCGGGACGAGGACATCGAGGCGGTGGAGGAGCCGCATCATCCGGCCCACCACATGCCCCCCGAGGCCGCCCCGACCCGATTGTCGTTCCCCGACTGGCTCGTGCGCCGCCGGGAGCAGATGTCCCAGGGCCGGGCGATCCAGTGGTGCGTCGCCGACGCCGCGACCGACCGTGCGCTCGGCGACATCGGACTGTTCGTCCGCTCCGGAGTGCTCGACGGCGAGGTGGCCGAGCTCGGCTACCAGCTCTTCCCGAGCGCCCGGGGCCAGGGCCTGGGCCGGGCCGCCGCCAGGCTGGCCACCGCATACGGCTTGCGCGATCGCGACGACGGCGGGCTCGGGCTGCGCCGCCTCGTGGCCGAGACGGCGGCCGACAACCTCGCGAGCAACGCCGTTCTCGAGGGGCTGGGGTTCACCGTGTGGGGCCGCGAGCCCGGCGTCGACGTCCTGCCCGACGGTGGCTTCGGAGACGCGCTGCACTGGCAGCTGCTCCGGGAACCGCCGCCCGCACCGGTGGGGTGACCCTCAGCCGATCCGAGCCGAGCCGGCGAGCCAGTCGACGCCGGCCAGTCCCAGCCAGCCCGCCATGAGGTCGAGCTCGTCGGCGAGCTCGGCCGCCGCCCCCCGGGGGGGTCCGGTTCCCAGGTACAGGCGCGGACGACGAGTCGGCCCGCCCCGCGGTCCGCCTTGAGGTCGACCCGGGCGACGAGCCCGTCGCCGAGCAGGAACGGGAGAACGTAGTACCCGTGCACCCGCTTGGCCGCGGGAGTGTAGATCTCGAGCCGGTACGCGAAGTCGAAGAGCGCGGCGGTCCGCTCACGCTGCCAGATGAGGCTGTCGAACGGCGAGAGCAGCGCACGGGCGTCAACGCGCCGGGGGCGGCGCGCGTCGCGATGGAGGTAGGCCGGCCGCCGCCAGCCGTCCACGCTGACGGGGAGGAGCTCGCCGGACTCGACGAGTGCGGCGATAGCGGGCCGCACCTGCGCTGGGCTCAGCCGGAAGTAGTCACGTAGGCACTGCTCGGACCCCACGCCGTGGGCCCGCGCCGCGATGGCGACCAGGCGCCGGAACGCCTCCTCCGGTGCCGGCCGATCCTCAGGGTCGAGGGCGACGGCGTGGACCGCTCGCGGCAGAACCCGGTCGAGGGCGGCATACCGGCGCTCGAACTGGCTCGTCCGCCCGGCGCTGCCGATCCGACCGGACCAGAACAGGTGCTCGAGCGCGTTCTTGGCGAGTGACCAGTTCCAGCCCCAGTCCTCGCGCGAGCGCGGACGGTCGTGCTCGAGGGCGACCTCGACCTGCCGGCTGGTCAGGGGGCCCCGGGTCCTCACCTCGTCGAACACCGCCTCGACGAGGTCGGGGTGCTCACGCGCGACGGCCCGCATGCCGCCCCAGGCGTCGTCGTGGGCCCGGCGCATCCGGAAGTCCAGCAGCGGCCAGGTGCTCGGCGGGATGAGGCTCGCCTCGTGGGCCCAGTACTCGACGAGCCGTCGCGGGGCGCGGTCCCGGGCCCGGTCGAGCAGGAGCCGGTCGTACGGGCCGAGGCGGGAGAAGAAGGGGAGGTACTGGCTTCGGATGAGGACGTTGACGCTGTCGACCTGCACGACGCCGACATCGTCGATGACGCGCTGGACGTGGCGCATCCCGGGCACCGTCGGGCGCGGTCGGCTGAACCCCTGGGCGGCCAGCGCGATGCGCCTGGCCTGGGCCTTCGTCAGGCGCGTGGGCCGGTCAGTCACCTGGCTCGAGGAGGTTCTCGCGCAGGGCGAACATCGCCGCCTCCATCCGCGAGTGGAGCTGCAGCTTGTCGAGGATGTTGCGGACGTGGTTCTTGACGGTGTTCTCGGAGATGAACAGCGTGACGGCGATCTCCTTGTTCGGCATACCGCGCGCGACGAGCCGGAGCACCTCGCGCTCGCGCTCGGTGAGCCGCGGGACGACCACGCCGCTCGGCCGCTCCTCCTGCCGCTTGCTCATCAGGGCGAACTCGGCGAGCAGCTTGGAGGCCATCGACGGGGAGAGGAGCGAGTCGCCACCGGCCACCTTGATGATCCCGGCGGCGATCTCCTCGGCGGGGATGTCCTTGAGGAGGTAGCCGTTGGCGCCCGCCTTGACCGCCTCGTAGAGGTCGTACTCCTCGTCCGACATCGTCAGCATGATGATCCGCGTCGAGGGCACGAGCTCCTTGATCCGCTGGCACGCCTCGATGCCGGAGGTGTGCGGCATCCGGACGTCCATGAGGACGATGTCGGGCAGCAGCTCGACGGTGCGCTCGACCGCCTCGTCGCCGTCCCCCGCCTCACCGACGATCTCGATGCCGTCCTCGAGGAGCACCACCGCCTGCAGCCCACGCCGGTACAGCGCGTGGTCGTCCGCGATGACGACGCGGACGGGCTCGGCGATCAGGTCGGTTGTGTCGTCCCCACTCCTCACGCGGCCCATCCTGTCATGGCTGCCGCTAGGTGCCCACCGCTGCAGCCGGAGCGCCGGCGATCATGGCGCCGCCGCCATCGGCCAGCTCGAGATGGATCACGCCGTAGGACCACCCGCGCCGTCGGTAGACGACGCTCGGCCTGCCCGTCTCGTCGTCATGGAAGAGGTAGAAGTCGTGCCCGACGAGCTCCATCTCCCGGATGGCCTGGTCCAGTCCCATCGGCGCGCTGGCATGGACCTTCTCGCGCACCTCGACGACCGACTCGCCCTGGGTCCCCAACCGGTCCTGGCCGGGCGCACCGCCGTCGCGGCCTGCGCCGTCGAGATCAACGGGGGTCACGTCGTCCAGGTCGGCCGTCGCCTGGGACACCGACTCGGGTGTGCGCCGCCCCCGGTGGACCCGGCCCCTGTCGTGGGCGCGCCGCAGCCGCTCCATGAGCTTGTCGAGAGCGGCGTCCAGGGCGGCGTACTTGTCCTCCAGGCACGCCTCCGCCCGGACGACGCTGCCCGATACCCGGCAGGTGATCTCGACCCGTTCACAGCTCTTCGCCTGGCGCTTGTTCGCCTCATGGCTCACCACGACGTCGACCCGCTGGAGCCGCGGCGCAAGCTGCGTGACCTTGGTCAGCTTGTCTGCCAGGTGGCTCCGGAAGCGGTCTGAGACCTGGACGTGACGGCCAGTGACGACGATTTCCACGGTGTCCTCCAAGGAGACGAGTAGGCGATGAGGCGGCGGGCGGGGCCGACAAGATGCGCTTCACCACCCCCGCCGCGGAGCCTGGTCGACGGAGGCTCCGGCCTCGGTGCCCCCGCCCGCGTCGTGGCGTGCTGAGCGCCGTTCGCGGGTCTGCCTGGGGGGCTGACCGGCCATATCTTGACGGTAGTCCACGAAGCGGGGCGGCGTCACCAGGACCACCGAACCCCTCAGCACACCCACAGGTCGGCGGGCCGTGGCGGCCACCGTCGCCGCGACGACCTCGGCTGCCCCAGCGGCCCGCAGGACCCGCGCGGCCTCGGCGAGGGTGGCACCGGTCGTCACGACATCGTCGACGACGACGCAGCGAGCCCCGAGCACCCGGGCCTGCCCTCGGGTGCGGACCGCGAGGGCTCCGTGCAGGTTGGCGGCGCGCTCCGGGGCCGAGAGAGCGGCCTGGTCCGCCACCCGACGCCGGACCCGAAGCACCGGCGCGAGGGCCAGGTCGGCGGGTCCGTACTCGTCGGCGACGACCCGAGCGAGCCCCGCGAGGGGGTGGTCGCCCCGGCGTCGCCGGGCCCCTCGGGCGGTGGGCACCGGGACGAGAAGGAGCGGGTCCGCTCCGTCGCCCGCCCGTCCACCCGACCGACCGCATTCGGCCAGCGCCATACCGACCGCCTCCGCCAGCAGTGCGGCCAGGTCGCGACGAAGGTCGCGGCGTCCCCCGTCCTTGTACGCGACGAGCCGGCGCGCGAGAGGCCCCTCGTATGCCGCGGCTGCCCAGGTGGGCGGGAAGCCACCAGGGCACGGGTCGGGGGTGGCGGGCCGCGGGCCGCCCGGCCACCCGGACGATGCGGTCCGGCACTGCGGGCAGGTCGGTTCCCCCGGTCGACCGCACCCGGCGCACCCGGTCGGGAGGACGAGGTCGGCCAGGGCACGCACCACGGCGAGCACCTGCCCCGCCGACCGAGGTGACACCGCAGAGGAGGACACGACGACCATGCTCACCGAGCTTCCGGGCCTCCGGGAAGCCCGAACCCCAGGCCTGTGGACGAACGGGTCACCCGGCGTCGGGTGTGGACGAAGCAGCCCACATCACGACGCGCCGCGTGATTCATGTGATTACTGGGACAACGGTCGCCTCACGTGGAAGCATGGGGGTGGGTTGACCGAAGGGACGCGCCCGTGCGCTGGCTCATGAGCCTGTCCATGACGACCCGCCTCCGGGTTGCGGTTGGCGGGTCCTTCCTGCTGCTCCCGCTCCCCGAGCACCGGTTCCTCACCGCGCTGCCGTGGGTCCTCGCCATCATCATCTTGGACGTTCTCGCCGAGAGGCTGCTCGGTCGGCTTCAGCCTCACCAAGCCGGCCGGAGCATCGCGGAGGGCCACGCGGCAGCCGACACCCGCCCCAACCGGGCCAAGCGGATGCTGTGGCGCCGCCAGGCCTTCATCATCGTCTGCCTCGAGGCCGCCATCGCCGGCGCGGCCATGGGCCGGGGCGGCACGTGGTCGCTCTACGTCGTCCTGCTGCCGGCGCTGCACGCCGGCCAGGAGTTCCTGCGGCGGGGCGTCGCCTGGGTCGCGACGATCACCGCCGTCTTCGCCTACGGTGCGACGATCTGGTGGGGAGTCCTCACCGAGGTCGTCGCCGAGCTCGTTCTCGTCGCCATCCTCGTCGCCATCCTTGTCGGCGTTCTTGCCGCCTGGGCCCAGGAGAGTCAGGCCGCGAAGTCCCGCACGGTCAGCCTGACCGGTGAGGCAGGGGCGCTGCTGCGCCGGCTGCACGAGCTCGCCGAGACGCTCGACACGGGCTTCGACGCCCCCGGCTCGGCCGAGATGGCCCTGCAGGACCTGTCCACCCGGATGCGTGCGGCCCGCAGCGCGATCCTCGTCGGCTACGGCGTGAGCCCCGCCGTCCCCCTGGCCATCCGCGGCGTCGACCGCACCCCGTGGCCCGACCCCACCGAACCCGGCTCGGTCCTCGCCGCAGCCTGGGAGGATCTTGTTCCCACGCTCGACGTGTGGGACGGCGACGCCATCCAGCGCTCGGTCATCGCGGTCCCACTCAGGGACGAGCGGGGCGAGCGGCTGGGCGTCCTCGTCGCCGACCGCCCGGCCGCCACGCCCTTCACCGAGGACGACCTCGAGTCGGCCAACGAGGTCGCCGAGGCCCACGCGGCGAGCATCGACCTCTCGGTGCTCTTCGCCTCGCTGCGAGAGCGGTCCAGCCTCGAGGAGCGCGAGCGCCTCGCTCGGGAGATGCACGACGGTGTCGCCCAGGAGCTCGTCGCCCTCGGCTTCGGCATCGACACGCTGCGCCACGGCGCCAACGACCGGGATCCGGATCTGGCCCGGGGCCTGGACGAGATCCGCGCCGACATCTCCCGGATCCTCGGTGACCTGCGCCTCCAGATCGGCGACCTCCGGATCGGGGTCCGGCCGGATGCCGGCCTCGGTGCACTCATCGGCGCCCGGCTCCAGAACGTCGGCACGATGACCGGCGTCACGACCCGGATGCACCTGAGCGAGACCGGCTTCCGACTGCCGGCCCATACCGAGGTCCTCATCTACCGGCTCTTCCTCGCGGTCATCGCGGATGCCCGGCATGCGGCGAACGCCCAGGCGATCGACGTGAGCCTCAACGTGGCCGCGCCGCGTGCCGAGCTGTGGGTGTCCCACGACGGCACCTCTACCCTTGAACCGAAGGACTTCGAGTCGCATCCCCTGCGTGCCTTGGGAGCGGATATCTCCGTTGAGAGGTACGCTCGCCGGGGAGTGTCCGTTCGGATGCGCATGCGGGCGCGAGGAGCGAGCCCGTCGGCCACGTTGTCGCACGAAAGGATCCCGCATCCCTCATGACCATCAACGTCGCAGTCATCGACGATCACACGCTGGTGCGTGAGGCTGTCTGTCGCATGATCGACAGCGAGCCCGACATGCTGGTGGTCGGGCAGGCGGGTGGGGTCACTGAGGGTCGAGCCCTGCTCGCCCGGACCCCCATCCAGGTACTCGTCATCGACGTCACCATGCCCGACGGCTCCGGCCTCACCCTGGCTCGGGCCGCCCGAGAGGCGTCCCCACGCCTCGGCATCGTCGTCCTCACCATGCACAACGATGACGAGACCCTGCTCGAGGCGCTCGACCTCGGCGCATCGGCGCTTGTCCTCAAGGCCGCGCCGTCCGACGAGGTCATCGCCGCGGTCCGCCGGGCAGCCGTCGCACCGGATGCCTTCATGGCGACCGGGCTGGCCCAGGCGCTGCGCCGCCGTGCCTCGAGCGACCGCCCGACGCTCACCCCGCGCGAGACCGAGGTGCTCGAGCGGCTCGTCGGCGGCGACTCGATCGCCGACGTCGCCAAGAAGCTCTACATGAGCGAGTCGACCGTCAAGACGCACGTCTCGAAGGTCTATGAGAAGCTCGGCGCCCACAACCGGGCCTCGGCCGTGATGGCCGCGCTCAAGTACGGCCTGGTCAAGACCGAGCAGGCCGGTCAGCACCGATAGCCGAAGCGCGATAGCCGAAGCGCGCACCGCCCGCACCAGGAGCGGCCGCCCCTTGGCACGCCTCCTGCCGCCGGTTCGGCGACATCCACTCAGTGCATGGTGCTGAACGCGTCCATGATCCGGATCGCTCCCGGCCCGATCACGACGATGAACAGCGCCGGCAGGATCCCGAGCATGATGGGGAAGAGGATCTTGACGGGGACCTTCTGCGCCTTCTCCTCAGCGAGCTGCCGACGGACCAGACGCATCTGGACCGACTGCTCGCGCAACACGGCCGCAATGGGCAGACCGAGCCGGTCGGCCTGGACGAGGGCCGAGACGAAGTTCTTCGCCTCGGGCACGGTCGTGCGTTCGGCAAGGGCTCCGAAGGCCTGACCACGGGACTTGCCGATCTGGATCTCGGACAGGACCCGGGCGAACTCGCCGGCGATCGGCCCGGTCACCCCACGCGCCACCTGGAGGAGCGCCGCATCGAAGCCCTGGCCGGCCTCGACGCAGACGGTCAGCATGTCGAGGGCGTCGGCGAGGCCGCGACGCAGCTCGTCCTGATACTTCACGCCACGGTTGTAGAGCAGGATGTCCGGCAGGTAGAAGGCGAAGAGCGAGACGGCCGCCGAGGCGAGCAGCCCCTTGGGGGTGAACCCGGACATCACCAGGCCCGCGGCGACGGAGGCGATGAGCAGGGCGCCCTTGGCTCCCATGATCCGCTCGGCGGTCCAACCGGCCGGGTTTCCCGCGCGGTTGAGCATGCGGACCAGCCTGGCTGCGGAGCCCGACGGGGAGAGCCGATCGGCCAGCGACCTCGTGCGCATGAGCATGGGCATGATGAGCCGCTGGGTCAGGGGCAGCTCGGAGCGGCTGACCTCGCTGGCATCGACCTGTTGGTGCTCGATGAGCTCGAGCGAGCGGGCGACCCCGACGGTCGAGCTGGCGCCCAGCGCGCCGGCGAGGACGATGAGGACCAGCGACAGGCCGATGGCGCCCAGACCGACGATGAGCATGATGGACGACATGTGTCAGACCTCCACCTTGACGACGGCATTGAGCCAGGCGATGCCGATGCCCATGAAGACGATGCCCGCGACCAACATCCCGACGCCCATCGGCCGCGTCCACAGCATGGCCACGTAGTCGTGGTTGATCTTGAGCAGGTAGAAGAAGATGCCGATCGGCATGGCGATGAGGATGTAGGCCGACAGGCGGCCCTCCGCGGACAGCGCGCGGACGTGACGTTGCAGGCCCTCCCGCTCGCGCAACGTCCCGGCGGTCGTCCGCAGAGTCTCGGCCAGGTTGCCGCCGACCTCACGCTGGATGCGGATCGCCATCGCCGTCCAGCGCATGTTCGTGCTCTCCATCCGGTCCGAAAGCCGTTCGAGCGCCTCGCTGATGTCGGCGCCGATCCGGGTCTCGGCCAGGGCTCGCGAGAACTCCTTGGCCAGCGGTTCCGGGGCGTCCTTGGCCACCGCGTCGAGGGCCTGGCTGAGCGAGAACCCCGTCGAGAGGCTGCTCGCGAGCAGCATGAGGATGTCGGGGAGCTGTGCCTCGAACTTCTTCGAGCGCCGGCGGGCGAGGTAGCGCAGGATGACCGACGGCAGGAGGTACCCGACGAGGGTACCGAGACCGACGAAGCTCAGGGTGAACCAGAACCCGCCTCGGAAGAAGAAGAACATCAGGCTGGCACCGAGGAACACGGCGATGAGCCGGAGCACCCACCACTCTCCCGGACGGATCGGGATGTCAGCGCGTTCGATGAGCCGCATCGTCTTCGGCGTCGAGTCGCGGTTCTCCATGACCTTGTCGCCGATGCGGACCAGTCCCTCGGAGAAGGCGGACGGCGAACCCGAGCCCATGGATGACGTCGCACCACCCGGACCGCTTCCCGCACCTCGGAGGTACCGCTCGATCGCCTCGACCCGCTGGCTCGAGGAGGAGCGCAGCGCCGAGCCGGAGAGGGCGATGACGAGGACGAACAGCCCGAGCCCGACCGCACCGATCCCGACGGTGAGGAACGTGAACGCCGACCCGGCCGGGATGATCGAGCCGCTCTCGTCCTGGACGACGACCTTGTCGGAGGTCACCTTCCGGCCGGGCCACGCATCGGCGGGCATGGTCAGCGGAACCTGGGTCTGGAAGATCCGGCCGCCGGCCTGCCCGGAGACGATGAGCGACGTCCCGTCGGCGGCCTCCGGGCCTGGGGTCACCGTGAAGACGATCTGGCTGGTGAGCGCCTTCGCGGAGGCGAGGAAGGCCGCCTTGACCGCGGCCGGGCTGGTCGCCGCGGCCACCGTGTTGCCCGACGCGTTGGCGAAGGAGGA
The DNA here is from genome assembly GCA_963771015.1 of uncultured Actinomycetota bacterium. Classification (GTDB taxonomy): domain Bacteria; phylum Actinomycetota; class Actinomycetes; order Actinomycetales; family Dermatophilaceae; genus CAVSJJ01. Next base: position 330,580 of record CAVYRN010000006.1, read on the forward strand.
CAGGACGCTGTTGTCGGAGTCCGCCGTGTGGAAGCCGACGACGGCGGTCCACACCGACTCGTCCTTCAGCGTCTTGGCGGCGGCGGCCTGGGTGTCCTTGCTCACCGTGTCGCCCCCGTCGCTCAATAGGACCATGGTGCGGCTGTCATACCCGGACATGGCCTTGGCGCCGGTGATGATGCCGTCGTAGAGGCTCGTCTCGCCGGACGACCGCAACGTGGCAACGGCCGCAGAGACGGTCGCGCGGTCCTTCGTCGGCGGGACGACGACCTTCGCCTTGTCCGCGAATGCCGTGAGGCCGACGGCGACGTCGGCGGGGACCTCTTTGAGGAAGGTCGCGACGGCTTCCCGGACGGTCGACATCCCGGTGGAGCCCATCGACCCGCTGGTGTCCACGACGATCATCGTCGCCCGCTTGACGTCGGTGGCCGCGGTGATCTTCACGGGGTAGTGGCGCGCAGCGATGACGGCATTGAGGGTGGTGTCGTCGACGGTGATGGCCGCCGACTGGGACACGCTGAGGACCCCGGTGATCGTCGCGCCGTCGACCTGGAGGGCCGAGATGCTCACCGGATCGGTCGACGCGGCCGTCGCCGGCGTCGCGACGACGAGGGCCAGCACGGCCGCGAGGACCGTACCGAGGAGAGTGATGATGGCGCGGGCCGCGCCCCTGGGCCCCGCCATCACCGCTCCCGGACGAACAGGTCGGCTGCGAGCTCGACCCCCTGGTTGCTCAGGTCCTGGACGAACCGCGGCCGGATGCCGGTGCTGACGAGCGAGCCGAGGAACCGGCCGTGTGCGTCCTGTCCGGCGCTGTAGTCGAAGGTGAAGATGTCCTGCATCGTGATGACCTCGCCCTCCATCCCGATGACCTCGGAGATCGCGGTGACCCGTCGCGAGCCATCCTTGAGCCGGGCCTGCTGGACAACGAGGTCGATCGCACCCGACACCTGCTCGCGGATGGCCCTGACCGGCAGATCGACCCCGGCCATGAGGACCATGGTCTCCAGACGTGCCAGGCTGTCGCGCGGGCTGTTGGCGTGGACGGTCGTGATCGAACCGTCGTGGCCGGTGTTCATGGCCTGGAGCATGTCGAGGGCTGCGCCGTCCCGGACCTCGCCGACGACGATACGGTCGGGCCGCATCCGAAGGGAGTTCTTGACGAGCTCGCGGATGGAGATCTGGCCGCGACCCTCGATGTTCGACGGACGGGACTCGAGCCGAAGCACGTGCGCCTGCCGGAGCTGGAGCTCGGCGGCGTCCTCGATGGTGATGATCCGCTCGTCCTCGGGGATGTAGGACGACAGCACGTTGAGCAGGGTCGTCTTGCCCGAGCCGGTGCCGCCGGAGATGATGATGTTGCGGCGGCCCCGGACGCACGCCAGGAGGAAGTCGCGCACCCGGGGGGTGAGGGTGCCGAAGGCAATGAGGTCCCGGTCCGTGAACGGGTCCGCGGAGAACTTCCGGATCGTCAGCATGGCGCCGTCGAGGGCGATGGGCGGGATGACCGCATTGACGCGCGAGCCGTCGAGGAGGCGGGCGTCGACCATCGGGCTGGCCTCGTCGACGCGCCGGCCGATCCGCCCGACGATCTTGTCGATCGTGCGACGCAGATGCGCCTCGGAGCCGAACTGCGCGTCGACGCTGAAGATCTTGCCGGCCCGCTCGACGTAGATCGAGTTCGGGCCGTTGACCATGATCTCGGTGATCTCGCTGTCCCGCAGGAGCGGCTCCAGCGGACCGTGGCCGAGGATCTCGTCGGCGACCTCCTGGCTGATCCGGGTTCGGTCGGCCAGCGAGAGCGGGCGCTCCTCGGAGTCGATGACCTCCTGGAGCGTGTGCCGCACCTTTCCCTCGAGCTCCTTCTGGTCCAGGTGCGGGTCGTAGAGCATGGGCCCGAGGGAGTCGATGAGCGCCTGGTGCACGGCGGCCTTCACCTCAGCGAACGGGTCCACCCGGTGCTGGCGCTCCATGCCCGCTCGCTGCGGGTTGGCGGGCGCGTTCGACTCGACCGCCGGCTGCTGGGCGCGACGGACGCTGTCGAGACGGTCGGCGAGGCTCACCGGCGGGCTCCTCGAGCAAGGCCCCACCGTTCGCTGCGACGCTTCTGGTCACGCAGGCCGCGCCGCGTCGTGAACTGGTCGTCGTCGTCCCCGCGTGGCTCGGGAGCGGCACCCGAGGTGAGGTGCTGGTCGGTGAGCAGGCGGATCGCCATGCTCACGGCGTGCCGCGGGTCGTCGAGGACGATCGGGACGCCGCGGTTGACCGACGCGGGGACATCGGAGCTGGACGGGACGGTGGCCGCGATCGGCGTCTTGATCGCCGTGACGACGTCGTCGGCGTCGAGACCGACCTTGGCGTCGGAGCGGTTGAGGACGACGACGCGCGAGTCCTTGGGGTTCCCCAGGAGGTCGAGCGTGTCGAGCGTGATCCGGAGGTTCTTCACCGCGGGGATGTCGAGGGTCGCGATGAGCAGCAGCTTGTCGCTGTTGTCGAATGCCGCGAGCACGTGCTCGGTGAAGGCCGGCGGGGTGTCGATGACGACGTAGTCGTAGGTCCGCCGGGCGACCTTGATCAGGTCGGCGATCGTCTGGCCCGGGACCCGGTCGGCATCGCCGGGGTCGGGCGGAGCGCAGGCGACGTCGAGGCCGCTGCCGTGGTGGGTGACGATCGACTCCAGGGCACCCTCGTCCAGCCCGCCGGTCATCCCGACGAGGTCGCGGATCGAGTTGTGCGGGACCAGCTGGAGGCTGATGCCCACGTCGCCGAAGGCGAGGTCGAGGTCGGCGACGAGGACCTTGTGGCCCGCGGAGGCGAGGTAGGCGCCGATGTTCGTCGCGAACGTCGTCTTCCCGACCCCCCCCTTGGCCGAGAAGATGGTGATGACCCTGCCCTCGTGCGCCTGGGCCCCCGAGGACCCGGTCGCCACGCGCAAGGACAGCTCGCGGCTGCGCCGCGCCGCCTCGCCCAGGGCGGTGAGGTCGTCCGGGGTGACGACCTCCCGGATACCCGCGCGCAACGCGCTGCCCAGGACGGTCACGTCGAGCCGGCTACGCACCAGAATGATGCCGACATGCGGGTACTCGACGCGGCAGATCTCCGCCACCTCGCACGCCGCTCCGAGGTCGATGCCCGGCCCGATGACGACGAGGACCTCACTGGGTTCTGCGCTCAGCGTCCGCAGGACGGCTTGCTGCGCGTCGACTCGGGTCGACCCGGCCCCCAGGGCCACGGCAAACCGCTCGGCGGCCCCGGGATCGGTGTCCCACAGGAGAGCCATGACTCCTCCTACTTCCTCGCGAAGAGCGAGGACTCCGTGTTGGTGAAGATCCGGCCCAGGTCGACCGTGTCGTCCGCACCGCGCAGGAGGGCATAGAGGTCACCGGTCGCCTGTCCATGCACGACGCGCAGGGCGTCATCAGGGGTCAGGGCCAGGGTCACGAGGGATGTCGAACCCGTTCCGGCCGCGGCGGTCTGGTCCGCGGTCTGCGCGGTGGGTGTCAGAGAGGACTGACCGACGGCAAGGACGAGAACATCGGGAAGCAGCACACGGCTGCGGGTGACGTCCGCGGATGAGGTGGAGCTACCACCGCCCTTGACGGAGTAGGTGTCGGCGATGATGATCCGAGAACCAGGGGTGAGGAAGGAACCGACCCGCTGAGCGTCGCTGAGAGTGATGGTGACGGCGACCATGCCGGGATCGACGCTGATGGCCTTGCGGCCGGTGGGCGTGGTCCCGAACTGGGAGTTGAGGATGTACTGGCCCGGCTGGATGTCGGCCATGGCGAGAAGGGACTCGTTCGAGCCGTCGACCGTCTTGAGGTAGTCGGACGGGACGGACTTCTTCGGGAGCGTGTCCTTGACGATGAGCTGTGCGTTGACGGCGTCCTTGAGCACGGTCCCCGCCGGAACCGGCTCCTTGGCCAGGAACACCGACACCGGTTCCAGGCCGGCGACCGCGCGAGAGTCCGCGCTCTTGACATAGAGCAGCAGGACCGCGACCCCGATGAGGGCCACGACACCCGCGGCGATGATGGCGACAAACCTACGTCCCATGACGTTGCGTCCCTGCCTGTCGAGAAGGAGGTGTGAAGGCGGTCAGAACCCGACCGTGTACCACGCCGGCATCGCAGTGCCGAGCAGTGCCACGGCGGCGGCGATGACCGCCGCGATGAGCGCGATGAGGAGCCCGTACTCAACGGCGGTCGCGCCCCGCTCGCGGAGCGCGACCGCACGCAGAGTGTTCATGGTTCCCCGATCAGATCGCGTCGTTGACCTTGGTGAAGGCCGAGTTGATCTGGCCACCGAGGAGAACGACGACGGCGACGATGACGGCGGCGATGAGGGCGACGAGGAGGCCGTACTCAACGGCGGTCGCACCGCGCTCGTTGCGGGCGTGGAACAGGGCCACCTGGAACTTCGTGAGGTGCTTGAGCATGTCGAGAATCCCTTTCAAGGCTTCGCTGCGGCGCGCCCAAGGCGGTGCTGCGCCACTACGTATCCTTCCGGTGGCGCCACCGCCCCACATCCGCCTTTGAGCCCTACATGGACCGTGCTCGGAGGAGGTTCGGGTCGTCCGTTCGGTGGATGCCTTCGGGGGCCCTCGTCACCGTCCGGGGACGAGGACGTCCGTCCCCTCGACCTCATCGACCCACTGCTGTCCGGCCCGCGCGAGAACCATGCCCTCGGCCGTGACGACCCGGATGGCGCGCTCGCCCCCGGTGCTCGCCAGGGCGACCCCGTCCGGTGTGGGCGACAGCCCCCGGACGTCTCCGCCCAGACCGATCACATACGGCCGCATCGCGGTTGGCGCCGTTCCGGCGAGCGAGGCGATGGTCGCGTTGTCGAGCCAGGAGAGACCGACGAACCCCGTGACGGGGCTGCCGAGGCGCAACGGCTCGGCCGAGAGGCTCGCCGGGCGACCGTGTTCGTCGCGGACGATGCCCGCCACGTCGATCCGCGGATGCAGCCCGTCGGCATCGGTGGACAGGACGGCGATCCGCACGCCGTCGGGAGCGACGACGGCGTCGACGACGCGACGCTCGGCCAACCAGTCCGCGGAGACGGCGACCGGCTCGTCGATGGCACCCGACCGGCCGATCGTATCGATCGCCCACAACCGGGTCTCGGGGCTGCGTTTGGCGCCGACACCGCCCACCCAGAGATAGCCGAGCCGGTCATAGCTCGGGTGGCCGAGGTCGACCCCGATGCCGGCCACCTCGGTGCGACGGTCCCCGTGCCAGCGGGTGAGAACGAACCGGCCGGTCTCGACGCCGGCGAGGTCCGTTCCGCTGAGCGACATGGCGAGGTCCGTGACCCCGGCCGGGATCTGGGGGTATGCCGCATCCGGCTGCGAGCCGGGCCGGTGCGCCTCGACATTGCCGTCGAGAACACGCAGGTCGCCCCCCTGTCGCACGAGCGCCTTGACGTTCGTCGTCGGCATCTCGGGCTCGTAGCCGAGGGAGTCGATCGTCGTGACCGGCGTGCCGACTCCCGGCAGGTCGAGCGACGCCCCGTCCACCCGCAGGGCGACCGCGACGACGCCCGGAACCTGGGTGAGAGTGGCGACGAACTGGGCCCACAGGCCCTCCCGGACGGCCTGGTCGGTCGGGACCCGGGCCGACAGGTCGACGGCGGCGACCCCATCGGCGACCGGAACCCCGTCGGCGAGCAGCCGGGCGCCCGAGGGGACCTCGGTGTGGACCGAGTCGGCGAGGTAGCGCGGGATGTCGTTGAGCTGGGCACGGGCCAGCCTGGTCGTCAGGTGGTCCAGGGGGAACCAGCGGATGTCGCTGACGAGGGCAGGCCGGTCGACCGCGACGTAGTGGATGGCATAGGGACGGAACAACCGGGGCACGTCGGCGGCGATGATCCACCTGCCGAAGGTGTCGGGCAGGTCGGCGATCCGCCACTGGTCGCCGATCCGGGCGAAGCCGACGGCGACCGAGCGGGAGGCTCCGGCCGGGAGGGTGGTGTAGCGACCGTCCGGGGAGATGACCGCGTCCGCGACGGCGGTGAGCCGCGCGGTTCCCGCTCCGGTGATCGTCACCTTCATCGACGACTCGCTCTGGACGACGACGACGGGCCCGTCGGGAGACCACTGCTTGGCCATCGGCTCGGTGAGGAACTCGCGGGCCCGGTCGTAGGCGCCGTCGCTGGCCGACCCGGCCCTGACGAAACCGCGGATGATCTGCTCGCGGTCGGCGCCCGGCACCGGGCCGGGGAAGAGCACCCGGACCTGAGGGGGGCTCCCGCTGCCTACGTCGAGCCCGCTCTGGACCGACGTGTGGGTCGCCAGCCCGCCACATCCACCGACCAGCGCGATGGCCGTGCCGGCGGCAACCGCCGCAAGGACCCGTCTGGCAGCCGCGACGGTCACGGGTTCGGCTCCGCGGCGCTCGCGCCCGCCACGAAGGGGGCTGCCTCCGCTCCGGCGCCTCTCGGCGTGCCGTCCGCGCCCGTCGACGGCACCGGGTTCAGGTCCGGTGTGAGGGGCAGGGGGGAGGTGGTGAGCTTGGTGCCGGCGCGCCGCGGCAGGGTGAGCCGGAACCGGGAGCCCGCCCCGGACTTCCCCCAGGCCTGGAGCCACCCGTCGTGCAGCCGGGCGTCCTCCAGTGAGATGGCCAGCCCGAGCCCGGTCCCGCCGCTTGTCCGGGCCCGTGCCGGGTCCGCCCGCCAGAACCGGTTGAACACGACCGAGGACTCCCCCGGCCGTAGACCGACACCGAGGTCCTCGACGAGGACAGCCACCGCCGTGTCGCTCGAGGCGACATGGACCGTGACCGGCCGTCCCTCGCCATGCTCGATGGCGTTGACGACAAGGTTGCGCAGGATGCGCTCGACCCGGCGCTCGTCGATCTCCGCCTCGGCCGGCGCCTCCTCGACGATCAGCTCGACGGTGCTCCCTCGATGCCGAGCGAGCGTCGCGTTGGCCTCGACGACCTTCGCTGCCGTCGTCCGGAGGTCGACGGGCTCGAGGTCGAGCACGGCGGCCCCGGCGTCGAAGCGGCTGATCTCGAGGAGGTCGGCGAGGAGCTCCTCGAACCGGTCCAGCTCCCCTTGGAGCAGCTCGGCCGAGCGGGCCACGGTGGGCACGAAGCCGTCGCGGGCCTCGTGGATGAGGTCGACGGCCATCCGGATCGTCGTCAGGGGAGTCCGCAGCTCGTGGGACACGTCGGAGACGAACCGCTGCTGCACCAGGGAGAGCCCCTCGAGCTCGCCGATCTTGGTCTGGAGACTGTCCGCCATCGCGTTGAACGACGTGGCGAGGAGGGCGAGGTCGTCGGCGCCACGGGCCGGCATTCGCTCGTTGAGCTCGCCCGACGCGAGCCGTCCGGCGACCCCGGCTGCCCGACGGACCGGCGAGACGACCTGGCGGGTGACGACCCACGCGATGGCACCGAGCAGAACGGTGAGGATGGCCACCGCGAGGCTGAAGGCCCGGGCGATGAGGGCCATCGTCGCCTGTTCCTGCTCCATGGGATAGATGAAGTAGAGGTCGTACCGACCGGCTCGCGGTACCTCGACCGAGCTGCCGACCATGACGGCGGGGACCGTACTCGACCCGACGACGATGTCGCTGATCTGGGTCTGCTGGCGGGTGGGGTTGTCAGCGACCGCCTGGCGCAGTTCTGGGGTGACGACCGCCCGGCCGACCTCCCCCGTGGACTCGAGGTCGGCGAGGATCGTGGTGCTCGTGTTCGTCACCGAGCGGGACATGATGACGTAGCGCGACGGGCTCGGTCCGGGAGGTTTGAGGTAGTGCTCCATGATGTCCTTGGCGGCGTTGTTGAGCTTGCCGACATCCGTGGCGTCCGACGCGTCCCACTGCTGCTGGGCCTGCGCGGTGAGGGTGAGCGACTCGTTCTGCGCGACCCTGATCCGCTCCTGCTCCAGCCCTCGGGCGATCTCGGCGTACAGGAACCCGCCGAGCAGCGCGGTGGCGACGACGCCGAGGACCATCGTCGTCGACACGACCCGCAGCTTGAGAGACTCCCGCCACCGTTGGAGGAGCCAGCGCGGCGGGCGCGCGAGAGCGGTCATGGTCAGGCCGAGCCCGCCTTGTACCCCACTCCACGCACCGTGACGACGATCTCGGGGTGCTCGGGATCGTGCTCGATCTTCGAGCGCAGCCGTTGCACGTGGACGTTGACGAGCCGGGTGTCGCCCGCGTGCCGGTAGCCCCACACACGCTCGAGCAGCACCTCCCGCGAGAAGACCTGCCACGGCTTGCGGGCCAGGGCGACGAGCAGGTCGAACTCCAGCGGGGTGAGCGAGATGATCTCGTCGCCACGATGGACCGAGTGGCCCGCGACGTCGATGGCGAGGTCGCCGACGACGAGCCTCTCCGGTTCCGGGTCGTCGGTGCGGCGCAGCCGGGCCCGCACCCGGGCGATGAGCTCCTGCCCCTTGAACGGCTTGACGACATAGTCATCGGCGCCGGACTCGAGCCCGACAACGACGTCGACGGTGTCGGACCGGGCGGTGAGCATGACGATGGGCACCCCCGACTCGGCCCGGATGCGGCGGCAGACCTCCATGCCGTCCAGGCCCGGGAGCATGACGTCGAGGAGGACGAGGTCGGGCCGAGCCTCACGGAAGGCCGCGACCGCGGACGACCCATCGGCCACATGCGAGACCTCGAGGCCCTCGTTGCGCAGGACGATGCCCAGCATCTCGGCCAGCGCGAGATCGTCGTCGACGACGAGGACGCGACCCTTCACGATCATCCTTCCCTCGGGACGAACTCGTCCCCGAGCATCATCACACACCGACCCCCGGATCATGGTGCCGCCACGGCCGGGTGCGGCGCTACCTCGTGTATGCCGTCCAGCCCTCGACGCTCTGCCCGGCGCGCCATCGCGGGTCGGACACGACGAGACGCTCGGGGTCGCTGCCGGCCTCGACGACGACCACGCGCACGGCGTCGAGCGCCCTGCGGCCCCCGGGTCGGCCGTCGAGGAAGTCGAGGTAGGCGACCTGGTCGGCGGCCGAGAAGGCGTCGATCGGGTTGGACACCCATACGGTGACGCCGCTGGCAGCGAGCCGCTCGACGAGCGGCTCGGGCGCGAGGACGGGCCGCGCTCCGGCCTCCTCACGGACCGCGTCGACCAGCCCGGGTGGTGTCGTGTCGACCGGCTGTGACCGTGCCAGCAGCACCCCGGTCGCGACCAGTGCCGCGACTCCGGCCCACCCGAGGAGCCCGGCCGCCCAGGCCGGACGACTGAGCGCCGGACCTCGCCCGGGGTCGACGACGTCCGAGCGGCGAGGGGCGGTCGCCGGAAGCACGAGGAGCATCCCGAGCCAGACACCGTTGCGGACCGCCGACAGCGTGGCCAGCCCCAGCCCGAGCACGGCGGCATACACCCAGAGGGGCTGCCGGCGCCGGAACGCGAGGATCACCGCACCTGCCAGCCCGAGCAGCATGACCACGTCGAGCGGGGAGGAGAGGCTGGGATGCGCCCACAGCCCCTCCCCCCGGTTCGCCGCCTCGTTGGAGAGGACGCCGAGGTAGTAGTGGACCGTTCTGGGGCCCGCCGGGTTCACGGCGAGGGCGAGCACCGTGGCCACACCGACGAGCACCGTCTCGCGGCGGTCGACCCATAGCCGCGAGAGGAGCAGGTAGCACCCGCTCACCGCGACCCCGAGCAGTACGGCGCCGTGCAGGTTGGTCCACACCGCCACGACCACCGGGAGCAGCCAGATCCCTCGGCTGGGCCGGTCGTGCTCCCGGTGGAGCAGGATGACGACCAGCGCGAAGGGGACGAGCGAGAGGACCTGGAGCCGGAGGATGACCAGCGCCGGGGCCCCGGCGAGGACGGCGAGGACGACGGCGAGCGCGACCCGGGTGTCCGCGGCGCCACGGCGCAGGGCGGCGCCGGCCAGGAGGCCGAGGGCGAGCAGGTCGGCCGCGATCTGGAAGACCGCGAGCGCGCGGTCGCCGAGCGCCGCGACCGCCGTGAGGACGAGCTCACCGAGGACCGGGACGTTGGCCCAGCCCGACGAGTCGGCCGCGGCGAACGGCACCCCCGAGGGCAACCCGCCCCCGTGCACGATGAGCCGCCCGAGCGCCACCGGCCACAGGGCGTCCGCGCCGATCTGCACCTGCCAGGCGACGAAGGCGGACAGGCTGACGAGGGCCGCCGCTGTGGCCAGCGGCGGCCGCGTCATGGCCCGCACGGGTGCGTGGCTCAGGGGGTTCCTCCAGGTCTACCGACGGCTACTCGACGAGCCGGATGGGGTCGCCGTCGATGCTAGCCGTCCACGACGTCGTGTCCTGTGGTGTGGAACCGCTGCCGTAGAAGAACTGGAGCCTGACCCAGCAGCCCGTGGCGCTCGAAGCATCACACGTGTAGCCCACCGGGATCGGAACGGAGATCGTCTGCCACTTCCCGTTGTAGGCACTGCTCACCGAGATCTTGCAGCCGCTCAACGAGCCTGTGACCACACCGGACCCCACGCAACCGGAGAAGGAGGAGAGTCCGGAGTCCGGCGGCGGGACGACCGTGATCGTGCTTCCCGGCTTCGCCCCGTCACCGATGTCGAACAGGTGGATGTTGAAGACCTGGCCCGCGGCACCCTTCGGCACCCTGCCGAGGAAGAACTTCGAGGTGCCGGCCGGAGTGTTTCCATAGATGGCCATCTTGTTGAAGCCGGCGATCGAGATGACGTCCTTGCTGGACGAGTCCGACCCGAAGGCACGCAGCGCGAAGCGGTTGTGCCCGGCCTGGTTGTCAGCGCCGAGACCGTTGGTCTTGACCTGGATGGCGTAGGTCCCGGCCGGGGCCGTCCCCGCGAAGGTGCAGACGGGGACCCATCGGCGGAAGTTGTCGGCCACGCCGTCCGTGTTGTACGCGGCATTGGTCTTGTCAAGGGCCTTGCTGAGGTTACCGTTGAACGGCTCGAACGTCTTCTGGCACACCGTCGGCCAGGCCAACGGCTCCCAGGCGTTCGCGCCCGGCGAGTGCACCGTGAACTGCGTGCGGATCAGCCCCTTGGTGCCGAGATACGCCACGTCTCCGGTGCAGAACGGCCCGTTGCCGGACGCATAGCGCTGCGCGGGGTCGGCGACGGGGGCCTTGTTCCCCAGTGCTGCCGCACCGCTGAGGTTCTGGTCGCAGTTGTCGCCCACGACGACCTGGGCGGGGTCGAACGCCTCGATGCGCAGGTTGGCGACCGGCTGACGGAGGGTGATCGTGTAGATGTACCCGTCCGGGTCGTAGTCGACGTTCGTGCCGCCGGAGCATCCGTCGGTGCCGCTGGAGCAGGAGTTGTCCTGGAACGCGTCGCCATACGACTTCGTCGCCGGGAGGCTCCCGACGTTCGCCCAGAAGGCGCCCGCCTGCAGGCAGTCGGCGCTCCGGAGGCCGTCTCCCGTCGGGTCGTCACCGAACTCGTTGCACGGGCTGCCCATGGGCACCGGACCGGCGTAGTCCGCCACGGCGGTGCGGGTCACCGTCGTGGTGGGGACGCCAAGGAGTGGCCCGAAGATGTTGCCGACGGACCGGGTCACGGTGACCCGTAGCCGGGTCGGTGCCCCGTCGATGGAGGGCGTCACCGTCGTGGAGTTCACCCCGCCCTCGAACCCGTTGGCCTTGGAGTAGCTCCTCGCCAGGGCGAACGCCCCGGACTGGCTACCAGGGAGATCCGTGACGCCGGCCAGAGCAGCAGCGTCCGCGGCCCGCTGCGCCTGCTGGCCGACGAAGTACCAGTGGCCCACGTCGACGGCGAAGGCGGAGAGGCCGACGAGGGTCGCCAGAAGAAGCGCAACGAGCGCGGCGACGTAGCCCTGCTCGGGTCGGCCAGCACCCGGTCTGGGGCTGGTGCGCCTCCGGATGCTCCGGTTGCGCCGAACTGCGAGCCATGATCGTTGTGAGGCCATCATTTGCACCCGTTCGTCACAGGGATAGGTTCCAGGCTCATGACCGAGTACTGGGAGATCGTCAGGCTGTCGAAGACGAGCCCGGTCACCGCGTCGTGGCGCAGCTTGATGTAGACCCCGATCCGGTCGGGTGGTCCGCCGGCCCCGACGCAGGCGACCTGGCTGGTCGACGGCCAGCTGGTCCCCGGGATGGGCTGGAACGAGCTTCCGGTCCAGCTGAACTTCACGCAGGTCGTACAGTTGCTGAAGCTGCTGAACCCGATGGGGTAGTCGTTCGTGGCGTTGGCCTTGTAGACCCAGAGCTGTTGCACCGTCGAGTAGTCCAGGGCCGAGCCCGAGTGCTGGACGCGGTCGGCGGCCGCCTGCGCGAAGCCGCTGTAGCGGGGGTTGGCCGAGGCCAACCGGACTCCGTCCCGGGCGGCTGTCGCCGCGGACAGGTAGTCCTTGAAGAAGAACCCGAACTCGACGATACCGAAGATCATCGCCATGACGACCGGGGTGACGATGGCTGCCTCGACCGCCGCAGCGCCCCGGTCTCCCCGCCAGCGGATGGGCCTCATGACGAGACACACGACTTCGTGGAGGGAATCGGCTCCAGCTGCATGACCGCGTACTCCTTCAACACGCGGTTGGCGAAGAAGAACCCCATTGTCGAGGGGTGTCGGTACTCAACGAGCACCCCGACGGCGTCGAGGGGCCTCACCAGACCACCACAGGCAAAGCGGCCACCCCATGTTCCGATCGGGGAGCTCAGTGTCCCCGAGGCACTGACCGTGAACTGCACGCAATCCGACGAGCACGACACCGGTGGTCCGGTGGTCAGGCTCGCCTTGTAGACCCAGATCTTGGTGACCCGCGTGAGATCGAGGTCCGACATGGCCGCGACAGCCTGTTGGGCCGTGTCGGCCGCGAAGGTGGCGGCCAGGGGCTCCGAGGCGCCGGTCCTCGCCCCGGCGCGGGACGCGGTCGCCAGCACCATGCCGTCACGGAACAGCATCGACGAGTCGATGATGCCGGCCATGATGGTGATGAGCAGCAGCGAGACGAGGGCCGTCTCCACGGCCACGGCCCCCCGCTCTCCCCGTCCCTTGCGACGGAGCAGACCGAACCCAGCTGGCATGCTGCACGTCCTCTCTGTCCACCACCGAGGCTAGGCAGCAGAGGGGACCCTCACCAGGTAACGACGGGACGTCGGCCTGTTGGAGTGAGGGGGGTCTCACCCGTTCGGGGGAGGACGATGACTAGGCCCGACGAGCCGGGTCGCAGCGAGCACGTACGGCGTCTGGGCCAGCGCCGGCCGGGGGCGGGTCAGTCGGTCAGCCCGACGAACGTGATCCCGAAGTTCGGGCCCTGCCCGGAGCCACCTGCGCTGCTGGGGTAGGCCACGACGGTGCCCTGGAGGTACTGCTGACCCTGGCCGCAGTGGCCGAACACGCCGTCGCTGTAGAGCTGCTGCTGGTCGATGCAGTACGTGTAGAGCTGGAGCGCCACGTAGCCGATGATGTGGAACGACCCGCTGCTACCCTCCCCCGTGCTGTAGTCGTAGAGGGGCAGCTCGAGGATGCTGCCCTGTCCACCGAGCAGGGCGGTGACATCGCCGCACTTCGCAGGCTTACCGGTCTGGCCGGGCGCGACCTGGCCCACGCTGGTCGTCAGGTCGCAGCCGCCGGCGTTCCCGGTCGTGTCGAGCCAGCCGAAGCCACCCGGCGGGTTGCTCTCGTCCTTCGGGCAGAGCCCCGCGCCGTTCCCGCTGTTCCCGCCGTTGCCGCTGTTGAGGAGCTTGAACGTGACGAGCTCGCCGTTGGGCGGCAGCCCACCGGTCACCTGCTTGAGGTAGCAGTTGCCGATGATGAGTGGGATGGTGCCCAGCATCGAGGGCGACCCTCGCCAGGCGGCGGTCGCCTCGGCGGAGACCTGCGAGGCGGACCTGCCGAGGGCTCCGGCGAGGATGCTCGGCTCCTGGGAGCTCGCCCGGACGGTGACCGACCCGGGGTAGGACCTGGTGATGGAGACGACGGTGCCCGACGCGGGCGCGCCGAGCTTGTTGCGCTTGGCGAAGCTGTCGGCGGCGGCCATGGCCTGGACGCAGTCGGCCGAGTTGAGGTCCTTGGCGCAGGAGGCCGCGACGGCGAGCGCTGCCGCGTCGGCGCCGTTCTGGAGCTGCTTGCGGACCGACCACATGTTGCCCACGTCGACGGCGAGCGCCGCGAAGCCGACGAGAACGAGCATGAGCAGGGCCACGAGAACCGTCGTGGCACCCCGCTCCCGCGGTGTCGGGAGTGCCCTGCCCAGCAACCGCACGAGGGTCAGCCGTCGCATCGCATCGTCCCTTCCGCTCGCATGGTCCACGTGGCGCCGAAGAACCCGGTGATCCCGTCGTACGTGTGGCTGATCATCACCGTGACGGTCCGGGAGGGCAGGGTCGTGTCCAGACACGCTCCGGGGGGGATCGACACCTCGCCGGCGACGAGCCCCGCGGTGCGGCCGGCGTCCACGGCCGCCTGCTTGGCCGCCGACGCGCTCTGGGTGATGGCGTAGGTCCGAGCCGCTTCCCGCGCCGCGCCGGCCAGGGTTCCCTGGGTGAAGAACGCGTACGACGCCTCACAGATGCCGAGGAGCAGGGTCACCAGCAAGAGGCAGACCAACGCGAACTCCACCGCAGCCGCGCCGCTCTCTCGAGCCAGGCGTCGACGCGCTCGAGCGAGGCGTCGACGCGCACGGCGACCCCGCGCGCCGCGTCCGTCGTGCTGGCGCGACGAACTCATCGCGAGGGTGAACCCCATACGTAGAGAACGCGGAACCCGCCACGGGCGTTACGTACGTGTGAGCGACGACACCGACGGTCCGGTCCGGTCCGTCGGTGTCGTCGCGTCGGGTGACCACACCACGTCCGGGTGATGCTGGCCCTGTTCGACCGAGGGCACCGGGGCCGTGACCGGGGCTGCTCGGGACACGATGGCAAGCCACAACAGGCCGGCCACCACGTAGGCCACGGACAGGATGCGCCCGCCGACCCCCAGCGTCAGCTCGTGCGGGTGCCCGGGAACGATCTGCGACATGGGAAGCATGACGAACCACATCGGCGCGGCCACGAAGAGGAGGGCGTAGGCGAGGGTCCAGAGCCACTGTCGTCGGTGAAGGAGCACGAGCATTGCGGGGAGGACCCAGACCCAATGGTGGGTCCAGGAGATGGGGGACGCCAGGAGCCCCCCGGTCGCCACGGCGACGAGCGCCGTGACGTCCTCACCGGCGGCGAGCGCCCGTCGGGCCGCCCATAGGCCGAGCGCCACCCCGGCGACCAGCAGCAGCGGCGAGGCGAGCGGCGGCGCGCTCACCGTTCCCAGGGCGCGCAGCATCGCGCCGTAGAGCGACTGGTTGTCGCTGCCGATCACGGCGTCGGTGCCCCACTTGCTCAGGCGTGCGAACCCGCCCGTCCAGTAGGTCAGCGAGGCCCCAGGCATGACGAGCGTCCCTACGGTGACAGACACGATGAAGCCGAGGACGGCACCTCGAACCGCCACCCAGTCGCGTTTCAGCGCGAAGTACAGGACGAACACCCCAGGCGTCAGCTTGACCCCCGTGGCGAACCCGACCAGCCACCCTCGCCCGCGGGTGAGGACGAGGCAGTCCAGGACGACCCCCAGCATGAGCAGGGTGTTGATCTGGCCGAGCAGGACCGTGCGGATGAAGGGCTCCAGTGCCAGTCCGACGACGAGGAGGGGCAGCACCTTCTCGAGCCGAAGGCCCAGGCGGCGTCCGACCATGGTCCCCACCGTCACGTAGGCCGCCACGCTGAGTGCGGTCACCAGGTAGCGGGCCACTTGGGTCGGGACGGCAGCCAGCGGGGCGAACAGGACGGCGGCGAACGGAGAGTAGGTGAACGGAAGTCCGTGGACGCTGATGTCGTACGGCGATCGGCCATCGAGGACCGCTCGCCCCCCTTGGGTGTAGACGTCACTGTCAACCCAGATGCCGGAGCGGATATAGCCCCACGTCAACCACACCAGGCCGAACGCCACGAGCAGCGCGGCCACGTGGGGAAGCGGCCAGGGCCGCACTCCCCGACGGGAGCCGATCGTCGCGGTCATCACGACGAACAAGCCTACGCAGGCCGCGAAGCGGACTCATCCACCGAACGGGCAGGGGCGTGCTCCATCATTCGGGTCGGTGGACGGGACCCATGATGCGGTCGGTGAGGTCCCTGCCGAGAGTCAGATACCGGCCACGTGGGAGATCGGTCGGTCACCCCGGGACGCCGGCACGCCTCAGAGGGACCACCCTGGTCCGCGGATCACGACCAGCGTGTCGATGTACCACCACTGGGTGAGCACGAAGAGGACCGTGACGAGCGCCAGCCAGATGACCCGAGTGCGATTGGCACGGGCTGCCACGCCGGAGCCCAGGATCGTCAGCCCCAGAGTCGGGGCCGAGAGGACGAGGTAGCGCCAGATGCCCGAGTGCATGCCGGTCACAGCGACGAGGAAGAGCAGGTAGGCCCAGGACCAGGCTCGCAGCTCTGGCCCCCATGCCCGGCTGAAGCTACTCGCCGCGTACAGGGCGAGGATCGCGATGAGGAGCACGAGGAGGGCGAAGAACCCCCATCCCACGTCGGTCCAGATGGAGAGCAGCCACGTGTGGGGTTGCGTGTCCCCGTTGGCGAGACGCCCCAGCCCGGGCTCGCCGACCAGTGCCGACCCGACGAGAGACCAGGCGAACTCCCCCGCGACTGCGGCCACGGCGGCCGTGAGCCCCCACGCCATCTCCCGCCGGCGCACGGAGGGCCAGCCCTCGGACCGGGCCCGGGACCAGAAATGCACCAGCACCACGATCGCCAACGGAGCCGTGACCATCCGGGTGAAGGCCAAGACCCCGATCGCGACAACGGCCCAGGCATAGTGACGCCGCTGCAGAGCGAGCAGCGCGCCGACGACAAGGAAGAGGGCCATCGCCTCGCTGTAGGCCATCTGAAGGATCGGAGCACTGATGAAGGCGCTGGTCACGACGACTGCCCTGATCGCCGTGAAGCGTCCGGCGACGCGATGGACAAGGGCGTACAGCATGACGCTCGCCCCAGCACCAGCCATGGCGTTGACGACGGTGGCAGCCACGGCGAACGACATCCCCGTGAACCTCATCAGCGCACCGACAAGAAGTGGGAAGCCCGGTGGGAAGGCCCAACGCCAGAGCTCGTCCTGCGACGCGTCCCCCACCTGGAGCGGGTAGCCCTGCGTCGCGATGGCCTGGTACCACTGACCGTCCCAGTTCGTGATCATCCCCAAGTAGCCGGGGTTCGCGGGATGCGACTGGAAGACGAACATCCCCGGAACGGTCGTCGGTCCCAATGCCGGCTGGTGCCGGGAGGCGACGATGATGAAGACGGCGTCGACCAGGCGGGCCAGCGCGTAGATGAGGACCGGAAGCCCCACGGGCTCGAGCAGCCGCCGCCAGCCCTCTCGCGCGCCCGGCGCGGTGCTGCCGCCCCGCCCCTGTTGGGTCGGAGCGGCAGCACGCACCGCGTCGACGGACTCGGTCACGACTCGCTCAGTAGCGGTAGTGGTCGGGCTTGTAGGGGCCGGCCACGTCGACGCCGAGGTACTCGGCCTGCTCCTTGGTCAGCTCGGTGAGGTCGACGCCGAGGGCCTCGAGATGGAGCCGCGCGACCTTCTCGTCCAGATGCTTGGGCAGCGTCGTCACGGTCGGTTTGCCGTCCCCGTCGACGTAGTCCTCGGCCTTCTCGAACAGCTCGATCTGGGCGATCGTCTGGTTGGAGAACGAGTTGCTCATCACGAAGCTCGGGTGGCCGGTGGCGTTGCCGAGGTTCATCAGGCGGCCCTCGGAGAGGACGATGATGCTCGACTCCCCCGCCGCGCCGTCCTCCGCGGGGAAGGTCCACTCGTGGACCTGCGGCTTGATCTGGGTCTTCACGATGCCGGGAACCTTCGCCAGGCCGGCCATGTCGATCTCGTTGTCGAAGTGGCCGATGTTCGCGAGGATCGCCTTGTTCTTCATCCGGGCCATGTCCTCGGCCGTGACGACGTTGAGGCAACCGGTCGCCGTGATGACGATGTCGGCCTCCTCGACGACGTCCTCCATCCGGGCCACCTGGAAGCCCTCCATGGCGGCCTGCAGCGCGCAGATCGGGTCCACCTCGGTGACGATGACCCGGGCGCCCTGGCCGGCGAGGCTCTGGGCGCAGCCCTTGCCGACATCGCCGAAGCCCGCGACGACGGCCACCTTGCCACCGATGAGGACGTCGGTCGCCCGGTTGAGACCGTCGATGAGGCTGTGCCGGCAACCGTACTTGTTGTCGAACTTCGACTTCGTCACGGAGTCGTTGACGTTGATGGCCGGGAAGAGCAGCTCGCCGGCCTCGGCGAGCTGGTAGAGCCGGTGCACCCCGGTCGTCGTCTCCTCGGTGACGCCCTTGATATCGGCGGCGGCCGTCGTGAACTTCTGCGGCTCGGTGGCCAGGGTCGAGCGGACCAGCGCCTTGAAGACGGCGAACTCCTCGGAGTCGTCCTCGGTCGTCGGCGGGACCTGACCGGCGGCCTCCCACTCGCGGCCCTTGTGGACGAGCATCGTCGCGTCGCCGCCGTCATCAAGGATCATGTTCGCGCCCTCGCCCGGCCACGAGAGGATCTGGTTGGTGCACCACCAGTACTCCTCGAGCGTCTCGCCCTTCCAGGCGAACACCGGGACGCCCTGCGGGTCCTCGGGGGTGCCGCTCGGACCGACGGCGACAGCGGCCGCCGCCTCGTCCTGGGTCGAGTAGATGTTGCAGGAGGCCCACCGGACCTCGGCACCGAGCGCGACGAGCGTCTCGATGAGGACCGCGGTCTGGACGGTCATGTGGAGCGACCCGGCGATGCGGGCGCCCTTGAGCGGCTGGGTCGGACCGTACTCGGCGCGCAGCGCCATCAGGCCCGGCATCTCGTGCTCGGCGAGCCTGATCTGGTGGCGGCCCGCCTCGGCGAGGCCGAGATCGGCGACCTTGTGGTCAACAGACATGCGTGACAGCTCCCATGGGTGAGGGTGGGGTTCGAGTCAGATCCCGGCGCCGCCCATCTGGGCCTGGTTACGGGGCATCACCCGCGCCGGCGAGCAGCCAGTCTAGCCGACCGTCGCGGCATACCCCGGTCCGACGGAGCCTCCGTCACCGTTGGGCGCGCGGTCGATGTCGGGCTCCAGGTACATGACGAGCGTGAGCTCGGGGACGGCCGCTCGGGCGGCCCGCTCGGCCTCGTCGATGGCCGCGGCCACGTCCTCGGCGGCGTCGGCGCGGCCGACGGCGATCTTCGCCGCGACGAGGAGCTCCTCCGGCCCGAGGTGGAGGGTCCGGAGGTGGATGACCCGGTCGACGGCCTCGGGTGTGACCAGCGCGTCGGCGAGGGCCCGCTGGTGCGCCGGCTGCGCGGACTCGCCGACGAGGAGGGACTTCATCTCGATGGCCAGGGTGATGGCCACGGTGACGAGCAGGACGCCGATGAGGGCGGTGCCGACGGCGTCCCAGTAGGCCTCACCGGTGAGCAGCGTGAGGCCGACCCCGAGCAGGGCGAAGGTGAGGCCGATGAGCGCAGCGAAGTCCTCGAGGAGGATGACGGGCAGCTCCGGGGCCTTGGCGGTGCGGACGAACTGCGGCCAGCTGCGCTCGCCCTTGGAGCGGCCGCCCTCGATGAACGCGGTGCGGAAGGACATGCCCTCCAAGGCGATGGAGACGACGAGGACGACGACCGGAACCCACCACCACCTCGAGGCGAGCGGGTCCTCGACGGCCCCGCCGTGGGCGTCGTGCCACTTGTGGTACGCCTCGTAGAGGGCGAACAGGCCCCCGAGGCTGAACAGGACGATGGAGACGACGAAGGCGTAGACGTAGCGCTCCCGGCCGAAGCCGAACGGATGCTCGGGGGTCGCGGCGCGGCCGGCGCGCTTGCCGCCGACAAGGAGCAGCAGCTGGTTGAACGAGTCGGCGACGGAGTGGATCGCCTCGGCGAGCATCGACGAGAACCCGGTCAGCGCGAACGCGATGAACTTGGTGACCGCGATGCCGAGGTTCGCCAGCAGGGCAGCGACCACGGCCTTGGTCGAACCTTCGGCAGACATGCGGTGATCCTACGGACACCGCGAAGCTGCCGACGGTTCAGGCCGGGCCCCGCATCGGCACCAGATAGGTTCGGCGGTATGCCGTCCGCCCGAGGAACGCTGTCCTGGACCGCCGCGTGGGAGCGCCCCGACCTGCTCGCCGAGCCCGTGGCCGCGGCCATCGGCGGCATCGACGGCGCGCTCGTCGCCGCCATCGACCCCACGCTGGCCGATACTGCCGCGTTCTGTGCGGCATACGACGTCGCCCCGGAGGCATCGGCGAACTGCGTCGTCGTCGCCGGCCGACGCGGCGACCGGGAGACCTATGCGGCGGTCATGGTGCTCGCCACCGACCGGGCCGACGTCAACGGCGTGGTGCGACGCCGTCTGGACGTCCGCAAGATCAGCTTCGCCCCGCACGAGGAGGCGGTGGGACGCACGGGGATGGAGTTCGGCGGGATCACCCCGGTCGGGCTGCCTGCGGGCTGGCCGGTCCTCATCGACGAGGCCGTCCTCGCCGCCGCGGAGGTGGTCATCGGCAGCGGCATCCGCGGCAGCAAGATGCTCGTGTCGAGCGCCTCGCTGGGCTCGCTCCCGGGCGCACAGGTCCTGGCCCTCACGCGGGGATGATGGCCCGAGCGGGCGACACCCCGTGACCCACGCCTCGCCCAGGTCCTGGGCAGCGTCAGCGGGTTCGGTCCCGCAGGTCGGTGACGTGGTGGGAAAGTGCCGGGTCCAGGCCGAGCCCGATGGCGAGGTAGGTCGCGGCGAAGTCGGTCACGGCGACCAATGAGGCGAGCCGGACGACGGCGTCGGGCTCGTCCGGAGCGACCATCTGCCAGACCCGCACCCCGGACTCGTGGGCCGAGGCCGCGACGGCATCGGCCAGGGCCGCCGCCTCGACCGCATCCTGCGTGAGCGGGGTCGGCAGGATGTCGCGCAGGAGAAGCAACCCGAGGGGTGGCAGCGCGGGGCCGTCGAGGTAAGGGTCGGCGAAGATGTCGCCCGGGGCGTCCCGCCCCCGGCCCGCGAACGGACCGTCGAAGCACGCGACGATCTGGGAGGCCGCGTCGGGGAGGAAGCCGTGCGTCGTCGGGTAGCGGGCCGTCCGGGCGAGCATCGCCGCGGCCCGACCGGCCGCGACCCCGGTCAACGGACCGTCGCCGAGCACCACGGGGAGCGTCGCGCCGAGCTCGAGCGCAAGCGTCTTCGCCGGGTTGACGAAGGACTCCGACGACGGCCGACACTCCTCGGCCCGCTCGTCGAGGACGTCGGCCAGCCGGTCGAGGGCCGGTGCAGGAACTCCCGCCAGGCCCAGCCGGTCGGCCGCCATGAGCACCGGCGTGAGGAGTGACCAGAGGGCCGTGCGGGACGAGGGAGCCGGTCGCTCGACGGGGACGTGGACGCCGCGGCCCCTGGCACACACCTCGGCGAGCGGCGAGTCCGCGGCGCCGACGGTGAGCAGGCACGCACCACGCCGGGCCGCCTCGGCGGCAAGGGCCAGCGGGCCGGCCGCGCGCCCGGACTGGGAGACGGCGACCACGAGGTCGAGTGGCCCGACCCAACCGGGCAACGGGGCGTCGCGGCACGTGCTGACCGGGACCGGCGAACCCGGTTCGGCGAGGACGTCGAGGACGTCGGACACGACGGCCGACCCGCCGAGTGACGCGACCACGACGGACCGCGGGCGCTCACCCGCGCAGACCCGGTCCACGCCCGCCTCGTCCGCCGCGATGACGGCCCGGCGCACCTGGGCCCCGCCGGTGGCGAGCGCCCGAAGGGTCCCACGCACATCGACGCCCTCGATGGCGTCGGGGCTGTCGAGGCGGGCCTCGTCGATCGTCACCATGGCTCGAGCGCCGTCAGGCCGGACGCCGGGCCTCGTCGACGAGCAGCACGGGCACGCCGTCGTCGATCCGGTAGGCCAGCCCGCAGTCGTCGCCGGTGCAGACGAGCTCGGGACCGTCGGGGCCGTCGGCGTCGCGAAGCTCGGCCTTGCACCGCGGACAACGGAGGATCTCGCGCAGCCAGGCCTCGATCGCGCCGGTCATGGGGTCGCTCCTCTCACGATGCCGAGGACCTCGTCGCGGACCGCGGCCATGGTGGCATCGTCCGCCGCCTCGACGTTGAGCCGCAACAGCGGTTCGGTGTTGGACGGTCTGAGGTTGAGCCACCACATCGGCTCGCCGGGCCCGGCCTCGTGGGTGAGGGTCAGCCCGTCGAGCTCGTCGACGTGGACCTCACGCTCCCCACCCCACCGCCGGACGCGCTCGGTGGCTGCGGCGACATCGGTGACGGTCGAGTTGACCTCGCCGGACGCGGCATACCGGGCATAGGGGCTCATGAGGACGCTGAGCGGTCGGTCCGCGCCGCCGAGGGCGCGCAGGACGTGCAGCGCGGCGAGCATCCCGGTGTCGGCGAACCAGAAGTCCCGGAAGTA
This sequence comes from uncultured Actinomycetota bacterium, assembly GCA_963771015.1. Classification (GTDB taxonomy): domain Bacteria; phylum Actinomycetota; class Actinomycetes; order Actinomycetales; family Dermatophilaceae; genus CAVSJJ01. The sequence goes on from CAVYRN010000006.1 coordinate 352,980, forward strand.
GTAGTGCGCGCTGTGCTCCCCGCCGAAGACGGCGCCGGCCGCCGCCATCTCGGCCTTGATGAACGAGTGGCCGACACGGGTGCGGACCGCGCGGGCACCGGCCGCCTCGATGGTCTCGCTCACCTGGCGGGAGGTGATGACGTTGTGGACGACGGCGACCTCGGCGGCCGGGGTCCCGGCCGCCACCTCGCGGGCGATCTCGCGCTCGGCCACCATCGCCGTGATCGCGCTCGGGCTGACCGCGCCACCCCGCTCGTCGACGACGAAGCATCGGTCGGCGTCGCCGTCGAAGGCAAGCCCGAGATCGGCGCCGTGGGCGACGACGGCGGCCTGGAGGTCGACGAGGTTGGCCGGGTCGAGAGGGTTCGCCTCGTGGTTCGGGAAGGTGCCGTCCAGCTCGAAGAAGAGCGGGACGACGGTGATGGGGAGGGCGGGGAGTCCGGCGTCCGTGCCGAGGACGGCCGGCACGGTGTGGCCCGCCATCCCGTTCGCCGCGTCGACGAGGACGGTGAGCGGCCGAACTCCGGACACGTCGACGAGGTCGCGGAGGAACGCGGCGTAGTCGCGAAGGAGATCGCGTCGGCCCACCGTGCCCGGTGCGACGTCGGCGAGGGTCCGCGCGCCGTCGAGGAGCGCCTGGGCGAGGTCCCGGATGTCGTCCAGCCCGGTGTCCTGCCCGACCGGCCGGGCCCCGGCGCGGCACAGCTTGATCCCGTTGTAGGCCGCGGGGTTGTGGCTCGCCGTGAACATCGCGCCGGGCAGGTCGAGCGAACCGCTCGCGTAGTAGAGCTCGTCGGTGCTCGCCAGGCCGATGAGGGTGACGTCGTGACCGCGGGAGGCGACCCCGTCGGCGAAGGCCGCCGCGAGTTCGGGCGAGGACGCCCGCATGTCCCGTCCGATGACGGCCCCGGCCGCCCCGTCCGGACCGACGACGACCTCTGCGAAGGCGACGCCGAGCGCTCGGGCGACCTCCGCGTCGAGCTGGCTGCCGACCAGACCCCGGACGTCGTAGGCCTTGACGATGTCGGCGAGTCGGGCAGTGGGCACGGGGCCGACACTACTGGAGCGGAGGCCGGGTGACCGAACGGAGCTGGAGCCGGTCAGCCCGGCTCGCCGGCGCCCCGGAGCACCCGCAGGTGTCCCCGGCGGCCCAGCTCGCCGTCGGCGCCGGGACGGCCCGGCATGCCGGGCCCCGCGGCCGCCTCGACGGGGGCGGCGCGCTCGGGCCGCGGCGCCGGGCGGGCCGCCTCACGCACGGCGTCGGCGAGCGCGAGCAGGTCGTCGTGGGTCGGTTCCGGCTCGCGGTAGTCGCCGGCCAGCCGGACGACCTCCCAGCCGCGCGGGGCGGTCAGTCGGGTGGCGTGCTCGGCGCACAGGTCGTAGGTGTGTGGCTCGGCATACGTCGCCAACGGGCCGAGCACGGCGGCGCGGTCGGAGTAGACATAGGTGAGCGTGGCCACGGCCGGCTGCTGACAGGTCGTCTTCGTGCACTTGCGCGACAGGCTCACATCTGGCGACTCTAGGCCAGTCGGTGCCCGGGACCGACCCCGGCACGCCGTAGCATGCCGATCGTGACCGCCCGCAGCAGCCGCGACCGCCGCGAGAGGGGGATGCGCGGACCGTTGGCCTGGCCTCCGGTCCCGGCCATGCTCACCCGTGCGGAGCGTTTCGACGACCTCGTCCTGGACAGCGCCGACCGGGTGCGGCCGGTCCTCGGCCAGCGGTTCGCCGCCACCGAGTTCGCCGTCGAGGAGGTCCCCCCGGAGGACCCGGCACCCTGGGAGGCCCAGGAGCCGGCCCTCGGACGGCTCATCGGGCCGCAGGGCCGCTCGCCGCACCGGATCGTCGTCTACCGCCGGCCGGTCGAGGCCCGGGCCCGGGATGAGCGCGATCTCGGCGAGCTCATCCACGGCGTCGTCGTCGAGCAGGTGGCCGCGCTGCTCGGCGTGCCTCCCTCCGAGATCGACCCCGGCGGCAGGGCCTCCTGACCGAGCCTGCCGCGTCAGGGCAGCGGGAACGCCCGGATGACCCGCGAGGTGAGAACGGCGTCGAGCAGCGGGATGCTGGCGATGAGCTGCGTCGCACCGGTTCCGACCGTCGAGGTCACGGCCCCCCGCAGCTGCCCGTCGCCCTCGGCCCGGGTCACCCACACCGAACCCGGCGATCCCAGGGGCAACGTCGTCGAGGTGTCCCCCGCGAGGGTGACCCGCTGCGTCGATGCCGTGCCACCGGCCATCGTCACGACGTCGGCGGTGACCGAGCCGTCCGTCGCGACGAGGGTGAGGGAGCGCTGCGGGCCGCCCCCCGTCGCCGTGGGGAACGTCGTTCCCGCGGTCCCGGTGAGGGCCGGCGTGGCGGTCGACCAGGCGAAGTCGCCGGGCTCGGTTCCGGCCCGGCGCTGGACGAAGGCGGCGGCGACGACGGGCACGTCGGCGGTGACCTCGACGGCATACGTCCCCACGGGGACGGAGGCCAGGCTGAGCTCGGCCACCGCTCCCCCGGCGACCCGGGCGACCCCCGTGTCGGCCCCGGGCAGGGGCAGGCCGCCGTTGGGGCCGATGAGCCGGACCCGGACGACCGCCTCCTTCGTCCCCGGGACGGCAACCCGGACGATGCCGGGGCCGTCGAGGGCCGCCGCCGGGATGACCTGGGTCGTTGCCGGTGGCGCGACGCTCGGGACCGTGTCGACGCCCGCGGGGATGGATCCGTCGAGCCAGTCGTCGTCGAGGAACGCCGCGACCGTGCCGCCCGAGGCCTCGACATGGACCGCCGGCATCGCCTCGGTCCCGGCCAGCGCGTCGAGAAGGACGACGGCCCGACCGTTCGCGGGAACGGTGATGCCGGTCCCCGTCGGCGAGGGGAGTGCGCCGGTCCGCCCGTGGAGGGAGATGCCGACGACGACCTCGTTGGCCCCCGGGTTGACCAGGACGAGCCGCTCCTGACGTCCGGGGCTGCCACCCCCGCCGAGCAGCCACGCGTCGGCGGTGGCCGCCGTGCACGGCGTGGTCGTCAGTCCCCGCAGCTCCTTGGTGTCGGCGGACCACTCCTGGGCGCCGGCGACCGCAGCACCGAGCGAGCCGGTGCCGCGGACCTCGACCGGCGCAGCGCCGGCGGGCAGCGCCGCCTGGACGACCTGGCCCCGGCCGGGGGAGGCGGCGGCGGCGCTGCCGTCGGCCCCCGTGCCCACGCTGAGGGTCCCCGCCCCGGTCGGCAGGACGAGGCCGGGGATCGCCTCGGTGGGTGCGGCGGCGGCCGTGACCGTGCCGGTGACCGGGACGTCGGCGACCCCGGCGACACCACTCAGCTCCGGCCCGGGGCAGGAGAGCACGACATCCTGGGCGGCCTCGTCGACCGAGCCCGGTTGGCCGGTCCCGGACCCGACGGCCGGGGCGAGGTCGAGGCTCGCCGACACCGAGGTCGAGGCGTAGACCAGCGCTGCCGCGCCGGTCGCGGCGAGCAGGGCTCGCAGGAGCCCGTGAACGGGCACACTCATCCGGTCCCCCTGGTCTCCCGGCGGCCGAACGGGATGGCGAGGAAGACGAGGACGACGAGGACGACCCCCTGGAGCAGCCGCCACCACGGCGGACCCACGGCGAGCGTGACGGTGAGCGTGCCCGCGCCCTGGGGCACGGCATACGTCGGCTGGCCGTCGCCGGGCAGCAGGGTGAGCGGACGCCCGTCGACGGCGACCGTCGCGTAGCGGGCCCAGCCGCGCGGCTGGGCCACGACGAGAGTCGTCCCGGCCGCCACGGAGACCGGGGCGCTCGTCGCGGCGTTCTCACCGGTGGTCGGGACCATCGTCGAGCGGCTCTTGTCGTCGAGCCGGAGCCGCGGCGGCGTGGCCGGGCGCTGCTCGCCGGTGCCCGCCGCGCGGACCCGCCAGTACGACCAGCCACCCCGGCTACCGAGCCGGGTCAGGCCCTCCGTCGAGTCGAGCCGCCGGGCGACCTCGGCGGGTGCACCGTCGCGCAGGCCGACGAGCCCGATGGCCCGGTCTGCGAGGGCCGTATCCCACTGGCCCGGGCTGCCGTCGAGGATGCCGGCGACGGCCGGCGCGATGGAGTCGGCGTCGGCCCCGACGGCCGGAAGGATACGCGCCGGACCATCGGTCTCGCGGCCGACGACGCGGTATGCCGCCCCGGCGGTGCCCACCGTCACGAAGACCGATCGTCCGGCCGGGTCGCTCATCGCCTGGTCGATCCCGGCCTCGAGCCGCGGGTCGCTCCACGGGTGCAGGACGTCGCCGAACGTGGCCCAGCCGAGGACTCCGGAACCGCCGACCGCCGCCAGGACGAGTGCGCCCAGGACCGGCCAGCGGGCCACCGCCGACCAGCCGGCGGCCGACCGCCGCAGCGGCGCGTCGGCGAGGCCGTAGACGGCCGCGGCGACGAGAACGAGGGCGAACGGGAGGAGGAAGATCCCGGGCCACGGCGACACCGCACCGCCGGCCCCCTCGACGCCGGTGGGCACCGTGCCGAGGCGCACCCGCGGAGCGGCCAGAACGAGGGCGAGCGAGAGCACGCCGACCGTCGCGAGGGACCAGGCCGCGATGTGGCTGCGGGCGCGCACGAGGCCGGCGACACCCGCGACCACGAGGGGGACGGCTGCCCACCAGGGCAGCGACCCGGCTCCGTCGGTGTGGAAGAGCGCGAGCTGCCAGGACGACGGCGTCGTGCCGCCCCACTGCGACAGCCCGGGCCCGGTCAGCAGCAGCCGTGGGTCGTGGACGGCGTCCAGGACCCACGGGCCGAGCAGGACCGGGGGAAGGGCCAGGACGGGCAGGGCGCGGACCCGGGCCCCCCCGATCAGGGCGACGAGGGCGATGGCCATGACGAGAACGAGCAGGGCGGGCGCGAACGCCCCGAGGACGGTGGCGACGAGGGCCGTCGCGAACGCCGCCGTCGCGCTGCCGTCGCGGACCGACATGCGGACGAGCCCCGCGGCCGCGGCGGGGAGCAGGACGAGCGCGACAGCGGCACCGAGCCGCCCCTCGGCGACCGATGCGGTCGCCGCACCGGTCGTGGCCCAGGCGAGCGCCCCGACCCCGCGCAACCACGGGTTGCGGGTGAGGACCCGGAGGGCGAGGTAGGCCGACGCGGCGGCAGCCGGCAGCGCGAGGACGAGCGTGAGGGCGACGGTGGCGCCGCCGGGTGAGGCGACCGTGACCAACGGCAGGTGCTCGAGGAGCCAGGCCGGGGGCGCGAGGGCGGCGAGCGAGGGGCTCGCCGGTGCCGTCCCACCGAGACCGCTGCCGTGCCAGGCGTCGAGATAGCCGTGCCACAGACTGGCGGAGGTCGTTCGGGCTCCGACGATCTCGCCACCGGTGACCCCACCGCCGATGCCCCTGAGCAGCCCGACCCCGAGGGACCGGCCCGCGATGCCGACGGCCACGAGGGCGGCGAGCACGGCGAGGACGCCCGGGTTGCGCAGCGCCCGTCCCAGCATCGACCGGGGGGCGATCTCCACGTCGGTGCGCTCGGGGTCGTGGCCCGGGAGCGCGACGGCGTCGTGCAGCCCGTCGGTGACCCGCCGAGCCACGCTGGCTCCGGGGACGAACAGCGACCCGAGGTGGCGGCGGCGCACCGTGCGTCGGCCCCGGGTCCGGTAGCGGGAGAGGAGCGGCCGGAAGGGCTCGACCGCGCCGACGTCGCCCAGCTCTCGCACGGCGGCGCCGGGCCTCTTGAGCAGGGCGAGCGCGACGGCGGCGACGAGCCCGCTGAGGCCGACCCACAGGGCGAAGAACGGGGCCGTCCACCACGCACACCGGGTCAGGGCCACCCGGCGGGCGGCCCGCCTCTCGGCGGCCCCGCCGGGAACCGCCCGGCCGGCGTCGCCGGTGGACCGCACCCGCGCGGAGGGGACGACGACGACGCGGCGCCCGACCGCGTGCGAGCGCCACGAGAAGTCGAGGTCGGCTCCGGGCACGCCGAACGAGGGCTCCCACCCGCCGAGCCGGACGATGAGGTCACGCTCGATGAGAGCTCCCGCCAGAGGTACCGCGAGAACGTCCGTGCGGCGGTCGTACTGCCCCTGGTCGGGCTCGCCCTCGGGTGGCTGGGCCAGCACCCGTCCGGTCCGGGTGGCGAAGATCCCGAGGCTGCGCAGGACGGTCGGGTCGTCGAGGTCGACGTGCTTGGGGCCGACGATCCCCACCGAGGGCGAGCGGCGCCAGGCGGCGGTGAGGCGCTCCAGCGCGGTCGGGTCGGGCAGGACACCGGTGGGCAGCACCCAGACCACATCGGTCGGGACCTCGGTCACCGTCCCGGCGGGCTCGCCGTCGGCGGCCGACCCCTCGGGCAGCGACGGGGGCTCCGACTCGGGCGCCGGGTCGGGGGCGGCGTCGTCCCCGTCGGGTAGGACGCTCTCCATGATGGTGCGGAACAGGTCGGCGCGCTGGCCCCAGTTCCGGCGGCCGAGGACGAGATCCGGCGACGGCGTGTGCTCGCCGGCCCGCTCGTGCCAGCGACGCAGCGTGTCGGAGAGGTCGGGTTCGCCGATGCGGTCGACGACGACGACGCGGTCCGGTCGCCGGGTCTGGGCTGAGACGGCGTCGAGAAGGATGGTGAGGGTGGGGCCATCCCGGTCGGCGAGGATGACGACGTGGACCCGGACGAGCGGGCCGGCCAGCCGGGTGGGAACGGGCGTGCCGGGGCGCGAACGGGTCAGCGTCATCAGGTGGCGGTGCGCGGGCGGCGCGTCAGACCGCGCGCTTCTTCAGCTTGCGCCGCTCGCGTTCCGAGAGCCCACCCCAGATGCCGAAGCGCTCGTCGTTGGCGAGCGCGTAGTCGAGGCACTCGGAACGCACGTCACACCCCACGCAGACCTTCTTGGCCTCGCGGGTGGACCCCCCCTTCTCGGGGAAGAACGCCTCGGGGTCGGTCTGGGCGCACAGTGATCGCTCCTGCCATGACAACGCGCCCTCGTCCTCGACCATGACGTCGATTAGCGTTAGCTCCTGCACGGTCCCTCCTGACCTCGACCCTGGCCCCGCCGCCCGACCGAAGGCCCTGCGAAGCACATGGGTGAAATTACACGCGTGTCATATGCGTTTCGTCAAGCCGTCATCTGATATTGGCCCGTTCGGCTGATGCGGTATCCGACCCGGCCGACCCCGCCGGGATCCGGTGGTCGACGCCCGGGGGGCGGCTGACAGACTGGTCCGTCATGCGCATCACCGCACTGGCCGGAGGCGTCGGCGGGGCCCGCTTCCTCCGCGGCCTCCGACGCCACCTCGACCGTGTCCCGACCCTCGCCGAGTCCGAGGTCACCGTCATCGGCAACACCGGTGACGACATCACCCTCTATGGGCTGCGCGTCTGTCCCGACCTGGACACCCTCCTCTACACCCTGGGTGGGGGCGTCGACGAGGCCCAGGGCTGGGGCCGAGCGAACGAGACGACCCGGCTGCAGGCCGAGCTCGCGGCATACGGGGCGCAGCCGCAGTGGTTCACCCTCGGCGACCTCGACCTGGCGACGCACATCGTCAGGTCTCAGTGGCTCGGGCTGGGGCTCACCCTCACCGAGGTCACGGCGCGGCTGGCGCAGCGATGGGGCCTGCCGGAGCGGCGGATCACCCTGGTGCCGATGAGCGACCAGCCGGTCGAGACGCACGTCGTCGTCGAGGAGGACGGCCAGAGCCGCGCCGTGCACTTCCAGGAGTGGTGGGTGCGGATGCGCGCCTCCGTGCCCGCCCGGCGGTTCGCCGCCGTCGGGATGGACCGGGCCGAGCCCGCTCCCGGTGTCCTCGAGGCGATCCGGACGGCCGACGTCGTCCTCCTGCCGCCGAGCAACCCCGTCGTGTCGATCGGCGTCGTCCTCGGCGTCCCCGGGGTGCGCGACACCCTCCGCGGCACGAGTGCGCCCGTCGTGGGCGTCTCGCCCCTCATCGCCGGAGCGCCGGTCCGCGGCCATGCCGACGCGTGCCTGGCGGCCATCGGGGTGGACTCGACGAGCGAGGCGGTCGCCGGGCTCTACGAGGACTTCCTCGACGGCTGGCTCGTCGATCCCTCGGACGCGGAGGTCGCTCTCCCCCACGCCCGGGTCGCCGTCCATCACACCCACCTGCTCATGACCGACGTTGACGCGGCCGCCGACATCGCCGGCGCCGCCCTCGACCTCGCCCTCGAGCTGCGGGGCTGACGGTGCCCGAACGGCCCCTCCCCCGCGAGCTTCGCGTCCTGCCTCTCCCGGGTCTGCCCGAGATCCGGCCCGGCGACGACCTCGCGGCCCTGGTCCTCGACCGCATCCGGGCCCTCGGTATGGCGCTCGCCCCGGGCGACGTCCTCGCCGTGTCGAGCAAGGTCGTCTCCAAGGCCCTCGGCCTCGTCGTGGCACCCGACGCCGCGGGCGTCGTCGACCGCGACGCGGCCGTCCGGTCACAGACCCGGCGGGTGGTGGCCGAACGACGCACCGGCGACCGGAGGTCCCGGGTCGTGGAGTCGGTTGCCGGACCGGTCATGGCCGCCGCCGGCGTCGACGCGTCGAACACCGGCGCCGACGGCGGGCTGCTGCTGCTCCCGTCCGAGCCCGATGCCGTGGCCGTCGCGCTGCGCTCGGCCCTGCTGCGGTATGCCGCCCTGCCGGGTGACGCTGCGGTGGCCGTCGTCGTTACCGACACCGCGGGCCGGACGTGGCGCACGGGGCAGGTCGACTTCGCGCTCGGGTCCGCGGGCCTCGCGCCCCTGGACGACCTGCGCGGCGGCCACGATGCCGACGGGCGGCCGCTCGAGGTGACGGCGCGGGCCGTCGCCGACGAGGTCGCCGCCGCCGCGGACCTCGTCAAGGGCAAGGCCGACGCGGTGCCGGTGGCGCTCCTTCGGGGCCTGCCGACGGAGTGGTTCGCGCGCGACGCCGAGGGCGCGGGCTCCCTCGTGCGCACCGGCACCGGGGACTGGTTCGCCCTCGGGCACGTCGAAGCCCTTCGGGCAGCCCTGGGCGCCCCGCCCGGCTCGCCGGAGTCAGACGCCGTCGGCGTGCCCGCCACCACGCCGGAGCCGCTGGCCCTGCGGGCCGGGAGGGCGGTCGCGCTCGCGTTGCTCGGGGTTCCCGACGGGGCCGCCGACGTGGGTGCCTCCCCCGCCGCCACCGCCGACGCCGAACCCCGCGGCGTCGAGGTCGACCTCTCCGCCGCCGACGATGTCGAGCTCGGGCGGCTGCTCGCCCGGCTCGAGGTCGCTGCGCGTGCCGAGGACCTCACGATGGAGGTTCTCGGGACGGAAGGACGGAGCCACCGCGTCCGGCTGAGCTCCCGCTAGACCGTCCGGCGCCGGCCCCGGCACCTCGCCTCAGCGGCGCACCGGGAGGTGGCCGCGCGGCGCCATCCGTGGACCCCGACGGGGCCGGTGGATGCCGCTCAGCTCGATGAGCCGCTGGACGCGGAACCGGTGCCCACGGTAGGGCTCGAGGAGCTCGAGCATGCCGTCGTCGTCGACGGGGGCGCCCGTCATCGCCCAGCCGATGTCCTTGGCGACGTGGTAGTCACCGACGCTCACCGCGTCTGCGTCGCCCAGGGCCCGCTGGGCCACCTCGGCGCTGCTCCACCGGCCGATGCCGGGCAGCGACTCCATCCGGGCCCGCGCCGCACCGGGAGCCAGACCGAGGCACTCCTCGAGCCGGCCGGCATACCGAACGGCGGTCACGGCAGGTCGGGACCGACCACCGTCGACACCGGCGCGCAGCCACTCCCACGACGGGACCGCGGCCCACTGTGCGGCCGTCGGCGGAACCCGGAGCCCCCGTTGGCCCGCGGGTCCCGGCGCTGGCTCGCCGAACCGCCGCACGAGGGTCCGGTAGGCCGCGAACGCCTCCTTGCCGGTGACCTTCTGCTCGAGGACGATCGGGACGAGGGTCTGGAGCACCAGCCCCGACCGGGGCACCCGGTAGCCGGGGAACCGCCGGGCGGCCTCGGCGATCACCGGGTGGTACGCGACGAAGCCCGACGTGTCGTCGGCGTCACCGAGCAGCTCCGGGACCCGGGACAGCGCCCAGTCCGCCCCGGAACCCCAGGCCGAGGCCTCGACGGCGTCGGTGACCGCGGCACCGTCGAGCCGCAGGGTCGCCGACCCCTCGGGGGTGCGCCACCCCAGCCACCACGTGCTGACCCGGCCGGCGGTCCCGACGCGGAAGGCGGGGTCACCGCCACCGTGTCGCTGAGCGGCGAGGATCGCCCCGACCGCCCGCTCCTCGGCGAACCGGAGGCGCCGGGTCGCCGTCGGAGCGGCACCGGCCGACGAGGTGGGGAGGCTCACCCGATCACCCTAGGCGCGCCGGGTGTCGCCGGGTGTCGCCTGGCGCCGAGGAGGCCCGGCAGCCCGACGGCCCGGCAGCCCGACAGCCCGGCGACCAGGCTGCCCGCGGGCCCCGCCGGCGCGCCGGCCCGGCCACCGGCTGCCCCCTCCACCTCCCCTGAGAGGAGGCAACACGCCGTTCGCGTCCTCGACGGGACGGCGTGTTGCCTCCTCTCGGGGGCGGACCGAGTTGGTCGCTCGGGGACGGGTGTGACACGTTGGAGCCGTGGCAGCCCTCGGCACCGACGCGGTTCTCTCCCTTATCCAGGACGTCGCCGCCGACGTCGTCACGCCCCGCTTCCGCTCGCTCGCCGCGGGCGAGGTCATGGAGAAGAAGCCGGGCGACCTCGTCACGGTGGCCGACCGGGAGGCCGAGGCGCTGCTCATCGAGGCGCTCGGCGCGGCATACCCCGACGCGGTCCTGCTCGGCGAGGAGACCTTCGCGGCCGACCCGTCCCTCCTCGACCGCTTCCTCGCCGCCGACCACGCCTTCACCATCGACCCGATCGACGGGACGAAGAACTTCGTGGCGGGCTCCCCCGACCACGCCGTCATGGTCGCCGAGACGCTGCACGGCGAGACCGTCCGCGGCTGGATCTGGCAGCCCGAGCACCGGGTCGCCTGGGTCGCCGAGCGCGGCGCCGGAGTCTTCCGCGACGGCGTCCGGATGCACCGCGAACCCGTCCCCGACGGGGTCGCGCCGGTCGGTGCGACATCGATGTGGACGATGCGCGGGCACTCTCTCGACGGGCTGTCGCCGATGCGCCTGACCTGGGTCTGCTGCGGCGTCGACTACCCCAAGCTCATCGAGGGCGAGGCCGACTACCTCGTCTACAGCCGCTCCAAGGCGTGGGACCACGCCCCCGGCGCCCTCATGGTGACCGAGGCGGGCGGCCGGGTGGGGCACCCGGACGGGACGCACTACACCCCGCGGTCGACGCGGCCCGGCCTCGTCGTCGCCGCCGACCCGGCGACGTATGCCGCCGTCCAGCGCCGTGCCCAGGGCGCGTTCGAGCACCGATGACGCGGCCTGCCGATGTTCTCGCCGGCCTCGTCGCCGCGGATCCCGGCCGACCCCGCGTGACGGCCTACGAGGACACCCAGGGGCCGACCCACGGCGAGCGGGTCGAGCTGTCGGCGCGGGTGTTCGCGACCTGGGTCGCCAAGGCGGCGAACGCGCTCCAGGAGGACTTCGACGTGTCTCCCGGGTCGACCGTCCGGCTTGCGCTCCCGGCACACTGGCGCGCGCTCGTCTGGGCGTTCGCGACCTGGTCGGCAGGCGGCTGCGTGGCCTTCGACCACGGGCCCGCCGACGTTCTCGTGTCCGACGACCCCCACGTGCTGGCCGCGGCGGGCGGCCCGGGTGTTCTCGTCACCCTCCCGGCCCTCGCTCGAGCGGCGTTGGTCACCGTCCCGCCCGGCGTCATGGACGAGGCCCGGGAGCTGCCGGCGCACGACGACCGCTTCGACCCGTGGGACCGCCCGGCCGAGCAGGACCCGGCGCTGCGCCGCGACGGTGCCGTGACGGCGTACCGGGATCTCGTGCCGGGACGCACGCTGGAGCCCGGGCTGCGGCTGCACACCACGACAGAGCATGTCGCCGAGCTCGTCGACCTCGCGCTCGGGACGTGGACCGTCGGCGGCTCGCTCGTCCACAGCCGTGGCGCGCGGCGTGACGCCGACCTGGGGGCGCGGCTCGCGTCCGAGCGGGTCACCGCGTCGGCCTAGGGGCTCACCGCCGGGCCGGAGGGTGCGGACGTGCGCCGGGGCTACGGGGTGAGAAGCGTCGCCGAGGAGCGGCGCGGCAGCGAGCCGATCGGCACCTGCGGCGTCGTCAGGTCACCGTCGATGGCGCGCCAGGTGAGGGTGCCGACATAGCCCGTCTGGGCGAGGTGGTGCCGGGCCTGGGCCGCCTTGACGGCCGCGACGGTGTCCGCGCCGTACTCGCCGTCGGCCGGCACCCCGAGGGCCGTCTGGAGCGCGATGACGGCCGCGCCTGTCGAGCCGGGCCGAAGGACGGTCCGCCAGTACTCGACGAGGGGGTGGTGCCGCTTCTCGAGAGCGTCCCACGTGGCCCGGTTGACGATCCCGGTGACCGGGAGCCCGGCGCCCTGCTGGAAGGCCCGCACCGCGATGTCCGTGTCGGCGTCGAAGACGCTGTCCCGGGTCCGGAAGCCGAGGCCCTGCTCGAGGATGCGCACGGCGGGGCCCCGCGAGCCCTGGCGCAGGATCGTCGTCTTGGCGTCGGTGAACTCCGTCGACAGGGGAGCCTGGATCGCGGCCGAGGCGGCCGCTCCCGGACTCACCTTCGTCGGCGGCTTGGGCAGCGTGGCCTGGGGCTCGGGGTCGGGCGTGGGGTCGGGCGTCGGCGTGGGGTCCGGTGTCGGCGTGGGGTCCGGTGTCGGCGTGGGGTCCGGTGTCGGCGTGGGGTCCGGGACGGGGTCGGGCGTCGTCGTGGCCACCCCCATGAGGGCGTCCCACATCACCGTGGTCACGGTGCCGGTGACCGGCAGCCCGTTGACGCTCTGGTAGGCCTTGACCTTGCCCTGGGTGAGCGGCCCGAACGCCCCGTCCGTGGCGAGCCCACCGAGGGCCTTCTGGAGAGCGACGACGGCCTTGCCCGAGGACCCGAGGCGCAGCGCCGTCGAGCGGTACGGGAAGAGCGGGCTCTGCGCCGCGCGGGACGGGACGAGCCCGAGCCGGACCATCGCCAGCCACGTCGGGTAGTCGAGCTCGCCGGTGACGGGCAACCCGTGACCGGACTGCCAGGTCCTCAGGGCCGCCTGGGTCGCCGGGCCGAAGTCGCCGTCGGGCGTCGCGCCGATGACCTTCTGGGCGAGGACGACGAAGGAGCCGGTCGCCCCCCGGACGAGGTGGGGGTAGCCGGTGTTGGTGATGGCGGAGGAGTCGGTGACGACCGGGCTCGAGGCGTCGCCGATGGGACCGGTGTACTTGATCTGGAGCAAGGCCGTTCCGGTCCACCACGAGGTCTGCTCGTAGGCGCCGTCCCAGGTGAACGAGATGTGGATGTGGTCGGTGTGCGGGCTCGACCCCGTGTATGCCGCCCAGCCCCGTGCCGGGTCGTAGGACCGCCACATCTTGTGGTTCCAGATGATGTAGTTGATGCCGAACCGGCGGGCCATCGCGCCCGGCCGGCCCTGGGCGTCCTTCTCGGTCAGCCACTGGGTGACGGCGTTGCCGAGGGCCAGGCCGTCCTTGGTGTTGGCGTTGACCATCCAGTCCAGGGCCCGCCCCTCGCCGTGCTCGGCGGCGCACGGCCGGAGGATGCCGTACGTGTGCGAGCCGTAGTGGCCGTTGAGAAGCTTGGCGAAGTCGAGGGGGCCGGGCAGCGCCTTGGTGAGGCAGCGGGTGCCGGCCTGGTAGGGCGGGGCGATGTCGAGGGCGGCGGGGAGCTTCTTCGTCGGCGGCGCCGGGATCGACGCGGCGTGCGCCGGAGCAGCCGTGAGGAACATGACCGGGATCGCCGCGGGCACCGAGGCGAGACCGATCGCGCGCAGGGACAGGGGCACGGAACGCTCCTCAATGCCGGGCCGGGGGTGGGGGGAGGGGCCCGGCACGGCCAACAACAACAGTCACATCAGCCGCCCCTTTATCTCCCGGGTCCCGGCGCCCTGCAACCGGTTCCGACGAATAACAGCGGTGTAGTCCCCGGCCCCCCGCACGAGCGGTGACAAAGACCACCCGAACGGATGACCCGAGAGCCGACGGATACAGTGCTCGGCATGGACAAAGTCGTCTCCAGCGCCACCGAGGCCATCCAGGGCATCGCGGACGGCGCCTCTCTCGCCGTCGGCGGTTTCGGCCTGTGCGGCATCCCCTCCGTTCTCATCGCCGAGCTGCACGAGCGCGGCGTCGCCAACCTCGAGGTCGTCTCGAACAACTGCGGCGTCGACGACTGGGGGTTGGGCATCCTCCTCCAGGCCAAACAGATCCGCCGGATGGTCTCCTCGTACGTCGGGGAGAACAAGGAGTTCGCCCGCCAGTACCTCGAGGGCGAGCTCGAGGTCGAGCTGACACCGCAGGGCACCCTCGCCGAACGGCTGCGCGCCGGCGGGGCCGGTATCCCGGCCTTCTACACCCAGACCGGGGTCGGGACCCAGGTCGCCGAGGGCGGGCTGCCGTGGCGGTACGCCCCGGACGGCACCATCGCCGTCGGGTCGCCCGCCAAGGAGACCCGGCTCTTCGACATGACCGGTGAGCCGCGCGAGTACGTCATGGAACAGGCCATCGTCACCGACTTCGCCCTGGTCCGGGCCTGGAAGGGCGACCGGCACGGCAACCTCGTCTTCAACAAGTCGACGCGCAACTTCAACCCGCTGTGCGCGATGGCCGGCCGGGTGACGATCGCCGAGGTCGAGGAGCTCGTCGAGCCCGGCGAGCTCGACCCCGACGCGGTCCACCTGCCGGGGATCTACGTCCAGCGCGTCCTGCCGCTCACCCCCGAGCAGGCCGCGACCAAGCGCATCGAGCGCCGCACCGTCAAGGCGGAGGCCTGACATGGCACTGACCCGTGAGCAGATGGCCGCCCGGGCCGCCTCCGAGCTCGAGGACGGCGCCTACGTCAACCTCGGGATCGGCCTGCCGACCCTCGTCCCGAACTACGTCTCCGACGACGTCGAGATCGTCCTGCAGTCCGAGAACGGCATCCTCGGCGTCGGCCCCTACCCCACCGAGGACGCGGTCGACCCCGACCTCATCAACGCGGGCAAGGAGACGGTGACCGTGCGCCGCGGCGCGGCATACTTCGACTCCGCGCTCAGCTTCGGGATGATCCGTGGCGGCAAGGTCGACGCCGCCATCCTCGGCGCCATGCAGGTCTCGGCCAGCGGTGACATCGCCAACTGGATGATCCCCGGCAAGATGGTCAAGGGCATGGGCGGGGCGATGGACCTCGTCCACGGTGCCAAGAAGGTCATCGTCCTCATGGAGCATGTGGCCCGCGACGGCTCGCACAAGATCGTGCAGGAGTGCTCGCTGCCGCTGACCGGCAAGGGCGTGGTCCAGCGCATCATCACCGACCTGGCCGTCATCGACATCACCCCCGGCGGACTCGTGCTGCGCGAGCTCGCGCCGGACGTCACCCTCGAGCAGGTACGGGCCGCGACCGGGCCGGACCTCACCGTCGGCCTGGCCTAGGACCTACCCGATCGTCCACCCGTCGCCCGGGCCGCCGGCCATCGGCTGACGGCCCGACTGGAGCCTTCCGTCGGCGCGTCCCGCATAGAGCCACAGCTGCCCGGCGCCGTCGACCCCGACGATGTCGGGGTGCCCGTCCCCGTTGGCGTCGCCGACACCGACGATCTGGTGCAGGGTCGTGTTCCTGCGCAGGACGACCTCGTCGAGCAGCGGGGCGTCGCCCGAGCCCCGCCACAGCGCCAGGGTCCCGGTGCTCGACAGGGTGAGGACG
This sequence comes from uncultured Actinomycetota bacterium, assembly GCA_963771015.1. Classification (GTDB taxonomy): domain Bacteria; phylum Actinomycetota; class Actinomycetes; order Actinomycetales; family Dermatophilaceae; genus CAVSJJ01. Next base: position 368,694 of record CAVYRN010000006.1, read on the forward strand.
TCGCCGTTCGCGTCGTCGTTCCATGCGCCGACGCCGGTCATGCCGCGGAACGACGCCCACCCCTGCTCGAGCTCGAGCCGGGGCGTCAGGGTGAGGTCGCGCCGGAACGCGTAGCGGTAGACGTTGCCCCCGGGCCCGACGGCGAGCAGGTCCGGTATGCCGTCGTAGCTGATGTCGCCCGCGGCCGCGAGCGAGGTCATGGCCGACCACCCGCTGGCACCGACGACGACCGGAGCCGCGAAGGACGGGCCGGCCTGGCCGCGGGCGACGACGAGGGTGTCACCGACCCGGGCCACGAGGTCGGCGTACCCGTCCCCGTCGATGTCGCCGGCGAGCTGGACCCAGTCGGCCCCATCGAGGCCGACCACCGGGAGGGCCGCACCGAGGTCGCGTGCCGCGCGGCCGGCATACAGGCGCAGCTGGCCGTTCCACCGGGTCGGGTCGACGGCGAGCAGGTCGGGGGTGCCGTCACCGGTGAGGTCGGCCCCGGCCGACATCGCCGTCAGCCCGGCCCACCGGTAGCCCCAGCGGTTCCACCGCGCCGGAGCGCCGGTCTCGTCGCCGTAGTACGTCCGCATGGCGCCGCCCCGCTCCCGGGCGAAGAGGTCGGCGTGGCCGTCGCCGTCGAGGTCGCCCGCGGACAGGACCGGCGAGAGCGGGCCCCAGCCGGGGCCCAGCTCCTCGGGCGCGCCGATGCCGGTGCCGCCGAGGAGTGGGAACCAGACGAGCCGGCCGTCGCTCCTGCGGACCGCGAGCAGGTCGCGGGTGCCGTCGCCGTTGCGGTCCGGTCCGGCGGTGACGCTGCGGTATGCCGTCCAGCCCTTCGTCATGTAGCGCCGGGTGGCGAAGACCCCGGTGCCGGCCCCCGGGTAGAGATAGACGTATCCCGAGGGCCCGACGGACATGAGGTCGCCGTGCCCGTCCCCGGTGACGTCGCCGACCGGCAGCACCGTGAGCGACCCCCACCCGGCGCCGCTCGCGACGAACCCGGACACGCCGCCGGCACCGTCGCCCCGGTACACCCGCAGCCGATGCGTCGCCGGGTCCTGGGCGACGATGTCGGCCTTGCCGTCACCGGTGAGGTCCGGCGCCACCGTCGGGGTGCGCACCGTGTTCCAGTTCCCGCCGATCGTCGTGTAGCCGTCGACCGGGAAGCGGGTCTGCATCGGGTAGAGCCGGATCGGCCCGGCGCTCGGCCCCCCGGACATCGGCGGTGGGTAGGCGAGCAGGTCGGGCTGGCCGTTCCGGTCGGCGTCCCGGGTGAGCCGGGTGACCGGCAGCGTGCCGAGCCGGGCTCGCACCCGGGATCGGATCTCGCCGAGGGCGTTGTAGAGCCGCTGGCCCGGACAGGCCGTCTGGTTGGCATCGCGGTGGCCGCTGATCCGCCAGAACGTCTTGTCGTTCGCGACGGTCCTCCCCGGCAGGCTCACCCCGTAGAGGCGGAACTTCCAGGCGATGAGGTCGACCAGGGCCGTCTTGATCGCGGCGTTCGGCGTCACCGACGTGAAGGTCCCCATGACCGAGACGCCGAAGGAGTACGCGTTGTAGTTCCTCGTGTGCGCGCCGATGACGGCCTTGTCGTCACCGCCGTAGCGTCCCTCCCAGGTCCGGCCGAACCGGTCGACGAGGAAGTTGTAGCCGATATCGTTCCAGCCCCGGCCCTTGACGTGGAAGGCGTAGATCCCGCGCAGAATGGCGGGTACGTCGGACCTGGAGTACGTGTTGGAGCCGTCGGTGTGGTGGACGAAGGCGACGTGGACCTGGCCGTACCCCGGGTCGGCCCGGCGGATCGACTCGTCGGCCCCCCACTGGGCGCGGGTGTAGATCGTCGGGCGGGTCGCCGCCGCGGCGGCGCCGGGTGGCGACGCACCCACGGTGGCGTCGGCGGGCGAGCGGCCCGGGTCGACGACGTCGAGGTCGAGGCCGGGGGTGAGCCGGGCGTCGGTGCTCAGCACGCGGGCCTGGACCGCGGAGCCGACGGCGACGAACGGCGCCGTGCCGCCGCGGCCCTCCCGGGCCACCCGGGCCCCCTCGGGCGTGGCTGCGTCGGGGGCGTGCTCGTCGGAGTCGGGGTCCATGACCTCCCAGGCGCCCCACCCGGACACGGTCCGGACCCGGACCTGCACGGTGTCGTCGGCACCGAGGGTGCCCGTCGGCCAGGTGACGCCCACGACGGCGAGCAGGTCGGCGATCGGCACCGCGGCCGAGACGGCACCCGCCGCCGCGGCCGCGGGTGTCGCGCCGGAGTCGGCCACCAGCGCCCCACTGGCCCTCAGCTGGGCCGGTGCGGCCGCCCGCAGCGGGACGGTGCTGGTCGTCGGGGCGACCGGGGTGGGTGCGGCGGCGCCGGCGATGTCGAGGCCGACGCTCGCCACGGGCGCGACGAGCACGCCGGCGGCCACCGCGACGGAGGTGACGCGGGCGACGAGGCGGGTCCGAGGGGACATGGGGGTCACGGCGCACCTTCGAGGCGTCGACGGGGATGCATCTCCGGTCGCGGACGCCGTGGAGGTGGTGCCGTCCAGCCGGTGGCCGGGCGAGGGGTACGCGGCCGCCCTCCACGATGCCCGACCGGCGCCGTCGTGTCGACACGACGCAGCGGTGGGGGGCCGTTCGCCCGATGCCCGTGCCCTCTGGCGGTAGCGTCCAGGACGCTGGGCGAGAATGCCCGGGACCCGTCAGGAAGGAGCCGTCGTGCCCGAACCATCGTCCGCAGGCTCGACCGAGCCGGCGGACCGAGGCACCGGTCGGGAGACGGCCGGCGCCGACTACGCCGAGCGGCTCCGCCGCCTCGAGGGGGCCCGCTGGAAGCAGCTCCTCGACGTCCAGCGCCCCTACCGGTGGAACCTGCGTCGGCTCGCCCTCGGCCGCTGTCTCGACATCGGCTGCGGGATCGGTCGCAACCTCGCCAACCTCGGCCCCGACGCGGTGGGGGTCGACCACAACCCCGACTCCATCGCGGTATGCCGCGAGCGCGGCCTGACGGCATACACCACCGAGGAGCTGGCGAACCGGCCCGACGTCACCCACGGCGGCTTCGACGCCCTCCTGCTCGCCCACCTCCTCGAGCATGTTGACGCCGAGGTCGGCGACGCCATCATCGGCGACCACCTGCCCTACCTTCGGCCGCGCGGGCGGGTCGTCCTCATCACCCCGCAGGAGGTCGGCATGGGCAGCGACCCCACCCACATCCGATGGGTCGACCACACCGGGGCGATGGCGCACCTGCACCGGCATGGGCTCGTCGTCGAGCGCGCCTACTCCTTCCCCTTCCCCCGCCCGGCCGGCCGCGTGTTCCGCTACAACGAGTTCGTCACCGTCGCCCGGCTCCCCTAACGGCGCCGCAGCCGGCAGCGGCTCTCCGCGAACCCGACCCGACGCCAACCCACCCCGACCGTTCGACCCGAGGAGCCGCCGTGAGCCCACGCGCCAGCGTCGTCGTGCTCGGCTACGGCGAGGAGGCATACCTCGAGGCCTGCCTCCGGGCGGCCGTGGACCAGCTGGCTGACGACGACGAGCTCGTCCTCGTCGACAACGGGGTCGTTCGGATCGACACGCGGCGCCCGTCGTGGCCGGAACAGGTCCGGGTCGTCGGCACGGGCGAGAACACCGGCTTCGCGGGAGGCTGCCTCGCCGGTGCCGCCGCCACGACCGGCGAGGTCCTCGTCTTCGTCAACTCCGACGCGATCCTGCGACCCGGCGCGGTCGGCACCCTCGTGGCGGCCAGCAGGGACCCCGGGGTGGGGGTGGCCGGCGGCTGCCTGCGCCTCGCCGACCAGCCCGACCTCGTCAACTCGGCCGGCAACCCGCTGCACTACACCGGGATCACCTGGGCGGGCGGGTTCGGAGACCCCGCGAGCGCCCATGCCCGACCCGGCCCGGTGGCCGTCGCGACCGGTGGGCTGTTCGCCGTGCGCCGAGACACCTGGGACCGGCTCGGCGGCTTCGACCCGGTGTACGTCGCCTACCACGAGGACACCGACCTCTCGGTGCGCGCCTGGCTCGCCGGGCTGCGGGTGATCTACGTCCCGGACGCGGTCGCCGACCACCACTACGAGTTCGGCCGCAGCCCGCACAAGATGTACCTCGTCGAGCGCAACCGGCTCATCACCGTCCTCACCGACTTCCCGGCACCGCTGCTGCGCGCCGTCCTGCCCGCCCTCGTCCTCATCGAGCCGGCGCTCCTCGTCCAGGCGGTTCTCCAGGGCTGGGGACGCCAGAAGGTCGCCGCCTGGGGCTGGCTGCTCCGACACCGCGCGACGATCCGCACCCGCCGGGCCGCCGTCCAGGCCGCGGTCCCCGACCCGGTGGCCGGCACCAGGGTGCTCGCCGGTCTGCTCAGCGCCCGGGTGGAACCGCCGATGGTCGAGCATCCGCCCGGCATGTCCGTGGCCAACGCCGCGCTCGCCGCCTACTGGCGCGCCGTCCGACCGTTGGTGGTGCGCCGTGGCCGCTGAGGCCACCCCGGTGGGGCGTCCGGTCGGCTCACTCGCCGGGGCCACCTCGCGAGTCGGGGCCGGGCTCGCCGTCTCCGGTGCGGCCACGTACGCCTTCGCGGCCGTCGCCACCCGGGCGCTCGGCCCGGCCGGGTTCGCCGAGTTCACCGTGTTCTGGGGGCTCGTCTTCGGCCTGGGTCTGGGCGTGTTCTTCCCCTTCGAGCAGGAGGTGAGCCGCCGAGGATCGCACGCCCACACGACCGGACGGTCCGGGCGGACGGTGCGGCGCACGGCATACCGGCTCGGGCTGGTCACCGCGCTGGGGCTGGCCGCCGTCGCCTATCCCCTGGCCCGCGTCCTCGCCAGCCCCGGTCACGCGCTCGGCCTGTGGGCCACCACGGCCACGGCCTTCGTCGCCCTGGCGGTCGCCTACGTGTCGCGAGGTGGTCTCTCCGGCCGTGGGCTGTTCGCCCGGTACGGCGGCCAGCTCGCCGTCGAGGGCGTCATCCGACTGGTCCTCGCGCTCGCCCTGCTCGTCGTCGGGGCCACCTCGCCCTGGTCGTTCGCCGTGGCCGTTCCCATCGCTCTCCTCGTGGCCGTCGCGGCCACCGCCCCCCGGCGCCCCTCGACGGCGCCGGCCGACCCGCTCACCGTGCGCGCCCTGGCGGTGTCCGTCAGTGCCATCGTCGTCAGCTCGACGGTTGCCCAGAGCCTGGTCAACCTCGGGCCGGTCGCCGTCACGTGGCTCAGTCCCCCCGGCCGGCAGGACGTCGCCGGGTCCTTCCTCGCGGCGGCCCTCGTCGCCCGGATGCCGGTCTTCGCCTTCGCGGCCGTCCAGGCGGTGCTCATCCCCCGGCTCGTCCGGGCCGTTGTCCGACGTCAGCACGCCGAGTTCGCCCGGTCGCTGCGGCTCGTCCTCGGCGCCACCCTCGCCCTCGCCGTCCTCGGGGTGGCCCTCAGCGCCGCCGTGGGACCCCAGCTGCTGCACCTGCTCGCCGGGCCCGGCTACGACCTCGGCCGGGTCGACATGGCCCTGCTCGCCGCGATGGTCGGGTTCTACCTGCTGGCCATGGTGCTTCAGCCGGCGGCCATCTCGCTGGGCCGGCACCGGGCCGCCATGGTGCCGTGGCTCGCCTGCGCCCTCGCGTATGCCGCGACGCTGACGCTGCCGCTCGACCCCGTCCGCCGGGTCGGCGTCGCCCTTGTCGTGGCGGGGGCGGTGGCGGTCGTCGGGCTGGGTGTCGTCGTCGGACGCGGCTGGGCCGCCGACCAGCACGCCCGACGTCCCTGACCGACCAGGCTCGAGTGCGTACGATGACCGCGATGACAGGCACCGACCCGGTGGTGATGGACGACGTCTGGCTCGTGGTCCCGCTCTACAACGAGGCCACGGTGATCGGTGACGTCGTCACGTCCGCCCGCCGGACCTTCCCCCACGTCGTCGTCGTCGACGACGGCTCGGCCGACGACGGCGCCGAGCGGGCCGCGGCCGCCGGTGCGGTCGTCGTGTCGCATCCGGTCAACCTCGGCCAGGGCGCCGCCCTCCAGACCGGGATCGAGTACGCCCTCGGGATGCCGTCGATGCGCTGGGTCGTCACCTTCGACGCCGACGGCCAGCACCAGGTCGCAGACGTCGTCGACATGGTGGAGTTCGCCCGCCACGAGGGACTCGACGTCGTCTTCGGGTCGCGCTTCCTCGACGAGCGGACCGAGGCCGGGCTTCTCAAGAAGGCCATCCTCCGGCTCGCCGTGGCCTACACGAACTGGACCACGCACACCCGGCTCACCGACGCCCACAACGGCCTACGGGTCATCTCCCGGGAGGTCGCCGCCCGCATCGAGATCACCCAGAACCGGATGGCGCACGCCTCCGAGATCGTCGCCCAGATCGGCGCGCTCGACGTGCGCTACGGGGAGCGGCCGGTCCACGTCCTCTACACCGACTACTCCCGCGGCAAGGGCCAGTCGCTGTGGAACGCCGTCAACATCCTCGCGGAGCTGATCTTCCGATGAAGACCTCCCTCATCCAGGTCATCCTCCTCCTCGTCGTCGCCCTCGTCGCCGTCCGGCTCTACCACTCCCGGGGGCAGCGGGGCCAGGCGGTCCGCCGCCTCGGGCTGCTGCTCTTCGCGGCGTTCGCCGCCGTCTCGATCCTCTTTCCGACGGTCTGGGACCACATCGCCGCCCTCGTCGGCGTCGGCCGTGGCACCGACATGGTGCTCTACGCCCTCGTCGTCGCCTTCCTCGGCTCGACCGTCTCGACCCAGCTGCGGTTCCGCGAGTCCGAGGCGCGTTACACCCGGCTGGCCCGGCGGCTGGCCCTCGACGAGGCGCGCCAGGGCGGAGCCACCGAACACCCCGAGAGCACCGAGCCCGGCTGACCCGGCACGGCGCCGAGCCCGGTATGCCGCCGGGCCGCCGCACCGGCGTACCCACCGCGGCGCGCCCGGAGGGTCAGGTCGCGGCCTCGATGTCGGCGTTGTACTGGTCGATGACCTCGCGCATCGGGCCGTCCATGACGAGCGACCCCTCGCGCAGGTAGAGGCCGCGGGTGCCGAAGCGGAGCAGGTCGTTCTCGGAGTGGGAGACGAGGAACAGGGTCCGCCCGTCGGAGAGAAGTGCCTCCATGCGGCGGTAGCACTTCTCGCGGAACGCCTTGTCGCCGACGGCGAGCACCTCATCGGTCAGGACGATCGGCTCGTCGAGCGAGGTGATGACGGCGAAGCCCAGACGGACCTTCATCCCGGAGGAGAAGTGCCGGAACGGCATGTCGAGGGCGTCCCGGACCTGGGGACCGGCGAAGTCGACGATGTCCTCGAAGCGCTCGGCGATCTCGTCGGAGGTCAGGCCGTGCAGGCCACCGGTGAGGCTGATGTTCTCGCGGGCCGTGAGGTCGCCCTGGAAGCCACCGGTCAGCTCGATGAGCGGGGCGACGCCGCCGGTCACGGTGACCGAGCCCTCGTCGGGGAGGAGGACCCCGGCGATGATCTTGAGCAGGGTGGACTTGCCCGTCCCGTTCGCACCCACGATCCCGACGGCCTCGCCGGCCTTGATGTCGAAGGAGATGTCGCGCAGCGCCCAGAAGGAGTCGCGGGGGGCCCCGCTCTTGCCCGTGGCGAGGAGCTCGCGCAGCTGCACCTTGCGCCGGCGCGAGCGGAAGAAGCGGATGCCGATCGTGTCGGCAGAGATGACAGTGGTCATGTCCTCAGATCTCCTTGAGCACCTGACGCTCGAGCCGGCTGAACACCCACATGCCGAGAGCGAGCATCGCGACGATGTCGACGACGCTGATGAGGACCGACGGCCAGTAGACGGTCTTGCTGAAGAAGCCGGCGCGGTAGAGCTCGAAGATGCCGACGAGCGGGTTCGCCTGCAGCATCTTGCCGAGCACTCCGGGGACGATACGTAGCGCCCACAGGACAGGGGTGAAGTAGAAGAAGAACCGCAGGAAGATGCGCACCAGCCGCTGGGCGTCCGTGACGAGGACGGTCACGGGGGCGAGGAACAGCCCGATGCCGATGAGCAGCAGCGTCTGCAGGAGCACGCCGAGCGGCCAGAACACGAGCTCCCAGTCGAGGTGGGCCTCGCCCCGCATCACGTAGCCCGCGGCGAACACGATGAGGACGGGCAGCGAGAAGAGGTACTCCACACCCTTGGACAGGACGACCCGGACGACCCAGATCTCGCGAGGCAGGTTCGTCGACCGGACGAGCTTGCCCTCGGTGATCAGGGCCCTGGCCGACTCGAGGATCGACCCGTTGAACCACTGCCAGGGGAGCAGCCCGGTCAGCAGGAACAGCAGGTAGGGCGAGTCTCCCTTGCGGTGGATGTTGAGGATGAAACCGAAGACGACGAAGTAGACCATCGCCATGAGCAGCGGGTCGAGGACGGTCCACACGTAGCCGAGCCAGCTCCCGACGTAGCGGACCCGCAGATCGCGCTGAACGAGGCGGCCGAGCACCCTGCGTCGCTCGACGAGCGCCGCAATCCGCTTCACCACTGGCTGTCCTCGTTCTCTGGTGCGTTCTCTGGCACTCGCGACATCCACCGCTCACGACCTACGCCACGAATCGGGACCCACCTGGGATGGCCCCTGGGTGATCCCGACCCGGCCCGAGAATACGGCATCGCGGGGGTGCGGCGCCGCCGAGGCCCGGCTCGCCTAGACTTGGCGCGCCCTGCTCCCGACCCGAGGACTGAGATGACCCGCGTCAACGTGACCATTCTCGCGGCCGGCATGGGGACCCGGCTCGGACGCCCGTGGCCGAAGCCGATGACGCCGCTCGCCGACGGCCGCAGCATCATGCACCAGCAGATGGACAACATCACCGAGGTGCTGGGCGACCGGGCCCTGGTCCGCGTCGTCGTGGGCTTCAAGCACGACCTCATCATGGAGCACGTCCCCGACGTCACGTTCGTCTACAACGAGAACTACGACCAGACGAACACGAACCGCAGCCTGCTCAAGTCGCTGCGGAGCAGCCCGGACGGCGGGATGCTGTGGCTCAACGGCGACGTCGTCTTCGACCCCGAGCTGCTCCGGCGGCTCATGCCCCATGTCGAGGCCGACGAGAGCGTCATCTCCGTCAACACCTCGGTCGTCGGTGACGAGGAGGTCAAGTACACCGTCGACGGCGAGGGCTACGTCAAGGCGCTCTCCAAGACGGTCGTCGGCGGCCTCGGCGAGGCGGTCGGCATCAACTACGTCAGCGCCGCAGACAAGGACGCGCTCGTCGAGCGCCTCGCCCAGTGCGAGGACCAGGACTACTTCGAGCGGGGCATCGAGCTGGCCATCGAGCACGACGGGTCGCGCTTCCGGCCCGTCGACATCTCCGACCTGTTCGCCGTCGAGATCGACTTCGCCGAGGACCTCGACCGCGCCAACGCCCCGCACGCCTGACCGCGCGCTGACCGGCATACCCACCGAGCCGCCACCGATGTCCGCCGCCCAGCCCGTGCCTCCCGACGAGAGCCTGCCCACCGTCTCGTACGTCATGCCGGTCCTCAACGAGGTCCACCATCTCGAGCATGCGGTGGCGGCGGTGTTCGCCCAGGACTACCCCGGGGGGCAGGAGGTCGTCCTCGCCCTCGGTCCCTCGCACGACGGCACCCTCGAGCTCGGCCACGCCATGGCGGCAGCCGACCCCCGGGTCGTCGTCGTCGACAACCCCGCCACCGACATCCCCGTCGGGATGAACCTCGCCATCCGCGCGGCCACCGGCGCCGTCCTCGTCCGGGTCGACGCCCACACCGAGCTCCCGCCCGGCTACACACGCCGGATGGTCACCGAGCTGCACCGGGTCGACGCCGCCAACGTCGGCGGGGTCATGAAGGCGCGCGGCCGCACCCCGCTTCAGCAGGCCGTCGCCCGGGCCTACAACAGCCCGCTCGGCCTCGGCGGCGGGGTCTACCACGGCGGCGACGACGCGGGCCCGGCCGAGTCGGCGTACCTCGGGGTCTTCCGCCGCGACGTCCTCGAGAAGGTCGGGCTCTACGACGAGTCGCTGCGCCGCGGGGAGGACTACGAGCTCAACCAGCGGATCATCGCGGCCGGGCACCTCGTGTGGTTCGTCCCCGACGTCGAGGTGACGTACTGGCCGCGCCAGTCATGGTCGGCCCTGGCCCGGCAGATGTGGGCCACCGGCACATGGCGCGGCGAGATGGTCCGCCGCACCCGCCGCACCGGCCCGCGGTACCTCGCTCCCCCGCTGCTCGTCGTGGGACTCGCAGCCGGCGTCGTCGGCGCGGGCGCCCTGGTGGCCGGTGCACCGGCGTGGGTCGGGTCGATCGTCCTCGTCCCGGGCGCGTATGCCGTCTTCCTCGGGTATGCCGCCCTCGGTGCCCTCGGCGGCGACTCGGCCCAGGACCGGCTGCTCAACGCCGGGGTGCTCGCGACGATGCATCTGTCGTGGGGCGGCGGCTTCCTCAAGGGGCTGCTGACCGGGGCCGGGGACACGGTCGACACGTCCCGGGTCAAGACCGGCTGAACAGCTGGCACGCGGGAGAAGGCTCGCTCGCGCCAAGGGTCAGACGTTCGACTCTGCCCATCGCCGGGCGTGTCCTTCCGCCCAGATGGTCGGTCACCGGCCCGGATCTCCGAGGGACCCGCAAGCGGAGCCCTTGCGACTATCGTTACGGGTGGGTCTTCCGGGACACGGGGGAACTTGGTGGCGGCCGGGCCTCGAGCACCGGCAGACGGATCTCGCGCGATCGGTCGGCTCGTATCGTGTGGAGACATGGATACCGCTGCTGAGATCTTCCTGCTCCTGACGAACGACGAAGGCGGCCCGGCGAGCTGGGGGACCCAGACCGGGTGGGCGCTGAGCGCCGCGACGATCGCCGACCTGCTGATCGAGGAACGGGTCGTTCTGGACGAGCAGAAGGACCCGAGGGTGCGCGTCGTCGACGCGACGCCGACCGGTCGGGCCGTGCTTGACAAGGTCCTCGCCCGGGTCGTCGAGAAGGACGGCAAGAGGCTCTCGACGTTGGTCCAGGACCGCAAGCTCGATCCGGAGGTCGAGGTCGTCGAGGGGTTGGTGCGTGGCGGCGTCGTGGAGGTGGTGCCCGCGAGGTTCCTGGGCCTCGTCGGCCAGAAGCGCCCGACCCTGGATCCGCTGCCCGAGCTTGAGGTCCGCGAACGTCTGCGGAACGTCCTCGCTGGCGCGCCTCCCTCGGCGACTGACGCGACGTTGCTGGCGATCCTCCAGGGGCTTGGTGTCGCCAAGAAGGTGCTCGCCGCAGAGTCCGAGGGCATGTCGGCGAAGGACCTCAAGCGTCGTGTGGCACAGGCGTCCGACGAGGTCGCCGTCGGAGTGGCGATCAAGCGGGCCATCGACAGCCTGAATGCAGCCATCCTCACCGCGGTCATCGTGCCAGTGGTCATCGCCGGCGGGGGCAGCTGAGGACGCCGCGCTCATGCGCGAAACCACCCGCGGCTCACCCGAGGAATCCGGCTGACCCAGTGTTCGGGAAGGGAACCGCCCGGGGGCACGAAGTCCGTGCTCGGGAAGTTCATCATCAACCTTCGCGCCCTCATCTCGCGGTAGACCCGTCAAGATCCCGACGCGGCCGCCGAGTTCTTCTGGGCGGTCCGCCATGGACTGGCCAGCCTCATCGCCGCGCGGCAGATCCCCCACGAGCGACTCGAATCACGCATCGCTCGCCTACTGTGATCGGCCGCACGGGGCCGAAACGTCGATCCGCGATGCGGGAGCACGGCTGATCGGGAGCACGGCTGATGTTGTGCAGTCCGCGTCCGAATCGGCGTATGGGGAGCGGCGGCGCGAATCTGATCCCGGGCGGGCAGGTGGTCGGCCGAGCGAGCGTGCGACCATGGGAGCGCGGTGTTTCCGGCGCGCCGACGGTTTCTGTCCGCTGACGATGGGGAGGTTCCCCGATGCCCGTGGCGTTGGACGACAACAGCAAGTTCGCTGAGTACGCCCACCCCGAACGTGTCGTCTCAACCGACTGGCTGGCGGCTCGGCTGGAGTCTGGAGACCCCGGGGTTGTGGTCATCGAGTCCGATGAGGATGTGCTGCTCTACGACACAGGGCACATCCCCAGGTCGGTCAAGCTCGACTGGCACACCGACCTCAACGACCCCGTGGTACGCGACTACGTCGGCCCGGAGCGGTTCGCCCAGATCCTCGGAGACCGCGGTGTCGGGCGCGAGACGACCGCCGTGATCTACGGCGACAAGAGCAACTGGTGGGCGGCATATGCCCTGTGGGTCTTCACCCTGTTCGGCCACCCGGATGTCCGCCTCCTCGACGGTGGCCGGGCGAAGTGGGTCGCCGAGGGCCGCGAGATGACCCGGGAGGTCACTGCGCCGGTCGCCGTGGAGTACCCCGTCGTCCCGCGCCACGACGCGTCGATCAGGGCGTTGAAGGACGACGTTCTGGCTCACCTCGGCCAGCCCCTCGTTGACGTCCGTTCGCCCGGCGAGTTCTCCGGCGAGCTGTTGCATATGCCTGACTACCCGCAGGAGGGCGCCTTGCGCGGGGGCCACATCCCGGGTGCTCGCTCGGTCCCCTGGGCCCGGGCCGCCGCCGGGGATGGGACGTTCAAGAGACGCGACGAGCTCGAGGCCATCTACTGCACCGAGCAGGGGCTGGCGCCGTCAGACGACGTCGTGGCCTACTGCCGCATCGGCGAACGGTCGTCGCACACCTGGTTCGTGCTGACTTACCTGCTCGGATTCGAGCACGTCCGCAACTACGACGGCTCGTGGACCGAGTGGGGCAACTCGGTCGGGTTGCCCATAGAGGTCGGTTCGTCGTGACCGCTGCCGAGGCGCGCGGCGAACTGCCAGAGGCACTCGGCACGATCGCGCACGACTTCACCTCGCTCTCTGTGCACGATCGGCTCACGCTGCTGCTCGAGTTCAGTGACGAGCTGCCCGAGCTGCCGGAGCGCTACCAGGGCCACCCGGAGCTTCTGGAGCGGGTCGAAGAGTGCCAGTCACCGGTGTTCCTCGCGGTGGAGGTCGCGGGAGCCGACGGCTCGGAGGCTTCACCTGACCGTCGGGTTCGCTTGTTCTTCCAGGCGCCTGCCGAGGCTCCCACGACCCGCGGGTTCGCAGGCATCCTGAACGCCGGCCTGGATGGGCTGACGGTCGACGAGGTGCTCGCGGTTCCCGAAGATGCGCCGTTCCGGTTCGGTCTTGGTGAGGCCGTGTCGCCCCTTCGGCTGCGGGGAATGGTCGCCATGCTGGCCCGGATCAAGCGCCAGATCCGAGCGATGTCCCTCACCTAGCCCGTGACGAAGTGACGGTGTCGTTCCCCAGCCAGCCGACCATCCTGATGGCGGCCAGAATGAGTGCCCGCGAAAGGCACGGGGTCTTCACCTCGTTCGCATACTCGCGGCACGGAGGGAGCCAGATCGTGATTGACGGGTCACCCCGCCACGGGCGACGGGAGCGGCGCCAGGACGGTGACCGGCCCACGCTGACGAGATGGTAATGCGCGCACCGAGCGTGGACGCATACAGCAACGGCTTACCGCCGTTGCAGCGGAACATGTGCACCGAGTTCCGAGAGGTCGCCTGGGAGGTCGACCCGGCGATAGAACCGACCATCAAGCGCTCGGTCCAGCCGCACTTCGTCCTGGAGGGCAACGTGTGCGTCGTCCTGGCGACCAGCGACCGCATCAGCGTGTTCCTGCACCACGCCACCGTCCCCGACCGGCGGGCACATCAACCAGGGCATGGACGACAAGACCGCCCACGCCATCCAGATCAACCGCGCCGCGCTGAGCGGATCCTCAGAGCGATTGTGGGCAACAACCGTGCAGGCGGTTGGCGACGAACGAAGCGACCTAACGGTTGGCCGGCTCGCCAGGACCTCGCGTGCTACCGCCGGGAACGCCCAGCGCCTCACGACAACCCGCGCGCCTCGAGATCCGACGGGTCGGCGAGCTCCGAGACGACCTGAACGGCCACTCGTTCTGTCATGGGCGAAGCTCACCGGCGGTGGCGTGGAGAGGGAGGGGTAGCGCAATGTGGAGGTCCATGTCGGACCGAGAGCGCCTGCGGCTGCTGCAGGTCGCCCTGGTCGCCGCCCTCGCCACCGGGCTGATCGTCCACGCCTGGGATGGCCGAACCATGAGATCGGTGAGCCAGGCGCCCCGAGCCCAGCCGCTATCCGTGCGCTTCTCCCTCGCGGCGCAGACGGGTCGGCTGAGCTCGCCGATCGCTGGCAGACCCGTCGTGACGCTGACCCTCATCGTCTCCAACCACAGCTCCATACCGGTGAAGGTCCTCGGCGTCGACGTCTCTGGGCCTGGGGCGGGCCTCGTGGCCAGTTCGCCGGGGGGACCGCCGCTGGACCTGCCGCAGTCGGTCGATCCGGGGGAAGAGACCACGATCCGGTTCGGGATGTCCTCGGACTGCTCTGTTGCCATCCGGCCGCCGCCGACGGTCACGTTCACGGTCCAGCCCCTGAGCTCGTCCCCACGTGAGGTCGTGGCCGACATTCCTGGTCTCGACAGCATCTGGGGGTTGACGCTGCTGCCCGGCGTCTGCCCCGCCGGACCGAGGTAGGGCTCGTCGTCGTCACACCGGAGCCGCGCGCGCCGCCGGCGCGGATCCGCCTCCGGCACTGCGATCTGACGAGCCAGCGGTGGCCTCGGCCCTCGATGTCGGATGAGGCTGACACGAAAGGTCGCGGCGCAACCCGTCAACTGCCTTCCGAGGAGATGCTGATGTCCGACACCACCTGCCACATGTCGATCTCGCTCGACGGCTTCGTCGCCGGGCCGGATCAGAGCCGGGACAATCCGCTGGGTAAGCGCGGCCCCGAGCTGCACGGCTGGCATCTCGGCGACCCCCGCGCGACCGAGGCCGACAAGACAGCCAACCGGTGGCTGATGCGCCCTCGCGGCGCCTACGTCATGGGCCGACACATGTTCGGCCCGATCCGCGGTGAGTGGAACCAGGCGTGGGACGGATGGTGGGGCTCTGAGCCGCCCTACCACGCCCCGGTCTTCGTGCTCACTCACCACGCCCGCGAACCGATCGAGATGGAGGGCGGGACCACCTTCCACTTCGTCACCGAGGGCTTCGACGCCGCCTACGCGCGGGCGCTCGAGACGGCCGACGGCAAAGGCGTGGACATCGCTGGCGGCGCTTCGACAGTTCGACAGGCACTCAACGCGGGCGTGATCGACGAGCTCACCCTTGATGTCACACCCGTTCTCCTCGGCAGCGGCGAACGCCTATTCGACGGCGTCCAGGCCTTCGGCTTCGAGCCCGTCGAGGTACTCCACTCACCGCTGACCACCCACGTCCGGTACCGAAAGCACACCGCCGGCTGAGCAGCAGCTGACCGTGCGCGTCCGAGGGATCCTCTGCGGTACACGTTGTGGAGTGCTGTGTCGGAAGTTGCGCTACACCGCCGCCATCGCTTCTGGTGGCCCGGGTGTTGCCGCCTGGGGGTCGCCTCGTGACACTGGACGGAACCGTCCGCTGCCCAGCGATGGATGAGTCACGAGGAGGGACGGCAGATGTCTGATCCAGCCATCCACCTGCTGGTGGGAACGACCAAGGGCGCGTTCGTCCTCGACGGCGACGCCGATCGCAGCCGCTGGACGGTCCGCGGACCGTACTGCGACGGGTGGACGATCAACCACGTCATCGGCGACCCGGCCACCGGGACGATGTGGGCCGGTGGCGGCGGTGACTGGTCCGGTGCCGGGATCTGGCGCTCGGGTGACAACGGCCGGACCTGGGAGCTGGCCAAGCTGACGACGGGGCAGATGGACGCATGGGCCGCGGACGACCCGGGGTTCGCCGAGTCCATCGGCTGGACCGAGGCGCCGGCCCCGTTCGGCGACGGCTTCTCCCAGGTGTGGTCCCTGGGGCGGGTCGGCTCCAGGATCTACGCGGGGACGAAGCCGGCGACCCTGCTCGTCAGCGACGACGACGGCGCGACATGGCAGAGCGTCAAGGGCCTGACCGACCACCCGTCGGCCCCCGAGTGGGGCCCCGGCGCCGCGGGGCTCGTCCTCCACACGATCGTCGCCGACCCAGAGGATCCAGAGAAGATGTGGGTCGGGATCTCCGCCGCCGGGGTCTTCGCCACCGAGGACGGTGGGGTGACGTGGGAGCGGCGCAACGACCTCGCGGACCACACCGACGGTGAGGGCCATGCCCACCCGGCGGCGGCATCCGACGGGCACACCGGGCTCTGTGTGCACCACATCGAACGGGCCACCGGCGAAGGCGACCTGCTCTACCAGCAGAACCACCACGGGGTCTGGCACTCGCTGGACGGAGGCCGCAGCTGGCACGACATCACCGCAGGCCTGCCATCGACGTTCGGCTTCCCTCTGTGGATCCACCCCCGCGACGGGCGGACGATCTGGACCGTTCCGCTCAATGGCGACACCGAGGGTCGGTATCCGCCGGATGCCGCCGCCGCGGTCTGGCGCTCGAGGGACGCCGGTGCGTCGTGGGAGGCGCAGCGGGCCGGGCTGCCACAGGAGGCGTGCTTCTTCACCGTGCTCCGACAGGGCATGAGCGGCGACCGGCGGGACCCTGCCGGGGTGTACTTCGGGACGAACACGGGCTCGGTGTTCGCCAGCCGCGACGAGGGAGACACCTGGGAGGAGATCGCCCGGCACCTGCCCACCGTCCTGGCCGTCGAGATCTTCGAGCCGGCCGGGACGTCCGACGGCGCCGCCGACGACTGAACACCTGGTCGCCGGGGTGGACGCGGACGGCACCACCGGCGAGCGCGCGGTGGTTTCATGGTCCGATGGGGCGCACGGACGAGGGACTCGACCGAACCCGCCTCGGCGTCGTGGTGCGAGGCCGGGATGCCGAGTCACTCGACGCGGCCCTGGGCCCAGACCTCACCGAGATGCTCGGCTCGCGCACCGGTCGCGCCGTCGTCTGCGCCCGGCTCCACCCACCGACGCCCGTGACGCGCGAGGTCCTCGACCACGTGGTCGACGCGCTCATCGGCGCGGGGTGCACCGACGTGACCGTCGGGAGCACGCTGTCGCCCCAGGACCGGGACCGCGGACATCGCTCGGTGAGCGGCCTGGCCCGCCTGGCCGGTCTGACGGGACGCACCGCCTCCGGACGCACCTACGAGGTCGCCGACCTCGGTGAGGACACGATCCCCGCCCCGGTACCGCCGACGAGCGTCCTCGACGGCCGACCCGTCTCCCGGCTGTGGTCCGGCGCGGACACCCGGGTCGTCGTCGGTCGCGCGGTCACCGACCTGCTCGAGACGTATGCCGGGTGCCTCGACGCGCTGACCGGCGTGGTCCCCGAGGTGGCCGGCGCCGAGCCGGCCGACGTCGTGGTCGATGTCGTGCGCCACCTCCCACCGACGGTCTGTGTGATCGACGCGACCGCCACGAGCGATGGTGCGGACGGGGCTCGGCTCGCCCACCCGAGGGACACGGGCACCGTCGTCGTGACGCGCGACGCGCTGCTCGCCGACACGACCCTGGCATCGCTCCTCGGCGCCGACCGGGGGGCGTCCCGACTCGTCGAACGCGCCATCGCCGAGATCGGGCCACCGCCCGGGGCGGTCCAGGGCAAGGTCACCGCGTTCGCGGGCATCACCCGGCCCCACCCGCTGGCCGTCGAGGCCGCCCGCCGGGCCACCGGCGACCGGCGCCTGGAGCGGGTGCTCACGGCGAGCATCGGCGGCCCCGACGACGGCGCGACCACGGACGACCCCGTCCTGTCGGCGGTCCGGGCCGTGCTCACCCCGGCCGTCGCCGCGGCCGAGGACCCGATCGGGCAGGGCGCCCTGGTCGGGCTCCTCGCCGCGGTCGCCACCGCGTCGGGGGCCGGCCGGGCCTGGTCGGTCAACCTCGGCAAGGACCGCGTCGACCACCGCGTGGTCCCGCTCGGTATCGAGCCCGCGGCATACCCCGACGAGGACTACGACGACCTGGCGGCGTTCCTCGCCGTCATCGACGACGCTCTCGCCGGGCTTCCCGCACCGCCGGACGGCGAGATGCGGTGGACCCTCGTCGACGGCGCCACGGTCTTCGAGGTCGGCGGCGAGATCGCTGCCGACTTCGACGAGTTCGTCGCCCGGGTCGACGTGGCCGAGGGGATCGCCCTGATGGCGGACTACCTCGGCGGGCGCCGGGTCGAGCTCGGCCCCGCCCCGGCGCGCGAGGGGACCACCCGGGTCCGGCAGGCCGAGCGCAACCTGTACCTGCCGCAGCCGAACTATCTCGCGGCGTGGGGCGGCGAGCCGATCGACGTGTGCAAGATCGAGCTCGTCGAGCGCCGCCGGGACGAGCACCGGCTGCTCTGGCGGACGGTCCGCAGCCCGAACGGCTCGGCGGCATACGACGACGGGTCGCTGACGTTCACCCGCACCGGCACGGGCACCCTGGCCACGGTCCGGGGAAGGCAGCTGTTCACGCTTCCGCCGGTGTGGCAGGAGCTCGACCTGACCCTCGTCCCGGAGGTGCGCTCCCCCCTCCTCGAGGAGGCCTACCGGCGGTTCTTCACGACGACCTTCGACAATCTCGAGGCGCGCTTCGAGGGCCGCGAGTTCCGCATCGGGCGCCCCCCGGCGGATCCCGACGAGCCCCTGCTCACCCGGTCCGTCGAGTTCCTGCTCAACGCCGCCCAGGACTGGGTGAGCGAGCGGACCGGTCTCGACCCCGTG
The DNA here is from genome assembly GCA_963771015.1 of uncultured Actinomycetota bacterium. Taxonomy (GTDB): domain Bacteria; phylum Actinomycetota; class Actinomycetes; order Actinomycetales; family Dermatophilaceae; genus CAVSJJ01. Next base: position 387,273 of record CAVYRN010000006.1, read on the forward strand.
CGGCCCGCCGGAGAGCGCAGCGGAAGGGTCCCCGTGGCCGACGAGCTCGACGTCCACGGCTTCCGGCACGTGCGGGGCGGGCGATGAGGGTCGCCGTCACCGGGGTGACCGGCCTGGTCGGCTACCACGTGGCGCGCGAGGCCCTCGTCGCCGGGCACGACGTGATCGCCGTATGCCGCCCCGGCCGCACCCAGCCCGAGCGGATCCGCGCCCTCGGCTCGACCGGCCCCCTGTCGGTGCGCGGGGCCGACCTCGGCGACCGGGACGGGCTCGCCCGCGCCCTCGACGGCGCCGACGCGCTGATCCACTGCGCCGCCGTCTACGCCTATGGCAAGGACCAGGCCGACGAGGTGGCCCGGGTCAACGTCGACGGGACCCGCGCCGTCGTCGAGGCCGCAGCTGCCGCGGGCCTGGGCCGGGTCGTCGTCACCAGCTCAGCCGTGACCCGCGGGTCGAGCCCCGGGCCCGCGAGCCGGACGGAGACGGACCGGCTGGGCGACGAGCCGGCACCGGCGTACTACGCGAGCAAGGCCCGACAGGAGGAGGTGGCGCTGGAGGCGGCCGACCGTCATAGCCTCCACCTCGTCCTGGCCCTGCCGACCGTCGTCCTGGGAGGGCCGTTCTCGCGGCTCGGCCCGAGCAACGCCATCGTCCTGCGCTACCTGCTCGACCCCACGCGCAGCACCTACCCCGGTGGGTCCAACGTTGTCGACGCGCGGGACGTCGGCGCCGGACACCTCACTCTCCTGGAGCGCGGCGAGCCGGGGCAGCGTTACCTCCTCGGCGGCGAGGACCTCGCCTGGCGAGAGCTGCACGCCCTGGTCGCCGACCTCGCCGGCCTGCCGGGCCCCTACCTCGAGGCGCCCTCGTATGCCGCGTGGCTCGCCTCGGCCGCCGCCGAGGCCTGGGGCCGGGTGACCAGCTCCGCGCCCCTGTCGACGACCGACGAGGCGAGCACGATCGGCCGCTACTACTGGTACTCCTCGGCGCGTGCCCAGGCACTGGGCTACGCGGCCGGACCGGCGCGGACCGCCGTGGCGGCGTCCCTGGCCTGGCTCGCCCTCGACGACTCACTGCCCCGGTGGGTCCGCGAGGGACTGCGGCTGTCCCCGGAGGTGCGCTCCGCCCGGCCGCTCGTCCCGAGGCCGGTCGACGGCGAGGGCGGGCCGGCCGTCGCGGACGGCATACCGGATGCTGCGGGGGCCGCGGTCAGTCCACCTCGACCACCACGTCGACGACCGCCTCGACGCCCCCGCTGACCTGGATCTGCCCGACGTACCGCTCGCCGGAGCGGACGAGGTCCTCGGGAAGGACGACCTCGACGGTCACGGTCTGCTCGCTGTGAGCGGGGATCGTCACCCCGTCCGGGTCGACCCGCACCGGGAGGGCGACGTCGTGGGCCGGGTCCCGCAGCACCTCGCCCGAGGTCAGGACGACCCGTCGCGCCCGTGGATGCTGGTTGGCCAGCACGACCGTCCCCGTAGCGGTCCCCCCGGGTGCCCCACGGAGGCCGACGGCGACCTGCGGTACCGGGCTGCTCCCCGCCTTGTCCGCGGTCGCTGACCGGCGCTCGGCTCTGGAGCCGCCTGCGTCAGGCTCCGCATCGTCGCCGTCGTGACCGGACCGGCCGCCGGCGCCGGCCGAGCCACCCGAGGAGCGCTGCCCGCGGGTGCGGTTGACCGCTGCCTGGGTGTCGCCGAGCACGCGGGTGACGCTGCGGCTGCCGATGGTGAGAATCTGCCCGGCGACGTCCATCCCGAGGGTCCCGACCTCACGCCAGTAGCGCGCTCCTTCCCGGCCCACCGCCTCCGCCCAGGCACGGCTCGTGGCACCGGGGTCGGCTCCGGGCGAGAGGACCGCCCGGCCGAGCTCGATGGACTGCTTGGCGGCGTCGGCCTGCGCCTGGAGCATTCGTCGCGCCAGGTCGCCCAGCCGGGCGAGGGTCTCCTCGGGGTCCGTCGTGCGCTGGTTCATCGCAGGTCCTCTCCGCTCGTCCGTGCAGGAAGCATCTCCACCGTCCTGGTCAGCAGCATCCGCAGTCACACTCCACCTCGACCGCGTCGCACTCGGCCGGCTCGACGACCACGGCGACCCGCTGGGGCCGCGCGCACCCCTCGAACCGCACATCGGCATACGCGCTCGAGCACTGCCCGACGTCACCGGAGCGGAGCGCCGGCTCGCCCTTCTCCTTCGCCACGGCCTCGTCCGCACCGGCAACGGTCACAAGGAGCCGCACGACCCGGTCCTCGCACGGCCCCAGGGTGAACCCCTCGCCGTCGACCTGGGCCTGGATGGTCAGGTCCGCGCCGCTGCAGCGGTGCCAGGGCCCGACCTCGACGCTGACCTCACGCTCCCGACGCCACCGGTTGTGCAGGACGAACGGGACGATGCGCCGCTCCCCCGCCCGGGCGTGCAGGACGATGTCGGCGTCGGGGACGCAGCACGCACACACGTCGCTCTCGCACTCGCAGCCGTGGTGGTGCTGCTCGTGGCCCGGGTGGTGCTCATGGGCGGGCCGGTGTCCCGGACGTGGCCCACCCACCCGACGGCCGGCGGTGCGGGGGTCGGCCGGGGGCGCCCACGGGGCCATCCCCCACTGCTCCCACATGGTCTGGGACTGGTCGGCCCACTGCTGGACCGCGTCGGCCCAGCCGGTCGTCAGGGTGGTGATGAGATCGGGTGCGGTGGCGGTCATGACGGGGTCTCCGATTCGGTGTGAGGGAGCACGATGACGATGAGGTCGGCGACGCCGACCGGAACCCGGGCGACGTGCCGGCGAGCGGGGTCGAGCCCTTTGGGGACCACCAGGTGGGCCTCGAGGGTCACCGAGGTGCCGGGCTCCAGCGTGGTCGGGTTGTCGACCTCAAGGGTGATCTCGGGGCCGGGCTCTCCCCGTCCGTCGTCGGTGGCGGCGATCACCCGGCCGGCGAGGGGGATGGCGACGTTGCCGTCGTTGGCGACGTCGAGAGCGATCGAACGCCGCCCCACGGCGGCAAGCACCTCGCCGGGGCTGACCGACAGGGACAGGTGGGTCTGGACCCGGATGACCGCGGACCGGCGGGCCCCGCTGACCTCGAGCTCGGCGGCATACCTGCCGGGTGCCGTCGTCGGGTCGAGCGCGACCCGGACCGGCAGGCTCGCCGTGGCGCCGGCTCCGATGAGTGCCGCGGCGGTCCCGGGGACGGGGGTCCCGTCGTCGAGGTGGAGGGTGGCGCCGCGGATCGCGAGCCGTCCCTCGGAGGTGTTCTCGACGGTGACCGTCGTGCGCAGGCTCGTCGGCGGGCCGCTGAGGACAATGGCGTCGGCCGGCGGGGTGGCCGGTCGGGTGGCCGGTCGTTTCGAGCGTCGCGCGGTGGGCATGGCCGATCAGACCTCGATGATCTTGGCGCCGTGCGGCTCCGGGCGGACATGCGTCGACAGCGAGCCCTGGACGGTGAGGGCGAACAGCTCGAACCCCAAGACCGACCAGGCCCAGCGCTGCTCGTAGGGCGAGTGCACCTCGGTGGGCGGCGCCGGCGCGAGCTCGAGCCGGACGCAGGAGTCGAGTGCGACCGGCTTGAGGTCCAGGCTCGAGGTCGTCGTCACCGGGGTGAGGGTGATCGTCGCGTCCGAGTGCACGGTGTTCTCGCCGGCCAGCGTCGTCGTCGTCCCGCCGGCGAGGGTCGTCGTCGTGCCACCGGCCAGGGTGAGGCTCATGTCGTCGAGGCCGGCCAGCGTGCTCGTGACGTCGGCGGTGACGTCGCTGACGACGGGGCCGATGACCGAGGTGTCGACGGAGAAGTCAGCCATGGCGGTCTCCTGGGCGTGGTGGGTCGGGTTCGGGGTGGGCAGCGGTGGCGACGCGGACGGCGGGCCCGGCACGGACGGCGGGCTCGGGGCTGACGAGGTAGGAGTGGTGGAACCCCAGCCGGGGGTCCACCCAGTCGGCCAGGCCCTCGTCCAGCTCGTGCAGGTCGGGCATGACGATGCGGTCGCGCAGTCGCAGGGACGGGTAGTCGTAGACGGTGATGTGGTTCTGCCCACGGTTGGCGGTGAAGAGCAGACTCTGGTCGGCGGAGAGCTGGCAGGCGTAGATGCCGTCGATGAGCGAGCCTCGGCTGACCCGCAGGGCCTCGGCGTAGAGGTTGGAGTTGCTGAAGAAGTTGCCCCGCATGAAGCTCTCGCCGATCGTGTTGAGTGACTGCCGCGGGAACTCCCACGAGCCGAGCGGGCCGGGGTTCTCGTCGATGAGCCGGTGCTGCGTCATCGTCGCCAGGTCGACGAGGACGACGGTCTGGCTGCCACCCGTGCAGAAGATCAGCTCGGAGTCCGAGATCGTCACGTCGGAGTTGATGTGCGCCGGCACGTCCCGGTCGGCCGCCCAGTGCCGCAGCACCTGGCCGTGCTCGGCGTCGACCTCGAAGGCGTACTGCCGCAGCCACGCCATCCCCCAGTGGCCGTAGTCGCTGCGGTCGGCAGGGTGCACGCGGAAGCTGATGGCGTAGAACACGTCGAGCACCGGGTGGCAGACGACGTGCCAGCAGGTCGTGGGCAGCGTGACGTGCCGGACCTCACCGCTGTGGGTGTCGAGGATCCCCACCTCGCGGGCCTCGCCCCGGTCCGGGTGGTCCATCCCGCCGTAGACGATGTAGCGCCCGGATGCCGTGCGCTTCATCGCGTGCGGCACCTTGACCTGGTGGGGCGCGATGAGGTCCGCCTTGGCCAGCCGGTTGACGTCGAACTTCCACAGGTGCTCGCCGATGCTGGTGACGAACTCGGTCTCGTCGAGCCAGACCAGGTGGGTGCTGCCCTTGACCGTCGTGTCGGGAACCTCGAAGCGCAGCGTGGAGATCCGGTCGGCCTCCTCGAGGGTGGCCAGGTCGTAGAACAGCAGGTGCTGGCCGGTGTTGCCGAGGAAGCCCACGCGCCGGCTCGGGTCGACGCTCGGGGCGTGCCCCCCGAGGCCCCGCCGAAGTACGTCACCTTGTAGGCGTGGTCACCGCTGGCCGGGTCGTACCGGAAGAGGCACACGCCGGCCCGGCCCTCAAGGCCGTTGAGCCCGTTCCCGTCGAGGGCGACGTGGAAGGAGTACGGATATGCGCGCATTGGCGTCCCGGCGTCCGTGATGGCGTGCGTCCAGGTCCCGAGGGACCATCCATCCAGGCTAACGGCTGAGCCCGGACCACGGGAGGTTGAAGCAGCGGGCCTGCCAACCCGCGTGCCGGTATGCCGGTATGCCAGGCGAGCTGCCGGACCCGGGGCCCACCCGCCCGCTAAGGTGATCCGTTCGCCGCCGGCCGGCGGTGAGGCCGGGACCCGAGGTCGAGTGTGCCGGGGGCATCGGCGACCTCGGGCGCGACACCCAGTTCGGCCGCGACGCAGAATCTGAACGTGACGACCAGCCGGAGGTCGCGCCAGAGCGGCGGCGGGGCCTTCACCCCGAGCAGCCCACCGTCTCGTTCCAAAGAGCGTTAGACACCCCGACGGCCGGGCAAAGTACCCGACTGCCTTGGTCGAGGGGCCAGTGAGGAGCCCTGTGTCAAGCAGGGACCCCCTGGAGGGCTTGGTGGGCGCGGTGCTGGGCTGGGTCGTAGGGCTGGTGGTCTTGCCAGCAGCGCCAAATGACTAGGAGCCAGGCTCGGGCGAGGATGCGGGTGGCGTGGGAGTGGTCTTTGCCTCGGCCGCGGGCTTTCCAGTACCGGTCGGCAGCCCAGGCGTTGGCGTGGTGGGAGTCGCCGGCGAAGTCCATGACGGCGCCGCGGAGCTGTTTGTCCACGGCCCAGCGGAACCCGACGACCCTGACCTTGCCCGATTGGCGGGTTGAGGGCGCGGCCCCAGCGAGGCTGATCAGTGCTTGCGCGGTGGGGAAGCGGCTGCGGCAGTCACCGATCTCGGCCAGGAGGCGGGCGGCGCGCACGGCGCCTGCTTTGGGCAGGCTGGTGAAGATGGGTGCGTCGGGGTGCGCGGCCAGCTGGTCGTCGATGTCGTTCTCGAGGGCGGTGATCTGCGCCCGGAGCGATCGCAGCACTGCGACGTACGCGGCGGTGACCTGCGCACCGACCTCGGCCTGTGGCCCGGTGGTGCCCGGGGCGGCGCCGGCCAGGTGGGCGTGAAGCATCTGGGCACGTCGCGGGTTGGGGTAGCGCTGGGTACGTAGCCACGCCTGCAGGCGCGCCGGGCTGAGCCAGTCGACCTTGGCCTGGGTCGGGTAGCGGGTCAGGAACGCCAGCGCGATCGGCGAGTCGATGTCACGGAACAGTCCGATCGCGCCGGGCAGGGCGGCGGCCAGGTGCGCGCGCAGCTGGTTGCCCATCGCCACCCGTGCGGTCACCAGGTCCTGGCGGGCGCGCACGCTCATCCGCAGCGCTACCGTTGCTGGGCTGTCCGGGACCAGCGGGCTCAGCCGGTGCCGGTCGGTGCGCACGGTGTCAGCCAGCACGTACGCATCGAAGTGGTCGTCCTTGTTCCCGGCAGCCCCGTACCGGCGCCGCAGGTTACGTACCTGGTTCGGGGCGATCACGAACACCACGAACCCGGCGGCGAACAGCGCATCGACCACCGGTCCGTCACCGCGTTCGATGCCGACCTCGCGCACCCCAGCCCGGGCCAGCACCGTCACCAGCTGGTTCAGCCCAGCCTTGGTGTGGGCCACCGTGGCCCTGCGAAGCTGTACCCCGCTGGCGTCGACGACGGCAACCGCGTGCTCGTCGCTGGCCCAGTCGATCCCGGCCGTGGGCTCGGCCGCGGCCCTGGCCGTGGCGGTGTCCGCCCGCGGGGCTGGACGAGCGGGGTGGATCGTGTCGACACTCATCGTGTTCCTTCCGTGCTGGTCACGCAGCAGGTAGGCACCCGGTGGTCTCGGGACGCGAAGCCGGTCGCTCACTGATCGGCGCTCTGGTGGCGCACAGCCCTGTCGCCAGTCACTCGCGTCCTGGGGCCACCGGACCCAGCAGACCTCTTGCTGGACCTCCCGCATCACGATGCGAGGGTCAGCGGACGTTGGGCTGTGATCCGGCGGGACCAGGTGCACCAGCAGGTACTCCCACTGGCAGCGATCACGCTGCCCCAGGAAGACCGCCGGCAGGAAGAGTCTGCGCAGTGAGCGTACGGCCGCGACAGCGGCATGACCGAGCACACAGTCTGGCGTCATGCCAGCGGAGCAGGATGTGTCCGAGGGATACTGAGCGACGCCCTCCCTGGGTTGGGAGGCCAGATCTTCCTAGTCATGGGACGGGAGCGCAGGTGAGCGGTAGTGGCCCCAACACGCAATTGGGCGGGGATCTGTTGACCTCAATGCGGCGTGTTCTTGGTGAGACCAGTCGGGCACCTTCATCCAAGAACGACGAGAAACGGCTCTTTGGCGCCACTGCTGCTGCTTGCGGGGCTGGCCTGCTGGGTGCTCTGATGCTGAGCATTGCCGGGCTCTTCGATGTCGACCTGTGGTACTCCCGCGTAGACGCCTGGGCCGTGTACGGCGTGCCGGTCACGTTGGGCATCGTCCTGCTAACGCTGATCTTCCTCGCGAACGGCGCATCCCGAGGTTTGGCCCGAGCGCGTTCGTCGGCGCGTTCGTCCCTCGAGCGAAGAGTGTTCAGCGCCGCCGCCGCGATGTATGTCGCATGTTCCATCGGGGTCATCGTGGGGGTCGCAATACCGGGGTTCGTTGCCTCCTAGCCCCCTCAACACGCGGGGTCGCGAGACGTCCTCAATTCGGCAGATCCGGTCGAATCTCCAGTCGCTGGGACCTACTGCATACCGCCGCGTATAGCCTCCGGCTGACGCGGCCGTGTCCTACCGCCGCCAGCCGACCTACCGGACCGCGGCAGATGGGTGGTGGGTCGTGGCTCCTACTGCGCGCCGGCTGCTGGCAGGCCCGAGGCCATGAAGAGGTCGACGAAGCGGTCGACACCTTGCGGGCTCAGGTGGAACTCGTCGCCCCACACGTCGCCTGCCGCGACGGGGTCCCGGCTGCCGTCCGGGCCGCAGAAGGTGTCATAGGCGGGCAGGACGGTGATGTGGTGCTGGGCGGCGGCGCGCACGACGGCCTGGTTCATGGCCTGCCACCTGGGCCGCATGACGTCGTAGGTGCCGGCCCTCTGGAAGGTCGGCATCCAGAACTGCCACACGGTGGTCGCTCGGATGATCGCATCGGCCGGGTCACGCAGCGCCACGATCTCTTCGAAGATCGCGGTGACGTCGTCCTGGTACCGCCTCACTGCGGTGTCCATGCAGGTTGTCACCTCCGCGGGCGTCGCGGTGCTGGGGTCGCCGGTGCACACGTCGAGGACGAGGCCGGTCGGGACGTCGAAGCCGATGATCTCCGCCTCCCGCAGGTCCCGGCGAAGGTTCTCGTCGGTGCGCAGCCGGACCAGGAGGTCGTCGCTGCGCTCTCCATGCGTCCCTGGGTCGGGGTTGATCCAGTCGTGCATGACCAGTTTCACCCCGAGCTCGTCCTCAAGCCGCTGCTGAAGCCTCGCCCCCGGCTGCAGCCACACCGAGTCGCCCATCAGGACGATGTCCCAGGCCGAGACCGGCGAGGTCGACGACTGCGCAACCGGGGGACTGGGCGTCGGGCCGGACGACGTACAGCCGGCCAGGAGGAGCGCTGCACCCACGATCGATACGGGGATGGCGCGCAAGCGGCCGCGTCGCCTCGCTGCCCCTGCTCGAGTCCACATGTCGCCTCCACGACCCACCTACCAGGCTATTGCCGAGGGCCGGCGACGACGAGCTACGGTGACGGCCACCACATCCAAGGCAACGCGCACCCCCTCCGGAAGCGGGCGGACAGGTGCTGCCAGTCGCGGCGGCGCCCCTAGCTCGGGCTCATCAGCGTCGGGCGGTTCGCGCCTGCCCCACTCCGCCGCGTGCCGACACACTCGAGGCAGCCACGGATCGGCCCCGCTGGCGGCGGCTCTCTTGGGCCCAACGGCACAGCGCCCAGAATGGGCTGCGCCGATTCGGGCGAGACGACCGTCGAGTTGCGGATCGCAGGAGGGCGCACTTGCGGTCTCGGATCTATGCGCGGCCGGGGGCGAGGGGTCACCGTTCAGCCGCGGTGTCGAAGTGGATTACGCTAGCGATCAGTCACAATGTAGCAGCTACAATCGAGGGATGATCTGTGACTTCTTCAGCACTCCCAGCGGCGGCCGGTCTCATCGCCTTGGGCGGCGTGGGATTAGCACTTTGGATTGGATCACGGAGGAGCAAGGCCGTTTGGGATCGGAACGTCCGGGGTTTCGGGCAGTTGACTTCACCGTCCTTAGCCCAAGGCTTCACGGGCGGAGCATTGTTTGTGAATATCGGCTTCATCTTCGAGGGTGTGGCTCTGCTTTTGGGTGCATGGGGCGAGACGATATCGCCCGTTAATAGCGCCTCGCTACGCCAGGCGGTCCTCTCAGGCTCCTTGGTACTCATGTTCGCCTTTCTACCGCTGGCGGCTGCGACCATCGTTGTCACGCTGACGAAGAGACCAAATTGGATGTTTCCCACCCACTCTGGTTTACGGCGCTAGAGAACTGAGGTAGATGCTAGGCGGCGGGGCCAGGGCATTGTTCACCACCCTGCCGTGCTCGAGAGTCGGCACGGCGTGTGCGTCACAACGTGGGCGACACCCGCGGTTACCAACTCACAGCCCATTACCATCAGGCTGCGAAGGGATCTCCACAGTCATATCGCCGCCAGTCGACCACCCAGCGGCACAGTCGAACTCCCGACGCGAGAGGATTGGCTACGTGAATGCGGAGCTACCCAGAGTCGGCATCGAGCTGTGGCGGGCAGACGCCATCGTTCTGTTCGACTGGTTGATGTCTGTCGATTTGAACTCGGTCCCGATAAGCCATCCGGCCGAGAAGCAGGCGCTCGCGGACCTGCTTGCCCGTCTTGAGCAAGAGACCGACGTGCCGGGTGTCACTCACGAGCAGATCGAGGCCGCTCGGGCCGAGGTCTCCAGAGACATGGGCTGGTGACTGTGCCGCAGCACGGCGAGTGAGCCCCGCTCAGCCTGCTGCATACCGCCGCGTAGCGTCCCGGTCGACGCGTGTCGATGAGGGGCCGATCAGCTCTCGGATAGGAACTGTGACAATGACATCGGCGGCTGACCGGTGACGGTGAGGACGTCGTCGGAGGCCGGCCCCATCTCCCCGTTCGCGACGGCGGTGTATGTCGAGACCCACGCCTCGACCTGCCAGTCGGGCGCACCGAAGGGCTCTCGGGAGGCGTATGCCTCCTCGATGGTCTCGTCGACGAAGATCACGTTTCGCCCGATGTGCTCGCTGAGGATCTCTGCCATCTCGGTGAATGTGAGCGCCTCGGGTCCGGTGAGGTCGTAGGTCCGGCAGGCGTGGGCGGCTGGGTCCTGTAGCACGGTGGCTGCGACCCGGGCGACGTCTTGGCGCGCGATGACGGCCGCACGGCCCTGGCCGGCCGGGCCCCGGATGGCGCCGTCGTTGCCCACCATGAGCGGCAGGAAGTCGAGGTAGAGGCCGTCCCGTAGGAACGTCCACGCCATCCCGCTCGCCTCGAGGTGACGTTCGGTCGCGGCGTGGTCGCGGGCGAGGGTGAAGGTAGCGGTCGGGCTCGCGCCGAGGAAGGAGGTGTAGACGACGTGTGACACGCCGGCCGCTGCGGCCGCGTCGACGAAGGCGAGGTGCTGCTCGCGGCGGTGCTCGTCCTCGGCCGCCGACACCATGAACAGCGTCTCGACCCCGTCGAGGGCTGCGCGGGTCTCCGCGGTGTCGGCGTAGCTGGCCCGAAGCACCGTCGCACCAGGCAGGTCGGGTGCCCGCTCCGGGGAGCGAGCGAGGAGGCGTTGGCCCAGTCCCGCGTCGGCGAGCCGGCGCGCGACCATGCCACCGACCGCTCCGGTGGAGCCGGTCACGGCCAGCGTTGGGAGGCCCGCACGGTCGGCAGTCATGCTATAGACGGTAGCCTCCCGAGTCCCTCGTAGAACGAGTGCGGCATTTCGCCGCGAAGGCAGCCTGTCACTTGGAAGGGCAACCTCCCGCTTCAGACTTGCTCCAGGTTCCGATGTCGGAGCCCCCAGAGTTCCTCGCCCTCCTTGCCCTTGAAGCGCACGGCCCCTGCCCTTACGAGCAATTGCCGTAGAGAATCGTCGTCGAACCCTCCCAAACGAGTCGAGATGGCGTCGAATGACCGCAACTTCCACTTGGGATGCTCCAAGAGGTCCAGAAGTGCCTGCTCTGCCATAAACTGGGTGCGCAGTTCCTGGCGGAGCCGATCCCTCTGAATGAGGAACCCCGCGATGCTTGTCGCGCCTGCCACGATAAGAGAGACGATGCCCGCCAAGACCGCTTCAGCCATGCGGAGGATCATAGCGGCGGGCGAGCATGCACTCTTGGCGGTCGCCGGCAACTAACGGCGTTGGATTCCCCACTCCGGCCGCGTACAGCCTCCGGCTGACGCGGCCGTGTCCTAGCGCCGCCTGTCGACCGTGTCGTCGCGGCGGTTGTGCCTCAGACCGACGGGGGAGAACCGCCTCCTGATATCATCAGATATCGGAGGTGGTTCTCATGGCTGACGTCCTGATCCGTGACGTTCCAGAGGCGGTCCTGGCGGGGGTCGACGCGCATGCCTCGCGGCTGGGCCTGTCCCGAGTGGAGTACATCCGGCGGCGCTTGGCGGCGGATGCGGCGACCACGGATGCCGCAGTGTCCGCCTCCGACCTGCGCGATCTCGCCGACCTGGCCGGCGACCTCGATGACCCCCAGGTGATGGGGGCAGCGTGGCAGTGACCGAGTGGTTAGTCGACAAGTCCGCGCTGGTCCGTCTGGGAGACAGCCCCGACGCGGACGTGTGGGCTGAACGGATCGAGCGAGGCGTGGTGCGCATCGCGACCGTGACCCGCTTGGAAGTCGGCTACTCCGCTCGCAGCGGCCGGGATGCCCGCTCGATGTTCACTCGGCCACCGTTGTCGGCGATGCCGGTGGAGTACCTGACCCCAACCATCGAGGACCGCGCGGTCGACGTGCAGCTGCTGTTGGCGGGGCAGGGCCAGCACCGGGCCCCGTCGATCCCCGACCTCATCATTGCGGCCGCCGCCGAGTTGGCCGGCCTAACCGTGCTCCACCTGGACAAGGACTTCGACCTGATCTCCAGCATCACCGGCCAACCCGTCGAACGCCTCACGCTCTGAGCACAGCGGCGATGGGCTACCTGCCCCTCTTCGCCGCCTATAGCCTCCGGCTGACGCGGCCGTGTCCTACCGCCGCGATACGCAGCCTTGCGAGGATCCTTGGAAGGCGCCACAATTGTGGCTATGAGTGTTGAGCCGCTGCGCGAGGTCCGCGACCACTTCAGCGATGTCGTCGACCGGGTCGAGCGCGAACACGACCGGGTGACCGTGACCCGCAACGGGCGTGCCGCCGCGGTGATCATCAGCCCCGAGGACCTGGCCGAGCTCGAGGAGACCCTGGCCGTCCTCAGCGACGCGGCCGCCCTGGCGGACATCCGCGAGGCGGACGCGGCGTATGCCGCCGGTGACGTCGTCCGCGGCGTCGACGCGGTCCGCGCCCTGCGCCGGTGACTGCGCCTGTCGCCTACGAGCTGGTCCTCACCCCACCGGCGGTACGCGCAATCCGCACCGGCCTTCCCGAGGCCGTGGCCGTCGCCGTGATCGAGTTCCTCACCGGGGCCCTGGTGGACAACCCCCACCGGGTCGGCAAGCGGCTGCGGGGGGATCTCTCGGGCATCTACTCCGCGCGGCGTGGCACCTACCGCGTTCTGTACCGCATCACCGAGGAGCGCGGCGAGGTCGTCGTGCTGCGCATCGATCACCGCAGCGAGGCCTACCGCCCCCTGTGAGCTGGCAAACCCTCGATGCTCGGCCATCAAAGTGCCCCCTACCGCCGCCAGTCGCGCGCAATGTACTGCCCGTGCTTGCCGTTGGCGCTACGTGGTGAGGCGGGGATCCTCCCCGACGGCATCCTTGAGTGCGCGCCAAGCTGGCCGCACCTGAGGCGCTCGTCCTTCGAGGTCCTCTCGCCACTGCTTCGCGCTGACGCGGCCGTGAAACGGATGGGTGCTGGCCCGTCGGTAGCGCGCGACGGTGGCGAGGACCGGGTCGTCGGCGGCGGTCCCGGAGATCAGGACCGCCAGCGCCCTCTCGTAGTGGTCACGCGTGGGCTCTGCTCCCGTCTGCAGGAGCGTGCCCGTCTCGCGATCTCGAGCCCTCAGGACCGTGGCCAGCGCGTTCAGGTCGGTGAGGAAGTCATGAACGGTCAGGTCGCCGACCTGCCCGGTGGGCCAGCGCTCCGGGTCCCAGACAATCGCCTCTGCCACCTGCCCCATGGGGTCCGTCCGCGCCTCCCCGCGGCGGGTTCCGGGGCTGATGGTCAGGGCGAGCTCCGCTGCCACGATGGTCGCCTCGTCGGGGGGCAGGCGCACCACCGCCGCCGCCCGCGGATCACCGAGGCCCCGTCGCACAAACTCATCCTCCTACTGAACGACCTCGCAAAGAGGTCAGCCGTCCAACTGTGGCGACGGCAGAGGTGCTACACACCGCCGCCTGACGACCTACCGCGTAGCGGTTTGGTTG